>NZ_CP149515.1:0-1957500 GCF_045291555.1 Thioclava sp. GXIMD4215 | reverse complement strand
TGACTGTGAAGCCGGGCTGTAAGGCATCCGGTGGAGTGATCAGAAGTGAGAATGTTGACATGAGTAGCGACAAACAGGGTGAGAGACCCTGTCGCCGAAAGTCCAAGGGTTCCTGCTTAAAGCTAATCTGAGCAGGGTAAGCCGGCCCCTAAGGCGAGGCCGAAAGGCGTAGTCGATGGGAACCAGGTTAATATTCCTGGGCCGTGAGATGGTGACGGATCTGAACCGTTGTTCACACTTATCGGATTGTGTGGGCAGCCTACAGGTCCCTGGAAATAGCCTCTCTATAAGACCGTACCCGAAACCGACACAGGTGGACTGGTAGAGAATACCAAGGCGCTTGAGAGAACCACGTTTAAGGAACTCGGCAAAATGCCTCCGTAAGTTCGCGAGAAGGAGGCCCCATCGCTAGGCAACTAGTGGTGGGGGGCACAAACTAGGGGGTGGCGACTGTTTACTTAAAACACAGGGCTGTGCGAAGCCGTAAGGCGACGTATACAGTCTGACGCCTGCCCGGTGCCGGAAGGTTAAAAGGAGGGGTGCAAGCTCTGAATTGAAGCCCCGGTAAACGGCGGCCGTAACTATAACGGTCCTAAGGTAGCGAAATTCCTTGTCGGGTAAGTTCCGACCTGCACGAATGGCGTAACGATCTCCCCGCTGTCTCAAACGTGGACTCAGCGAAATTGAACTGTGTGTCAAGATGCACACTACCCGCGGTTAGACGGAAAGACCCCATGAACCTTTACTACAGCTTCACACTGGCATCAGGATTGTGATGTGCAGGATAGGTGGTAGCCTTTGAAACCAGAACGCCAGTTCCGGTGGAGGCATCCTTGAGATACCACCCTTCGCACTCTTGATGTCTAACCGCGGTCCGTTATCCGGATCCGGGACCCTGTGTGGCGGGTAGTTTGACTGGGGCGGTCGCCTCCCAAAGAGTAACGGAGGCGCGCGAAGGTGGGCTCAGACCGGTCGGAAATCGGTCGTTGAGTGCAATGGCAAAAGCCTGCCTGACTGCGAGACTGACAAGTCGAGCAGAGACGAAAGTCGGCCATAGTGATCCGGTGGTCCCAAGTGGGAGGGCCATCGCTCAACGGATAAAAGGTACTCTGGGGATAACAGGCTGATGGTGCCCAAGAGTCCATATCGACGGCACCGTTTGGCACCTCGATGTCGGCTCATCTCATCCTGGGGCTGGAGCAGGTCCCAAGGGTACGGCTGTTCGCCGTTTAAAGAGGTACGTGAGCTGGGTTTAGAACGTCGTGAGACAGTTCGGTCCCTATCTGCCGTGGGTGTAGGATACTTGAGAAGAGTTGCCCCTAGTACGAGAGGACCGGGGTGAACGGACCACTGGTGGACCAGTTATCGTGCCAACGGTAGTGCTGGGTAGCTATGTCCGGACAGGATAACCGCTGAAAGCATCTAAGCGGGAAGCCCCCTTCAAAACTAGGTATCCCTTGAGGGCCGTGGAAGACCACCACGTCGATAGGCTGGAGATGTAAGTGCAGCAATGCATTCAGTTGACCAGTACTAATTGCCCGATTGGCTTGATTTGATCCAGTAGTAGACAGACACTCCTGCAGATCAAAATCATGCATACAACACAACTTGACTTGGACGCTCTTTATTCGGTTTGGTGGTCATAGCGCTGGCTATACACCCGGTCCCATTCCGAACCCGGCCGTTAAGGGCCAACACGCCAATGGTACTGCGTCTCAAGACGTGGGAGAGTAGGTCACCGCCAAACCTAATAAAGAGCGTCATTCATCTCTATAACGATAACACCCCCCAAATCAGACACAAATAACGCGGGATGGAGCAGCCCGGTAGCTCGTCAGGCTCATAACCTGAAGGTCGTAGGTTCAAATCCTACTCCCGCAACCAAATTTAGCGAACGAGCCGCAGAGCCTCCCTAGGGAGGCTTTTTTGTTGCCTATCAACACCTTGGAGCGAAGAAGGGCCTCCGAAGAGGCTCCCTACATTGCTGATGATCGTGATCCGCATCCCGTCTCGACTGTCTGGGTCATGGCCATGATCCGTATTGAGAGCCTCGATCTGCGACGTGGTGCTGGCGATGGCGGCTTCGATCCGGGTGGACTGCGCATCGGAAAGGCGTCCGCTATTTGTACGGAGGGGCATCTTTGGCCAAAGCCCGTGAAAATAGCGGTTTAGCGCAGAGGTTTTCTTGCGCCTGAAGATAGCCCCCGCGTGCGATGTGCTCAATCAGGCAGGTCACTCTGAACATCACCGGCCCGCTTGTGCCTGGAGTCTGGCGAAAACCGCACCGGTATCGCGGCAATAAAAAACGGGCCGTTTGGCCCGTTTTTTATTAACTTAAGCGTCCGCTTATTTGCAGCGGCTTTCCGCCTCGCCCATTGCGGCGGTGAAGCCCATGAGCGAGAAGGTGTCCTGCGTTTGCGTGCCGCGCGCGGAATGGGCGGTCAGCTTGACATCGGCACCGGCTTTCAGCGCTGCGATGATCTTCTTGTCCTCGTCAGGAGAACCGGCCCATGCGCCCTCGCCATCGGTGAACAGCTTGAATGTGTTGCTGCCCACGGTCATATCCACGGTCGAGCCACCTGCGAAGGGATAGCCGCCCATGAAAGACACTTCGGGCTGTTTGCCCGGGCGGAAGGTGACGAAGAGCAGGATATCACCGCGGCGCACCTGAACCGGCTTGCCGTCTTTGGTGTTCACGGTCGTCTTCGGTGCCGAAACGCCCCAGCATTCTTTCGGGCTGTTTTCAACAAAGACGCTCCAGTCGGTTTCAGCAGCGACACGGTTGGTGGTTTCCTGCGCCAATGCAGGCAGGCTCATGGCCGCACAGGTCATCGCCACGGCAACAGTGGTGCGCAGAACGGAATTCATCATAGATACAGCCTCCAGCTGCTTGGTGCCTCGGTCCCGCCAGAATGGCTTATGCTCTTTTTCTTAGCGTGAAACGGATTTCAACTCGATTTGCGGATAGTAGCGCAAAATTGACCCTACAGGAAAGCCCCTGTGGATGAATTTCACATCATTGTTGAGGCATTCTTCCGATTTCCCGTGCATCTGCGCGCAAGCAAGCCGTGGATTTACCCTGCCAAATTCGTTAGACCAGCACAATCACGCTTGAGGCGGGTATTATTTGACCAGTGGGATGTCGCGCGATGAGACATTTTAAGACCCTAGAGGATCGCCAGACCGTCGAGGCCGAGATGGCCTGGCCCGACCGTCCCAAAGCGCCCACGATCCACCGCTTCCTTTCGCAAACGGCGCAGGCGCATCCGCAGCGTCCGGCGATTTCCTTCCAGCTGTTCTCGGCCCCTAAAGCCCCTGCCGAAACTCTGGACTGGGCCGCGCTTCTGGCGGCGGTGACCCGGCTGGCCAATGCGCTCCATGCGCGCGGGATCGGGCAGGAGGACCGCGTGGCCTATGTGCTGCCAAATTGCAATGAAGCCGTGATCAGCTTTCTGGCAGGTACGGTGGCAGCGACGATCTTTCCGATCAACCCGCTGCTGGATGCCGAACATATCGCGGCGCTCCTGCGCGAGACCCGAACCCGTGTGGTGATCACCCTGCGCGCCTTTCCCCAGACCGATATCGCCCAGAAGATGGCGCAGGCCCTGGCTGATGCGCCCGAGGTCACCGATATCATCGAGATCGATCTGGCGCGCTATCTGCGCGGGGTCAAACGGCTGGCCGTGCCTTTCCTGCGGCCCAAAACGGCGCGGCTTGAAAACCGCCGCTATCACGATTTCCATAGCCTCTGCGCAAGCCAGCCTGCGGACCGTCTGGTCTTTGATGATCCGCCCGAAGATCGTATCGCGGCGATTTTCCATACCGGTGGCACTACGGGCGCACCCAAGATTGCCCAGCATCGGGTCTCGGGGATGATCTATAACGGCTGGTTGGGCGGGCATCTTCTGTTCACCGAAGAGGATGTGCTGCTGTGTCCGTTGCCGATGTTCCATGTTTTTGCGGCCTATCCGGTGCTGATGTCGGCCATCGCCAGCGGCGCGCATGTCATTTACCCCACGCCCGCGGGCTATCGCGGGACAGGGGTGTTCGACAATTTCTGGAAGCTGATCGAACGCTGGAAGGTGACCTTCCTGATCACCGTGCCCACGGCCTGTTCGGCGCTGATGCAGCGCAAGGTCGATGCTGATATCTCGTCTTTGCGGATCGCGATCTCGGGCTCGGCGCCGATGCCGCGCGAGCTCTATCACCGCTTCACCGCCGCCACGGGGGTCGAGATCGCCGAAGGCTACGGGTTGACCGAGGCCACCTGTCTGGTGGCCGTGAACCCGCCCGACGGGGTCAAGAAGATCGGCTCTATCGGTATTGCGATGCCCTATACGCAGGTCAGTATCCGGCGTCAGGAATACGGGGACGAGATCGCCTGTGCCGTGGACGAGATCGGCGAGATCTGTGTGCGCAATCCCGGGGTGGCACAGGATGCCTGCCCCAATGGCGAGGCCCGCCATACCGAAGACGGCTTCCTGCGCACCGGTGATCTGGGGCGTATCGATGCCGATGGCTATCTCTGGATCACGGGGCGGGCAAAGGATCTGATCATTCGCGGTGGGCATAATATCGACCCTGCGGTGATCGAAGAGCCGCTGGCCCGCCACCCCGCGATTGCCAATGCCGGTGCCATCGGCCAGCCGGATGCCTTTGCGGGCGAATTGCCCTGTGTCTATGTCGAACTCTGTCAGGGCCATCAGGTCAGCGAGGCCGAGCTGATGGCCTATCTGCGCGAGCATGTCCATGAACGCGCCGCCATTCCCAAACATATCGAAATCCTGCCGGAACTGCCGAAGACGGCGGTGGGCAAAATCTTCAAGCCCGAACTCCGGCGTCGGGCGATCCAGCGCGTGCTTTCGGATGTTCTGGCCGAAGCCGGACTGGCAGCGCATGTCGCGGAGGTGCGTCAGGACCGCAGGCGCGGGCTTGTGGCGCATATCCGGACCGCCCCCGAATGTGATCACGCGCAGCTGCGCCACAGGCTGGAGGAATTTGCCCTGCCTTACGAGCTGGAGGGCGCGGGCGTTACAGCAGATCCCAGATAAGCTTCAGCGCCAGCAGGCTCGAGGTGGCCACCAGCAGCGGGCGGATCAGTCGGGCCCCGTTTTTCATGGCCATATGCGAGCCCAGCCGCGCCCCGAAAATCTGCGCCACGCCCATCGAGAGCCCCATGATCCACCAAGGGGCACCCATCGCGGCAAAGCCGATCAGCCCGCCGGTATTGGAGGCGAAATTCAGAAGCTTGGTATGGGCGGTGGCCTTCAGCACGCCATAGCCCGCCAGCATCACGAAGCCGATCATGAAAAAGCTCCCCGTGCCGGGGCCGATCAGGCCATCGTAAAAGCCGATCAGGGGCACGATGAAGGCGGTGAAGGTGGCGGGGGGCATACGCTGGGCGCGGTCCTCGTCCCCCAGGCCCGGACGGAAGGCGAAAAAGGCGGCAATCGCGATCAGGATCACCGGCAGCGCATAACGCAGCCCGTCGGTCGGGATCTTCGACACAAGGACTGCGCCCAGCAGACCCGCACAGCCCGACAAAAGCGCCGCCTTCCATTGTGTCCGCAAATTCACATGCCCCGATCCGGCATAGGATAAAGCCGCGGTGGCGGCTCCGAAGACGCCCTGCACCTTATTGGTGGACAGCGCCTGTAGCGGCGAGGCCCCTGCCATGATCAGGATCGGCACGGTGATCAGCCCGCCCCCTCCGGCAATGGCATCCACAAACCCCGCCAGAAAAGCGGCTCCCAAAAGCAGCATGGCCAGATCGAACGAGACTTCAAACACAGGAACCTCCCTAAGGCCGTATGGATGTGGGAAAAACAGGATCGCGACTGTCTGCCGGCCGGCAGGGAATGTAAAGAGGCGCAACCCGAAAGAGCGTTTGATGACAAGGCCGCGCAAAGCTCTTACTGTGCGGCATATTCTGTAACCGCCCGGATCTGACGTGCCCCATTATCCCCTGCTTGCCAGCTACACCGCCCCCGCCCGTGCCACCGCCGAACTCTGGCGCAGCCTTGTCGGGATTCTCGCGATTATGGCGATCTATGCGCTGGGGGCCTCGACCCTGATCGGGATGAGCCTCGCCCATATGACGGGGATGGCGCAGGTTTTCCGGTTGCAGGAAATTGCCACCGGCTCCAGCCCCTTTGGCGTCACCGTGCTGCTGGCAAGCTTTCTGCCGCTTGTGGCTGGCGTGCTGATTGTCACGCAATATCTGTGCAAACGCCCCGCCAACAGCCTGTTCGGCGCCGGATGGGGGGCCGATTTCCGCCGTGCCTTCTGGCCCCTGCTGGCGTTGGGGGTGGTGATGGCGTGGATCGGTTCACGGGCACCGGATGTCGGCCATGCCACGGCGCTGTCGGCGGCGCTGCCGTGGTGGCCTGTGGTTATCCCGCTTGTCTTCGTGCAGATCTGCTCCGAGGAAGTGCTGTTTCGCGGCTTTCTGATGCAGCAGCTGGGCGCGTGGTCGAACAACAATGTCCTGATCTGCATGGGGGGGCCATCGATCCTGTTCGGGGTGCTGCATTACGACGCGGGCACCTATGGCGCACAGGCGCTGTGGCCGGTGATCTGGGCGGCGTTCTACGGTGTTCTGGCCTCGGATCTGACCGCACGGACCGGCAATCTGGGCGCGGCGCTGGCCTTCCATTTGGTCAATAACCTCTCGGCGATCCTGCTGGTCAGCTATTACGGCCATATCGACGGGGTTGCCCTGTTCAGTATTGTGGCGAACCTCCAAGATTTTAACACAATCGCCCCAGCAATGCTGGTCGATGGTGCGTCAATTACGGTTTCATGGCTTTTGATCCGCCTGAGCCTGCGGGTTTGAACGCTGGTTGATTGCATTTCTTCGCGACCCGTCTTATCTGGACCGCAATAGGAGCCAAAGGGGCCGCAAGAACATGAACTGGATCTCGAACTACGTCCGCCCGAAGATCAATTCGCTTTTCTCGCGCCGGGAGATCCCGGAAAATCTCTGGACGAAATGTCCGGAATGCGGGTCCATGCTGTTTCACCGCGAACTGGCTCAGAACCTGAATGTTTGCACGAATTGCGGCCACCACATGGCGATCAGCCCCCGCAGGCGCTTCGAGGCGCTGTTTGACGGTGGCATCTTCACCGAGGTGAAAGTGCCGGAGCCGATCGTCGATCCGCTGCATTTCAAGGACCAGAAGAAATATCCCGAGCGGATGAAAGCCGCCCAGAAGAATACCGGCGAGAAAGAAGCCATGCTGGTGGTCGAGGGCGAGATCGGTCGCACCCCCATCGTGGCGGCGGCGCAGGATTTCAGCTTCATCGGCGGGTCGATGTCGATGTATGTCGGCAATGCGATTGTGGCCGCAGCCGAACGCGCGGTGAAACTGGGCCGCCCGCTGGTGCTGTTTTCGGCCGCCGGTGGTGCGCGGATGCAGGAGGGGATTCTGTCGCTGATGCAGATGCCGCGCACGACTGTGGCTGTGGATATGCTGCACGAAGCGGGCCTGCCCTATATTGTTGTGCTGACCCATCCGACCACCGGTGGGGTGACGGCCTCTTATGCGATGCTGGGCGATGTGCAGATTGCCGAGCCCAATGCGCTGATCTGCTTTGCAGGCCCGCGTGTGATCGAGCAGACCATCCGCGAGAAGCTGCCCGAGGGTTTCCAGCGCGCCGAATATCTCTTGGATCACGGTATGCTGGACCGCGTGACGCCCCGCAAGGAGCTGCGTGAGGAACTGATCACCATCATCCGTATGATGATGAACATGCCGCCTGCGATTGCCGCCGATCTGCCTGCGCCGGAAATCAAGGCAGAGGTGCCTGAAGTGGCTGAGGAGGCGCCTGCCGCCGCCAAAGCCGCGCCCCAGCCTGCGGCGGACGCCAAGGGTTGACCTGTCGCGCCGGAGCGACCCGGCGTTTGCACGATATCGGCGGGTCGCGGCGCCGCGGGCATCGAGCCCCCGCCCCCGCGCAGGGATGCGCCATTGGCGCACCCTGATTGCCTATGCCTGAGGGGGCTTTCATGAGGGACACGTCCGATATCATCCTGCAGCGTCTGATGGGGCTGCATCCCAAGATCATCGATCTGACGCTGGACCGGATGGAGCGTCTGCTGACCGCTTTGGGCGAGCCGCAGGACAAGATTCCGCCCGCGATCCATATTGCGGGGACCAATGGCAAGGGATCCACCCAAGCCATGATCCGCGCGGGGCTCGAGGCGGCGGGCAAGTCGGTCCATGCCTATACCTCACCGCATCTGGCGCGCTTTCACGAGCGCATCCGTCTGGCCGGAGAGCTGATTTCCGAGGCCGAGCTTTCTGCCATGCTGGATGAATGCGAGGCCCGCAACAACGGCGGGAATATCACCTTTTTCGAGATCACCACCTGTGCGGGCTTTCTGGCCTTTTCGCGCCATCCGGCGGATTACACGCTGCTGGAGGTGGGGCTTGGCGGACGGCTGGATGCGACCAATGTGATCACGCCTGCGCTGTCGATCATCACGCCTGTCGATCTGGACCACCAGCAATATCTGGGCGAGACTCTGGCCGAGATTGCCGCCGAGAAGGCGGGCATCATCAAGCGCGGGGTTCCGGTGATCATCGGCCCGCAGCATGACGAGGCGCTGGAGGTCATCGAGGCCCGCGCCGCGCGTCTGGGCGCGCCGGTTCTGGCCTATGGCCAGCAGTGGCATGTGCGCGAAGAGGCGGGGCGTCTGGTCTATCAGGACGAGACCGGCCTGCTGGATCTGCCGCTGCCCAATCTTCCCGGACCGCATCAGGTGATGAATGCAGGCGCCGTGCTGACGGCGCTGCGTTTCCTTGGCTGTGACGAGGCCGCCTGTGAGGCGGCGGTGACACAGGCCGAGTGGCCCGCACGGATGCAGAAGCTGAAGACCGGCCCTCTGGTCGAGGCCGCGCAAGGTGCGGAGCTGTGGCTGGATGGCGGGCATAACCCTGCCGCAGGCGCGGTGATTGCGGCAACGCTGGACCGCCTGCCCGCCCGCCCTACGCATCTGATTTGCGGCATGTTGAATACCAAGGATATCGTGGGGTATCTGCATCCGCTGGCCAAGCGCGCCCGGAGCCTGACGGCTGTGTCCATCCCCGGTGAGGCCAATACCCTTCCGGCAGAGGCCACCGCAGAGGCGGCCACCCGCGCGGGCTTTGCCCATGTGGCCGAGGCAGAGACGGTTGCGCAGGCTCTGGCGGATATTGTCGCGAAAGATCCCCATGCGCGGGTGCTGATCTGCGGCTCGCTCTATCTGGCGGGCGCTGTGCTGCGCGAGAACGGCTGATCTTTTTGAACAGGGTCTGTGCGGGAAAGGGGCTGGGGAGCTGGCCCCGTTTTGCCTAGATTGTGCTCCAGCGAAGGAGCCTTTCATGACCCATCTCGAACTTGGCCTCGATACATTCGGGGATATCACGACCGACGATAGCGGCGAGCGGTTGTCGCCGGCGCAGGTGATCCGCAATACCGTGGCCGAAGGGGTTCTGGCCGAAGAGGCGGGGGCCGATTTCATTGGTCTGGGCGAGCATCACCGCCCCGATTTCGCGATCTCCTCGCCGGAGCCGATCATGTCGGCCATTCTGGCACAGACCTCGCGTATCAAGGTCGGAACGTCGGTGACGGTGCTCAGCTCGGACGACCCGATCCGCCTGTTCCAGCGGTTTTCCACCATGAATGCTTTCGGGCAGGGGCGCGCCGAAGTCACCCTTGGCCGCGGGTCCTTTACCGAGAGCTTTCCGCTGTTCGGTTTCGCATTGGAGGATTACGAGGCGCTGTTTGACGAGAAGTTCGAACAGTTCGTCACATTGATCCGCAACGAGAAGGTGAGCTTTGAAAGCCGCTTCCGGCCTGCCCTGAAAAACGCCATGGTCCATCCGCGCCCCGAAGTTCCCATCCGGACATGGCGCGGTGTGGGGGGCTCGCCCGAGAGTATCGTCTCGGCGGCGGCGCATGATCTGCCGCTGCTGGTGGCGATCATCGGCGGTGCGCCTGCGCGCTTTGCGCCACTGGTGGATCTGTATCGCCGCGCCCATGCGCAGATGGGGACCACGCCGAAAGAGGTCGGCGTGCATAGTCCGGGCTTTGTGGCCGAAACCGACGAGCTTGCCCGCGAGACCTATTTCGAGGGCTACCAGAAGATGCATGCGTCGATTGGCGCCTCGCGGGGCTGGCCGCCGCTGCGGCGCGAGGATTACCTGCGCGAAATCGAACATGGCTCGCTTTATGTCGGCGCGCCCGAGACGGTCGCGTTGAAAATCGCCTCGACAGTGGCGACGCTGGGGCTGAGCCGGTTCCAGTTGAAATACAGCTCGGGTCCGCAGAAAGCCTCGGCCATCCTGCGCAATATCGAGCTTTACGGCACGAAGGTGATCCCGCGCGTACGCGAGATCCTTGACCAGATGCCCAGAAGCTGAGGGCCGCGCCGATCAGCCAAGCCACGCCTTAGCGACGGGGATCAGGCGGTCCGCGTCGCCGAGGCGGTCGGCAAACCGGCGGACCAATGTCTCGCCCGCGAAGAAGGGCACCATGTCCTGCCATTCGGCCTGCGGCAGGACATCGCTTGCCGACATGGCCGTAACCTCGTCGACCGGCAGGCCGGCGCGCCCCAGATGCTCCGCGCGGTCGCTCGCCCGCCAGCTGAGGAAACGTGCCATATCACGGGCAATCGGCAGGAGCGGGAACCGGTCGATATCGAAGCCCCAGAGCGTTTTACCGTCAGGGGCGACATTCAGGTTGCGGTCGACGAAATCTCCGTGGCTGCGGGCGCGCAGCACCATCTTGCCATTCAGATCGGGCGCCATACGGGCCAGTTTGTCGAGGATTTCGCCCGATAGCCTGCGCGCCTCGCCCTGCATATGCCGGTGCGGAAGGTCCTCGATCTGGCGCAGCCAGAAAGTGGCGTAGAACCGGCCTTCTTCGCGGGTGGGCGCGGTGTAGCGTGCCAGCCAGTGTCCCGCCGCCCCGACCAGCCGCAGCCGCATATCGGGGGCGGCATCTTTGAGGACGCGATCCAGCCGGAGACCGGGGGTGCGGCCCATGATGATCATGCCCTGCGAGGCGAAAGAGGCCACCAGCGCCACCACCCGATGCGCCCCGTCCTGCATATGGCCCGCATGGCCCAGAGCCTCGGCCATCAGGGTGGCGCGGGCAGGGCCCTTGTCACCGAAGAACTGCTTGAGCACAAAGCTTTCGTCGCGGCGGCGGATGACCGCCACGGCGCGGTCTGGGGTCAGGCGCAGCACCTCTTCCACACGGGTGCCCGCCCAGCCGGGTAACAGGTTCAGAGCGCGTTTCAGATCTCGGGCAACCGCTTCGATCTCTTCGATCCGGGAAATATCGCGCTCTAGGGCCTGCATCTCAGTCTCCGTGGTCTTGCCCCCAATCCGCGGCCTGCATTTCGCGCAAACGGGAGGCGGTGCGTTCAAATTCGAAACTGCCGGTGCCCTCGTTATAGAGATGTTCGGGTTCGGCTGCTGCAGAGGCAATCAGCCGGACCTTCGCCTCGTAGAGCGCATCGATCATGGTTACAAAACGCTTAGCCTCGTTAAATTTAGATGAATCCAGACTGGGAATCCCGTCCAAAAACAAAACGCGAACATTTTCGGCGATAACCAGATAGTCGCCAGCGCCCAAATTTGCGGCACATAGATCCCAGAACGACGCGCGCGCCACGCCATTGTGGTAATGCGGCAACGTGATTTCGCGGCCCTTATGGGCCAGAGACAGTTTCTCGTCATGGCCGCCGGTCAGTTCAGCCCAAAGGCTGTCCATCTGCGTCTTGGCTTCACGGTCGGCGGGGGTGAAATAGACCTGCTGCCCCGACAGACGGTTCTGGCGGTAGTCATTGACCGAGATGATCTCGTGCACCTCCAGCTTGTCGCGCAGGATCGCGATAAAGGGCAGGAAAAGCTGGCGGTTAAGCCCGTCCTTATACAGATCCTCGGGCACGCGGTTCGAGGTGGTCACCACCACGACACCCGCTTCGAACAGCAACTCGAACAGCCGCCCCACGATCATCGCATCGGCGATATCGGTGATCTGCATCTCGTCGAAACAGAGCAGTTTCAGCTCGGAAGCGATTCGTTTTGCCACCGGCTGGATCGCATCCTCGACCTTGGCCTTGCGCGCTTTCTCGATGTCGTTTTGCACTTCCTGCATGAAGGCGTGGAAATGCACGCGGCGCTTGGGCGCTGTGACCGCCTCGCAGAACAGGTCCATCAGCATGGATTTCCCGCGTCCTACGCCGCCCCAAAGATACAAGCCCTTGATCTGCGGCGGCGCGGCTTTTTTGCCGAACATACCGAAAAATCCGGCTTTGGGCGGGGTCTCGGGGAGGGTTTCCAGATCGCGGCGAACGCGCTCCAGAAGCGGTAATACGGCGCGCTGCGCATCATCGCCACGCAGGGTGCCCTCGGCCACGCGGGCCTCGTAGATCTGGGAAAGTGTCTGTGTCATGGCAATTAGGTATCTCTTGCTCACGCATTTGAAAAGCAACCAAATGCGCTGCATACCTTGAGAAGCGCGCGCGCTTGGCCTAGGGTCGCGCCATTCTCACAAGAGAGGTTCATCGAAATGCCCAAATCTCCGACGCAACGTCTGCATCTCGTGTTCGGCGGCGAACTCATCGATCCGCAGAAGACCGTCTTTCGCGACGTAAAAGACATCCACATCGTCGGGATCTATCCCAATTATGCGGAAGCTTTCAACGCTTGGAAAGCCGAAGCGCAGCGCACCGTGGATAACGCCCATATGCGTTATTTCATCGCGCATCTCCATCGCCTGCGCGATGAAGAAATGGAAGCGGCGCCGACCGCCGAACTCGGGTTCTGATACCCTATCATGCCGGTTCCGCTCTGGTTGCACCTGAAACTGTCGGGGCTGAACCGGCCATCTGCCCTGCCCGAGCGTCTGACGCCCGTTGCAGGCCGCACGAAGCCACCCATCTGGGTCCGGCTGTCGGGCGTTTCCTCCCTTCCCCATATCGAAGCTGTGCTGCAGATGCTGATCGGGCGTCTGGCGGACCGTCCGTTTATCGTGACAGGTCCTGCGACTTTGCTGGATCGTGTGGCGCTGCCGCGGGAATGCCATCCCTTTCCCGATCCGCCCGATACCAATGCCGATATCCACGCCGCGCTCACGGTCTGGGCGCCCGATCTGGTGCTGCTGATCGGGCAGGATCTGCCGCCTGCGCTGATTTCGGGGGCGCATAGCCACGCGATCCCGATCATTCTGGCGGGCGGGCACCATCCCCGAACCGCCTATGCCGCGCGGCTGCTGCGCATGGTCCATACCATTCTGACCGAGACCACCGAGGAAAACCTGCATCTGATCGGCCTCGGCGCGCATCCGAACCGGCTGATCGCCTGCGGCCCGCTGTCGCTGCCGCCGCCGCCGTTAAGCTGTTCCGGAAAAGAGCTGGTGGCGATGGGCGATCTTTTGCAAAACCGCCCCACATGGTTTGCGACCTCGGTGCCCGAGGACGAGATGGACATGGTGCTTGAGGCCCATATGCAGGCCCTGCGCCATGCCCACCGGCTGCTGCTGTTTCTGGCCCCCGACAGTTCCGGCGATGCCGTGGAGCTGGCGCAGAGGCTGACGGATGAGGGCTGGCATGTCGCGCGGCGCTCTCTGGAGGGCGAGCCGGACCCGCATACGCAGGTCTTCATTGCCGATGACCCCGATGATTACGGCTTGTGGTACCGGCTGGCCCCGCTGTCCTATATCGGCGGCACCTTCAGTGGCCAGTCGCGCGCGCCGCGCTCGCCTATGGAGGCCGCCGCTCTTGGCTCGGCGGTGCTGCACGGGCCGGATACCGGCGCCTTCGAGGCCGCCTATCACGAGCTTCAGGCCGGTCAGGCCAGCAAGCGCCTGACCTCGAAGGACGATCTGTCCGAAGCGGTGATCGACCTGCTTGCCCCGCATCGCGCCGCCTTTCTGGCCCGCAATGCCTGGGATGTTGAAACCGCTGGTGCGGGCGCGATAGAAGCCCTGATCGATGCCATCCATCAGGCCCTTCCCGCCGCGCCCTAATTCCCTGTCATGATCGGAGCCACCCATGCGCCCGCCCGCCTTCTGGTATAGCGCCCCTTCACAGCCAAGCCTTATGGCAAGATTGCTGGCCCCGTTAGGACATGTGACCGCGAAAGCCACACAGAAGCGTCTTGCGCATAGGGGCGTTCACCTTTCGGTGCCGGTGATCTGTGTCGGGAATATCAATGCGGGCGGCACGGGGAAGACCCCGACCACCATCGCCATCGCGCAGATGCTGCAGGAGGAAGGGCTGACCCCGCATATTGTCAGCCGCGGGCACGGGGGGCATCTGGAGGGGCCCGTGCAGGTTGATCCCGATCGCCATCAGGCGGCGGAGGTGGGCGACGAGCCTCTGCTACTGGCCGCCTTTGCCCCGACATGGGTTTCAAAAGACCGCGCCCGTGGGGGCGAGGCCGCCGAAGCTGCGGGTGCGGATGTCATCTTGCTTGATGACGGTCACCAGAATCCCGGCTTGGTCAAGGATCTGACGATCGTGGTGGTGGATGCCCATAAGGGCTTCGGCAATGGTCGCTGTCTGCCTGCAGGCCCTTTGCGCGAACCTGTTGCAACGGGGCTTGCGCGCGCGGATCTGCTGATGTCGATCGGGAACGAGGCGGCCCAGATGCGGTTCCAGACCCTTTGGGGCGATGCCTTGCCCTGTCCGCATCTCAAGGCCAGTCTGCAACCTCTGGCCACCGGCATGGACTGGCAGGGGCTGGCCTGCCTTGCTTTTGCCGGCATCGGGCATCCCGAGAAGTTTTTCGACACGCTGCGCGGCCTCGGTGCGGATCTTCAGCGGTGCGAGGCGCTGGATGACCACCAGCCCTTTACCCGACAGCTTCTGTCGCGGTTGGAGCTGGAGGCGAGACAGTCCGGACTGCAGCTTGTCACCACGGAAAAGGACGCCGTGCGCCTTCCGGCAAGTTTCCGACCGCAGGTGCTGACGCTTCCGGTGCGGCTGGAGATTGCGCAAAAGGCCATGTTGCGCGATGTGCTCAGGGGCCTGATCCCTCCTCGGCAGGGCTGAAGCCGGAGGGCGGGCGCAGGTGACATTGGCCCGTCGTTGGACAGTTGCAGGGGCGATAACCACGCCGGTTTGCGGCCCGGGGACCGATGCGCTGGGCCTGTGCGCCTTTGCTATTTGAATTTTGCGCCGAATCCTGTATAGGGGCCACTCATTTTCAGGAAATCGCCATGACCGACGCATCCGCACCGATCACGCAGGACGTGCTGACGATCCCGCGTAGAGACCTCTCTTCCGACAAGATCAATCTTGTTGGCCTCACCCGCCCGCAGCTGCGCGCGGCGCTCATCGAGGCTGGCACGCCCGAGAAGCAGGCGAAGATGCGTGAAGGCCAGATTTGGCAATGGGTCTATTACTGGGGCGTGCGCGATTTCAACGCGATGACCAATCTGGCCAAAGCCTACCGCGAGATGCTGGAGGCCAAGTTCGAGATCCGCCTGCCCGAAGTGGTGACGCGTCAGATCTCGGAGGATGGCACCCGCAAATATCTGCTGCGTATTCAGGGCGGGCATGAGGTCGAGGCCGTCTATATCCCCGAAGAGGGGCGCGGGACGCTGTGCGTGTCGTCTCAGGTGGGCTGCACGCTGACCTGCTCCTTCTGCCATACCGGCACGCAGAAACTGGTGCGCAACCTGACCGCAGGCGAGATTGTCGGCCAGTTGATGCTGGTGCGCGACGATCTTGGCGAATGGCCCGAGCAGAACTCGCCCAAGAACGAACAGCGTCTTGTGTCGAACGTCGTGCTGATGGGCATGGGCGAGCCGCTCTATAACTTCGATAACGTCCGCGATGCGATGAAAGTGGTGATGGATGGTGAGGGGCTGTCGCTCTCGCGTCGCCGGATCACGCTGTCGACCTCGGGCGTGGTGCCGGAGATTGCCAAGACCGCCGAAGAGATCGGCTGCCTTCTGGCGATCAGCTTCCACGCCACCACCGACGAGGTGCGCAACAAGCTGGTGCCGATCAACAAGCGCTGGAATATCGAGGCGCTGCTGAACGCGCTGCGCGATTACCCGCGCCTGTCGAATTCGGAACGCATCACCTTTGAATATGTGATGCTGAAGGATGTGAATGACACCGACGAGGATGCACGCCGTCTGATCAAGCTGATCAGGGGCATTCCCGCCAAGATCAACCTGATCCCCTTCAACGAATGGCCCGGCGCGCCCTATCAGCGCTCGGATTGGGAGCGGATCGAGCGGTTCGCGGATATCATCTATAAAGCGGGCTATGCCTCGCCGATCCGCACCCCGCGTGGCGAGGATATCATGGCCGCCTGTGGCCAGTTGAAATCCGCCACCGAACGGGCGCGGAAGTCCCGCAAGGACATCGAATCCGAGGCCGGTCTGTAAGCCTTCGGGCCGCCCTTCGGGGCGGCCTTTTGCATTGTGACGGTTCCGTAAACTTTTCGGGAACCGGATGCTGCGGCGCGGCGTTCTTTCCAGATCAATTCCTGACCTGGGGGGCATCATGACGCAGGATGAACAACGCGACATTCTTGATGATTGGCATGACCTGATGAATATGAAACCGGCCGAGCTGGAAGCATGGCTGGACACCGAGGAAAGCCGCAGCGCCTGTGCGATGCTGGGGCAGAACGGCCAGTTGACGGCGCTGAAGGTGCTGGAGCTTGCGCGCCTCAAGCCCACCGATCTGACCGCCGCCGAATGGAGCAAGATGCGCGAGATCACCTTTGATATCGAGCGGACCTTGGCGGCAGGCCGTCCGGCAGATCTGTCGCAGCAGGCCGCTTGGCGCTATGCTTTGATGAATTGCGGCCACGATCCCTTGCGATACTGACGCCCCGTCCCTGACGCTTTCTCCGCGACCGGTGTCGAAAGCCCGCGTTGCGCAAGGCGGTCACATCTGGGGAACGTTTCCGTGATGGGATGCGTTCACCGGATAGGACGGAGACGAGAATGACCGATATAAGGATCGCCGCGCCAGAGCGTTTTGCCCCGCTGCCCAATAGGACCGGACCGGATGGCACCCCGCGCCGTATCGGCGTCGAGGTGGAATTTGCCGGTCTGGACGAGGCGGAAACGGCCCGACTTGCCGCCACTTTTCTGGGCGGCACGGCTCAGCGCGCCGAAGGGGATGACTGGAAGGTGCGTGGCACGCGGATCGGTGATCTGGATATCTATCTGGACATCGCGTTGCGCAAATCGCTTTCCGGTCCGCTGCGCGATCTCGGGATGCGGCTCGGGCGCGAGGTGCTTCCGGTCGAGATCGTGACCCAGCCGCTGACTTTGGAGCAGCTTGCCGATCTTTCCACCTTTCTGACAACGCTGCGCGAGCGCGGGGCATTGGGCAGCGAAGCCAGCGCCTTTTACGGCTTTGGCGTGCATTTTAACCCCTCGATTGCGGGGCCGGACCATGTGGTGCGCCCGCTTCTGGCCTATGCGCTGCTTGAACCGTGGATGCGGCGGGCGCTTCCCATCGAGATGACGCGGCAGGCTTTGCCCTTTACCGACCGCTATCCCGAAAAGCTGGTGCGCCATCTGGTGGAACTCGGGCCGGAGGCTTCCCTGCCCGATGTGATCCGCGCCTATCGCGAGGCCACTTTGTCGCGCAATCACGGGCTGGATATGCTGCCGGTCTTTGTCGAGCTGCATCCCGAGATCATTGCCGCAAGCGATGGCAAGGGCGGCACGGTCAATCCGCGCCCCGCTTTCCACTTCCGGCTGCCCGATTGCCGTATCTCGGACCCGCAATGGTCGCTGGATTACGAATGGCGCCGCTGGTGGCTCGTCGAACAGGTGGCCAGCAAGGAAGCGGTGCTGCGGCAGCTTTGCCGTGACTGGCCCGCCGAGCATAGCGGCATGAACTTCCTTGGTCTGGGCTGGCCCGAACATGTCGGGCGCATCCTGCGCGATGCGGATCTGATCGGATGAGCCGCGGGATGCGCCCTGTGATCGGGGTCACCACTTCGGTGAAAACCGGCTGGCGGGTCTTTCCGTTCATCGCCTTCGGGGTCTGGCTGGCGGGGGGACGTTCGGTGCGCTGGAGCACGCGGGGCGAGGCCGATGCAACGCAGGTGGACGGTGTCATCGTGGGCGGCGGGGATGATATCTCGCCCGAGCTTTATGGCGGAGAGCTGGTCACAACGGCCGTGCTGGACCCCGCGCGCGATAGGCTCGAGGCGGGGGTGGTGGCGCAGGCCTTCGATCTGGGGAAGCCGGTTTTGGGCATTTGCCGCGGGTCGCAGATGCTGAATGTGGCACTGGGCGGCACGCTGCATCAGGATGCCTACAGCCATTATGGCGCGCGCAAATATTCGACGCTCTTGCCCAAGAAGGATGTGCAGGTGATTGCGGGCACCCGACTGGCCCAGCTGACAGGGGCGGCGCCGATGCGGGTGAACGCGTTGCACAGTCAAGCCGTGGACCGTCTGGGAGAGGGGCTGGTGGTGGCGGCGCGCGACCCCTCGGGAATGGTGCAGGCCATTGAACGGATCGCCGATCCCTTTGCCTTGGGGGTGCAATGGCATCCCGAATATCTCACCTATGCCCGCCGTCAGCGCGCGCTGTTTCGGGCGTTGGTGGCGGCTGCGCGCGCCTGTCGGGAGGATCGCGCGCAGCTTGCCGAAGTCAGTGCCGAGGCGCTGACCCTTTAGGCGGGGTCAGCATTCACACTCGGGGTGGAAAGCCTCCAGCACGGCCATCGCCTCTTCTGCCGTCTCGACAAAGCGCACCAGATCCAGATCCTCATGCGCGATGGTGCCTGCCTCGGCCAGCGCCTCCCAGTTGATGATCTTCTGCCAGAATTCACGGCCGAACAGGATGACCGGCACCCGTTTCATCCGTCGGGTCTGGATCAGGGTAAGGCTTTCGAACATCTCGTCCAATGTCCCGAAGCCCCCCGGAAAGACCACGATCGCCGCGGCGCGCATCAGGAAGTGCATTTTGCGGATGGCGAAATAGTGGAAGTTGAAGGACAGGGCAGGGGTGACATAGGCATTGGGGGCCTGTTCATGCGGCAACAGGATATTCAGCCCGATAGATTCCCCGCCCGCTTTATGCGCACCGCGATTGCCGGCCTCCATCACCCCCGGGCCGCCGCCCGTGCAGACCACCAGCTCGCGGCCATAGGCCTCGAGCGAACGGGCGGTGACCAGTTCGGCAAACCGTTCGGCCTCGGTGTAATATTTTGTCAGCTCGGCCAGTTGCGGTGTCTTGGCGGTGTCTTTCTTTTCGGGCGAGGGAATGCGTGCACCGCCAAACATGACCACCGTCGATTCGATGCCACGTTCATCCATGATGAGCTGTGGCTTGAGCAGTTCAAGCTGCAGGCGCACGGGCCGCAGCTCTTCGCGCATCAGGAAGTCTTTATCGGTGAAGGCCAGCTTGTAGGCGGGCGAGCGGGTCTGCGGCGTGTCGGGAACACGCTCGGCAGAGCGGGCATCCTCGACACTGTCGCGCAGCGTCGAATTATGCGGCTCCTGAAAGGCGGGGTCGTGTTCGCTGGCCATGAAAACTCCTGTTTCTGAATTTCGGCGAACCTATGCGCTTTGTCGCGGTTCTGCCAGACTCCCATAAAACAGGTTTTGCATTGAGAAATTCCGAAAGCACTGGCATTACGGGTCTCAATCGAAATGCTTGGAGAAGACCATGTCGAATGCACAGCTTGAAGCGGCCATCGAAGCCGCCTGGGAAACCCGCGACACGATCACGCCCGCAACCACCGGCGAGACCCGCGAGGCGATCACCGATACCCTGAACGCATTGGATTCGGGCAAGCTGCGCGTGGCCGAAAAGCAGGCAGACGGCAACTGGCATGTGAACCAATGGGCGAAGAAAGCCGTGCTGCTGGGCTTCCGCCTGAAAGACATGGAAATCCACGAAGGCGGCCCGCAAGGCAGCGGCTGGTGGGATAAGGTCGACAGCAAGTTCAAAGGCTGGGGCGAGAACCAGTGGAAGGCCGCAGGCTTCCGCGCCGTGCCCAACTGCGTCGTGCGCAAATCTGCCTTTATCGCCAAGGGCGTGGTGCTGATGCCCTCTTTCGTGAACCTCGGCGCCTATGTCGATGAAGGCACCATGGTCGATACTTGGGCGACCGTCGGCTCCTGCGCACAAATCGGCAAGGGCGTGCACCTGTCGGGCGGCGTCGGCATCGGCGGCGTGCTGGAACCCATGCAGGCGGGTCCGACCATCATCGAGGACAACTGCTTCATCGGTGCGCGCTCCGAGGTTGTCGAGGGCGTGATCGTCCGCGAGGGCTCGGTGCTGGGCATGGGCGTCTATATCGGCCAGTCGACCAAGATCGTGGACCGTGAAACCGGCGAAGTGATGTATGGCGAAGTGCCGCCCTATTCGGTGGTCGTCTCGGGCTCCATGCCGTCGAAAAACGGCGTCAGCCTCTATTGCGCCGTGATCGTGAAACGTGTGGACGAAAAGACCCGTTCGAAAACCGGCGTGAACGAGTTGCTGCGCGACTGACTTCCGGTGCAGCCCCTCAGGGCTGCCATTCTGCCAGACAGCCCCCGAAGATCTCTTCGGGGGCTGTTTTCGTAAACAGCCGTACGTTTGCCACGCCCAGATAGGGGGCAGACCGGAAGCGGCTTTCCGCGAACGGCTCCGGCTCTGGCGACATCATCTGATAAAGTCAGGGCAAAATCCGGGGCAAAGCCTCAGGCAAAGGCTGCCGCGAAGGCCTCGGGCATCTCGAATGTGGCAAGGGCTTTCTCGCGCGCCTCGGGCGACATTTTACGCGCAGTTTTCCGGACGATCTCCAGAAGCTGCTCCGTCTCTTGGGTCTGCGCGAACCCGCCCAGATAATGGCGGATGAAGGTAAAGCAGATGATATCTTCCAGCGCCTGCACTTCCGTGTCGCGCTTGATCCCTTCCTTGCGCAGCATCTTTTCGACCTGCGCGACATCCTCGGCCCCATAGCCCGCCTCTGCGATGATCGCCCCCACACGGGCGGCATGCCTGCGGCCCTGTTCGCGACGCCATTCCAGATAGCCTGCACGACCTTGTGGATAGGTGTCGCGCGGCAATGTCCAGCGTTCGATATGCTGGCCCCGCGCCGCGATTTTCAGGCGGTCCGAGGCATGGGGACACAGCGCCGCCTGCTCGGCGCTCATGCGCTGACCGTATAGCAGGGCGGCAGGCTGGCCGTCCTCCAGATTGGGGTCTTGCGCATTTGCGGCATCAATGGCGGCGAAAGCGGTCTCTAGCTGGGTCGTCATGGCGGGGCTCCTAACTGGTCCCGCCATGAAAGCGCGTTAGCGCAGGGTCTGCAAGAGTTCCAATGTCGGATACCCGTCCGGTGCCAGACCCGCCGAGCGCTGGTAGGCAACGATTGCCTCGGTGGTATTGGCTCCGATTTTGCCGTCGGTGCCCTGCGTGTCGAAACCGCGCGCGGTCAGGCGCTCTTGCAGTTCGATCTTCTGGGCCTCGCTCAGCGGTTTTCCGGTGCGCGGCCAATCCCGCACGAAGGGCCCCTTGCCCGCGATCCGGTCCGCCAGATGCGACACCCCCAGCGCGTAGCTATCGGCATTGTTGTAATGCAGGATCGCACGGAAATTGCCCGAAATCAGGAAGGCCGGTCCCTTGGCCCCTGCCGGCACGATGATCGAGGTGGCGCCCATATCGGGAAGCGCGCGGCCCTGCGCATCACGCACGCCAAGTGCCGCCCATTGCGCTGCCGTCTTGCGCGTTCCCTTGCCCGTCAGGCCATAGTTGAAACCTGCGGGCAGCACCACTTCGCGGCCCCATTCCTGCCCGCGCTGCCAGCCGGATTTCGCCAGATAGGACGCGGTCGAGGCCAAGGCGTCGGTCGGGTCGTTCGACCAGATGTCACGGCGGCCATCTCCCGTGAAATCAACCGCATAGCTGAGATAGGAGGTGGGGATGAACTGGGTATGGCCCATCGCCCCCGCCCAAGAGCCGGTCATGTGGTCGGCATCGATATCCCCCGCATCGATGATTTGCAGCGCCGCAATCAGCTGTTTGGCGAAAAACTCGCCACGGCGGCCATCATAGGCCAGCGTCGCCAGCGAGGACACCACAGCCATTTTGCCGCGATTGGCCCCGTAATTGGATTCCATCCCCCATACGGCCACGACGACCTCTTTGGGCACCCCGTAGCGCGCTTCGATCTTGTCAAGCGCGGCACGGTTTTGCGCCAGAACCGCACGGCCATTGGCAATGCGGGTATCGGAGACCGCGCTGTCGAGATAGTCCCAGATGGATTTGGTGAACTCGGACTGGTAGCGGTCGCGCTCGATCACTTTGGGGTTATATTTGATGCCACGGGTGGCGCGGTCCCATGTGCGTTCGGAAATCCCGCTCGACAGGGCACGGCTGCGGAAATTATTGACCCAAGCCTGAAAACGGGCCTGCGTGGCCGGATCAGTATCCGGCACCGGATCTGCCACCGGATCCGCCCCCCGCACCATCGGGCGCGGCGAGACATCGACCGGCCCCGCACAGGCCGACAGGCTGGTCAGAGCCATCAGAGAGATGAAAGTCACTTTAGCGGCACGAAACATGGGCGTCCCTTTTTCTGCTCGAACACGCGGCTTATATGCCGCCTTTGTGACCAGTGTAGCAGGACGCCGTTGGGTTGCAATCAAGCCGCTGTGAGCCCGCGTGAAAGAGCAGGACGGGCAGCAGCTTCTTGCCACCCGTTTCCCGTCAGTCGGGCGCAGGTCCGGTATGGGGCGCTTAGCTGTCTTTGAAGAACGGGGTCATCTGCGCAACGATAACCGAATTCTCGTCCAGAGCCCGCTGCATCAGGGCGCGCTCGTCCTCGCCCACCTCATGGCCCTGTTTCTCGCGCTCGGCCAAGGTGCCGTAGCTGTTCACATCCAGCGGGGCCAGCTCGGCCTGTTTGAGGATTGCCACGGTTTCGCGCACGGCTTCGGCCTCGTCGACCCCCGAGGCAAAGCACATCAGCGCCCCGCCTGTTGCCCCTTTGGGCAGGCCGTCATTGGCGCAGCGCCCGACCTCGACGACCAGCGTATAGACCTCCTGCGGGCGTTTGGGCTTTTTCGGGGGCTCGACAGATTTGTCGGATACGGGTTTGTCACTCATCGGGGCGCGCTCCTTTTTCTCTCGCTTAGAAAGCGCAGCCCGTCGCGTCAAACGAAAAAACCTGACCCAAGAGGGCCAGGCTTTTCCGAGACAATGAAGGCGGGGCGCGTTTAGGCGCGGCGGATCATGCGATAGCCGCCGATCAGCAGGCAGGCGCCGATCACACCAACGATCAGCTGACCGATCCAGCCGCCCATCGTGGTGCCGACAATGGCGAACAGGATGAAGTTCAGAACAACGGCACCAACGATGCCCAGAACGATATTCATCAGCAGGCCCATATTCGAATGCATCAGCTTCTCAGCGATCCATCCGGCGAGGCCACCCACGATAATTGCTGCAATCCAACCAAGTCCGGCCATGTTACTACTCCAAGCTAACTGCGTTTGAGCTAACAACACCTGCCAGCGGATTCGGTTCCCGCCCTGCTCGATATCTCTTGTTTTTGTCCTAACGTATTGGGCTGAAACTATAGAAAATTATTGATGAAAAGGCCTGATTTTCCGATACTGGCCGCAGAACGATGATTTCAGCGGAACAAGCCTATGTTGTTGGTAAAGGAATTTCTGCAGGCGCAGGGATTTTCGGCCCCTGCCGAATATACCGAGGTCGAGACATCCGGTACGGATGCGACGCCGCCGGCAGAGACCTGTGCGCTGATCCTCGACAGGCAGAACCTTATCGTGGCCGCCCATCGGCATGGGGTCTTGTTGGGGGATACCGGATTTGTCGAGATCTGTACGCAGGCTTGGGCCGATGTACTTGAGGGTCCGGACGGGGCGACCGCGCGGAGCTGTGTCGATCTGGCGTTTCAGGGGCAGCGGAGCGGTTTCCAGACGGTTTGGCACGGGCCGGGATATGCCACCCATTGGGATGTCACCATGATGCCGCTGCAAGATCGTGACAACCGGATCCAGCATATCCTGATCTGTGCCAAGCGCACGGATATCAGCAGGCGGACCGAAACCGACCTGCGCGAGGAATTGCGGGACATCGCGCATACGCTGGCCAATCTGACATCGGTGACGCGGTCCGGTGCCAAGATCCTGCGCCGCGACAGTATGACGGACGATCTGCGCGGTGATGTGGCCGACGGGCTGGCCGAGTCTGCCGCCAAGGCCGATGCCGCGCTGGAACGGTTGCGCGCCATCCTGAAATAAGCCCGCCGGTTCTGTTCTGCGAGGGGCGGAAAGCGGACGCCCGCGCCTGCCAGCCCCTCTGGCGCGACCGCCTGCAGGGCCAAGCCCCTAGTGGCCAGAGGGGGCGGGCTCTTGGGTGGTGCTGGGGGTCAGCTTCAGTTGCGAGGGGCTGCGTTTGGAATATTGCACGGCGATAATGCCCAGCGTGATCACGGCCACACCGATGAAATCGCCCAAGCCCAGAGGTTCGTGCAGGATGATCGCGGCGAGTGCGACGCCGAAGAAGGGGTTCAGGAAGTGGAATGTGGCCGCCTTGATCGGGCCCAGACGCTCGACCAGAAGGAACCAGACCCACGTCGCCAGAACACCGGGCACCAAGGCGGTATACAGAAAGGCGATCACCAGTTTCGGTGTGTAGATGATATCATGCGGCTCGAAGAAGGCCGAAAGCAGGCTGAGCGGAATGGCTCCGACAAACATCTGCAAGCCGACGGTCATCAGCACATTGCCCCCCGAGGTCGCGCCGCGCACGGCCAAGGTCGCCACGGCCAGCGCCATTGCGCCCGCAAAGCACAATGCCACTCCCATCGGGCTGATCCCGCCCGAAAGACGCGCGCCCATAATGATGGCAACTCCCAGAATGCCAAGCACCAGACCGGCAAGACCGAGCGGCTTCATCCGGTCACGCAATACGATCCAGCTCAGTCCGGCCACGATCAGCGGCATGGTCGAGGCGATGATCGAGGCAACCGAGGCCCCCACCCATTGCATGGCGATGAAATTGAGCCCCAGATAGATCGCGTTCTGGCACAGGCCGAAGATGATCACGCCGCGCCATTGGGCGGCACTGAGCCGCAGGCTCTGGCCTAAAGCGGCGGCAAGTCCGCATCCGACAAGACCCGACAGCAGGAACCGCGCGGCCAGCGCCGCCATTGGCGGGGCCTCGGTGACAATGATCCGGGCGGACGTGAAGGCCGAAGACCACATCAGGGCAAAGGCCAGCCCCATGAAAATTGCACGGAAATCCATGATTGTCCTATCCGATACGAAAAGAGGGCCGCGCGAAGTAACGGCGACCCTCTCCAAGATGTCGTTTGTCGGCGAAATTAGCCGTTGACCGAGTCTTTCAGCGCTTTTGCGATGGTGACTTTCACCTGACGGTCTGCCGGTTTGGTCATGGTTTCGCCGGTGGCGGGGTTGCGGACCTGACGCTCGGGGCGATCTTTGCACATGAATTTGCCAAGACCCGGAAGCGTCACAGCGCCGCCTTCAGCCACTTCTTTGGTCACGATTTCGCTGATCGCATCCAGAGCTGCCGATGCAGTCTTCTTATCCGAACCCATGGTTTCGGCCAGAGCGGTCACCAGTTGGGTTTTGGTCATCGGTTTCGACATCAAATATTCCTCTTTGTCGCCCCGCTTTTGCGGGATCAATTATCAGGCGCGAAAATCGCTCGTGGGCCTTGTAACACACGGTTTTTCGCGCGCCTGCAAGGGTTTTTCATATGTCACGCGCGAAAAATCGCGCGCGATACATGAATTCTGCATGATTGGCAGGCGAGACCCATTTAGAGGAAGGCGGTTTCTTCAAAGCTTCGCAATTTGCGACTGTGGATGCGATCCAGCGGCATGGCCGAGATCAGTTCCATCGCGCGCACCCCGATCTGTAGATGGTTGGCCACTTGCGTGCGGTAGAATTCGGTGGCCATGCCGGGCAGCTTCAGCTCGCCATGCAGCGGCTTGTCCGACACGCAGAGAAGCGTGCCATAGGGCACACGGAAGCGGAACCCGTTGGCGGCAATCGTGGCGCTTTCCATATCCAGCGCCACGGCGCGGGACTGGCTGAGCCTTTGCACGGGGCCTGTCTGGTCGCGTAGCTCCCAGTTGCGGTTGTCGATACTGGCCACGGTGCCTGTGCGCATGATGCGCTTGAGCTCGTAGCCCTCAAGCCGGGTGACCTCGGCCACGGCATCCTGAAGCGCCACCTGAATCTCGGCCAAGGGCGGGATCGGCACCCAGATCGGCAGGTCATCATCCAGCACATGGTCTTCGCGGAGGTACGCGTGGGCCAGCACGAAATCCCCCAGCTTCTGCGAATTGCGCAGCCCCGCGCAATGGCCCACCATCAGCCATGCATGCGGACGTAGCACGGCAATATGGTCGGTCGCGGTCTTGGCATTCGACGGGCCGACCCCGATATTGACCAGCGTGATCCCCTGACCATCGGGTTTCTTCATATGATAGGTGGGCATCTGCGGCAGTTTCGCCAGCCCCGGAATATCGCCCTGAGGATCGGTGATCTCGAAATTCCCCGGAGCGACAAAGCTGGTATAGCCCGAAGACGGATCAGCCAGTTTCTCGCGGGCCATCTTCTCGAACTCATCCACATAGAACTGGTAGTTGGTGAACAGTACATGGTTCTGGAAATGCTCGGCCGAGGTCGCGGTGTAATGCGACAGCCGCGCCAGCGAATAATCCACCCGCTGGGCGGTGAAGGGCGCAAGAGGTTTGGTGCCATCGGGGCCTACAGTGAAGGTGCCATTGACGATGTCATCGTTCATATTCGCCAGATCGGGCACATCGAAGACATCGCGCAGCGAGAAATCAAGCGCGCCTTCCTGCGGGATCGTCACATCGGGCTTTGACGCCACGGCGAAATGCACCGGCATCGCGGTGTCGGAGGGCCCCACCTGCACCTTGATACCGTGATTGCGGATCATCAGGTCCAGCTGCTGGGTCAGATAGTTGCGGAACAGATCGGGCCGGGTGATCGTGGTGGCAAAGACCCCCGGCACCGGCACATGGCCAAAGCTCAGCCGGCTGTCATGTTTGAGATGCGAGGCCACGGTGACCCGAACTTCCGGATAGAAGGCGCGATACCGCGTGGCGGCCTGACCGCTTTCCATCGTGGCGTTGAACTTCTCCAGCAGAAAGCCGGTCGCCTCTTCGTAAAGCGCGATCACACGGGCCACGGCGGCCTTCGCATCATCAAAGAATTCCGGCTCGGCGGTTGCGGGCATCTGGATTTCGAGGCGCTCACTCATTCAAAAAGCTCCGTCAGTTCGAATTTCGTCACATCCACAAGGCCAAGGTCCGAGATCCGGATTTCGGGGATCACCACAAGGGCCAGCAGGCTATGCTGCATATAGGCGTTGTTCAGGGTGCAGCCGCAGGCGGCCATCGCCGCGACCATCGCATCGGCGCGTCCCGCCACGGTGGCCGCCGGATCATCCGACATCAGCCCCGCGATCGGCAGCGGCACCGAGGCCAGCTCCTCGCCATCCTTCCAGACGGAAATCCCGCCGCCCATCTCGCCCAGACGGTTGGCGCATTTGGCCATCATCTCGCGGTCGGTGCCCACAACGATCATATGGTGGCTGTCATGGGCCACAGTGGAGCCCATCGCCATCCTTCCTGTATAGCCGAAGCCCGACACAAACCCGTTGGTGACCTGTCCCGTGGCGCGATGGCGTTCGACCAGCGCGATCTGGGCGACCTCGCCCCGAGCCTCCACGCGGCCCTCGGTGACGGGCAGGGTGGCGGTCAGCGCGCGGGTCGGCGCTTGGTTTTCCACAACCCCGATCACGCGGGCGGTGACCTCATTGGCGCCCTCGGGCGCTGCGATGATGAAGTCATCGGCGTCCAGCCGTTTGCCCAGCTTCACCGTCTGGCGTGCCGCAGGCGGCCAGTCGTAATGCGGACACTCCACCATCAGCGTGCCATTCATCGCGACCGTTTGGCCCCGCGCGATGACATGTTCCACCGGCAGGGTCTTGAGATCCGAGGACAGGATAATATCGGCACGCCGCCCCGGCGTGACCGAGCCCAGCTCGCGCTCCAGTCCGAAATGGGTGGCGGTGTTGATCGTGCACATCTGCAAAGCCACTAGCGGATCGGCCCCGCACTCGACCGCGTGACGATAGACGCGGTTCATATGGCCTTCGTTGACCAGAGTGCCGGAGTGGCAGTCATCGGTACACAGGATGAAATTGCGAGGGTCCAGACCCTTTTCGGTAATGGCGGTAATCTGGCTTTCCACATCATACCAAGCGCTCCCGAGCCGCACCATCGCGCGCATCCCCTGCCGCATGCGGGCAATGGCATCGGCCTCGCAGGTGCCCTCGTGGTCATCCGCCGGACCACCTGCGACATAGGCGCGGAAGGGCGCCCCCAGATCGGGCGAGGCGTAATGCCCGCCCACCGTCTTGCCCGCGTCTTGGGTCGCGGCGATCTCGGCCAGCATCTTGGGGTCGGCATTCACCACTCCGGGGAAGTTCATCATCTCGCCCAAGCCGATGATCCCGGGCCAGGTCATTGCCTCGGCCACATCCTCGGGCGAAATCTCGAAGCCCGTCGTCTCCAGCCCCGGAGCCGAGGGCGCGCAGGACGGCATCTGGGTGAAGATATTCACCGGCTGAAGGGCGGCCTCGTCATGCATCATCCGCACGCCCTGAAGGCCCAGCACATTGGCGATCTCATGGGGGTCGGTGAACATGGTCGTGGTGCCATGCGGGATCACGGCTGCGGCAAATTCCGCCGGTGTCAGCATGCCGCTTTCGATATGCATATGCGCATCACATAGGCCGGGCAGCATGAAGCGCCCATTGGCCTCGATCACCTCTGTCTCGGGACCGATAGAGGCCGACAGATCGGGGGCTACGGCCGCAATGCGGCCATCGGCAATCGCGATATCATGGCCGTCCAGCACCTCGCGGGTGTGGACATTGACCCATTTGCCCTGACGGATCACCAGATCGGCGGGCGCGCGCCCTGCGGCCACGGCAATCAGGCGCGTGGCGGCTTCGGGCCATGTTTTCAGTGTGTTCATATCCATGTCCCACTGTGTCTTGGGTTTTTCCACAACGCAAGATGGTGCGAACATCATGCGTTGTTTTGACGTTTTGTCCGCGCTACATCTTCCGTATGACACAGATGCGAAAACCCAAGATCTCGATCACCTATTGCACCGGCTGCAACTGGCTTTTGCGTGCCGGATGGATGGCGCAGGAACTGTTGCAGACCTTCACCGAAGATCTGGCCGAGGTCTCGCTGATCCCCGGCTATGGCGGGGTCTATGAAATCCGGCTGGATGGCGATCTGATCTGGGAGCGCAAGCGCGATGGCGGCTTCCCCGAACCCAAAGAGATCAAGCGCCGCATCCGCGATGTGATCGAACCCGACCGCGATCTGGGCCATATCGACAAACATAGCGAGGCAAAGCCATGAAGACCCTTCTTTCCATCGGGCATGGCTATTCGGCCCGCGCGATTGCGCCTGCACTGATCGAGAATGGCTGGACGGTCTATGGCACCGTCCGCACGGAAGAAAGTGCCGCTTTGGCCGAGGCGCAGGGGGTCAAGCCGATTATCTGGACCGCGCCTGATGATCCGTCGGTGCTGCCGCTGGATGAGGCCACGCATATCCTGTCATCCGTGGCGCCCGAGCGTGGCGAGGACCAGATGGACCCAGTGCTGGCCTGCGCCGCGATGGAGATCGCCCATGCGCCGCAGCTCGAATGGATGGGCTATCTGTCCACCATCGGCGTCTATGGCGACCGTGAGGGCGGCTGGGTGGATGAATATTCCGAGCGGACCCCGTCTACCGCGCGGGGGCGCGCCCGCCTTCAGGCCGAAGAGATGTGGACGCGTCTGGGCCAGATCGCGGATATTCCGGTCAACCTGTTCCGGCTGGCGGGCATCTATGGTCCGGGACGAGGCCCTTTCGAAAAGGTGCGCCAAGGCAAGGCCCGTATCATCAACAAACCGGGGCAGGTGTTTTCGCGCATCCATGTCGACGATATCGCGCAGGTGGTCCATGCCGCGATCCTGCGCCGCGATCTGGCGGGGGCGTGGAATGTCTGCGACGATTGCCCCATCGATCCGGGCGAGGTGCTGGCCTATGCTGCCGAGTTGCTGAACCTGCCCAAACCACCCGTGGTCGATTTCGATAGCGCCGAGATGTCGCCGATGGCGCGCAGCTTCTATTCGGAATCGCGCCGCGTGAAGAACGACCGCATCAAGGATGAGCTGGGCGTTACACTGAAATACCCCGATTATCGCACCGGATTGCAGGCTCTGCTAGATCAGGGGCTGGATCAGGACGCGCGCTAGACGGCCTTTTCCGACAGGCTGTCATCTGGTTGTAAGGTTCGTTTCCGAAAACACTCCACAACGTTTTATGTTGTGGAGTGGTCCATGATCAACCAGCCTTTGCGCAGCTTTTCCCTGTCTTCGGGCCGCCGCCTGCGTGCAAAGCGGGTGCCGCTTCTGGTGATGGGGATTCTGGCGCTGGTGATCGCGCTTAGCCCACCCAGCCCGCGCCGCTATGGTGACCACCTGCAAATCGCGCTGCCGGTTCTGGCGCTGGGCTGCGAGATCGCCAATGGCAATGGCCTCGAATATCTGGGCCGCTATGCGGTGCTGTTTGCCGGAATTCACGGCACCAAACGCACGCTTGGGGATATTCCGCTGAACACGCGGCCCAATGGCAAGCCTTATGGCTTCCCCTCGGGCCATACCGCGACGGCCACATTCGGGGCTGCAAGCCTTGTGAACAGCTGCCTGCTTTCCAGCCCTGTGGCAAAGGGGGCGGTGATTCTGGCGGCGGCATTCACCGGTGCCAGCCGTATCCAGTCGCATAATCATGACATCTGGCAGGTTCTGGCGGGCGCGATCTGGGGGATCGCCTGCAATGGCCTGTTCCGGCGCGAAAGCTTCATGCGGCGGGTGCTGCGACGGGGCGCGAAAGCGGCGGGTCGTGCAGCCCGTCGCGGGATGCGTCCGGTTCTTGCCGCAGGAGCGGGGCTTCCGGCGCAGGTTTTCGCGCTGCGTCGGGCCAAGCCATTGCGTACCAGAAAGGGAGTATGAGCGATGCGGGTCCGTGCAAGGGGCGTTGCCTGCGGAATTGTCGCCTGCGGGTGCGCGGGGCTTGCGCTGGCTGAACCCGTATTGGCAGAAACGGACGTCTCGGTCTATCTGGGCGGCCAGTCCGCTCCGCATTCGGGGGTCAGGATCCGCGATCATCTCGACCTTGGTGACCGCGACTTTACAGCCGGTTGGGACGGGAACTCCTGGACGGCCCCCTATTACTGGGGGGCGCGTATCACCCGCTGGCAGGATGCCCGTTTTGGCTGGGGCGCGGAGTTTACGCATACCAAGGTCTATGCCGATCGCGCCACATTGGCCAAGGCCGGTATGTCGCATTTCGAGTTTTCGGACGGGCTGAATATCGCCACGGTCAATGTGATGTATCGCTGGCCCGGTGTGCTGCGGCCAGAGGTGACGCCCTATGTGCTGGGAGGGGTCGGGGTGTCCATCCCGCATGTTGAGACGGTGACGGCCAATGACCGCACCTGGGGGTATCAGCTGGGCGGTCCTGCGGTCCGGCTGGGCGCGGGCGTCAGCTATGCTTTTACCGAACGCTGGTCGGCCTTTGGCGAATACCAGTTTACATGGTCGCGCAATGATGTGGATTTCAAGCAGGGCGGCAGCCTGACGACGGATCTTGTCACCAATGCGGTGAATATCGGGGTAAGCTATGCGTTCTGACGCGACAAGCGGTGCCTGAAGGAAAAAGCCCCGCAGATGCGGGGCTTTCGTTGCGTGCTGGCTCAGGCGGTTTGCAGGTCCAGCGGGCGTTCTCTCACGGGCAGATGGATGATGGCCGAGAGCAGCCCGACCCCGACGCCCACCCACCAGACCGCGGTGTAATTGCCGTAGATGTCGTAAAACCGCCCGCCCAGCCAGACGCCCAGAAACGCCCCAAGCTGATGGCTGAAAAACACCACCCCGTAGAGCGTGCCCATATAGCGCAGCCCGTAAATCTGGGCCACCAGCCCCGAGGTTAGCGGCACCGTGGCCAGCCACAACGCGCCCATCACCAGCGAGAAGACCAGCACAGTGGCGGGGGTGATCGGCAACAGGATGAAGGCCCCTGCCGCAATCGTCCGGCCCAGATAAACCGTGGCCAGCAGGTATTTCTTGGACCAGCGATGGCCGGCCCAGCCCGCAAAGACGGTGCCTGCGATATTGGCCATGCCGATGACGGCAATCGAGACCGCCCCAAGCGCCGAGGTTGTCTCGATGCCGAGCCCTGCCAGAAGCGAGCCGGGAGCGATGGCGCCGCACATTTCGGTAATCATGGCGGGGAAATGCGCCGTGATGAAGCCAAGCTGGTAGCCGCAGGAGAAGAAGCCGATAAAAATCAGCGAATAGCTCGGGTCGCGGAACGCGCGGCCCAGCACCTGCCCCATGCTTTCGCTCGGACCGTTCGGGGCGCTGGCCTCGGGGGCGCGCAGCATGGGCAGCAGGGAGAGGGTGGCAAGGATCATCAGGGCGAAGATTATGAAGACGCTCTGCCAGCTCATGAAGGCCAGCAGGATCTCGGCCAGAGGGGCACCGAAGACTTGCCCCGCCGACCCTGCGGCCGTGGCGATGCCAAGCGCCAGAGACCGGTTCTTGTCGGAGCTGGCCCGCCCGACGATGGCGAGGATGACGCCAAAGCCTGTGCCCGCAATGCCGAACCCGACGAGGGTTTCAAGAAACTGGTGTTGCAGAGCCGTTGTCGCGAAGGAGGAAAAGACCAGCCCTGCGGCGTAAAGGAAGGCCCCCAGAATGATTGCCCGACGGTCGCCGAAACGTTCGGCGATGGCCCCGAAAATGGGTTGGCCGATCCCCCAGAACAGGTTCTGGATGGCGATGGCGAGCGAGAACTCGGCGCGGGGCCAGCTGAACTCTTCGGCGATCGGGATCTGGAAGACCCCGAAACTTGCGCGGATGGCGAAGCTGATCATCAGGATAATGGCGGATCCGATCAGGATCGGGGTGAAAAGGCGTTGGTTTTGCATGGGGGCTCCCTGTCTTGCGGCCACAGTCGGGGGAATGCTCTGGCGCGTCAAGCGGGGGCTTGTGATGGATACAATCGCGGCAGGGGCGCTGCCCCTCTGGCCCTTGCGGGCCATTCACCCCGGGATATTTCCGGCAGCTGGAAGGTTCGAGAGCCTTTGGGCGGCGGCGCGGCCTGCGGCATATCCGGTGGCGAAGCAGGCGGTCAGGAGGTAGCCGCCTGTCGGGGCCTCCCAGTCGAGCATTTCCCCTGCGGCGAAAGTGTTGGGGATGGCTGTGAGTTCGAGGCCGTCTGTCAGGGCCGTGGCGGCGATGCCGCCTGCCGTGGAGATGGCTTCGGTGATCGGGAAGGGCGCGCCCAAAGGGACGGGGAGATGTTTCAGGCGTTGGGCCAGTTGGAATGGGTCTTGTGGGAGCGGGCGGGCCCATTCGTTCAGGAGTGCCAGCTTGGTCGGGTCGAGTCTGGTGACTTTGCGCAGGTGGTTGGAGAGGCTTGCCTTGCCGCGGGGTTTGGCGAGTTTCTGTGCAAGTGCGTCGAGTGGCGTGTCGGGCAGCAGGTCCAGTGCCAGCGGGGCGCCATTGCGTAATTCGGCCGAGAGTTCATAGATGCCGCCGCCTTCCAGCCCTCGGGCAGAGAGAACGCATTCTGCTTTCAGGCTGCGGGTCGGGGTAATGAGCGCGATGGATTTCAGCGGGTTGCCGAAATGGGGCTGCATATGGGGCGACCAGTCGATGTGGAAGCCCATATTGGCGGGTTGGAAGGGGGTGAGGAGGACGCCTTTTGCCTTGAGCGCGTCGGTCCAGCCGCCTGTCGAGCCGAGTTTGGGCCATGAGGCACCGCCCAAGGCGAGGACGCAGACCTTGGGGGTTAGTCTTTGCGGGCCGTCGGGGGTGTTGAAAAGGACGGCGGTGCCGTCCCAGCCCGTCCAGTGCCAGCGCTGGTGTCTTGTGACGCCGAGGCTGTCGAGGCGGGCGAGCCAAGCGCGCAGGAAAGGCGAGGCTTTCATGCCGGTGGGGAAGACGCGTCCGCTGGAGCCCGTGAATATGTCGATGCCGAGGTCGCGGGCGAAGGCCTGCATCTGCGCGGCGCCGAAGGAGGTGACATAGGGGCGGATCCATGCCTCGGGGTAATGGGCGGCAAGGGCCTCGGGCGGTTCGGCTTTGGTAAGATTCAGCCCGGATTTGCCCGCCATCAGGAATTTGCGGGCGGGCGTGGGCATCGCATCTGCCAAGGTCACCGCATGGCCTGCGCGGGCGATCTGTTCGGCGGCCATCAGCCCCGCAGGGCCTGCGCCAATGACCAGCGCCGTCATCGTCTGGCCATCATCGACAGCCGAAGGAAGGCACGCTCGATCAGGGCCATTTGTGGTGTGCGCGAGGCGGACCGCAGGGTGAGGTCGGTCTCGATCAGGATCTGGAGCGCCTCTTCCAGACGGAACATGCCCCAGCTTTGCGCCTGTCTTTGCATCCGGTCGCGGCGCGGGCCGAAGATGGGCGGGCGCATCTTGGCGATGCCTGCTCCGGGGCCGCCGGGGTCGGAGGCCGCAGCATGGAGGGCGCGGAAGTGGCGCAGCGCCTGAATGGCAAGTGCGACGGGCTGGATGCCCTGACCGGTCAGGCGGGTCATCATGGGCCCCAGCTCATTGGCGCGGCCTTCGGCAACGATGTTCAACAGATCATCCGTGCCTGCCTCGATAGTGGCGGGCGCGCAGGCATGGATATCGGCGGGGGTGACGGGGGCGCTTTCGCCATACATATAAAGCGCAAGCTTATCAACCGTTTGCCGGAAGTCACCCGGATCAAGGGCGCGGGCGAGGTTATGCAGGTCTGTCGTGGCCTCGGGCGTCATCTGGGCAATGCCCGCGCGTTTGAGGATATCCTCGATTTCCTCGCGCGAGGGCGGGTCGTCATAGATGCCGATGGCATAGGCGTTCTGGTGGGTCTCGAAGACCTTGCGCAGCTTGGATTTGGCGGTCAGCGACCCTGCGGTGACCACAATCTGTGCGTCCCCCGCATGCCAGTCCTTGACCGCCGCTGCGATGGCATCGGTCAGACCGTCGGTTGCCTGTTCCACGAAAACCGCCCGAGGGCCGGGGAAGAAGCCCACGGCTTTGACGGCATCGGCCAGCAAGGCACTGTCGCGGCGCAGCTCGGAGGCTTCGATGCGGGTCAGCCGCATCTCTTCTTCGGCGGTGGGCCCCAGAAGCGCCTTCAACATCTCTTGCCGGCGCAAGGCCACCCGCATCGCATCCGCCCCGAAGATCAGCAGCCCCATACGGTCTGGATCGGGCTTGGCAAAATAGCGTGTGGCAGCGGCGCCGGTCAGTTTCATGCCAGAGTCTTTCTTGGGCCGGTCTTGCTTGCAAAGGCCGGAACGGCCCGCATGGGGTTATTCGGGAAGCGATCCGGCCTGCGCCAGAAGCCGTGTCACGGTCTGGTCTGCCAGAATACGCATCAGGCGTTTATGGGCGTCGCGCTCGGCGGTCTGGGTAGCAACAATGGTGCCGGTTGCCGACCAGCTGGTGAAGGAGCTGACACGCCCCGTCAACAGGACCGCATCATTGGCCATATCATACAGCCGGTAGGTGGCCGTTCCGTTGAGCGAATAGCGGTTGGTCACATCGTCCTGGCTAATGGCCTGCCCCATGACGCCGGTGGTGATCGTGTAGGACAGGCGGTAGCGCGAAGTTTGCGCCGGACCCAGACGTTCGGACAGGCGGCGGCGATAGGCGAAGTCGTCCTGGCTTTGGGGGGCATCGACCTGCAAGGCCGACAGGAGTTTCGCGCCACCGCCCTGCGGGCCATAGGCGGGAGTGAAGCCGCAAGCGGCCAAAGCGGGGGCGGCAAGCGCCCCCAGCAGGAAGGTTCGGCGGTTAGATGACCACATTGACGATACGCCCCGGAACAACGATCAGTTTCTTGGGCTGACCACCGGCCAGCGCCTTTTGCACATGCTCGTCTGCCAGAACCCGTTTTTCAACCTCGTCTTTGGGCATATCCTTCGGCACGCTCAGTTCCGAGCGGCGCTTGCCATTGATCTGGATCGGCAGGGTGACGTTGTCATCCACCACCAGCGCCGGATCGGCCTTGGGCCAAGCGGCCTTCACGACAAAACCCTCACCGCCCATCAGCGCCCAGATATCCTCGGCCAAATGCGGCACCATCGGCGACATCAGCTGCGCGGTCAGCTTCATCGCCTCGCGGCGGGCCGCATTCGAGGCCTGCGTTTTCGACAGGGTATTGGCCTGTTCATAGAGTTTCGCGATGGCCTTGTTGAAGGCGAAGCCCTCGATGGATTTGGTGATTTCATCGATGGCCTTATGGGTCGCGCGCATCAGGTCCTCATCGGCCTTTGCATCGCCATCGGCCCCTTCCGCGATGTCATTGGCAATGCGCCAGACACGGGCAAGGAACTTGCTGGCGGCTTCCGCTCCGGCCGCCGTCCATTCGACATCACGCTCGGGCGGGCTGTCGGACATAACAAACCAGCGTGCGGTATCGGCACCGAAATCGCGGATGATATTCATCGGGTCCACGACGTTATTCTTCGATTTCGACATCTTGGCCGAGGGCACCACGGTGACCTTCTCACCCGTTTCCTTCACATAGGTGCCGTCTTCGCGCTCTTCGACCTGCTCGGGGTAATGATAGACGGGGCGACCGTCTGCTCCGGTGGTCTTGAAGATCGCATGGGTCACCATGCCTTGGGTGAACAGCGCGTTGAAGGGCTCGCGGGCCGAATCGGGCAGATGGCCGGTCTCGTTCATCGCACGGGCGAAGAAGCGCGAGTACAGCAGGTGGAGAATCGCATGCTCGATGCCGCCGATATATTGATCGACATTCATCCAGTATTTGGTCTCGTCGGTGGTCGGCGTATCGGCCCGCGCGCAGGTGAAGCGCGAGTAATACCACGAGCTGTCCACAAAGGTGTCCATCGTATCGGTTTCACGCTTGGCCGCTGCCCCACATTTCGGGCAGGCGCAATCGCGCCATGTCGGGTGACGGTCCAGCGGGTTGCCCGGAACGTCGAAAGTGACGTCATCGGGCAGGCGGACGGGCAGATTGGCCTTCGATTCGGGGACCACGCCGCAGGTCGGGCAGTGGACAACCGGAATCGGGCAGCCCCAATAGCGCTGACGCGACAGGCCCCAGTCGCGCAGGCGGAACTTGGTCACGCCTTTGCCAAAGCCCTTGTCTTCGGCCACCTTGATCGCAGCCGCCACGCCTTCTTCACCCGTCTGCACCTCGGCGCCCGCGAAACCGCGGATATAGCGGACCTTCTCGGTTTTGGCAGGCACGAAGGCTTCGGTCAGTGCCGCCTCATCCGCGCCTTCGGCGGTGAAAACAGGGGTGATCGGAAGCGAATATTTGGTGGCGAATTCGAAATCGCGCTCGTCATGGGCGGGGCAGCCGAAGATCGCACCGGTGCCGTAATCCATCAGGATGAAGTTGGCGACCCAGACGGGCAGCTCCCAATTCGGGTCCAGCGGGTGTTTCACGCGGATGCCGGTGTCGCGGCCCAGCTTCTCGGCGGTCTCGATGGCTTCCTCGGTGGTGCCACCCTTGCGGCAGTCGGCGAGGAAAGCGGCAAACTCCGGGTTGCCCTTCTCCAGCTCTTTCGCCAGCGGGTGATCGGGCGAGATCCCGACGAATCCCGCGCCCATCAGTGTGTCGGGACGGGTGGTATAGCAGTCGATGGTCTCGAAACCGGCAGGCGCGTTCAGCGTTTCAAAGCCGAATTCCAGACCCTGCGACTTGCCGATCCAGTTGGCCTGCATCAGGCGCACCTTCTCGGGCCAATGGTCCAGCCCCTCGAGGCTATCCAGAAGATCGCCCGCCATATCGGAGATCTTGAAGAACCATTGCGTCAGTTCCTTACGCTCGACATCCGCACCCGAGCGCCAGCCCTTGCCGTCGATCACCTGCTCATTGGCCAGAACGGTCATATCGACCGGATCCCAGTTCACGACGGCATTCTTGCGATAGACCAGACCCTTTTCCAGCATATCAAGGAACATCGCCTGCTGCTGGCCGTAATATTCCGGATCGCAGGTCGCGAATTCGCGCGTCCAGTCAAGCGAGAAGCCCAGCGGGCGCAGCTGGCCCTTCATCGTCTCGATATTGGCATAGGTCCAGTCTTTCGGATGACCGCCCGAGGCCATCGCGGCATTCTCGGCGGGCATCCCGAAGGCATCCCAGCCCATCGGGTGCAGCACGGCCAGACCGCAGCTCATTTTGTAACGGGCAACCACATCCCCCATGGTGTAGTTGCGCACATGGCCCATATGGATGCGCCCCGACGGATAGGGGAACATCTCGAGCACATAGTATTTCTCTTTATCGGCATCGGGCTTAGCGGTGAAAACACCGGCCTCCGCCCATGCGTCTTGCCATTTCTGTTCGGTCTGGCTCGGTGCGTATTGCGCCATGTCTCGCCCCTTGAGCTGCGAATTACTGTATTTACGTGCTTGCTACACTGTCCACAGGGCCAAGGTCCAGACAGCTTGGGGATAAAGCATGGCCCCTATGCAAAACGCCCGGCACTTGGCCGGGCGTTTCGGAACCTCTGTCGGGGCCGCTTACAGCTTCGAATCGGCCACGCGCAGTTGGCGGGCGCGGGTCAGGATCGCATCCTCGACCGCCTGCACGGTTTCCGCCGATACCGTCCCGCCCCGCGATTCGAGCGCGACTTTCAACGAGCGCGCATCCAGTGCCGGGTCCGTGACATGGATCGTGGCACGATAGGCACGGCCACCGCCGGGCGGGGTGCCATAGCCGGTGACGATCACGCCGGTGAACGGGTCGACCGACTGGATCGGCAGGAAATCGAGCACATCAAGGCTGGCCTGCCAGATATATTTGTTCACCTCGACCGTCACATTCGGGTCGTCATTGTTTTTGAACAGATCGAACAGCGTCGAACGCGGGCCACGATCCGCCGGATTCGTGCGGGTCGCGCCTTCGACATCATCGCTCATATGCGATTCTTTCGAAACATCGCGATATCCGCCCTCGGGCGCATTTTTCTGATTCCACGTGAAATTATGGCCGCATGCAGCCAGAGACAGAATAAGGCCGCCAACTGCCGTCATGCGGATGGTCTTTTGGATCGTCATCAAAACGCTGCCCCCTGATCGCCTGCCACACACACTTCATACACGCGCGCAGGATCTAGTGTCGTCTATTGGTTTTGTCCTTATCTTATGGCCCAAGAGGGGACAAGGCATTTCCCTTTAAACATTCGTCATCACACTGCCGGAAAAGGGCGCATTGGCGGGGCCGCGCCGTGTGGCGGGGTGTGGCAAGAGTGCACCACGCAAATATGCCTGTGCTCACGAGGCTTTGCTTTTCGTTGCATTGCGCGGCGCAGAGGGTGAAAAGACTGCCATACCCAATTCGGATTTCCCTGAGTTGGGGCTGACCTTAGAGACAATGAGGGAAAACGATGAAAAAGGTTCTCTTCGCGACGACCGCTCTGGTCCTGTCCGCAGGCGTCGCAGCAGCAGAAGTTTCGCTTTCGGGCGATGGCCGTATGGGTGTCAAGTCGGTTGACGACGCGATCAACTTCTCGAGCCGTGCACGTGTGAAATTCACCCTGTCGGGTGAGTCGGACTCGGGTATCGCATTCGGCGGTTCGTTCCGTGTTGACCAAGAAGACGAAAACGGCGCTTCGGCATCCAAAGGCGGCGCGGGCACCGTGTTCGTTTCGGGTTCGTTCGGCCGTGTTGAAATGGGCGACGCAGTTGGCGCACCCGAAGCACTGTGGGGCGACTTCTACGAAGTTGGCTACACCGATCTGGGCGACGAAGAAGGCCGTCTCGGCAACGACATCGCGTACCTGACCGGCGACAGCAACCTCGGCGTTGCAGGCAACGAAAACCCCGTTCTGCTGTACACCTACTCGACCGGCCCGATCTCGCTGGCAGCATCGTTCTCGGATGGCAAAGAAGGCTACACCGATCAGAACGATCACCAAGAGATGGCTGTTGCAGCTGCCTACACCTGGCAGAACTACACCTTCGGTATCGGCTACGAATATGCTGACAGCAACGATGCTGGCAACTTCGTCACCGGCCTGTACAACTACGACGCAGCAACCGCTGTTGTTTCGGCAGACACCGCAAACAAAATGGACCAGGTTGAGCTGGCATTTGTTGGCGCGTTCAACGACCTGAACGTAAAAGCAGTCTACGCTAAAGGCGGCAAAGACAACCCGGTTGACAACTACTTCGCAATCGGCGCCGACTACACCATGGACGCATGGACCTTCGGTGGCTACGTCCAATACGCTGAGCTGGACGACAACACCTACTTCGCAGACGGTTCGGACGACGTGACCTGGTACGGTCTGGGCGCAGAATACGATCTGGGCGGCGGTCTGTCGGTCAAAGGCGGTATCGCTGACTCGAACCTGGACGACACCGATGTCATGTACGACCTCGGCATGAAGTTCTCGTTCTAATCCCTAACCGGATTGAACGGAAAGAGCGGGCCTTGTGCCCGCTCTTTTGCATTTGTGCTTTGCCTTTTTGTCTGTCGCGTGGTGTCTTGCGCCCGACGAGGTTTAGGCAAAGGACAGGATCATGGGGCTGGAAGACATTATCGAGCGCATCGCGAGCGCCGAGAAACGTGCGGGGCGTGCGCTGGGGTCGGTGCAGCTGATCGCGGTCTCCAAGGTCCAGCCTGCCGAACGTGTCGAGGCCGTTCTGGCGCAGGGCCACAGGCTGTTCGGGGAAAACTACGTGCAGGAAGCGCAAGGCAAATGGCCAAGCTGGCGCGAGACCTATCCCGATGTGCGGGTGGAAATGATCGGGCCGCTACAATCGAACAAGGCCAAGCTGGCGGTCGAGCTGTTCGAGGCGATCCATTCGGTCGACCGGATGTCGCTGGCCAAGAAGCTGGCCCATCTGGCGCAGGAGCGCGGTGAAACGCCCGATCTTTTCGTGCAGGTGAATACGGGCCGCGAGCCGCAGAAGGCCGGTATCCTGCCCGAGGATCTAGACGCCTTCGTGAAAGAGCTGATTGCGATGGACCTGCCGGTGCAGGGGCTGATGTGCATCCCCCCCGAGGGCGCCCCCGCCCGCCCGCATTTCGATGCGCTGGCCGAGATGGCAGGCCGCAACGGGCTTTGGGGGCTGTCGATGGGGATGTCGTCGGATTTCGAGGACGCGATTGCGGCGGGGGCGACCCATGTGCGTGTGGGATCGGCCATTTTCGGCGCGCGCGATTACGCCAAAGCCTAGGCCTTGTCGCGCGGCTTGGCCGTGTGCCGATGCGGGTAACAGGCAAGGGGCGGGATCACGAGGGTCTCGCCCTGTTCCACATTCTGCGCCAGCCAGATCAGGTGATCGCGGCGAAAGGCCAGACAGCCCGCCGTCGGAAAGCCCGCGCGGCGGCGTTGATGCAGGAAAATGGCGGAGCCTTTGCCGTCTTCTGCCTGCGGGTAATTCCAGCTTGTCAGCAGGATGATATCGTAAAGCGGGTCGGCGCGACGCAGTATCTCGTGGCTGGCAGGGAAGGGGGCGCGGACCTGCTGGTTATAGGCGGGATGGCCGGAGGCATCGCACCACAGATCGCGCGGCCCGATGGGTATGGCCCAGGCCGCAGGCGCGGCGATCCGGTCGGCGCGGTAGCGCATGCCGACAATCCGGAGTGTCCCGACCGGCGTGGCCCCGTCGCCCTCGTGCTTGTCCTCCGACAGCCCGCCACGACCGATTTCCACCGGCAGAACCCGCCCGCGCATCCACAGCCCCCGCGGCGTGAGGCGCATCACAGGATATGCCCCGATTTTGCCGCTTTGGTTGCCAGATAATTGGCGTTGAAGCGGCTCATCCCGACTTTCAGCGGCACCCGCTCCACCACATCTATGCCGTGGCTTTGCAACATGGCGACCTTCTTGGGATTGTTCGTCAGCAGCCGCGTCTGGGAAAAGCCCAGCCGTTTCAGCAGCGCCGCCCCGATACGGAAATCGCGCTCGTCATCCTCAAAGCCCAGCCGGTGATTGGCCTCCACTGTGTCAAATCCCTGATCCTGTAGCGAATAGGCGCGCATCTTGTTGGCCAGCCCGATGCCGCGCCCCTCTTGGTTGAGGTAGAGCAGGACACCGGCCCCTGCCTCGCCCATCTGGCGCAAGGCGGCATCAAGCTGCGGGCCGCAATCGCATTTCAGGGACCCCAGCACGTCGCCGGTAAAACAGGCCGAATGCAGCCGCGCCAGAACGGGCTTCATCCTGTCGGGCGCGCCGATCTCGATGGCATAATGCTCTTCGGCACCATTATCGGGGCGGAACACATGCACGCGCCCCGCTTCGGAGGCCCGCAACGGCACCCGTGCGGCAGAGACAGGCGCGAAACGGGCCTCGTTCGCCATGCCTTCCGTCGCTTCGGTGACGGTCAGGCGGGTCAGGCCCTCGGGCGCGTCAGCCACCTGAACCAGAAGCGCGGCAGGCAGAAGCTGGGCCGATTTCACCAAGCGGATCGCGGCTCGCGCAACCGAGGCGTCGTCCTCGCGCTGGGTTCTGAAAGGCCCCTTCATCGGGGTTGCAAGGTCGTCCGCGGGGTCCGCGATGGCCTGTAGCCAGCGCAGATCGGCGCTTTCGGGGACCATGATACGGGCCAGATCCCCGTCATAGACGCGGGCCTTCAGCGTTTCGGCCCGCCATGAGGTGATGGCAAGGGTCAGCGGCCCCAGCGCACGCATCGCCGCAAGGCGCGCCGGATCGAGGCTTTCCACCGAGGCGGCCAGCGTCGTTTCATCAAGCACGACCGGCAGCCCCATGCGCAAATCGGCGCGGGCGCGATTGAGTCGTTCGGCAGGCGAGGGGCAAAGAGAACCGGTCATCATGCGAAACTGATAGCGGGGGCTGAAACAAATTGAAACATATCTCGTGATTTTGACACGTCCGCGTGAGAAAGATTTCACCCCCCTTGCCGAATTCGCGCATCGGCACAAAGTCTAACCCGAAGAATGTAAGTAACGACTTGGCGGTGCCGTGACCCTTGAAGGGCCTGTCCGCCGGAACGGAGGCATGAATGTCAGGTTTGAAGAAAATCCTTCTGGTGGATGACGATACCGATCTGCGCGAAGCACTGGCCGAGCAACTGGTCGCGACGGAGGATTTCGACGTCTTCGAAGCGGGCAATGGTGCCGAAGCTGTCGAGAAGGCCAAGGCGGGTCTTTATGATCTGGTCCTTCTGGATGTGGGTCTGCCCGATACCGATGGTCGCGAGCTGTGCAAGAAGCTGCGCAAGCAGGGCGTGAAATGCCCCATCGTGATGCTGACCGGCCATGACACCGATGCCGATACCATTCTGGGTCTCGACTCGGGGGCCAATGACTACATCACCAAGCCGTTCAAATTCCCCGTGCTTCTGGCCCGCCTGCGCGCCCAGCTTCGCACGCATGAACAGTCGGAAGACGCCGTATTCCAGCTTGGCCCATATACGTTCAAACCCTCGCTCAAACTGCTTGTCGACGATAAGGACAAGAAGATCCGCCTGACCGAGAAAGAGACGAATATCCTCAAGTTCCTCTACCGTGCCCCCGATGGTGTGGTGCCGCGCGATATCCTGCTGCATGAGGTCTGGGGCTATAATGCGGGCGTGACCACCCACACGCTGGAAACCCATATCTACCGCTTGCGCCAGAAGATCGAACCCGATCCCACCAATGCGCGCCTTCTGGTGACCGAATCCGGCGGCTATCGACTGGCCGCCTGACCCTTCGCCTTTTCACTTATTGTCTCTAAGGGAAAACTCTGGCGAACTGGCCCTACCCGTCTCGGGTGGGGCCTTTGCATTTGCGCGATGTCTCGGCAGGGATGTCGCCGCCACAGATGCTATTGCCGCAGCCCCAAGGTCATATCCATGCAGAGCGGCGCATTCAGCGGTGTGCCCGCGTCGCGGATCGCGCGCAGTTTGGCCTTATAGGCTGCGGCTGCGGGAAGCGCGGGAATAAGGGGCGTTACGACCGCCATAGATTCCGGCGTACCGATCTGGCGGCTGATATCTTCGATGATATCCTGTAGCGGCGTCTCGGGTTCGATGGTCAGCCGCCACATCGCCATTTCCAGAATGGTTGCGGGGCGGCGCGCCTCGAAGGCGCTGCCCAGAGTTTCGCGGTTCGAGGCCTCGTCCGGAGGCTCCATCAGTCCCATGCGGTTGGCGGCGGCCTCCGAGGCCTGTAGCGCGGCAAAGACCTCGAGCGCCTCGCGGAAGCTGCGCCCCGCATCGAAGGTATAAAGCTGCGAGAATTGTGGCACGTCACAATAGTCGAGCTGGTCCATATCGGCACCGGTCTCGTTGACCCATGCCGTCAGCAGGGGCAGGCCTTCGCGCGGGAGCGGCGTGAATCTGGTCTGGCCGAGATCGGTGGTCAGGGTGAACCCTCCGGCGGCATCGCCGGTCAGCTTGGCACCGTTCATGCGCCGGATCAGCGGCTCGTAATAGAGTTTCTGATCGGCTGTCGGATCGCCGCTTTTGCGATTGGCATCGCTGGGCTTGTCGTCGCGCGTGACATTGCGATCGGTGATCTTGATGGTGCCGTCTTTTTCGGAATAGCGCAGCTTCAGCCCATCCCAGAGCATGTCGCAATAGCCGGTATCGCGGCAGGTCGTGACATCGGGCGTTTTGACCGAGGCATAGGTCACCGTGATGGTGGTGCCGTCAATCTGCAGATGGATATAGCGCGGGTCTGTCGTCTGGCTGTCAAGAATGGGGGTCGCCAGCAGGAACCCGCCATCCGGCAGGGCAGAAGCCGTCTCGGCCCAGAGCAAAGCAGGAATCAGACAAAAAAGCGCGCGCATGCCAAAGATCCGAAAGAACTATCTCTTTCGTAGCCTGCACCTAGGTCGCTGTGCAAGGCCGCAGAGACGACAAAACCCCTAAGCGGCCTCACTAATCTGACAAAAATAGAGATGTCCGGTCCATGTTTTCCGGCGCGGCTCAGACCGTGGGGAAGGTCTCTTCCTCTGCGGCATCCAGATCGATCCCCAGCGCGTCGGCGCCCATTTCCAGATGGTCGGCCAGAAGCGGGTTATCCAGAAGGTAGTCCTCGGTCGGGACGGTAGCCTCGGTTTTCGCCATTTCGATGGCTTCGTCCAGATCTTCCGGCTCGTAGGTATCGCGGCCAATCCACATGATTGCGGTCAGTTCGGCCTGTTCGTCCTCGTTCAGGGCCGCGATAAAGCTTTTCAGCTCGCGCGCCTTGCCACTGCCGGGAATATCGGCATCGAATTTGCGGGCACGGATGATGATCGTGGCAAGTTTGGACGGGGATAGCGTCATCATGGGAAAGTCCTCCATATAGCGGTAGTGTTGCGCTATCGCGATCCTCCGGCAAGCGAAATCGTTTGGATCTCAGGCTTGCGACGTATCATCGGCAAGAAGCGGCGAAGAGAGGCCGCGCGGATGGGCTTCGACAAAGCCGGGGCTGTCCATGCTGCTTTCCTCGGGCACCACGCCCATCACCTCGAAGCGCCGCGCGGCGGGCAGCACCCGCCCCTCGAGCGAGCCGACGGCCTTGTTGTAGCGGTCCACCGACTGGGTGAGCGCGCGCCCGATTCCATCCATATGGGTGCCGAACACCTTCAGCCGGTCATAGAGGTCGCGGGCGGTTTTCTGCACCTCCAACGCGTTTCGGGCCATGCGTTCCTGTTGCCAGCCATAAGCGATCGCCTTCACCAACGCCATCAGCGTGGTGGGCGTGGCAATCAGCACCTTCTGCGCAAAGGCATAGTCGATCAGGCCGGGGTCGGCTTCGGCGGCGGCCGACACGAAGGTTTCGCCGGGAATGAACATCACCACGAAATCGGGCGTGCCCTCGATCTGCGACTGGTAGGATTTGGAGGCGAGCTGTTTGACATGGGTGCGGATATGGCTGGCGTGGCGGGCCAGTTGCGCGGCCTGCTGATCGGGGGTCTCGGCGTCGAGCGCATCCAGATACGCCTCAAGCGGCGTCTTCGCATCCACCACAATCGAGCGCCCGCCCGGAATATGCACCACTGCATCGGGGCGGCGCGCACCCTCATCTGTGGCCACATGCTGTTCCAGATGGAAATCGACATTTTCCGTCATGCCCGCCATTTCAAAAACCTGACGCAGCTGCATCTCGCCCCAGCGGCCCCGCGTTTTTGGCGCGCGCAGCGCCTGCACCAGCTTGCGGGTCTCAAGGCCCAGATGCGCCTGACCCTCGGCCAGAGCCTGCACCTGCTGGTGGATCGCGCCGTAAGCCTCGCCACGGGCCTTTTCCAGCTCGGCGATCTTCACACCCATCTCGCCCAGACGCTGGTCCAGCGGTTTCACCAGATGTTCGATGGCTTTGCTGCGGCGGTCGAGTTCCTCACGCGCGCCCTGCTGATGGGTCTGGAATCGCTCGGAGACCAGCCGCAGGAAGGCTTCGGAGTTCTGCTGCAAAACGCCAGAGGCCACATGGGAAAACCGGTCCTCGATCTCGCGCTTCATGCCGCGCAATTCTTCCAGCCGCGCCTCATGTTCGCGCTTGAGCGAATGGAAGGCCTGTTCGGCCTGCACGCGGTGGCGATATTCGCCCTCCAGCCGCGCACGGGTCTGGCGCAGCTCGTCCATCACATCGGGCAGACGCTGGGAATTGGCTTCCTCGATCAAAAGCGCCTCGCGCATGCGCCGCGCCTCGCCCTCCCAAGCGCGGGCCTGTGCAAGCGCGCCTTCGGCTCGCCCTGCACGGCGCAATGTGGCGACCAGCGCCAGAAGCAGCACAAGCGCAAGGGCCGCAAGCCCCAGCGCCACAGGTTCATTCAGCAGGGTTTGCACAGGTCGGGTCCACTGGGTCAGGTGCGGCCAAACAGCCGCTCGATATCGGAAAGTTTGAGTTCCACATAGGTGGGGCGGCCGTGGTTGCACTGGCCGGAATGGGGCGTGGCCTCCATTTCGCGCAGCAGGGCGTTCATCTCTTCGGCGCGCATCTGACGCCCCGAGCGGATGGACCCGTGGCAGGCCATACGCGACAGAACGGCCTCGATTTTGGCCTGCACCAGCTGGCTGTCGCCCAGATCGGACAGCTCGTCCAGCACATCGCGCAGCAGGTTTTCGGCGTTGATTTCCCCAAGGATCGCAGGGGTTTCGCGCACGGCAATCGCATGGCCGCCGAATTCCTCGATGCTGAGGCCCAGCTTGGCCAGCACCTCGGCATGTTCCAGCAGAAGGGCGGCATCCCCTGCCGAAAGCTCGACGATCTCGGGGATCAATAGCGCCTGAGCAGGCACGCCGTTTTCGGCCATCTGGCGTTTGAGACGCTCATAGACCAGACGCTCATGGGCGGCATGCTGGTCCACGATCACCATACCGCGTTCGGTCTGGGCCACGATGTAGTTTTCATGCAGCTGGGCGCGCGCGGCCCCCAAGGGACGGGCGGTCAGATCGGCAGGGGCGGGGGCGGTCTCGAACCGTGCCGAGGGGCTGTCGTAGCCGGGTTGGGCCTCGTGGAAGGCGGTCGTTTCGGCAAAGCCGTCCTGCGGTTGTGAAGGGTAGGCGCGGGCCGGATAGGCGGGCGCGGGCTGGAAATCGGGCGCTTGGGCGGCATAGGCTGCGCGGGTGGCCCCCATGCTGGGGCGGTCCATCTGGTAAACACGCGGAAAGCTGGGCTGTTGGGCGACAGGATCGGGCATCGCTTCGGGGCGGAATGCCGCCAGCGTCGCATCGGCCACCGTGGTCGAGGCACGATGCCCGGCACCCCCCAAAGCCGCCCGCAGACCCGAGACGATCAGCCCGCGCACCACTTGGGATTCGCGGAAACGGACCTCGGCCTTGGCGGGGTGGACATTGACATCGACCCGCTCGGGATCGCAGCTGACAAACAGCGCCGCCGCCGGATGACGCTCGCGCGAGAGGAAATCCATATAGGCCGCGCGCAGGGCGCCGATCAGCATCTTGTCCCGCACGGGGCGGTTGTTCACAAAAAGATACTGCTCCACCGCTGCCCCCCGCGAATAGGTGGGCAACGCCGCATAGCCGGTCAGCCGGATGCCCTCGCGCTCGGCGTCGATCCGGATTGCGTTATCGGCAAATTCGCGGCCAATGACCCGCGCCAGACGCATGCCAAGCGCATCGAACATTTCGCCCTGCTCGGCGTCAAAGCGGAAGATCTCGCGCTCGCGCCGGCCTTCGGAAATATCGCGCAGGGTGAAGCTGATCTTCGGCTCGGCCATCGCCAGCCGCTTCATCACATCCGAGATCGCCTGTGCCTCGGCACGGTCGGTGCGCATGAATTTCAGCCGCGCGGGCGTCGCATAGAACAGATCGCGCAGTTCGACCACGGTGCCACGGTTCAGCGCTGCCGGTTTCACCGCGCCGATCAGCCCGCCGTTCACGGTGATCGTGGCCGCATCATAGCCTTCCGCACGCGAGGTGATGGTCAGCCGCCCGACCGACCCCAGCGAGGGCAGGGCTTCGCCGCGGAAACCAAAGGTATGGATATTCAGCAGATCCGAGCCGTCGATCTTCGAGGTCGCATGGCGCGACAGCGCCAGCGGCAGGTCTTCGGCGGTCATGCCGCAGCCGTTATCGGTGATGCGGACCAGCGTCTTGCCGCCATCGGCATAGGCCACATCCACCCGCGTGGCGCCTGCGTCGATGGCGTTCTCCACCAGTTCCTTGACGGCAGAGGAGGGGCGTTCCACCACCTCGCCCGCCGCAATGCGGTTGGCGGCGGCATCGTCAAGTTGGCGGATAACGGGGCGTTTCGGGCCGATATTGGGGGTGTCAAGCGTCATGCCACCACACCTAGCATAAATAAAGCCTGCCCGAAACGGGTTCGGGCAGGCTTTCCTGTGGATATCTCGGTCATTACTCCGGAGGTTATTTCAGGCCCGTAGGCCGACCGACCACAACAAAGCGCAAATCCTCCGCCTTGAGCAGCCGCTTGGCCACGCGGGCGATATCGTCCTTGGTGACCGCTTCGATCTTGGCATTGCGCGTGTTGATATAATCGACAGGCATATCCGAAAGCTGCATCCCTGCCAGAATGCTGGCGATCTGGCTATTGCCATCAAAGCGCAGCGGATAGGCGCCGGTCAGATAGGTCTTCGCATCGGCCAGTTCCTTGTCGCTGACCTTGCCATCGGCCGCCTTGGCCCATTGGTCTTTCACGACCTTGATCGCCTCTGCGGTCTTGTCATTGGCCGAGGCAAAGCTGCCCTGCCATGTCTTCGCCAGATCCTGATCGATCAGATAGGTGTAGATGCCATAGGTCAGCCCGCGTTTCTCGCGCACCTCATCCATCAACCGCGAGGAAAACCCGCCCGCTCCAAGGATCTGGTTCAGCACGAAGGCCGCGAAGAAATCGGGGTCTTCCATGCCGATCCCTGCCTGACCGAACATCACCACCGATTGTGGCGTGTCGAAATCCACCACCGTGGTGCCGCCGCTGAGTTTCAGCTTGGCCTTGGCTGGCATATCCGCGCCTTTGGCGGGCAGATCCCCCAGCAGCTTGTCCAGCAGCGGGCCAAGCTGGTCTGCGGTAATGTCCCCCACGGCAGAGACAACCATCCGGTCCTTGGCCATGACGCGGGCTTTGGCGTCAAACATATCCTCGCGGGTCAGCGCGGCCACGCTTTCGGCGGTGCCGTTGATCGAGCTGCCATAAGGGTGGTCGCCAAATGCCTCATGGGCAAAGGTCTTGGACGCGATGGCATTGGGGTCTTGCGCGTTCGAGGCGATAATGGCCTGTACCTGACCGCGCACACGGTCCACGGCGGATTGGTCGAAACGCGGGTTGATCAGCGCCTGACGCAGCAGGTCCACCGCCTGATCGCGGTTTTCGGTCAGCATCTGCGCGCTGATGGTCAGCGTATCGTCGCCCACATCAAAGCCGAATTTCGCGGCAAGGGATTCTTCGGCTGCGGCGAAATCCTGTGCCGACATATCGCCTGCACCTTCCTCCAGCGTGGCCGTCATCAGGTTGATCTCGCCGCGCTTGTTGGGCGCGTCAAGGCTGGCACCGCCCTTGAAGCTGATGCGCAACGCGGTGAAGGGGATGTCATGCGCCTCCACAAGCCAGGCATGAAGCCCGCCGGGAGAGGTGACCTGTTCGATATCCAGAGCACGCGCGGGCAGCGACAGCGTCAGCGCGAAAAGGCCTGCAAGGAAAAGCCGGATCATTGTTTGGGCGCCTCCTGCGCGGCGGGTTTCTCAAGATAGCCTGTCACGGCATTGCGCTTGTTCAGCACGTCTTTCGCGGCGGCCATGACATCTTCGGGGGTGACGGCTTCCAGCACCTTGGGCCAGTTCTGCACATCTTCCACCGAGAAGCCGGACGCAAGCGCCGTGCCATAGCGTTGGGCAAGGCCCTGTACATTGTCCTCGGTATAGATCTGGCTGGCATGGATCTGGGTCTTGATCCGTGCGAACTGGTCGGGGTCGATCCCGTTGGCCATGAAATCGGCCAGCGCCTTGTCCAGCGCGGTTTCCGCCTCGGGCAGGGACACATCGGCGGCAGGCACGACAGACAGGCCGAAGGTCGTCTTGTCGATCGACATTCCGTCATACCATGCGCTGACAAAGATCGCCTCGCCCGAGCCGAAGATCAGCTTCTTGCCCAGAACGGAGGTCTGGGAATTGCCGCCCAGAAGCTCGGCCAGAACGGTCAGGGCCGCCGCTTCTTTCTGGTCTCCGGGATTGCGCTCGGGGGCGAGATAGGTCCGCATCAAAGAGGGCTGCGCCACGCGCGGGTCCTGAAAATCGACCTTACGTTCGGCCAGTTGCGGCGGTTCCTGCGGACGCAGGCGCGGCGGCAACTGGGTATTTGCGGGGATCTGGCCGTAATATTTCTGGGCCAGCGTCTTCACCTCTTCGGGGGTGACATCCCCCGCCACGATCAGCACGGCATTATTGGGCGCATAATAGCGTTTATACCATGCCAGTGCGTCCTCACGGGTCAGCCCTTCCATTTCCGCGCGCCAGCCGATGATCGGGGTGCCATAGGCCGAGTTCTGGTATTGCGCCGCGCTCATCTGTTCGGCGAACTGTGCCTGCGGGTTGCTGTCGATCCGTTGCGACCGCTCTTCCAGAATCACCTGACGCTCGGTTTTCCAGTCATCGGGAGAGATGCGCAGATTATGCATCCGGTCCGCTTCCATCTTCATGACCAGATCCAGACGGTCTGCCGCGATGCGCTGGAAATAGGCGGTGTAATCATCGCTGGTAAAGGCGTTGTCGGACCCCCCGTTGGCCGAGACGGTCTTGGACAATTCGCCCGGTGCCATGGTCTTGGTGCCCTTGAACATCAGGTGTTCGAGATAGTGGGCGATGCCGGATTTTCCGCGCACCTCATCGGCAGAGCCGACCTTATACCAGACCATCTGGACCACAACCGGAGCACGATGATCCTCGATCACCACGGTCTGCAACCCGTTATCCAGTGTGAAGGAGCTGACCTCCGCCGCCGCAGCCGGAAGGGCTGTCAGGGCAAAGGCAGCGGCAAGCCATGCGCGCAACATTCGGACCTCAAGTGTTTTGCGCTACCTTGTCGCCTGTTGCCGTGGCCCGCAAGTCGTTTGACGGGGAGTTGATGGATAACTCCCCTCAAATAACGAAGAAATTATAGCTGCGCGGCAGAGCGGGCCTTATTTTGCGGCCTGTGCCGCGCCCGAGGGCGGTGCCGACGGCGTTGCGGCATTCAGTTTGCGCCAACGTTCAAGTTCGGCTTCCTGATCAAGGGCCATCGGTGCATAGGCCTGATAATAGAGCGTCTTGCCGGTCAGGCGGTCAAGAAGGCGCCCGTTATGGTCCTTGCGGTATTCCAGATCGGCGGCCGCCAGCTGGCTGCGGATCGCAGGATCCGTGCCTTTACGCATTGCATAGCCGATCAGGGCGCGGTCCGCGCCTGCGGTCGTGCGGGCATTGGAGCTTCCGCCAAGGGCCGCAATCGCATCGGCTTCCGGCGTCGGGTCAACCAGATTGCGCCCGCCCGGCGTCGGCGTCGGCAGGTCATTCAGGTCCGAGGGCATTTGCAGCGACTTGGTCGGCACAATGGCAAACTCGTCCGGACCCGGCCGGTTGGTACGCAGTTTCATCAGTTCGGGCACATTCGACCCGCCACAGGCACCCAGCAAAAGCACCCCTGCAAGGGCGATCCCGAGATTTGATGCTGCCGACATTGGCCACTCCCTCATCGATACTGCCTCGTCATAACCTAAAGTCCAGCGGGCGTCACGCCCCTTTGGACCGTCCTTTTTTGCCGCGCGATTCATTGCCCGTAAAGAGCGCAAGCCCGACCGCGCCAAGGAAGATCGCGATATCCGCCACGTTGAAAGAAAACGGGTTTTGCCAGCCGGGGAGGGAGGTGTTGATGAAATCGGCCACGGCTCCGTAGAAAATGCGGTCGATCACATTGCCCAAAGCCCCGCCGATCAGCAGTCCGGCGGAGGCCTGCACCTTGGCCGTCTGCGGCTTGCGCGCGATCCAGATGGCGACCCAGACGGAAATCATCAGGGCCAAGGCGATCAGCAGGATGCGCGTATAGTCGGTATCGCCGGAGAACAGCCCGAAATTCACGCCCCTGTTCCACGCCATGCGAAAGTTCAGGAAAGGAGGCAGCACCTCGATGGCATAGCGCTGGTCGAGCTGCATCAGATGCACCACGATATATTTCGAGGCCTGATCGAGCACCAGAACGACCAAGGCCCAGAGAGTTGCCAAACGCATGCGTGATCCCTTTTACAATCATCCCCCTATGCCCCGAAAGCGGGGGCGGGGGCAAGAGATCTAGGGCCTGGATGGCGTTTTGGTGATGGGGGGCGGGTGTTTCTTCGATGAGCGCAGGAGCCAGATGCCAAGCGCGAGCCCTGCGCCGCCAAGGCCGAGCGGTAGACCGATAAACATCGCGAGGAGCAGAGCCTCTTCCCCTTTGCTGCATCCGGTCGCGCTGCCGAAGGCACAGCCTTGTCCGGCAATTCGAGGGCCAAGAAGCAGGGTGGCAAGGCAAAGCGGAAAGGTAATGGCGATCAGGATATAGCCGACAAAGCGTTTCATTGAAATCCGTTTGGAAAAAGGCGGACCCTAAGGCCCGCCTTTGGCGGATTAGTGACGGAAGTGGCGCATGCCGGTGAAGACCATCGCCAGACCGCGCTCGTTGGCGGCGTCGATGACTTCCTGGTCGCGCATCGAGCCACCCGGCTGGATGATCGCGGTGGCGCCTGCTTCGGCTGCGGTGATCAGGCCGTCGGCGAAGGGGAAGAAGGCGTCCGAGGCGACAACCGAGCCGATGGTCGGGGTCTTGTCGAAACCGCAGGCTTCCTGCATGTCTTCGGCCTTGCGTGCGGCAATGCGGGTGCTGTCCACGCGGCTCATCTGGCCTGCGCCCACGCCCACGGTTGCGCCGTCCTTGACGTAGATGATCGCATTCGACTTGACGTGTTTCGCGACTTTCCACGCGAACAGCAGGTCTTGCAGTTCCTGCTCGGACGGTTTGCGCTCGGTCACGACCTTCAGGTCGTCCAGCGTGATGATGCCGTTATCCTTGTCCTGCACCAGAAGGCCACCGGCCACTTGGCGGTAGGTGGTGATCGGCGCATAGACATCCGGCAGGCCGCCGGTTTCCAAGAGACGCACGTTCTTCTTCTTGGCGATGACCTCTTTGGCGGCGTCATCGACAGCAGGCGCGATGATGACTTCCGAGAAGATCTTGGTGATCTCTTCGGCGGTCTCGGCGTCCAGCGTCTGGTTCAGCGCGATGATCCCCCCGAAGGCCGAGGTGCGGTCGCAGTCGAAGGCACGTTTATAGGCCTCGATCACGGTCTCGCCGGTGGCCACGCCACAGGGGTTCGCGTGTTTGATGATCGCAACGGCGGGCTTTTCGGTGCCGAATTCCGACACCAGCTCGAAGGCCGCATCGGTGTCATTGATGTTGTTGTAGGACAGTTCCTTGCCCTGAAGCTGCTTGGCCGTCGCCACGCCCGGACGGTTCGTGCCATCCAGATAGAAGGCCGCCTGCTGGTGCGGGTTCTCGCCATAGCGCAGGGTCTGCGCGATGGTGCCAGCGAAGGCACGGCGGCGCGGGGCTTTCTCGCCGATGGCGCCTGCCATCCAGGTGGAAACAGCCGCATCATAGGCTGCGGTGCGGGCATAGGCGATCTGCGCCAGCTTCTGACGGAAGGGCAGGGTGGTCGCACCGTCATTCTCGTCCAGCTCTTTCAGAACCGCGTCGTAATCTTCCACATCGACCACGGTCGCCACGAAACCGTGGTTCTTGGCCGCTGCACGGATCATTGCCGGACCGCCGATATCGATATTCTCGATGCAGTCGTCATATGCCGCGCCTTTGGCGACGGTCGCCTCGAACGGGTAGAGATTCACCACGAGCAGGTCGATATTCAGGATATCATGCTCTTTCATCGCGGCGAGATGCTCTTCGTTGTCGCGCAGCGCCAGCAGGCCGCCATGCACCTTGGGGTGCAGCGTTTTCACGCGGCCATCCATCATCTCCGGAAAGCCGGTGACCTCGGCCACATCGCGCACCGACATGCCCGCTTCGCGCAGGGCTTTGGCAGTGCCGCCGGTGGACAAAAGTTCAACGCCGCGCGCGGAAAGTGCGCGGGCAAAATCGATCAGGCCGGTCTTGTCGGAGACCGAGATCAAAGCACGGGTGAGCGGAACGGAACGGGTCACGGGCAGCATCCTTGGATCAGGTGTCGGAATCGTCGCGATCCGCACCATACTGCAGGTCGCGTGTGCCCTGCGACCTATCCTGTGCCTTCGTGAAGGTCCAGCTAATCTGACATCTTTCGTCCAAAAGACGGCCTGAAAGCACGATCTGTTGCGTCGCGCGCGGCCTCAGGCGGCCCTTTTCAAGGTAAACGGACGGATCAAGCGCCAGTTTTAGCGCCCCGTCATGGCGGAAGACCCAGATCTCGCCGGATTTCAACGCGATGGAAACGGCGTGGCCCCCCATATCCAGCGTGGCATTGGCCTCGGGATGCAGATGGAACCGGATCTGGTAGGGAATGCCGGTAAGTTTCTCGCGCTCCAGCACCGTTTGCAGCCGCTTTTGCCCCTGCGGTGTGGCCGCCGAAAGCGAATCGCACCCTTCCAGCAGGCGGCCGTCGGTGGCAAGCGACAGGCGGCGCAGATGGGTCAGTCCGTGGGTGGCGCTATAGCCGTCATGGCCCGCCATCCAGCTCTGGCCGCTGTCTTCATCGCGCACCGCCCAGACCAGTTCGGGGGTTTCTTCCAGCCAGCTATGCGGGCTGCGGCCAAAGCTGCGTTCGGGGCCGAGCCGTGACGAAGAATAGCCGCCAAGGGCCAGCGTCGAATGGCTGGGCGTTGCCCGTCCGGCCTGATGCCATTCACGGCCAAACTGCGCGCCGGAGCCGCAATTAACGATGATCGGCCTGCGTCGCGAGGTGAGCTCGAAGGCCAGTGTGGACGCATGGGCATCGGTCGATGCCGCCCCTGCGGGTGGTTTGTCGGCATCCATGATCAGGCTGGTGCCGCCAACATGCAGGCGCGCAAAACCCATTGCCAGAGTTCCGGTGGGGCCGCGCCGGATGCCGGTTTCGACCAGCGTCTGGTCGATCCGGTCTGGGTTGCAGGCCTCGCCGCCATGAAAACGCGCCAGCCCGCCATCGGCATGGCGCAAGGCGCGCAGGGTGGGGGCGATCCTTTCGATGGCGGCCAGATGGGCCGGATCGGGGGCGGCGCCGGTGGCTTCGATCGCCTGTTTGGCCCAGTTGAGAAGCGTCAGAACCTCCAGCAGCTCTTCGGGGTTGCGGGTGGCGATACCGCCTTCGATGTCGATCTGGCTGGCGCATTCGGCGGCCAGCCCCGCCAGCGCCTGCGCGCTATGGCCCTGCATGCCGGTCAGCGAGAGCGCGGCATAGATCAGCCCCGTCAGCGCCTCGAACCGCGGCAGGCCCGGAGGTGCCGATTTCCAGCGTTTGGCCAGATAGGTGGTCTGCGCGCCAAGCGCCGCAAAGAAAGCATCGGCCTTGGGTTTGTCCTGTGCATGCAGGATCATCAGCGCGTTATTGATCCAGCGGATCACGCGGCGACCCGTCAGATCGGGCTGCCAGCCCGCGCCGGTGCCACGGCTATAGCGGTCGATCCAGCCAAAGACCCAATCCTGTGCGCGGGCCCGTGCGGTACGGTCGCCCACGGCGGCCAGATCATCCAGCCAGCCGAAACCGTGCAGCGCCTCCTCGAAGGCCGGATCGGGCATCGCCAGATCCCAAGGGCTGCGGTCGCGCCCCTCGATTAGAAAGCCCGCCAGCAGGAAGTTGCCGCCAATCAGCTGCCGCCCGCGTGCGACAGAGCCGATGGTGCGCGGCTCGGGCTGGCTGGTGAACCCCGTTGCCGGAGCACCCCGCGCCGCCCTGCGTGCCGCCAGCGTGTTCAACGCCTGCGCCAGACGGGCGCGCTTTTGTCCGCTGGGAGAGGGGGTCGGCTTTCTGGCTGTGGGTTTGGCCAAGGTTCTGTCGCTCGAATTATCTAGGGGGCCGCGCGGGCTTGAAGTGCGGCGATTATGCGTCGGGCGGAAGGGGGTGCCAAGAGGCCCCCGCCTAGCCTGCGCCAAATGATGGGCGTTATTCTGCCCGCCGTTTCAACGTGGCCACATAAAACCCGTCCATCCCGCCTTTATCGGCCCAGTAGTCGGGGCGCAGACGCAAGCCACCTTCTTCGGTGATCCACTCGGGGTCGATGCCCTCCAGCGTGGGGCGGATGACCTCCCACTCGGGGTGGCGCTCCAGCGCGCGGCGGATCTGGGTCTCGCCTTCCTCGGGCAGAAGCGAGCAGGTCACATAGGTCAGCCGCCCCTCGGGGGTCAGCCAGCCCATCGCACGCTCAAGGATCTCTTCTTGCAGCGCGAACAGCCCCTTGATCGAGGCGCTATCCTTGATGGCGGGCAATTCGGGGTGGCGGCGGATCGTGCCGGTGGCCGAGCAGGGCGCATCCAGCAAGATCGCGTCGAAGGGCGCCTCGGGGGTCCAGTCCAGCGCATCGGCGGCCACGACTTCGGCACTCAGCTTGCAGCGCTCAAGGTTTTCATGCAGCCGCGCAAGGCGACGTTCGGACAGATCCAGCGCGGTGACCTGCGCCCCCATCGCCGCCAGTTGCAGCGTCTTGCCACCCGGGGCTGCGCACAGGTCCAGCACCCGCATGCCTGCGGTGGGGGCCAGTGCCTTGGCCGCCAGCGAGGCCGCCGCATCCTGTACCCACCAGTCCCCCTCGGGAAAACCCGGAAGGTCGCGGATCTGGCCCGGTTGATGCAGCCGCACGGAGCCCGTGGGCAGAACCTCGCCCTCCAGCCGCTCGGCCCAATCGGCGGGGTTCTCCTTGACGGAAATATCCACAGGGGCGGGACGCTGATGCGCCTCTTCCATCTTCTGCACCGAGACCTTGCCATAGGCCGACATCAGCCGCCCGCGCAGCCAGCCCGGAAGCTGGCCATAGGGCAGGGTCTCCCAGCGGGCCTTATCCTCGGCCACCTTGCGCAGCACGGCATTCACCAGCCCCGCGAAACTATCGGTGCGGCGCCCGCCCGATTTGCACAGGGTCACGGCGGCATCCACCACGCCATGATCCGCGCCGCCTTCGGCACATAGCTCGACCGTCGCCAACCGCAGAAGCGCCATGATATCGGGCGTGGGCTTGCGCTTGAGGAAGGGCTTGAGCATCTTGTCGGCCCGCTCCATATGGCGCAGGGTCGAGGTCGCCAGCCGCTGGGCCCGCGCCTTTTCACCGGGGCTGAGGCCATCCAGCGCATCCATCGCGATCTGGTCGGCCAGTGACAGATGGTCGTCAAACACGCCAACAATCAGGCCAAGGGCCGCGCGGCGGGCAGGGTCGGGTTTTGCCATAGCTTGGCCTCCGGCTTGTGAGGATCGATTTCGCGGCCTATATCAGTTGGGTCGTTAAGACAACTCTCATGACAAGAGGTGCCCCATGTCGAAAGACGCCGCCCCGCAAGAGCCCCAACCCGATCTGCCGCCCGCGATCCCGCCAATGCCCCAGCCGGATCTGCCCGCAGGCCCGCCGCCGACACCCGCCCCCGACCTGCCGCCCGCCGCGCAGCGTGCCTTGGCCGAGGCCGAAGAGCGCCGCCGTCTTGCGCAGGCACAGAGCCTGCCGACCGAGCTGGGCGGGCGTGACGGCCCCGAGCCCGTGCGCTATGGCGATTGGGAAAAGAAGGGCATCGCGGTCGATTTCTGAACCGCCCGTCTTGCGCTTGGCCGCGAACCTGCTAGCCATTTGCGCATGACATATCCTCGCTATACCCGCCTCGTTTCGTCCCTGCCTGCTTCGGTGCCCTTCATTGGCCCCGAAACGCTTGAGCGCGAGCGGGGTGCCCCCTTTGCCGCCCGTCTGGGGGCAAATGAAAACGGTTTCGGCCCCTCGCCGCGGGCGATTGCCGCGATGGCGGCAGAGGCGGGCGAGGTCTGGAAATATGGCGATAGCACCAGCCTTGAATTGCGTCAGGCCTTGGCGGCCCATCATGACCGCCCCGAAAACACCATCGTGGTGGGCGAGGGCGTGGACGGGCTTCTGGGCTGTCTGGTGCGGCTGATCATCGAGACGGGCGATGCGGTTGTGACCTCGGCAGGCGCCTATCCGACCTTCAACTTCCATGTCGAGGGCTTTGGCGGTGTGCTGCACAAGGTGCCCTATAAGGGCGACCATGAAGACCCGCAGGCGCTGATTGCCAAGGCGCGGGAGGTCGGTGCCAAGCTGATCTATATCGCCAACCCCGATAACCCGATGGGCACATGGAACACGGGTGCCGCGATCGAGGCGATGATTGCGGAGATCCCCGAGGGCTGTCTTCTGGTGCTGGACGAGGCCTATATCGAGATGGCCCCCGAAGAGGCCGTGCCGCAGGTGGCGGTGGATGATCCGCGCGTCATCCGCATGCGGACCTTTTCGAAACATTACGGGCTGGCGGGTGCGCGCATCGGCTATGCGATGGGCGCGGCCGAGCTGATTGCCCAATTCGAGAAGATCCGCAATCATTTCGGCGTGAACCGGATTGCACAGGCGGGGGCTGTGGCGGCGCTGGCCGATACCACTTGGTCGGCCTTCATGGCGCGGCTGATTGCGGGCGCGCGGGGCCGCATTGCCGAGATCGCAGCCGAAAACGGGCTGGAAGCTGTCCCCTCGGCCACCAATTTCGTGGCCGTCGATTGCGGACGCGACGGGGCCTATGCCCGTGCTGTGCTTGCAGAATTGGCCAAGGCGGATGTGTTCGTGCGGATGCCGGGGGTGGCGCCTCTGGACCGCTGTATCCGCATCTCCTGCGGGCCGGATGCCGAGCTGGACCTGCTGGCCAAGGCCCTGCCCGAGGCGCTGGAACGGGCCGCCGCCGCATTGTAACATATGTCACGGGCGCTTGACGTCACGGCGCTATCGCCCAGCGGTGATTTGCGCAATGCCGCCTAAGGGGCCAGATTTCGGGTATCCGAGAAGGAGATCCGAAATGAGCCGCATGACACGTATCCACAAGATCGCGATGCTCAGCCCCGTGGCCTTTGCGCTGGCCTTCGGGGCCTATGCCCAAGATGCCAGCTATCCACAGATATCGAAGGCGGCGATGGCCACCGCCGATGCCTCGCCCTCGACGGCGGCATTCCAGCAGGCACGGGCGCGAATGGCGCGCACCCTGCCGCATGATTATAGCGGCAATGTCGATCTGGATTTCGTGCGCCAGATGATCCCGCAGAAGAAAAGCGAGATCGCGATGGCCGAGGTGGTGCGTGATTACGGCGAGGACCCCGCCATGCGCCAGCGCGCGGCCCAGCTGATCAAGGCGCAGCAGGACGACCTGCAATGGCTTGAAGGCTGGATGGCCGCGCACAGCAATCGTTAGGAGTAATCGTCAGGGGCGGGTGTTACCTGCCGTGCCGGGCGATCACCTTGGCCGCCGCCGCCACGCCGCCTGCACCATGCGGAATGCCAAGCGCCTGCAGGCCCGCCTCCATCGAGGCGATCACCCCAAGCGTCATATGCGCATTCACATGGCCCATATGGGCGACCCGTAGATAGCTGTCGATTTCGGGGGTGCCCGGTTCGGCCATTCCCAGCCCGATGCCAAGGGTCACGCCGGCTTCGGCCTCCAGCCATTTGCGCAACCGTTCGGCATTGCCGCCGCCGATCCGTGCCGCCGTCACCGAATGGCTGCGCAGCGCGGGGTCGGCCACATTCAGCGCGATATCATGCCCGCCCGCCGACCACGCGTCAAAGGCCGCCCAGAGCGATTGCGACAGGGTGGCGTGGCGCGCCCAGATGGCCTCGAGCCCTTCCTCGGCGATCATATCAAGGCTTTCGCGCAGTCCGAACATATGGTGGGTCGGGGCGGTGCCGCCGAAATATTCGTAGACATAGTCGGGGAACAGGCGCGGCGTCCAATCCCAATAGGGCGTGCGCAGATCGGCGGTCTTGCCCGCCTCGAGCGCCTTATCCGAGGCAAAGAGGAACCCCAGACCGGGCGGCACCATCAGCCCCTTCTGGCTGGCCGAGATCATGATATCCACCCCCCAGTCATCCATGCGGAATTCGTCGCAGGCCAGCGAGGCAATGCAATCCACCGCCAGTAGGGCAGGGTGGCCTGCCGCATCAATGGCCGCACGCAGGGCAGGGATGTCATTGCGGATCGAGGTGGCCGTGTCCATATGCGTCACGAAAACCGCCTTGATCTTGCGGTCGGTATCGGCGCGCAGCGCGGCCTCCAGCTGCGCCGGATCGGCAGGGGATTTCAGCCCGAAATCCAGCATCTCGACCGTGATCCCCATGCGGCGCGCATACTCGGCCCAGCCATGCCCGAAGCGCCCCGTGGCCATCACCAGTGCCGTCTCGCCGCGCGAGAAGAGATTGGCGTTGACCGCTTCCCACAATCCGTGGCCGTTCGCGATATAGATGCCGCAATGATAGCGCGTCAGCGCGACGGATTTCAGGTCGCGCACCAGACCGGCGGCAAGGGTCTCGATCTCGCCTTCATAGATATTGGGGGCGGCGCGATGCATGGCCCGCAACACGCGGTCGGGCATGGCCGAGGGGCCGGGGATGGCAAGATAGGTGCGGCCATTGGCAAGGCTCATTGGGTGTCTCCCTGTGGTTGACCTATCGGTAAAAACTCCATTTGGCAGGGTCAATCCGCAGCTTTGTGACGATACAAAGTAAAGCTCTGCCAGCCTGCACAACTGCCTGTTTCGCAGGCGAACTTGCATGGGGTGCAAGGGCTGGGCTAAAACCGCGCGACCGAGCCTTTCCCGCAGGAGCGATAGATGGCCAAACGAAATATCTATACCTCGCGCCATATGGTCGCCCGGATCTGGCGCGACTATCTGCGTCCGCATGTGGGGTGGATGGCGATCGCCTTGCTGCTGATGGTGGTCGAAGGCTCGACGCTGGGGGCGCTGAGCTGGCTCTTGCAGCCATTGTTCGACAAGGTGTTCTCCGGCAAGGAGCCGGGGCTGATCTACTGGGCGGGCGGTGCGGTTTTTGCGCTGTTCCTGATCCGTGCGGCCACCTCGATCGCCTCGAAGACGATCATGACGAAAATCTCGCAATCGACATCGACAGCGATGCAGGTCGATCTGGTGGGGCATGTGTTGCGGCTGGACCAGTCCTTTTTCCAGATCAATCCGCCCGGGGCGCTGATCGAGAGAATTCAGGGCGATACGCAGGCGGTGCAGAATATCTGGAAAGCCTTCATCACCGGTGCGGGGCGCGACGCGATCTCGCTTGTCGGTCTGATGGCCGTGGCTTTGGGGGTGGATGTGGTCTGGACGCTGGTGGCGATGGTTGGCTTTCCGCTGCTCTTGGCTCCTGCGGTCATCGCGCAGCGCTATATCCGCCGCAAGACGATGCAGATGCGCGACAGTTCCAGCCAGCGCGCGACGCGGCTGGACGAGATGTTCCACGGTATCAACGCGGTCAAGCTGAACCGGATCGAGGACCAGCAGACAGGACGTTTCCGTGTGTTGGTCAACCGGATCATGGGTCAGCAGATCAAGATGGCCGCGACCCGTGCGCTGATCCCTGCAATGGTGGATATCGTGACGGGGCTTGGCTTTTTTGCCGTGCTGGTGGTGGCGGGGCATGGCATCCTGTCGGGGCAGCGTACCGTGGGGGAGTTCATGTCCTTCTTCACCGCGATGACGCTGACCTTCCAGCCGATCCGGCGACTGGCGGCGGGCACCGGTGAATGGCAGACCGCCGCGGCAAGTCTTGAGCGGATCTATACGCTGTTCGATCTGCACCCGACGGTGGCCGCGCCCCTGCATCCGGCACAGGTTCCGGCCTCGCTGGATATCACGGTGGAAAACGTGACGCTGTCCTATGGGGCAACGCAGGTTCTGCACGGGCTCAGCTTCACCGCCAAAGAGGGCCAGACCACGGCTTTGGTTGGCCCGTCCGGCGCAGGGAAAAGCACCGTTTTCGCGCTTCTGTCACGCTTGCTGGACCCTGACGGGGGGCAGATCCTGTTGGGGGGCGCAGATATCCGGACGCTGGATCTGGGCCAGTTGCGCCAGATGTTTTCGACCGTGGCGCAGGATGCGGCCCTGTTTGACGAGACCATCCGCGAGAATGTGTTGCTGGGCAAGACGGTGAGCGACGAGCGTCTGCGTCAGGCGCTGGACGGGGCCTATGTCAGCGAGTTCACGCAGGACCTGCCCGAGGGGATAGACACGCCTGCCGGTCCGCGTGGTTCGGCTCTGTCGGGCGGGCAGCGCCAGCGGGTGGCGATTGCCCGCGCCATCCTGCGCGATGCGCCGATCCTGCTGCTGGACGAGGCGACCTCGGCGCTGGATACGGCGTCGGAGAAACGGGTGTCCGAAGCGCTGGAGAAGCTGTCTGTGGGGCGGACGACGCTGGTGATTGCCCACCGGTTGTCCACCGTGCGCAATGCCGACAAGATCGTGGTGATCCGCGAAGGTCGTGTCGAGGATGAGGGGACGCATGAAGAGCTTCTGGCGCGCGGCGGCACCTATGCCGATCTCTGCGCGATGCAGTTGATCGAGTGAGCCCCCATAGACGCGTCTTCGTTGCGGGCCTATATCAGGCGCAAAGGAGACCATCATGAGCCAGCGTCGTATCTACAAGATCAGCGGTCCCGATCGCGAGCATTTCCTGCAAGGGCTGGTCAGCAATGACGTGACGCGCCTGAAGGACGGGCCGGTCTATGCCGCGCTGCTGACGCCGCAGGGGAAATATCTGGCCGATTTCCTGCTGGTGCCGTGGGGTGAGGAGATCCTGCTGGATATTGATGCGGGGCTGGCAGAGGCGACGGTCCGCCGCCTGATGATGTATAAGCTGCGCGCCAAGGCCGAGATCTCGGAGACGGACCTCAAGCTGTATCGCGGCACCTCGGAGGTCAGGCCCGACGGGGCTGTGATGGACCCGCGTCATCCCGCGCTGGGCTGGCGGCTTTATGGCGAGACCGAGGGCGATGATGGCAGTGATTTCGACGCGATCCGCGTCGAGCATTGTATCCCCGAGACTGGGATCGAGCTGACGCCCGACACCTTCATTCTGGAAGCGGGGTTCGAGCGCCTGCATGGTGTGGATTTCCGCAAGGGCTGCTATGTGGGGCAGGAAGTGACCGCACGGATGAAGCACAAGACCGAGCTGCGTAAGGGGCTGGTGCGGGTCGCGATTACCGGGCATGCCGCCCCCGGAACCGAGATCCGCGCCGGAGAGAAGCCTGCGGGGGTCCTGTTTACCCAGTCCGGCGGGTATGCGATCGCCTATCTGCGGCTTGATCGCGCGGGCGCGCAGATGCGGGCGGGCGATGCGCTGGTCTCGTATGGTTGAGTGTCTTGGGGAAAGCGGACAGGTTTGCCGGATTTCCCCGTCACTTATCTGTGAGCCATGCGCCCGTTGCGTTCGGAACACAGCTCGGCGTTAATTGGTTAACGTGCGCCACAATGTGACCCTACTTATAAAAACTACTACATATTGTGTTCGATAGATAAAATTCTACCGTATTCACGGCTATTGCAACCAGGTATTCCCTGGGCGCATATCAGCTATGATTTGCTGGCTGTATCGAATCGGAAGCTAAGCAGCCTACATGACCGTCACGCCCGGAAACGCAAGAGCAATAATACAAGGACGGAATAATGCGCGATTTCGTGGATGGCTCCGCATTCAACTATGAACAAGGTCAACGCGCACGGAAGCTGTTTGCTGCCGTCGTTCTGGCAGCTCTGGATGATGCGATTGCCGACGATAAGAAATACGGAAATGGCCCAGAGCAGATTGCACGCTGGGCACGCTCGCGCGATGGCCGCGAGGTTCTGTCCTGTGCCGGTATCGACCCCAACGAACGGGTTGTCAGCGGCCTGATGGAATTCGTTTCCAAGGGCATTCGGACCTCTGTCGCTTTGTCGCGTGAGGAAAGCGAACGCCGTATGGCAGCCGAAGAAGCCGAGGCTGCCTGATCTTCAGGCGGAGGTTCCGCCGCAAGATCGTCTCTTCAAAAGACCCCGGCGTTTGGCGTCGGGGTCTTTTGTGTTTAAAACGCCCGCTATGTCCAAATGATGGCTTGAAACCTACGAGGCCGTCGCTAGCCTGTCTCTTCGGGAAGAGGATAGGCAGGTAATGCAGGAAAAATCCAATCTGAAGGGCGCGCTTTACGGGCTGCTGGCGATGGCGATCTATGCGTCGCATGATGCGATCGTAAAGGGGTTGGGCGGCAAGTTCTCGGCGATCCAGATCGTCTTTGTGGCCGCCTTGCTGAGCTTTCCCATCCTGTCATTCATCATGCTCAACGACAAAAAGGCGGGGCATCTGCGGCCAGCCTATCCGGGCTGGGTGATCCTGCGGTCTGTCTGTATGATCATTGCGGGGCTGACGGCGTTTTATGCCTTCTCGACGCTGCCGCTGGCGCAGGTCTATCCGATCCTCTTCGCGACACCGCTTCTGGTGACGATCCTGTCGATCCCGCTTCTGGGCGAGACGGTCCGGTTGCGGCGCTGGGTGGCGATTGCGGTCGGTCTTGCCGGTGTGCTGATCGTGGTGCGCCCCGGACAGGCGGATCTGGCACTGGGGCATCTGGCCGCTGTGCTCTCGGCCTTCTGTACGGCGCTGGCTTCGGTCATTGTGCGCAAGATCGGGACGCAGGAGCGTTCGATCGTTTTGCTGATCTACCCGATGATGGGCAATTTTCTGGCAATGGGCATGGCGCTGCCTTTCGTTTACGTGCCGATGGACATGACCGATTTCGCCCTGATGGGAACCATCGCGTTATTCGGGCTGACTGCAAGCTTCATCACCATTCTGGCCTATCGCGAGGGCGAGGCGGTGATTGTCGCGCCGATGCAATACAGCCAGATCATCTGGGCCGTGGTCTTCGGCTACCTGTTCTTCAGCGAGGGAATAGATCTGACGACCCTTGTCGGGGCGGGCGTCGTGATTGCCTCGGGCGTCTATATGGTCCTGCGCGAGAAAAGCGCGGGCACTTCGCAGAACATGCCGGTGCTCAATACGCGCCACCGTCTGGAGATGCCCTATGCGCCCCGTTCGTCGCTTCTGGGGCGGCTGCTTAAGCGGCCCGTGACACCGGGTCTGGGACGCGAGATGCGGGTTCGTGAAACAAAATGAAACGGCAGGCAGATTTCCTCTTGATCTTATGTCGTCGGAGCGATACATCCCCGCCCACGGTCGGAGCGTAGCGCAGCCTGGTAGCGCACCTGCTTCGGGAGCAGGGGGTCGGAGGTTCGAATCCTCTCGCTCCGACCATAATCAAAAAATCCCGATACGTATCAACGCCCTGCGGGGCCGGTTGTCATACTGTTCCCTGACATTTGACACGTTAGGTTCGTGCTTCCGTCCGGCCAAGGGCGAAAAATGCGCGTTCTGCTATCATGGCACGACTCGCGACAGCAATGTAGCGGCTCACCTCCGTAAGTGTCTTGTGTTCGCTGAGGGTTGCGCGCGATCCCGGGCTATCGGTCGTTCATGGTTCTGAAGGCCGAGGTCGACAGCCTGACTGGGGCGCGCCCTCATGTCCGCCGTCGCGACGAAACGGCGGCGGCCGGGCAACCAGCCTCGGTCTTTGCGACCAGAATCTGCATGAGGCGTAGGGGCTGGTATTGGCGCGGTCATTTCCGGCTGGGCGGTATCAACATCTTGGACGATGGGGATCAAGGAGGGGCTGATCCTCTTCATGCTCTTCAGCCCGTTCATAATCCTGTTCGGAACGATAGGGTTTGTGATGCATCGCGTGATTACGAGGCTGCAGGAGGCATGGTTCCGATGAGCAACCCGAATGGCAAGACACCCGCTCAAGGGAGGAGCCGTGCTGCATTCTCCCTGAGCCCCGAGGCGCATAAGGCGCTGCGTATGGAAGCTATTCGTCGGGATACGACGATGCGACAACTCTCCAACACGACAGGCTGAGATCCGGACTGCCTGCCGCGACCAGCAGACATGGGATGCGATCCAGGCGGAGGGTCCGTGACGCCTGCAATCGGTGATGTCCATCGAGCACGATGTAGTGCTGATCGAGCACAAGGATGGGGGTCGTCCAGACCCCACAGCTCGCAATGTCACGGACAAGGCGCTCCGCGCGGTCCGGATAGTGCTCCTCGGTGGGCAAGAGCCGGGACGTTTCGACCAGTCTGATGTTCGGGGCGTGCATGATGCGTTGGCCTATCGTTGTTGTTGCAGATGACTGTGTGTTCAAACATGTGCCCGATCGGCGCATCCATTCCGGCGACCAAGCCCCTACGGCCGAGCCGCCTCGTCAGTGGCAGATGGCACATCTTACGGCAGGCGCGCTCCGCGACCGCCCTTGCGCAGGACCTCTGACAGACGGCTTCTCGTGGTCACGAGGGCGATCAGACCGGCGAACAGACCCCAGAACCCCGACCCGATCCCCCAGACCACGATCCCCGATGCCGTCACAAGGAAAGCGATCATCGCCGCCTCACGATGCTCGGCATTGCTCAGCGCACCTGTCAGTCCATTGGTCAGTGCCGAGAGCAAGGCAAGCCCGGCCGTGGCAGAGATGAACTCCACTGGAAGAGACTGGATCAGACTGGCGACCGAGGGGCCGAGAAGGCCGAAGATGATATAGAAGATGCCGCAAAAGACACCGGCGACATAGCGTTTGGAGGGGTCCTTGTGGGCTTCGGGGCCAGTGCAGATGGCCGCGGTCAAGGCCGCCAGCGTGATCCCATGCGAGCCGAACGGCGCAAGGCCCACCGAGACGGCGCCCGTGGTCTGCAGGATCCCCGTGACGGGCGGCCGCGAATAGCCCGCTGCCTCGAGCACAGCCAGCCCCGGAATATTCTGGGAGGCCATGGCCACGACGAAGAGCGGGATTGCGATCCCGACAAGCGCCTCGGGCGACACGGTGGGCCAGGTCATGACCGGATGGACGATCGCGAGCTGCATGGTGTGGGTGTCCACCTCGCCCCCGATCAGACTTATCGCGAGACCGATCAGGAGGGCGCCGATCACCGCATAGGTCGGATAGAACCGCCGGCCAAGCAGAAAGACCACCGCCATGGGAATGACAAGATGCGGGGTTTTCTGCATCGACCCGATCAGCTGTAAGCCGAACTGCAACAGGATCCCCGCCAGCATCGCCGCCGCGATCTGCGGGGGCATCTTCAACACCAACCGCTGAAATCCCGTCGAAAATCCCAAGGCAAGAATGAGCGCGCCGGTGACCAGAAAGGCAAAGATCGCCTCTTGATAGGAATAGATGCCCAGAGCACCGATCAGAAGGGCCGCCCCCGGTGTCGAGAAGGCGGTGATGATCGGAAGCCTGTAGCGCAGGCTCAGTATCAAACCGGCAATGCCGCTGCCAAGCGAGACCGCCCAGATCCATGTGGCCAGCTGCATATCACTCAGACCGGCCGTCTTGGCGGCCTGAAACACGATGACCAGAGGCCCGGCATAGGAGACGATCACGGCCACCAGGCCAGCGGTGATCGCACTGAACGATGTATCTTCAAGGAGTTTCTGAAACACGGGAAGTTGACCTTTTGAACTCATTTGGGGGCATAGGGCATGGCGATCATGCGGCGCAGGCTGGAGATGTCCTTGAGACCATTGCCGGTACTGACGATTACGGCCTCGGACCGCGGCCCCAGCAGATCCTGTTCGCGCGCACGGATCGTGCCCGCCCCGACGACGAGGTAATCGACCTCCGGGTAGGTCATCAGGATCTCGTTCGCGGTGGTGCGCGCGTGAATCTCGGGATTGGCGGGGTTGGCGTATTGGTTGGTCCAGACGAGCGCCGGATCGCGCGCCAGCGCGGTCTCGATATAGGCGATCCGGCTTCCTAGATAGCCGCCATTCGCGTCCCTTTCGGAGACGACGACAAGATTGCCGCCGAGCGCCCGGATCAACTCGAGGCTGTCTTTCGCGGCATTTGGGTCGACCACGCAGGTGAATTTGTACCCGCGGTTGGCATAGACCATGGCCAAGGCAATACCCAGATTGCCCGAAGAGGATTCGATCACATGACCGCCGTGGCGCAACCGACCGGCCGCTTCGCAATTGGCCACCAGCGCAAGCGCCGTCTTCAACTTGATCGACCCGCCCGGGTTCAAGCCCTCGAACTTCACCACGACATTCAGATCCGGCCCGAAATCGATCTCGGCGAATTGCGTCGGGCTGATCAGGTTCCACAGGAACCCCGTATCGCCGATTTGCCGATCTTGTGAAAGCGAGCGCGTTGCAGCCGCTAGCATAGCCACCTCGTAGGATTGAAATTTTGCGCAGCCTATGCGTGTACCAACTCAACCAAAAGGGGCACAGAGGCCGATTTCGGAGAGACACAGACCCGGGGATTTCAGCAGTTCGCGGCGATCTCGCCGATCTCGATCAACACCGCGCGCGACGAGACACAGAGCCTCCGCGTCACGCAGAGCCGAAAGCTTGCCGGGGTCCGCGGCGCCCCGAAGATCGTGCCGCGCGAAACCTCGATCCCGCGCGCTTCCAACGTCGAGAAAAAGGCCTCGGCATCGGTGCGATCGGGCAGCGTGATCCAATAGACCCCTCCGGCCAGCGGGCGGGAAATTTGCGTTCCAGCGGGGAAATGGGTCTGAATGAGGCCAAGGATCTCCTGCCTTTGGCGGGCGAAGATCTGGCGCACGCCCTTCAAGTGGTCCTCGAGCATCTGCGAGCCGATCAGCCGCTCCGCAATCCTCTGTCCAGGGGTCGAGGTGCAGTGGTTCTCGGACAGCAGCTTGCCTGTCAGATCCGCATGAAAGCGCCCCGGAAGACACCACCCGACCCGCAATCCGGGTGCCAAAATCTTGGAGAGCGATCCAAGATAGAGGACACATCCGGTCTCATCGAAGGCTTTCAAGGGCGGCGGACTGTCCTTGCCCTCGAGAAGTCCGTCGAACACATCATCCTCGATAATGACGCATTCATGCGCCTGCGCAGCCATCACCAGCCGGCGCCGGTCCTCGATGGGCAAGGTGTAACCCAACGGATTGCTCAGGGTCGGATTGACGAACAGGATCCCAATCTTGTCCGCTTCGATAAGCTCGATCGCGCGCTCGGTATCGAAGCCACGCACACTATCGGACTCCAGCTTATGCACCGAAAGCTGCAGCCCCTCGACGGCCCTCAGACAGCCGAAATAGCAGATCCGGTCATGCGCGATTGCGCCGAACCTCTTCGACAGAAATTGTAGCAGCAGGCGCAGGAATGTGTTGTCCCCTTCGGTGATGAGAACATCATCCGCCGAGCACTGAACGCCGCGGCGCATCAGAGCCTGCGCGATCAGGCGCCTCAATCGGACGCTGCCCGGCGGCAATTCCAGTGTCACGAAATCGTCCCAAGATTGTCCGATCGCCTGCTTGGCCAAGGTCGCGATCCGCGCCGCCGGGATCAGATCCGTCTCGAGAACCGCCGACGAAAAGGACCGCTCGCGTTCCTCCCCGCCCAGGATCAGCCGGGCGACCATCGCCTCGTCCGTTTGCCCGGCGTCGAAGCCATCCAGCCAGTTGCTGCGCATCGACTCGGTGTCGGCCACGAAGTGACCGATGCGATCGCGCGTGTAGATAACCGCCCGGCGCCGCAGCTCGTCGATAGCCTTCTCGACAGTCTTCCGGCTGACCCCGGCATCGCGCATCAACACCCGAACGGACGGGATCTTGTCCCCTGGGCACAGAACCTTTCGGGCAATCTTGTCCTCGATCGCCCGGGCAACTTGCAGATAGATGTATTTCTCGGAAAGTTTTCTCATCGCGTCTCAAAAACCTTTGCGCGTCACTGGGCACAACATCGGGAAAGCTCCTCAAATCGCCCAACATCTAAATGCTGCGTCGCCGAAGTATCGCTCGCCCCCGACACAAATGGAAAGATAGGTGTCGATTCCGGCTGGGGGCGGAATGACATCTAGGCCGGTGAACGGCGGCTATTCGCCGGTTGCTGCGGCGGCGATGCCACGACCTCACAGTCGGCAAACCGCCCATATTGTTGAAAAAGTCAGGCGGCGCCGAAATTACATACTAAATGTGCTACATGGCATGCCTGAAGATCAGTATATAGTAAAGGAAATGTGCTGCATTGGAGTTTTTTAACGATATCCGCCCTTCTTTCCGTGCAGCACGATTTGAATGAATTTGACGACACTTCCTAGATCAGGTGTGCGATTATGACCTGGGACAGCTGAAATCCCGAGGTATGCAAAAGCAGTCATTTTCTCGATTAGAACATGCCCTTGCTCAAGAAACTCTCCCTTACCGTCGTGCCTGATGAGCGCGAGACACTGCCCTCCTTTTTCTGCCGTATGGCTGCGTTACAAGGCACCGAAGCCTTCGGGTTCGCGATGGATATCGGGATCAATTTCAAGCGGATCGTGGATCACGACCCGGAGGCGATCGCCACGTTCGCCGCCTGAGCCGGTCTGACCGATGACCAGCTTGCGGAGCTTCTGTCCTGGACAGGAGAGCGAATGGGGGATGTCCGCATGCGCTATCGGGGCGAGGTGATGGTGTCGCGGGCTTTGCGCAACCCGATCATCCGTGGTTGCCCGATCTGTCTTCGCGGGGACAGCAAGGATGAGCGACCGCCTTTGCGCAAGATGGTCATGCAAGGCAGCTGGCTGTGTCGCGGTGTCAATGTTTGCGTGGAGCATAACCACATGCTGGTGCCGCTCTGACAGGAGACCACGCCGCTTATGCGGGAAGATATCGGCGCGCGGCTGACCGCGATCTGGCCGGATCTGCGCGACGGCCGGCTGGATCAGCCGCTGATCGAGCCGACCCCCTATGATCGCTGGCTTGATGACCGCCTGTCGGGCCGCGGGGATCAGACATGGCTGGCGGAGCAGTCGCTCTTTGCCGCGATGACATTTTGCGGATTGCTAGGGGCAGAGCTCCAGTGCGCCCAAGGTCTGGCTGAGGATGACTGGTCCGCCAAGGCGCTCGGCTTCCGATACGCTTCGGCTGGCCCGATTGCGATCGAGGACGCCTTCACCATCCTGAGCACCGCTGACGATGGAAATCCGGATGTAAACCATCCATCTTGCAAGCAAGCAGGTGGGTCTGCCAGTTGCCCGGATCGTAGAAGCGATCCGCGAGGGACGGCTCCAGCCCAAGAAGCGGCCAGAGGTCTTTGGCTATCATGGGATCGTCGTCGAGCTCGCCGCTCTGGAAGGGCTGCAAGAGCAGCAGATGGCAGCCGCAGCTTTTGCCCGTTTGATCGGGCTGAGGGACTATGCGGCTTTCACCACGCAGATCGAAGCGGGCCATATCCCAGCCACTCAGGTCAAAAGCGTAAAAACCGCGCGCTTGCAGTGGATGATGTCGGACGCGGAGATCGCAGCTTTCCGGCAGCGATTCGTGACGCCGACAATGATTGCTGAGGAGATGGGGCTGCATCGCAACACCATCTTCGCGGTGTTCTCGGCGGCGAGCGTGACACCATTCCGGCCAGATGGGCTGGATGCGGGGCCGATCTATCTAAGGAACGAGAGCATGCCTGCCATCGCGGATTATCTGGCCAAACGCTAAGAACAAAGCCCTGAAAATAGTCCTTGACAGGGGGGTGCATGGAAAAACGCCATTTCGTGCAAGCTTATGGTGCATTGGCAGCTTGCCAATGCACCATAAGCTTGCACACCCAAGTGATTCGGTCATTGTGAATCGTAAAAATAACACAGCGATTTCAGTTTCTTGATGGCTGGTCTTTTCCGCCCTAAGGCATAAGCATGCACGAGTGACACATAAGCATGCACGGCGGGGGCCAAAAAAAGGGCCCGCACTGCGAGCCCCGAAACGTCGATACCAGTATTGGCCAGCCGCTATTCGTCTAGCACCATCTCCATGAGTTTGCCGCCGTCGATCATGTTCTGGTAGTCGGGTGCGGTGAAGGGGCACAGGCCCTGAGGCAGGCGAGAGTTCTGGGCGTAGGCCTCGGAGAACATTTCGACGGTGGCGGTCTTCTGGCCCTGCAGTCTGCACAAGCCGAAGGCGCGGATCAGCAACTCGATGACAAGGCCCCAGCGGGATGCGCAGGCAAAATCGAGGCGTTGCAGAAAGTCGAAATCGACAAGATCGTCGACATCGATATCGGCGCGATCCGCATAGGTGTAGACGAGCTTGTTCAGCTCGATCATGTCGGGATCTCTCGTCGGATCGGCAAATCGGCCAAGGATGATTTTGTCAAAATGGATGTGGGAGAGGAGATGGGCGATCTGCTCTTCGGCGTTCACATGGCTGGCCAGTACCGGGACACCGGACAGGATGAGCATGAGCTGCCATTCGGGTTCTTTCATCAGCGCTTTGAAACGATCGAGCAGTTTTTCATTCGACTTCGGACCAGATGTGAATGCATGCTGGCATTCGTCGTAATAGAGGCCGATGACCCCGAGCTCGCGGCTCTGTTCGTGGACCATTTTCCAGAGCTCGCCCTGCGTGCGCCGAGGGTTCGCGCTATAGCCCATTGCCTCGAGGGTCTTGTGCCCAAGATCCTTCCAGCTGATCGACCCATCCAGCTTGCAATAGACAATCCTGCCCGGCTTACCGTTGGGCATCGGCGTCTTGCTGGCGTTGAATTCCTCGACAAGCCGGACGGTCTCGGAGGTTTTACCAACGCGGGATTCCCCTGTGACCAACAAGCCGCGCACTTCGAAGTGCCCGCCGATGGAGGCCTTGACAAAGTAGTCATGCAGGCAGTCGTCGAAAGAATTGCGGAGCGTTGCCGCACGCGGGAACTTATAATGGCCGCCCTGCAAATCGAGCGATGCGTTGACGCGGTTCTGGGAAGAGGCGAACAGGCTCTTGGCCTTCCTACAGGCTTCGGTTTGGGTGACATAGCTTCTTGGCAGTCGCCGCTCGACCCCGATTTTCTTGAGCTGATCCTGTCTCTTGAGGCGAACTTTTGCGATCCGATCTCTATAGAGCGTCGTCAACTCGGGGTTTTCGCGCCGGTACTGCGTCATCAACTCCAGGAAGCCGCCGCGCCTTTGGCGCCCTGTTCGACAAGCTCGAATATATCTATCGCGACGATCCGGATTTTGACGCGTTTCGTGCGCTTTTGCGCGCGCATGTCATCCGGATCTGGCCGCTCGCCGCAGGTGAGCCCTTGCTCGGCCAGCCGCTTGAGGAGCGACTGGTGCATTCGCTTTTGAGTGCTTCGCAGGAGACGAAGATCGTTCCTGGACTTCTGGACGCGCTGTTGACCGAAGCCGGCGTTTTCGCGGAAGGCGACCAACGCCTGCCATCACGCAAACTCTTCGATGCGCGGATCCACGCAGACCTGCTGGACGAGATCGCGATCCGTGTCGGGCCGAAGGCCATGCGCGACGGCATAGGGGCAACTTGACGGAATTCAGGGCCTTGGTGGCAGAGGGCGTGTTGGTGCCGAGATCGAAGCTCGAGACGGTCAAGAACCCTTGGCACCTTCCTGATGGCTTGGCGCTGCTGCAAGATCTGGAACATCCGGCGACGCCGCTGCCTGCTGGCGCATCTGGCTGGGAAACCATCCACCTTGCAAGCAAACAGGTGGGTCTGCCAGTTGCCCGGATCGTAGAAGCGATCCGCGAGGGACGGCTCCAGCCCAAGAAGCTGCCAGAGGTCTTTGGCTATCACGGGATCGTCGTCGAGCTCGCCGCTCTGGAAGTGCTGCAAGAGCAGCAGATGGCCGCCGCAGCTTTTGCCCGTTCGATCGGGCTGAGGGACTATGCGGCTTTCACCACGCTGATCGAAGCGGGCCATATCCCAGCCACTCAGGTCAAAAGCGTAAAAACCGCGCGGTTCCAGTGGATGATGTCGGACACGGAGATCGCAGCTTTCCGGCAGCGATTCGTGACGCCGACGATGATTGCTGAGGAGACGGGACTGCATCGTAATACCATCTTCGCGGTGTTCTCGGCGGCGAGCGTGACACCATTCCGGCCAGATGGGCTGGATGCGGGGCCGATCTATCTAAGGAACGAGAGCAATTGCTGTGAAAATTGGTGACCCCGACAGGATTTGAACCTGTAACCTGCCCCTTAGGAGGGTGTCTGTCATTTCCCGTTTCTCCATTTTATCCCAGAATGTTAGCATGAACTGAATCGGGTGTCTGTACTGGTTTTGTACGAAAACGCGCCCGAATTTGCTGTTCTTCATCAGTTTTGGCATGGGCGTAAATCCTCATCGGAAGGCTGACATCGGCCCATCGACCTGCTGCTGCTGCCGTGGCGGGGTCGACCCCTTCGTGAACGACAAGATGGGTATAGAAACCGTGACGTCCGGCTGCGTGTGCCGAGAGATATTGGATATCCGCTTTCTTGCAGATGGTCTGCCAACGCTTGGCGTAACCGGTCGGAGAGCCGTACCCGAAGACGCGCGCTTCCTGCAGCGTACCCAGCTTGCGATTGCGCGGGCATTTGGGGCGCAATGCGCGCATCTCTGCCATCATCTCGTCTGACACTGTCACCCAACATTCGATATGGCCCTTCTGGGCCTTCAGTCGCACCTTGGGTTGCGAAGGGTGAAGGTCTCTGGGGCGGATCGATGTGGCCTGATCGATGCGGGCAGCCGTCTCGAACATAAATCTCAGCAATGCCGCGTTATAGGGATCGGCATGGGCGCAGAAAGCTTCGACCCAAGCACGGGTAGAGGGTGTGCGGGTGATGCGGCTGGGTCTGCCTCGTTTGCGGTCTTGCGCCATGCGTTCCTGACTGTCGAAGCCCGATACCTTAATCATCGGGGTGCCGTGTTGCTCATGCGCGTAGTTGATGACGGCGCGCGCGGGGGTGATGATCTCGCGCCACCACGTATCGGCGCAGACATTCGGCTTCAGGCGGCGGGCGAGATCTTTCAGCAGCGCACCGGTGATCTTGTTCAGCGGGTAGGGGCCGAGCTCATCCAGCAGGAGCAGGTAACGACGCGCGTCTTTGGCCGGAATTGGGTAGTGGCTTAGCGCTTCCGCAAAATCCATGCAGTACTCGTCGCCTACTATGTGGCGGCGCTTCTGCTTTTCGGTCTCGATGTTTATCCAGTCGCGCGCGCCAGCTTCTGTAAGTGAGTACGTAGTCTGGCGGTATGGCCCAGCGATGGGGCGGCCTTCGAGCTCGATCCAGCCACGCGCCCAATAGACGTTGCCTCTTTTGTACGGGGTGAGCGGCATTTTTGATCCTCCTGTAGGAGCTGGTCTATCTGGGCTGGGGTAATCAGAAGCGTGTTACCAAACCGGAAGCATGTCCCGAAGCGATTGGCTTTTTCGCGTAGGGTACGCTCGGAAATGCGAAGCCCACGGGTGTTGAGACGGTCGACCCACTCGGACGGGGTCAGTGCAGTGTCCAGTATTTTTGATCCCGTTTCGATCTGATATTCATTCTGCACAGCGTGGCCTCCTGCCTTTAGCGTCAGTGAGTGATGTGTCGGGAGCGGTCCTGTGCATGTCTGGCTTCGCGCAGCAGGATCTCGTCCATCTGGTCGGGGGTGATGAAGATCGCGCGCCCGATAGAGAAATACTGCCCATGCTCGCGCGCCTTCGAACGCAGGGTGCGGGGCGAGAGCTCGACGCCGCGGGGGCGGAGCTTTGCGGACCATTCTTCAGGGGTGCGACCGAGATCAAAGATTTTCGACATATCATTTTCCTCTTGAAAGGCGGGATGCTTCACAGATGATGGTCAAAAGAACTTTTCGTCAACGCATTGTTATTTATTGGTATTTTTAGTGCAGGATCCTGCACTTTTTGCAAGAAGCTGCAGGGAGATGGCGTAAATGAAGCCCAAAAACCCACCAGACCTCCCTTTCGGTGATGACGAGGAGGAGGATTGGGAGCCCCCAATAAACGCGGAAGGTGCGTTTGAGGATGAATGGCGCGAGAAGCCGGGACAATTGGGCGATCTATTGAAGAAAGCACGTCGCGCGAAAGGCCTGAACCAGCAGCAAATGGCGAAGATTGTTGGGATCAGCCTGCGGTCATATAAAGCCTACGAGATACAAGAGACGCTCCATGTGCCCGCAACTGTACTTCAGCGCCTTGTCGAGTTCCTGGACGTGGATCCTGGGCTTGTTCTGATGGGTTCGCCATCCAAGGTGAATTATGACGTTGTTGTGGATGACGTGCTGGATATGGCCATGCATATCAACAAGACATACCAGCGGGTCGATGGGGCGAAGTTCGGCCTGAAAGAGGGCCTGACGGGGACTGAACTGCGCGACGTCGTAAAGGCGGTTCTACGCGAGCGTGACCTACAGCGGGTATATCGGGGTGATCCATCTTTCCAGCTGGGCTGGGAAGAGATTGAAGAGGCTGTGAAGCGCAACAGCGCGTTCTATGAAGGGGCGGCCAACGAGTGACAACGAATGTCGACTAGAGAGGCTAGAATTTTCGTTGCAATTAATGGCGATATTCTTAGTGTTGTGATCTGTAGAACTTTGTTTCGCTAGGGATTTTCTTCGACGCTACCTTCAAAAAGGTTTATTTGAATTGATGAAATTTCTTGGCGATGCGCGTGTCGCCCTGACGAAGTTTTCGCAGCGTTTTTATAAATGGCTTGTTGGCATTGAAGTGCTTGCGGCTGCTTATTTCGTGGCGTTGTCGGCGATACAGGCTCCTAGAATAACCAATTTTCTCCAAACAGCTGGCTTTCGAGAAGACATGGCGAAAGCGATTTCTGACAGTCTATACAGCCTTGGTTTGATTTCCATTGTTCTATGCGTGCTAGTGGTATGCCGAGTTTCTGTACGTCTTCGTAGCGATGGTGCAAAGAAGTTGCAGGCAGAAATTGATGTTCTCACAGAGCAGAACGCGAAGTTAACCGAGACACTCGCGAGCCTTACTCCGAACCTACGTTCTGTCTATACGTCTGTCTTGGAGACGATCTTGAGAAGGATGAACTTGGATTCTACGCCTGATGTGCGGATTTCGGCCTATATCCCTTCGTCTGACAAAGAGCATTTTACGCCGGTAGGTAGATTTAGCTACAACGCTATCCATCGCTTGCAGGGGCGCACGCAACTGCCGTTCTCCGAGGGCTGCATAGGAAAGGCGTGGAGCAACGGGAAAGAGGTGTGGAGTGAAATGTCTTTGACAAAAGAAGTGAGGGGAAAGAGGGCTCTTCAAAACTACCAGATTCCACTCGGTACGTTCAACAATCTCAGGATGAACACCGTCTCCTTAGGAGCCTATAGGATTGAAGATGGCGATAATAATCCGATCGCGATCATTGTTATTGAAGCAGAGAAGCACGGCATAATCAACTTTGACAATTTCTCCCGTGTTCTCGACGACGAACGGGTCAATCTCCAGCGCTTGATTGGCACTACCCAACGGTATCTCACTGATCCGGCTCTGGCTAGGGAGGCAGACGTATAATGGACAGATTGCTTCAAGTCCTACACACCACTATTGCCTTGTTCCCTAGCGAGTATGCGAAGGACCTCACCTTAGGTAAGATGAATTTACTGACCTACCTGATCGACTGGCATTTGAGGATCAACCAAAGAGGGGAAGTCGAAGGGCTCACTTGGGTCAATGATAGTTACGGTCCTGCGGCTCGCGAGATTAAAGCTACCCTTGAACGTAAAGATTCATTCCAGAAGCGAGACGCTACAGTCAGTTCAAGGCGAGTGATCGTCTTCTACGAGGCTCTAGGAAGTTGTGACGAAGTGTCAGCTGACGCAAAGCGATCAATTGCTCACGTGTTGAAGCTTGATAGGGAGCGGCGGGTCGAGAATGCCGGAGACCCTGGTGCGGAATTTAGGCGTTTAGTCTTGTCGACGTACGGCGTCCTAAATACCGAAAAAGGAGCCGTGATAGATATCAAGGCTCAAGCTGAGAAGTATAGGAAAATACGAGAGACGAAGTAGGCCGCTTCGGACGGCCCTTAGCTGCTTCCATGCGGGCGACTGTTCGACGGTATTTGCCAGACTCATCGGGGTGAAGGGGAGATCGAAGGCTTTACGCGCCTCTTGGCCGATTTCCTGTCCCAGATCCTCCCATGTCAACCAGCGGGGACGAATGCGCGCGAGATCTCCCAGCCAGTTGTCCAGCTGCCGAAAAAGCTGCTCGAATCCTGAAACCGGCGTGGCCGCGTTGGGTGGCTGCTGTAGGCGATTGATGCCGTCCGCGATGGCGGGCCAGAGGTCCGTCCGCATCTCGGCGCGTTCCTCCGGTCGGTAGGTTCGTGACATGCCGTCACGACGGGCACTCAGGCGGTTGATAAGCTCGGGGGCGGCTTGCCGGTGCTCAAGGGCGGCGATCAGCCCTTCTTCTGCGATGATATGTGCCAGCTCCGCCTCTTCGATCATCTGCGCGACCGACACTTCAAGCGCAGCCCTTTGGCGGCTCTCTGCGGTATCTGCGGCTCGGGTGGCCGCGTCTTCCCGCTGCAGGGCCAGAACGGTGCGTTTCTGCGCGCCAAGCCGCTCCTGTTCGGCCTTCCACGACTTGCGGTCGAGGCGACGACGGCGCGGGCCTGTACGGGCCTGATTGTGCCTGCTGCCAACCGCCTCGTGATAGCGGTCCTGCCAGCCTTTCATGGCCAGCTTGTAGCTGCGGGAAGGGGAGCCAGACCATTTTGCATCGATATGCGTCTGCTGGTCGCGATGCCCTTCGTGGCACAGCTTCGCGTTCATCCGCATATTGTCATTCGTGCAGATGGGGATGGCCAGAATGTGGATGTGGGGATGCGCTTCGTCCCGATGCTCGACAATACTGAGTACCTCGGTGCCATTGCTGGCCGCATCCGCCTTGGCGAAGGCGATGACGTCTTCGCGCCAGCGCCGGTATTCCTCTTCGATCATGTCAGACACGGGATCGGGGAAGCTGAAGACGCTGGCGACGAGGATATGGGTGTCATTGCGGATGCCGCGATATTCGCCCTTAAGTTCGGGATGCGCCTTGCGCAGAGCGCGCAGGCGTTTGTTCTGCTGAGTGATACGCTCTTCCAGCAGATCCATCGCGGCGGTCGGGCGCATCCCCTCGATGATGATCGGGGGCAAGGGGTTTGGCACATGCGGGCAGGCGCCCTGAAGGCGCTCGGCCTCTTCGGCAACAGCGCGGGCCGAGATGTTCTTGCCATTGCCCTTGGCAGAGAAGGTCGCCTTATGCGCAAAGATCGATTTGCCTCTGTTCTCAGACATTCGGATGCCTCGCGCTGAAATCGGTCAGTTCCGCAAGCAGGGCCTGCAGTACAGCGCCCTCACGCGCCTCCTTGCGGGCCATGCCGACAAAGGCCCGCGCGGCATCCCTGACCCTGAACTGATCGTTCCTCTGGGCATTTCGATCCGCGATAAGGAGGCAAAGCGCCGCCCGTGACGCGCCAAGGGTCTCACATGCCCGATGCCATTCCTTCATGGAAAGCTGGAGATTCTGTGCATAATCCTGCGCGGCCAGCGCCAAGGCCCTTTCATCGGGGAGCCCGCCCGTTTCCATGCCCGAGGCGTAAAAGGCCAGATATTCACGGAAGGGTTCCGACGCCAGAAGCCAGATCTGCCGTGCCGTGGTGCGGAGCGGCCGAGCTGCTTCCGGCTTCTTGGCACTACAGGTTTTATGGATTGTTTTCTTATGAGTATTGGGTGGGGTCAAAATGTCCCACTGGTGGGACATTTCCGCATGACCGCCCGCGCTATCATAGTCGTTCAGAACCGCCTCAAGCGCCGCCGCCACATCCTGCAGACGCGCCAGATCATGGATCAGCGAGGGGCGGTGGCTGGGCAGGATGGTGTCTGCCGCAATCATCGCCTTTTCATCACCCAGATCGCGGATGCGCTGGAACAGCTTGTTGATATGCGGGCGAAGGGCTTTCGCCGCCTTTTGTTCGTCCTCGACGGCAAGGGCCGTGGCCTTGATTTCCCGCGCGCGCTCTATGAGCGGAGCGAGATTGATCCCGAACTCATGCTGGATGAGCCCGCGCAGCCTTGTGCCGCAACGTCTTCCACGCGTGGTGCTGGATTTGTGGATCAGCCCTCGGGCCATCAGCTCGGCCTCGATGCGGGCGATCTGACGGCGCTCCATATCTAGCGATGTCGCGATCTCGGTGACGGACATCCAGAAGGCGCAGATGCGCCCTGTGACGAAATCGCCATCCATCGTGCGCTCGATGGCAAGGGCCAGATAGCCGATAGCCCCTTTGCTCAGACCGAGCTTGCGGCGCGCGGTTCTGAGGAATCGCAGCAGCGCCCAACGGTCCAGACCGGGCGGCAAACCGGTATGCGTGAGGTGGTGTGTCATGCCCGCACCCCGCAAAAAATATACGGAATAACTTTTGCGATTGATCGCCGGGCAGGGGTTGCGATACCCTGTGCAGGAAAGTTGAGTGCTTTCTTCTGACGTTTGACCCCGGTTCCGGTTGCCGCCGAGCCGGGGTTTTCGTTTGTCTGCACTGGACCTGAAGGCCAAGGGTGCTGTACAGGTTTTGTACCGGATGTTCGGGGATCAGTCCCGTAGTCGCGCGTAATCCGGCGTATGATATTGCAGGTATCTGCAGGGTGCGTTGCGCAAGCTTCTGAAATTGCTGCGAAAATTGGTGACCCCGACAGGATTTGAACCTGTAACCTGCCCCTTAGGAGGGGGCTGCTCTATCCAGTTGAGCCACGGGGCCCCGCAAGACTGACTTGGTCTTGAGGCAGGGTCTTGATGCCCACAAATGCTATCGGTTTCAAGCCTATTTGCTTTTCGCATCACAAATGATGGTCGCAAAATGAAAAGGGGAAGCGAATTGGCCCACCGCTTCCCCTTTGCCTTAGCGATCCCGCGATCGGAGTCTACACGCGGTCTTGCCTATGTCAGTCGGGGTTTTTCGGATTCTCGCCCCTTCTGTTATCGCTAACATAGCGCAGCGGTTGCACTTGCGCAAGACAAATAATTGACGCTAACAAGAATAAACAGCAGTCGAGGACATCATCGTGACCAAACCGCCCAATGATACACGCCGCCCGTTGACCCTGCGTGATGTGTCCGAGGCCTCCGGTGTCTCCGAGATGACGGTGAGCCGTGTGTTGCGCAACCGTGGAGATGTGTCGGCCACCACGCGCAGCAGGGTTCTGGAAGCCGCAAAGCAGCTTGGTTATGTGCCCAACAAGATTGCGGGGGCTCTGGCCTCGCAGCGCGTCAATCTGGTGGGGGTGATTATCCCGTCGCTTGGCAACCTCGTTTTTCCGGAGGTGCTGGCCGGAATTTCCGACGGGCTGGAGGGCAGTGGCTTGCAGCCCGTGGTCGGTGTGACCGATTATTCGCCTGAAAAGGAGGAGAGCGTTCTGTACGAGATGCTGTCCTGGCGTCCCTCGGGGGTGATCATCGCGGGGCTTGAACATAGCGAGGCCGCCCGTGCCATGCTGATCAATGCGGGTATTCCTGTGGTCGAGATCATGGATGCCGATGGCGAGGGCGTGGATTCGGTCGTGGGGATCTCGCATCGTCGTGCGGGCTTGCAGATGGCCGAAGCCATCGTGACGGCGGGATATAAGCGGATCGGCTTCTTGGGGTCCAAAATGCCGGAAGACCATCGCGCACGGAAGCGTTTCGAAGGGTTCAAGGAAGGGCTTGCCGCAGCGGGATTGTCGATTGCCGATGAGGAATTCTATGGCGGTGGATCGGCGCTGGCGAAGGGACGCGAGATGACCCAGACGATCCTGACCCGTTCTCCCGATCTCGATTTTCTCTATTACTCGAACGATATGATCGGGGCAGGGGGGATGCTGTGGTGTCTGGATAATGGCTATGATGTGCCCAACCAGATCGGGATGGCGGGGTTTAACGGATTGCGGTTGCTGGACGGATTCTCGCGGCGCTTGGCCACGATGGATTCCTGCCGCCGCGAGATCGGGCTCAAGGCGGCAGAGATTATCGCCGGTGTGCCGCATAGCGGGATGATCGGGGGCGAGAAGCTGGTGTTGGAGCCGGTGCTGCAGATGGGCGACACCATTCGTAAGGTCTGATCAGAGCGCCTCCAGCAATCTGGCGTGGCGCGCGACAAAGGCTGTGCGTGTCTCGCGCGGGGGGCGTAGCTGGATTTCCAGCCGCGCCGCGAGATCGGCATCGACCCTGCCGAAGATCTTGTCGGCCTCTGTGGCGGAGAAACCTGCGATCCGTTCGGCCTCAAGGCGCGCCGAGACGATATCGGCGCGCTTGATCTGGCGTTTGAGCTGTTGGCTGATCTGTGCCGGTAATCCGAAGCGTAGATGGATCGCGGCCGTCAGGCGCGCATCCAGAACGCCATAATCCTGCCCGATGGCCGCCTTGACGGGGGAAATCATGTCGCCCAGCACATATTCGGGGGCATCATGCAGCAGCGCTGCCAGGCGCGATCTGGCTGTCGCTTTGGGATAGAGAAGGCCGAAGATTTCCTCGACCAGAATGGAATGCTCGGCGACGGAATAGGCCCAGTCGCCGATGGTCTGCCCGTTCCAGCGCGCCACGAAAGATAGCCCGTGGGCGATATCCTCGATTTCGATATCCATAGGCGTCGGGTCCAGCAGATCCAGCCTGCGGCCAGACAGCATGCGTTGCCATGCGCGTTTCATTTGATCACCGTCAGATCGGTCGGGAAGCGGCCCAGATAGCGCCCGATGGCCTTTGACGAGAGGAGGTGCTTGATCAGCATCTTCCGCATCCTGATACCATCGGGGGGCAGTTGGGAGTGCGGGATATGGCAGTCCGGATGGTCGGGGAAATGCGCGCGGATGAAACGGCTGTAATGCAGACGGAAGCGGGGAGGGAATTGTCCGTCCGTGTCTTTCCAAGGTTTCGAATTGCCGATGAAATGGATCACATGCGGGCCCTGTACGTCGCAAAAGAACCGCGCGGCCCAGCTATATTGCCAATTCCAGAACGGGCTTAGCTCGGCCCAGTTTCCTTGCAGCACCGAATTATACAGATTCTGGTCATGGCGGATCATGCGCGACGCTTCTTTGCGCCCGAGGTCCACGCATTTTTCCAGCAGGTTGCTGGCCATATAGTTATGGACATCCATCAGCAGAATGCCTGCATTGAAATAGGGGGCACTTGGCAGCCCGAGCCGTTTGAACTGCATCGCCCGCCGCGTGGGGGTGCGCCACTGGATGTTGTCCCGCACGGCGGCGAGCGGGCGGGGGCCCAGATCGCAGTCCATCAGGGCCGAGAAATCCCCGCTTTGCACGTAGATATCGGCATCCATGTAGAGAATGCGGTCGTACTCTTCGCGGAGTGCTTGCGGCAGGGCGAGCCGGAGATACACGTCATGGCTTTTGCCTGCATCCAGTCGCAGCCCTTCGAACATCGTGCCTATATCCACCTTCAGAAGGCGGATGTTCAGATGTGACAGGCTTTCGGGAAGGCGCACAGGGCGTTCGTTGAAGGCGATGCAGATGTCGAAATCATGGCGCGGTGTCGATTGCAGGATCTGCTCTGCGGCGAGGCTTGCATAGGGAAGGTAGCCCGTGTCGCAGCAGAAAATAATCGCCTTTCGATGGGCAGCGGGGCGGCTGGCATTTACCTTGATGGTCATAATTTCTCCCGCATGAAAGGTGACGCAAGCGTCTCTTAACCGATTCGAAATCTGTCAGGCGCAATTCTGGGGCGAGTGCTACGACCCGGCTTTGCACCACAAGATCGACGCGGATTTATCAGATTTAGGCGGCCTATGAAAAGGCTTGATCCAATACCGTTTACGGTCCTTGGCAGGGCGCTGTTATACCTGCAGCCCCGTCAGATAAGCGCGAAATCGGTGAAACGGGAACAAAGGGCGGTCGGGGCGCGTTGAGGGATCGAACAGGACATAAGGAGGAACATCATGCGCCTCGGCCCAAAGAAAGTTGCGACGATCACTGCTGTTACGGCCCTTGCGGTTGCGCTGCCGGTTACAGTTGCCATGTCAAAGGTGGATAACTTTGACGGGTTCGAGATGGATGTTCCTGAAATCGGCCTTGCGGCGGCGCAGGCGGACCCTGTCGCCGCTCCGCAAACGGTTTCTTATGACGGAGATATGGGGCGCCCGATGGACGAGCCGATGGGGCCGATCTATGGCAACGGCGATCTGTCGATGTTTGATGAAATCCAGCAGATCGGCGATGATCAGGCCACCAATGTCCCTTATTGTGACAAACCGGCGGCCCTGACCCGGACGCTTGACCATGATTTCGCCGAGAAGAAACGGATGCAGCGCGAGATCGGGGACCACCGTTCGATCGAGTTCTGGGCCTCGGATATCATGGGCACGTGGACGGCGGTCTATAACCGTGCGGATGGCGTTGCCTGTGTTCTGTCCTCCGGTATGGGCTGGGAGCGTGGTGATAGCCCTGTCGCTATGCTGGAAAACGCAGAAATCCTTCCCGTTAAGGGATAAGACACTACGTTAAATGGCTCGTCAGAATTGCCCAGAACGCAGGGGGATGCTAGGTAATCCCCCAGCAAGGGTAACTGGGAGCCGAGCATGGCTGATTACGTAATCAAAGACATCGCGCTTGCGGCTTACGGTCGCAAGGAACTGGACATCGCCGAAACCGAGATGCCGGGGCTGATGGCCTGCCGCACCGAGTTCGGCGCATCCAAGCCTCTGGCCGGTGCGCGCATCGTTGGTTCGCTGCATATGACGATCCAGACCGCTATTCTCATCGAGACGCTGGTGGCGCTTGGGGCGGATGTGCGTTGGGCGTCGTGCAACATTTTCTCGACCCAAGATCACGCTGCCGCGGCGATTGCCGAAGCAGGTGTTCCGGTCTTTGCCGTGAAGGGCCAGTCGCTGGAAGAGCATTGGGATTATCTCGACCGTTCGTTCCAGTTCCCCGAGGGCGCGAATATGATCCTCGACGATGGCGGCGATGCCACCCTTTACGTTCTGCTGGGCGCACGTGCCGAAGCGGGCGAGGATATCATCCCCGTGCCGCAATCCGAAGAAGAGGCCGTGATCAAAGCGCAGATCAAGAAGCGCATGGAGCAAAGCCCCGGTTGGTTCACCAAGACCCGCGACGCGATCAAGGGCGTTTCGGAAGAGACCACCACCGGCGTGCACCGCCTCTATGATCTGCATAAGAAGGGCCAGCTGCCGTTCCCCGCGATCAACGTCAACGACTCCGTCACCAAGTCGAAATTCGACAACAAATACGGCTGTAAGGAATCGCTGGTCGACGGTATCCGCCGCGCGACCGACGTGATGATGGCCGGTAAGGTTGCGGTTGTCTGCGGTTATGGCGATGTGGGTAAAGGCTCGGCGGCCTCGCTTCGCGGCGCAGGTGCCCGTGTGAAGGTCACCGAAGTCGACCCGATCTGCGCGCTTCAGGCGGCCATGGATGGCTTTGAAGTCGTGCGTCTGGAAGATGTCATCTCGGATGTGGATATCGTCATCACCACCACCGGCAATAAGGACATCGTCCGTATCGAGCATATGCGCGAGATGAAGGATATGGCGATTCTTGGCAATATCGGTCACTTCGATAATGAGATTCAGGTCGCGGCGCTGAAGAACCACAAGTGGACCAACATCAAGGATCAGGTGGATATGATCGAGATGCCCTCGGGCGCGCGCATCATTCTGCTATCCGAAGGTCGTCTGCTGAACCTCGGCAATGCCACCGGTCACCCGTCCTTCGTGATGTCGGCCTCCTTCACCAATCAGGTGCTGGCGCAGATCGAACTCTGGACCAAGGGCGAAGATTACCAGCCGGGCGTCTACATCCTGCCCAAGGCACTGGACGAGAAAGTGGCCCGCCTGCATCTGGACCGTATCGGTGTGAAACTGACCGAACTGCGCCCCGATCAGGCCGAATATATCGGCGTCACGGTCGAAGGCCCCTATAAGCCGGAACATTACCGCTACTGATTTGACGGTCATCCGTTCTGATAAAGCCCCGGCCCGCGCCGGGGCTTTGTTTTTTGCACAGGGTTTTCGTCAAAAGCATGGAAAGATGATCTTCGGGGGCGCGGCGCGGGGTTGACGCGGCGGGCGGCAAAAAGGATTGTGTGCCAAATTTCGTTAAAGGGGGCTTTTGTATGGCTCGTATTACTGGGGTGGCCGTCACGGCGACCTGTCTGGCAATGATCGGGACGGCAGGGTTTGCAGATGTCACGGCGCAGGATGTCTGGACCAATGTGCAGGATCTGTATCGCGGGATGGGGTTCGAGGTTTCGGCTCAATCCGTCACGCCGAATGGCAAGGGCCTGACCGTTCAGGGCGTGACGCTGACGCGCGAGGCACCGGGCAGCGACAAGGTGACATCCGCCAACAGTTTCACGGTCTCAAAGCTCGACTTTATCGAGATGGGCGACGGGCGTGTGCGTGTGGATATCGGCAAGGATATCAAGGGCGATAGCAAGACGGTGCTCGAGGGGAAGCCGGTTGTGACGGCGGCCTCCGATTTCCGCGTGAAGGGGGCCGATGTGGTGGCCTCGGGCGTGCCGCAGAATGTGCATTACGATCTGCGGATTGATGATCTGCAGATGGATCTCAAGCAGACCGTGCATCAGGACGAGGCCGATTTCCCGACCGTTGTGACCCTTGGCCTGACCGGTATGAAGGGCGATTTCAATAACGACCTGCGCGCGGGCACCAAGCAAAGCGGCACCTATCACATCGATCAGGGCACTCTGAACGGGAAGGGCAGCGATCCGGCTGGCGGCAGCTTTGTCGTGGCTGGGGCGCTCAGCGATATTTCTACCGACATGTCCACGACCCTGCCGGAGGGCGTCACGCTTGACGGCAAGATGGCCGCCTATAGCACCCCGGGCGTGGAAAGCCGCCTGTTCAGCAAGGTCGGCCCGATGTCGCTGAATTTCGACGCGCAATCGGAAGATGGCGACGCCAGCATCCAGTTCAAGGCGGAGCATGGCGATCAGAAAATCGACATGAAAGACGGCATGGTTTTCTACCATGCCAACGGCAATGCCATCAAAATGAACGTCAAGGCACCGAATATGCCGATCGAGGCTTCTTTCGCGCTTGATCATGCGCAAAGCGGTGCGGATTTCCCGATCGCGGCGGGCAAGGATCCCAAACCCTTCGGGCTGGATCTGGGCCTTTCCGGTCTGACGCTGAGCGATCAGGTCTGGGCCATGCTCGACCCGCAAGGCAAGCTGCCGCACGATCCCGCCCATCTCGACCTCAAGCTGTCGGGCCATGCCCTGGTCAATCAGGACATCTTCTCGGAAGATTTCGCAACGCTTCCCGGCGCGCCGGGCGAGTTGCGGGATATGAACCTCGATACCCTGCATCTGAATGCGGTCGGGGTGGATCTGCAAGGGAAAGGCGCGGTAACGTTTGACAGTGCGGCGGGGATTCCGTGGCCGGTGGGCAAAGTGCATCTGGCGCTGAGCGGGGCCAAGGGGCTGATGTCGAAACTGACCGATATGGGGCTTTTGCCGCAGGATCAGGCGATGTTTGCCCAGATGATCCTCGGGCTATATGCAAAACCAACCGGTGACGATGCGATGGAAACCGATCTGGAATTTACCGAAGACGGGCAAATTCTGGCAAATGGCCAGCGTATCCAGTAAGAGCATGAGAAATCGTGTGAGTCGCCCGGTCCGTGCCGGGCGTCTTGCCATCTAGACCAAGGAGACCCCCATGTCTGATCTCAGTGATCTGACCGCCCGACTGCTGGACGCTGCCAAGAAGGCAGGGGCGCAGAGCGCGGATGCGATGGCCGTCGATGGTACGGCGGTGTCGATTGACGTGCGGCAGGGGGCTCTGGAACAGGCCGAACGCGCCGAAGGGGTCGAGATCGGTTTGCGGGTGCTGATTGGCGGGCGTCAGGCCTGCGTGTCGGCATCGGATATTTCCGACCGCACGATCAGTGACATGGCCGAGCGTGCGGTGACGATGGCGCGGATTGCGCCTGAAGACCCCTATGCGGGCCTTGCCGATCCGTCGCAGCTTGCCCGTGATTGGGATATTGCGGCGCTCGAGCTGGAGGACCCCTCGGAGGATCCCACCGCGCAGGCTCTGGAAGAGGACGCCCTGCGTCTTGAGGCCGCGGCTCTGGCGGTGGAGGGGATCACCCAAGTGTCGGCCGCGTCTGCGTCCTTCACGCGCCAACGTGTTGAAATGGCCGCCAGCAACGGATTTAGCGGCGGGTATGCGCGTTCATCGCGGGGGCTGTCCGGTGTTGCGATCTCGGGCGAGGGCCTGACGATGGAACGCGATTATGCCGGAGAAAGCCGTATCTTTCAGGCCGATCTGCCCAGCCCCGAAGAGGTGGGGCGTCTGGCGGCAGAGCGGACCGTTGCACGGCAGAACCCGCGCCGCCCGAAAACCGGTGCCTATCCGGTTCTGATCGACGAGCGCGTGTCCTCGAGCCTGATCTCGCATCTGTTGTCGGCGGTGAATGGCAGCTCGATCTCGCGCGGGTCCTCGTGGCTGCGCGATGCAATGGGCGAGCAGGTTCTGCCGGAGACGATGTCGATCATCGAAGACCCGCATCGCGTGCGGATTTCGCGCTCCCGCCCGTTCGATGCCGAGGGTCTGCCGACCCGTCGGAGGGTGATCGTGGAAAACGGGGTTCTGAAAAGCTGGACGCTGGATCTGGCAACCGCGCGCAAGCTCGGGCTTGAAAGTACCGGCAATGCCTCGCGCGGTCTGTCTTCCGCGCCGGCCCCTGCGGCGGGGAATATCGCCTTGACCCAAGGGGATCTCAGCCGCGAGGCGCTGATGGCGCAGATGGGCACAGGCCTTCTGGTGACCTCGTTCATCGGTGCCACGATCAACCCTAACACCGGCGATTATTCGCGTGGGGTCAACGGGTTCTGGATCGAGAACGGGCAGATTGCCTATGCTGTTAATGAGTGCACGATTGCGGGCAACCTGCGTGATATGCTGCGCAGCATGATCGCGGCCAATGATGCGCGTGCGCATCTCAGCCATGTTGTTCCGTCGCTTCTGGTTGAGGGGTTAACACTTGCCGGTGAATGATTACATCGACGATCTGCAGCTTCTTGAGAAGGTCGCGCGCGAGGCGGGCGAGCTGTCACTGCAATATTGGAAACAATCCCCCGAGGCGTGGAACAAGCCCGCCGATCAGGGCCCCGTCTCCGAGGCCGATCTGGCGGTGAACGACTTTCTGGAAAGCCATCTGCGCGGGGCGCGCCCTGCCTATGGCTGGCTTTCGGAAGAAAGTGTGGATGGGGCTGAACGCCTTGAAAACGAACGTGTCTTCATCATCGACCCGATTGATGGAACCCGCGCGTTTCTGGGCGAGGATCCGGGGTTCGGGCAGTCTGTCGCGGTGGCCGAAAACGGGCGCGTGATTGCCGGTGTCGTGCACATGCCCGCGCTGGACCTGACCTATACCGCCACGCTGGACGGGCCTGCGCTGCTGAATGGCGCACCGATCCAGCCCAGCAAGACCACGCAGATACGCGGCGCTACGGTGCTGACCTCGAAGCTGAGCGATGATCCGGGGATCTGGCTGAACGGCTTTCCGGGCTACGAGCGCGCCTTCCGTCCCTCTATGGCGTGGCGGCTATGTCTGGTGGCCGAGGGGCGTTTTGACGCAACGATCTCCATGCGCAAGTCCTGGGAATGGGATGTGGCGGCCGCCAGTCTGATCGCGGAGCGCGCGGGGGTGCGGGTGACCAACCGCCTTGGCGAACCTTTCGGCTTTAACCGTCCGGAATGTCAGGAAGACGGGCTGGTTGTGGCGCCGCCGGAATTGCATGCGGATTTCATGGCACAGCTTCGGAACTAGGGCTCGATAAAACTTTAATCAAAGTCGCTAGTTACGAATTGCTAACGATTTCGCCCTAGCGTCCCACAAAGCAAGAATTGCGTTTGCGGGGCGAATCCCATGATCAATTACCGGCGGCTACTGGCTGTCTTTTTAATCGGTGTCCTCGGGCTTGCGTCCGTGGTGTTGGCGGATGAGGCGCCGCTTTCTGCCTTGCGTGCGGATGTGATGGCGGTCTGGAACGATCCTGCCCCTTCGGACGGCCTGCCGGAGATCCCCGAGCTGCCGGAGCTTGCCCAGCTTCCTGATGGGCGCGTGCTGCGTGCCGATGCGCTTGTGGCCGAGACCCCGCCCGAGCCGCGGGTCAATACCTACCCGTTCTTCCAGAAGGGCACCGCAACGTCGTCGACCGGTGCGGGCAGCCTGTTTGCCGTTGCCCCGCCGACACTGGTCCCCATGACGGATGTCGCTGCCGAAAATGACGCGGCCTTCGCGCAGGAGGACGCACAGTGAAAATCACCATTGCCCAAATCTTCCAGCCGACGATCCTGTTGGCACTGGCCCTGATGGCGGTCATCGTGATGATGATTCTGCCGGTTCCGTCATGGGTGCTGGATCTGGGGCTGGCGGTGTCTTTTGCCATCGCGATCCTGATCTTCACCATCACGCTTTTCATCGAACGACCGCTGGATTTCTCGTCTTTCCCGACGGTTCTGCTAACCTCGATGATGCTGCGGCTTTCGCTCAATGTTTCCTCGACCAAGCTGATCATCGGGCAGGGCCATACCGGCACCGGTGCGGCGGGGGGCGTGATCGAGGGCTTCGCGAATTTCATCATGAGCGGCTCTGTCCTGATCGGTCTGGTGGTGTTCTGTGTGATCCTGATCGTGAACTTCATCGTGATCACCAAGGGCGCAGGCCGGATGGCCGAAGTGGGGGCGCGCTTTGCTCTGGACGCAATGCCGGGCAAGCAGCTCGCTATTGATGCCGATATGAGCGCGGGGGCCATCGACCATGCCGAAGCGCGTACCCGCCGCGAGCGTGAACAGAAGGAGACCACCTTCTTCGGCTCGCTCGACGGGGCGTCGAAATTTGTGAAGGGGGATGCGGTTGCGGGCCTGATGATCACGATGCTCAACATGATTGTGGGGCTGTCGATCGGCATGGCGGTGCATGGTATGGCGCTCTCGGATGCGCTCAAGACCTATGCGATCCTGACGGTTGGCGATGGTCTGGTCAGCCAGATCCCCGCCGTGATCATCTCGATAGCGACCGCGATCCTGCTGTCGCGCGGTGGAGCCAATGGCTCGGCCGATAGCGACCTTTTCGGACAGCTTTCGAAATATCCGCCGGCGCTGATTACCGTGGGCGTGCTGATGGCGCTTTTCGCATTGGTGCCGGGCCTGCCTTTCGTGCCCTTCATGCTGGGGGCTGCGGCTTTGGGCGGTGCTGCCTATCATCTGCACAAGAAGACCAAGAAAGAAGAGGCCAAGGCGGCCATGCGCATGCCGCCCCCCGAACCCAAGAAGAAGAAATCTATGGGGGATGTGCTGGATGTCGATGATATCCATGTGGAATTTTCCGCCGATCTGGTAGCAATGGCGCTGGACCCCGCGACGGGACTGGATGTGCGGATCAACAATATGCGCAATCATGTGGCGGCAAGCTTCGGTCTGATCCTGCCCGAGATCCGTCTGACCGACGATTCCACGCTGGCCCCGGGGGAATACCGCATCCGCATTCAGGGGGTCGAACAGGCGCGCGACAGGCTATACCCCGAAAAGGTGCTGGCCCTGCTGGCGGATAATGCCGAATTGCTTCCCAAAGGAGAAAATGTCCGCGAGCCGGTCTATGGCGCGCCCGCCCGCTGGGTGCCGCTGGATGCGCAGGAAGAGGCGGCGCTGACGGGGTCGACCGTGGTGACACCGACCGAGGTTCTGGCGACCCATCTTCTGGAAGTCATCAAGAACAATTTCGGGCGCCTGATGACGCTGAAGACATTGCGCCGCCTGCTGGAGGAAACCGGCAACCTCTCCGATCCGGCCCGTGGCGAGGCCAACCGCCGTATCCTCGACGAGCTGGTGCCGGATAAAGTGTCGATCGATATGCTGCTGGCGGTGCTGCGTCTGCTGCTGGAAGAGCGTGTTTCCATCCGTAATCTGCTGCTGATCGTCGAGGCGATCTCCGAGGCGCGCGGGATGAGTTCGCCCGAATTGATCACCGAGCATGTCCGCCAGCGTCTGGGCTTCCAGCTTGTCGCGGAATACCGCCGCGAGGATGGCACCTTGCCCCTGCTGCAACTGGCACCAGAATGGGAAGAGACCTTTACGGCCTATCAACTGCCCGGTGATAACGGGAATGGGGATATTGCGCTTCCGCCCGAGAAATTCTCGCGTCTGGTCAATAACATCGCGGAACGTATCGCTCGGGTGGGGGAGCAGGGCGTGTTTCCGGCCATCGTGACCTCGGCGCGTCGGCGGCGGTTCATCAAGACCGTTCTGGGGGCCAAGGGGATTTCGGCACCGGTGCTGTCTTTCGAAGAGATCGGGCTGGATGCGAAACCTGCGATGCTGGGGGTTGTGCCCGCATGATCGATCTGGCGGCGCAAGTGCTCAATCTTACCCATCAGGGGTTCATGATCGTTTTCGCGGTATTCTTGCGGGTCGGGGCGATGGTATCGGTCATGCCCGGCTTCGGCGAACAGAACCTGTCGAGCCGCGTCAAGCTGGGTGCGGCTTTGGCCTTCACGGCAGTGGTGGCCCCCGCGGTCAGCCCGCAGCTTGCGCACTTGCCCCATGATGTCAGCCTTGGCCTGATCCTACCCGAAACCGCGATCGGCCTTTCGATCGGTGTGATCATGCGGATGTTCATCTACGGGCTGCAAATGGCGGGGATGATCATCGCGCAGGCGACCTCTTTGGCCCAGATTTTCGGGGCGGGCGGGGAATCCCAGCCTGCCGTCGGCTTCATGCTGACCACGGCGGGTCTGGCGCTGGCCTTTGCGATGGGGCTGCATGTGCAGGCGGCCGAACTGATGATCGGCTCTTATAAAGCCTTCCCCTTTGGACAGTTTCCCGCCCCCGACCTGATCCGTGAATGGGGGGTGGCCGGTGTCGCGAAATCGTTCCGGCTGGGCTTTTCCATCGCGGCCCCGTTTGTCATTCTCGGGCTGGTCTATAACGCTGCGCTGGGGGTGATCAACCGCGCGATGCCGCAGCTTATGGTGGCCATGATCGGCGCACCGGCCATCACTCTGGCAGGGATCGTGCTGATGGCAATCGCTTTGCCCACAGGGCTTATTGTCTGGCGCGAGGCCTTCGGGAGCTTCCTCTTCAACCCGTTTTCGGTGATGCGATGAGTGGCGATACCGATGAAAGCGAAAAGGAATACGAGGCCACACAGCAGAAGCTGGATCGGGCGCGGGAAAAGGGTGATCTTGTCAAATCCGCCGAGATTACGGTGGCCGCCTCTTATGCCGGTGTGCTGATCGCATCCTATGCCTTCGGAGGCGAGACGCTGCTGAAGCTGGGGTCACGGCTGATGGAGTTTCTCGGCCATGTCGATATGCTGCAAGAGCAGATGGAGTCCGGTGGCTCCACCATTGCGGGCGGAATCATCGGCGAAGTCGTCGCACCGCTTGTCTTGTGGTTTATCGTGCCGATGGTGCTGGTTCTGGCGGCGCTTCTGGCGCAGAAGGCGATCGTTTTCGCGCCTGAAAAGCTGATGCCCAAAGGCAGCCGCATCAATCCGCTTTCGAATGCCAAGCAGAAATACGGTCCGAACGGTCTGTTCGAGTTTCTCAAGAGCTTCGTGAAGCTGTTGATTGTGGCGATTTTGCTGGGATGGTTCATTCAGCGCCATCTGGACCGTATCCTGATCTCGCAGCGGGTGGGGGTGGATCTGGCCACTGCGGATCTGATGCATATCATCCTGGAATTTCTGTTTCTTATCACCATGCTGGCCGTGATTGTCGGGGCGGTGGATTATATCTGGCAACGCTACGAATTTCTGAAGCGGCAGAAAATGACGCGCAAGGAGCTGATGGATGAAATGAAGTCGGCCGAGGGCGATCCCCATATGAAACAGCAGCGTCGCCAGCGCGGGATCGAGATCGCGATGAACCAGATGATGGCCGAGGTGCCCAAGGCCGATGTCGTGATGGTCAACCCGACCCATTATGCTGTGGCGCTCAAATGGGACCGTGCCTCGCGTCGGGCACCGATCTGTGTGGCCAAAGGGGTGGATGATGTTGCTCTGAAGATCCGCGAGATCGCGGCAGAGCACAACATTCCGATCCATCGCGACCCGCCCAGCACGCGCGCGCTTTATGCCACGCTGGATATCGGCGACGAGATCAAGAGCGAGCATTACAAGTCTGTCGCGGCCGCAATCCGTTTTGCCGATAAGATGCGTCAGCGCGCACGTCAAAGGAGGGGCGCATGAGTCAGCAGGGATATGGCCGCATGATTGCGATTGCGGCGATGATGAAAGATGTCGAGCTGTCCAAACTTGCACGGTTGAAGCAGACGCAGGCGCTGTTGGCCATGAAACAGGGCGAGATCACCCAGTCGGCCAGCACGGCCCTGCGCCAGCCGGTGCAGGATATGACCGATCTGAAGATGATCGAATCCTATCGCGCATGGGCGGGGCGCAAGGTCGAGGCGCTCGAGCAGGAAAAGCGTGCCATGGATGCGCAGGTCGAACAGGCACGGCAGCGTTCGGCACGGCGTTTCGGGCAGCATATGGCGCTGACGAGGATCGACGAACAGATCCGCGATCAGGACAAGATCGAGAAGCTGCGCAAGCAGGAGTTCTAGGCAGGAATTCTGGGCAGGAGTTTTGTGCGGGAGGGGAGGCGAGCTGCCTGATCCGTTTTCGGGGGAGGAGGACCGTCGCCGGTCAGGCAGCTCTTTGTGGCGCCCTTTGCAGGGGCCTTGAAGGAAGGAAACGTGTATTCCGTATAACCATCCTCCCGAAAACCGCCCCCCAGATCAAAGCAAAGTCGCGAACCAAGGGGATGGCTGGCGTGAAATTAGTCACATGCCTAAAAAATATTCCACATACGCGCTGGGGTGGTAAAAAACAGGCTGAATGAGGGTGGTTTGCCGCGGCGAAGGCCGGATCGAAGGGGCCCGCGCCTGATTCAAAGGGTTGCGTCAAGCAGCGGACGGGTTATCTGTTCAGGAAAGCAAGCGAACAGGGGCGAGATGCAGGAAAGCGATAAAATTGATGCGGCCATAGGGGCGGCGCAGAACAAAGCCGCGCTCCAGTCGCCCGATCCGGCGGATATGCGGGCATTCCGCGCGGCCTTGGGGCGTTTTGCGACGGGGGTCACGGTCGTGACGGCGCGCCGTGACGAGCCTGAAGCCGGTCCGCTGGGGATTGTGGCCAACAGCTTTGCCTCGGTCTCGCTCGACCCGCCGCTGGTTTTGTGGTCTCCGGCGCGGGCTTCGGTGCGGCATGCCCATTTCACGGCTGCCAAGGCCTTTTCGATCCACGTCCTGCATGATGCGCAAGCGGATCTGATTCTACGTTTCGGGCGGAACGGAGCAGGGTTCGACGGGCTGAGCTATGACCTGAATGCGGAAGATGTGCCCGTGCTGCCCGATTTCCATGCGCGTTTCGATTGCGTGACAGAGGCCATGCATGAAGGCGGTGATCATACGATCATCATCGGGCGCGTAATGCGTTTTGCCACGGGCAGCGGGACGCCCATGCTTTTTGCACATGGGGCTTTCGGCACCTTCCAGAAGGTCTGAACAGCGGCGGGTTTCGCGCGCTTGTTGATGGAAGAAGGCCCCGCAATCGGGGCCTTTGTTTATTTCATCTGGGCAATCTGCGCGGCAAGCTGGCCGAGCGCTGCGCTTTGGGTGCGGGCGATCAGACCCGGATCTGCGGCTTTGCCCGCGACCCCTCCCATCGGCACCGTGATATCAAAGCGGCGCACCGTATCGCCGCCGGAAGCCGCATAGCTTGCGGGCGAGACATAGTAGACCCCGTCCAGATGTACGGCCCCGTCGGCGGCGGCAAGGAAACGATCCACCCGAACCTCGATCTTGCGTTGCGGGTCCGAGGCAAGCGGCCAGGGTTCGGCAATAACGGTCGCGCCCGACATCTCGGAAATCTGCCGTGCCAGCGCCAGCGTCATCGCGCGTTTGGGGTCATCGGCCCAGATATTGTCGGGACTGGAGCGCAGTGCCCCATCCGGCGTCTGGAACGCGATTTCCTGTCCCGATGCATAATCGGGCAGCGAGATCTCACGCAGTTCGGCGCGGCCAAGACGGTTGGGCAGCGTGTCTTTGGCCGGAGCCGGATCAATGGCATATTGTGCCGTGTCCAGCGGATCCGAGCAGGCGGCCAGTGTTACCAGCGCGGCACCAATCAGGGAGAAGGTCGTAAAACGTATCATCATGTCCATCCTCAGCGCCCGGTAATGAAGGCTTGCGGGTTACGTTCGATCATGCGTGCGAGCGAGCCGACCGCATCAATCGTGCGGCGCAGATCACGCATCGTGTCCATGACTTGCGAATTGAAGTTAGAGCGGTCGCCATAAGCACCGACAAGCCCCTGTGCCTGCGTTGTCAGGTCTTGCAACTGCTTGGTCAGTGCGGGCAGACGGTCGCTGGCCGACTGGATCGACCCCGCCGCATCCTGCGCGGCGGTGAGGGTGCCGTTCAGCTTCTCGGCCACACCGCCTTCTCGCAGCTCGCGCAGAAGGCCCGCAAGCTGTTGCAGCGTATCCGACAGGTTCTGCGGCAGGGCTTCGGCATCATCGGTGTTCAGCATCTTGCGCAGGTCACCCAGGATCCCGTCAACCTTATCCCCGATATCGCCCAGCGGCATATCCGCGATCCGCTGTGCCGCTTTGTCGGCCGAGGCCAGCGTGTCGTTCAGGCCCTCGATCTCGGTCATCACGCTATCTGCGGCCTGCGAGACATTATCAATGGCATCGCTGGCTTTCTTGCCCGCATCATTCTTGTTCAGCTCGTTGACCAGACTGCGGATCTCGCCCAGCGTTCCTGCCAGCTCGTCGGGAATCTGCTTGGTGCGATCCTGCCCCGCGATTGCGGTGATCGACTGGAACATCTGCGTGGCCGATGTCATCAGCTCTTCGATGGGCAGGCTCTCGACGCGCTTGAACACGCCCTCGGCCGAGGTTGCCAGTGAATTGGCTGTCTGCGGCGCGGTCGGGATGGTCGGATAGGGCGCGGCCTTGGTGTCCATCTCGGCCTTCGGTCTGTCGGGCACATCGGTCAGTTCGATCACCAGCGTTTGGCCCAGAAGGCCGGTGCCGGTGATGCGGGCGCGCAGACCGTTTGCCACCTCGTTCTCCAAGAATTGGGTCACGATGTCATTGTCGGTATTGCGCTCCAGCCCCAGACGTTCGGGCGACAGCGAGATAACCACCTGCTGGCGCGCGAATTTCGTGCCGAGGCTGTCTTCGGAAACCTTGATCGACAGGTCGGTGACCTCGCCGGCCTCGACGCCACGGAACTCGACCTTGGTGCCGATCTCGATGCCCTGCACCGGCTCGTCGAACAGCAGGGTATAGCGTGCCGGCTCGAAGAACTCGCCGCCGAAAATGGAGTTGCGGGCCTCGTTCTCGTCTTTGAAGAGGCGGTAGGGGAAGCCGTTCTGGATGAAGCTGCCGCCCGTGGCCAGAGTGTCGAACTCGACCCCGCCCTGCACGATGGAGGCCAGAGAACGCATATTGACCGAAACCCCGTTGGCCCCGAGATTGACCGAAATCCCCGAGGCATCCCAGAAGCGGGTCGTGGTGGTCAGGCGGGCGTTATAGGGCTTGTTGATGAACGCATCGATCAACACGCCGCTGCCCCCCTCGTCCAGACGCAGGTTCTGGATCTTGCCAACAGTGAGGCCGCGATAGATCACCGGCGCGCCTTCGGCCAGTCCACCTGCGTCACGGGCGCGCAGGATAATCTGCGTGCCGGAATTCGGATCTTCGGTGACCGGCTGTTTGTCGAGCCCTTCGAACTCGGTCTGCGGATCGCTGATCTTGTTGTCCCACCAGCCCTGAATGAAGCCGCCCGACAGGACGGTATCCAGCCGCGAGATCCCCTGTGCCGACAGCTCGGGTTTCACGATCCAGAAACGGGCATCCTTGTCGATATATTTCGCCACGTCATTATGAACCCTGATGCCGACGCGCACCCCGCCAAGATCTTTGGTGAAGCCCACTGTCTCGACCGTGCCGACAGAGACTTCGCGATATTTCAGCACGGTCTCGCCTGCGGTGATACCGGTGGCATCCTTGAAATCAACATAGATCAGGGTGCCGCGGTCGGAATAGGTGTGCCAAGCGACATAGAGCGTGATCAGAAGCGCGAAAAGCGGCACAAACCAGATTAGCGACAGTCGTGCCCAAATGGGTTTCTTGGCCTGTGTCTTTTGCAGGTCGGCGGGTTTGGGATCTTCGGTCATTCGGAGGCAGGTCTTTCTACGCTACGCCAGATCAGGCGTGGATCGAAACTTTGGGCCGAGAGCATGGTGAGTGCTACGGAGAGGGCAAAGGCCGCCGCCGCCGGACCCGGATGGATCGAGGCGACAAAGCCAAGTTGGACAAGAGCGGAAAGAATAGCGACCACGAAAACGTCGATCATCGACCAGCGACCGATAAATTCGACGATCTCGTAGATCATAAGACGTTTGTGCCCGCCGTCTTTCTTGCCCGATCTTACGGTGAAGGCCAGATAGGCGACAGCGAAGAATTTCGCGATGGGGATGCAGACCGACGCCAGAAAGACGATGGCGGCAATTCCGTAATTGTGGTGGCCCATCAGGGTGATGACCCCGCCGATAATGGTCGAGGGGCTATCGGTGGCCAGAAATTTTGTATGCATGATCGGGTAGAGATTGGCCGGGATATAGGCAATCAGACCGGCCCACCAGAAGGCCCAGACCCGTTCAAGCGATGCCTCGTTGACAGGCTTCAGCTTTGCCCCGCAGCGCCCGCAGCGCTGTTGATCCTTCGGCCAGACGCGCCCGCATTGCTGACATCCGATCAGCCCTGCATCGGTGGCGGAGAGATATCTCATTTCTTCCCGATGGCGTCCCATATTACCCATTTGCTCATGAAACTGTTTTTCAGCGCCATTACGATAATCAGGGCGCAGAAGGCCCAGAAGGCTGGTCCGAAGGAGATCGTGGCAAGGCCGCCGATTTTCACCAGGGCGACGGCGGTCCCGATAATGAAGATCTCGGCCATCGACCAGGGCTGCAACCGTTCGGCCAGCCGGAACACGCCGCGTGCTTTGGGCCAGGGCTTCTTGTCGAAGCTGAGTGGCAGAAGGACATAGATCAGCGCGCCGAAGCGGAAAACCGGAACCCCGATGATCAGCGCGACGGTGGCCACCGAAAGCAGGGCCAGCCAGCCGCCCGAGAAGGCGGAGGCCGCCCCGAGGACCGAGCTTTCATGGGTGAGCCCGCGGGCCGAAATCTGCAGGAAGGGGAAGCAGAACGCCGCAATCATCAGGATCATTGCCGTAAAGGACAAGGCCACGACATGCAGGAAGGACCGATTGCGCGGAGCAATCAGCAAGGTGCCGCAGCAGGCACAGGTCGCGCGTTCGTCCTCGCCGATCTGCGAGAGATGGTGCAGCGTATCACAATGGGGACAAGCAATAAGCTTGCTGTGATCTTCTGTCATATTCATGTCGGCTAATTTAGCTTGCTGCGGTGGGCATACAAGCGCAGTGCACGTGATCGCGGCGTAAATGTCACGCATTTTAAGTGTTAAACAGTGTTTAAGATCACTTTGCTACAACCGGCTTGGGTGAAAAGAGGTGGTGGCATGAGCTCTGGTGATAATCAGGCCCCTATTATTATCAAACGCAAGAAGGTGTCCGGTGGGGACGGGCACCACGGCGGTGCATGGAAGGTGGCCTATGCCGACTTCGTGACCGCTATGATGGCGTTTTTCCTTCTGATGTGGCTGTTGAACGCGACGACCGAGAAGCAGCGCAAAGGCATCGCGGATTATTTCAATCCCACGATTGCGGTGAACCGGATCTCGGGTGGCGGCGATGGCTCTTTCGGGGGGGATTCCATCTTTTCCGAAGAGACGATCGCGCAGATGGGCACCGGTGCGTCGATGAATATGCCAACCGAGGCGCGGCAGGCGCGCGGCCAAAGTGGTGTGGAAGCCAAGGACGAGAGCGAGGCGGCCGAATTCGACCAGGTGGCGGCGAAAATAGAAGAGGCGCTGATGGGGATCGGCGGCGAATCCATGGTGACCGACAAGATGTCGCGCCATATCGTGACCAAGGTGACGGATGAGGGGCTGATCGTGGAGTTTTTCGATCTGGCCGACGAGCCGCTTTTTGCGCCCGATACCAGTACGCCGGAACCGATTCTCGAAGAGTTGGTGGCGATGGTCACACGGGTGTTCGATCTGGTGCCCAATGAGGTGGCGATTAACGGTTTCACCCGTGCCTATCCTGAAATGCTGCGCCAGAATCCCGTTTGGGATCTGTCGACAGAGCGAGTGCAGCAGGTCCGGATGCTGATGCAGGGCGACGGGTTCGACAAGCGGCGAATCCAGCGTGTGACAGGGTTTGCAGATCGCAAGCCTGCCAGTGAAATTCCGATGTCTATCCGCAATAACCGGCTGGAAATCGTCCTTTTACGAAAGTGATCAGGCTGTCCCGCATACAATTTCTGTGAGAATTTTATTCGTTAGGGTGATCTTAAGAGGGCTAGGGCAAATCTGCGGGAGATCGAACGACACGTAGCAGCAGAAAGGCGCATAAATGTCGATTTCCTCCTCGCTTAACGCAGGCGTTGCCGGCCTGGCGGCGAACTCTACGAAGTTGTCCACCATTTCGGACAACATCGCGAATTCCGGAACCTATGGCTATAAACGTGCTGAAACAGAATTTTCCAGCATGGTGCTGTCGCAGACTGCGAACTCCTATTCCGCAGGGGGGGTCCGTGCGAGCACGTCCCGTATCGTGGACGAGCAGGGCGCATTGGTATCGACCTCGAATGCGCTTGATCTGGCGGTATCGGGGCGCGGTTTCCTGCCGGTGATCTCGGAGGTGGCTCTTGAGAACGCGCAAAGCAACCAGACGCTCCAACTGACCACGACCGGTGCATTCCGGACCGATGAGGATGGTGTTCTGAAAACCAATACCGGCCTTGTCTTGCTGGGCTGGCCGGCAAATGCCGACGGGACCATTCCGACCTATGCGCGCGATTCGGTCTCGGGGTTGCAGCCCGTGGTGATCAACGCGAACCAGACGGCGGGTGACCCCACCACGAAGGTCAATCTGGGTGTCAACCTTCCGGCTGTTGATGTGGACGACACGACGTCGCTGCCGCTATCCGTTGAATATTACGGCAACCTCGGGACATCGGAATCGCTCAATGTGACTTTCACGCCGGCGCTGGATACCAGTGGCAATGTGATCGAGAATACATGGACGATGGAGCTGCGCGATTCGGCCACGGAAGATGACGCTGCGACGACGGCTGACGAAAATCTGCTGGCATCCTACACCTTGGTCTTCGATAACACGACGACCAATGGCGGTACGCTGAAGTCGGTGACCCCGATCGGCACCTCGCCGGCCTATGATTCGACCAATGGCACGGTCACGTTGTCTGCCGCGGAAGGGCTGCAGACCATTGATCTTACCATCGGCAAAATTGGCGATACCAATGGTCTGACCCAGCTTTCGGACAGCTTCTCGCCCACCAATGTGACGCGGGACGGCTCTCCTGTCGGAAGCCTGACTACTGTCGAGGTCGATGAGAATGGCTATGTGAACGCGACCTACGATACGGGCTTTACGCGGACGATCTACCAAATTCCGCTTGTTGACGTGCCTAACGCCAATGGCCTGACTGCCAACGATAACCAGACTTTCGAGATTAGTGGTGAATCCGGCAGCTTCTTCTTGTGGGATGCCGGTGATGGCCCGACCGGTGCAATCGAAGGGTACGCTCGCGAGGGGTCCTCTGTCGACGTTGCCAAGGAATTGACGGATCTGATCCAGACCCAACGTGCCTATTCATCGAATGCGAAGGTCATCCAGACCGTGGATGAGATGCTGCAAGAAACTACGAACATTAAACGCTGATTTTGAGATGATCGCTCTCTAAGGAGACAGAAGATGTCGCTTTCCGCCGCTTTTACCAATGCGCTTTCGGGGCTGACCGTTTCGAGCAAAATGGCGCAAGTTGTGTCCTCAAACGTCGCGAACGCGATGACAGAGGGGTATGGGCGGCGGACAGTCGAAACATCGGCTGTCTCTGCCGGGGGTGTTGGCTATGGCGTTCGTATTGATGGCGTAACGCGTCAGGTCAATGAGAGCCTTATCCAGGATCGACGTCTTGCCGATGCGGCTGCCGGCGAAGCGGGCGTTGTCGCGGATTTCTATGCCTCGATCGAGGATATGATCGGAGACCCGACCAGTGATAGCTCCCTGTCCGCGAAAATGGCCAATTTCGAATCGGCCTTGGTCGAAGCGGCGAGTTCGCCCGATAGCACCGGACGTCTGACGACAGTGGTGAACACGGCCAAGACGGTTGCGGAACAACTGAATTCGATGTCGGACGATATCAACGATATTCGTCTAGGTGCGGATCAGCAAATCGGTAAGCAGGTCGATCTGTTGAATTCTACCCTATCGCAGGTAGATGACCTGAATGATGCGATCCTTAAGGCATCGACCAATGGCCGCGATGCCGCCGCTTTGATGGACCAGCGTCAGGCACTGATTGATCAGATTTCAGAGATTGTGCCGTTACAGGTTTATCAACGGGATAACGGTCAGGTTGCACTTTATTCGACCAATGGTGCGACCTTGTTGGATGGTAAGGCCTATGAAATCGGCTATTCCACCAGTGGACGCATGGCGCCTAATTTTTCTCTGGAAGGCGGTACGCTTTCTGGGCTGACGATTAATGGCGAGCCGGTCAGCACCACGTCGAATGGGGCTTTGGGAGGCGGCACGCTGTCTGCCTTGTTCGAGGTACGAGATGAACTGGCCCCCGCCGCGCAAGAGCAGATTGATTCTGTGGCGCGCGATCTCATCGAGCGTCTTGGCGCATCTGGTGCTGATACGACGATTACGTCTGGCAGTGCGGGCTTTTTCACGGATGCTGGTTCCGCTTTTGATAGCACAGATGAACTTGGACTGGCTGGACGAATCGAGGTGAATGAACTGATTGACCCGTCTGAGGGCGGGGAGGTTTGGCGCGTTCGCGATGGCCTTTATGCAAGTACTGCAGGCGATGTCGGCAATAGTACTTTGCTGAACGGTATCGCTGACGCTCTGATCGAGAGTCGGTCGGCGTCTTCCTCGGCATTTGGTGGGACAAGCTATTCTGCATCCGGTTTAATGTCAGAATTGCTGTCTAATTACTCGTCTGCCCGCCAAAGCGCCGAGATGACAGAAAGTTACACGACGGCCAAACAGGATGCATTGGTCGAGAAAGAGCTTTCGCTCGGGGTCGATACGGATCAGGAGCTTCAATCTTTGCTTCAAATCGAGCAATCCTACGCTGCTAACGCAAAAGTAATGCAAACGTTGGACACTCTGATGCAGCAGCTTCTGGAGATCTGATATGAGCTACTATTCTGTTGGTGATATGGCGCAGGTCTATTCGCTGCGTAAGCATAATACCGGTCTCAAAAATCTGGTAACGACGCTTAGCCAGGAGGCTACGACCGGCCTGAAATCCGATGTTGGTAAAGCCGTCGGCGGCGATTTTACGCAGCTTTCGGCAATTACGCGTAGCTTGGATAATCTCGAGTCATATTCGCTTGCAACGACCGAGGTCTCGCTGACCGCAGAAATGATGCAAAACGCGCTTGGCACGATCCAAGATTATGCGATTAATTTCGGGCCCGACATGATCTCGATCGGCTCCTCCGGAGACCCGACCTCGCTTGAGACATTGTCTACCAAAGCAAAAACTAGCCTCTCAACGATTGTTTCCGCGTTAAATAGTTCGGTTGCTGGACGCTTTGTCTTTAGTGGTGCCGCAACCAATACACCACCGGTTGTTGATGCTGACGAGATGTATAGCCAGGTTATGACGGCGGTTGGAGGTGACACAACAAGCGCCGGAATTATCGCTGCAGTAGAGGCATTTTTCGATGCGCCGGCAGGTGGGGGCGGCTATCTGGATCAATCCTATCAAGGGTCACGAGATCCACTGGGTGCGGTGAAAGTGTCTGAAAACGAATCGATTCAGCTCGAAGTGACTGCTCAATCATCCGAGATTCGGGAATCCTTGAAGGGCGCCATGCTCGCCCGCATCGCTGCCAATGATGACGGTACGCTGAGTGACGAGACACGTTCGGCGCTGATGGTTGAAGCCGGATCGGTGCTTAGTGCTGCCTCGCTTGAAATGTCGGCGTCTCGCAGCAGCATCGGTGCGGCTGAAGAGCAAATCGAAAGTGCGGCAACCCGAAATGATGCCGAGAGCAGCAGTTTGGAAATTGCAAGGAATAATCTGATTACCGCAGAGCCTTACGAGACGTCGACAGCCTTAATCGCGGCGCAGAACCAACTTGAAACATTGTATGAGATTACTTCGCGTCTTTCTCAGCTGACCTTGGCGGACTATATCTGATGCGTATTTTTCTGTTTCTAATCGTATGCTTGATCCCGTCGTTGTCTTGGGCTTCTCCAATTCGGATTAAGGATTTGGTCGAATTTGACGGTGTCCGTGGCAATGACATCGTTGGTTATGGCTTGGTGGTCGGCCTCAACGGCACTGGCGATGGCTTGCGGAATGCACCTTTTACCGAAGAAATTATGACAAACGTACTTGAGCGCTTGGGCGTTAACGTTACCGGGGAAACATCTCGGCCCAAAAATGTTGCGGCCGTTCTGGTAACTGCTGAATTGCCCCCTTTCGCGCGCGCAGGTAGTTCCATTGATGTTACGGTTTCGGCTATTGGCGATGCAACCAGCCTTCTTGGTGGTACCTTGATTATGACCCCTCTCAAAGCCGCGGATGGCGAAATCTATGCTGTGGCGCAAGGGGAGATCATCGCGGGTGGTGCGACGGCTCAGGGGGATGCGGCTACTGTAACTCAGGGAGTGCCGACATCCGGTTCGATTCCTTCTGGCGCTCATGTCGAGCGTGAAATCGCATTTGAATTTAACAGTCTGGATCGTCTTCGCCTTGCTCTCAGGACGCCTGACTTCACGACTGCGAATAGAATCGAGGCTGTAATCAATACTGAGTTCGGGCGAAATGTCGCCGCAATGCAAGATTCAGGAACTGTTACCCTTAATATTGCGCAAACAGGACAGCGTTCTACGGCGCATGTCATGAGTCGTATCGAGAACTTGGAAGTAGAACCCGAGCAGCGCGCGCGTGTAGTCGTCGATCAGCGTTCTGGTACGATTGTTATGGGAGAAAATGTCCGCATTTCGCGGGTCGCTGTGAGCCAAGGCAATCTGACGTTGCGCGTTCAAGAGGCGCCTGTTGCGGTGCAGCCCAACCCGTTTGCAGAGGGGCAAACGGTTGTTGTCCCACGTACAGAGGCCTCAATTACTGAGGAACCTGGTATTCAAATGGCAGAAGTCCCCAGCGGAAATTCCCTTTCGGAAGTGGTTGCAGGCCTGAACGCTCTGGGAGTTTCTCCGCGTGACATGATTGATATCCTGAAAAGTATCAATGCAGCAGGTGCCTTACACGCAGAATTCGTGGTAAATTGATAGAAATCCCTATTGGGGGTGTCCTAAAGATTGGCGATGAGTTGCCGTATGATTGTTTGATGTGTAGTGGCTGGTTAATCGCGCAGCCCTGTTGCGGTACAGCACAGCATTTTCTGGATGTGCTTAGGGCTTGGTGATTGGAGTAACGCGTGAAAGTTGGTGATGCCCTGAGGGGCGGCATGTGACGGCGGTGTTCAGACGCGTCAATTCTCAGCCGAGAAAGGGATACGCCACATGTCAGAGACTACCATCGCCACGCTGCCCGATCCATCAGGCTTTTCACTGGATCCATTGACGGACCTCTGCCACCGCCACGGCGAAGCATCATTGCAGCCATCAGCGCATCGGTGAAGCATTCGTTCGTCGATCCCGAACGCCCTCGCGCCTTTCTGGAGGGGGTACACAAACTGTGTATCCACGCGTAGTCGTGGGCGCGCGCTGTCATAGCTGTCTTGGGTGCGCTTGATTTGATCTTTTGCCTCTAAAGTCAGGAAAGCATCGCAGACCGCTTTCCGCCAAATCACCAGGCTATCGCCGGAGGCTGTTCGCGGATGTGGTGCACGTCGTCGCGCACCAACATCAGGCAGAGGAAGGCGTATTCCTGCGCACTCTCGAAGTGGACAATGCGCGGGCGCTCGAAGCCGGGCAGCGATGCGACCATCGAGCCACGAAGGCTTCCTTTTGAACGGCGCGCAGGAACTCGGATCGCGTGGCTCGGCTCCGGCCCGCGGTGGAACAAGGTGTTGTACATGATGATTGGAGCGCACCTCACCTGGGCGCCGACCCATGTGGATCGGAGCAGGCGCGGGGCGACATCCCCCTATGTTTGAGATGAGTTTGACTGCTCTGCCGAGAGACGCCTCGGCAGGTTGACTTTTCGTGAGACTCAGGGGATGAATAAAGGGTAGGCTTCAAACGACGCTTATTCAAAAGGCCTTCCTGTTAGCGCAGGAGGGTCTTTTCATTTCCCGATGTCAGGTTTTGTTTACCGCGCTGTCCTCCTCTGCTGCGTAACGGTCGGGGAAGAGCTCGGCCGGGGTCTTCTCGACAGCATCGGCAAGGGCCTTCTCGATTTTCAAAGACCTGCGCAGACCTTGGCTGACCAGCGTAACCGTCGAACGCAGGACCTCCAGCTCGCGGGCGACTGAGGGCGCTCGCCCGCCTAGGTCCATCTATAGTGCCGTAAACACTGGTGACCTTATCAGTCAGGTCATTGCGCCTGAAATCGCTTTTCATAGTTGACACCTCCGTCATCTAAAAATGACGGAACTCGAGAAAAATCTGAGAAAGCAGTCATTGAACCAAGCAAAGGCAACGCCCGCTTTGTCCGCACTGCCGACCTTGGGGCTCTAGACTATGCTGCGCGGTGCCACAGATGGCCGGTTTGGGGAAGCCGCGCCACGGCGTTGGTGGCACAGGCGAACGGCAGGTTCGGGCCGTGAGTGTCAGGCAGCGGGAGGCGGGAGGGACCATGCGGTTTGTCCGGTTCAGCAGTTTTGCCAGGGCATCTCGCGATTACGGTCGGTTGACCCGCTGCGCACAAACAAAGTCGGCGCGTGTTACGATGTCGGTGCGCGGCAGCTCCGTGATCTCGTAACCGAGCGCGGTGTAGGTGTCGCGCATGACGGCACCTGTCGCTTCGGCCTCGGCGCGGGTCTGCTTGCGCTCGGCGTCCTGCGTGAAGATATCGTCCCAGAACGGCGCTAGGAAGATGCGGGCGTTGTAGCGCGTTTCCTTGGCCGCTGCAGCAATGTGGGGCGGCACGGGGAGGCCGCAGAGGGTCAGGTAGCCCAGAATGTCGGGAGTGCCCCGGTCGAAGATCACGGGGCCTGAGAGTGCCCGAGCGTCCTCATAGGCGCGCAGGTCGCGCTCCAGCATCCTTTCGGCGTAGGCCATGCGATCAGCCCAAGGGAGGGCATCTCCGCCGCTTACCATCTCTTCGCGGATGATCGCGCGGCCGGATTCGGGGATTGTATGGAAACCGCGGCGGGAGAGCTCGGTGATGAGTCTGGTCTTGTCCGCACCGGGGCCGCCCGTCACGACGAAGAAATGGTCTCTCATGGGCCATCCTCGGATTTGACGGGGGGAAAGCGCTGCGAAGCGATCGACACGCCAAGAGCGGCGATCAAGGCAGCATGGATTTTCGTAGGGAAAACAGCACCCGTCTGCGCGGCAGAGGCAAATCCTCTGACGAGAAAGGCAGAACTATCTGGTGCTTTTCAATTGTATTTGGTGGAGCCTAGGGGGATCGAACCCCTGACCTCTTGCATGCCATGCAAGCGCTCTCCCAGCTGAGCTAAGGCCCCGTCAGCAAATTGCTTTGCTTGAGCATCTCTTAGGGGGTAATTCCGGTAGGGGCAAGAGAAAAAGATCGTCGATCTGCTTTTTAAATTGTACACAATGTACCACTGATTCTGCCTCTCGCAAAACTGCTCCCTGTAACTGAGAGTCTGCGTCAGTTCTGAAGGAGCAGATGTATGCAAAAAATCCGCATCACCTAGGTGCGGAGGATATCTGTCGCGAACCGTAGCGAATTTGCGCGGCGCGCCTTGGCACTTTTCCATGTGACTGACGTGGAAGTCGCCCACGCAGATGAGATACGGCGCTGTCCGTTCTTCTCTGATGAGCATCCTAAAGCTTGTGATGGAAAACAATTCCCACTAAGTTCAAGGAACTTCCTCACACAGTGTAGCCGACCTTCACATAATTCCGAATGAGATCATATATTTTAGAATCGCGCGGAAAAACTCGATGCATTTTGAAGCAGTGTTAAGGCTATAGAACTTGAGCTTGTAGCGGTACTACCATTCATTACTTGCTCTCGTAACAGGTAGTATTTTATGAGTTTTTCGACATTTTCACTGTCTGTGAACTGAGATACATCGTCAGAACCAAAAACCTGCTGCGCTTTTTGTTTATAAACGGTCAACTGTTGATCAACATCGAGCGAAGCGACGCTTTCCGGTAAACCCAAACCAGTCCGGACGACAGTTGCGAGAGCTTCATTGCCAATAATTGTGTACCATTTCGTATTCTCAGAGCCGTCTTCTGCGGCTAACTCTGGGAGTTCGCGCTGTACATTGAGAGCAAATCGATAAGTCTCATCACTATCGCCAACCGCCAACTCAAACTGGCGGTCCTCGTATTGCGTTAGGATTTCATCCGAGAAGCTACTCAGGGCTGTATTCGGAGGCGTAAAATCAAATCCGAATGCGCTTGCAAGGTCGGAATAGCGACTATCCGTTAGCTTGTTGGCAAAAGCATCCTCGCTAATTGTGCCTTCTTCGAGAACTTTCTTGATAAAGAACTTGTTCTGAATATCATCATCAAGACCGAAAGCGCCAAGAGCAACCTTCAATAGCTTGTAGTCAGACACCAATTCTTCTGCGGAAGAAATATTTCCGATGTTTTCTCGGAAATATTCTTCATCACTTTGAACCGTCGCAGAGGCAGTAAAAGCTGCCTTCTGCGTCTCCATTGTCCGCGTCAAGACTTTCCAGCCTGCATAACCGCTTAATGGGACAATGGGTTGATAGGTCATTGGCGTGCGGCGGCCAGAAGCCGCTCCTCTCTTGGAAGCAAGCTACGCAGCGCTTTAAGCGCTTGATAATGCTGTTCTTCAAGAACAGATTTCGTAGCGATTGCAAGTTGCGTACGACTGTCGTGATCCGTGAGGACCTGACTCAGTTGCTCAATACCCCGCAGAAGTTGCATTCTTGTTTCTTCCGGATTGTTATCTCCGGAGAGCACGAGCTGGGCAACATAGCATACACGCCGTACGGGCGTATTTGCCTCTTCGGGATGGATGGCATCGCGCAGGCGCAAAATGTTTGCATTGGGCGTCATAATTGCCAGACGAGACCGTCGGTCACCATTTTCGATCACGGCACCGTTGATGAGGACACGCTCTTTGGGAGCGAGTTTTAGAACCAAACCACTCACTTAGCGCCTCCAGTCGGTCGAAGGCCACGCATGATGGCAGTGTTTATTTCGATGAGAGGGGCAACCGACGCCTTGCGCGCCAGAACCTTCGAGCTATGCGCATCGGTGAATTTTTGGAGAAAAAGAATCCGTGCACGCAGCAGGTCAGGCAAACCATTTCCTGAAGTTGCAACATCTTCCGCAAGAATTTTCCAGAGCTTGCGGTTGCGATTAACAGCGTCAGCGAGATCCGGGAATTTTTCGAGCTCTTTGCCCAACACGCCGCGAAGACGGCTTGTTATGCGCGCGATGGCTTCGTATTCGATATCTCGGTCGGTACGAATAGCCTGATTTGGAGTGGAATAGGCCGTTTTGGCCTGAGCATAAGCGTTCACGAGAAGCCCTTCCTGTGGCTGCAAGTTTAAAACCCCGGCATTTTGCCAGGTGGTTGAGGGGCGCATATGCTGCGCCCCTCAGATGCTCATTAACGGAACAGCGACAGGAGCTGTTGGGGCGCCTGATTGGCAATCGACAGAGCCTGCGTGCCCAGCTGCTGCTGAACCTGCAGAGCCTGCAGACGCGCAGAGGTCTCTTCCATATCGGCGTCGACGAGCGAACCGATCCCCGAGGTCACCGAGTCAGACAGCTTCGAGATGAAGTCTTTCTGGTCGGTAATACGGGCAGACGATGCACCCAACTTAGCGGCTTCGGCCGTTGCGGTGTCGATCAGAGCTTCGATCGCGTCCAGAGAACCTTCTGCAGCACTAGAAGTACCAACATTGATATCCCCAAGTTTGTAGGTGCTCGTACCAACCGTTACACCCGTGGTCGTGAACTTGTCGGTGAAATCTGCCGAGGCCACAGTGATATTGGACGCAGTAACTGCACCGGTACTGTCACGATCGAGCGACGACAGAACGGTGATATCGGTAGTCGAGCCATCAAGCAGGTTCGCACCGTTGAACTGCGAAGCACCAATGATCGATTGGATCTGGCTCTTCAGTTCATCGACTTCGCTCGAGATCTTGTCATTATCGACATTCTCGCCGGTTGCCGAAACAACCTTCTCTTTGATCTCTTTGAGCTTTTCGACAATCTGCTCTGCCCCGGTGGAGGCAACAGCAACGGTCGATTCGCCAAGAGACAGGGAGTCTTCGATTGCGTTGTAGCCGGCAACATCCGACTCCATCACTTTCGAAATTGCCCAAACGGACGCGTTATCTTTTGCCGAGTTGATATCCTTACCGGTCGAGATGGCCGACTGGGTATCATTCAGCGAGGAGTTGATCGACTTCAGGGTTTGAAGTGCAACCATTGCGCCATTGTTGGTCAGAATGCTGGACATAGTTTTGGGTCCTCAGATATGTGCGCTTTTGCGCGAAGGTGTCTATAAACCGCCCGACATCTTGTCGGAGCGAGTGCACAGGTCCTTCTGACACATGCGTCCCGGTTCCCGGAGCGCGCCACCCATTCACTGGATGCAGGGGCATATTTGCACTATCTCCCCTAACGAAATGCTAAGGCCGGCACTGTGGCCGGCCTTAGATAGATTGCATTTGATTAAAATGGTTTACGCGCGCTTCTCTATAGATCCCTGCGTGCCAACAATCCTCTGCGGACGACCAGATTTATCGTAGCTTCCGAAACTATGCGCCGCTTTCTGGATCGCCGAGAGACGAATCTGCGCGGCCCGTATCCCTTTCAGTGCCGCCGACAGCAGGCGCTGATTCTGCCGCGACATCTCATGTGCACGCCGCAGTTTTTGCGCTGGAATATCTTTCACCTGTAGCAGGAGCGATTCTTTGCGCGCGGCGATATCCGCCATCGCATCAAATTCTGCCTTCCGGATTACGTCACGCTCGATTCGCAGAAGATCAATCAGCTCTTCAATCACGGCATCATCTTTCTCAGCCATTCTGGGCCCTCTTCAGCATTGCGTTGAAAATTGTTTCGGCAAGGCCGATTCCACCAGCCTTCGCCATCTCCTTGGCTTGTTCTTCCCGCAGGAAAGACGAGAATTGTTCTTCACCGACTCCCCCTGAAAATTCAGACTTATTTTCGCCCAGGCCGGTATATTTCAGCATTTCGGACAAAAAGCTCGCTTCCAGCGCCTGCGCCGTTTTGTGCATCTTCTCTTGTGTTTCAGCACTGACCGCACGGGGCGTCTGGGAACTCTCTATAGAGAGGGGCAATCCTGTCTGTGTGACTTGCATGGGATTCTCCGCATCATTCGCATTCACCCCTTTTTGCCAGCTTGCGGTAAAGAAGCGGTAACCTCATTGAGGCAATATGCAGATCATCATAGGCAGAAGTCTTGAGGATCATGACCAGTTTTGACTCATTAGCAGCGCAGTTCCCCTTTGCAGCAAAGGGACAGGTAGCTGGCACCGATTCGGCCCAAGCCGCAAAGACAGAAGGCGGCTCCGAGTTTTTCGCAGAATTTTCAGCATATGCTCAAGGTGGCGCTGCTCCGGCAGAAGCCGCAGGGGCGCGTGCAAAAGATATGCCCACGCTAGCGCAAGGCAAAAGTCGAAGCGCGGATGGCACCATGACTGCGGTCAGAACCGATGTCCAGCCAATGTTGCGCGATGCCTCCGAGCCTTCTGCGCAAGTGCTGCCCGAACCAAAGACAGAGATTGCAGAACCGGCCTCTTCTGCTCTTCCCGCTCAGGCGGAAGATGCGGCAGATACGGACGCTTTGGAAGCCGCGCCGTCCGGTGACGTGATTGCCCCCGCGCCCGTTCTGCAAGTCAAACAGGCGGCATCTTCCAAGACATTTAATGCGGAAAATGACCCTGATCCAAAGGGGGCAGAGCCGCAGAAAGTCGCATCTCTGACCACGCAGAATGATCTGGTCGCGTCCGAGCAAACGATGTCCATGCTGGGCTCAGTTTCAGGGGCGGACCAACAACCTGCCAATGCGTTTGGGGACGACGATAGGGCAGTCGCTCTGACACAGCCAGAGAGCGCTCCGCTCCAGAATATGTCCGTTCCCCATAACGAAAGGCAGGCGACGATTGCCGCGTCAGATAGCACTGATGTGCGCCAAGCCCCTGCGCAGAGTGCGAATGATCCAGCCTCTGGGGGGGACGCGCGACTTTCGGACGTTAAAGCCGCGTCCGAGACCGTGCCCTTCGCTGCTATGCAAGGAGAGGATATGCAGGAAGCATCTCGAACCGCAGCCGCGTTCCCACGACACGCGACCGAGGCTTCGCATATCTCGCAATCTGCAGCCTCTTTGTCTGTTACGTCGAGCCCGGCCCAGGCTACGCCGCAACTCGCTACGGCTCAAAATCCGCAGGACGGCAGCGTCGCCCTTCCCGATGAGATGACCCTTTTGGAGGTACCGGAACGTATCGAGCTCGCGCAGGTGCCTTCGACAGGAACAGACCAGGCAGCACCCGAGGGGGAGGTGAAGATCCAATCCGGTGCTCCGATGCGGACAGCCGGCCCCGCTACCGCGCCGCAAGTCTCGTTAGAGGCTGCGCAAGCGACGGGCGATTCGCAGGCGGTAGGCGATATCGATGCTCGCACGGCAGATATGACGCCGCAGGCACAGGCCAGCACAGCCGCTGTTACGCAGCCGTCGCTTGCCATGCAAACCGCGGCTCACGTGCAGATGGGGGCCGAAAAATATGTTACGGCCCGTAAGGAGATCCGCGAGCAAATCCATGCCGACAGTGTGCAGACACCAATGACGACCGGCGCGCCGGCAACCGTCAAACCTGAAACCGCCTTCGCGGTCACCAGCGCCTCGGCCGCCACGGCCGCGCCACCGGCAAGTCTGCAAAATGCAGCGGCAGAGATGCAGGTGATCTCGGCAGAGGGGGCTGAGGCGACGGAAGACGAGCAACTGCGCTTCACCCTGTCCGCCACCAGCGCGACCCATCTGACGTCGGGTCCCGCAACCGCACAACCTGCATTACAGCAAGCTACGGCGCACAACATTTCGCAGCAACTCACCCGCGCATTGAGCAATAGCTCGGACGATTCGGTCGAGCTCACTCTTGCGCCTGAAGAGTTGGGGAAAGTGCGCATGGTCCTGCATCATAGCGATCAGGGCATGTCCGTCATGATCTATGCAGACCGGCCCGAGACCCTCGATCTGATGCGACGCAATGCCGATATGCTCAGCCGCGACCTGCGGGAGCTTGGCTATACCGATGTAAATCTGAATTTTACCGATCAGGGGCAGGGTGGGAAAAACTCCCAAGAACTTGCCGAGCAAGTCGACCGTATCCGTGCTGAACGCGGGACACAGACAGCGTTCACGATGGGACCTGTTTCAAACGATCTTAATCCCTCACGCAGCTCCGGCTCGTTGCTGGGGGGGCTGGATCTCAGAATGTGACAGAGGATTTTTCATGACAACCGTAACAAGCGCGACGTCCTCGACAACGTCGACAAGCAGTTCGACCACGGCGAGCGCGGATACATTTGCAAGCACGGACTATCAGACATTTCTTGAAATGCTCACGGTCCAGATGCAGAACCAAGATCCGCTTAACCCGATGGACAGTACAGATTATGCTGTGCAACTCGCCACCTTCTCGGGGGTAGAGCAGCAGGTTCAGACCAATCAGTTGCTGGAAACGATTGCCGGTTCGATCGGACAGATGGGCATTTCCGAACTGGCTAATTGGGTGGGTATGGACGGCAAGACGGAAGAGCCTGTCTATTATTACGGCAACTCGGTGGTTGTCGAAACCGATCCGGCAAGTGGTGCGGATTCTGCGGTGCTGACGGTGAAAGACAGCTATGGAAACACCGTCTATAGCGGTGCCGTCGATATCACCAATGACTTTGTAGAATGGGACGGCACGCAATCGGATGGCACAACGGCCGCATATGGCAATTATAGCTTCCAACTGAAAAGCTATTCCGGCAGCGATCTGATCGCGACCGAAACGGCTCCGGCTTATGGGCGGATTGTCGAGGCCCGCGTCACCGATAGCGGCACGGAACTGGTCATGGCCTCTGGCGCAACGGTTTCCAGTTCCGATATCACCGGCCTCCGGACGCCATCCAGCTGATCAGGCAATCAAGCCTATTGCCACCCCCCCGACAAAGACCGCCGCAACTATCCCTGCCCAAATGGCGGGGTGCAGCGGTTTATCGGCGGGGGCGGCATCCTGAGGTTCGGAATGCCGTTCGATCGAGGCTTTCAACATGTCGGGGAAGCGCGAGCTGTAGCGCGTAATGACTTTTGCGGCCCGTTGTACATCCTGCAACGCAGCCTTGGGGCCAAGGTTTTCGCGGATATAGGTCTCGACTGCAGGCTTGGCCGCCTGCCACATATTCAGCGACGGGTTGAGCGAGCGTGCCACCCCTTCCGCAACCACCATAGACCTCTGGAGCAAGATCAGTTCCGTCCGCGTCGGCATCCCGAAACGTTCTGTTACTTCAAATAGATAGGCCAGAAGTCGCGCCATAGAAATATGGCTCGCATCCATCCCGAAAATCGGCTCGCCCACCGCACGGAGTGCCAGTGCGAATTCGTTCACATCGCGATCTGCGGGCACGTATCCCGCTTCAAAATGTACCTCTGCCACACGACGGTAGTCGCGCTGGATAAACCCGATCAGGATCTCGGCATAGACACGGCGGGTATATTCATCGATCTGCCCCATGATCCCAAAATCATAGGCGACGATATCACCGTTTGGCGCAACTTTCAGGTTGCCCTGATGCATATCGCCGTGGAAATACCCGTCGCGCAACGCGTGGCTTAGGAAAAGCTGCAAGATCCGTTCCGACAGACCCACCAGATCATGCCCTGCCGCCTTGATCGCTTCGGGGTCGCCCATCGGTACGCCTTCGGCCCAATCCAGCACCATCACACGACGGCTCGACATATCCCAAATGGGTTTGGGCACCGAAAAGCCTGCATCACCTGCCGTATTGGCGGCAAATTGCGACGCACGCGCGGCTTCCATACGCAGATCCAGCTCGCCCATCACGGTGCGTTCGAAATGCTTCACCACATCCGTCGGACGCAAACGGCGCGACGCGCGCGAAAAACGTTCGATGAACTTTGCCACAAAATGAAACGCATCCAGATCACGGCGGAAAGCCTTTTCGATTCCGGGACGCAGGACTTTGACCGCCACTTTCTCGCCATTACGCAGCAACGTTGCCTGATGGACCTGCGCAATCGACGCGGCCGCTACCGGCTCGGAAAATTCTGCAAACATCTCGGAAATCGGGCGCTCGAACTCTTCCTCGATTGTCCGCTTTGCCAGCGCGGTCGAAAACGGCGGCAGACGGTCTTGCAACACACGCAGTTGGGCGGCCATTTCCGGCCCGACAACGTCGGCGCGTGTCGAAAGGATCTGGCCGAACTTGATATATGCGGGTCCAAGCGCCGTGATCGCCCGCGTGACCGGGGGGAGGTTTGGATCCCCTTTATAACCAAGCCACGCAAAAGGAGCCGAAATCGCATAGGCCGCTGCCCGCAGACGTGGCGGCGCATCCATCGCCTCCAGCACGGTATGCATGGCGCGCGAGCGGATAAAGGTCGCACCCGTACGGATCAGGCGCCAGATATTGATCGGCCCCCGCATCTCAGATCTTCCAGCCCGAATGCAGCGCCGCAATGCCCATAGTCAGGTTGCGATAGCTGGCCTGTTCGAAGCCCGCCTTGCGGATCATCGACAGGAAGGTGTCCTGATCGGGGAATTTGCGGATCGATTCGACCAGATATTGATAGCTGTCGCGGTCATTGGCCACGATCTGCCCCATGACCGGAATGATGTTGAAGGAATAGAGATCATAGACCTTCTGCATCAGGTCATTGGGGATCTGGCTGAATTCCAGCACCATCAGGCGACCACCGGGTTTGAGGACGCGATAGGCTTCGTTCAGCGCCTCCTGAACGCGGGTCACATTGCGGATGCCAAAGGAAATCGTGTAGACATCAAAGGCGTTATCCTCGAAGGGCAGGGCCATCGCATCGCCCACGATCCAGTCCAGACGCTCGGCCATATCCTCGGCCTCGGCGCGTTTCTGGCCCTCGATCAGCATCGATTCGGTCATATCGCAGACGGTTGCCGTGGCCCCCGGCGCGCGGCCAAGGAAACGGAAGGCCACATCGCCGGTGCCGCCCGCCACATCCAACAGCTTCTGACCCGGGCGCGGCGCAAGCCAGTCCATCATCGCATCCTTCCAGATACGGTGGATGCCCATGCTCATCAGGTCGTTCATGATATCGTATTTCGACGCCACGCGCGAAAATACGCCATGCACCATTCCGGCCTTCTGGCTTTCATCCACGGTCTGAAAGCCGAAATGGGTCGTTTTGCTTTGCTCTGCGGTCATCTGTCCCGTGGCCCCTTGAGGTTCGTCTGATCTATCCCTTCTTATAGGGGCGGTTTCAGAAGTGACAATGCGCGAGGGGGATCACAATGCCCGAACTTCCCGAAGTAGAGACCGTCCGACGCGGACTTCTGCCTGCAATGGAAGGCCGCATAATTGAAAAGGCCGAGGTGAATCGTCCGGATCTGCGCTGGCCGCTGCCCGAGAATATGGCCGCGCGGCTGACCGGCGCACGGGTGCTGCGGTTGCGTCGGCGGTCGAAATATATCCTTGCCGATCTGGACCGTGGCGAGACGCTGCTGATCCATCTCGGCATGTCGGGGCGGATGCTGGTCTCGGGCGTGGCTTTGGGTGACTTTGTCATCGACCACCCGACGCCCCAGAAACACGACCATATCGTCTTCCATATGGAAGGCGGCGGGCGCGTCACCTTCAACGATGCACGGCGCTTCGGGGCGATGGATCTGTTTCCGACCGAGGCCGAGGACAGCTATTGGTTGCTGGAAAAACTGGGGCCGGAGCCCTTCAGCAACCAGCTGAGCGAGGATTACCTGACGACCAAGCTGCGCGGACGGGCCAGCCCGATCAAGACGCTCTTGCTGGATCAGGCGATTGTTGCGGGGCTTGGCAATATCTATGTCTGCGAGGTTCTGTTCCGCGCAGGCATAGATCCGCGCCGTCAGGGGCGCCAGATTGCCGAGAAGCGGCTGCGGCCTCTTGTCGCAATCATCCGCGAGGTTCTGGCAGAGGCGATCGACGCGGGCGGCTCATCGCTGCGCGACCACCGGCAGGCGGATGGGGAGCTTGGATATTTCCAACACCGGTTCAAGGTTTATGGCCGCGAGGGGCAGCCCTGCCGCAGTTGCGGGCAGCCTGTGCTCCGTATCGTGCAATCGGGGCGATCCAGCTTTTATTGTGCGCATTGCCAGCGCTGAACCCATCACGGGCGTGAGAGTTGACTTGATATATGGGCCGGTTTTGTTAGGACTTCGATCTGATGAAAAGGAAAGGCGCTGCCACATGGCCTACCAGACGCTGATCGTCGAGATCGAAGATAATGTTGCCCTCGTCCGGCTGAACCGACCGGAGGCGCTGAATGCGCTGAACTCCGTTCTGCTGGGGGAGCTGGGCGACGCGCTGTCGAGCCTTGACGCGAATGACAAGGTCCGCGCCATTGTCATCACCGGCTCCGAGAAGGCCTTTGCCGCCGGTGCCGATATCAAAGAAATGTCCGAGAAGGGCTTCGTCGGCATGTTCAAGGCCGATTTCTTCGGCGATACGACCGAGGATTTCCTGCGCACCCGTAAGCCGGTGATTGCGGCCGTGTCCGGCTATGCCTTGGGCGGCGGCTGCGAATTGGCCATGATGTGCGACTTCATTATCTGCGCCGATAACGCGAAATTCGGTCAGCCCGAGATCAATCTCGGCATTTGCGCCGGTATCGGCGGCACCCAGCGTCTGACCCGTTTCGTCGGCAAATCCAAAGCGATGGACATGCATCTGACGGGGCGCTTCATGGATGCCGAAGAAGCCGAGCGTTCAGGGCTGGTCAGCCGCGTGGTGCCTGCCGCCAAACTGGTTTCCGAAGCGATGGCCGCCGCAGCCAAGATCGCCGAAAAATCCCAGATTTCCGCAATGGTTGTCAAAGAGGCGGTCAACCGCTCTTACGAAACCACGCTGCGTGAAGGGCTTCTGTTCGAAAAACGCATGTTCCACGCGCTCTTTGCAACGGAAGACCAGAAAGAGGGCATGGCGGCCTTCCTTGAAAAGCGCGAGCCGCAATTCCGCGACAAATAAGAGCGGCCATTCGTTCCTGAAGCCGGGCCTCTGGGTCCGGCTTTGCATTTGGGGCTTCCCAAGCGGACAGAATTGCCTTATAGGCAGCCTTCACATGCGCGTGGAGCCCGCTTAGGCTAGAATCGACCGGTTCACTGGTGTGCCCGGGTTTTGTCGTGCAACAGATATTGTAACAAACCCGAAAGTGGAAACACACATGGCAAATACGCTCCAGTCCAAAAAGCGCGCACGTCAGAACGAGCGTCGCAACGACATCAACAAAGCCCGTCGTTCGCGCATCCGTACCTTCATCCGTAAAGTCGAGGAAGCTATTGCTTCGGGCGACTACGCAGCGGCTCAGGAAGCTCTGAAAGTGGCGCAACCGGAACTGATGCGTGGCGTTGTCAAAGGCGTGGTTCACAAGAACACCGCCTCGCGTAAAGTGTCCCGTCTGGCGGCACGCGTGAAGGCCCTGAACGCCTAAGCGATTCCCTTTTCAAGACAAGATAAAAAGGCGCCATTTCTGGCGCCTTTTTTGTTTTTCATAATGTTTTCAAGGTCATGATATGTCCGAAATGCAACATGACACCTTTGTGGCAGATTCGATTCACGCAATCAGGAGTCAAGCGTGAAGTTCTGTTGCGACTCGTTAGCGGGGCGGGGTAGTTTCACTGAGCGATCAACGTCGCCTCGGGGGACTGACGCATCTTAACCTAGCCGGACCGGACAATAACGTCTGCCACGACAAGGATAACAACCGGACGATACAGGCTGGAAAGATGCGATTCCGATGCTGGAGGACTGCCACCTCCCACATTTCGACTCTGTCGAAGTCTGCTTTAGCGGGCCGGATAGCTTTGTCCTAAGTGCAGAAAATGCACCACGCGCCAAAATGTGTTTGGCGTGTTGGGTCGTATTTTCCGAGAGAGGTTGGTCTAATGGTGTGATAAAAATGGGCAAGAATGATGACCGAAGATACTTGGGGGCGGGTCTGTGATGAACTCCAGAAAAGCGTTGGGAAGAACAACTTCCTCACCTGGATTGCACCGCTAAAGGTCATTGAAGTCGAAGACGGCATCGCCGCCTTTGAAGCACCGACGAAATTCATGCGTGACTGGGTCCAGCGGAACTTTTCCGAAGCGATCCAGAACGAGCTGCGCAAATTCGGGATCATTGTCGAACGTATCGATCTGCGCGTGTCCACGGCACCGATGATCCGTCCGGCCAATTCCGCCAATCCTGTTGCGCAGGCCACCACTGTCAGCAATTCGCCCCGTATTGCCTCGATCAAGCCGCGTCTTGCCCAGACGCAGGACGATGATCTTCCCGGTGCACCGCTGGATCAGCGCTTTACCTTCGACACATTCGTGGTCGGCAAGCCGAACGAGCTGGCTCATGCTGCGGCCCGTCGTGTGGCCGAAGGCGGCGTGGTGACATTCAACCCGCTGTTCCTTTACGGTGGCGTCGGTCTTGGTAAGACGCACCTGATGCATGCCATCGCCCACGAGCTCCAGACCAAGCGCCCTGATCTGCGCGTGCTCTATCTCTCGGCCGAGCAATTCATGTATCGTTTCGTGCAGGCCCTGCGCGAGCGTCAGATCATGGATTTCAAGGAGATGTTCCGCTCGGTCGATGTGCTGATGGTGGATGACGTGCAATTCATCGCGGGCAAGGATTCGACCCAGGAAGAATTCTTCCACACGTTCAACGCGCTGGTCGATCAGGGCAAGCAGATCGTGATTTCCGCCGACCGCGCGCCGGGCGAGATCAAGGAACTGGAAGAGCGGATCAAATCGCGCCTGCAATGCGGCCTTGTGGTGGACCTGCACCCGACCGATTACGAACTCCGCCTCGGTATCCTGCAGACCAAGACCGAAAACTACCGCCTGCAATATCCGGGCCTGATGATTGCCGATGGCGTTCTGGAATTCCTCGCGCATCGCATCTCGACCAACGTGCGCGTGCTGGAAGGCGCACTGACCCGTCTTTTCGCCTTCGCCTCGCTGGTGGGCCGCGAGATCACGCTCGATCTGGCTCAGGAATGTCTGACCGATATCCTGCGCACCTCGGACCGCAAGGTCACCATCGAAGAGATCCAGCGCAAAGTGGCCGAACATTATAACGTCCGCTTGGCCGATATGATCGGGCCGAAGCGCGTGCGCACCATCGCGCGTCCGCGTCAGGTGGCGATGTATCTGTCTAAGCAGCTGACCACCCGCTCGCTGCCCGATATCGGGCGTCGGTTCGGTGGCCGTGATCACACGACCATCATGCATGGTATCCGCAAGATCGAAGAGCTGAAGGGCGATGACCGCCAGCTGGCCGAGGATATCGATCTTCTGCGCCGTCTTCTGGAAAACTAAGCAAAATCTGCGGGAAAACGGGCGGGTCTCTTGACCTGTCGGGCTTTGCGAGTGATTGTCGCAAAAAATCTTGTGTCCGGTGTCTTAGATGGTAACGTCACGGTCCGGACAGCCGTGAGGGATTGAAATGAAGATCAGCATCGAACGCGCAGAGCTGTTGAAAGCCGTCGCGCAAGCGCAATCGGTTGTCGAGCGCCGTAACACGATCCCGATTCTGGCCAATGTGCTGATCGAGGCCGAGGGAAGCACGATCTCTTTCCGTGCGACCGATCTCGATATCGAGGTGGTTGACCGTGCCCCCGCGCAGGTCGAAAAGGCGGGTGCTACGACCGTTTCTGCCGTGATGCTGCATGAAATCGTGCGCAAACTTCCCGATGGGGCGCTGGTGACCTTGATGGATGATCCGGCGTCTGGGCGTCTGGTGATCGAGGCGGGCCGGTCGAGTTTCACGCTGGCGACTCTGCCGCGCGAGGATTTCCCTGTGATGGCCAGCTCGGATTACACCGCGAATTTCACCGCCAAGGCGGGCGAGCTGAAGCGCCTGTTCGAGAAGTCGCGTTTCGCGATCTCCACCGAAGAGACCCGCTATTATCTGAACGGCGTCTATCTGCATGTGGCCACCGCCGAAGAAGGCCAGATGCTGCGCGCCGTGGCGACCGACGGTCACCGTCTGGCCCGCATCGATGCGCCGCTTCCTGCGGGTGCCGAGGGCATGCCGGGGGTGATCGTGCCGCGTAAGACCGTGGGCGAGCTGCGCAAATTGCTGGATGATGAAGAGACCCCGATCGAAGTCTCGGTCTCGGAAACCAAGGTGCGTTTCGCCACGCCGCGCATCACGCTGACCTCCAAGGTCATCGATGGCACCTTCCCCGATTACACGCGCGTCATCCCGATGGGCAATACCCGCCGTCTGGAAGTGGATGCGAGCGAATTCGCCAAGGCGGTGGACCGTGTGGCGACTGTGTCGTCGGAACGTTCGCGTGCGGTGAAGCTGACGCTGGATGCCGATAAGCTGGTGCTGTCGGTCAATGCCCCCGATGCCGGTGCCGCCGAGGAAGAGCTGGTCGTGGCCTATGCCGACGAGCGTCTGGAAATCGGGTTCAACGCGAAATACCTGCTGGAAATCGCCAATCAGGTCGACCGCGAGAATGCCGTCTTCCTGTTCAATTCCTCGGGCGACCCGACCCTGATGCGCGAAGGTGGCGATACATCGGCGGTCTATGTCGTCATGCCGATGCGTGTGTAAGATCCGCGTTTTTCAAGAATTCCCGCGATGCTATCGGACCTGAGCCTCTATCAGTTCCGGTCGCATCGTCGTGCCGTTCTGACCCCTGATACACGCCCTGTCGCGATTTTCGGGGCCAACGGGGCGGGCAAGACCAATATTCTCGAGGCCATTTCCCTGCTGTCTCCGGGCCGCGGGCTGCGCCGTGCGCAGGCCCCTGACCTGATGCGCCGCGCAGAGGCTGTCGGCTGGAAGATCACCGCGCAGCTTTCCGGTCACGATATCCTGACAGAAGCCGCCCCCGCCCAGCCGCGTCAGGTGCGGGTGGATGGGAAACTTGTGCCGCAGACGGCCTTGGGGCGGCTTGTGCGTATCCAGTGGCTGGTGCCCGCGATGGACCGTCTGTGGATCGAGGCCCCCGAAGGACGGCGTCGTTTTCTGGACCGGATCACCCTGTCGTTCTTTCCCGATCATGCCGAAGCCAGTCTGGCCTATGAAAAGGCCATGCGCGAACGCAATCGTCTGTTGAAAGACGGGGCAGGGGATGCCCATTGGTATCAGGTGCTTGAGGCCCGTATGGCCGAGGCCGCAGCCGATATCCGTGGCGCGCGGACCGCCGCGCTGGCTCGTATCGCGCAGGCCCAAGACGCGGCGCAAACGGCCTTTCCTGCCGCCGATCTGTCGATCATCGGGGATGATGTGGGCGACCTGCCGCTTTACTGGGCCGAAACCCGCCGCCGCGATATGGCTGCCGGACGCACGCTGGAAGGCCCGCATCGCGCCGATCTTCAGGCGATCTATAGCGCCAAATCCATGCCCGCCGATCAGGTCTCGACGGGCGAGCAGAAGGCGCTTTTGCTGTCTTTGGTGCTGGCCAATGCCCGTGCCATCGACGGGGCACCGGCCATCGTTTTGCTGGATGAGGTCTCGGCCCATCTGGACCCTGCCCGCCGTGCGGCGCTTTACGATGAAATCTGTGCGCTGAAGGCGCAGGTGTTCATGACGGGCACCGAACGCGCGCTGTTTGACGCTTTGGGCCCGCGTGGGCAGTATTTGCAGGTCTCGGAGGATGCCGCGACCTCGATTCTGGAGGAAGTGCCATGACCTACCCCCTGCAGCGCGTCACGCTGATCACCTTGGGCGTGGCAGACCTTGCCGCGTCCTGCGCCTTTTACGCGCGTCTTGGCTGGGTGCCTGCCGCGCAGCAGGAGGGCGTGGCCTTCTATCAGATGCATGGTCAGGGGCTTGCACTCTTCGGGCGCGATGATCTGGCCAAGGATCAGGGCCGCGAGGGGGCTTCCTTGGGCACGGGCGCGGTCACTTTGGCCCAGAATTTCGACACAGAGGCGGAAGTGGATGCGGCCTTCGCCGCCGCTTTGGCCGCAGGTGCGACCGCCCTCAAACACCCCGAAAAGGTCTTCTGGGGCGGCTATTCCGGCTATTGGGCCGACCCCGATGGCCATGTCTGGGAAATCGCGATGAACCCCTTCTGGCCGCTTGAGGCCGATGGCAGCCTGAGACTGCCTGTATGAGCATCACCCTGCAACAGGCCCTGTTCTATTCGGGGGCGCTTCTGGTGGTCTTCCTGACGCCCGGCCCCGTCTGGCTGGCCATGCTGGCGCGCACGGTTTCGGGCGGGTTTGCCGCCGCATGGCCGCTGGCGCTGGGTGTGGCGTTGGGCGACGCCTTCTGGTCCATCCTTGCCCTTGTCGGCATGAGTTGGGTGGTGGGCCATGTCACCGGCTTTCTCGACATCCTGCGCTGGGTGGCGGTGGGGATGTTTGGCGTTATGGGCTGCCTGATGATCGGCCATGCCAAGGCAGGCATCTCGAAAAACAGCACGCTCACCCGACCCGGCCGCTGGGCGGGCTTCCTTGTGGGGATCGTCGCCATTCTGGGCAACCCGAAAGCGATCCTGTTCTATATGGGCGTCGTGCCGGGCTTTTTTACGCTTGATGCGCTGACGGCGCTGGATGTGGCCGCCATCGCGCTGTTATCGGCCCTTGTTCCCATGATCGGCAATCTGATCCTCGCGGCCTGTGTCGGGCAGGTGCGCAGGCTGCTTTCGAGCCCTCGGGCAATGGCCCGCCTGAACCGCATTGCCGGCAGCCTGATGATTGTCGTCGCCATCGTGATCGCCTTTCTCTGAAGCCCCTGCATCCCCCGTAAGAAAGCCCCGAAACTTGAGGCTAAGGCGTGACATTGTGGCCCGAAACTTCTATAAATCATGCACGTAAATAAGGACGAGCAGGCATGACCGAAGAACACGTCAAGAAATCCGAATATGGCGCCGATTCCATCAAGGTTTTGAAGGGGTTGGAAGCTGTGCGGAAACGCCCCGGCATGTATATCGGGGATACGGATGACGGGTCGGGCCTGCATCACATGGTCTATGAGGTCGTCGATAACGGTATCGACGAGGCTCTGGCCAATTATGCCGACTATGTGCATGTGAAAATCCACGCCGATAGCTCGGTTTCGGTGCGCGATAACGGGCGCGGGATTCCGGTCGATATGCACCATGAAGAGGGCGTCTCGGCGGCCGAGGTCATCATGACCCAGCTGCATGCGGGCGGTAAGTTCAACAATACCGATACCGACGGCAATGCCTATAAGGTTTCGGGCGGTCTGCACGGTGTGGGCGTGTCGGTGGTGAACGCGCTTTCCGACTGGCTGGAGCTGACCGTCTGGCGCGATGACAAGATCTACAAGGCCCGTTTCGAAAAGGGCGAATGCGTCGAGCATGTCCATGTTGTGGGCGAAGAGGTCGGCGGCCGCGGCACCGAGGTGCGCTTCCTTGCGTCGAACAAGGAAACCGACCCCGAGGGCACCTTCTCGAACCTCGATTACAGCTTTGAAACGCTGGAAAAACGCCTGCGCGAGCTGGCCTTCCTGAATTCCGGCGTGCGGATCATCGTCGAAGACGAGCGCCCCGCCGAGCCGCTGAAGTCCGAGCTGCATTATGACGGTGGCGTGCGGGAATTCGTGAAATATCTCGACCGCTCGAAGACCCCCGTGATGGATAGCCCTGTCTATATGATCGGTGAGGTGAACGGCATTGGCGTCGAGGTCGCGCTGTGGTGGAATGACAGCTACCACGAGACCGTGCTGCCCTTTACCAACAACATCCCCCAGCGCGATGGCGGCACCCATATGGCGGGCTTCCGTGGCGCGCTGACCCGCACCATCAACAATTACGCGCAGTCGTCTGGCATCGCCAAAAAGGAAAAGGTCAACTTTACCGGCGATGACGCCCGCGAAGGCCTGACCTGCGTGCTGTCGGTGAAAGTGCCGGACCCGAAATTCTCCAGCCAGACCAAGGACAAGCTGGTCTCCTCCGAGGTCCGGCCTGCGGTCGAGAACCTCGTGAACGAGAAGCTGGGCGAATGGTTCGAAGAGCATCCCGCCGAGGCCAAGCAGATCGTTGGCAAGATCATCGAGGCAGCCCTTGCCCGTGAAGCCGCCCGCAAAGCGCGCGAGCTGACGCGGCGCAAGACGGCGATGGATGTCGCCTCGCTTCCGGGGAAACTGGCGGATTGTCAGGAAAAAGACCCCGCTCTGTCCGAAGTCTTCCTCGTCGAGGGTGACTCGGCAGGTGGTTCGGCCAAACAGGGGCGCGAGCGGAAAAATCAGGCGGTGCTGCCGCTGCGTGGTAAGATCCTCAACGTGGAACGCGCGCGGTTTGACCGGATGCTGTCGTCGGACCAGATCGGGACGCTGATCACCGCGCTTGGCACCGGCATTGGCCGCGACGAGTTCAATATCGACAAGCTGCGCTATCACAAGATCATCATCATGACCGATGCGGATGTCGACGGCGCCCATATCCGCACCCTGCTGCTGACCTTCTTCTTCCGCCAGATGCCGGAACTGATCGAACGCGGCTATCTCTATATCGCGCAGCCGCCGCTGTATAAGGTCGCACGCGGCAAGTCCGAGGTTTACCTCAAGGACCAGAACGCGCTGGAAGATTATCTGATTGCCCAAGGGGTTGAGGGGGCTGTGCTGAAGCTGGGCACGGGCGAAGAAATCGTCGGCAATGACCTGCAGCGTGTGGTCGAAGAGGCGCGCGTGATCAAGCGTATCCTTGGCACCTTCCCGACGCTTTATCCGCGCCACATCCTTGAACAGGCCGCAATCGCCGGTGCGATGGTGCCGGGCGTGCTGGATAATGACGCGCAGGGCACGGCGGATGCTGTGGCTTCGCGCCTTGATCTGGTCGCGCTGGAATACGAGCGTGGCTGGCAGGGCCGTCAGACCCAAGATCACGGGCTGCGCCTGACCCGCATTCTGCGCGGTGTCGAAGAGGTCCGCACGCTGGATGGTCAGGTCATGCGCACCGGTGAAAGCCGCCGCCTTGGCGCGCATACGAAGGCGCTGCAGGACATCTATGGCAAGCCCGCCCGCCTGCACCGCAAGGACCGTCACCAGCTGATCCACGGCCCGCTGGAACTTCTGAACGCGATCCTGCAAGAGGGCGAAAAAGGTCTGTCCTTGCAGCGCTATAAAGGCTTGGGCGAGATGAACCCCGAGCAGCTGTGGGAAACCACGCTGGACCCCTCGGCGCGGACGCTGTTGCAGGTGAAAGTGGATGATGTGGCCGAGGCCGATGACATCTTCACCAAGCTGATGGGCGATGTGGTCGAACCCCGCCGCGACTTTATCCAGCAAAATGCGCTGAACGTCGAAAACCTTGATTTCTAAATAAAAAGCGGCCTCTCGGGGCCGCTTTTTTGGTGTTCTCAAAGGGAAGGGCCGGAAGATCCGGCCCTTTGTTTTACCCCAGTTCAGCCAAGCGTTTGACGGCTGCGGCAATCTTATCCGCCTCTTCCTGACGGAGCGCCAGATTGCCGCGGGTTTCCTCGATCACCTCGGCATCGGCTTTCTCGAGGAATTTCGGGTTCTTCAGGCGACCCTCCATCCCGCCGATCTCTTTCTGGATCTTGGCCAAGGCTTTCTCCAGACGGGCTTTCTCGGCCTTGACGTCGATCACCCCTTCCAGCGGCAGACCAAAGAGCGCGCCATGCGCAGGGATCGAGATCGCGCCCTTGCCGATCGGCCCCTCGGTGATGTTGTCGATACGCGCCAGCTTGAGGATCAGCGCCTCGTTATTGGCCAGCGCCGCACGGGCAGGGGCGTCGGCCTCGGCCAGAATCATCGGTAGTTTCAGCCCGACCGGCACGCCCATCTGTGCCCGCGACGAGCGGATTTCCTCGATCAGCGCGATCACCCAGTTCATCTCGGCATCGGCTGCCGGATCGACCAGATCTGCCGCCGTGTAGGTCGGCCAATCGGCATGGGCCAGAAGTTTTGCGCGGTCACCCGTCAGATCCCAAAGCTCTTCGGTGATGAAGGGCATGATCGGGTGCAGCATGACATAGGCCTGATCCAGAACCCAGCGCATGGTCTCGCGGGTTTCCTGCGCATGTTCGCCGTCAAACAGGGGCTTGGCGAATTCGACATACCAGTCGCAGACCTTGCCCCAGACAAAGCCGTAAAGCGCATTGGCGGCATCGTTGAAACGATAGGTGTCAAAGGCGGCATCGACCTCTTCGCGGACCTTGGCGACCTCGCCCACGATCCAGCGGTTCACCGTATGGGTCGGCGCGGGCATCGCCACCGGCGCACCCTCGAAGACGCCATTCATCTCGGCAAAGCGGGTGGCGTTCCAGATCTTGGTGCCGAAGTTCCGATAGCCTGCGATACGGTCTTTCGAGAGCTTCAGCACGCCACCAAGCGCCGCCATGGACGCATTGGTAAAGCGCAGCGCATCGGCGCCGAATTCGTCAATGATTTCCAGCGGGTCGATGACATTGCCCGTGGTCTTCGACATCTTCTTGCCCTTCTCGTCGCGGACAAGCTGGTGCAGGTAGACGGTGTGGAAGGGCACCTGATCAACCACGGCCAACTGCATCATCATCATGCGCGCGACCCAGAAGAACAGGATGTCAAAACCGGTGACCAGAACATCGGTCGGGAAGTATTTCGAGGTGCTCTCGTCCCAATTCGGCCAGCCCAGCGTGCCGATCGGCCAGAGACCGGACGAGAACCATGTATCCAGCACATCGCCATCGCGCCAGACCGGGTAGACTAGATGGGTCGGGTCCTGAGAGACGTTATATTCGGCCAAGGATACCGCCAGCGTCTCCATCGCCGCCTTACGGTCGGCGACTTCAACGACACGCGCCGCCGACAGAGGCACGGGCAGATCTGCATTGGCATCGCGGAAGAGTTCCGTCACCGCATCGAAATCGGCGGCGCAATGGTGGATGTCACCACGATGCAGCATGCCACCTTCATTCAGCAGGCGGCCCAGTTCGACCTCGTCCAGATCGCCATTGCCTTCGTCATCACGGAATTCCGGCGCCGAGAGGTCAAGCCCGTACCACACGGGGATCTGGTGGCCCCACCAAAGCTGGCGCGAGATACACCAGGGCTCGATGTTTTCCAGCCAGTGGAAATAGGTCTTTTCGCCCGACTCGGGCATGATCTTGGTGCGGCCATCGCGCACGGCATCGAGCGCCTTGCCCACGATCTTCTCGGCATCGACGAACCACTGATCGGTCAGCATCGGCTCGATCACCACCTTCGAGCGGTCACCGAAGGGCTGCATGATCGGCTTGTCCTCGACGTAAGGAACCCAGATCGCGGCCTCGTTGCCCTCGTCATCGGTGAGGGTCTTTTCAACCGTCACCGCCAGACCTGCGGCATTGATATCCTCGATCACCGCCTTGCGGGCCTCGAACCGGTCCATGCCGCGATATTTCTCGGGCACGAGGTTGAGGCTGTCGATCTCCATTTCGCCTGCTTCGGCACCGGCCGCGATCTCGCGGGCGCGGGCTACGCAGTCGTCATAGGACAGGCCATCGGCGCGCATCGCGCCCTGCATATCCATCAGGCGATACATCGGCAGGTTACAGCGTTTGGCGACCTGATAATCGTTGAAATCATGCGCACCAGTGATCTTCACCGCCCCCGAGCCGAAGTCCATATCGGGATATTCATCGGCCACGATCGGGATCAGACGGTCACAGAGCGGCAGATGCACCATCTTGCCGACGATGGGCGCATAGCGCTCGTCCTTCGGGTTCACGGCCACGGCGCCATCGCCCAGCATGGTCTCGGGGCGGGTGGTCGCGATGGAGATGTAGTCGCGGACCTCCTCGAAGGTGACGTTCCCGTCTTCGTCCTTCTCGCGATAGGTATAGGTCTCGCCGCCTGCCAGCTTATACTTGAAGTGCCACATATGGCCCGCGACTTCGATATTCTCGACCTCGAGGTCCGAGATCGCGGTTTCGAAATGGGGGTCCCAGTTGACCAGACGCTTGCCGCGATAGATCATGCCCTTGTTATACATATCCACGAAGACCTTGATCACGGCATCGTGGAAATTGGGGCTGTTTTCATGGCCGGTGCGCGGGTCCCCCGGTGCGCCTGCCATGGTGAAAGCATTGCGCGACCAGTCGCAGGACGAGCCAAGGCGCTGAAGCTGGCCCACGATGGTCGAGCCATATTTGCCCTTCCAGTCCCAGACCTTCTCGAGGAATTTCTCGCGGCCCAGCTCGCGGCGGCCCGGTTGGCCGGTCTTGGCCAGTTCTTTCTCCACCATCAGCTGGGTGGCGATGCCCGCATGGTCCTGACCCGGCTGCCAGAGCGTGTCAAAGCCGCGCATCCGGTGCCAGCGCACCAGAATATCCTGAATGGTATTGTTGAACGCATGGCCCACATGCAGCGCGCCGGTGACATTCGGCGGCGGGATCATGATGGTGAAGGTTTCGGGGCGCGAGGCATTGGCGCCTGCTTTGAAGGCGCCTGCCTCTTCCCATTTGGCGGAGATGCGGGGTTCTGCTTCGGCGGCGTTGAAATTCTTTTCCATCGGCATGGGTCTGATCCTTTTAAGGCTTGGCCCTCTTTAACGTGGGGCAGGCGCGAGGAAAAGCCTTTGACGCAGGGCAAATGTGTCAGAGCGTGATGCGATAAAGCGCAAATCCCCCCTCGGCCTCGCCCGCATCCGCGATCTGCACGCCTTTTACCGCCTCCATAAACGCGCGCCCTGCCGGACCGGAGGCAAAGGTGACTGTGGTGTCAGCCATCGGCGCAAAGCCCCAGTTGCTATCGGCCGAGGGGTTAATCGTGCCTTCCTTCTGGATAAAGCGCAGAAGGATGTCGCGGTTGGTATCCGGCCCCTCGAAGATGATTTTCGAGGGCTCGATGCCCGGAAAATTTCCGCCGCCGCCTGCACGATAGTTGTTCGAGGCCACGATAAACTCCTGGTCAGGGTCGATGGGTTTGCCGTTGAACATAAGGTCTTTGATGCGCCCACCCTCGCTGATCTGCTTGCCATCGCTGTCGAATTTCGAGGGCTTCGAGAGGTCGATCCTATAGCTCACCCCATCCATCACGTCGAAATTATAGCTGGGGAAATCGGGGTTCAGCAGCGCTGCGTCCTGAGCGCCCGCCGTGATCTGGTTGAAGGCCCCAGCCGAACGCTCCAGCCAGTCGGCCACAGTGGCCCCCGTGACCTTCAGCGCGCGGAAGGTATTGGGATAAAGATAGAGGTCCGCCACATTCTTGATGGCCACGGGGCCTTCGGGGACATTGGTATAGTAGTCCGGCCCGCCGCGCCCGCCGCATTTGAAAGGCGCGGCCGCCGAGAGGATCGGCAGATCCTTATAGGCGGTTTCCTTCAGCATATCAGCGGCATACCAGCTTTGCGCCTGTGACACGATCTGCACCGAAGGATCATCGGCCACCTGCGCGAAATAGCTGTAAAGCGGTGCCGAGGTCTTCCCCACGGGCGCGCGGATATAGGCCAGCGTTGCCTCGTGATCAGCCTCGACCGCATCAAGGATGATCGGCAGGCTCCCGACAAGCGCCACCGCCTTGCGGTCTTCGCGCTTGTAGATCGGGCGCGCTTCCGAGGTATGGCTCACGATCTGCCATTTGTCGCCCTGCTTTTCGAGCATCAGATCAATCAGCCCCATATGCGAGCCCCAGAACCCTGCCATCACGGCAGGCTTTCCGGCCAAGGTGCCTTTCTGGGCGTCCACCCCTTCGATGCCCTCGTAATCGGGGCCGGGCAGGACGCGGTGCTGATGTCCGGTCAGGACGACATCAATGCCCTCGATCTCGGCCACATACAACGCGGCGTTTTCCATGCCTGCGGTATAGCCGCCGCCCTCGATGCCGGTATGGGCCAGCGCGATCACCAGATCGCAGCCTTCGTCCTGCCTGAGCTTGGGCACCCATGCCCGAGCCGCCGCAACAATGTCTCGTACCGACACGCGGCCTTTCAGATTGGCCTCGTCCCATTGCAGGATCTGGGGCGGCACAAAACCGATGACCCCGATCTTGACCTCATGCACCTCGCCCGCCCCGTCCACAAGACCGCGATCCATGACGTAATAGGGCGGAAAGAGGGTCTCGTCCTGCGTCGGGATCTGCCCCAGTTCGGGGCCGACCACCACATTGGCGCATACGAAGGGAAAGGCGGCATCGGCCAAAGAGGCCTGCAGGAACTCCAGCCCGTAATTGAATTCATGATTGCCCAGGGTCGCGCAATCATAGCCCAGAATATTCATCGCCTTGATCATCGGGTGCACGTCATCGCCCACCCCTTTCCGATGCGCGATGTAATCCCCCAGCGGATTGCCCTGCAAAAGGTCGCCATTATCCAGCAGCAGGGTGTTCTCGGCCTCGTCCCTGAGGCTTTCGATCAGGGTCGCCGTGCGCGCCAGCCCCTGCGTGTCATCGGGCTTGTCCCCGTAATAATCATAGGGGTCGATGGCCACATGGATATCGGTCGTTTCGATGAGCCGCAGATGGATCTGTCCGGCGGCGGCTTCGGCCTTGAACGGGTGGACCAGATAGGCTCCGGTTGCGGCGCTTGCCGCCAGAAAATAACGGCGAGAAATTCCGGTCATGGCGGGTCCTTTCGTGATCTTGCCCTTAAACTGGCGCAGTTTCCCTGCGGTTTCACGACAAATGCGCGCTGCACGTGGCGTCAGCGGGCGCGCGCCCGTCGCGATGCGCGAAAATTAGACCGCCCGATCCAGCTTTGTGGTCAGATGGATCAGACTTTCCGAATTGAGCACGCCCGGAATCTCGCCGATCAGGTCCAGCACACGGTCAAGCTGCATTGTGGTATCGGCGGCGATCTGTGCCATCAGGTCGATCCGGCCCGAACAGGTCACGATGCGCTCGATCTCGGGGATGGCTTTGAGGCGTCCCAGAATGGCCTGTTGGACCTTCAGATCAATCTCCAGCAGGGCGGTGGCGCGCAGGCGCTGGCTGCGGGCGGCTTCCCCCAGTTTGACGGTGTAGCCCACGATCACCTTCTCGGATTCCAGCCGCTCGAGCCGCGCCTGCACGGTCGAGCGCGCCACCTTCAGCCGCCGCGCCACGGTCGAGAGGGAAAGCCGCGCATCCCCCGAAAGAAGCCCCAGAAGGGCACGATCCAGCTCATCCATCGCATGCCTGCCAATTTTGTCGTGAAAGCCGTCAGTTTAACGAAGATAGGCTACAGATTTGGTCTTTCCATGACAAGGTTTTGGCCCCATATGGCGCGACACAGAGGCAGGCGGAGCCTTGCGAGAGGCCCGTCTGGTTGGATAAACCGCGTAAGCGCTTTCCCAACCCATGCGGGGCCAAAGGCCGCGCGCAGGGCAAGAGGTGGCTGCCACTCATTGTGCGAGGAAAGCCGATGGGCGTGTCGAAGACAATCTGGAGCAATCCGTCCGAAATCATCCGTGTGAACAAGCCCGATCATCCGGTCTTGGTGTTTTCGCCCGCCATGTTGCAGCAGACGGCGGTGCGTTTCATCCGCGGCTTTCCGGGGCTTGTGACCTATGACGTGAAATCCAACCCTGCCGAGATGGTGATTGAAAACCTCGCCGCAGCGGGGCTGCGTGGATTTGATGTGGCCGCGCCCGACGAGATCGACCTGATCCGCCGTCTCGCGCCCAACTGTGCGTTGCATTACCACAATCCCGTGCGGGGCCGCGCCGAGATCGCCCATGCCGTTGCGGCGGGCGTCAGGGCGTGGTCGGTCGATAGCCGGAGCGAATTGACCAAGCTGGTCGCGCTGGTGCCCTATGAGAATTGCGAGATCTCGGTGCGGTTCAAACTGGCCGATGAGGCTGGCAATTACAACCCGACAGCCAAGTTTGGCGCGACGCAGGAACTGGCGGTTGATCTGCTGCGCGAGGTGGAGGCGGCGGGGTTCAGGCCCTCGCTGACCTTCCAGCCCGGCTCGCAGGTGACCGACCCAATGGTCTGGGACCGCTTCATCCGCGCGGCGGCCGCTATCGCGGGGCAGGCGGGCGTGCGGCTCTACCGGCTGAATGTGGGGGGCGGCTTCCCGAACCACCGCAAGGCCGGCCCGGCCCCCAATCTCGAGGCGATCTTCACCACGATCGGGCAGGCGACGGGCGAGGCTTTCGGCGAGAGCCGCCCCGCGCTGGTCTGCGAGCCGGGCAGGGGGCTGGTGGGCGATGCTTTCACCCATATCACCCGCGTGAAAGCCCTGCGCGATGGCGGCGATGTGTTCCTGAATGACGGGATTTACGGTGGCCTTGCCGAATTGCCTCTGGTGGGCAATATCGAGCGTCTGGCCGTCTATGATCCCGAGGGCCGCAAGCGTGAGGGCGCACCTTTGCCGCGGATGATTTTTGGTCCGACCTGCGACCCTGTGGACCGCCTGCCGGGCAAGCTGGCACTGCCCGACGATCTGGCCGAGGAAGACTTTATCGTCTTCCACGGCATGGGGGCCTATAGCGCCGTGACCAACACCCATTTCAGCGGCTTCGGCAAAATGGAGATCGTCACGGCCCTGAGCTTGGTGTGATCAGGCTTTCAGGCTGGTGGTGACGTAATTCACCGACAGATCCCGTGCCGAGGTGGACCAGCGCCATGTGATCGGGTTCAGCACCATGCCCTTGCGGTCGACCATATCCAGCTGGGCGTTCAGGACCATATCCTCCAGCTCGTCGGGCGTGATGAACTTGGCCCAGTCATGCGTGCCATTGGGCAGCCATTTCAGGATCCGCTCGGCGCCGACAATGGCGAACATATAGCTTTTGGCATTGCGGTTGAGGGTCGAGACAAACATCATCCCGCCCGATTTTACCAGCGCCGCACAGGTGTCGATGAACTCCTGCGGCACGGCCACATGTTCGACGATCTCCATCGCCAGAACCACGTCGAACGCTTCGCCATCGGCGGCCAGCGCCTCGGCGGTGCCGTGGCGATAGTCGATCTCCAGCCCCGACTGTTCTGCATGCAGACGCGCCACGGGCAGGTTGCCCTCGGCGGCATCCACCCCCACCACCGTGGCACCCAGCCGTGCCATCGGTTCCGACAGCAGCCCGCCGCCGCAGCCGATATCGAGGATACGCAGCCCTTCAAAAGGGCGTGCATCGCGCAGGTTGCGGCCGAATTGCGTGGCGATCTGCGTGCTCAGATAGTCCAACCGGCAGGGGTTCATCTGGTGCAGCGGGCGGAATTTGCCGTTTGGATCCCACCATTCGGCGGCCATAGCCTCGAATTTGGCAACTTCGTCAGGGTTGATGGTCGATTTCACGTCTGACATGGCTTACCTCGAAATATCTGCCTCTGCCCCGTGGTGGAGCACCGTTTTGCGCTATATAGTCTGATCATGGATAGAACTGCAGGTCAAAAACGCCAACCGACGTCTTATCTTTACCCGCCGATCGAGCCTTTCGACCGGCGTATGCTGGACGTCGGCGATGGTCATCAGCTGTATATCGAGCAATCGGGCAATCCGCATGGGGTGCCCGTGGTGGTGTTTCACGGCGGGCCAGGGGGCGGATGCAGCCCTGCGATGCGGCGGTTCTTTGACCCCGCGCATTACCGGATCGTTTTGTTTGACCAACGCGGCTGCGGGCTGTCCAAGCCGCAGGCGTCGGTCGAGAATAACACGACATGGCATCTGGTCGCCGATATCGAGGCGATTCGGCAGGTTCTGGGCATTGAACGCTGGATCGTTTTCGGCGGTAGCTGGGGGGCGACTCTGGCGCTGATCTATGCCGAGACGCATCCCGACCATGTGCGCGCACTCGTGCTGCGCGGAGTGTTTCTGGCGATGGCGCGCGAGATCGACTGGTTCTATGGCGGGGGAGCGGGGCAGTTCTTCCCCGATCTGTGGAAACGGTTCTGCGAGCCGATCCCCGAAGAGGAGCGGGGCGATATGGTGGCCGCCTATCACAAGCGGCTCTTCAGTGGCGATTATGTGACCGAGGCCCGCCATGCCCGTATCTGGACGATGTGGGAGAACGCGCTGGCCTCGGTGGATACCGACGGCCATATGGGCGAGGCCCCTGCCGATTACGCCCGTGCTTTCGCGCGGCTAGAAAACCATTATTTTTCCAATCAGGCGTTCCTTGAGGAAGATGGCCAGATCCTGCGCGACCGTCACAAGATCGAGCATATCCCGACGATGATCGTGCAGGGCCGTATGGATATGATCTGCCCGCCCTATTCGGCATGGCGTCTGGCGCAGAACTGGCCGCTGGCCGAGTTGCAGATGGTACCCGCCTCGGGACATGCGTTGTCGGAGCCGCGGATTACTCAAAGCCTTGTGGGGATCATGGACAGGCTGCGGCGCTGAGCGTGGCGATTGTAAGGCGTATGTGCGGGGCTTGCGCGAAACGCTTGCAAACAAGCCCGCGATGGGTTATAGACTTGCCCAACAGCGGCGTGTCGGGCTTGGCTCGGCATCCACCGAACCTATGCAACGGGCCGCTTGGCCCGTTTTTCTGTTTTCGGGTCAAGGCTTTCAACGAAGGACGGACATGACCGACCTCATCGCAAAGACCGCCATCGACCGGCGTCTGGCAGATATTGTTCAGCCCACCATCGAGGGGCTGGGTTTCGAGTTGATTCGTATCCGCCTGCAGGGCGGCAAGACGGCAACGCTCCAGATCATGGCAGATCGCCCCGAGGGTGGCATCATCGTGGATGATTGCGCCAAGATCTCGACGGCTGTCAGTGCTGTGCTGGATGTGGAGGACCCGATCGAGGATAATTACCACCTCGAAGTGTCTTCCCCCGGTATCGACCGCCCACTGACACGTCTGAAGGATTTCGATGTTTGGGAAGGCTATGAGGCCAAGGTCGAGACGTCGGAGATGATCGACGGGCGTCGCCGCTTCAAGGGCTTCATCCGCGGGACGGAAGGGGAAGAGGTTCTGCTCGAGATCGAAGAGCAGGGCGAGCCGGTGACCATCGGTTTGCAATTCGACTGGCTGTCGGATGCGAAACTTGTGCTGACCGACGAGTTGATTGACGAGATGCTGCGCCAGAAAAAGGCCTCTGGCGCAATTGATGAGACCGAATTCGACGAGATCGAAACGGATACGGATGCTTCCGACGAGGAGAAAGAGTGATGGCAATCACCTCTGCCAACCAGCTTGAACTGCTGCAGACCGCCGAGGCCGTGGCCCGCGAAAAGATGATCGACCCCGATCTGGTGATCGAGGCGATGGAAGATTCGCTGGCCCGTGCGGCAAAGTCCCGTTACGGCTCGGAAATGGACATTCGCGTCCATATCGACCGCAAGACCGGTCGTGCGACCTTCACCCGTGTGCGCACCGTTGTGGCGGATGAGGAGCTTGAGAACTATCAGGCAGAGCTGACCGTCAAGCAGGCCAAGCAATATAAGGCCGAGCCCGAGATCGGGGACGAGATCATCGACGAGGTTCCCCCTGTTGATCTGGGCCGTATCGCCGCGCAATCCGCCAAGCAGGTCATCCTGCAGCGCGTGCGCGAAGCCGAGCGTGACCGCCAGTATGAGGAATTCAAGGATCGCAAGGGCACCATCATCAATGGTGTGGTCAAGCGCGAGGAATATGGCAATATCATCGTCGATATCGGTCGTGGCGAGGGCATCCTGCGCCGCAACGAGAAGATCGGCCGTGAATCCTACCGCCCGAGCGACCGTATCCGCTGCTATGTGAAAGACGTGCGCCGCGAGACCCGCGGCCCGCAGATTTTCCTGTCGCGTACCGATCCGCAATTCATGGCGGAACTGTTCAAGATGGAAGTGCCGGAAATCTATGACGGCATCATCGAGATCAAGGCCGTGGCCCGTGATCCGGGATCGCGCGCGAAAATCGCCGTGATTTCCTATGATAACTCGATCGACCCCGTCGGCGCTTGCGTCGGTATGCGCGGGAGCCGTGTGCAGGCCGTCGTGGGCGAGCTGCAGGGCGAGAAGATCGACATCATTCCGTGGAACGAAGACACCGCGACTTTCCTTGTGAATGCGCTGCAACCGGCAGAAGTGTCGAAAGTGGTGTTCGACGAGGAAGCCCAGAAGATCGAAGTGGTTGTGCCCGACGAACAGCTGTCGCTGGCCATCGGTCGCCGTGGTCAGAACGTGCGTCTGGCCTCGCAGCTGACCGGTCTCGATATCGACATCATGACCGAGGCCGAGGAATCGAGCCGCCGTCAGGCCGAATTCGCAGAGCGCACCAAGCTGTTCGTGGATGCACTTGATATCGACGAGTTCTTCGCCCAGCTTCTGGTCGCGGAAGGTTTTGCGAACCTCGAAGAAGTGGCTTATGTCGAAAGCGACGAGCTGCTGTCGATCGAGGGGATCGACGAAGGCACCGCCGAGGAGCTTCAGGCCCGCGCGCGTGACTATATCGAAGAGCTCAATCGCAAGGCCATCGAGAGCGCCCGCGCGCTTGGTGCCGAGGACAGCCTGTTCGAGGTCGAGGGCCTGACCGCACCGATGGTCGAGGCACTGGCGAAAGACGGCGTGAAGACGCTGGAAGATTTCGCGACCTGCGCCGACTGGGAGCTGGCCGGTGGCTGGACCACCGTCGATGGCAAGCGCCAGAAGGATGACGGTCTGCTGGAATCCTTCGATGTGTCGCTGGAAGATGCGCAGAATATGGTGATGACCGCACGTGTGCAGCTGGGCTGGGTTGACCCGACCGAGCTGGAAGCACAGGCGGATGCCGCAGAAGAAGATGCGGCCGAGGGCGAAGAGCCCAAGGCCTAAGAGAAGGGGATCAGACCGATCATGAGCCGTGGTGGGCGAGACAAAGTAAATGACGAGCCGGAACGGCGCTGCATCGTCACGCAAGACGTGCAGCCCAAGGCCGGGCTTGTGCGTTTCGTGCTGGGGCCGGACGGTCTGATCTATCCCGATGTGGCAGAAAAGCTGCCAGGTCGGGGTATCTGGGTGACCTCGGATCGCGAGGTGATCGAGAAAGCTGCAACCAAGGGATTGTTCTCCCGCGGGGCAAAGGCCAAGGCGGAGGTGCCGGATAATCTGGCAGATCTTGTCGAAGAGGCCCTTGCACATCGCGTGGTTGAGCTTATCTCCTTGGTCAGGAAATCTGGCAAAGCCGTTTGTGGCTTTGAAAAGGTCAAGGGCTGGCTCGCGGAAGGTCGGGCAAAAGTGCTCTTCCAGGCCTCCGATGGATCGGAGCGCGGGAAGGGTAAGCTCTGGACCCCCGAGGGCGGCCGATGGTTCGGCTGTCTGACCAGCGCGGAATTGGGTTTGGCTTTTGGGCGCGATCGTGCAATACACGGCGCGCTTGGTTCTGGTGGACTCACTCCGCGTGTCATAACAGAAGCGGCAAGGCTTGCGGGGATGCGCAGGCAGGACGGCGGCAAAGCGGCTGCCAGTAAGGATACGAAGACGGCATGAGCGATACGGACGGCAAAAAAACCCTCGGTCTTGGTGGCGCACGCCCCGGTTCGGTGAAGCAAAGCTTCAGCCACGGGCGCACCAAGAGCGTGGTGGTGGAAACCAAGACCAAGAAACGGGTCGTGAACAAGCCTGCGGCCGCGGCGGCCGGTGGCAAGCCCTCCGGCTCGCGCCCGAATCTGGGCGACCCTAAAAAACGCCCTGCAGGCATCTCGGATGCCGAGATGGAGCGCCGCCTGAAGGCGCTGCAGGCTGCAAAAGCACGTGAGGCCGAAGAGGCCGCTGCCCGCGAAGCCGAGGAAAAGGCCCGCGAGGAAGAGCGCGAGCGTCGCCGTGCCGAGCAGGAAGCGAAAGAGAAAGAAGAGCGCGAGCGTGAAGAAGCGCTGCGCCTGAAAGCGGAGGAGGACGAGCGTAAAGCACGCGAGGCCGAACTGCGCGCCAAGAAAAAAGAAGAGGTCCGCAAGGCACCGAAGGCCGACGCACCAGCCGCACCGCAAGACCGCGCTGCGGCCGAAGCGGCCGCAGCCCGTGCCGAGACCAAGGGCGTTTCGGCCTCGGGTCCGCGCAAGACCGACCGCGAGCGTGATCGCAACGAGCGGGATGCACGCGGCAAGGCGGCCAAGGATAACAGCCGCCGTGCAGGCAAGCTGTCGCTGAACGAAGCGCTTTCGGGCACCGAGGGGCGTCAGCGCTCGCTCGCGTCGATGAAGCGCAAGCAGGAACGTCAGCGCCAGAAGGGCATGGGCACGCAGCGCGCCGAGAAACAGGCGCGTGATGTCCAGCTGCCGGAAACCATTCTGGTGGGCGAACTGGCCAACCGTATGGCCGAGCGCACCGCGGATGTTGTCAAATCGCTCATGAAAATGGGCATGATGGTGACCGCGAACCAACCGCTGGATGCCGACACCGCAGAGCTGGTGATCGAAGAGTTCGGCCACCGCGCCGTCCGCGTGTCGGATTCGGATGTGGAACAGGTGATCGACACGGTTCAGGACAAGCCGGAAGACCTCCAGCCGCGTCCGCCGATCGTGACCATCATGGGCCACGTTGACCACGGCAAGACTTCGCTTCTGGATGCGATCCGCAATGCGAATGTCGTTTCGGGCGAAGCGGGCGGGATCACGCAGCATATCGGTGCCTATCAGGTGACCACCGAGCGCGGGTCGGTTCTGACCTTCCTTGACACCCCCGGCCACGCGGCGTTCACGTCGATGCGGGCGCGCGGTGCGAATGTGACCGACGTGGTCATTCTGGTCGTGGCGGCGGATGACTCGGTCATGCCGCAGACCATCGAGGCGATCAACCACGCGAAAGCGGCGAATGTGCCGATGATCGTGGCGATCAACAAGATCGACAAGCACGAGGCCAATGCGCAGCGTGTGCGCACCGAGCTTCTGCAGCATAACGTTGTTGTCGAAGAGATGGGCGGCGACGTGCAGACGGTTGAAGTGTCGGCCAAGACCGGTAAGGGGCTTGATACCCTGCTGGAGGCCATCGCGCTTCAGGCCGAAATTCTGGAACTGCAAGCCAACCCGAACCGTCAGGCGCAGGGTGCGGTGATCGAGGCCAAGCTCGATGTGGGCCGTGGTCCGGTCGCGACCGTTCTGGTGCAGCATGGTACTCTCAAACGCGGCGATATCTTCGTTGTGGGCGAGCAATGGGGTAAGGTCCGCGCGCTGATCAACGACCGCGGCGACCGTGTTGATGAAGCCGGCCCTTCGGTTCCGGTCGAGGTGCTTGGCCTTAACGGAACGCCGGAAGCAGGCGACGTGCTCAACGTGGTCGAAACCGAGGCACAGGCCCGCGAGATCGCGGATTACCGTATCTCGGCGGCCAAGGACAAACGTGCCGCAGCCGGTGCCGCCACCACGCTGGAACAGCTGATGGCGAAAGCCAAGGCCGATGAAAGCGTTTCGGAACTGGCCGTTGTGGTCAAGGCCGACGTGCAGGGGTCGACCGAGGCCATCGTTCAGGCGCTTGAAAAGATCGGCAACGACGAGGTGCGCGTGCGCGTCATCCATTCGGGTGTGGGCGCGATCACCGAATCCGATATCGGTCTGGCCGAAGCAAGCCAGGCTCCGGTTATCGGTTTCAACGTGCGTGCGAATGCTCCGGCGCGTAGCTCGGCCAACCAGAAGGGTGTCGAGATCCGCTATTACTCGATCATCTATGATCTGGTGGATGACATCAAAGCGGCCGCATCGGGCCTTCTGTCGGCAGAGATCCGCGAGAACTTCATCGGCTATGCCGAGATCAAGGAAGTCTTCAAGGTCACCGGCGTCGGCAAGGTCGCAGGCTGCTTGGTCACCGAAGGCGTTGCCCGCCGTTCGGCTGGCGTGCGTCTGCTGCGCGACAACGTGGTGATCCACGAAGGCACGCTGAAGACGCTCAAGCGCTTCAAGGACGAGGTCAAGGAAGTCATTTCCGGTCAGGAATGCGGTATGGCGTTCGAACGCTACGAAGATATCCGTCCCGGCGATGTGATCGAGATCTTCGAGCGCGAAGAGATCGAACGCTCGCTCTGATCGGCGGTCTGAGATCCAAAAGAAAAAGGCGGCCCGCGTGGCCGCCTTTTTTATGCGCGTGGATCCGGTGGCAAAGGCCGTTGCGAGGCCCCGTCTGTTGCTCAGGGGTGGGGCAGGCCCGATGCCCGCCAGCCCGAAGAGTACCTATCGGGAAGCAGATGCGAAACGGGCCTGCTTTGGGTCTCACCATGCGGCAGATTGGCCCGCCTTGCGGTTCGCGTGGGGCTTAAAGCCCCAGCACATCCATCATGTCATATTGACCGGGGTCTTTGTCCTGCCCCCAGAGCGCGGCCTTCACCGCGCCACGGGCAAAGATGCCGCGGTCGGTGGCGATATGGCGCAGCACGATCCGTTCGCCCATGCCGGCAAACAGCACGTCATGTTCGCCCACGATATCGCCGCCACGAATGGCCGAAAACCCGATGGCGCCTTTCTCGCGCGCACCTGTAATGCCGTCGCGCCCCGATTCCTTATGGTCGGCAAGCGTGATGCCACGGCCTTCGGCGGCGGCCTCACCCAACATCAGCGCAGTGCCCGAGGGCGCATCGACCTTGCGGTTATGGTGGGCTTCGATCACCTCGATATCCCAATCCTCATCCAGCGCCTGAGCAACCTTTTTCGTCAACTGGGTCAGCAGGTTGACCCCAAGGCTCATATTGCCTGCGCGCACCTGCACGGCGTGGAAGGCGGCAGGCTTCAGCGCCTCGAGCTGGGCGTCGGTAAAGCCCGTGGTGCCGATCACATGGGTCGCGCGGGCCTGGGCTGCCAGTTCGGCAAATTCCAGCGTGGCTTCGGGCGTGGTGAAATCGATCACCGCCTGCGCCTTGGCAAAGGCCTCAAGCGCATCGTCGGTCACCACGACGCCGTGGCCCAAGCCCATCAGCGCGCCCAGATCGCGGCCGGCCCAGTCATGGCCCGCCCGCACGACCGCGCCCACAAGGCGCGCCTTATCCGACGCCACGACGCTGCGGATCAGCATTTGCCCCATACGGCCCGACGCGCCGGTGATGACGATGCCCGGAAGTTCACCCATGGTTCTCTCTTTCGTTATTGGCCTTTCAGTTGGGCTCTTGCTTATCCTGCGGGCAGGGGCTTGGCAAAGCCTCATGCGACCTTGCGCCGCGCACAGGGGCCACGCGGCCATTGCACGAGACGCGGCAAATGAGTATGTGCGGAGTATGGCAAAGAACCGCTTCACTTCGGCCGAAGGGCCCTCTCAACGGCAGCTCCGCGTGGGCGAGCTGATCCGTCGTGCGTTGTCTGACATCCTGCTGCGCGGCGATGTGCATGATCCCGACCTGTCCGGCGTGTCCGTGACGGTGGGGGAGGTGCGCTGTTCGCCCGATCTCAAAGTCGCGACCGCCTATGTTACCCCTCTGGGCGGCAAGGGCGAGGAAGGCCTGATCAAGGCGCTGGCCCGCAACAAGGGCGAGATCCGCCATATGGTGGGCAAGAGCCTGACCCTGAAATTCACCCCCGATCTGCGGTTCCGTCTGGACGAGACCTATGACCGCATGGATGAAACCCGCCGTTTGTTCTCGGATGAGAAGGTGCAGCGCGATGTGGCCCGTCACGATGACGAAGATGACGAAGATCTGGACTGAACTCGCCTTTCTGGGAGTTCTGGCAATGGGGGCGGGGCCGGTTCTGGCGGCCTCCGATGACCCGTGCCATCGGGTCGAGTTCGACTCGGCCGTCTTTACCGTCTGCGAGGCGGAGGCTGGCGATGATCTGCGGCTGTGGTGGAATGATCCGCAGGGCGCGCTGATCGGCACGCCCGACCGCCTGACCGAGCAGCTCAAGCCGGACGAGGTTCTGGCCTTCGCGATGAATGCGGGCATGTATCATGCGGATCGCCGCCCCGTGGGGCTGTTCGTGGAGCAGGGGCGGGAAGAACGTCCGATTGTGACCTCCGAGGGGCCGGGCAATTTCGGCCTGCTGCCGAACGGGGTTTTCTGCATCGGCGAGGACCGGCTGCAGGTTATCGAATCGCGCAGCTATCGCGACAATCCGCCCGCGTGCAAATACGCGACGCAATCGGGGCCGATGCTGGTGATCGACGGGGCTCTGCATCCGAAGTTTCTGCCCGACAGTGATAGTCTGAACATCCGTAACGGGGTGGGTGTGTCTGCCGATGGCCAGCACGCGTGGTTCGCCATTTCCGAAACGCCGGTGAACTTCCACCTGTTCGCGCGCCTGTTCCGCGACAAGCTGGGCGCACGCAATGCGCTTTATTTCGATGGCAAGATCTCGCGGTTGGTCGATCCGTCGGAAAACCGCGCCGATTTCGGTGTGCCGATGGGGCCGATTGTCGGGCTGGTGCGCGCGGCCAAGCCTGCTGCATCACAGTCTGAATAAGGGCCGGATAGGGGCCGGTTGACCATCCGTCCCCCTTCGGCTAGCAGGACGCCTTGCAAACGGGCGCAAGCGAAGGGCGGACAAGGCAATGGCACGTAAAAAAGGTCGCGATGTTTCGGGCTGGCTGATCATCGACAAGCCTGCGGGGATGACCTCGACATCCGTTGTCAACAAGGTGCGTTGGGCGCTTGGCGCGAAGAAGGCGGGCCATGCGGGCACGCTGGACCCTGCGGCAACGGGGGTTCTGGCCGTGGCCCTGGGCGAGGCCACGAAGACTGTGCCCTATATTACCGATGCCGATAAATGCTACCGTTTTCAGGTGCGTCTTGGGGCGGCCACCAATACCGATGATGCCGAGGGCGAGGTGATCGAGACCTCCGAGACGCGCCCGAGCGATGACGAGATCCGTGCCGCTCTGCCGCAATTCACCGGCGATATCATGCAGGTGCCGCCGCAGTTTTCCGCCGTGAAGGTGGATGGCGAGCGTGCCTATGCCTTGGCCCGTAAGGGCGAGGAGATGGAACTGGCCGCGCGCCCCCTCTGGGTCGAGAGCCTCGAACTGGTCTCGCGCGTGGATGCCGATACGATCGAGCTTGAGATGGTCTGTGGCAAGGGTGGTTATGTGCGCTCGATCGCCCGCGATCTGGGGCAGGCGCTGGGGTGCTTGGGCCATGTGCTCTGGCTCCGGCGCGAATGGTCCGGCCCGTTCGAGGCGGCGCAGGGGGTCAGCCTTGACGAGGTTGACCAGCTTGCCAAGACGCCCGAGCTTGATGCCAAGGTCCTGCCGCTGGAGATCGGTCTGGCCGACCTGCCCGAGCTGAAATGCACACCCGATGGCGCGGTCCGTCTGCGCAATGGCAATCCGGGCATGGTTCTGGCCTCGGCCTGCGAATATGGTGACGAGGCTTGGGTGTCCTATGAGGGCGTGCCCCTGGCCGTGGGGGTCTACAAGGCGGGCGAATTGCACCCGAGCCGCGTGTTCAACCTGTAACCTGACGGGCCGGTGGATCTCCTCCGGCCTTTTCCTTGGCGAGAGGATGCCCCATGATTACGCGTGAATTCCTGAAAGGCGATGCGGCCTCGGTGGCGGTCTATTCCGACGACGAGCAGTATCGTTATCTTCTCACCCGTGTCTGGGACCCCGAGGGGCCGAGGGCGCTGTTTGTCATGCTCAACCCCTCGACCGCGACCGAGGTGCAGAACGACCCGACCGTCGAACGCTGCGAGAGGCGCGCGCGGGTTCTGGGCTTTGGTGCCTTTCGGGTGACCAATATCTTCGCCTATCGCGCGACCGATCCCAAGGTGATGCGCGCCCAGCCCGACCCTGTCGGCCCCGAAAACGACCGTGCCATTCTGGAGAGCCTCGACTGGGTGTCCGGCCCGCAGGACCGTGTGATCTGCGCATGGGGGGCGCATGGCGCGCATCTGGGGCGCGGAGCGGCGGTGGAGGCGCTGCTGCGCGGGGCGGATCGGGCGCTCTATCATCTTGGGTTGACGCAGGCCGGTGCGCCGAAACATCCGCTCTATATCGGTTATGCGCAGCAGCCGGTGCTCTGGGCCTGACTTAACCATCCGTGGATTTTTCATCACCACCGCTTATTTTGCCCTTAGGGAATCTGCGGGTGTTGCTGTAATGTTCTCGCGCGCAGGTGCCGCGAGGAGAATGGGATGTTGTTCTTTACAGGGTTGGTCGGTCTGTTGATGGCCGGTGCAGGGGCGGCTTTTGTGGGCAGTCACCGTTCGGAGGACACGGAGGAGGACCATCTTGCCGCTCCCGAAGCGGACGAGGCTTCGGCCGATGCTGTGGTCGAAGACCAGATCCTGTCCGGCAGTGCGGAGGATGACCATGTCAGCGGGGCCGGGGGCGATGACCAGATCAACGGCTATGGCGGGAATGACAGCCTGTATGGCGGTGCGGGCGACGACCAGCTTTGGGGCAGCGAGGGCGATGACGCCCTTTGGGGCGAGGCGGGAGAGGACACCCTGTCGGGAGAGCGTGGCGATGACAGCCTGCGGGGCGCGGACGGGGCGGATCTTCTGCGTGGCGGGCCGGGGCAGGACACGCTGTCGGGTGAGGCGGGCGAGGATTGTCTGCAGGGCGGCGAAGGCGATGATCTCCTTTCGGGGGGCGCGGGCGATGATGTCCTGCAAGGCGGGGCGGGGCAGGATACGCTGCATGGCGGGGCCGGTGCGGACGAGCTGGATGGCAATGGCGGCGATGATCTTCTGATCGGTGCGTCCGATCCCGAGGAGGATCAGGATGGCGCGGATTATCTGAATGGCGGCACGGGGGCCGACACGCTTGTGGCGGGCAGCGGCGACAGTCTCTCTGGCGGGGAAGATGCGGACAGTTTTGCACTCGGGTCCTGGATTTCAGCCGATCGCCCTGCCGTGATTTCCGATTTCGATGCGCAAGAGGACCGTCTCCTTGTGGTCTATGATCCGGCGCAGTCGCTTTCGCCCAGCCTGACACTGGAAGAGGATGCACAGGGCACATGGGTGACGCTTGACGGCCAGCGCGTGGCGCAGGTGCAGGGGGCAGAGGGGCTCTCGCTGGAAGATCTGCAACTGGTTACCCGTGCTGTTTTCGAACAGCAGACCGGCTTTGGCTGATTGCCCCTTTATTTTTGAGCGGATTCGGTGTAAAGGCGCCCATCGCTTTTGCAAGAGAGCGTGTTTTATGGACCTTGCTGGACGACATCCCGGCTTGTGCCCCCACCCTTAACCAAGGAGATTCCGATGTCGATCACCGTCGAAGACAAGAACGCCCTGATCAAAGAATATGCAACCAAAGAAGGCGACACCGGTTCGCCCGAAGTGCAAGTTGCAATCCTGACCAAGCGTATTGCCAACCTGACCGAGCACTTCAAAACCCACAAGAAGGACAACCACTCGCGTCGTGGCCTTCTGATGCTGGTTGCTCAGCGCCGTAAGCTGCTGGACTACCTGAAGGGCAAAGAAGAAGCACGTTACCAATCGCTCATCGAGCGTCTGGGTATCCGTCGCTAAGCGCCTCGCGCTGGTCTGTAAGGATCGGGACGCCCGCTGGTTTCAGCGGGCGTTTTCTTTTTGCGCGGTCTGGCGAATCATTATGCAAAGATATGCTGAAAATTTTGGCATTTTGACAAAAGTGCAAATCGACCAAATCAGCCCAATATCTGATCATAGTGACCAATGTGAGTGTGCCATATGGTCTATTTGACTTATTTGCATGATCTAGCTGTGTGTTATGTCTTTTTTCTTCGTTTTTTGGCTGGTCCGTGCAAGAGACCCGTAACGAAAAACAGAGGGGGAATTGATGAGTATCGGTATCTGGATCAGTCTCATCGCCTATTTTGCATTGATGCTGGGCATCGGCGTTTACGCATGGCGTAAATCCACATCGAATTCCGAAGAGTATATGCTGGGTGGCCGTGATCTGCCGCCGTCGGTTGCGGCCCTGTCGGCGGGCGCTTCGGATATGAGCGGCTGGCTCCTGCTGGGGTTGCCGGGCGCACTTTACGCATCGGGTCTGGTCGAAGCCTGGATCGGCATCGGCCTGTTCATCGGGGCGCTGTTCAACTGGATCATCGTGGCACCGCGCCTGCGCGAGCAGACCGAGCGCTATTCCAACAGCCTGACCATTCCGGCTTTCCTTGCCAACCGCTTCCCGACCCATGCCACCGCGCTGCGCATGGTGTCCGCGATCATCATCGTGGTGTTCTTTGCGGTCTATACGGCGTCGGGCCTGGTCGGCGGCGGCAAGCTTTATGCCAGCGCCTTCGGCGGTGACTATATGGTGGGCGTGTGCATCACGCTGGGCATCGTTCTGGTCTATACGGTCATCGGTGGCTTCCTTGCCGTGTCGCTGACCGACTTCGTGCAGGGCTTCATCATGATGCTGGCGCTGATCATCATGCCTGCCGTGATCCTGTATATGGGGCAGGGCAATGGCGTTGATCAGGCTGCGGCACGCTTGTCGGATATGCAGGAGGGCTATCTGTCGATGACGCATGGCCTGACCGCGATTGGCTGGCTCTCGGCGATGGCATGGGGGCTGGGCTATTTCGGCCAGCCGCATATCATCGTGCGGTTCATGGCTGTGCGCTCGGTCGCGGATGTACCGAAGGCCCGTAATATCGGCATGGGCTGGATGGCAATCTCGCTGCTGGGGGCGATCGGCGTGGGGATCTTCGGTCGCGCCTATGTAGAGCGCAACGGCATCACCGTTGATGACCCCGAGACCATCTTCATCCTGCTGTCGAACCTGCTGTTCCATCCGCTGGTCACCGGCTTCCTCTACGCAGCCCTTCTGGCGGCGATCATGTCGACCGTGTCCTCGCAGCTTCTGGTTTCGGCCTCGTCGATCTCGGAAGATTTCTACCGCATCGTGCTCAATCGTACCGCCTCCGACCGCGCTCTGGTGAATGTCGGGCGTCTGGCGACGGTTCTTGTCGGCGCGGTCGCGATCTGGATCGCCCGTGATCCGGGCTCCGAAGTGCTGGGGCTTGTGTCCAATGCCTGGGCCGGTTTCGGTGCGGCCTTTGGCCCGCTGGTGATCCTTGCGCTGACTTGGCCGCGCATGAACGGGGCAGGCGCGCTGGCCGGTCTGGTTGTCGGTGCCGGAACGGTGATCTTCTGGATCTATTCGGGTCTGGCGGCGTCGACCGGTCTTTACGAGATCATTCCGGGGTTTGTGGCGGCTTTCGTTGCTATTGTCGTGGTGACGCTGATCACACGGGATGCCGGCGAATACCGCGCAAAATAAGGCGCGACACAGAAAAAGGAAAAGGCCGCGGCATTTGCTGCGGCTTTTTTCATTGGGGCAATGTTTCACGGGGAACGTTGGCAGCCGCCTTTCCCGAAGAGCGGCAGAGGGCATGCAAGGATTGCTTTTCATAAGCCGCATTTTCCTGTATGAGGCGAGGCATCTGAGACGTGACGCCCGAGCCCCCGGGGCACATGCACAGGATAGAGGGGCGGCGGCAATGGGGCCGCCATGCAAACGGGAGCCCACGGGATACGCCTGTGAGGTTTCCAGACAGGATACGCTGAATGTTCAACGTTACGAAAAAATCCATCCAGTGGGGCGAAGAGACCCTGACGCTGGAAACCGGCAAGGTGGCACGTCAGGCCGACGGAACCGTGATCGCCACGCTGGGCGAAACCTCGGTCATGGCCAATGTGACCTTCGCCAAGGCACCGAAGCCGGGTCAAGATTTCTTCCCGCTTACGGTTCACTACCAAGAGAAATATTATGCAGCCGGTAAGATCCCGGGTGGCTTCTTCAAACGCGAAGCACGCCCGACGGAAAAAGAGACGCTGACCGCGCGTCTGATCGACCGTCCCTGCCGCCCGCTGTTCGTTCCGGGCTTCAAGCATGAAGTTCTGGTCATGTGCACCGTGCTCAGCCACGATCTGGTCAACGAGCCCGATATCGTCGCGATGATCGCGGCCTCGGCGGCTCTGACCATCTCGGGCGTGCCCTTCATGGGCCCGATCGCAGCGGCCCGTGTTGGCTTCGTGGATGGGGAATATATCCTCAACCCCGAATGCGAGGACATGACCCAACTGCGCAACAACCCCGAGCAGCGCCTCGATCTGGTTGTCGCAGGCACCAAAGACGCCGTTATGATGGTGGAATCCGAAGCTTACGAGCTGTCGGAAGAAGAAATGCTCGGCGCGGTCAAGTTTGGCCATGACGCGATGCAGCCGGTTCTGGACCTGATCATCGATCTGGCCGAAGCCTGCGCGAAAGAGCCCTTCGACTTCGTTCCGCCGAATTATGACGAGCTTTATGGCAAGGTCAAAGCGGCTGGCGAGACCCAGATGCGCGCCGCCTTCGCGATCAAGGACAAGCAAGAGCGTTCGAATGCGATCTCTGCTGCCGTGACCGCAATTAAAGAAGCGCTGTCGGAAGAAGATCGCGAAGACGCGAATCTCGGTTCGGCGATCAAGAAGCTGGAATCGGGCATCCTGCGCGGTGACATCATCAATGGTGGCGCCCGTATCGACGGTCGTGACAAAACCACCGTGCGTCCGATCACCTCGGAAGTGGGCATCCTGCCGCGCACCCACGGTTCGGCTCTGTTCACCCGTGGCGAGACCCAAGGTCTGGTCGTGACCACGCTGGGCACCGGCGATGACGAGCAGATCATCGACGCGCTGGAAGGCAACTACCGCTCGAACTTCCTGCTGCACTATAACTTCCCTCCCTATTCGGTGGGCGAAGTTGGCCGTGTGGGCTCGCCGGGCCGTCGTGAAATCGGTCACGGCAAGCTGGCATGGCGCGCGCTGCAAGCGGTGCTGCCGGCAGCAACCGACTTCCCCTATACCATCCGCGTTGTCTCCGAGATCACCGAATCGAACGGGTCTTCCTCGATGGCTTCGGTCTGCGGCGGCTCGCTGTCGATGATGGATGCGGGCGTTCCGCTGAAAGCTCCGGTGGCAGGCGTTGCGATGGGTCTGATCCTTGAAGACGACGGTCGCTATGCGGTGCTCACCGACATCTTGGGTGACGAAGACCACCTTGGCGATATGGACTTCAAAGTGGCGGGTACCGAGAACGGCATCACCTCGCTGCAGATGGACATCAAGGTTGCAGGCATCACCCCCGCGATCATGGAGCAGGCTCTGGCGCAGGCCAAAGACGGCCGTATGACCATTCTGGGCGAGATGAACAAGGCGCTGTCCGCGGGCCGCACCGAGTTCTCCGAGCACGCACCGCGCATCGAAACGATGCAGATCCCGACCGACAAGATCCGTGAAGTGATCGGCTCGGGCGGTAAGGTCATCCGCGAGATCGTGGAAACCTCGGGCGCGAAGGTCGACATCAATGACGACGGCATCATCAAGATCGCCTCGGCCAATGGTGAAGCCATCAAGAAGGCCTATGACATGATCTATTCGATCGTGGCAGAGCCGGAAGAAGGCAAGATCTACACCGGTAAAGTCGTGAAGCTCGTCGATTTCGGCGCCTTCGTGAACTTCTTCGGCAAGCGTGACGGCCTCGTCCACGTGTCGCAGATCGCCAACAAGCGCCTGAACCACCCCTCGGATATCCTCAAAGAGGGTCAAGAGGTGAAGGTCAAACTGCTGGGCTTCGACGATCGCGGCAAGGTGCGCCTTGGCATGAAGATGGTCGACCAAGAAACCGGCGAAGAAATCGCGCCGGAGAAAAAAGAAGAAAAAGCAGACTGATCTGCGCTTTTCGATGATTGTGAGGGGCGTGGTTCATGCCCCTCATTTACTATTTCAGGCCCTTTGCCCCGCGCGCTTTCGTGCAATGGCCTGTGGAGCAGGACAGTGACGCAGACATCCTATTTGCCGCCCAAGAAAACCCCCTCGGAAAAATTTGTTCGTGAAATAAAACGGCTCGGGCGTCAGATTTATTTCAAGTTCATGCCCTACTGGGGGCATGTGACGCGCATGATCTGTGATTTGCAGCGCAGTCGTAAGGTTCATGTGATCGAAGGGCAGCAGGTCGCAACGCAGGATGTGGTCGTTTTGCTGGTCTATCAGCCTAAAGGCATTCTGGCGTCGACCTATTGGCAACTCGACTGGCTGGCCAAGCAGGGGCTGTCGGTGGTTCTGGTCTCGAATACCAAGATCTCCGATGCCGATAAGGCAAAGCTTTCCCCGCTGACCCGTCTCATCGTGGAGCGCCCGAATATCGGCTATGATTTTGGTGGCTATCGCGAGGGCGTCTTGCAGGTTCTCGACCGCAAGATGGCCCCGCGCAACCTCTATGTCATGAATGACAGTATGTGGTTCCCGCTTTCGGAAGACTCCGATGTGATCGACCAAAGCCGTGCTGCGCCCGAAGATGTCTGGGGGTTGTTTGTCGATCTGGACTGGCGGCACCGGAAGGCGGGAAACCATCACCGGACCCATGTGCAGTCCTATTTCTTCCGCTTCTCGCAGAAGGTTGTGCAGGACCCGCGATTTGACCGGTATTGGCGCAAGATGTCGATCGTTAATGACAAGCGCCTTGTGATCAAGATGCGCGAGTTGAAACTTGCCAACCATTTTGCGGATCTCGGTTTCAGCGTTGGCGGGTTGCATAGCTGGGCAGAGGTGCGCGATTTCCTGATCAATCTCGACGATGAAGAGATGATGGACGCGATCTTGCGCCTGCAATGCAGCGTGAAGCGCCATGATGCGCGGATTATCCAGCCGCTTCTCGAGCGGGGGGATATGACCGCGCTTCAGATCCGTGATGCGCTGAGCGACAAGATCGAGGCAACCAATCTTTTTGTCTTTTCTACGGCGCTGCATCCCTATGTGATGCGGTCTCTGGGCTTTCCTTTCCTGAAAAAACAGCGGGTGGCTGAAATGATCGGGGCACGGGCCAAGATCCTTGAACTGGGGCTGGAAGCCGAGTTTCCGCCCGCAATCCGCGATGAGGTCGCGGTCTGGGACAAGAACTGAAATCTCTAGGGAGAGCGGGATGACCGATCCGGTGCTGATCCTCACCATGAAATGGGGCACGCTCTATGGTCCCGAATATGTCAACCGGCTGGCGGCGGGGGTGCGGCAGCATCTGGGCCGCCCGCACCGGTTCATCTGCTTTACCGATGATGCCTCGGGGCTGGACAGCCGGATCGAGGCGTTGCCTTTGCCCGAGTTGGGCTTGGCGAAGGGCAAGACCGACACCCGTTGGCGCAAGCTGGCGCTGTTTCGCGAGGATCTGGCGGGGCTATCGGGGACGGCGCTGTTTCTCGACCTTGATCAGGTGATCGTGGGGCCGCTCGATGCGTTTTTCGAGCTGGACGGCCCCTTCCGCATCATCCGCGACGATGATCTTTTCCGGCACAAGCCCCTGCGCAAGGTGAATGCCGAACGCGATGCCTTCCTGCATTCGGTCGGCAACAGCTCGGTCTTCCGTTACGAAATCGGCGCGCATGGCTATATCCTTGACGCCTATCTGGCCGATCCCGAGGCCGCGACCCGTGATTACGAGATCAGCCAGCAGTTCCAGTCGGCGCAACTGGCAAAGCATGGTCATCTGGCCTATTGGCCCAAGGGCTGGTGCGTGAGTTTCAAGAATGATTGCGTGCCGCGCGGGCTGAAAAGCTATCTGGCCGATCCCACGCTGCCGGAGGGCGCCAAGATCGTCTGTTTCGCGGGCAATCCCAAAATGACCGATGCGCTGAACGGGCGGGGCGGGAAATGGTATCGCCGGATCGGGGATGTCTCTTGGCTGAAACAGGCATGGGAGGCCCCGAATGGCTGAGCCGAACTGGTTTCGCTATCTGAAATGGCGCAGGCGCGTGGCCAAGGCACGGCGCGAGGTTCTGTCTCGCAAGGGGCAGGGCATGCCGCATGGGCTGGCGGGGCGCCTGATCGTGTCGCTGACCAGCTATCCGCCACGTTTCGGCTCGCTGGAGATCACGCTGCGCTCGATCCTGACGCAGAGCGTTGCTCCTGACGAGGTTATCTTGTGGCTGGAACCCGGCCATGAAGAACAACTGCCGCCTGCCATCCGTGCCTTGCCGGGACTGAGTATCCGCAGCCATGAGTTCCTGCGCTCGTATATGAAGATCATCCCGACGCTTCTGGCCTATCCGGAGGCGACCATCGTGACCTTCGATGACGATGTCTATTACCCTCGCGACTGGCTGGAGCGGCTGGTCGAGGCCGCCAAGGCGTCTCCGCGCCAGATTATGGTGCACCGCGCCCATCGGTTTACGGTTAGGGACGGGCAGCCTCTGCCCTATGGCGCGTGGCAAAAGAATATCTCGGAAACGGAAAGCGCCGCGGATGTGTTTCTGACGGGGGTGCATGGGGTGCTTTACCCGCCCCATAGCCTGTATAAGGATGTGACGCGCAAAGAGCTGTTCATGACGCTCGCGCCGATGGCCGATGATGTCTGGCTTTACTGGATGGCACGGATGCAGGGCACGCTGATCCGGCATGTCGGGGGGCGGACGCGGATCATCGAATGGCCGGGCTCGCAGGAGGTCAGCCTGAAGTCCTTCAATATCAACGAAGAGACGCGGGGCAATGATCAGGCAATCGCGGGCATGATGGGCCATTACGGCCTGCCCGAGCCGCGCAGTTGAGCCAAGACCATAAAAAAGCCCGCATATCGATGCGGGCTTTTTTAAATCATGTGCCGTGTTTCAGTTCTGCTGTTTTGCGAAACGCAGATAGGGCAGCTTGATATCCAGATCGCCGTATTTCGCCTTGGCATCGTCATCCGACACCGAAAGCGCCACGATCACGTCCTGCCCCGGCACCCAGTTTGCGGGGGTGGCAAACGGCACGCCATCGGTTGCCCGAACAGCATCCAGCGCGCGCAGGATCTCGGCGAAGTTGCGGCCCACCGACATCGGGTAGGTCATCGTCAGGCGGACCTTCTTGTCCGGCCCGATGATATAGACGGTACGCACGGTCGCGGTATTGGCGGGGGTGCGGTTGGCTTCGGGCAGATAGAAATCTGCGGGCAGCATGTCATAGGCTTTCGACACATTGAGCGAGGTGTCGTCGATGATCGGGAAACCGGCTTTCGCGCCCGAGAAGGACTCGATGTCGTTTTTCCATTTCACATGCTCTTCGACCGTGTCCACCGACACACCGATAACCTTGGTGTTCCGCTTGGCCCATTCATCGGCCAACTGTGCGACAGCGCCGAATTCGGTGGTGCAAACAGGGGTGAAGTCACGCGGATGCGAGAACAGCACGACATAGCCATCGCCGATGTAATCGTGAAACTTGATCTCGCCTTCGGTCGAAGGCGCGGTGAAATCGGGGGCGATATCGTTGATGCGCAGTCCCATAGAGTCCTCCATCTGAAATCTCTGCCCCAGATATAGGCGCAGCCTCCGGCTTTGCCCAGCCTGTGCCATTGAATTGCGCAAATTTGCACGGCTCTATTCCCGCTTTGCATGGCGGAATGCGCTTTCGGTCCCTTGCGTCTCTGGCCGCTTTCAGACAGGCTGCGCGCGAAATAGGAGTCTGCTCATGATCGAGAAACGTCAGTTTTACATCAATGGTGAATGGGTTGCGCCGCTGGCCCCGCGCGACCACGACGTCATTGATCCGTCCACCGAAGAAGCCTGCGCCATTATCAGCCTTGGCACCAGTGCCGATGTCGATGTCGCCGTCAAGGCCGCCAAGGACGCGCTGCCTGCATGGCGCGCGACGCCCCCCGCCGAGCGTATCGCCTATGTCGAGCGTCTGCTCGAGGTCTATAAGGCCCGCCAGCAGGAGATGGCCGAGGCGATCAGCCTTGAAATGGGCGCGCCGATCGATCTGGCCTTCGCCGCGCAGGCCGGTGCCGGTATCAGCCATATCACCAACTGCCTGACCGCGGCGAAATCCTTCGAGTGGCTGCACCCGCTGGGCGATGGCACTCCGGGCGCGATGATCGGCTATCAGCCGATTGGCGTTGTGGGTCTGATCACCCCGTGGAACTGGCCGATGAATCAGGTCACGCTGAAGGTGGCGCCGGCGCTTGTGGCGGGCTGCACCATGGTGCTGAAGCCTTCGGAAGAGGCGCCGCTCAGCTCGATGCTCTTCGCCGAATTCGTGCATGAGGCGGGCATCCCCGCAGGCGTGTTCAACCTTGTGAACGGCGATGGCATGGGCGTGGGCACCGCGCTTTCGGGCCATGTGGATATCGAGATGATCTCCTTCACGGGTTCCACCCGCGCAGGCCGTGCGATCTCGAAAAACGCCGCCGAGACGCTGAAGCGCGTCGCGCTTGAGCTGGGTGGCAAGGGCGCGAACCTTGTGTTTGCCGATGCCGATGACAAGGCCGTTGAACGTGGCGTGAAGCATATGTTCAACAACTCCGGCCAAAGCTGCAATGCGCCCTCGCGTATGCTGGTCGAGCGCGCGATCTATCCGCAAGCGCTGGAAATCGCGAAGAAAGTCGCCGAGGAAACCAAGGTCGGCAACCCGCGCGAGCATGGCAAACATATCGGTCCGGTGATCAACAAGTCGCAATACGACAAGATCCAAGGGTTGATCGAGAAGGGCATTGCCGAGGGCGCGACCCTTCTGGCCGGTGGTCCGGGTCTGCCCGAGGGTGTGAACCGCGGCTATTACGTCCGCCCGACGGTCTTTGCCGATTGTACGCCGGATATGAGCATCATGAACGAAGAGATCTTCGGACCGGTGCTGTCGATCATGCCCTTCGATACGGAAGAAGAGGCTGTGAAAGTGGCCAATGACACCGAATACGGGCTGACCAACTATGCACAGACCCAAGACCCTGAGCGTCTGCGCCGCATGGCCATGCAGCTTCAGGCGGGCATGATCGAACTGAACGGCCAGTCACGCGGGGCGGGTTCGCCCTTCGGCGGGATCAAGGCCTCGGGTCGTGCGCGCGAAGGCGGGCGCTGGGGCATCGAAGAGTTCTGCGATGTGATCGCGATCTCGGGCTATGCTGCCGAATAATCTGTCCGAATATTTGGTCTGAAAAAGTGGAAAGCCGGAGCCTCACGCTCCGGCTTTTTCTTCAGGCGGGTTTGATTTGGGCCACGGCCTCTAGCAGAGCCTCCGAGATGAACTCCAGATCGGGCTGCGTCAGCCGCGCCGGCAGGCGGATGTCACAGGCGCGCATCAGCATGGCGCGGGTCTTGGGCAGCTCGGGCAGATCGCCCAAAAACTGCCAGTTCCAGAAGGCGCGGGCGTTATCGCTCGATAGCCCGAAGACCGACACCGAGACCCCCCGTGCTTTTGCCTCGGCCTGAAAAGCGCGGGCCTCGTCGTCGCTCCATTCCCCTGCCAGCAGGAATTGCAGCGAATCCGGCGCGCGGGTTTCAGGCGGCAGAGCAGGCGGCACCTTCAGCCAGCGGCTTTCTCCCAGACGGGCGGCCACATGGTCATGGTTGCGCAGCCCATCGCGCGCGCGGCGGGGGATCTCCCCGATCTGCGGCAGCAGGATCGCCGCCGACAGGTTCTGCATCCGGCAGTTATAGAGCGGCAGCTTGTTCTGCCACGCCTCGCAGCGCGTCATCAGGCCCGAGTGCTTTTTCCAGTTATGCTCATAGGCGCCCGACATGATGATGGCGCGTGCGGCCAGATCGGGGTCATCGGTGATCATCACCCCACCTTCGCCCGCGTTCAACAGCTTGTAGCTTTGGAAAGAGAAACAGCCAATGCGCCCGATCGTGCCGATCTTGCGGTTGTGCCAGCGGGTGCCAAGACTATGGGCGGCATCCTCGATCACCGGCAGGCCATGCGCCTCGGCCTGTTCCATGATGGCATCCATATCCGAGGTATGGCCCCGCATATGGCTGATCAACACGGCATCGGCGCTGGCGATCTTGGCGGCGAAATCCTCAAGGTCGATGCGGAAATCCTCGCCCACTTCGACCAGAACCGGCACGCAGCCCGCATGAACGATGGCCGAGGGCACGGCGGCAAAGGTGAAGGCCGGCACCAGAACCCGCGCGCCCAAAGGCAGATCCAGCGCCTTCATCGCCAGAAACAGCGCCTGCGAACAGCTGGACACAGCCACCGCATAGCGGACCCCCATATGGGCGGCAAAGGCCTCTTCGAGCCGCGCGACAGTCGAGCCTTCGGAGGTATAGCGGAACAGGTCTCCCGTGGTCAGCAGGCGGTCGATCTCGGCGCGGGCGGCTTCGGGGATCGGCTCGGCGTCATAGCAGTTGGGGGCGATCTGTGCATCGCGTGGCATGAGGGTCTCCTGACACAATTTGCAGCTTCATTGCCCGAGCAGTATGCTAAGGCCAAGTGAAACTAATGTGTCAACCCGTGTGCAGGCTTACAAGAGCCGCAGCAAATTCCCCTTCTGGCCGGGGGCGTTGCTGGTGGGGCCGTTACAGGCCCAGCCGGTCGCGCATCGCATACCATGTCATCGCGGCTGCCAGAAGCGGACTGCGCAGCATCGCGCCACCGGGGAATTTCGGAACATTCAGGGATGCGAAGATGTCGAATTTCTCGGCCTGACCGCTGATCGCTTCGGCCATGATCCGCCCCGCCAGCACCCCCATTGCGACCCCATGCCCCGAAAACCCCGAGGCCGACAGGATGTTATCGCCTGCAGGGCGGATGAAGGCGGGCATGCGGTTCATGGTAATTGCCAAAGTCCCGCCCCATGCATAGTCGATCCGGATATCCTTGAGGCCGGGATAGACCTCAAGCATCGGTTTGCGCACGGTTTTCACGATGTCGGGAAAACGGTAGCCATAGCTTTCGCCGCCCCCGAACAGCAGCCGGTTATCTTCCGAAAGCCGCCAGTAATTGACCACGAATTTCGTATCGGCCACGGCGACATGCTCGCGCAGCACCTCCGAAGCCCGCGCGCCCAATGGCTCGGTCGCGACGATGAAATTGTTGATCGGCATGACGCGGGCCGCGACCTTGGGCTTGAGATCGCCCAGATAGCCGTTGCAGGCCAGCACCAGATACTCCGCCCGCAGCACGCCGTCATCGGTGGTGATGGTGACCTCTGGCCCCGTTTCCACCGATTGAACATGGCTTTCCTCGTAAAGCACCGCCCCCGCCTTTTCGGCGGCAAGGGCAATCCCTTGGGCAAAGTTCAACGGATGTAGATGTCCGGCACCGCGGTCGATATCGCCGCCTTTATAGCGGTCGGAGGGCAGGATTTCCTGCAACTCGCTCTTGGTCAGCGGTTCGACCAGATCATAGCCGTAATCGCGGGAGAGTTTCTCGGCCATATGGTGGGAATGGCGGACCTCGTGCTTGTGCAGGCAGGCATGCACGATGCCCTCGTGGAAGGTCACCGGAATATCATGCGCGGCAATCAGGCATTTGACCAAGCCTTTGGCTTCCTGACCGAATTCCCACAGCCGATGCGCCATCTCGCGGCCATAGGCGGCCTCGAGATCGTCCTGTTCCAGCCGCTGGCCGGAGCCGACCTGCCCGCCATTGCGCCCCGAGGCTCCGAAGCCCACCCGATGCGCCTCGACAAGGCGCACCGAATAGCCGCGTTCGGCCAGATGCAGGGCCGCCGACAGCCCCGTGAACCCGCCACCGATGATCGCGACATCCGCTTTTTCCGCACCGCGCAGCTTGGGGCGGCGTTTGTCTGAAAAAGCGGTGGCGGCGTAATAGCTGGGCGCATGTTCGCCCGTGGTATCATTGACAAAAAGCAGGTTCATCGGGGGCCTTGTCAGACGTTCAGCAGCAGGTGTTCGCGTTCCCACGGGCTGATGACCTGAAGGAACTCTTTGTATTCATTGCGCTTTACGGCCTCGTAGACAATGCAGAACTCTTCGCCCAGCACATCGCGGATCGGGTCGTGACCGGCCAGAAGGTCCAGCGCATCGCCGAGGTTGGCAGGCAGCTCGTCGGTGCCGGAATAGGCGTCCCCCAGATATTCGGGGCGGGGCAGCTGTTTTTCCTTCATGCCCAGATAGGCGCAGGCCAGCGTCGCCGCGAGCCCCAGATAGGGGTTGCAATCCATCCCTGCCAGCCGGTTCTCGATCCGCCGCGCAGCGGGGCTGGAGATCGGTACGCGCAGGCCCGTGGTGCGGTTGTCGCGGCCCCATTCAAGGTTGATGGGGGCGGCAAAATCCGGAATGTAGCGGCGGTAGCTGTTCACATAGGGCGCCAGCAACCCGATGACCGCAGGCAGGTGGCGTTGCAGCCCGCCGATGCAATGCAGGAAGGTTTCCGTCTCGTTGCCCTTCTCGTCCGAGAAGATGTTGTTGCCATTGGTGTCGATCACCGACTGGTGGATATGCATGGCCGACCCCGGCTCGCCCTCGATGGGCTTGGCCATGAAGGTGGCGAAACAGTCGTGACGCAGCGCCGCCTCGCGGATCATCCGTTTGAAGAAGAAGATCTGGTCGGCCAGCTCGATCGGGTCGCCATGCGCGAGGTTGATCTCGATCTGGCCCGCGCCGCCTTCCTGCAGGATGCCGTCAATCTCGAACCCCTGCATCTCGGCAAAGTCATAGATATCGTCGATCACCTTGCCATATTCATCCACCGCCGACATCGAATAGGCCTGTTTGGCCGCAGCGCGCCGCCCCGTGCGGCCCATCGGCGGGATGATCGGCTGGTTGGGGTCAGTATTGCGCGCCACAAGGAAGAATTCCATCTCGGGCGCGACAATCGGCGTCCAGCCTTCGGCCTTATACAGATCGACCACCCGTTTGAGCACATTGCGCGGCGCGATGGGTACCAGATTACCGGCCTGATCTTTGACGTCATGGATCACCTGTAGCGTCCAGTCGGCGGTCCAGGGCGCGGCCGTGGCGGTCGAGAAGTCGGGTTCCAGGATCATATCCGGTTCGGTAAAGGCCCCCGAGGGGTTATCCGTCCACTCGCCGGTGATGGTTTGCAGGAAGATCGAGTTCGGCAGGTAGAAATGTTTCTGATGCGCGAATTTCGAGGCAGGCATCGCCTTGCCGCGCGCAACCCCCGCGATGTCGGGGACGATACATTCGACCTCGTCCAGCCGCCGGCCTTCCAGATAGTCCTGCGCGGCCTGCGGGCATTTCTTGATCCAGTCGCTCATGCGGTTTTCCTTTTTTCTGCGGCAAGGAACATCTGTGCGATGCGGTCGGCGATGGCCGACGAATTCTTGCTTTCGTCCAGTTTTGTTTCGGCGGCGTCAATCAGCGCATTCGGGATCGGTCCGTCGCGGCGGGTGGCCAGCATATCGCCGATCAGCGCATCGTCGAATTCGGGATGCGGCTGGATGGTGAAAATCTGGTTGCCCTTGACCATTGCGGCATAGCGGCAGAAGTCATTGCTGCCCACACAGTCGAAGCCTTCCGGCATCTGCGTCACCTGATCCTGATGCCATGCGTTCAGCGTGACGGGGGTGCCGTCGATCAGGTAATGCTGTGCGCCCACGGCCCAGCCGCCTGCAAATTTCTCGACCTTGCCTCCCAGTGCCTGTGCGATGATCTGGTGCCCGAAGCAGATCCCCGCCATCGGCACGCCCGAGGCCGCGACCTTGCGGATGAACGCTTCGAGCGGCGGGATAAAGGCGTGGTCTTCATAGGCACCGTATTTCGAGCCGCTGAGAATCCAGCCATCGCATTCATCGGGACGGGCGGGCAGTTCGCCTTTTTCGTCCACATCATAGATGCGATAGGTGAAATCGTAGCGGGAGAAGAGGCGCTGGAACATGTCAGAATACTGGCCATGTTTTTCGCGAAGCGGCTCGGCCATAGGCCCGAGCTTGAGAATGCCGATCAGCATGTAGAAACCATTCATTGAGGCGATATCGCCGGTATCCCGAGCCTAGTGCTGCAAGACGGTGGCGGCAAGGGCTGTCGCGGGGGGCGTGTCTCGGGCATCGTTCTGATAATTGGCGGGGCAGGTGGTCCGCCCGCGATATCCGCAGTTTTCGCGGCTTGGGCCTTTCTATTGCCGTCAGGCGCGTTACCTTCGCGCCATGTTGAGAATCACCGATACGATTTCGATTGCCGACTGGGAGATCACCGAAAGCTTCACCCGTTCCCAAGGGCCGGGCGGGCAGAATGTGAACAAGGTCTCGACGGCGGTCGAATTGCGCTTCGAGGCGGAGCGCTCGCCGCACCTGCCCGCGATGGTGAAGGCGCGGCTGAAAACGCTTGCAGGGCGGCGCTGGACACAGGACGGGGCGGTGCTGATCCGCTGTGAGGAAACCCGCTCGCAGTCGCGCAACCGCGAATTGGCGCGCGAACGGCTGGCCGAGCTGGTGCTGGCGGCCACCCATCGTCCGAAGCGCCGCATCGCAACCAAGCCCACCAAGGGCAGTCAGCGGCGGCGGCTGAAGGCCAAAACGATCCGTGGCGAGGTGAAGGCCCTACGAGGAAAGGTGGGTGGCGATGAGTGAGGCGGTCTCTCTGATCCGGCGTGATGGCCCTTGGGGCTGGGATGCGGCGCAGACCCGTTATCTCTGTTGTGACGGGCTTTATGGTGAGGAGCTGGACCGTAAGGGGGACGGAGCGGTTGCGGTGGACCCGCAGGTTCTGGCCTTTCTGGCCGTCCGGCTGGCGGCGCTGCCGTTTCGGGGGATCACGATTGACCCTGCACCGGCAGAGATCGGCCTTGTTTTCGCACCGCCGGACGGGGCGGAGAAGGCCCGACAGCTGCGGGCAGGCTTGCTGGAACACCTGTTGGTGCTGCCTGTACCGGAGGGGGCGCGGTTGTCCTTGCGCCCCAGCGCAGGGTTTTCCCTGCAGAATGCGGCGTTGCTGGTCGAGATGATCTCCGAGGTGCTGCTGGACATCGCGCCTGCGGGGGCCGCATGGTAGGGCGGCTCTGGCAGGAACCGACGCAAGCGGAAAGGGAAAGGTCATGATCCGCCGCCTGATGGATGTGCTGGGCAGTCTTCTGGGCCGTCGCCCTGCCGCCTTGCAGGTGGCGGCGCTGTGCACGCGCGGGCGCGGCGAAAAAACCGAAGTCCTGCTGATTACCTCGCGCGGGACGGGGCGCTGGGTGACCCCGAAAGGGTGGCCGATGCGTGGCCGGTCGCTTTCGGGGGCGGCGGCACAGGAGGCATGGGAAGAGGCAGGGGCCCGCGGGCGCATCACCGAGCGGGCGGTTGGCCATTTCACCTATGACAAGGGGCTGGATAGCGGGCTGGATATTGCTGTGGAGGTGGCCGTGTTCCATCTGTCGCAGGCAGAACTGTCGCCGGATTTCCCCGAAGCCGGAGAGCGCGAACGGCGCTGGTTTGCACCGGAAGCTGCGGCACAGGCCGTTGCCGAAGAGGGGCTGTCTGACATAATTCTGTCATTGACCAGTATCAAACGTTGATTTCTAGCCGCGTCCCTTTTATGGCCCGCCCCTGAATGTAACAGTTTTGTGGCGGATTCATGTCTTTGAACGAACAAGACGGCAAGGGTGTAAACCAGTGGAAGACGCTTGACCGCGATTTGAAGCGCCTCGGGCGTCTTGAGCATGGCGCACAGCATGTGTCGCGCAGTCTGGTTGCACCGGGAATTGCGCTGGCCTTTATCGGTCTGGCGGGGCTTGTGGCCGCGCTGCTGATGGGGGCCGGGCCGGGGCAGGGGGTTGTGGTTGTCGGGGCCGCGATCGGTGCGTATATGGCGCTGAATATCGGGGCTAATGACGTTGCCAACAACATGGGGCCGGCGGTCGGTTCCAAAGCATTGCCGATGCTGGGCGCGCTGGTGATTGCCGCCGTGTTCGAGACCAGCGGGGCGCTTCTGGCGGGCGGCGATGTGGTGAAAACCGTGGCCACAGGCATTGTGGACCCGCTCGCGCTGCAAGATCCCACAAAATATATCTGGGTGATGATGGCCGCATCGCTGGCAGCGGCGCTGTGGCTGAACCTTGCGACATGGATCGGGGCTCCGGTCTCGACCACCCACTCGATCGTGGGCGGTGTCGTCGGGGCAGGGGCGATGGCGGCAGGGTTCCATGCGATCGACTGGACGATGATCTTCCGGATCGCGGCCAGCTGGGTGATTGCGCCTGTGCTGGGCGGGGTGATTGCGGCGGCCTTTCTTGCGGTGATCCGCCGCCAGATGCTGGATGTCGAAGAGCGCATTCAGGCCGCGCGGCGCTGGGTGCCGGTCTGGAACGGGATCATGGCGGGCGCTTTCGGGGCCTATATCCTGTATAAGGGCCTCAAGCATGTGTTTCCGATCCCGCTCAACGTCTCCTGCTTGCTGGGGGTCGGGTTTGGCGTGGCCTGCTGGCTGATTTCGATCCCGCTGATCCGGCGCCAGTCCGAAGGGCTGGAAAACCGCAAGAAGTCGGTCAAGACGCTGTTCTCCTTCCCGCTGATCGCGGCGGCGGCGCTGCTGTCCTTTGCGCATGGGGCCAATGATGTGGCCAATGCGGTCGGGCCGCTGGCGGCCATCGTGCATACCGTCGAGGTGGGGTCTATCTCGTCTTCGGTCGGTCTGCCGCTTTGGGTTCTGCTGGTGGGCGCAATGGGGATCTCCTTCGGTCTGCTGCTGTTCGGGCCGCGCCTGATCAAGCTGGTCGGCTCCGAGATTACCAAGCTCAACACGGTCAGGGCCTTCTGTGTGGCGCTGTCGGCGGCGATCACCGTCATCGTTGCAAGCTGGCTGGGGCTGCCGGTCAGCTCGACCCATATCGCTGTCGGCGGGATCTTCGGCGTGGGCTTTTACCGTGAGTTCCACGCTCAGCGTCGGGCCGCCCGTCCCGGTGCGCTGCAAAAGGGCAAGCCTGTGCCGCCCGAAGAACGCAAGCGCCGCCTTCTGGTGCGCCGCGCGCATATCCTGCAGGTGGCCGCAGCTTGGGTGGTGACCGTGCCCTTCTCGGCGGTCCTTGCCATCGGCATCTATCTGCTGCTGACGCTGGTCGCCTGAGCGCGGCCACAGCCTGAAACGCAAAAGACGCAAGCCCCGCTTGCGTCTTTTCCATGTGCGGGGCCAGAGTATTACGGCCAGACCCTGCTGGGGCGTGTGGCGCAGGCCGCTCAGGCCTTTGCAAGCGCCGCAAGCTGGTCATGCAGCGTCGTGACACCCAGAGCGGCCTGCGCCGCCTCGCGGCCTTTCTGCACGAAATGGTCTTTGTAGATCCGGTTGTGGTGGTCGGTTTCCTGATAGTGATGCGGGGTCAGCGAGACCGACAGGACCGGAACACCGGTTTCAAGGCCGGTGCGCATCAGGCCGTCGACCACGGTCTGGGCCACGAAATCATGACGGTAGATCCCGCCATCCACCACGAAGGCCGCACAGGCGATGGCGGCATAGCGCCCCGTTTGGGCCAGTTTCTTGGCGGCCAAGGGCAGTTCGAACGCCCCCGGCGCATCGAACACGTCAACCTGATCGGCAGGGATCAGTTCGTAAAATCCTTTCAGTGCCTGATCGACAATATCGGCATGCCACTGCGCTTTGACGAAAGCATAACGGGTGGGTGTCATCTGGATCTCCTTTCGCAACAACACGTCACCCAAGGCGATCACATGCCAGAACGCTTCGCGAAGGGCGCGCGCCTGACACATTCTCTTCCATCCGGACTATGACCGTCGGCTCGGGAATTGCACCCGATCTGCTGACCCCTCTTGGTGAGGGCGCTCGCGGGCTTGCAGACCTGCTGCTTACCGCCGGTGGGGAATTTCGCCCCGCCCTGAGAACAGCGCGAAAGTGGCGCGTTTCACGGGCGGGTGCAAGAGGCAGCTTGTGGCTGAATTGCACAGCCTGTCATGCATTTACGGTCAGACAATCACATCGCGCGCGATTTGCTGGCCGATGCCGAACACGCGGCGGTAGCGGTCGATCTCGGAGAGCGGGCCCATCGCCTTATTGGGATTGTCCGACAGTTTCACCGTCGGTTTGCCATTGGCCGAGATCGCCTTGCAGACAAGGCTGAACGGAGCCAGCCCGTCATCCGGCACGAAGCCGCGGAAGTCATTGGTCAGCAGCGTGCCCCAGCCAAAGCTGCATTTGACCCGCCCGTGGAACTGGCCATGCAGCTTGCGGATCTCCTCGACATCCAGCCCGTCAGAGAAGATCACCAGCTTCTTGCGCGGGTCTTCCCCTTTCGACTCCCACCAGCGGATCGCGGCCTCGGCCAGAGGGGCCGGATCGCCGCTATCGATACGGATGCCGGTCCAGCCTGCCAGCCAGCTTGGTGCATCGCGCAGGAAGCCTTCGGTGCCGTAAGTGTCGGGCAGGATGATGCGCAGGTTGCCGTCATGCTCTTCGTGCCAGTCCGCAAGCACCTTGTACGGGGCCTGCTTGAGCGCTTCGTCGGTATCGGCCAAGGCGGCATAGACCATTGGCAATTCATGGGCATTGGTGCCCACCGCCTCGATGTCGCGGCGCATGGCGATCAGGCAGTTCGAGGTGCCGGTAAAGGCCCCGCCCGCCGCACTGTCGCCCAGACCTTCCAGCATCGCCTGCACGCACCAGTCCTGCCAAAGATGGCTATGGCGGCGGCGCGTGCCGAAATCCGCGATTTTCAGCCCTTCGAGATCCTTGAGCGCATTGATCTTTTCCCAGATGCGGGTCATCGCGCGGGCATAGAGCACCTGCAGCTCGAAACGGCGCATCTGGTTGACAATCGCGCGCGAGCGCAGCTCCATCAGGATTGCCAGCGCGGGAATTTCCCAAAGCATGACCTCATGCCAGCGGCCTTCGAAGGTCAGCTCGTACTGGCCGTCTTTGACCTGTAGGTCATATTCCGGCAGCTGGTAGTTGTCGAACCACTCCATGAAGTCGGGGCGGAACATCTGGCGCTTGCCATAGAACATATTGCCGCGCAGCCATGTGCTTTCCCCGCGCGACAGTTTCAGCGAGCGGGCGTAATCCAGTTGCATGCGCAGGACATTCTCGTCGATCAGCTCGGCCAGCTTGATGTCTTTCGAGCGGTTGATCAGCGAGAACCGCACCACCGTATCGGGGCTGTTGCGGAAGATCGACTGGCACATCAGCAGCTTGTAGAAATCGGTGTCGATCAGGGAGCGGATGATCGGGTCGATCTTCCACTTGTGGTTATAAACGCGCGTCGCGATATCGACCATACTCGGCCCCTCCCTCGTTATGGCAGGGACTAAACCGATAAATCAGGCACTTGGCAAGAGCCGGGGGTCAGGCAAGCCGAATGCCCGCCGCCTCCATCCTGCCCAGCGCCGCCGCCTGTGAGCCGTCCAGATCGATGCCACGGCAGGCCGAATGCCGGACGCGGACCCCATAGCCCAGCTTTGCCGCATCCAGCGCGGACCAAGCGACGCAGAAATCCAGGGCCAGCCCGCAGAAGGTCAGGTCCGTCACACCGCGCTCTTGCAGATAGCCATGCAGGCCGGTGGGCGTGGTCCGGTCATTCTCGAAAAAGGCCGAATAGCTGTCGATCGCGGGGCGAAAGCCCTTGCGCAGCACCAGATCGGCGGCATCCGTGGCCAGATCGGGGTGAAACGCCGCGCCTTGCGTGCCCTGCACGCAATGATCCGGCCACAGGACCTGCGGACCATAAGGCATGTGCGCCACCGAATAGGGATCGGCCCCGTGGTTCGAGGCAAAGGATTGGTGGTCGGCGGGATGCCAGTCCTGCGTCAGTACGGTCACGTCATGCTCGCCCATCAGCGCATTGATTTCTGTGACAATCTCGTCGCCTGCAGTAACGGCAAGTTTGCCGCCCGGACAGAAGTCGTTCTGCATATCGATGACGATCAGGGCTGTGGTCAAGAGAGGGCTCCGCTGTTGTGTCAGGCAGGCTAGGCGGCGCTGGGCCAAGGGTCAACTGGCACGGAAAAGCTGTGGTTGTAATACAGATTATATCAGGCTTGCCTGAAGCGGGCTCAAGGCAGTAAACGCAGGCGCATGTATATCGTAGCCGCACTCTATCACTTCACCCGATTCGATGATCTGGCCGCCATCCGTGGCCCGCTCTTGGCGCTGGCACAGGCGCAGGGCGTCAAGGGCACGCTTCTGCTGGCCCATGAGGGGATCAATGGCACCATCGCCGGCCCGCGCGAAGGGATCGATGCCGTGCTCGCCCATGTGCGCGCGCTTCCGGGCTGTGCCGATCTGGACTGGAAGGAAAGCACCGCCGAGGAAGAACCCTTCCTGCGGATGAAGGTGAAGCTGAAGAAAGAGATCGTGACGATGGGCCAGCCGGATGTGGATCCGACGGCCTCGGTCGGCAATTACTGCACGCCGGAAGAGTGGAACGAACTCATTCAGGCGCCTGATGTTGTGGTGATCGATACGCGCAATGATTACGAGGTCGATATCGGCACCTTCAAAGGCGCTGTGGACCCCAAAACCAAGACCTTCCGCGATTTCCCGAAATGGTGGGAAGAGAACCGCGAGCGTTTCCATAACAAGCGCGTGGCGATGTTCTGCACCGGCGGTATCCGCTGCGAGAAATCGACCAACTATCTGATCGGGCAGGGTGTCGAGGATGTCTACCACCTGAAGGGCGGCATCCTGAAATATCTTGAAGAGATGCCCAAGGAAAACAGCCTCTGGGAAGGCGATTGCTTCGTGTTTGACGGGCGTGTGGCGCTGACCCACGGGCTGGAGCAGGGCAAGCACCGCGAGGTCTGCCATGCCTGCCGCCGCCCGCTTGCCCCCGAAGACCGCGCCCGCCCCGAATTCGAGCAGGGCGTGCAATGTCACCATTGCGTGGATGAATACGGGCCGGAAGACCGCGCCCGTTTCCGCGAGCGCGAGCATCAGATCCAGCTGGCGAAGGCCCGCGGCGAACGCCATATCGGTCGGGAAGAGGCCTCGGAGGTCTGATCCCCTTCCGGCCTCAGGCGGCCTTGGCCGCCCCTTGCTCCGCCTCGTAACGCCGCGCCCAAGCCAGCCCTGTTTCCACGCCAAAGGCAATGGTCAGCGCCGCCCCGATATCGATCGAGGATTTTTCCACGGGTTGGAGGCTGTTGACGCCCAATGCGGCGATTGCTCTGTGAATAAGTTCGAAGGGCGTGTCTTTGCTGACGAGGCCGAGAACGAAAAACACGACACAGATTGCTACAAAGCTTATTAGCCTGCGCCAGTTGGCAGCGCTGATCGCCGGATCGTCAAGCCGCATGATCGGGCTGAAGAAAAAGCCTGCATAGAGGCATAGCCAGAATGTCAGAAACAGGATGATGGCGATAGGGGTCGGGATGTCTCCCGTAAGATGGTAATAGGCGCTATAACCTATGCCGAGCGATATGCTGGCTAGGCAGATGCTCACGCCGCATGTCCCCAAGATACAGGCGACATCGGGGCGGCGGTTTGCGGCAAGCGTAAACGTTATCCCCGCAGCGATCACACCGGGCAAGGCGACAACGCCCAAGATCGCAACGACGGCCTCGCCAGGGCTATTGAAATAATCGAAGTGATGCGTGAAATCGACCGGTAGCAGGCCTATCCCGATGGTGGTCGCACTGGCGACCAGCAACCAGACGCCAAGGCCGAGTGTCAAAGATTTCATCTTAAAATCCGTGGTTTGTTATGAAGCATGGCGTCTTTAGCACTCGACAGAGGGGCAGAGAAGGTAAAATAGGGCCTGTGAGGTTTTCGGTCTTGGCAAAGAACCGCGCCTCGCCTACCTTAGAACTGTTCTAAAGTTGAGGGCCGCATCCATGTTTTCCTTCCTCGGTAACCGTCGCCGCTTTTCGGACCTGAACGAGCAGGAGATCCTCGCGCTGGCGATTTCGTCGGAAGAGGATGACGCCCGCATCTACCGTCAGTTTGCCGAGCATCTACGGGCGGAATTTCCCGCCTCGGCCAAGGTGTTCGACGGGATGGCACTGGAGGAAGACGAACACCGCCGCCGTTTGATTGAAACACATCAGGCGCGGTTCGGTCAGGTGATCCCGCTGATCCGGCGCGAACATATCGCGGGGTTCTATTCGCGCAAGCCGGTCTGGATGGCCGAGACCATGTCGCTGGACGCCATGCGCGGGGAAGCGGCCGCGATGGAACGCGAGGCCGAGCGTTTCTATACCGCTGCTGCCGGACGTGCCACCGATGCCACGACCCGTAAGCTGCTGGGCGATCTTGCCGCTGCCGAGGCGGGGCATGAAGCCACGGCCGAGCATCTTGTGGAAGAACATCTGACCCCCGACGCCCGTGCCGAGGAAGACCGCGCGGCGCATCGTCAATTCGTGCTGACCTGGGTGCAACCCGGTCTGGCGGGGCTGATGGACGGGTCGGTCTCGACTCTGGCGCCGATCTTTGCCACCGCTTTCGCCACGCAGGACCCGAAGACCACGCTGCTGGTCGGGCTTGCGGCTTCGGTCGGGGCGGGGATCTCGATGGGCTTCACCGAGGCCGCCCATGACGACGGGGTTATCTCGGGCCGTGGCTCGCCGCTCAAGCGCGGTCTGGCCTCGGGGGTGATGACGGCTTTGGGAGGGTTGGGCCATGCGCTGCCCTATCTGATCCCCGATTTCTGGACCGCCACCATCATCGCGATGATGGTGGTCTTTGTCGAACTCTGGGCGATTGCCTGGATCCAGAACCGCTATATGGAGACGCCCTTCCTGCGCGCGGTCTTCCAAGTGGTGCTGGGCGGCGCGCTGGTCTTTGCCGCAGGTGTGCTGATCGGCGGCGGCTAAGCGCCAAGCAGGCTTATCATGGACAGGCTGGCGCTTTTGCAAGAGCCGTGCTAGCGACATCCTATGTTCGCGATATTCCTGCAGCTGCTTCCGTTTTTCGCCCTGATCGGGCTTGGCTGGTCTGCCGGACGCATCGGTTTTTTCCCGCCCGCTGCGACGGCCTATCTGACGAAATTCATCTTCTTCTTCCCGCTGTCGGCAATGCTGTTCGACTTCACTTCGGGGCTGGAGATCAGCCATGTGTTTCAGGCGCGCTTTATGGGCGCCTATCTTGCGGGATCGCTTTGTATCTGGCTGATGGCTTTCGCGGTGGCAAAGCTGCGCGGCGAGGCCACCGATATGTCCACCATCGAAGCGCAGACCGCGATGATCGGCAATACCGGCTTTCTGGGCGTGCCGATGCTGGCTGCCGTGCTGGGGCCGGAGGCGGTGCCCGCCATCATCATGGTGCTCTGCGTCGATCTGATCGTATTCTCGGTGCTGTTTACCGTGGTGATCAGCGCGGCCCGCACAGGGCGGGTCGCTATGTGGCCCCTTGCCTTGGGAGTGGTGAAAAACCCGATGGTGGTCTCGATGGCGGCGGGGCTTATCTGGTCGGCCTCCGGCCTGCCGATCCCCGAGTGGCTGTCCCATACCGTGACCATGCTGGGTGCCGCCGCCACCCCAGGTGCGCTTTTCGCCATAGGCGCCAGCCTTGCGGCGCTGACGCTGAACCGGCTTGGCCCCGCGTCGTGGCTGTCGGTCTGCAAGCTGGCACTACATCCCTGCGTGATCGCGCTTTCGGCGTTTTTTGTCTTTGGCGTGGACCGTTTCGATGCGGGGGTGATGGTGGCCACCGCCTCCTTGCCTGTCGCGGGAAATGTCTACATGCTGGCGCAAAACTATAACATCGGCGCGCCGCGGGTCTCTGCTGCCATCTTCGTGTCAACGGCCGCCAGTATTCTAACGCTGCCAGTCATTCTGCACTGGGTCCAATAAGAGAGGGTGCCATGCGCATTATTTCCGAAAACCGCTGCTTCGAGGGCGTCCAAGGCGTCTATGCGCATGACTCCAAGGCCACCGGCACCGAGATGACCTTTGGTCTGTTCCTGCCCGAAGAGGCCGAAGACGGCCCCGTGCCGCTTTTGTGGTATCTGTCGGGGCTGACCTGCACCCATGAGAACGCGATGACCAAAGCGGGCGCTCAGGCTTGGGCGGCGGAACATGGTGTGGGGCTGGTTTTCCCCGATACCTCGCCGCGTGGCGAAGGCGTTGCCAATGACGAGGCCTATGATCTGGGCCAAGGCGCGGGCTTTTACGTCAATGCCACGCAGGACCCCTGGGCCAAGCATTTCCGCATGTGGGACTATGTGGCCGAAGAGCTGCCCGCGCTCCTGCTGTCGGAATTCGCCATCGACCCCGATCGCCAGTCGATCACCGGCCATTCGATGGGCGGGCATGGCGCGCTGACCCTAGCGATGCGCCTGCCGGGGCGGTTCCGGTCGGTCTCGGCCTTTGCGCCCATCGCGCAACCCACGCAAAGCGATTGGGGCCGCAAGCAGCTGGGCGCCTATCTGGGCACCGATGAGGCCGCGTGGCTTGACCACGACAGCACCCATCTGATGACCGAACTCGGCTTTGACGGCCCCGTTCTGGTGGATCAGGGCGCGTCTGACCAGTTCCTTGACCTGCTGCGCCCCGAAGCGCTGGCCGGGGCCATGATGGCGCGCCGCCAAGAGGGCACCTTCCGCATGCAGAAGGGCTATGACCATAGCTATTTCTTCGTGCAAAGCTTCATGGCCGACCATCTGGCCTTCCATGCCGAGGCTCTGTGGAAATGATCAAGGCCGTCGTATTCGATATCGGCAACGTGCTGATCGAATGGCAACCCGAGCGCCATTTCGACAGCTTCATGGACCCCGAAGACCGCAAGCGCCTCTTTGCCGAGGTCGACCTGCATGCGATGAATGATGCCGTCGACAAGGGCGGCAACCTTCCCGAGCTTTGCACGGCACTGGCCGAGCGCCATCCCGAATGGCGCGAGCAGATCCTGCGCTGGAACGCCGACTGGCTGCAAATGGCCAGCCCCGCGATCCCGCAGTCGGTCCGCCTGTTGCGAGCGCTGCGGTCCAAGGGCATCCCCGTCTTTGCGCTGTCGAATTTCGGCATCGGTACCTTCGCTATGGCGGAAGAGAAATACGACTTCCTGCAGGAGTTTGACCGCCGCTATATCTCGGGGCATATGGGGGTCATCAAACCCGATCCGAAAATCTACCAGATGCTGGAAGAGGATTGCGGAGTGGCCCCAGAGGCGCTTCTCTTTGCCGATGACCGCTCCGACAATATCACGGCGGCCAAGGCACGCGGCTGGCAAACCCATCTTTTTACCACACCTCAGGGATGGGCTGACAGGCTGGTGGCAGAAGGGCTTTTGACGCCTGAAGAGGCGCAGTAAAACAAACGGCCCCGCAAAGGGGCCGTTTTCTTTCCTCAGGCCCGCTTGGCCACGGAAATATCCATCATCTCCAAGACCTTCGCCTCAATCTGCGCGGCATTCATACCCGCCACCTGATACATCTTCTCGGGCGAGGCATGGTTGATGAAATCATCAGGCAGCACCATCGACCGCAGACGGAACCCGCGATCAAACACGCCTTCTTCCATCAGGAAGTTCTGCACATGGCTGGCGAAGCCGCCAATCGCGCCTTCCTCGATGGTTAGAATGGCCTCATGCTCGGCCACAAGCTGCAAGATCATATCCTTGTCCAAAGGCTTGCAGAAGCGCGCATCGGCCACGGTCACAACGATGCCGCGCGCGCGCAGTGCCTCGCTGGCCTTCAGCACTTCCGACAGGCGCGCGCCATAGCTGAGGATGGCCAGCTTCACGCCCTCCTGAATGATGCGCCCTTTCCCGATCTCCAAGGGCACGCCCCGCTGGGGCATATCCACGCCCATGCCCTCGCCACGCGGATAGCGGAAGGCCGAGGGACGGTCGTCAATGGCCGCGGCGGTCGCCACCATATGCACCAGCTCGGCCTCGTCGCCTGCCGCCATCACCACGAAATCGGGCAGGTTCGCCAGAAAGGCCGTGTCGAAGGCGCCCGCATGGGTCGCGCCATCAGCCCCCACCAGCCCCGCGCGGTCAATTGCGAAACGCACCGGCAGCTTCTGGATCGCCACGTCATGCACGATCTGGTCATAACCGCGTTGCAGGAAGGTCGAATAGATCGCGCAGAAGGGCTTGATCCCCGAGGCCGCAAGCCCCGCCGAGAACGTCACCGCATGCTGCTCGGCAATGCCCACGTCAAACATCCGGCGCGGGAAATGCGCTCCGAATTCCTTCAGCCCCGTGCCATCGGGCATGGCCGCCGTCACGCCGACGATTTTCTCGTCGCGCTCGGCCTCGGAAATCAGCGCCTCGGCAAAGACCTTGGTGTAAGAGGGCGCATTCGACGGCGCTTTCTTCTGCTCGCCGGTCGCAAGGTTGAACTTCGCGGTCGCATGGCCACCATCGGGGCGGCTTTCGGCAGGCGCATAGCCCTTGCCCTTCTTGGTCAGCGCATGGATCAGCACCGGCCCACGGGCGCGCGCCTTCAGCGTGCGCAACAGCGGCAGCAGGCTTTCCAGATCATGCCCGTCCACAGGGCCGATATAGGTAAAGCCCAGCTCTTCAAACAGCGTCCCGCCCATGGCCATGCCCTTGAGCATCTCCTTGGCGCGTTTCGCCCCTTCCTTGAAGGGCTCGGGCAGGAAGGCGCGGGCGGCACCCTTGGCGACCTCCTTGAGGTCCTGCAGGGGCGATTCCGAATAGAGCCGCGTCAGATAGGTCGACAAAGCCCCGACAGGCGGCGCAATCGACATCTCGTTGTCATTCAGCACCACAAACATGCGGTTTTTCAGATGGCCACCGTGGTTGAGCGCCTCGAAGGCCATGCCTCCGGTCAGGGCGCCGTCACCGATCACCGCAATCGCATCGCCCGTCTCGGCCCCGAGTTCGCGCGCGGTGGAAAAACCCACAGCCGCCGAAATCGAGGTCGAACTATGGCCCGCGCCGAAGGGGTCATAGGCGCTTTCCGAGCGTTTGGTAAAGCCCGACAGCCCGTCCTCCATCCGCAGGGTGCGGATACGGTCGCGGCGTCCGGTCAGGATCTTATGAGGGTAGCACTGGTGGCCCACATCCCAGATGATCTTGTCGCGCGGGGCGTCAAAGACCGCATGCAGCGCCACGGTCAATTCGACCACCCCCAGACCCGCGCCCAGATGGCCGCCGGTTTCCGACACGGCCGCAACGGTTTCACGGCGCAGCTCTCCGGCCAGCTGGATCAGCTCGCGGTCGCTGAGGCCCTTCATATCGGCAGGCAGGCGCACACGGTCCAGAACGGGCGTGGTCGAGGCTTGGTTTTGCGGGAGGTCGCTCATCTGTGGCTATCCGCTTTCGTCAGTGTTTGCGCGCGATGGTGAAGCGCGCGAGATCGCGTAGGCTATCGGCACCTTGCGCATAGGGGGCAAGGGCGGCAATGGCGAGGTCACAAAGCTCTGTGGCGCGGGTCTTTGCGCCCGCAAGCCCCAGCAACGACACAAAGGTCGCTTTACCGGCCTCGGCATCCTTATGCAGGCGCTTGCCGGTCAGATCCTCATTGCCCTCGATATCCAAGATGTCATCGGCAATCTGGAAAGCAAGGCCCAGAGCCTTGGCATAGGCCGCAAAAGGCGCAGGGTCCTTTTCGGCAAGCACGGCACCGGCCTTCGCGGCAAAGCCGATCAGCGCGCCGGTCTTGCCTTCCTGCAGCTCTATGATCTGTTCGATGGTCAGCGGGGTCGGGGCGGTCTCGGCGGCAATATCCAGCGCCTGACCATACACCATGCCCTCCGCACCAGATGCCTGCGCCAGATCGGCCACCAGCCTGATACGGGTCTCTGCCGTGCCAAGCGCAGGGCTGGTCAGCAGTTCGAAGGCCATTGTCTGGAGCGCATCGCCTGCCAGAGCGGCGGTGGCCTCGTCCCATTGCACATGCACCGTCGGCATGCCGCGGCGCAGGTCGTCGTTATCCATGCAGGGCATGTCGTCATGGACAAGGCTATAGGCGTGCAGCGCCTCGACCGCGCAGGCCGCAGGCATGGCTTTCTCGGTCGGGATGTCGAAAATGGCAGCCCCTTCCAGCACCAGAAACGCCCGCAGCCGCTTGCCGCCCTGCAGCGCGTAATGCATCGCATCACGCAGCTGGCCTGCCGGATATTGCGCCACATGCGCGTCAAGCGCCGCTTGCACGGCGGTTTGGATATTTGTCAGACGGTCGGTGAACATTTACAGCCCTTCGGTCGGCACCGTGCCAGCGGGGGTGCCATCGGCGGCCAGCGTGATTTTCTCGACGCGCTCTTCCGCCGTCTTGAGAAGGGTAGCGCAGCGCTCTTTCAGCGCGGCACCGCGTTCGTATAGTGCAATCGACTGGTCAAGAGGCACATCGCCCCGATCAAGCTGGTTCACGACCTGCTCGAATTCCTTCATCGCTTCTTCGAAGCTCATTGCGGAAACATCGCGTGTCACGTCGGTCATCGCCCACTCCTTCGTTGGGCTTGGGATGCCACCAAATGCCGCGCGGGTCCAGCCCCCATAAGGGGAAAGCGGTGCGATGAGGGAAGGCGAGGGCGCTAAAAAGCAAAACCCCGCCCAAAGCAAAGCCTGGCGGGGAAGCAACTTGAAGGGCCGTCTTGAGAAAGACGGCCCCCGAGTTCTAAGGAGATGGTCCGGTTAGGGGTCTGAAGACGATCCGAAACGGAGCCCACCCAGGGTTCAAATTGCCTTAGGGATTGCCCTCAGGCCTCGGCCCCCCTGAATGTCCCGACACCTCTCTCCAATATCACTCTAGACACTGGATCACCTCCTTTCATTGCGTTACCGATAACTCAAAGGTGGCACAGATTTGGTTTATGACAAGTTAATTCATGCTGTTTTGGGTGATAGTTTCGTGACAGCTGCCTTAAAAGGCAGCAAGGCGATCAAAGATAAGGCAAACTTGAGCGAACTATCTGCAATCGCAAGCGAAACCCAAAGCGGTGCCATCGGTCCGACGCCCAAAACCGGCAGGGTCTCATTGGCCCATGAGACATCATCGGCAGGCCAGATGAAGGCGAGCTGGGTCGCGAAGGCCATCGAGAAAAAGATCGTGGAATCCAGACAGGATCCGATCAGCGAGGAGACAAGCGGCGCGCGCCACCAGCTGCCGCTGCGGAGCCGGTCGAAAATGGCGACATCCACCATCTGCGCCAGCAGGAAGGCCGACCCCGACCCGATGGCGACGCGCACCGAAACGAGCGGGCCGAACTGGCCTTCGATCTGGCTGCCGATCAGCGAGCACAGGACGCCAGTGACAAACCCCGCCAGAACGACGCGGCGCGCCTGTCGGGGGCCGTAGAAGCGGTTCATCAGATCGGTGACGAGAAAGGCGAAAGGATAGGTGACCGCGCCCCAAGTGAGCCAGTCGCCCAACAGGAACTGCACCAGAATGTTGGAGGCCACGACAATGATGGCCATAGCGAGAACGCCAGGGAGGAAGTGTTTCATGATTTTGACCGTTTTTACATGGTAGCGGAGACATGGTCCGATGTGCCGGACGATAGGCGCGCATACCGCCTCGCCGTCCTTGCGGTCAAGAAAAAACGTGGGTCATGCTTATTTGGGAAGACGGTATTCGACGATTTCCGTGCGCTGGAGCATGCGGAAATTATCATCCGAAATCATTGTCAGCCGGATGAACCCTTCTGTATCGCGCCAGACGGAAAGCCCTTCGAGATTGTCGTGATGGCCCGCTGTGGTCTGCAGCAGAACCTGTCCTTGGCCCAGTTTGCCATCCCTGACCTCGAATACCTCGACCCGTGTCAGGAAGCCCAGAAGCCCCCAGAAATCGCGTTCGAGCAGATAGAAGCGCCCGTCCGGTCCGAAATCTGCGCCCACGGCCTGCCATTCCCCCTCGCGGGCGATGGAGAAGGGGCGCGACCAGCGGTTATCGGCCAGTTTGAACACCGGAAAGGGCCGCCCCGAGCGCCCCGACCGTTCGGGCAGGGTGTAAAGCGCGCCGCGTCCGTCGATCGCGAGCGCCTCCAGCGAGGCATTGGCCTGAAGATGCCGGAACTCGGCCGCCCGTGGCAGCGGCACCGCCTTGCTGGAGCCTTTTGCATAATAATCGATACGCGGCAGGTCGCCCTCGAAGGAGACATAGACGCCGCCATCGGGGGCAAGGGCCAACCCCTCGGAATCACCGCGCGAGACGGTCATCGGGCGGTCGTGATTGTCATGCAGGGTAAGCGGATTGGCACTGGGGCTGACCGCTGTGATCTTGCCTGATGCGTCTCGGGTGATCGTGGCACGCCAGAGGCTTGTCCGGTCCGACAGCGTGATCAGTTCGCGCCCGTCTTCGGTCAGTTCCAGCCCGGAGAACCCGCCGAATTGCGGGTGGTCGACTTTCCAGACATAGGTCTGCAGGAATTCGGCGGGCCCTGCGGTTTGCGCTTTTGCCGGCAAGGCGAGGCAAAGCGCGATCAGGGTGAAAAGGAAAGGTTTCATTGCGCAGATAGGATCGTCCGGCATTGGGCGGGAAGATCCGCCATCGTATAGGTTTTCGCCGTGCGCGGTGCAGGGCCTTTCGGCTTTTGCGGGGCGGCGGGTTTGGTCGGGTGCAGGGCTTCGGTCACCCACCAGTTCAGCGTCTCGTCACAGCCGTCGCCGCCTTTGGACAGCTGGGTCACGGTCGGCGTCTGGGCTTCGCAATATTTCGCACCGGGCGGGCATTTCAGCCGCACGTGGAAATGGGTGTTATGACCCCAATAGGGGCGGATTTTCTGCAACCACGCGCGGTCCCCACGCGGCGCCGCATTGCACATGGCGATCTTGGCTGCGGCGGCCACGAAGATCCGGTCCACCCGCGGGTCGGAGGCGGCGGCCTTCAGCAATGCCATATGGGCGGGGGTCCAGTTGCCATTGGTCCGCGTCTGGTCAGCGGTGCGGATGGAGATCGACGAGATTTTCTCGCGCTCGGCACGGCTGAGGGTCAGCCGTTTGGGCGGCAGCATCCAGATATCGGCATCCAGCCCTGTCTGGTGGCTGGCATGGCCGCCGGTCATCGGGCCACCGCGAGGCTGTGCGATATCGCCGATATAAAGCCCCGACCAGCCGGGCAGGGTGGCCGCATAGCGCGACAGATCCTGTAGGAAGGCCAGTGTTTCGGGCTGGCCATAATAGCGGTTGCGCGACAGGCGCATCATCTGCCATGTCGGGCCGCTTTCGGGCATAGTGGCCAGACCCGCAGCACAGCCCTTGGAATAGAACCCCACAGCGGCGGGAGCTTGGGTGGTGGGGGTGGATTTGGCACCGAACAGCTGCCGTGCAAGCGGTTCGGCCTGCGCCATCTCGCCGGAGGCCAGAGAGATCCCCAGAACCAGTGGAAGAACCAGAACCAGTGGAAGAAGACGAGACAGTTGCACGGGCGGAATGTCCTGTTTTACGAACGAGAGGGGGCAGAGGCGGTGGCCGTCGGTCTGACCCAGCTTAACAGCACAAGCCCCGCCACGAAAAGTGCCAAAACCGGGGTGATGCCCAGAGATTGCTGCCCCGTCACCGAGGTCACGATTCCGATGGACAGCGGCGCGATAAATGCGGTGGCCTTGCCCGACAGCGCATAGATGCCGAAATATTCGGTCATCCGCTCGGGCGGGGACTGGTGCACCATCATCACACGGCTGGCCGATTGCAGGGCACCGCCTGCCCCGCCGATGACGCAGCCCAGAACGAAAAAGGCGATATCGGGGGCTGCGGACTCCGCTGTGACGGGCAGGCCGAAAACATGATCGGGGGTAATCGAGATGATGCCCAGCACCGCCGCGATCAGCATCAGCAGGCAGGCGATGATAACCGGTTTGGAGCCGAACCCGTCATCCGCGCGCCCGCCGAGCCATGCGAAGATCGCACCTGCGATAATCGAGAGAATGCCGAAGATGCCGATCTGCGTGATCGACCAGCCCAGCACGCCCGCCGCATAAAGCCCGCCAAAGACATAGACCCCGTTGAGCGCGTCGCGATAGAGCATCGACGCCGCCAGCCATGCCATCAGGCTCGGGCGCTTGGGCAGCGACCCGAGCGTCATACGCAGGTTGGGCCAGCCTTGCGCCACGGCTGCCCTGATCGTCAGGGCATCCGGCTTCGGGCGGTCTTTCACCCAGAGGAAAAACGGGATCATGAAGACCGCATACCATAGCGCCGTCAGGGGGCCTACGATGCGCGTATCCTCGCGGCTGCCGACATCCAGCCCGAAGATCGGGGCGCGCCCGATCAGGGTATGGCCGGTTTCGGGGCTGGCCTGAAACAGGGTCAGCATCAGGATCAGCAGGATCAGCCCGCCGACATAGCCGAAGGCCCAGCCCGCCCCCGAGATCCGGCCCAATGTGCTGCGGGGGCCAAGCTCGGGCAGGTAGGCATTGGTGAAGGTGGTCGCGAATTCCATGCCGATCAGCCCGATCGCAAAGCTCGTCAGGATAAAGAGCAGGCTGTAATCCTGCGGAATGGCCCACCACAGGCCGGAAGCTCCCAGCACATACATCGCGGAAAACAGCCACAGGAACCGGCGTTTGGCCCCGCTTCTATCGGCGACCGCCCCCAGAAAGGGGGAGGCCAGTGCAATCACCACCCCTGCCGCGCCAATGCCATAGCCCCAGACGGCCTGCGCCACACTGCCATCGCCCAGAAGCGTCTTCATATAGGGGCCGAAGGTGAAGGTCAGCAGAAGCGTGTTATAGGGCTGGCTGGCCCAGTCGAAGAAAAACCAGCCCCAGAGAGCTTTCCTGTCGCGCTGCATGAGAGACCTCTTGAATGGTAACGGGACTGCGTAAAGCGTCATGATACCGGCGATGCAAGCATTCTGCCCGGAAGAATTTACCGAAAATCGATATCACGGGCATGCGTTGCAAGGTTGCAAGATGACTGCGGCTCGCATAGGTAGTTACTCACCCAGCCGGAGGTCTTTTGCATATGGTCACGCTGTTTCAGGCGCTCAATCTTATACTGGATATTGTGTGGTTTGTGATGATTGTCCACATCATCATGAGCTGGTTGATCAATTTCAATGTCCTGAACCTGAACCAGCAGATGGTCCGCCAGATCTGGTACGGCCTGAATTCGCTCTTGGAGCCGATCTATGCGCCGATCCGCCGCATTCTGCCCAATACCCCCGGTCTTGATCTGGCGCCGCTGGTGGCTTTCGTGATCCTGATGATCCTGCAGCGCGCGCTGATCAATAACGCGGGCTTCTTCTACGGGTATTGATCCGATGGTCGAGGCCACGCTGCCCGACTGTCATGCAGTCCTGACCGATATCTTCGGGTTCCGCGAATTCCGTCCCGGACAGGAAGAAATCGTGCGCTCCGTCATGGCGGGGCGCAATACTTTGGCCATCATGCCGACGGGCGGTGGCAAATCGCTGTGTTTCCAGATCCCCGCGCTGTGCCGCGAGGGGCTGACGGTGGTGATCTCGCCGCTGATTGCCCTGATGCGCGATCAGGTGCGGGCGCTGCGCGAGGCGGGGGTCGAGGCCGGTGCTCTGACCTCGGGCAATACCGAGGACGAGACCGAAGAGGTCTTTCGTGCTATCGACGAAGGCCGGTTGAAGATCCTCTATATGGCGCCGGAACGGCTGGCCTCGGGCGGGGCGGTGCATCTGCTGCGCCGTGCGCGGGTCGGGCTGATTGCCGTGGACGAGGCGCATTGCGTCAGCCAGTGGGGCCATGACTTCCGCCCCGATTACCTGCGCATCGGGGAGTTGCGCCGCGACCTGAAGGTGCCGCTGGCCGCCTTTACCGCCACCGCCGATGAAGAAACCCGTGCCGAGATGGTCACGCGGCTGTTTGACGGCGAGGCGCCCGAGACTTTCCTGCGTGGCTTTGACCGCCCCAATATCCATCTGGCGTTCGAGCCCAAGAACCAGCCGCGCGGGCAGATCCTGCAGTTTGCCGCCGCGCGCAAGGGCCAGTCGGGTATCGTTTATTGCGCCACCCGCAAAAAGACCGAGAGCCTTGCGCAGGCGCTGAATGAGGCGGGGCATACGGCCTGCTATTATCACGGCGGCATGGACCCCGATGACCGTCGCGCGGTCGAGACGCGCTTTCAGCAGGAAGACGGGCTGATCGTGGTGGCGACCGTGGCCTTCGGCATGGGGATCGACAAGCCCGATATCCGCTGGGTGGCCCATGCCGATCTGTCGAAATCCATCGAGGCCTATTATCAGGAGATCGGTCGCGCGGGCCGTGATGGTGCCCCTGCCGAGACGCTGACCCTCTTTGGCCCCGACGATATCCGCATCCGCCGCGCCCAGATCGACGAGGGGCTTGCGCCGCCCGAACGCAAGGACGCCGATCACGGGCGGCTGAATGCGCTGCTGGGTCTGGCCGAGGCCACGGCCTGCCGCCGCCAGCGGCTGCTGGCCTATTTCGGTGAAGAGGCAAGCCCTTGTGGCAACTGCGATATCTGCGACACTCCGCCCGATCTGTTTGACGCGACCGAACCGGTGCGTATGGCGCTGTCGGCCTGTCTGCGCTGCGACCAGAGCTATGGCAGCCAGTATCTGATCGAGGTGCTGCTGGGCCAGTCGAACGAGCGCATTTCCTCGCGCGGGCATGACCGCCTGCCGACCTTCGGGGTGGGTAAGGCCTGGACGCGCCCGCAGTGGCAGGCGATCTTCCGGCAGATGATGGGGCATGACCTGATCCGCCCCGATGCCGAACGTCACGGCGCGTTATTCGTGACCAAGGCCGCGCATCCGATCCTGCGCGGCGAGGAACAGATCACCTTCCGGCGTGACCCTGTGCGCGGGGCGAAAAAGCAGACGGTGGTCAAGGCGCTTGTGTCCGAGGAGGACGCGCCGCTGCTGTCGGCCCTGAAGGCCAAGCGGCGGGCGCTTTCCGAGGCGGCGGGGCTTCCGGCCTATATGATCTTCCCCGACCGCACCCTGATCGAGATGGTCGAGGCCCGTCCGCAAACGCTGGACCAGATGGCGCGGATCAACGGGGTGGGGGCCAAAAAGCTGGAAAGCTATGGCACGGCATTCCTTGAGGTTCTGGTGGGTGAGGAGATGCAGAAAATGCATCCCGCGCGCCGTGCTTTGGCGGGGCGTCAGGCCGGACCTCTGTTTGATGCGCTGCTGGCAGAGCAACTCCGTTTGGAGCGTGGCGAGGACGGGACAGGGCGGATGCTGAGCGTGTCTTCGTCGTTGCTGCGCAAGATTGCCGAGATGCGGCCAGGCGACCTGAAGGGGCTGGAACGGCTTGGTCTGGAAGACGCCAAGCTCGACCGTTTCGGTGCCGCCTTCCTGCAGCTTATTTCCGAGACCTAGGCAGCCCCGTCCTGTAGCGACTGTGCGGTCGGGGGACAATTTGCCACGATATGGTCGATGATCGCCGTTTTGCGCAATGGTTTGGTCAGATAGTAATCCATACCCGAGGCCAGTATGCCCTCGCTATCGCCGTCCATCGCATGGGCCGTCAGGGCGCAGATCGGCACGTGGCTGCCGCTTTCCAGAGACCGGATGCGGCGGGTGGCTTCCTTGCCATCCATCTCGGGCATGGAAATATCCATGAAGATCAGGTCGGGCTGGAAGCTTTGCCATTTCTCGACCGCTTCCAGACCGTTATTGGCGAAGACCAGATCAATGGGCAGATCTTTCACCATCTTGCCAAAAACGAGCTGGTTGGTGCGATTATCCTCGGCGGCGAGGATGCGCATCTTGCGTTGGCCAACAGGGGGCGGCGGCGCGGGCGGTGGCACCGTTCTTGCAACCGGATACGACAGGTTTTGCAAGGTGCGGAACAGATGCGACCGCAGCACCGGCTTTTCCAGACATTCGATCTGGGCCGCGCGGGCCTCTTCGGGGGTGATCGCATCGGGGTCCGAACTCAGCAGCACCACGGGAATCTTCACGCCGCGTTGCCGCAAGGTCTGGCACAGATGCAGGCCATCCATATCCGGCATCCGGAAATCGCTGAGCATAATGTCGAATGTCGCGCCCCTGTCGAAAGCGGTCAGCGCTTCCTGTGCGTTCCGGCACAATGTCACCTTCAGCCCGTAGGTTTCCAGCTGCCGTTCGAGAATGACACGGTTGACCATTAGATCATCGACCACAAGCGCGGCCCGCAGCGTGATCGGCGGACCGGGGGTCGAGACATGCGGCGCGGGTTCGGCGGCGGGCACCAGAATCTTGAACCCGAAACACGAACCGCGCCCCAGCTCGCTATCGACCCAGATTTCGCCGCCCATCATCTCGATCAACTGCTTGGTGATGGCAAGGCCAAGCCCCGTGCCCTCGAACTTGCGGTTGGTTTCGCTTTCGACCTGATTGAACTCGCCGAAAACATGGTCGATCTGTTCGGGATTGATGCCGATGCCGGTATCCTCGACGGTGATATGCAGCTCGTAATTATTCTGCTTCCGCTCTATCCCGACCACGCGCGTCAGCACATGGCCGCTAAGCGTGAATTTCACCGCATTGCCCAGAAGATTGGTCAGAATCTGGCGGATACGCCCCGGATCGGCCACGAATCGTGTCGGCAGGAACATGTCGTAATCGACCAGAAGCCTCAGCTTCTTGTCGCGTGCGGAAGGTTGCAGCAGCATGGTCACCTCGTGCACACACCGCTCCAGATCGAAAATCTCGGGATAGAGCTTCAGGCGCTCCGCCTCGATCTTGGAATAGTCGAGCACATCGTTGATGATCGTCAGCAGCGCCTCGCCGGAAGAGCGGATGGTTTCCGCATAAAGACGCTGATCCTCTGTCAGCTCTGTCTCGGTCAGCAGTTCGGCCATGCCCACCACGCCATTCATCGGCGTCCGGATCTCGTGGCTCATATTGGCAAGGAAGGCCGATTTCGCGCGATTGGCGGATTCGGCCTTTTCGCGTGCCTCTTCCAGTTCCGCTTCGCGGCTGACATGGGTCGAGATATCCTGCGCGATGCAGACCAGATCGCCGCCTTCGCCCCACCGGTCGATCAGCCGGATATGGGCCCCTTTACGGGTGATGATCGTGATCGGTTCGATCGGATTGCGGCGGATGCGCGCGATCATGTCATGATGCCAGTCGGCAGGGTCGCGCCCGTCCAGATCCACCATCCGGTGCTTGGCCACGATATTGAGCACCGAATCGTAGGTCACGCCCGCAGCGATGGCCACTTCGCCCTCGAAGAAATCCAGATAGACCTTATTGGCGGCCACCAGCCGCAGATCGGCGTCATAGACGGCAAACCCGTCGGGAATCGTCTCAAGCGCGTCCCACAGCCTGCGTTGGGCTATCATGGCAACGGAATTGGCCCGTGCGAGATCATCCATCACGCGATGGTTCTCGCCCTTCAAAGAGGCGGCTTCCGTCAGGGCGCGGGTCAGGCCGTGGCGCTGCTCCACGATCTGGTCGGACAGGGCGCGGGCATGCAATGCCAGTTTCTGATTGGCCGTAAACAGTTCACGCTTCTTCTGGTCAAGCAGCCGTTCCGCCGCCAGACGGGCGCGACGCTCCTGAGCCAGCTTGTCAGCGATCGTGTTTCTGGTGCCTGTCGGCATGCTGGTTCAGTCCCCATTCCGTTCGACCAGCATCTTGGTGACGTCCAGTAAATTTAGGCTTAATCCTTAAGGCTGATCGCGGGCCAGCTATAGAAAATCCCTCACAAATTTCTACCTTAAGGAGAAATTCCTGCGATTTTACAGCCTGCGTATAACGGGCTCAACATGACTGTTGGCATATTGACGCTGCGGCAGTATCGCCGCGTCAGGACAGGCCCCGGTTTCGGCCCCGGGCGATTCTGTATCCTGCCCGCCTTCGGGGCCGCTGCGCGCGATATACCGCGGTCAGGCGGCGATAGTGGCAACCGGAACAAGCGGTTGGCGCCCGTTTTCGGTCAGCAGCCATGCGTCGCGGCCTTCGATCACCACTGCCGAGACAGGGCCGCCATAGCCCGCACTGCTATCGAGGTTGAGGCGGTTGCCATAATGCGTCACCTGATCGATTGCGGTATGGCCATGCACCACCAGCATGCCGTGATCGCTGGTATCTTCCAGCCAGCCTTTGCGGATCCAGCACAGATCGTCTTCGGTCTGGTTGCCGATGCTGACCCCCGGACGGATACCGGCATGCACAAAAAGCAATTCACCGAAGATGAAGTGGTTGGGGCGGCTGGCCAGCCAGAGCCGGTGCGATTCGGGAACCATCCGGAGCGCCTCGGCATGGACGATATCGGCGGGGCGTTCATCGGCATTGGGCACGCCATAGGAGGCCAGTGTGGTATTGCCGCCCAATCGTGGGTTCAGCCATGTCAGATCCTTGCGCAGCATCGGATCGGCGTCGAAAGGGTCGTTCATGAAAATCGAGAACATCCTGTCGTGATTGCCTTTCAGTACCACCCAGTTTTTCCCCGCCCGCATCGCGTTGAGCAGGTAATCGATGACGCCGGCACTCTCGAGGCCACGGTCGGCAACATCTCCGACATGGATCACAGGGGCGGACTGGTCGCCAAAGGCCGCACGGTCCTGCTCGATCAGATCGTGCGCAATCTTCAGCTTGTCGAGATGTCCGTGAATGTCTCCGATGGCATAGGCGCGCATAGTTCTTTCCTTACAAATGAAAAAGGCCCCCGCGGGTCGCAGGGGCCTTGGCGTTCATGAACCTATTATGGCTCAGCCGAGAATGAATTCCAGCGGTTTTACTTGCTTGAAGATACCGGTGGCTTTCATGGCCTCGACCGTTTCCGGTTTCAGGGCTTCGTCGAGATAGGCAATGGCGATGGCTTCCCCGCCGGCTTTCGCGCGGCCAAGGGTGAAGTTGGCAAGGTTTGCCCCATGTTCGCCCAGCAGCGTGCCCAGCTTGCCGATCACGCCGGGGACATCCTCATTGGTGGTATAGAGCATATGCTCGCCCACTTCGGCATCGATATTGATGCCCTTGATCTGGATGAAGCGCGGCTTGGCATCCGAGAACACGGTGCCCGCGATCGAACGCTCTTTGGTTTCCGACACGACGGTGACCTTGATGTAACCATCATAGGCGCCCGATTGGGTCTGCGACGTGGTCGAGATCTGGATGCCGCGCTCTTTCGCCAGAGCGGGGGCCGAGACCATGTTCACTTCCGGTTGGCTGGCTTTCATGATGCCGGCCACAACGGCCGCATCCAGCGCCTTGAGGTTCAGCTCGGCGGCCGACCCGTCATAGGTGATGTTGATCGCCTTGATCGCATCTTCGGTCATCTGACCGATGAAGCCACCCAGATGTTGTGCCAGCTTGACCCACGGGCCCATGACCTTGGCTTCTTCGGCGGTCATCGACGGCATGTTCAGCGCGTTCTCGACAGCGCCGTCCAGCAGGTAGTTCGACATCTGCTCTGCGACTTGCAGCGCCACGTTTTCCTGCGCTTCGGTCGTGGACGCGCCAAGGTGGGGCGTGCAGACGACGTTGGGCAGGTTGAACAGCACGTTATTGGTCGCGGGCTCTTCGGCAAACACGTCCAGCGCGGCACCGGCAACATGGCCCGATTTCAGCAGATCGGCCAGCGCTTCCTCATCGACCAGACCACCACGGGCGCAGTTGATGATACGCACGCCTTTCTTGGTCTTCTCGAGGTTCTCGCGCGACAGGATGTTCTTGGTCTGCTCGGTCAGCGGCACGTGCAGGGTGATGAAATCGGCGCGCTTGAGCAGATCCTCAAGCTCGACTTTCTCCACGCCCATTTTGTCGGCTTTTTCCTGGCTCATGAAGGGGTCGAATGCGATGACCTTCATTTTCAGGCCGCGGGCACGGTCGCAGACGATGCCACCGATGTTACCGGCACCGATCACACCAAGGGTCTTGCCGGAAAGCTCGACACCCATGAATTTCGATTTTTCCCACTTGCCCGCATGGGTCGAGGCGGACGCTTCGGGGATCTGGCGCGCCACGGCGAACATCATCGCGATGGCATGCTCGGCGGTGGTGATCATGTTGCCGAAGGGCGTGTTCATGACGATCACGCCTTTTTTCGAAGCGGCTTCCTTATCGACGTTATCGGTGCCGATACCTGCGCGGCCCACGACCTTCAGGTTGGTCGCGTTTTCCAGCAGTTTCGCGGTCACTTTGGTGGCCGAACGGATCGCAAGGCCGTCATATTTGCCGATCACTTCGGCCAGCTTGTCTTTGTCCTTGCCGAGTTTGGGTTCGAAATCGACTTCGATGCCACGGTCACGGAAGATCTGGACGGCGGTTTCCGACAGGCTGTCAGAGACGAGAACTTTGGGGGCCATGTGCGGGCTCCTTGAATTTCTGAAATCTGGGAAAACGGGTGGGCAAAGCACTGCCCACCTCAGGTTCAGAGAAAGATCGAACGCTTAGGCTTGCGCTGCGATTTCGGCTTCGAAGGCATATTCGATCCAGGGCATCAACGCCTCCAGATCGGCTTTCTCGACCGTAGAACCGCACCAGATCCGCAGACCGGCGGGCGCATCGCGATAGGCACCGGCATCCAGTGCCACGCCTTCGGCGTCCAGACGTTTTGCAACGGCTTTGGCGAAGGTTGCCCCATCCTTGATGCGGTCATCGGTGAATTTCACGCAGACCGAGGTGGTGGAGGCATTTGCCGCGTTATTGGCGAGGTTTGCGATCCACGGCTTGGCGGCGCAGAAATCCCAGACCACTTTCGCATTGGCATCGGCGCGGGCGATCAGCCCTTCGAGGCCACCGATGGATTTGGCCCAGTTCAGCGCAACGATGTAATCCTCGACGCAGAGCATGGAGGGCGTGTTGATCGTCTCGCCTTTGAAGATACCTTCGATCAGCTTGCCGCCTTTGGTCATGCGGAAGATCTTCGGCATCGGCCATGCGGGGGTGTAGTTTTCCAGACGCTCGACGGCGCGCGGCGACAGGATCAGAACGCCATGACCGCCTTCACCGCCCAGCACTTTCTGCCAGGAGAAGGTGGTGACATCGAGCTTGTCCCACGGCAGGTCCATTGCAAAAGCCGCCGAGGTGGCGTCGCAGATGGTCAGGCCTTCGCGGTCGGCGGGGATCGCATCGCCATTGGCCACGCGCACACCCGAGGTGGTGCCGTTCCAGGTGAAGACGACGTCGGTGTTGAAATCGACGGTCGTGAAATCGACGATATCACCGTAATCGGCGGTTTTGGTATCCGCATCGAGTTTGAGCTGTTTCACGACATCGGTGACCCAGCCCGAGCCGAAGCTTTCCCATGCGCACATGGTGACTTTGCGTGCGCCCAGAAGCGACCACATTGCCATTTCGACGGCGCCGGTATCGGAAGCCGGAACGATGCCGATCTTGTAATCTGCCGGAACGCCGAGAATTTCACGGGTGGTTTCGATCGCCTCTTTCAGCTTGGCTTTGCCAACAGCTGCGCGGTGCGAACGGCCCAGAGGCGCGTCGGCAAGCATGTCGAGGGAGAAACCGGGGATCTTCGTGCAAGGGCCCGAAGAAAAACGCGGATTTGCCGGCCGCGTAGCCGGTGCTTCAATAGCCATATCTGGTATCCTCTCAGATAAACGCCCCTCGTTGGGGAGGGGTGTCCCGCGTTGGGACTTACGCCTGCACCTTGATTCATGCAAGTGACAAAGTCGTATCGACCGCAAAAAATGTCGCTTCGGGACAAGAGAAAACCGTAAAATGTGAGGCGTTGTGGCGCAAAACCGACACAGGCGCAGCGGCGGCCCTTCGCGAGCGTGACCGAAGGCCTGATACTCTCTGATTCCTTCCGGCAAACCTGCTGCGAGCCTGCCAAAGGGGAAGCGCGCTGATCCAAGGAGAAGACCCCTTCGGAGAGGCGGCGGGCAGTGCCGCGCGTACCGGTCGAGTGGCGGCTATACGCCTCGGCCTGGGGTTCGGGCCTGCGACTTGGGTCTGCGATCCGGGGCTGCGATTCGGGGCGCGCGTCGGAAACGGCCTCGGAAAAGAGGACGGATCTGCTATCTGCTCCTAACGCTTCTAACAGGGACAAATCCGCGAGGAGCGGGGCGGTTGGCGCGGATCATGCGGATCGGGCTTTTGCGGTGCGGGCGGGGCTGGAAACGGCGGTTGTTTTTGCGCTATAGCGCCCCCAACCCTGTGATCCGGAGATCTAGCTATGTTCGTCGCCCTTCTCATGACCTGCCCGAAAACGCCCAAGCTTGACGAAACCACGCTTGTGGCGCTGCGTAATGCGTGGGGGGGAGGCGAGGTCACTTGGCTGGCCGAGGGGTGCGCTGCCGAATTTCCGATGGAGGTGATCCCCGATAACCGCTGGACCGTCTGGGCGGACCTGCAGGCGCTGGGGATCGACCTTGTGGTGATCCCAGCGGAAGGCCGCAAGAAGAAGATGCTGCTGGCCGATATGGACAGCACCATGATCCAGCAGGAATGTATTGACGAACTGGCCGATGTGGCGGGTGTCGGGGCACGTGTGAAAGAGATCACCGCCAAGGCGATGAATGGCGAGCTGGATTTCGAAGGCGCTCTGACCGAACGTGTGGGGCTGCTGGCTGGCCTGCCCGAGACGGTGATCGCTGAGGTCATCGACACCCGTATCACCCTGATGCCCGGTGGTCCGGCCCTGCTGGCGACGATGAAGCGCGACGGGGCGTATTGTGCGCTGGTGTCTGGCGGGTTCACGGCGTTCACCAGCCGTATCGCGGCCACTTTGGGCTTTGATGAAAACCGCGCCAATACGCTGCTGGTCGAAGAGGGCAAGCTGACCGGCAAGCCGGGCCTGCCGATTTTGGGCCGTGAAGCCAAGGTGCAGGCGTTCCACGAGATTTCCGCGCGGCTCGGGCTGTCGGCGGATCAGGTGATGGCGGTGGGGGATGGGGCCAATGATCTGGGCATGCTGCAACTGGCAGGGTTTGGCGTGGCGCTGCATGCAAAACCCTCGGTCGCGGCGCAATGCGACATCCGCATCAATCACGGTGACCTTTCGGCGCTGCTGTATCTGCAAGGCTATGCACAGACGGAGTTTGCCTGAGGCGGTCTTTCGCCTCCGTTCCGGCGGGGGCTGTCACAGGGCTGTGGGGGAACTTGCTCTTTGGGCCGGTAGTTACTAAGCCTTGCGTAAGCTCTGTGTTCCGGAAAGGTGGCAATATGGCGATGTCTCGTGTGAAGCTCGGTTTGTGTGTGACGCTTGTGGCTTCGGCTCTTGCCGGTTGCCAGACCACAATGGGCCCCCAGGCGACAGGCACCGTCATCGCCGGAGATACCGTGCTCAGTGCACCGGCGGGCTATTGTGTGGCGGGGCAGGGGCATCCGGGGCAGGCAGAGAATAACGTCATCCTGTTCGGTGATTGCGCGGCGGTGACCAATGACGCGACCCATGCCTCGGCCCCCCATCCGGCCATGCTATCGGCGACGGTCGGGCCGAAAATGACCGGCTCGATCACCAAGCGGTTCCCGATGATCGAGGCCTTCTTCCGTTCGGCGGCAGGGCAGGCGGCGATTGCGCGTTCGGGCCGCAGCGATGATGTCGATATCCTGAAATCGCAGGTTTCGGGCGATCTTCTGCTTTTGAAGGTGCGCGACAGGTCGCTGGCCGAAGAATTTCCTGTCACCGCTGAGTATTGGCGCGGCGTGACCTCGCTTGACGGGCATCTGACAGCGCTGTCGGTAATGGCGTTGCGCTCGCAACCCATGAGCGATGCCGCACAGTTGCGATTGCTGAAAGAATTCGTCGGCCGGTCCGAAGCGGCGACCAAAGCCCATGCCGCCAGTGCAGGGCAGGCCAAACCGGCGCAATAAGCGGGTCTGCGGGCGCTCCCGCACGGGGATATGATGCGGTAATGGGGGCCTACGGAGCCTGCATATCCGCCAGAAGACAGCTTGCACTTTTGGTCTTGCGGGCGCAGTCTTGACGCTGCGCAAAGATTTTAGACATGACGCCGGCTATTATGTGTCTGGCGAGACAAAAACGGGTTTTGAAATGGGGCAGAAGCAGGTTGGGCAGGCTCAGGGCGGTCTCCTGAACCGGCTGGCATATAACCGCGTGATGAAGCATTGGCATGACTGTGCGGCAACAGCACCGGATATGACCGGCGAGGATCTGGCGCTGCTGCGCAAGAAGGCCGGGTCTATGGCCGCGACCGCTTCGGGGCTTCTGGGCCGGATCGACCGCCAGACAGAGCAGCGTTTTAATGCCGCCGGTGCCATCGACCGGCCCTTGGGGTGCGACTGGGCGTGGCGACCGCAGGCCTTTTCAATGCCGGTGGCGCCGCAGGCCTATGTGGGCGCGGCATCCGGGTGCTGTCTGGGCGAGGATCTGACGCTGTTTCACGACTGCCCGCTGCAGCAGCTTTCCCTGCGGCAGATCCGCAATAGCGGCAGACCCTCCCCCTTCGGGGCCGAACTGGAGGTTTTCGGCTTTCAGGGCAGTTTCCTGTCGCTGGTGGTCGATCTTCCGCCCGAGGCTGTGCAGGGCTTCCGTTTGCACCATCTCGTGCAACTGGGCCTTGATGTCCGCATGGAAGAGGCGCGTCCCGTCTATTGCCGTTTCAACATCCAGCATGGTCCCAATAGTGACCAGCTTGTCAGCCAGATGCCGTTTGGCGGCGGTGTGGTGCAGTTCGATCTGGCCTATACCAAATTGAACGAGAAGCGCCTTGAAAAGGCGTGGATCGACCTGATTTTCGAGGCACCGGCAATGAACAAAATCACCTTGCAGGATCTGACCTTGCTGCGCCATCCCCGCGCCGATCTCTAAAGGAGTCTGTTGATGATTGTTGAGTATTCCCGTTTGCAGGCCGGAGAATGGGTGGTGGTGCTGCAATCCGCCATGCGCCCCGCATTGACCGCGTCCTACCGTGCGACAGTGTTGGCCGAGGGGGACTGGACCGATCTCGGGGACGGGCGCTGGCGCTTGCGTCAGGGGCTTCCGGTCGATCTGCTGGAAGACGGTACGCAAAGCCTGCTGCTGTCGGATGCCGAAAGCGGTGTTGTGGCCAGCCTGTCCATTGCGGCGGGCGAGATGCTCGTGCCGGATCTGGCCGCGCAGGTGGACAGGTTGCAGGCCGAACTGGATCTGCTCAAGCGCGCCTTCCGCGATCATTGCCGCCAAAGCCACGAGGGCTGATCCCGTCCTGATGGGCGCTGCTGGTGGGCGGCAGGGAGGCTAGCCCAGAGTGCCGGTGCAGGCATCCGCGTAAAAGAGCTGTTTGCACAGGGTGACTGTGCCATCGGCATGGGTGTCTTGCAGGCTCATCCCCAAATCTTCCATCTGGCGGTGATAGGCCAGCGCGCCTTTGCCGGTGACCATCGTGACCGATGTCTGGGGCTGGTCGCGGAATTGCCAGATGGGGATGGCGGCGGGATGCAGCGTGTCCCACGCGCGTGCGGCGCGGATCAGCACATCGCGCGAGGCGATATCGGGGCCCAGATCCACCCTGAGGCCATCCAGACCGGCAAACTGTCCCGCAAAGGCCGAGCGGTAGTTGTTGGTGGCCACCACAAAGCTCTGCCGGTCATCGACGGGCCGCCCCTGATAGCACAGGTTGCGGATGCGGCCGCGCGATTGGGTGGTCTGCATGCCGTGCAGGTCGAAGACGGGCGGGGCGGACAGGTCGATTTCGTAGGTGACGCCCAGCATGATGTCGAAATTATAGGCGGGGATCTCGGGCCGGATCAGGGGCAGCCCCCGTGTCCCGTCCGCAATGGTGTTGAAGATGATGCTGGCGCGTTCCAGCCAGCTTTTCAGCCCCTTGCCGTCAATGACCACGGCGGTGACGATATTGGGAAAGAGATAGATCTCGCTGAGATGGCGGATGCTTAGCGGGCCGGGCGGGATATCAAGGTAATAGTCCGCCCCCGCGCGCCCGCCCGATTTGCACGGGGCGACGGCCGATAGCAGCGGTAGCTCGCCCTCGGGGCGGTCCGCAAGCAGGCTCTGCACATGGTCACGCTGCGCCTGTGCCACGAAACTGAGTGCGGCATCAGGGCCCACCAGCGAGAAATAGCTGTGCAGCGGCACGTCCAGCCGTGCCACGCGCCGCGATGTGTAGCTTTGCACTTCGGCATGGGCCTTGGCATTGCGCGTGACAATCCGCTCGGCTTCGGGCACGGGGGGCTCTTGCGCCACCGGTATCAGGGTTGCGCAAGAGGCAACAACCTGCCACCCCCGCGCCCCTTGCACCAGATCCAGATCGATCTGGCCCAGATGGCTGGCAAAGCGGCCCGGTGTTACCGTCGGAACGCCGTAGAGCCGGCCTGCCACGGGGTCCACATCTGCACTTGGCGCGACATCGGGGCCGGGAAAGGCGATATGGTCGTGCCCTGCGATCAGCGCATCGATCCCGTCGATCTGTGCCAGCAGGGTGGCGGCATGCTCGCAGGTGGGATCATCGGCTCTGGCAAGGGGATCAATGCCTGTATGGGCCAATGCGATCACCAGATCGCAGCCCTGTGCCCGTAATTGGGCCACCTGCGCCCTGGCCGTCTCGATGATGGAACGGCTTTGCAGCTGGCTTGCCAGAATGGCGCTATCCCAAAGAATGAATTGCGGCGGCAGCACCGAGAACACCCCGATACGCACCCGCCGCAGGTCTCCGTTCTCGTCGTGCAGGTCTTTTTCCAGCACGACATGCGCCTGCGTCAGGGGCACGTCCTCTTCGGGGCGGGGGGCGCGCAGGCGCAGGGCATTGGCCGACAGACAGGGGAAACGGGCATCGCGCAGGCTGCGTGTCAGAAAGTCCAGCCCGTAATTGAATTCGTGATTGCCAAGCCCGACGGCGTCATAGGCCAGCGCGTTCATGGCATCAATCACCGGATGCGGGGTGTCTGCGCGGCTCTGACGGTCGCGCGCCCAATATTCGGTCAGCGGTGTGCCCTGTAGAAAGTCGCCATTATCGAAGAGCAGCGTATTGGGGCAGCCGGTGCGTGCCCGTTCGATCAGGGTGGCCACGCGGGACAGGCCGCAACCGGTGTCTTCCCTGTCGGCAAACAGATCATAGCCACGGATATGGCCGTGCAGGTCGGTGGTCGCCAGCAGACGCAGTCTGACCACCGCAGCGGGCCGCTCGGCATGCGACGGAGTTTCGGCGTGCGAGGACATCGCTCTCCTTTCGTCCGGGCGATCTTGCGCCGCCCCTTACGTCACTTAAAAAACACGTTTACTTGCTGAACCGGGATGCGCGTCGTCGCTGTCATTAGGTCAGGTGCGGCTATACTTCTTTGACGATTAAGGACTAAATTTCTAACCTTAGGCAAGCCCAATGCAGCAGCAACCTTAAGATCGAGATATTTTCGCAATGCCAGCCCCGTTTCCAGACCGCTTTCTTGTCGCCGAAGGGCCGTTTTTCTACGATAGACACCCCGGTCTGGCCTTTGCGGGCAGCGGTCTGGATCGTGCCGCCCACAGGCGCGCTGGCCCCGATATGACGGGCGCGCGGGGGGTTTTGATGTGCAACGGGCAGGTGTTGTGCACACAAGACGGGGACACGGCAGGCGATGCGGCCCCCCGTCTGGCGCTTTTTCCGCCGGATCATCCGCTGATGTCGGAGGCTCTCGGCGCGCGGGTGTTTCTCGGGGCGGGCGGGCCACGGGGAGAGCCCGTGTTTGCGCAGGACATACAGGACATGCCCGTCCTGTCCGACGCGGTCGCCTTGCGGGATCTGCGCGATGTGATGCTGGGCCTGCCGCCGCTGGAGGCAGAACTTGCGGCAACCGCGCGCGGGATTCTGGGCTGGCATCGCAGTCATGGGTTCTGTGCGGCCTGCGGGGCGGCGTCCGAGATCGTGCAATCGGGGTGGCAGCGCCATTGCCCGAGCTGTGGGGCGGATCATTTTCCGCGCACCGATCCTTGCGTGATCATGCTGGTCACCCAAGGCAATGACACACTTCTGGGGCGCAATCCCAACTGGCCCGAGGGCATGTATTCCTGTCTTGCGGGGTTCATGGAGCCCGGAGAGACCGTCGAAGCGGCGGTCCGTCGCGAGGTCTATGAGGAAACCGCGATCCGCACCGGCAGGGTCCGGCCTGTCGCGTCGCAGCCCTGGCCCTTTCCGGCCTCGTTGATGATGGGGTGCCGTGCCGAGGCGACCAGCCGCGAGATCATGACCGATCCGGTGGAAATCGAGGATGCGCTTTGGGTCAGCCGTGAAAGGCTGCTGCGGATTATGGCGGGTGGTGACAGCGTGATACGTGCGCCACGACCCGGTGCGATTGCGGGGTGGTTAATGCGGGAATGGCTTGCAGACCGGCTCGATTGACGGCTAGATCAGCCCTAACGTCATGATCAGTGTCACCTTTTGCTTGGTGCTGCCTTCCAGGAGTGTCGGATGAAATTCTCGACCCGAGAAGATATTTCTGTTCCCGTCGAGTTCGTGTTCGACGAGTTGAGCCAGTTCGACGCAATGGAAGAGGCGGCGCGCGAGCGGGGTGTGAAGCTGCGCCGGACCGACCAGCTCGAGTTTCCGGGCAAAGGGGTAAGCTGGGAAATCGAGTTCAGGCTCAGAGGCAAAATGCGCAAGCTGGAGGCCGAGGTGACCCGTTTCGAGCGCCCCGAGGTGGTGGCGCTTTCCGGGCAGTCATCCAGTTTTCAGGTCGAAACCGTGATTCTACTGACGGCGCTGTCGCGCAGCCGGACCCGTTTGCAGGTCGGTCTGGATATCCGTCCGCGCACTTTGGGGGCGCGGCTCATGCTGCAATCGGCCAAGCTGGGCCGGTCGAGCCTTGACCGCAAATTCGCGGACCGCGTCGGCAAGCAGATCCGCGAGATTGCGGCGCGTTACGAGGCCCCCGATCAGGACTGAAAAACAGCGCGACCCGACGTAGGGGAGGGCAGGTTTGCCCGCCCTTTCCTTGTGCCCTGTCCTTTGCCCGTTTCACGCTTTTGCCTATCCCGAGGCGGCCCGAAGCCGACCCGACCAACCGGCCCCGAAAATTCAAGGCCGAAAGTTCAGGGGCAAAAATTCAGGGCCCAAAAAACAGGCCCCGAAAAATGTGATAGGCTCTGTGATCAGCCGATTTCCTGACGGATCGGAGCGGCCGGATAGACCCCGAGAATCTCTAGCATATCCGTGAAATAGGACAGCTCTTCGAGCGCCAGTTTCACATTGGGGTCCTCGGGGTGGCCCTCGATATCGGCATAGAACTGCGTCGCGGTGAACTGGCCGCGCACCATATAGCTTTCCAGTTTGGTCATGTTCACGCCATTGGTGGCAAAGCCGCCCAAGGCTTTATACAGCGCCGCCGGAATGTTGCGGACACGGAAGATGAAGCTGGTCATCATCTTCTCGGCGCGGCGCTCGAAATCGGGCATGCGCGACATCACGAGGAAACGGGTGGTGTTGTTCGAGGCATCCTCGATATGGCGGGCCAGAACATCCAGCCCGTAGATCTCGCCCGCCAGTTCCGACGCCAGCGCGGCGATGCTCGGATCGCCTTTTTCGGCCACGATCTTGGCAGAGCCTGCGGTATCCGCGCCGACGATGCGATGCAGGTTATGGGTGGTCAGGAAGTTGCGCACCTGCCCCAGAAGCACGGTATGCGACATGGCCGATGTGACTTCTTCCAGCTTCGTGCCGGGCACGGTCAGCAGGTTGATATGTACCCGCACGAACGCTTCGCCAATGATCTTCAGCCCCGACGAGGGCAGAAGCTGGTGGATATCGGCCACGCGGCCATAGGTCGAGTTCTCGACCGGCAGCATCCCCAGATCCGCCGCGCCCGAGCGCACGGCCTCGATCGCATCCTCGAAGGTCCGGCAGGGCAGGGGGGCCATTTCGGGGAGGGCATCATGGCAGGCCTGATGGGAATAGGCCCCCAACTCGCCCTGAAAGGCGATTTTTCCGGTCTTGGTCATCGGGATCTTCCTGTCTGTTTGCATGGTGCCTAGCGCCAGATCGCCCGCAAGAAAAGGGAAAACGCGCATGTCCCGCACGCGGCGCGTGCGGCAGGGCGGCAGGAGGGGTATTTACCGGACCCGCCAGCAGGATTAAGATGCGCCGCATGACGCCTGAAGCTCTCTCGCCTTCCGATCTTAGCTATGATGCCGCTTTGGCGGCGTTGGAATGGCTGTGCGAGCTGGGGGCGGACGAGGCACAGGGCGATCTGGCGATGGATTGCTATGCTTTGCCCGACCGTCTGGCAAAGCCCGATCTTCCCGCTCCTGTTCCGGCGGGTGCGGCAGCTACGGCGGGCATGCTGGCCGCATCGCAGGCGACGGCTTTGCCACAGCGGCAGGCCCCGCCGAAGGTCGATCAGGTCGGGCTTGCGCGGCAGGCGGCAGGGCAGGCGCGCACATTGGCCGATCTGCACGAGGCGCTGGACGGTTTCGAGACCTGCGATCTGCGCAAGGGCGCGCGCTGCACCGTGCGTGCCGAAGGGCCCGAGGCGGCCCGCGTCATGATCATCGGGGATGCGCCCGACCGCGAGGAAGACCGTGCGGGGCGGCCCTTCATTGGCCGTTCGGGGCATATGCTGGACCGGATGTTTGCCGCCATCGGGTTGCGGCGCGACACGCCCGATAGGGCGGCGGCGCTGTTTCTGGCTCCCGTCCTGCCGTGGCGTCCGCCGGGGCAGCGTGAGCCCGAGGCATCGGAAATCGCGATGATGCGTCCGTTTCTGGCGCGGATGGTCGAGCTGGTCGATCCGGATGTCGTGGTGCTGATGGGCAATGCCGCCTGCTCGGCGGGGCTGGCACGGCGCGGCATTACCCGCCTGCGCGGCGAGTGGTCGGAGGCGTTCGGCAAGCCCGCCATCGCGATGTTCTCGCCGGTGCAGCTTCTGCGCAGCGCCGAGGCCAAGCGCGACACATGGGCCGATCTTCTGGCGCTGCGGGCCAAGCTGGACAGTCTGGGCTAGGACAATTTTGCCCGCATTCCCATGCAGATATATCTATCCCTAGAGGCGAAAGGCTGGCACTATAAGCCCACCTCGCCCATAGCCCCGGATACGCATAGAGATGCATTTTCTTTCACGCAGCCTTGGCGGAATTTTCCTTTTTGCGCTGACCCTCGGTCTTTTGGGAAGTGCTGTGGCGCTGATGCGGGCCACGCCTTCCGCCGAGGGGCAGGGCCATAGGCCGCCGCCTGCGGCAGAGCGCATCTTCGCCGCCGATGTGGTTGCGCTCGATTATCGGGATCTTCAGCCCAAGCTTGTCGCCTATGGCGAGATCCGGTCGAACCGGCGGCTGGAATTGCGGGCCTCGGCGGCGGGCACGATCCTCGCACTTGCGCCGGCGTTCGAAGATGGCGGCATGGTGCGTAAGGGGGATGTTCTGGTGCAGCTTGATCCTGCACAGGCGCAGGCCGTGCGCGACAGTGCCGTGGCCAGCCGTACCGAGGCCGAAGCCGCCTTGGCGCAGGCCGAACGGGCCTTGGCGATTGCGGGCGATGATCTGGAAGCCGCCCGCGCGCAGGCGGGATTGCGCCAGAAGGCCTTGCAGCGCCAGCTGGATCTGAATGCGCGCGGCATCGGCTCTGCGGCGGTGACCGAAGAGGCCGAGCTTGCCGCTTCCGCCGCCGATCAGGCCGTCCTGTCGCGCCGGTCGGCGCTGTCGCAGGCGCAGGCCACGCTGGATCAGGCCGGAACCGCGCTCAGCCGCGCGCGCATCGATCTGGCCGAAGCCGAACGTGAATTGTCGTTGACCACGCTGCGGGCGGGGTTTGATGGCAATCTGGCGGCGGTCAGCGTGGTGCAGGGGGGGCTGGTCTCGGTCAACGAGATGCTCGGGGAACTGATCGACCCCTCGGCGCTGGAAGTCTCGTTTCGGGTATCGACCAGCCAGTTTTTGCGTCTGACCGATGCACAGGGCGAGGTGCTGCCCCTGACCGCGCAGGTGGCGCTGGAGACTGCGGATGCGCAGGTGCGCTCGGCGGCCAAGCTGCTGCGGGTCGGGGCGGCGGTGGAAACCGGCACGGCGGGGCGGCTGCTTTATGCCCAGCTCCAGAGCGCGCGGGGGTTCCGTCCGGGGGATTTCGTGACCGTCACGCTGGACGAACCGCTGCTGGAGCATGTCGCGCGTTTGCCTGCGCAGGCGGTGGATGGCAATGGCGCACTTCTGGCGCTGGATCACGAGAACCGCCTGTATAGCGCGCAGGCCCGGATCCTGCGGCGCGAGGGCGACACCATTCTGGTGCGCTCCGATCTGCCGCAGGGCACGCAGGTGGTGGCGCGGCGCAGCCCGCTTCTGGGACAGGGGATCAAGCTGCGCCCGCTGGATCAGGGAGCATCGCTGGATCAGAGCATGATCGATCTGACCCCTGCGCGGCGTCAGGCATTGGTGGCGGTGGTGCAGAAGGATGCCACGCTGAGCGGCCCCGACCGCGCCGGATTGCTGGCGCAGTTGCAGCAGGAACGGGTTCCGGCGGCGATGGTGGCGCGGCTTGAACAGGCAGGGGGGTAAGATGCCTGCGCCGCGTGGTCTGATCAGCCTGTTTACCCGCCATGCCACGCTGGCCAATATCGTGCTGGTGGTCATGCTGTGTGCCGGTGTCTTTGCCGCGCCCAAACTGCGGGCGCAATTCTTTCCCGATACCGTCACCGACGAGATTGATGTGACGGTCACATGGGAGGGGGCGGGACCGGAAGATGTGGACCGCGCGATCGTGCAGGTGCTGGAACCCTCGCTGCTGACGGTCGAGGGGGTCGCCTCGAGCGAAAGCACGGCCCGCGAGGGGCGTGCCGAAATCGAACTGGAATTCGAACCCGGCTGGGATATGGGCCGCGCGATGGATGATGTGGAAAACGCCATCCAGCTGGCAGGCGATCTGCCCGAGGCCGCCGAAACGCCCGAGATCCGCCAGAGCGTCTGGCGGGATACGGTGACCGATGTGGTTATCACCGGCCCCTTGGCGCCCGAACAGCTGGGCCGTCTGGCCGACGAGATGATGGTGCGGCTTTATGCGCAGGGCGTGACGCGCACCACCTTATCGGGCATGGCAGCCCCGCAGACCGTGGTCGAAGTGCCGACCACCGCGCTGATGGCGCATAATGTCAGCCTGACGCAGATCATCTCGGTTATCGGGGCGGCTGCCGATGCGACGCCTGCGGGGGATGTGGCCTCCGGAGCCTCGCGGGTCCGGGCGGGCGAAGAGCGGCGCGAGGCGCGGCAGATCCGCGATCTGGTGATCCGCACCGATGCCGACGGGGCTGTGCTGACCGTGGGGGATGTGGCGCAGATCCGCGTCGAGGGGGCGGCGCGCGACCGCGCCTATTACGTGGGCAAGACCCCCGCCATGACACTCAATGTCGCCCGTTCCGCGCAGGGGGACGCCATTGCCCTGCAACGCAAGGTCGAACAGGTGGTCGCGCAAATGCGCCCCGACCTGCCCGCAGGCACAACCATCGCCCTTGTGCGCAGCCGGACCGAGCAGATCGTCGCGCGGCTCGATCTGCTGGTCGATAACGGCGTGATCGGGCTGGTGCTTGTGCTGGTGCTGCTGTTCCTCTTTCTCAATGCGCGCACGGCGATCTGGGTGGCGATGGGGATTCCGGCCTCGCTCGCGGCGGGGCTGGCGGTGATGTATGTTTCGGGGATGACGCTGAACATGATGTCGCTCTTTGCGCTGATCCTGACTTTGGGGATCATCGTCGATGACGCGATCGTGGTGGGCGAACATGCCGATTTCCGTGCCCGCCATCTGGGGGAGGCCCCCGCGATTGCCGCTGAAAACGGTGCCCGCCGGATGCTTGCGCCGGTCTTCGCCTCGACCCTGACCACGGTGATCGCCTTTGCGGGGCTGGTGGTGATTGGCGGGCGGATGGGCGATATGATCGTCGATATTCCGTTGACGGTGATCGCAGTGCTGGCGGCGTCACTGGTGGAATGCTTCCTGATCCTGCCCAACCATATGTATCACGCATTGACCCATCTGGGTCAGCCGCGCTGGTATGATGCGCCGTCACGGGTGACCAATCGCGGGCTGGACTGGTTCCGGCGCAAGGTGATGCGCCCCTTGCTGCGCGGAATCATCCATGCGCGCTATCCGGTGCTGGCCTTTGCGGTGCTGCTGCTGGCGGTGCAGGTGTTCCTGTTAAGGACGGGGCAGGTGCAATGGCGGTTTTTCGCGCCTCCAGAACGCTCGAGCGTGTCGGGGGCCTTCGCAATGGTCAACGGCACCACGCGAAAGGACACATTTGCGGTGATGGGGGAATTGCAGGATCTGGTCAGCCGTGTCGCTGCCGGATACGAGGCCGAATATGGCCGCAATCCGGTGACCTATGTGATCGGCCAGATCGGCGGCGCGTCGGGGCGGGATCTGGCCTCGGCGGATACCAAGGATAGCGACCAGCTGGGCTCGATCTCGATCGAGCTGATCGATCAGGATCTGCGCCCCTATAGTAGCGCCGATTTCATCCGCCGCCTTCAGGAACACCTTCCCGATGATCCGATGCTGGAAGAGCTGGCCTTCCGCAGTTTCCGTGCGGGCCCTGCGGGGGACAGCCTTTCGGTGCAGTTTACCGGCGCGGAAACCCGCGTGCTGAAGGAGGCCGCCGAAGCGTTGAAAGCCGCCCTTGCCGTCTATCCCGAGGTCTCGGCGCTGGAGGATAATCTGGCCTATGACAAAGAGGATCTGATCCTTGCGCTGACCCCGCAGGGGCAGGCGCTGGGCTTTGATACCCAGACGCTGGGGCAGGAATTGCGCGCCCGTCTGAACGGCACCGAGGCCGCAACCTATCCCGATGGCGTGCGCTCTGCCTCGATCCGTGTCGAGCTGCCCGATGCCGAGAAGACCGCCGATTTCGTGGACCGGATGCTGCTGCAAAGCCCGAACGGACAGTGGGTGCCCCTGTCCGATATTGTCACGGTGCGCCGCGAGGCGGGGTTTTCCACCATCCGCCGCGATGACGGGCTACGGCAGGTCGAGGTGACGGGCGATATTTCCGAAGACAACCCCGAACGCGCCAATGCCATCCTGACCGAAATGCAGACCCGTATCCTGCCCGATATCGCGCAGCGGCTGGGAGTGACATGGCTGCAAACGGGGCAGGCTGCGGACGAGCGCGCCTTTATGGCGGATGCAAAGGTCGGGCTGGTTCTGTGTCTGCTGGGGATCTATGTCGTGCTGGCATGGATCTTGGCCAGCTGGGCGCGTCCGCTGGTGGTGATGTCGGTGATCCCCTTCGGTCTGGTGGGCGCGGTCTGGGGCCATTACATCTGGGATTTCCCGATGTCGATGTTTGCCGTGGTCGGCGGGCTGGGGATGGTGGGGATTATCATCAACGATGCCATCGTGCTGATTTCGACGGTGGATGATTATGCCCGCACGCGCGGATTGCGACCGGCCATCGTGGATGCGGTGGCCGACAGGCTGCGGCCTGTTCTGCTGACGACGCTGACCACAGTGCTCGGACTTGCGCCGCTGCTTTATGAAGGCAGCGCCGAGGCGCAGTTTCTGAAATCCACAGTGATCACGCTGGTTTACGGACTTGGCTTCGGCATGGTGATCGTGCTGCTTCTGGTGCCGGCGGTGCTGGCTATTCAGGCCGATATCGCGCGACTATGCGCATCGACGCGCCGCGGGCTGAAGGCCCCTCGGCTGGCGGGGGCGCTCTGGCTGGGGGTCGGGCTGATCGTTGCGGGATTCGGGCTGGCCTTCGGGCCGGTGCTTCTGGCGGGCGGGAGCCTGGCGCAAAGCTGGCTGGTCTACACGCCCTTCATTCTGGGCGCGCTGGCCGTGGCGGCATGGCGCACGCGGCGGCAGCGCTGATCACATTCTGGCGCAGCCGTCCATTTCGATGGCATGGGTCTTGTCCAGAACCGTGATCCGCAGATCCTTCGGGTCAAGATCGAATGGCGCGGCATCGGGGGGGACGAAATCGGCGGTGGCCACCAACGCGCCATTTTCGAGGCTCATCCGCGAATCAGACACCCAGACCGGCTGCGAGGGCAGTTCGAACAGGGCCACCTGATGCGGGGGCTGACCCGCAGGCTGGTTGTTGGAGGGCTGGTTGTTGGAGGGCAGGCTGCTGACAGGCAGGCGGGCGGTGACCCGCATCCCGTCACGGATCGGCTCTATCTGGCAACTGGCCCGACTGGCGACTTTCTGCGGCTGCGCCTGCAGGGCTGCGGAAATCACCGGATCGCGGCGTCCCGGCCCTGCCAGATCGGCGTCAAGTTCCAGCGAAACCGGCACACAGATATCGTGGCAGATCCCCAGATCCAGATCGGCATCCAGCCGGATCGGTTGGGTGGGATCAATCGGGGACAGCTCTATCGGCAGGATCATCTGGTCTTTGTAACCGATTGATCTTGTGCCGCTTTGGGTGAAAACCTCGGGCCGAGGCCAATAGATTTTCACATCCTTGAGATTACTGGAGGCGCGGAAGCTGAAACTGGGAGGAATTCCCGCATCTCCGGGGTGGCGCCAATAGGTTTTCCAGCCCGGATCAAGCGTCACGCGGATTGCCGCCATGCGCGTGCCGTCGCTGGTCTGCCAGCCATCAAGCACCTCGGCCCTGTCGAGCCCCATGGGCAGGCCCGTTGGCGCATCGGCCGGCAGGGACGCGGGCATCGGTTCGAGATCTTGCGCGAAGGTGCGATCTCCCGCGCCGGAAGCCAGCGCGAGCGCGCCCAGACACAGCCCGAAACGAGGCCCCAAACGGGTAAGTTTTGACCGAATGCTCATGATCTTCGCTTATCGCGCCCGAGGCGCTTTCGGGAAGTCACAAACGCGCCAACTGCTCCGATGGCGGCCTTTTGGCAACATTGCCATCTTGAACCTGGATCTTTTGCACTCCAGTTTGGTTAAAAGACATGGGCGGTCTGTCATCCGATAGGCGTCACGGTAGCGATGGACATGGCACGAGGAGGCCCCGATGGATCTGAGCGGCAAGATTTTGATTGCAATGCCCGGTATGGGGGATCAGCGTTTCGAGCATTCGGTGATCATGATCTGTGCCCATTCGGAAGAGGGGGCAATGGGGCTGATCGTCAACAAACCGCTGCCCAAGCCCGACCTGCCGGATCTGCTGGAACAGCTTGGCATCACCATGACGGCCACCGACGAAAGCGGAGATCGTCCGATTCTGTTCGGCGGGCCGGTCGAGACCGGTCGCGGCTTCGTGCTGCATTCCACCGAATGGGATGGTGGTGGTCCGATGATGGAAGTCAGTGACGAACTGGCCATGACCGCAACGCGGGATATCCTTGAAGATATCGCCGCCGGAAACGGGCCGGATCGCGCCGTTCTGGCGCTTGGCTATGCCGGTTGGGGGCCGGGCCAGCTCGAGCAGGAAATCCTTGATAACGGCTGGTTGATTGCCGATGGCGATGCCGATCTGGCCCTGTCGGGCGATTACGCCAATAAATGGGTGCGCGCGCTTAATACGATGGGGATCGATCCGCGCACCTTATCCGCAACCGCGGGGCATGCCTGATAAGGGGAGCTGACACGGGGTTTGGTTTGGGGCCGCAGGTCAGGGACGCGGCGCAGCGGCCCTGTCCAGACGGTCATTGACCGCCAGCCCGAGCCCCGTCACCGGCACCGGCGCCACGGCAATGCAGTTGGCGCCTTTTTCCTGCGCCAGCCTGTCGGCCTGCCGTAACAGGCCGAACAGGCGGGTTGCGGCCTCGGTTGTATCGCCTTTTTCCGATAGGTTGAACTCGGCCCCCGCACAATCGGGGCCGAAGCCGATCCAGATTTCCCCGCTCTGGCGCGCACGGGCATTCAGCCGCACCGCAGCCCCCGGCGCGTAATGCGATTTCAGCTGGCCCGGCGCATTGGGTTTGTCACTATCGCCGCCCGTGGGAAGGGCACGGCCAAGACAGGCCTCGATCTCTTCCAGAGCCAGTCCGCCCGGGCGCAGGAGGGCCAGAGGATCGAGCGAGAGAATGGTCGATTCCACTCCCACATCGCAGGGCCCGCCATCCAGCACAGCCGCGATTTTGCCGGACAGCCCGTCCATCACATGGGCGGCGGTTGTCGGGCTGATTCGGCCTGACGGATTGGCCGAGGGGGCTGCCACGGGGCCGTCAAATGCTTGTAAAAGCTTGCGTGCGACCGGATGGGCGGGCATGCGGATCGCCAGTGTCTCCAGTCCGGCTGTTACCAGATCGGAGATGCCCGCATCGGGGCGCAGCGGCAAGACCAGCGTAAGCGGCCCCGGCCAGTAGCGCGCGATCAGCGGGCGCGCGGCATCGGGGATCGTGACATAGCGCTCGGCCATTTCGACCGAATGCACATGGACAATCAGCGGGTTGAACCTTGGCCGTCCCTTGGCGGTGTAGATCGCCGCGACTGCCGCGCTGTTCCGGGCGTCGCCGCCCAGCCCGTAGACGGTCTCTGTGGCAAAGGCCACAAGCGCGCCGGTGCCAAGATATTGGGCGGCGCGGGCATAGCCTTCGGTGGTTGGGGCAAGCAATTCGGTCGTGAGGGGCATCGGATGTATCTGACGTAGCGTCTTGATTGCTGAGGAGGGGGAAGGCGATAACCTTCGCTTTGTGTTGTCCTGTGCATAAGCCGGTCCGCCTCAAATGCCAAGCGGGCTGCGTTTGTTGCAGGAGAGGGAGGAATGATGACCTACTGCGCGGCGGCCCGAGATATCGCCTTTATCCTAAATCACCTGACATCTTTTCCGGCGCTTTACGGGGCCGGGCCTTTCGGGGATCTTTCCGGCGATCTTGTCACGTCGATCCTGAGCGAGGCAGCGAAGCTGTCGGATACGGTGCTTGCGGCCAGCAACCGCGCCGGAGATCTCGATCCGGCGCATCTTATCGACGGGCAGGTGAAAACCTCGCGCGGTTTTGCCGAAGCCTATGCCGCTTTGGCGGAAGGGGGCTGGATCGCGCTGTCGGCCCCGCAGGAGTATGGCGGTATGGGGTTGCCGAATGCGCTGGGACTGGCGGTCAATGACATGATGGCCGGTGCCAATATGGCGCTACATCTGAAACTGATGCTGACACAGGGCCAGATCGAAGCCCTGCACCATCATGGCAGCGAGGCCCAGAAGGCGCTGTATCTGCCAAAGCTCGTGTCTGGCACATGGTCGGGGACGATGAATCTGACAGAGCCACAAGCGGGCTCCGATCTGGGCGATATGCGCACAAGGGCGATGCCCTGCGCCGATGGCAGCTACGAGATCACCGGCCAGAAGATCTTTATCTCCTGGGGCGATAGCGATCTGGTCGAGAATGTCTGTCATCTGGTTCTGGCCCGCCTGCCCGATGCGCCTGCGGGCACCAAGGGGATCAGCCTGTTTCTGGTGCCGAAATACCTGCCCGCCGAACAGGGGGCTTCAGGCGAGGCCAACCGCCTGCATGTCGCGGGACTGGAACATAAGATGGGGCTGCACGGGTCTCCGACCTGCGTCATGGTTTTCGATGCGGCCAAGGGCTGGATCGTGGGCGGGGCGGGGCAGGGGCTGGCAGCCATGTTTACCATGATGAACAATGCCCGCCTGTCGGTCGGGGTCGAGGGGATCGGGGTGGCCGAGGCGGCGGTGCAGAAAGCGGCGGCCTTTGCTGCCGAGCGGGTGCAGGGGCAGCCGCTTATCGCCTTCCCCGATATCCGCAGGCTGCTGGCAGAGGCGCGCGCCGAGTTGTTTGCCGCACGGGCGCTGGCCCTGAAGGCGGGGGTGGCGCTGGATATGGCGCGCCTGTCCGAAAGCGGTGCCCTTGCACGTGAGACGGCTAGGGGAGAGCCCGTTGCCCCTGCGGACTGGATGGCGCGCGCTGCATTCCTGACCCCGATCGTGAAGGCCTATGGCACTGAAACCGGCATGCGGGCGGCTGATGCGGGAATACAGGTTCATGGCGGCATGGGCTATGTCGAGGAAACCGGGGCTGCGCAGTTTTTCCGTGATGTGCGGGTCAGTGCGATCTATGAAGGCACCAACGGCATTCAGGCGCTGGATCTGGTGGGGCGCAAGATGCGCGATGAGGGGCAGATGGCCGGCCTTCTGTTGCAGGAGGTGCAGGATCTGGCCGCACGGGCACGCCCGGACCATCCCGATCTGGCCGAGCCGGTCTGGGAAGCGGCCGAGGCCGTGGCCGAGGCTGTCGACTGGCTGGTTGGCCAACCGCCCGAGATGCGGGCCGCATGTGCGCATGATATGTTGCAGGCGCTTGCCCTCGTGCTGGGGGCGGGGGCGCATCTTGAGGCTGTTCTGGCCGATCCGGCCCGTCTGGCTCTGGCCGCGATCCATATCGGGCGGGTGCTGCCGCGCCATGCGGCGGCTCTGGCCGCGATGCGGGCGGCCTCTGGACTTCGGGCGCTTTCGCTTTCAGATTTGGGGCTATGAACGACACCGAGACCCGCCCCCGCTCGCTGCGCTACCCTTGGACCACGCCCCCCGAACAGGGCGCGCTGTGCGAGGTGGCGCCTGATGTCTACTGGTTCCGCCTGCCCCTGCCGATGGCACTGGACCATATGAACGGCTATGCGCTGGACGAGGGGGACAGCTGGACGCTGGTCGATACGGGCATCGACCGCCCTGCCTGTCGCGCGGCCCTGCAGGCGCTGCTGGAGGGGCCGCTTTCGTCCAAGCCGGTTGGCCGCGTGGTGGTGACCCATCATCATCCGGACCATATCGGGCTGGCGGGCTGGTTGCAGGCGCAGGGGGCCGAGCTTTGGACCACGCGCACCGCTTGGCTGATGGCACGGATGCTGCAACTGGATGTGCAGGAGCGCCCCGACGCGCAGACGGTGGCTTTCTGGAAGGCCGCCGGAATGCGGGCCGATATTCTGGCCAAACGGCTGGCGGAGCGCCCGTTCAACTTCGCCGATTGCACGGCCCCCCTGCCGCTGGGCTACCGGCGGCTGGTTGAGGGCGAGGTACTGCGCATGGCGGGGCGCGACTGGACCGTGCGGATGGGGCATGGCCACGCGCCCGAACATGCCACATTCTGGAGCGAGGATCTGGTGCTGGGCGGGGATCAGATACTACCGTCGATCTCGGCCAATCTCGGGGTCTATGCCACGGAACCCGAGGCCGATCCGGTGGCGGGCTGGATGGACAGCACGCGCGGCTTCCGGCCCTATGCCACGGAACGCCAGCTGGTCTTGCCGGGGCATAAGCTGCCTTTCTATGGGCTGCCGACACGGCTTGATCAGATGATCCAGAACCACGAGGGGGCGCTGAAACGTCTGCGCGCCCATCTAGGTGCCCATCCGGGTGGAGGGCCGAAGACGGCCTGCGACTGTTTTCCGCCCCTGTTCAAGCGCGAGATCACCGAGGCGGTCTACGGGCTGGCGATGGTCGAGGCGGTGGCGCATCTCAACCATCTCCACCACCGCGGCGAGGTCGGGCGGGTCGCGCGGGCTGACGGGGCGTGGCTCTGGCATCTGCTTTAGCCGCGCGCAGCGGCGCGGTATCGGGGCCATATAGGGACCGTCTTGCAGGCGGGCGGATTTTTGAAACCGTGCCCTTGGCGGAACAGCTTCGGGTTTTATCTGGAGCCTGACTTCTGCGGCGGTTGTCTTGCGCTGGATTTCCGTGTTTCAAAAGCCAGGTCGAGTGAGGGCGGTTGCCGCTCTTTATACGTGAAAAAGTTACAAGGGGGTCTGGCTGATGCGCCGACTACTTATTTGTTTGGGCATGCTGCTTGGCCTTGTCGCCTGTGCTGCCGAACCGCATTGGGCACCGGATGATGCTGTGGCAAAGGCGCATTATGTGTCGGGCGATCCGCCCTCGATCACGCTTTACACGGTTGTCAGCCGTGAAACCGGTGCCGGTGGCCATTCGGGGCTGATGATCGATGGTCCCGAGCGGGTGCTCTATGATCCGGCGGGGACGTGGTATCACCCCTACGCGCCCGAGCGGAACGACCTGCATTTCGGGATCACCGAGCGGATGCGGAAATTCTACATCGATTACCATGCCCGCGAGCGGTGGGACGTGATCGAGCAGAAGGTGCCGGTGACTATGGCGCAGGCGCAGATGATCCGTGCCAATGCCGAAAAATACGGTGCCGCGAAGAAATCCTATTGTGCCAATGCGATTTCGACCGTGCTCAAGGATGTTCCCGGGTTCGAGGCGATCCATCACACATGGTCGCCCAAGAAACTGTCGCGGTATTTCGCACAGCTGCCGGGCGCGACCTACCGCGTGTATCATGATAACGATCCCGAAAATAACTCGGGCGTGCTGATGATCCAGCAATCGGACCCGCGGGCCGCCGAGATCCGCGAAAAGGCTTTTGAAGAACAGGACGGCAAATAATACGCCGTTCCCCTCCAGCGGACAGGGCCCTTCGGGGCCCTTTTTGCTGCGTGGGTTTGTGCGGCAGGCTGGCTGTTGGCACAAAGGGGGGAGGCTTTGGCCTGACAGGGCGCCTAAAAGATCAGGAACAGGCCCAGATAAAGCGAGATAAAGCCTGCCAGAATGGCCAGCAGCACATTGCGTGTCACAATGCCTGCCCCAAGGGTCAGGAGGGCGGCCAGCATGCGTGCGGGTTCGGGCATGCCACCTGTCGCTTCGGGCCACAGGACAAGCGGGGCGACCATGCCGGGCAGCACGGCCACGGGGGTGTAGCGCAGATAGCGCAAGAGCCATTCGGGCATCGGTTTGCGCGCCGCCAGTCCCAGAAACACATAGCGCAGGGCAAAGGTGCCGATGCCCAGCACGATGATGATGGTCCAGATTTCGAACGGGGAATAGCCGGTCATGCTGCGCGTCTCCGTGCCAGAAACAGTTCAACCTGTGCGCCGGTCACCATCGCGCAGACCGCGGCGATCAGCAGGCCCATACCTGCGGGCAGGAAAGCCAGCAGCAGAGCCGCACAGACCGACATCAAAGTGGCCGCGATATGCGGCAGCGACCGTAGTGCGGGGGCAATCATCGCCAGAAACGTGATGGGCAGCGCGAAATCCAGCGCGAATTCCGGCGGGATGGCCGCGCCCGCGACGGCTCCCAGAAGCGTTGACAGATACCATAGCGGTGGCAATACCGTGGAACAGCCCGCATAGAAGGCGAGTTTTGCGGGCAGCGACATCTCGGGGCGCAGGCGATATTCGGTTTCGGCGGTCACAAATGTTTGGTCGACCATGAAATAGGCAACCAGCGCGTGCTGCCAGCGCTTTGCCTCCCCGAGATGGGGCGCCAGCGCGGCGGAATACATGGCCATCCGCAGATTGATGGCGAGCGAGGTCAGAATGACGAGGATCACGGGCGCATGTTCTTCCATCAAATGGATGGCGGAAAACTGCGAGGCACCGGCGATGACCAGAATGGTGAATCCCATCACCTCGCCAAGATCGAGGCCCGCCTCGGTTGCGGCCACGCCAAAGAGCAGGCCGAAAGGGGCGATGACCAGCGTAAAGGGCAGGGTGGCCACAATACCGCGAAGAAAGGCGTGACGCGCGTGCATGCTTTGCTCTTGTAAGTCGGTGTTCATGCAGGCAGTCATAAGCACGCTCTCAAGGGCGACAAGCGCAGAATTGTATTGGAGGCAATTTGGAGATTTTCGGCCTGATCCTTGCCGGAGGAGAGGGGCGCCGTATGGGGGGCGTCGATAAGGCATGGCTCTCGCTGGGCGGCCAGCCCCTGCTTGCGCATGTCCATAACCGGCTTGCGCCACAGGTCGCGCGGCTTGCGGTTTCGGCCAATGGCACGCCCGAGCGTTTCACCGCCTGGTGCAAGGATCTGCCCGTTCTGCCCGATCCGCCCGCGCATCTGCATGACGGGCCTCTGGCGGGCATTCTGGCAGGGCTTGACTGGGCAAGTCTTGCTGGCGCGGCGGGGCTGGTGACTGTGGCCGTGGATACGCCCTTTATTCCCGCCGATCTTGTGGCGCGGCTTGTGCCCGCAGGCGCAGGCGCGCAGGCAGAGCCCGCGCAGGCGGTCTCGCAGGGGCGGGGGCATCCGACCCTTGCCTATTGGCCCTGTGCGTGGCGCGGGCAGGTGGCGCAGGCGCTGGCAGCAGGGGAGCGGCGTCTTGGGGCGCGGCTTGCACGGGCGCGGCGCGTGGAGTTTGCCGACCTGCCGGACCCGTTTTTCAACATCAATACGCCCGAAGACCTGCAACTGGCGCAAGCACGCCATGACGCGTTGGGGACAGGGAAATGAGCTATCATATCCGTCGCGGGGTTCCCGAGCATCACCGCAAGGCTGCCGCGCAGCTTTACTGGCAGGCCTTCGGCGGCAAGCTGGGCCGTGTTCTGGGCCCCGAGCCGCAGGCGCTGGCCTTCATTGCGCGGGTGATGGACGGAACACACGGATATTGCGCCGTGGAGGATGACAGCGGAACCCTACTGGCCGTTGCGGGCTTCCGCACCGCGCAGGGGGCCTTTGTGGGCGGTGATCACCGCGATCTGAGGGCCATTTACGGGCTGGGCGGGGCCGTCTGGCGCTGGGCCTGCCTGTGGGTGTTGGCCCGTGATCAGGAACATAGGGCGATGGTGGTGGACGGGCTTTCGGTGCGGGCCGACCAGCGCTCGCGCGGGATTGGTGCGGCCTTGATCACGGCGGTCTGCACCGAGGCCAGACGCCGTGGCTACGTGCAACTGCGTCTGGATGTGGTCAAAGAGAACATGCGGGCCCGCGCATTATACGAGCGTCTGGGCTTTCGGGTGATCCGTGCGCGGGAGAGCCGCCTGACAGAGCTGCTCTTCGCCTATCGCACGGCCTTTGTGATGGTCTGCCCGCTACGGCCTTGGGGTGCCTCCGAGGCCCCCCGTGGCTCAAGCCGCAGCGATTAAGGCGCGGCTTTTGCGTCGGGCGCAGGGCATGGCTCCCTAGTCGAAGGTGCCAGCCACGCGCCCCAGCAGCATGAAAGCCCGTGCCGAGCGGGTGTCGGAGAGTTCGACGATCTCCATATCGGTCGCATTGGGCTCGAAACCGGCGAAAGTTTTGTCGAACTGGCGCAGGAAATGATGGGCCGCATCGCGGAACACGGTGTCATTGCGCATCCGCGCCGCCGAAAGCGCCAGTGACGAACGGTCCCGCACCCCGCCCAGGGCCGCCACCTCGCGTCCGCGTTCGCCCTTGGCGAAGCGGCGCCAGAGCTCGGGGCGGGCGCGGTCGGGTTTGAGGTCATCCATGTAGATACCGTCCTGCGACAGCAGGTTCAGCACATCCTGCGCGGCACGGATCAGCTTGGCCATCATCCGGTCTTCCAGCGCGCGGCGTAGCGCACGGAACCCCTCGCGGTCATCTGCCGTATCGGGGAAGTTCAGCGCACGCACGAAATCGCCCACAGTGACCGGCGTGCCCAGCGGCTCTGCCGGTGCGCCAAGTTCGAACGTGGCCTGTTCCTCGTGCAGAGGGTGGGCCGGTGGCGGGCTGACAAGGGCCATCTTGGTGTCGGCGGTGGCCTCCAGAGCATGGCCGCTGCCCTGCGTCGCAAGATTCAGCAAGGCGGTTTCGGTCTGGCGGGTGGCCAGCACGATCTCGTCAAGCTTCTTCTCCACAGAGCCGTCGCGGCGGGCGCGGGCCTCGGTGACCCATGCCTGCCGCATCGCATCCACCGAGGCGCGCAGCGACTGCGCCTCGGCGCGCATTTCCCGTGAGGCTTTGGCCGTCAGGGCCGCCACCCAGATCATGGCGAAAGGCAGGAAAATACCCACCACAGTGAAGATGACAGATGTCGTTTGCCCGTCAGTTCCGGAGGGAATGAAGACCCAGACCCCGATCACCAGAACAAGCCAGAGGACACTGAGCGCCGCAGCGATCATTTCCGTGCGGCCAAAGCCCGTATCCGTAGCGGGTCGGGGCTGATCGGGCTGCCGGTTCAGCGGGTCGGATCTTTCGGGTGTCATCTTCAGGCTCCGTCAGACGAAGAGGATCTCGAGGATCTCGTAGCTGCGCGTGCCACCGGGGGTGCGGACTTCGACGGTATCGCCTTCATCCTTGCCGATCAGCGCACGGGCCAGAGGGGATTTCATGTTCAAAAGCCCCTTTTCCAGATCGGCTTCATGTTCGCCGACGATCTGGTAGGTCTTCTCTTCGTCGGTATCGACATCGACAATCGTGACGGTGGCGCTGAATTTCACCGCGCCCGACATCGTTTTCGGTTCGATCACCTGTGCGAGGCCGAGGATGCTCTCGATTTCCTTGATGCGGCCCTCGATGAAGCTCTGCTTTTCGCGCGCCGAGTGGTATTCGGCGTTTTCCGAAAGGTCGCCCAGTTCGCGTGCTTCCGAGATCGCCTGAATGACAGCAGGACGCTCGACAGATTTCAGTTTCTTCAACTCGGCATCCAGCCGATTAAATCCCGCGCGGGTCAGCGGTATCTTTTCCATAAACAAGGCCCTTTGCCGTTTTGTTTTTCCTTGGGCGGTCGAAGAAGTGTAAATCGGGGATGACGCCGTGGTGTCAAGGGCCAGCCCGAGGCAGATGCGAAATTTCGCTCTCCAGAAGTAAAGTGTCGGTTTCGCATTTCCACCGTGCAGAACAAGCCTCTAGACTTAGGCCCAGATTGCCTTGAGACTGAAGGTAAGCTATTGAAAACGTAAAAGCACGCGCGAAGGCCAGCCAGGGAGCCCTAATTTTATGACCGAAATCACCCGCGAATCGATGGATTATGACGTTGTCATCGTCGGCGCTGGCCCCTCTGGCCTGTCGGCTGCCATCCGTCTGAAGCAGATCGACCCTGATCTTGAAGTGGTCGTTTTGGAAAAAGGTTCGGAAGTGGGGGCGCATATCCTGTCGGGTGCGGTGCTGGACCCTGTAGGGCTGAACAAGCTGATCCCCGACTGGAAGGAAAAGGGCGCGCCGCTGAATACGCCGGTGACGGAAGATAACTTCCTGCTGCTGACCGAGACCAAGGCCACCAAGATCCCGCATTGGCCGATGCCCAAGCTGATGTCGAATGACGGCAATTATATCGTGTCGATGGGCAATGTTTGCCGCTGGCTGGCCGAGCAGGCGGAGGAGCTGGGCGTCGAGATTTTCCCCGGTATGGCGGCGTCCGAGCTGGTGATGGAGGGCGACCGCGTGGCGGGGGTCGTTGCGGGCGAATTTGGCCGCGAGGCCGATGGCACGCCGGGGCCTGCCTATGAACCGGGCATGGAGCTGCGCGGCAAATATGTCTTCCTCAGCGAGGGCGTGCGCGGGTCTTTGGCCAAGATCGTGATCGACCGTTACAACCTGTCCGAAGGCCATTGCCCGCAGAAATTCGGCCTTGGCATGAAAGAGATCTGGGAGATCGACCCTGCCAAGCACCGAGAAGGCACTGTGACCCATACGATGGGCTGGCCTCTGGGTAATAATGCGGGCGGCGGGTCCTTCATCTACCACCTCGAGAACAATCAGGTCTATGTCGGTTTCGTGGTCCATCTGAACTACGAGAACCCCTATGTCTTCCCCTATATGGAATTCCAGCGCTTCAAGCATCACCCCGAGGTAGCCAAGCTTCTGGAGGGCGGCAAGCGCGTGGCTTACGGCGCGCGGGCGATCTCCGAAGGTGGCTACCAGTCGCTGCCCAAGATGAGCTTCCCGGGCGGTGTTCTGCTGGGCTGTTCGGCGGGCATGGTCAATGTGCCGCGCATCAAGGGCAACCATAATGCGATGCTGTCGGGGATCGCAGCGGCAGAGGCTGCGGCCGAAGCGATCAAGGCGGGCCGTTCGGGCGATGAACTGACCGCCTACGAGGCCGAGGTCCGTTATGGCGCGATTGGCCGCGACCTGAAAAAGGTGCGCAATGTCAAACCGATGTGGGCGAAATGGGGGATGTATGCCTCGACCGTGCTGGGCGGGTTCGATATGTGGACGAACGAGCTCTTCGGCTTCTCGGTCTTCGGCACGCTGAAACATGGCAAGACCGATGCGCAGGCCACCGGCGAGGCCAAGGATTTCCAGCCCATCGACTATCCCAAACCCGATGGCAAACTGTCCTTCGACCGGCTGACCAATGTGAGCTTTTCCTTCACCAACCACGAGGAAAGCCAGCCCTGCCACCTGAAGCTGCGCGATCCTTCGGTGCCGATCTCGGTCAACCTGCCGAAATATGCGGAACCCGCGCAGCGTTACTGCCCCGCAGGCGTCTATGAGGTGCTGGAAGGCGAGGAGGGCCCGCGCTTCCAGATCAACTTCCAGAACTGCGTCCATTGCAAGACCTGCGATATCAAGGACCCGTCCCAGAATATCGACTGGACCACGCCTCAGGGCGGCGACGGCCCGAACTATCCCAATATGTAAGCGAAAAGGGGCCGGTCGGCCCCTTTTTTGTCAGGATTAATCTCGCATTCATGCCGTTGCCCCAAGGTAAGGGTGTCTCTTGTGGAGGTGTGCATGGCTGTCCTGACCCAACGCCAGTTCCGTCTGAACCATTTTGTGCTGCGTCTTCTGGCGGGCCAGCCTTTGCCGGAAAAACGTCGGGGGCAATGGCCACGGCAGGCCTCAGCGGATGTGCTGACCCTCCGGCTGGGCGTGGAAGAGGCCATGACGGCGCTTGGGGGGCGGGCGTCGATGGCGCGGCTTGTCGGCGGGCTGACCGGTGTGGACGAGGTGATGATTTCCAGCTTTCTGATCCCGCGCGACAAGGCACGTTACAAGGCAGGCATTATGGCCCGCCTTGTGACAGAGGCAGAGGATCCGGCTGTTGCCCGGGCCGTACAGAAAAACCGGTTGCGCATTCTGACGGCCGATGAGGTGCCCGAACTGAATATCCAGCCCACGATCCGCTACCGGTTTCTGGCGCAGGGCCGGATGATTGGAAGCGGTCTTTTCACGCCGGAGGGGTTTGACCAGTCTCTGTTCGCGGCATGGGGGGAGCGGCGCTGGCAGCGGGTGATCGGTAAGGCCTATGTCTATTACGATCTTCCGGCATCGTCCTGCGGGCTGCCCTGAATGAAACATGTGCAGGAGCCTTGGCCGTAAAGCTTGCCGTCCTGCGTGCCACGGATCTCGCCCACCGCGACGCCGGTTGACCGCCCGATATGGGTCAGTTCGCCGGTGATGGTCAGCTCTGCTCCGGGCGGGATCGCGCGGATCAGATTGATCTTGTATTCGATGGTGGATTGGAACTGGCCTTTCCTGAGGCCCGAGATCACCGCCATCGACATGCAGCTATCCAGCACCATTCCGTACCAGCCGCCTTGGGTCGATCCGAAGGCATTGGTCTGGGCATGTTCGGGAAAGGCGCGGAAGGTCACCTTGCCGTATTCAGCGGCAATCACGCGGAAATTCATGAGCTTGGCAACCGTCGGATGTGGCGCGCTGCCGTCAATGATCCGTTGCATATAGTCGAGACCGCTGATCGAGGTCACCTCGTCGCGCGAGAGAAAATCTTTGGCGCTTTCGGCAAAGAGGGCGGTGTCTGTCATCCGTGGCTCCTGCATGGAAAAGGGGCCGCGCGGCCCCCGTTTCGTCTATAGTGTCAGGCGCTGCCGTCTCAGGCAACCGCGCCCAGATCAAGCCCTTGTGCAAGGCCCAGATTCTGGCAGACGCGGCCCGTCAGCACGGGGCGGTTGACGGTGTAGAAATGCAGGTCTTCCACGCCGCCCGCGATCAGCTCTTCACATAGCTTGGTGCAAAGTTCGATCGAGAGGTCTTCCTCGCGGTCTTCGGCAATGGCTTTCTCGAAGGCCGGTCCCAGATGCTCGGGGATATTGGCGCCGCAATTTGCCGCAAAACGCTGCACGCCCTTCCACGACTGGATCGGCAGGATGCCCGGAATGATCTTGGCCTTCACGCCCTCTTTCTCGCAGCGGTCGCGGAAGCGGAAGAAGGTCTCTGCCTCGAAGAAGAACTGGGTCAGCGCCGAGGTGGCTCCGGCTTCGCATTTGCGTTTGAGCCAGCGGACATCGGCCAGATCGTCGGCGGCATCGGGATGCGGCTCGGGATAGGCGCCACAGCGGATGGTGAAGCGCCCGTCGGCGGCCAGCGCCTCGATCAGCTCGACCGAAGAGGCGAAGCCCTCGGGATGGGGCGTGAAGCGGTCCTGCCCCTTTGGCGCATCGCCGCGCAGTGCGACAAGCTGGTTGACCCCTGCCTCGGCATAGGCGTTGACGATTTCCATCGTCTCGGCGCGGGTCGCATTGACGCAGGTCAGGTGAGCGGCCACATCCAGCCCGTAATTCTTGCCGATCGTGGTCACCGCCTCATGGGTCAGCTTGCGGGTCGTGCCACCTGCGCCATAGGTCACCGAGACGAAATTCGGTTGCATCGGGGCCAGAGTCTTTACCGTTTCCCACAGGCGGAACGATGCTTCCAGCGTTTGCGGGGGAAAGAATTCAAAACTCAAACGGGGCGTGGTCATGGCGCTATCCTTACTGATTGAAGATCTTGTGCCAGATTCCGTAATGTGAGACAAACTCATATTACTCAACAACAACATGAGTCAGATTTGATGTATCTCGAGCTGCGTCACCTGCGAACCATCAAAGCGATTGAAGACACGGGCGGGCTGGCGCGGGCTGCGGAGGCGCTCAATATTACACAAAGCGCGCTGTCGCATCAGATCAAGGGGCTGGAGGAACAGGTCGGGACCGAACTGTTTGTGCGCCGCTCGCGGCCTATGCGGCTTTCGGCGGCGGGGCAACGGCTGCTGCGTCTGGCCCAGCGGGTCCTGCCCGAGGTGCGCGCGGTCGAGGACGAGTTTCTGGCCCTGCGGCAGGGGCGGGCGGGGCGGTTGCATATCGCGATCGAGTGTCACGCCTGCTATGACTGGCTTTTTCCGGTGCTCGAGCAGTTCCGCAGGGCGTGGCCGGATGTCGATATCGATATCCGCCCCGGTCTGGCATTCCGTGCCCTGCCGGCTCTACAGAACGAAGAGGTCGATCTGGTGATCTCGTCCGATCCGGAAAAGCTTGACGGTGTCGTGTTCAACCCGCTGTTCGACTATTCCCCGACATTCATTGCAGCGGCCAATAGCCCGCTGGCGCAGAAGGCATATGTCGAGGCCGAGGACTTTCTGGACCAGACATTGATCACCTATCCGGTGGACCGGGCGCGCTCGGATATTTTTTCGGGCTTGCTGACGCCGGCACGGATCGAGCCTAAAACCCACCGTCAGGTCGAGTTGACCGCTGTGATCCTGATGCTTGTAGCCGCCGGGCGCGGGGTGGCCGTCCTGCCTGACTGGGTGCTGCGCGAAGTGCGCTATCGCCCTGATTACATAACGAAACCTGTGACAGAGCACGGGTTGCAAAAGCGCCTGTATGCCGCCACCCGCACGGAGGATGCCGTGCAGCCCTATATGGCCTATTTCCTGCGGCTGGCGCGGACCGAGCCTGTCAAATTGCAGCGCGGCGCGGCGGCCATGACGACAGGCGCTGTCTCCGGAGATGTGGCGCTCTGACGCGTATGGGCCGCCATCGGGGAGAAGGGCTTTCGCATCACGCTGTGCCGGAAGCGTATATAACGCTTGGAATCGCGTGCCCGACGGTATAAGCGAACGCCTCGAACCCCCCAAGGAGATCTCCCATGCAAGGCAGCGCAAATCTTAACCTCATGATCAAAGCCGCCCGTAAGGCAGGCCGGTCGCTGGTGAAGGACTTCCGCGAAGTCGAAAACCTGCAGGTCTCCGCCAAAGGGCCGGGGGATTTCGTGTCGCGTGCCGACCGCGAGGCCGAGAAGCTGATCAAGGAAGAGCTGCTGAACGCACGCCCGACCTATGGCTGGCTGGGCGAGGAAACCGGTGAGGAAGAGGGCAAGGACCCGACCCGCCGCTGGATCGTCGACCCGCTGGATGGCACGACCAATTTCCTGCACGGTATGCCGCATTGGGCCGTGTCGATCGCGCTGGAACATAAGGGCGAGGTTGTAGCCGGTGTGATCTTCGACGCCGCCAAAGACGAGATGTTCTTCGCCGAAAAGGGCTTTGGCGCCTTCATGAACGAAACCCGCCTGCGCGTTTCGGGCCGTCGTTCGATGACCGAGGCCGTGTTTGCAACCGGCGTGCCGTTCGGGGCCAAGAATACCCTACCGGCGACCCTGCGCGATCTGGCGCGTCTTATGCCCGCCTGTGCCGGTGTGCGCCGCTGGGGGGCGGCCTCGCTGGATCTGGCCTATGTGGCCGCGGGCCGCTACGAAGGCTATTGGGAGCGCGAGCTGCAGCCGTGGGATATGGCCGCAGGTCTGGTCATCGTGAAGGAAGCCGGTGGCTTCGTCTCGGCCGTGCGTGAGGACCGCGAGATCTTCGAAAGCGGCTCGGTTGTGGCGACCAATGCCGAGATGTTCGAGCCTTTGACGAAAATTTTGCGCAAGCCGGAGTAAATCCGTTCACTACTTGTTCACCTTGCTCTGCGATGTTCTGAACAACGCAGAAAGCGAGGTGCATCATGCAGCAGGAACAGGACTGGATTCTGGCGGGGCTGACCGCCCGGCGTGTTGTCGTGGACCATCAGGTGGTCGCCGTGGCGATGGGCCTGATCGAGATCGGGCGCGCTGCGCGTGACATTGCAACTTGCGAGGCGGCAGAGGCCATGCTGCATCACCGCGTGGCACGTATCCGTGACGGGATCGCGCGGGTCGAAGACCGGATTGCCCAGTTGAATATGGTCGATGCGTCGTTGGAAGCCGCTTCTGCGGCGCTCTGGGCGGAATTGCAAAGCTATCAGGACAGCCTGCCGCTGGAACTCGCGTTCCGTGCGGATCAGCGCGACCGTGCTATCGACCGTCTCGAGAGCGCGCGTCAGCGTCTTCAGAGGCTGATGGATCTGATCGACGAATGTCGCCCTGCCAGCAAGCAGGACCTGCGGCAGATGTTGCATGATCTGGTGGATGGTGCGATGTCGCGCCGCTCCGACGAGATTATCCGGCAAGCGCGTGAAGAGGCGCGGGCACGGCTTGCAGGGGCACCTCTGCCCGATCCGGCGCTTGAAGAATTTCACATGACCCAGCCGGAAGGCTGGTCGGCGTGGCAGGCAATGCGTCTTGTCCGCCCGGGTGGGGACACGCAAGGCTTTGCCGCTGCGTGACCAATGGCCACTGTGGGCGTCGGGGCTGTCGCGCCGCAGTGGCCATAAGGCTTATCCGAGATCTTTCCCTGACCCGTGCCGGAGCTTTGCTTCGGCATTAATTTTTTAATCTATAAGATTCAGGTGTTTACTGAATCCGCTCCGCTTTTGCCGGTGGCTCTTCGTTGACAAGCTGGCTCAGTTTGTATTTCTGATAGAAACACTCTGGTATTTGAGGACGTGATGGAACCCGAATCAATTGCAGTCGATCCTGCAACCGGCTTGAGCCGTTTGACAGATTTTCTCCAGATGGGCGGCCCTGCGATTTGGGCGATCGCTCTTCTTTCGGTGCTGACCGTGGCCCTGATCTTGTGGAAGCTTTACCGCTTTGCCTGTTTCGGTGCATGGTCGGGGGGCAGCCATTCGCGCCGCGCCTTGGTGCAATGGAAGGCCGGACAGCGCGCCGCCGCGATTGACAGCCTCAAGAAACGCCGCAGCCTGCGCGCCCGTCTGACCCGCGCAGCGATGCTGGCGGCGGATTCGAACCTGACCGATAGCGAAGCGCGCGAAGAAACCGGGCGGGTGGCACGGCTCTTGCTGTCCAAGGCGCGCGGTGGCTTGCGCGGTCTGGAACTGGCGGCCACGATCGGCCCGTTGATCGGTCTGCTGGGCACGGTGACCGGTATGATTTCGGCCTTCCAGGCTTTGCAGGAGGCGGGCGCTCGTGCGGACCCGTCAACACTGGCCGGCGGGATCTGGGAGGCGCTGCTGACCACCGCAGCCGGTATGGCCGTTGCAATTCCGGCACAGGTGGCTTTGACATGGTTCGAAAGCATCGTGGACGGTCTTCGCGAGGATATGGAAGATACCGCAACGCAGGTCTTCGTTTCGCGTGACGCCAAACAAGATACGATCCGGGCGCTGGCGGCGGAGTAAACGTCATGTTCAACTTCGCTCCGGAGCGCGTGCGCCGACGCCCCGATCTGACGCCGATGATCGATGTCGTCTTTCTGCTGCTGGTCTTTTTCATGCTGGCATCGCGCTTTACGCAAGATGTCAGCCTGCCTCTGGCCGCAGCCAGCGGGGCCGCCTCCGAGTGGAAAGGGGCCCCGCGACTGGTTGATATCGCGGAAGACGGCACGCTGATGCTGAACGGGACACCGCGCGACTTTGATGATCTTGTCACCGAGCTGGACCGTCTGACCGAAGAGCGCAGCGATCCGGTGATCTTGAGGGCCAAAGAGGCCGAGCTGCAGGCTCTGGTGACGGTGATGGACCGTCTGACCGCCGCCGGGTTCAGCCATCTGATTTTGGTGGAGTGAGCTATGCAATTCGATGCGCCCAAGCGTCGGGGCGGAAATTCTTCGCTTCTGCCCATGATCAATGTCGTTTTTCTTCTGCTGATTTTCTTTCTTATTTCAGCCAAACTGTCCCCGCCCGAACCTTTCCCGACAGAGCCGCCACACTCCGAGGCCGCGGCCGAAGCCGAGGGGGAATTCTCGGTGTTTCTCGGGGCCGAGGGGCAGCTTGGGTTCCGTGACATGATCGTGGCGCAGGGCGAAGATGTGGAGCCGCTGGTCGGGGCGTTGGTTCAGGCGCGGGAAGAATATTGCGCGACAACCGATTGCGAGACCGATCCCGCCCATCTTCTGCTTCGCGGGGATCAGCATGTGAAAGCGACCTATCTTGCGGGATTGCTGCCCAAGCTCGGGCAGGCCGGTTTTGCCAAAGTTGAACTGGTGACGACCCGGGGAGGGGCGGAATGAAAAGCGGGCGTGTTCTTATAGAGCTTGCGGGGTTCGCGACCGTGGCTGCGGCGCTGCATGTCATGGCGTTCGGGTTCGTTTCCCGTTCGGAAGGCGCGGTTTCGGCAGGGTCCGGAGGCGATGCGCTGGTCAGTATCGAGGCGGCGGATGCGCAGGTCGCCGAATTGGTCGAGGCTTGGGAAAACCCCAAAATGCCCGAGCCGGAGCTAAAGCTTGCGGCTGCCCCGCCCAAGATCGATATGCCCAAAGTGACCTTGCCAACGGTTGCGGAGGCTCCGCCAGTGCCGGAGGTGACCGAGGAAGCGGAAGTGACCCCCGAGACGCCACCGGTTGAAGAGAAGGTGGTGCAGGAAGAAAAACCTACGGAGCTTGCGCCCGAAACGTCGGAGCGTCCGGAGGCCAAGCCCGAAAAGCCGGTCAAACCGCATCGTCAGGCGCGGGATGACCAGCGCAAGGGCCGGAAATCGGACCGCGATACGGCAGGGCGCGCAGCGCGCCATGCGGCGGGGTCGGGCAATCGCGGGGCGCGGGGCAATGATGGCCATTCGAATGCGGCGACCCTGTCCAATGCGCAAAGCGAAAGCCTGCGCGGGCGTTGGGGCGCGCAGATCCGTCAGCGGGTTGAACGGCGCAAACGCTATCCCTCGGGGGCCAATGGGGCCAAGGGGCAGGCGGTCGTGCGGTTGACGGTTGCGGCCTCCGGACAGCTGGTTTCCGCTTCGCTGGCACGGTCTTCGGGCAATGCGGCCATTGATGCGGCGGCTCTTTCTGCGGTGCGCAATGCGGGCCGTTTCCCCAAAGCACCGGCGGGTCTGGGCAATGCCAGCCTGACATTCACGCTGCCGATGAGCTTCCTGCGGCACTAAGTTTCTGTTGAAGCCCCGCGCGGGATATGCATGTGATTAACGATAAGCATGTGCAATTCGATTAGAACGAGGGAAACGTTATGCTGCAGGAATTCAAGGATTTCATTGCCAAGGGCAATGTGATGGACATGGCCGTGGGGATTATCGTTGGTGCGGCATTTACGGCGATTGTGAAATCGATGGTTTCCGATCTTCTGAATCCGATTATCGGGCTGGTCATCGGCGGGCTGGATTTCAGCAATATGTATCTGGTGCTGTCCGGCGATGTCGCAGCGGGGTCCAGCCTTGAGGCTGCGCGCGAGTCGGGGGCTGCGATCTTTGCCTATGGGGCCTTCGCGACCGCTGTCATCAACTTTCTGATCATCGCCTTTGTTGTGTTCATGCTGGTGCGGATGGTGAACCGCATTCGCGCCGCCGCAGAGAAGCCCGATGAGGTGGCACCGGCGGTGCCCACCGGCCCGAGCGAGCTGGATGTTCTGATCGATATTCGGGACGCGTTGAAAAAAAGCTGAACTCTTTCCTGCGAGAAGGGGAAAGTTTCTTGAACAAGTTTCAAAATTAGAAGATTCTTCGGCCCAGACCGTTTTGGGCCGAAGGAAACTGTATGTCACTTGATGCGACGGATCGCCGGATTTTGATGGTGCTGCAGCAGCAGGGCCGTATTTCCAACGCCGATCTCAGCGAGCGTGTGAACCTTTCGGCGTCCGCGTGTCATAGGCGGGTGCAACGGCTTGAAGAAGAAGGCTTTATCCGCGATTACGTAGCCCTTCTGGATCGTCGCCGTCTGGGGCGGAACACCACGGTTTTTGTCGAGATTACCCTGTCGAGCCAGAAGGACGAGGTTCTGCGTGCCTTCGAGAGCGAGGTGCGCAAGGTGCCCGAGGTGCTGGAATGCCATCTGATGGCAGGCAAGGCCGATTTCCTGCTGAAAGTCGTGGCGCAGGATACCGATGATTTCGCACAATTACACCGTGCGCGGCTTGCCTCTTTGCCGGGGGTGGCGCAGCTTCAGTCCAGCTTTTCGCTGCATGAGGTACAGAATACCACGGCGCTTCCGATATAATTTAATCGCAGCTTAAATGTTCTTCCTTAGGTAGATTCCGAGACTTGTGAAAGAGGTTCGGATGAAGCTGGAGGCGTTGATTCTTTTCTTCTCGCTCTTGGTCGCGCCGATCGCACATCTGACAGGGGCACGGCCTGATCATGCGGGATTGACGCTCATGGTTGTGCCACCGTGGGAAGATGCCGTGCAGGTGGCCGATGTCGCACAGGCGCGGCTGATCGGACCAACCCGTGCGCCCTTCGGACTTTTGATCGAGATTGACGATTTAGCTCAGCTCGACCGTCTCGAGAGGGCGGGGGCGTGGTTTTTTCTGGATGCCAGAAAAGTGGAATGGATCTGCGGATGAATAAAGTAGGGGCCTTTTTCAGCGACGATAGCGATCTGCCTTTTGCGGGCCGTGATATGGCGATGAAATATCTGGCATTCGGGATGGTGGTTGCGGCGCTTGGTGTGTCGCTTGTGGCCTGGATCATCGGGACCGCATTCTGGATCGCGACAGGGGCGGCAGGTGTCTTTGCGGCTTTGGCCCTTTTGGGGTGGCGTATCGGGGACACGAAAAAGGGACGTTCGCTTCTGGCGCAGGGAATGATCGGCCAATGCTTCGCCTTTACAGCCGCGTTTGCAGGCCATCCCTGGATCATCGACACCCATATGGCCTTTTTTGTGATGTGCGCGATGGTGACGGCACTTGTGGATACGCGCTGTTTGATCGTGATGACCGTCAGTACGGTTCTGCATCACGCAGGGCTCGGGATCATCTATCCGGTTCTGGTCTATCCCAGCACGGATATTTACGAGAATCTTGAAAGGATTGCGTTACATGGCGGTCTCTTTGCCCTTGAGGCGGGCGTGCTGATCGAGGTGGTCCGGCGACGGCAGAAGCTGTTCCGTGATGCGCTGGACCGTATGTCCGAACTTGAGGCCATTTCGGCGCAATCCGCGCAGGCACGGGAAACGGCAGAGGCCATGTCGCGCGAGGCCGAGGCGCATCGTGCCGTGGCCGAGAAATCCGCGCAGTCCGCGCAGGAGGCCAGCGCCTTGGCCGCGCGTCAGGCCGATGAAAAACATGCTGCCGATATGGCGGTGCTGGAGGCCGAACGTCAGCAAAGTATGGAGCGCGCCGAGACGGCCAAGCGGCAGGAGCAGTTTGTGGCGGCCTTGAAATGCGCTTTGGAGCAGCTTGCGCAGGGGGATCTGTCGGTGCGGATGGTGCGGCCCGACGATCCGGGCTATGCGGATCTGGCGCAGAATTTCAATCTTTCGGTCGAGCAGCTTGCTGCCACCGTGACCACTGCTCTGGAATGCGCCGTCGATATTCGGGCGCAGATTTCCGAAATCACATCCGCCGCCGACAACCTTTCGTCCCGGTCCGAACGGCAGGCAAGCGCACTTGGTGATGCCGCCGCTGCGATCAACGAGCTTACGGTGGCGATCGAACAGGCGGCTCTGGTGAGCCGTGAAACTGCCGGATCGGCAGAAAAGGCGCGTAAGGCGGCGGGGGAAAGCTCGACCGTGGTGGCCGAATCGATCGAAGCGATGGCCGCTATCGAGGAAAGCTCGACACAGATTGCGCGGATTTCCTCTGTGATTGACGATATCGCCTTCCAGACCAATCTTTTGGCGCTGAATGCAGGTGTAGAAGCTGCGCGAGCGGGAGAGGCTGGGCGCGGGTTTGCGGTGGTCGCATCGGAGGTGCGCGAACTGGCGCAGCGTTCTTCGTCTTCGGCGCAGGAAATCAGCAAATTGATCGAGGCTTCGGGCCGGCAGGTGAAAACCGGTGCCGAACTGGTCAGCCGCACCGTGTCCGAACTCGATAGGATTATCCGGCATGTCGGGACGATTGCGACCCAGATCCGTGAACTGGCTGAAAGCGCGGCCGAGCAATCGCGATCCGTCAATGAGGTGAATAGCTCTGTGGAGCAGTTGGACCGGACGACGCAGCAGAATGTCGCCATGCTCGAAGAAACGACTGCTGCACATAATGCGCTGAACGAGATGGCAGGGCGCCTGGAGCAAACAATGTTGGTGTTCCGCCAAAATCTTGCCGATGACAGCTTTGACGGACAGGTGATGTCGCCCAAGGCAGGGTGATTGGCCCGCTATTTCGGGCTGCGTTTGGCCAGAATACGTTGCAGGGTGCGGCGGTGCATATGGAGGCGCCGCGCCGTTTCCGACACGTTCCGATCACAAAGTTCATAGACCCGCTGGATATGTTCCCAACGGACGCGGTCCGCGCTCATCGGATTTTCCGGCGGTGCGGGCTGCGTGTCGCTGCGCGCCAAAAGCGCATTGGTGATATCGGTCGCATCCGCCGGTTTGGACAGATAGTCGGTGGCCCCCATTTTGACTGCGGCAACGGCGGTGGCAATCGCACCATAGCCGGTCAACACCACGATACGCGCATCCTCGCGGCTTTCACGCAGAGCTTCCACGACGTCCAGCCCGTTGCCGTCCTCCAGCCGTAAATCGATGACGGCATAGGCGGGGGCAGATTGGCCGACCAGCGTTTTCCCCTCGGCCACAGAGCCAGCCATCTGGACTTCGAAACCACGTTTTTCCATGGCCCGCGCGAGGCGTGTCAGGAAAGCCTGATCGTCATCGACCAGCAACAGGCTACGATCAGAGCCGATTTCGGAAGAAAGATCATCAACCATTGGGTCGTCCGCAAAAAAATCCAAGCACCAGACATCTTTTAGGCGGCGAATGGCACAGGGTCAAATGCCGCCATACGTTCTCGCTTGCAAGTTACTCTGCGTTCGCGTGGTCGATATAGCAACTGACGCGCTCGGCCATCTCTTCCGGCGTCGTGTCGCGATCGAAGTAATCGACATAGCCAAGCTTGGGCAGCACCAGATATGTCTGGGTGGAGTGGCTGATCAGCGTATAGGGGTCGTCCGGGTTTTGCACCGAAAACAGCACGCGATAGGCTTTGGCAGCCATCTTGATCTGCTCTGGTGTGCCCACAAGCCCCAGCATTTTGGGGCTCATGACATCGGTGAAGGCTGCCACCGAAGCGGGGGTGTCACGGGCGCTGTCCACCGACACGAAAACCGGCTGCACATCATAGCCTTGTTCGTCAAGGATATCAGTTGCTTGCGCATTTCGCATGGAATCCAGCGGGCAGACATCCGGGCAGTAGGTATAGCCGAAATAGAGCAGGCTCGGCTTTGTGAAGACCTGCTGATCCGTGACAGTTTCGCCCGTCTCCGAGGTCAGCGTGAAGGGCCCTCCCAGTTTGACATGGCCCGCAGCAGGTTTGGCGCGACATTGAGCAAATGCATCCGCAGGCTGGTTGCGGGTCATGCCGATGCCGATAGCGATGCCGCCGACCACGATAACAGCCCCTAGAATGGCATAGACTTTCGGGGAAAGGCTCATCAATTTTCTCCCATGCGGATCCGGTCATCTGTTGAATTTGTGAAGCAGATCGGATTTTGCAGCAGTGTTATCAATATTGATGCTGGTTTTGAAGCGGACAGAATGTCCTAAAGGCATTTTGACGGAAGGGAAGGACGCGGTCATGTCGGGGTTTGAAACGGCGCTCCCCGTGCGCGGGACGACATCGCATGAATGGGTGCGGCTGCGCACGCTGACCTTTCTGCGCTGGATGGCGATTATCGGCCAGTTGATGGCCATCCTCGTGGCGTGGTTTTTGCTGGAGATCGGGCTTAATCTTGTCTGGTGTCTGGCGACGGTCGGGGCTTCGGTTCTGGTGAATCTGCTGGCTTTGTTCCTGACGCCGGAAAGCCGCAGATTGTCACATAACGCGGTGCTGGCGTTGCTTTTGTTCGACACCGCGCAGCTGGCGGTGCTGTTGCTGCTGACGGGCGGGCTGAACAACCCTTTTGCCCTGTTGATTCTGGTTCCGACAACCATCGCGGCAACGACGCTTGAATGGCGCGCGACGATGTTGATCGGGGTAGTGACCGTGGTTCTGACGACCTTCGTGGCAGGGCTTTATGTGCCTCTGGTCTCGACCGAAGGCGAAGTCATCCAGCTACCGGCGCTGTTCGAGTTTGGGTATTGGACGGCGATTGTCATAGGGGTCGTCTTCCTTGGCGCCTATGCGCAGCGGATCTCGAATGACAGCCGTGTCATGTCAGAGGCGCTTCTGGCGGCGCAACTGGCCCTGTCGCGCGAGCAGAAACTGACCGATCTGGGCGGGGTTGTGGCGGCGGCGGCACATGAGCTGGGCACGCCTCTGGCCACGATCAAGCTGGTGTCGAGCGAGCTGGCTGACGAGCTTTCCGATAACGAGGAACTTCGGGAGGACGCGCTGTTGATCCGTGCTCAAGCGGACCGTTGTCGCGATATCCTGCGTTCGATGGGGCGTGCGGGCAAGGATGACCTGCATCTGCGGACCGCGCCGCTGATTTCTGTCCTGCGGGAGGCGGCCGAGCCGCATATGGATCGCGGAAAAGAAATTATCTTTACGACAGAACCGATTGGCGATGGCAGCGATAAGCAGCCCGCCATCTATCGTTACCCCGAGCTGATCCATGCGCTGCGTAATCTGGTGCAGAATGCGGTGGATTTTGCGGCCAGCAGGGTCTGGGTCGACGCGCTGTGGAGTGGCTCGACCATCGTGGTGCGTGTGTGTGATGACGGGCGCGGTTATGCGCCCGATGTGATCGGGCGTATCGGTGACCCCTTCCTGCACGGGCGGAATTCGACCGCGCGTAAGGAATATGAGGGGATGGGGCTGGGGCTGTTTATCGCCAAGACGCTGTTGGAACGCACCGGCGCGCGGATCACCTTTCGCAATGGAACAACCCCCTTTGTGCCCGCAGATCGCAAGCCCGAGCGTTCGGGGGCGATTGTCGAGCTGGCTTGGCCGATCGAGCGGCTGCTGGCTCCCGAGCGCGAGGCTCTGGGGGAGAATGTGCCGATAGAGAGCTGATCGAAAAGGAATTGTTAAGCTTAACGGCGCATTAACCATTGTGTTGCATCTTTGACTTCAGTTTGTGGCATGGGGCATGGATATGTCAGAGGTTTTGGTCATCACGGGTCTGGTTGCGATTGCATCAACCGTTGCGGCGGTCGTGGCGATTTTGGTGCTGACCCGATTGCAGCGCAGCTTGCGCAAGAAGGACGCTAGCGCGCTTCAGCCCATGATCGAGCAGACGGTTCTTCTGTTTGATGATGAAGAGCTGATCGACGCGACCGCGCCTGCGCGGACCCTGCTTGAAGCCTCGCCGCTTGCCTCTAGCGACTGGGGGCGTCTGGTTGCGTTTCTGATGCCGCGTTTCGAAACCGTGCGCGAAAGCCTTGCCGATCTGCGGACGGTGGGGCGGCTTGAACTCACCGGCTTTCCCGGACCCAATGGCGGGGCACCGCTGCGCTTGCTGGCCGAGGATGTGAATGGCCTGACCCGCGTGACCCTGATTGATCCCGAAGCCGAAGGGCAGGGACTTTTGGTCGATGGTCTCTCCCAGCGCGCGCTCGAGGACGAGCTGGAGAACCTGCGCCATGCGCTGGATCTGTCGCCATCGCTGGTGTGGCAGGAGAGCGCGGCAGGCGAAACGATCTGGGCGAACCGCGCCTATCTGCTGCGGGCCGGCACCTTTGAAGAGGAAGAGGTCACGCTCAGTTGGCCCTTGCCGCAGATTTTCCAGTTCGAGCGCGAACAGACCGAATATGCGCCGCGTCGGCTGATGCTGCAGGACGAGGATGGCATTGATACGTGGTTCGATTGCTACAGCTACCGTCTGGGCGATAACTGGATGCATTTCGCGCAATCTGCCGACGCGACGGTCTATGCGGAAAAGGCTCTGCGTGATTTCGTGCAGACCCTGACCAAAACCTTTGCCGACCTGCCGATCGGTCTGGCGATCTTCAATCGCCAACGCCAGTTGCAGCTATTCAACCCTGCGCTGAGCGATCTGACGGCGCTTGGTGTGGATTTCCTGTCCAAACGTCCCACACTTTACGCGTTTCTGGATCGTCTGCGCGAGACCCGCATGATGGCAGAGCCAAAGGATTACCGCAGCTGGCGCGAGCAGATGACCACGCTCGAAAAGCAGGCGGCAGCGGGCTATCATTCGGAGACGTGGAACCTGCCCAATGGCCAGACCTACCGTGTCACCGGCCGTCCGCATCCTGACGGGGCCATCGCTTTCCTGTTCGAGGATATCACCTCGGAGATGACCCTGACCCGCAAATTCCGTTCCGAGCGGGATCTGGACCGCTCTGTGCTGGACAATATCTCCGAGGCTGTCGCCGTTTTCCTGCCCTCGGGCGAGCTGACCAGCGCCAATGCCGTCTATCGGGCGCTCTGGCCGGTGCAATCCGCTGGCATGTCGCTGCATGACTCTCTGCGGTCTTGGGCCGACGCCTGTGTTCCGACCGAGATATGGAGCCGCGCCCGCTTGCGTCTGGGGGCAATGGCCGAGCGCGAACCTCTGACAGGCGAGGTGACCCTGCGCGACGGGCGCGTGGTGGGGTGTAGGTTCGTGCCGCTGGCCGGAGGGGCGCTGATGGCCAGCTTTGCAGAAAAAGAGGCGCTGTCGACATTGGAACCTTTGCGCAAGATTGCCGCGCAATGATCCTTTGCACGGGCAGGCAGGCAGGGTAGAACGGGCGCCATGAGCGCAGATATCCTGACCCTTCCTCTTGTCGACCCCGATGCCACTGCCCGGCTTGGCCGGACCATCGCCCCCTTTCTCAAGGCGGGCGATGTGCTGTTGCTGGGCGGGCAGATCGGTGCCGGCAAAACCCATTTTTCGCGGGCCCTGATCCAGCATCGTCTCGAGATGCTTGGGCTATATGAGGATGTGCCATCCCCGACCTTTACGCTTGTGCAGGTCTATGAGGCGGATCCGGAAATCTGGCATAGCGATCTTTATCGCCTGTCCCACCCTGATGATGTGCTGGAACTCGGGCTGGACGAGGCCTTTCAGGAGGCGATCTGTCTGGTGGAATGGCCTGACCGTCTGGGGGATCTGGCTCCGGCTTCGGCCCTGACGCTGGCGTTTTCCCTGACCGAAGAGGGCGCGTCGCGTCAGGTGGTGTTTTCGGGCGATGCCGCGTGGGCCGCACGTCTGCCCGAGATGTTGGGGGCATTCTGATGGATAGGGTCGACGCCTTTTTGGAACGGGCTGGCTGGGCGGGGGGCAAGCGCCTGCCGCTTGCCGGAGATGCCTCCGCGCGCCGCTATGAACGTATCACAGGAACGCCGCCTGCGGTCTTGATGCTTACCTGCCCGGGAGAGGAGCTTGACCGTTTTCTCCACATGACCAACTGGTTGGCGAGCCAGGGGTTTTCTGTTCCGCAAATCTACGCGCAGGATCTTTCGCAGGGGCTTTTGCTGCTGGAAGATCTGGGGGATGACCTGATCGCCCGGCTTGTGGCGCAAGATCCCGCGCGCGAGGCCGAGCTGTACGGTCTGATTACCGAGGTGCTGGTCGGCCTGCGCGATTGTGCCCCGCCGGAGGGGTTGGCAGAGCTGGATGCCAAAGGATTGGCCGATCTGACCGCGCTGACCGAAGAATGGTATCCCTGTGCCGCTCGGCCCGAGCTGTCCACCGCCGTCCGGCGGGCTTTCGCGCGGGTGGATGACGGCCAACGCGTTGTGTCCCTGCGCGATTTCCATGCCGAAAATGCGCTGCTTCTGGCGGAGCGTGAAGGGGTCGCGCGGCTGGGATTGCTGGATTATCAGGATGCGGTTCTGGCCCATCCGGCCTATGATCTGGTCTCGGCTTTACAGGATGCGCGGCGGGAGGTCTCGCGAGAGACAGAAACGGCGCAGATTGCATTTTACTGCCGGAAGACAGCACAAAATGCGGACGTATTTTCTGCCATCTATGCCTGTCTGGGCGCGCAGCGCGCTTTGCGTATTCTGGGCATTTTTGTCCGGCTTTGCCTTGGGGCGGGAAAGCCGCGCTATCTGGAATTCATGCCGCGCGTCTGGGCGCATCTGCAGCACAATTTGACCCATCCGGCCCTGTCTGAACTGCGCGACGAGGTTCTGCGGACCATGCCCGCCCCCGACGCCCCCTTGATCGAGGAGATACGCCTCCAATGTGCGACACGCCCGATAGCCTGATGCTGTTTGCTGCCGGTTTCGGCACTCGGATGGGTGCGCTGACAGCGGATCGCCCCAAGCCTCTGGTCGAGGTGGCAGGCCGCCCCTTGCTGGATCATGCTCTGGAACTGGTTGAAGAGGCAGGGATTTCGAAGGTCGTCGCCAATATCCATTACCGAGGTGATCAGATCGTCCAGCATCTGGCGGGGCGCTCGGTCGAGATTTCGGATGAAACGGATGAGATTCTGGAGACCGGCGGCGGGCTGCGCAAGGCGCTGCCGCTTCTGGGGCAGGGGCCGGTCTTTACGTTGAATACGGATGCGATCTGGACGGGGCCGAATCCTTTGGCCGCGCTGCGGGCGGCTTGGGATCCGGCGAAGATGTCGGCGCTGTTGATGCTGGTTCCGCCTGAACGCGCGACGGGTCACAAGGGCGCGGGAGATTTCACTCTGTCAGAGGGGCGCCTGTCGCGTGGCCCGGGATTTGTCTATACAGGTGCACAGCTTATCGATCCTGCTGAACTTTCAGATATTCCAGAAGGGGCGTTTTCGTTGAACCTCTTATGGGACCGTCTTCTAACTAAGGGCAGGGTTTACGGGGTTGTCCATGATGGCGGCTGGTGTGATGTCGGGCGTCCCGAAAGCATCCCGTTGGCCGAGGCGCTTCTGGATCGCGGCGATGATTGAGCGGGGCATTTACGCTCTGCCCTGTGGGGTGGATTTCCCGCGCGAGCTGGTTGCGGGGCTGATTGCGCGGATGCAGGACCAGCCCCCCGAGGCGATGGCGCGGGTGCGGCTGTACCTGAACTCGGGGCGGATGCTGCGGCGTGTGCGCGAGGAGTTCGACCTGCATGGCGCGCGGTTTCTGCCGCAACTGAAGCTGGTGACCGACCTCGGGCGGGCTCCGGTGCGGGGGCTTCCGCCTGCCGAACCTGCTTTGCGGCGGCGGCTGGAACTGGCGCAGCTGGTGGCGGGGCTGGTCGACCGGCTTCCGGGGTTCGAGGCGGGGCATGGGATCTTCGGGCTGGCCGACAGTCTGGCGACTTTGATGGCCGAGATGCAAAGCGAAGGCGTCACCCCCGATGACCTCGAGGCGCTGGAAATTGCCGATACCCATGCGCAGCACTGGCGCTTAAGTCTTGATTTCATTCGGATTGTTGCGCGCTACTTCGAGGCTGACGCTACCCCCGATGCCGAGGCCCGCCAGCGTCGCGTGGTCGAACAGATCATCGCGGATTGGGCCGAGGCGGGGCCGACGGACCCGATTATTGTGGCGGGGTCGACGGGGTCACGCGGGGCGACGGGGCTGTTCATGCAGGCGGTGGCGCGGCTGCCGCAGGGGGCGCTTGTGCTGCCGGGGTTCGATTTTTCCATGCCGGCGCATGCGTGGAACAGTCTGAAATCCGGTACATTTCCGATCGAGGATCACCCGCAATACCGCTACCGCGCGATGCTGGATGCGCTAGAGGCCACGCCCGCCGATGTGGCCCGCTGGCACCACCGCCCTGAACCCTCGCCCGAGCGTAACGCGCTGATTTCGTTGGCTCTTCGGCCTGCGCCTGTGACCGACCAATGGATGCAGGAGGGCGCGCATCTGCCGGATCTGGTTGCGGCTTGCGAAGATCTGACCCTGATCGAGGCCCGAGATCCCCGCGCCGAGGCCAATGCTATCGCGCTGATCCTGCGGGAGGCGGCGGAAAACGGCACCTCGACCGCGCTGATCACGCCGGATCGTATGCTGACGCGGCGGGTGGCGGTGGCGCTGGACCGCTGGGGGATCATTCCTGACGATTCGGCAGGGCAACCGCTGCAACAGACGGCTCCGGGGCGGCTCTTGCGCCATCTGGCGGCGATGCGCGGCGAGGCTCTGACGCTGGACGGGCTGCTGATCTTGCTGAAACACCCGCTGACCGCCACGGGCTCGACCATGCGCGGCACCCATCTGCGCTATACCCGCGAGCTGGAACTGGACCTGCGCAAAAGGGGCCCTGCTTTTCCCGACCACGCGGCTTTGGTGGCTTGGGCGAAACGCTATGATGACAAGCCCGATTATCTGGACAAGCTGACCTGGGCCAATTGGCTGGGCGCGTTTTTCCCTTTGCTGGAAGCGCCTTACGAGATGCCCTTGGGCGAATGTGTGACCCATCATCTGGCGCTTGCGGCGCATCTGGCGACGGGGCCGGATGGCACGGTCGAGGCCAGCGAGCTTTGGCTGCAGGATGGCGGGCGCGAGGCCTTCCGCGTCTTTTCCGAACTGGCCCGCGAGGCGGTGCATGGCGGCGCCTACACCCGCGCCTCCTATGCCGATCTGGTCAACCATTTGCTGCAGGGCTCGATGACGCGGGCGGGGCTGGCGGCCCATCGCGACATCACGATTTTTGGCGCGCTCGAGGCGCGGGTGCAGGGGGCTGAGCTGGTGATTCTGGCGGGGCTGAACGAAGGCTCGTGGCCCGAGGCGCCCGATCCCGACCCGTGGTTGTCGCGGCAGATGCGGCTTCAGGCGGGGCTGTTGCTGCCCGAGCGCCAGACGGGGCTTTCGGCGCATGACTTCCAGCAGGCGGTGGGCGCGCCGCGTGTTGTCCTGACCCGTGCGCGGCGCGATGCCGAGGCCGAGACCGTGCCCTCGCGCTGGGTGAACCGGATGGTAAACCTGATGTCCGGCCTGCCCGATAAACGCGGCCCCGAGGCGCTGGCTCAGATGCGCGAGCGCGGCGCGAAATGGCTGGGGCTGGCGTCGAGCCTTGACCGCCCGCAGGGCGAGACCAAGCCCGCGCGTCGCCCTTCGCCGCGTCCTCCGGTCGAGGCGCGCCCGAAGGATCTGTCGGTCACGCAGGTCAAGACGCTGATCCGCGACCCTTACGCGATTTACGCCCGCAAGGTGCTAAAACTCTATCCTCTCAACCCTTTGCGGCCCGAACCGGACCCGCTTTTGCGCGGCAATGTGCTGCATGAGATCGTCGAGCGTTTCGTGCGCCAGCGTCCCGAGGGGGAGGACCCCGCCTTGGGCGCGGCGCGGCTGATCGCGATTGCCGAGGATGTCCTGCGCGAGGAGGTGCCATGGCCCTCGGTGCAGCGGCTCTGGCTGGCGCGGATCACCAAGATCGCGCGGCGCTTTGCCGTGGACGAAGCCGCGCGGGCCAAACTGGGCACGCCCGCGATTATCGAAGAAAAGACCGGGCTGCCCTTGCCAAATCTGGACTTCAAGCTGACCGCCAAACCTGACCGGATCGATATTCTGGAAAACGGGCTGAGCCGGATTTATGATTATAAATCAGGCTCTCCGCCCTCGGCGGGCGAGATGATCCACTTTGACAAGCAGATGCTTTTAGAGGCCGCGATGGTCACCCGTGGCGCCTTCAAGCAGATCGGCCCGCGTGAGGTTGAGGGCATGACCTATATCCGTCTGGGCGGCGAGGGCGAGACGGCCCATCACAGCACGACCGTCGAATTCAAGCCCCGCGGCGGCGAGACCCAGACCGAGACGGCGGAAGAGGCCTGGGCCAAATTCTGCAAGCTGGTGGCGACCTATATGAAGCCCGCCCAAGGCTTTACTGCGCGGCGTGCAATGCATGGGGCGCAGGACCGCAGCGATTATGACCAGCTTTCGCGCTACGGCGAATGGGAGCTGAGCGAGACACCCGATGGGGAGGATCTGACATGAGCGCCCCCAATGATGCGACGATCCGCCAGATCCGCGCGGCCTCTCCGACCGCCTCGACATGGCTTTCGGCCAATGCGGGCTCGGGCAAGACGCGGGTTCTGACAGACCGCGTGGCGCGGCTGTTGCTGAACGGGACCGAGCCGCAGAAGGTGCTGTGCCTGACCTACACCAAGGCCGCCGCGACCGAGATGCAGAACCGTCTTCTGAAACGTCTGGGCGAATGGGCGATGCTGTCCGATGCGGCACTGCGTCAGCAACTGCTTGATCTGGGTGAGGAAATTACCATTGACGCCGACCGTCTGGCCGAAGCGCGCAGGCTCTTTGCCAAGGCGATCGAGACGCCGGGCGGGCTGAAGATCCAGACGATCCACTCCTTCTGTGCGGCGCTTCTGCGGCGGTTTCCGCTGGAGGCTGGCGTGCCGCATGGGTTTTCCGAAATGGATGACCGCTCGGGTGATCTGCTGCGTCAGGCGATTTTGGAGGATATCGCCACGGGCGAGGACTGCCCCGTGCTGGACGGCTTGGTTCGGTATTATTCAACCGATGATCTGGGCGGGCTGCTGGCCAATATCGCGGGTAATAAGGATGGTTTTGCCCAGGATCTGACCCGCGACCAGGTCTTGGCGCTTTACGGTCTGCCGGCCGGGTTTGACGGGCAGGCGCTGGTGGATGAGGTCTTTGATACGCATGACCTGAAGATCCTGCGCGATATGGTGGCACTTATGGGCAAAGGGTCCTCGAGTGATGCCAAGAACGCGCTGAAGCTGGGGCTGATCTCGGGGGCGGACCTCAGCGCACTGGCCATTCTGGAGGATGTCTGCCTGACGGGTGCATCGGCCAAGGTGCCCTTTAGCGCCAAGATCGGGTCGCTGCCCACCAAGGCTACGCAGAAGGCCGCAGGCGCTTTGATGGACCCGTTCAACGAGCTGATGGAGCGGGTCGAACAGGCCCGCCCGATGCGGCTTGGGTTGCAGGCTGCTGATCGTACCGAGGCGTTGCAGAATTTCGCGCGGGTCTTCCTGCCGAAGCTTGAGGCCGCGAAGGCGGCACGCGGCTGGCTGGATTTCGACGATCTGATCGAACGGGCGGGGCGGCTTTTGTCGGATAGCACCATGGCGCAATGGGTGCTGTTCCGGCTGGATGGCGGGATCGATCATATTCTGGTGGATGAGGCGCAGGATACCTCGCCCAGCCAGTGGCGCGTGATCGAGCGTCTGGCCGATGAGTTTACCGCAGGCGAGGGCGCGCGCGACGAGACCCGCACGATCTTCGTGGTGGGCGACCGCAAACAGTCGATCTATTCCTTCCAAGGTGCCGATCTGCGGGCTTTTGAAGCGATGCAGCGGCATTTCGCGCAGAAATTCGCAGCCGTCGGGCGGCCCCTGCAGGAGGCGCAGCTTTTGCATAGTTTCCGCTCGTCTCGGGCGGTGCTGGGGCTGACCGATATGACCTTCTCGGGCGAAGCCAATGAGGGCTTGGGTGGTGCGCCTGAACATATTGCTTTCTTTGACAAAATGCCCGGTCGGGTGGATCTGTGGCCGCTGGTTGAAAAGGTCGAGACCGAGCAGGAAGAGGCATGGGACAACCCCGTTGACCTCTTGACCGATACCGACCCGACCGTGGTTCTGGCGCGAACTGTCGCCGCCGAGATCCGCGCGATGATCGACCAAGGCGTGCGCCTGCCCGATGGCGCGGACAGCCGCCCGCTGCATGAGGGCGATATCCTCATTCTGGTGCAGCGGCGCGGGGCGCTGTTTTCCGAGATCATCCGCTCGTGCAAGGCCGCCGGATTGGCGATTGCGGGCGCGGACCGGCTGAAGCTGGGGGCCGAACTGGCGGTGAAGGACATCCGCTCCACTCTGGCGTTTCTGGCGACGGCGGAAGATGATCTGGCCTTGGCCGAGGCGCTGAAATCGCCGCTTTTCGGTTGGTCCGAGCAGGATCTTTACACGCTGGCCCAACCACGGAAGGGATATCTGTGGGAAGCCCTGCGTAAATCCGAAAGCCACCCCGAAACGCTTAAAATCCTGCAGGATCTGCGCGATCAGGCCGATTTCCTGCGTCCGCATGATCTGATCGAACGGCTGCTGACCCGCCATGGCGGGCGCGAGAAGCTGATCGCGCGGCTCGGGGTCGAGGCCGAGGATGGCATCGACGAGCTGATCTCGCAGGCGCTGGCCTTTGAACGCGCCGAGGTGCCCAGCCTGACGGGGTTCCTTGTGTGGCTGGATGCCGATGATGTCGAGGTGAAGCGCCAGCTTGAGGGCGCGGGGCGGTCCATTCGGGTGATGACGGTGCATGGGTCCAAGGGGCTTGAGGCGCCGGTGGTCATTCTGCCCGATACCGGCAAGCCGCATATCAAGGCGCGTCCGTTGAATATCTACCGGCTTGAGGATGGCACGGCGGCTTGGGCCGCGCCCTCGGCTGACCGCCCGCCGGAAGAGGCGGATGCGCAGGCGGCCAATGTCGCGCGCCAGACCGAAGAGAGGATGCGGCTGCTGTATGTGGCGATGACACGGGCCGAGAAATGGCTGATTGTGGGCGCTCAGGGGAAGGTCGGAGAGGGCGATGACAGCTGGTATTCGATGATTTCCAACGGTCTTTTGCAGGCAGGTGACCGGCCTGCCACGGGGCTGTCGCCCGAGTTGCAATCCTTGGGCGAGATCCGCCGTGTGCAGCATGGCGACTGGCCGGAAAACGGGTTCAAGGCGGGCAGGGTGGTCGATACCTATCCCGCTTTGCCCGAATGGGCGCAGATGCCCGCCTTGCGCCCCGAGCGGCCCAAGCGCGTGCTGACGCCCTCGGATCTGGGCGGGGCGAAGGCTCTGGCGGGGGATTTGCCCGGTGTCTTCGATGAAGAGGCCGCCAAGCGGCGCGGGCGGCAGATCCACCTTTTGCTGGAACATCTGCCCAACTGGCCCGAGGACGACTGGGAGGATTGGGCGCGCGATCTGCTGTTGACCGGCGAGGATGCCGCCTTCGAGCATGAGCTTCCCGCGCTTCTGTCCGAGGCGCGCGCGGTGCTGCGCGCCCCCGAGATGCAGCCCTTCCTGGCGCCCGAGGCTTTGGCCGAGGTGGAACTGACCGCGCGAATGAATGGCGAGCTGATGCATGGGATCATCGACCGGCTGCTGGTGGGGCCGGACCGTGTGCGGGTGCTGGATTACAAATCCAACCAGATCGTGCCGGAGGATGTGGCGCAAACCCCGCTGGGTCTGGTGCGCCAGCTGGCCGCCTACCGCGAGATGCTGCGCCAGATCTACCCTGACCGCGCGATCGACTGCGGGCTGTTATGGACGGCAAAGGCACGGATCGATTGGCTGACTGACGCACAGATGGATGCGGCTTTGTGCAGTGACCCTGCATCTTGACGGGGCGGGGTCGCATACATAGGTTCTCATCAACTTAGTATTCAGGAGAAATCCCATGGCAACTGTCGCTGTTACCGACGCAACCTTCGATGCCGAAGTCCGCCAATCCGACGTTCCCGTCGTCGTTGATTTCTGGGCCGAATGGTGTGGCCCCTGCCGTCAGATCGGCCCCGCTCTGGAAGAGATCGCGGGCGAGATGGCCGGTAAGGTCAAGATCGTAAAGGTCAATGTCGACGAAAACCCCGAAAGCCCCGCATCGCTTGGCGTGCGCGGTATTCCGGCGCTGTTCCTGTTCAAGGATGGCGAGGTCGTTTCGAATAAAATCGGTGCTGCTCCGAAAGCGGCCCTGCAAAACTGGATCAACAGCGCGATCTGATCGCGGCTGAGGGAGACGGCCCTTAGGGTTTGAAACGGGGCCGTCAGGCTTGAAAAGGCGTCTTTCGGGGCGCCTTTTTGCTATGGTGTGTGGCTCAGCCCGTAGAATGGCCGGAAATCGCATAGATTTCGGGGCTGAAGGTCAGGTTGGTGGTGGTCATTGTGGTGACATCCGGACGGGCGCGGAAGCCCAGAGCCGCGAGAAACCCGACGAAGCTTCCTTCGGTCTGGCGGGTGTCAAGCCGGAGGAACTGCCCCGCCAGCCCCGCCATAAGCGAGGTGGTCAGGCTGAGGGCGTCGGTCTCGTTGGCGGCAATGACCGGCCCGATCACATGCCCCCGACCGAAACGGCGGCGCATCGCAAACCCTGTGACATGGCCGCATGTCTCGATCACATAGGTTTCGGACTGTTCCAGAAGGGTGGCAACCAGTCGGGATCTGTCGGCACAATAGCCGCTTTGATCAAGCTGATGGAGGCGCGGGCGGTCTTGCGGGCGGAAGGGCCGGACATTGCGCGCAAGGGAAAACCCGCAAGGCAGAAAGCCCTCATATCTGAAAACAGGCGCCGCAGAACGCACCCCGAGATCGCGGTAAAAAGACACGTCTTGCTGACAGGCATTCAGGAAAGCGGCCCCCGTGCTCTGCTCCAGTGCCTCGGTCGCAAGGGTCCGGAACAGCGCTGTGCGAGCGAGTTTGGGATGGGCGATCACCATACCGATGGCGCTGAGATCCCTGTGATAGGAAAAGGTCATGGCCGAGCCATGCACCCGACCTGCCTCGTCCACCGCCACGATGCCGGTGCCGCTATCCAGATTGGCCGCCCAATCCGCATGTCGATGGGGCCATCCAAGCGCAACGGACAGGCCATGCAGCGCCCCGAGATGCTCTTGCTGCATCGGCATAAGGGTCAGGCTGAAAGGGTCGATCTCGATCTGGCGAACGGGAGAGAAGACCATCGGCGAAGCCCCTTTGCGGCCATTGTGCCACGCGGCTGTGGCGGTGATCGGGCGATGTTTCCAGTTTTGCGCTTTCGGGGCAAGAGGACGCGTGTCAGGCCGTGGCAATGGAGGGTACGGGCCAGCCCTTTTCCCGTAGATGGGTCAGCAGACGGGTTTCAAACTCTGGTCGTCCGGCATTCAGCGCCTGATCGCGCAGGAACCATGTAAGATATTTGGCGAAATTCTGCCGTTTTTGCAGCATTTCCAACGCGGCATCCAAGCCCATATGCGGCACCGACCCCGCGATATGGTGAAAGTCGATCTGCGCAAAAAGCAATGCCGGTTTACGCAGGATATAGCCGTCGAAGGCGACAGAGGAATTCTGTGTGATCACATAGGAGCAACGGCGCAGGAGTTCGGGCGTGCCCCCCTCCTGCACACGGAAATGCGGGTAGCGATTGGCCAGCGCCACCAGTGTCTGCCGCTCCAGCGGGGTGTAGTCCTCGTTCGGATGCAGCGTTGCGATCACCGGCTGTGTGACGCGCACCATTACCGTCTCGATCATCTCCAGCGGGCTCATCGACTGGAAACTGCGATGTTCGCTCAACCGTCCTTGCAGCGGCATCAGGGCGAACCCTTCATCGGTGACGCGGGCATTGCCCAGAACACGTTCGCGCAGCGCCCGATAGAAATGCTTGGCTTCGGGGCCGTCAATCTGGCGCAGGGGAAATCTGGCATGGGCCACCGGCCATTCCCAGCGCGCGGCCTGCGCCTCGACATGCCAATAGGCGCCGGTATAGCTGCGGCGGCAGGTCAGCGCCCTGTCATGGGGCGGCTCTTCCATATGATAAAGCGCATAGCCCGGCTTTTCGGGGGCTTCGAAGCGGGCATTCAGCGTGCTTTCCTCCGCCGAGACCGTCCACCCCACTGATTCCATTGCGCCGGTGACACGCTGGAAAAAATTGTGCTGCCCCGCTTTCAGGCGGGCAAGGGCAGGGGGATCAAGGTAAAGTGTAAGATGCGGCTGGCTCATTTCGGCAGCTTTCCACCGCTTATCCGTTTCGGCAAGAGCGAAGGCAGGGTTGCAAGCGGAATCCTGCGCCTACATATCAGGGTCAAACGGAGGTCTATATGTCGGAAGATAAATTCCCGGGCTGGCACGGCACCACGATTATCGGTGTGCGTAAAGGCGGTAAGGTTGTGGTGGCAGGTGACGGGCAGGTCAGCCTTGGTCAGACAGTGATCAAGGGCACGGCGCGCAAGGTGCGCAGGCTCAGCCCCGGCGGGCATGATGTGGTGGCGGGCTTTGCGGGCTCTACCGCCGATGCGTTCACCCTGCTCGAGCGGCTGGAGATCAAGCTGGAGGCGGCCCCCGGTCAGCTGGCGCGCGCCTGTGTCGAACTCGCCAAGGACTGGCGCACGGATAAATATCTGAAAAACCTCGAGGCCATGTTGATCGTGACCGACGGCACCGATCTGTTTGTCATCACGGGCGCGGGTGATGTGCTTGAGCCCGAACATGATATCGCGGCCATCGGGTCGGGGGGCAATTATGCGCTGGCGGCGGCCCGGGGCTTGATCGAGACCGATCTGGATGCCGAAACAGTGGCGCGTCGTGCAATGGCGATTGCCGCCGATATCTGCGTCTATACCAATGGCAACGTGACGGTGGAAACGATTGGCTGATCTGACACAGGCCGATCTGCGCGCGGCTGTTGCTGCGGGCCATCTGACCGAGGCACAGGCGGCCTCGGTGCAGGCGCTGGCGGCGGCACGGGCCAGCCACCGCGCCGCCGAAGACGAGCCTTTCGAGCTGTTTCGCGGTTTTGCCGAGATTTTCGTCACGGTGGGCTTGGGCATCCTGATTGCGGGGGCCTTCGGGCTGACCCTGACCGCAGGGGTGCTATTGCCCGACCCGCAGACGGTCTTCGCCACGGGCGTGGTGGCCATCTATGCCGTCTGGGCGGTGATCGCCTGGTGTCTGGCGGAGTATTTCACCCGCAGACGGCGGATGGTGCTGCCCTCGATCCTCTTGGTGCTGACCTATGGGGCTTCGGTGATGCCGCCGATGATCTGGGCTTTGGGCCATGTCTATGACCTGCAATCCAGCCCTAAAGCGGTGGTTCTGACACTGGCGGTGCTGATGGCGGGGGCACTGGCTGCGTGGTATCGCCGCTTCCGCCTGCCCTTCACGATGGTGCTGATCGCGCTTTGCGGGCTGGCGGGGTGCTTTGTGATCTTCGGCTCGACCAATGACCTGTTCACGGCGCCTTTCACCAGCTTCAACGAGACGATGGATCTGCGCAATTCGACCCTTGCTCTGGGCACGCTGATCTTCGGGCTGGTGGCCTTTGCAGGGGGGATGTGGTTTGACACGCGCGACCCCTACCGTATGGGGCGGGCCTCGGCCAGCGGGTTCTGGCTGCATCTATGTGCCGCCCCTGCGCTGGTCAATACCTTGGCAATGACCTTTATCGGTATGGGGCCGGGTCTGGGCTACGCGCTTCTGGGCCTGTCTTTGGGGTTGATCGCCATGCTGGCGCTGGTCATCGACCGTCGTTCTTTCCTGACCGTGGGCATCGGCTATCTGATCTTTCTGGTCAGCTGGCTGACCGATGCCGAAACCCCGACCCGTAGCTGGTTCGAGGTCTCTGCCACGGTTCTCTTCTTCACCGGCATTGTGCTGACCGCGCTTGGCGCGTTCTGGACGGACCTGCGCATCGCGCTGATGCGCGCCTTGCCCGACTTCCCCGGAAAAGCGCATCTGCCGCCCTATAAAACGGAGTAATCCATGACCAATCTCACCCCGCGTGAAATCGTATCCGAGCTTGACCGCTTTATCATCGGCCAGTCCGAGGCCAAGAAGGCCGTGGCCGTGGCGCTGCGCAACCGCTGGCGTCGCCAGAAGCTGTCCGATGACCTGAAAGACGAGGTCTATCCCAAGAATATCCTGATGATCGGCCCGACCGGCGTCGGTAAAACGGAAATCTCGCGCCGTCTGGCAAAGCTGGCGAAGGCGCCGTTTCTGAAGGTCGAGGCCACCAAGTTCACCGAAGTGGGCTATGTGGGCCGCGATGTGGAACAGATCATCCGCGACCTGACCGATGTGGCCTTGGTCGAGACCCGCGAGCATATGCGCGAAGAGGTCAAGGCCCGCGCGCATAGTGCTGCCGAAGAGCGCGTGATCGAGGCGATTGCCGGAGCGGATGCCCGCGAGTCGACCCGCGAGATGTTCCGCAAGAAGCTGCGCGACGGGATGCTGGATGACAAGGAGATCGAGATCGAGGTCTCCGATCCCACCGGCGGTATGCCGATTGGCATGATGGGTGGCCAGCCCGGCATGGAGCAACAGATGCAGGGGCTGCAGGATCTGTTCAAGGCCTTCGGTTCGGGCCGCAAGCAGCGCCGCAAGGTGACCGTGAAGGAAAGCTATGACCTTCTGATCGCCGAAGAGGCCGACAAACTTCTGGATGATGAAAAGGTCAAGGCGGCGGCTCTGGAGGCCGTGCAGCATGGCGGGATCGTCTTTATCGACGAGATCGACAAGGTCTGTGCGCGGCAGGAAACCCGTGGCGGCGATGTCTCGCGCGAGGGGGTGCAGCGCGACCTGCTGCCGCTGATCGAGGGCACGACCGTGTCGACCAAGCATGGTCCGGTGAAAACCGACCATATCCTGTTCATCGCCTCGGGGGCTTTCCATATTGCCAAGCCGTCGGACCTTTTGCCCGAGCTTCAGGGCCGCCTGCCGATCCGCGTGGAACTGCGCGCGCTGACCGAGGCCGATTTCATGCGTATCCTGACGGAAACCGATAACGCCCTGACTCGCCAGTATACCGCGCTGATGGGCACCGAAGAGGTGGTGGTGGAGTTTACCGAAGACGGAATTGCCGCACTGGCCCGCATTGCCGCCGAGGTAAACGCCACCGTCGAGAATATCGGCGCGCGCCGTTTGTATACCGTGATGGAACGGGTCTTCGAGGAGCTGTCCTTCACCGCGCCCGATCGTGGCGGCGAAACGGTGAAAATCGATGCGGCCTTTGTCGAGAAAGAGGTGGGGGCCTTGGCAAAATCCTCGGATCTCAGCCGGTATGTTCTGTAACATATGCACAAAATGCGGGCGCGAAGCAGGGTTTCGCGCCCCTTTTTATGCCCCGCTTGCGCGAGGGGCGCGGGGACAGGGGCAAATCTTATTGGTGCGTTAACTATTTTTGCCGACCCTTTCGGTCAGGCCCCGCAAGGGAGGCCGGAAATCGAGGGGAGAGCGCATGGGACTCCAACGATGGATGGTTGCCATTGGTTTGGCGCTGGGGATGGTGCCCCTTTCGGCGCAGGCGCGCTGTGATCTGGCTCTGGTGCTGGCGCTTGATATTTCCGCCTCGATCGACAGCCATGAATATGCGTTGCAAAAACAGGGTATGGCACGGGCTTTGGCCGATCCTCGGGTGGTGGCCGCCATCGAGGAACGGGGCGGTATCTGGCTGACTGCCTTTGAATGGAGCGGCACCGACCAGACTTTTGAAACGCTGCCGTGGGTTTTTGTGGACGGGCGCACGACCATTCTGGGCGCTGCCGAGCGGATCGGGGCAGGGGAAAGACCTGTCAGCAACTATCCCACCGCTTTGGTCTATGCGCTCGGTCAGGCCGTGATCACCTTGAGGCGCGCGCCCGAGACATGCGTCCGGCAGATTATCGACATCGCGGGCGATGGGATCAATAACGCAGGTTTTCCGCCCCGAAGCGCCTATGGCGCGACCGATATGTCGGGGATTACGGTGAATGCGCTGGTGATCGAGGGCGAGCAGCCCTCGCCCATCCCCTATTTCGAAGCACAGGTGCTGCATGGCCCGAACGCTTTTCTGGAGATTGCCGCAAGCTATCAGGACTATCAGCAGGCAATGACGCGAAAATTGCTGCGGGAAATCCGGCCTGCCTCTTTTGTGATGCTGGCGCCCGAAACGATGCTGTCTCTGGACGCATGGGGGGCTGCTGCGCGACTGCCGGATATGGGGCCGTTCACAGGGGGGGCCAAGGGGCGCGGCGGTTAGCCACGCAGCCTGCGCAGATAGACATAATAGGCCCCCTCGCCCCCGTGGCGCTGATGCGCCTGCGAGACCTGCATCACCACGGGACCAAGCGGGGGCAGGCGCAGCCATTGCGGCACCTGATGGCGAAGCACGCCGCGACGGGTGGGAATGGGGTCCCAATCCTCGACCACCTTGCCCTTGCCGGTGATCACCAGCACCAGCCGGTGCCCGTGATCTTGGGCGCGCAGGATGAAGCGGATCAGTTCGGGATGGGCTTCGGCCTGTGTCATGCCATGCAGGTCGATCTTGGCATCGGGTACCAGCTTGCCACGGGTCATCGCCTTATGGGCCTTGTGATCCATACGCAGCGGCTGGGCCTTGAGTGTCTCGGGGATGGAATGGGGCGGCACATGCGACCATCCCGCACGCGGGGTCGCGCCCCCCAGCCGCAGCTTGCCCAGATCGGCTTTCGGCAGATCGGGTTTGGTGCGTTCGGGCAGGGGGGGCTGAACGGGAGAAGACGGTTTGGCAGGGGGCGTGTCATCGGGTGGCATGGAAACCGGTTCGGAGGGGCGGCCGTGAAAAAGCCGCGTGGTGCGTGCCACACGGTTCCAAAGCTCGCGCTCTTCCTCGGTCAGTTTGCGTTTGCGCCCCATCACCGGCCCCGTGCTTCTGGCCGCAGCCCCATGCAAAACGCCGCCCTTCCGGCGGCGCATCGCGTATATATGGTCGCGGGGGCCACCTTAGCCGCCCGTCGCCACAAGCTGCCAGTTCGGATCGGAGGCGCCCATTTTGCGGGCGAAGGTCCAGATGTCACGCTGTTTGCGCGGCATGCGCGGATCGCCCTCGACCACATTCCCCTGTGCATCGCGCGAAACCGAGACCAGCTCGCCCACGAAACGCACGGTCAGTTCGGCATCATTGCTGCCATCGATCGTGGCGGCATCAAGGGTCATCTCGCGCAGGCCCATGAATTCGGCCTCGACGGTCAGGCCACGGGCTTTGCGATCCGCGATGGCGGCGGAGAAAGCGTCATAGACCTGTGCCGAGAGGAAGGGTCTGACCTCGTCCAGATCGCCCTTTTCGAAGGCCATGAGAATCATCTCGTAGGCGGAACGTGCGCCCTTGAGGAAGCCGCCCACCTCGAAGCTGGGTTCGAGACGTTTCATCGCCGCCAAGGCGCTGGCCGAGGAGGAGCCTTCCGGCACATGGTCGATGATATCGTGATCGGGTCCGCCATCGATAACCGTGAATTTCTGGGGATCGGCCTCCGGCTCTGCGGTGGGCGACTGTGGCGGACGTTCGAAGCCGTCTCGGGTTCCAAGGACGCTTTTGAGCCGCAAGATCAAGAAGATCGCAACGGCGGCAAGAAGGATAAGCTGGATGATTGTGTTGTTCATCTGGGTCCCTTGGGCGAACGGCTTTTGGTGGGCGACTTGGTATTTCGCTCCTGCGCACATATGTATGACACGAGGTCGTTCAAGTCCATGCCGTGATCAAAGCGGCAGATCAGGGATTTGGCGTGCGATATTATAGACTGGATCAAGGACTAACCCATGTGGATCTTTCTGGCCTTTCTGCTGGTTCCGATTATCGAAATCGGCCTGTTCATTCAGGTCGGCGGGCTGATCGGGCTGTGGCCGACGCTTGCGATTGTGGTGCTGACGGCGATTATCGGTACCTCTCTGGTGCGCTCGCAGGGGGCGCAGGCGATGGCCGAGCTGCGGCGGTCGATGGCCGAGCTGAATGATCTTTCACGCCCGCTGGCGCATGGGGCGCTGATCCTGCTGGCGGGGGCGCTTTTGCTGACGCCGGGGTTTTTCACCGATACCTGCGGTCTTCTGCTGCTGATCCCCGCCGTGCGCGATTGGGTCACGGGGCAGATTGCCAAGCGTGTCAGGGTGCAGGGCTTCCAGATGGGCGGGGCGGCGTCGCAGGGCTTTGACGACCCTGCGGGCTATGACAGCCGTAATCGGGGTATGGGCCGCAGTCCGGCAAACGGTCCGGGCGTGATCGACGGCGAATTTGAGGAAATTGATACGGAAAACCCGCCCCGTCCGGGCAATTCCGGCTGGACGCGGCATTGAAGAGAGCGGCACGCCAGTGCTAGACATTTCGTCAAAGTGATTTGGAGAACAAGATGACCGAAGAAACCAATGGCGCGACCGCTCCGGGCGCTGATGAGGGCCAGCAGGCATTGAAGATGCAGATCCTTGCGCAATTCGTGCGGGATATGTCCTTCGAGAATATGGTTGCGCAGAAAGGTCTGACCTCTGCGGATGTGCAGCCCGAAATGCAGGTGCAGGTCAGCCTTGATGCCAAGAAGCGTCAGGCGGATAACCAGTATGAGGTGATCTGCAAGTTCAAGGTGACCTCGAACAACAAGGCCACCAACACCGCGCTCTATCTGCTGGAGCTTGAATATGGCGGGATTTTCCACATCGAGGGCGTGCCCGCCGACCAGCTGCATCCCTTCCTGCTGATCGAATGCCCGCGCCAGCTGTTCCCCTTTGTGCGCCGGATCGTGTCGGATGTCACCCGCGATGGCGGCTTCCCGCCCTTCAATCTGGAAATGGTCGATTTCGTGCAGCTCTACCGTGCCGAGCTGGCGCGCCGCGCCGAAGTGCAGGCGGCCTCGGGCGAGGTGGCGAACTAAGCGTTCGGACCAATGTCGCGTTCGGGCAGGGGGCGCGTGCTGGTACAACGCCCCCCTGTGACGATCTGCCCCCGTGACAAATGACGCCGCTGCAAGCAAATCTTGCGGCGGCGTTCGCTATGGAGGTGTGTGCGATGACCGATCTTATTCCGGCCTGGATTGGCGAAGAGCTGACCCCAGTCGATAAGCTCGATGCACATCGTCTGGGGCTGCGTCACAAGGCCGTGTCGGTATTCGTCATGGCGGGCCGTGATGTGCTGATCCAGAAGCGGGCCGAAGGGAAATACCATTCGGCGGGGCTTTGGGCCAATAGCTGCTGCACCCATCCGCATTGGGACGAGGCGCAGCATGATTGCGCGATCCGCCGGATGCGTGAGGAGTTGGGCATTACGGGGCTGTATCCCAGCCATGCCGACCGTCTGGAATACCGTGCCGATGTGGGCAATGGCCTGATCGAGCACGAGGTCGTGGACGTGTTTCTGGCCGATGCGCCGCGCGATCTGGCGCTTGCCCCCAATCCCGGGGAAGTGGTGCAGGTGAAATGGGTCGATCTGCATGATCTGGCCGCCGAGGTGACCCGCCATCCGGAACGGTTCTCGCGCTGGCTTTCGATCTATATGACAGGGCATAAGGACCGGATTTTCAAAAGTTTGGGATGATCTGTGTGCCAAGTGGATCACTTTTGACGATCTCGGCAAGTTTCCCCCAAAATTGTGTCGGCTGCACTGGAAAAAACCGCCAATAGCTGCAACTGTTTCCGAAAATAATGCGGATTGGGGGCAATCAGGTGCGCAGCAGGAAAATTGGTCTGGCAGGGATAGTGCTTTCCATTTGGGGAAGTGCGGCATTTGCGCAGGACATGGCACAGTTTCAGGTTTCCGGTGGGGACAAGGACCTGACCGAAACGCTGAAAAGCGCGTCTTTGGTGGTCAGTGCCGAGGCCAAGACCGGAGAGGATGCGCCCGATGCGCAGGATCTTTTCGGCTCTGCCCGTGCCGATTACGCCCGTCTTCTGGGCGCGCTTTACGACGAGGGCTATTATGCCCCTTCGATCTCCATTCTGGTGAATGGCAAAGAAGCCGCAAGTATCGCCCCGCTTGACGCACCCGCGACGATTTCATCGATCCAGATCACGGTCGATCCTGGCCCGAAATTCACCTTTTCGCAGGCGCAGGTGGCACCTTTGGCCCCAAAAACCGAGTTGCCCGATGGCTTCAGGGCGGGGCAGACCGCGCGCACCAGTGTCATCCGCTCGGCGGCGCAGACGGCGGTGGATGGCTGGGAGGCTGCGGGCCATGCCAAGGCCGATGTGGCCAGCCAGAAGATCACCGCCGATCATCGCAACGAGACGCTGGCCACCGATATCCGGCTTGATCCCGGCCCGAAAGTGACCTTCGGGGACCTCACCATTTCGGGCTATAAGCGTATGCGCGAAGAACGGATTCGCGCCATTGCAGGCTTCCCCAAGGGGCAGGTGTTCGACCCTGACGAACTGGAACTGGTGCGCACCCGCCTGCGCCGTGCCAGCGTGTTCAGCTCGATCACCATGACCGAGGCCGACAAGCTGAATGCCGATGATTCCCTTGATTATACGCTGGGCGTGGTCGAGGAAAAACGCCGCCGTCTGGGCGCAGGGGTCGAATACCAGACGGTCGATGGTCTGACGCTCTCGGGCTATTGGCTGCACCGTAACCTTTTTGGCGGGGCGGAGAGGCTGCGCGTGGATGCCGAAGTGTCGGGGATTGGCGGCTCGGATGGCGGGGCCGATTACAGTCTTGGCGTGCGCATGGACCGTCCGGCCACCTTCTCGGCGGATACCTCTGCCTATGCCGAAACCACGCTGGCGCGGGAATCGACCGACGATTACGACGAGAATTCCTTCGAGATCGGCGGCGGTCTGACGCATTATTTCAACGAGCAGATCACCGGCGAACTGGGCTTGGCCTATCGCTGGTCGATGGTGACGGATGATGTGGGCGATACCTATTTCAGCGAGATCGCTGCTCCGGGCACGCTGACGCTGGACAAACGCAACAGCGAGACCGATGCGACCAAAGGGTATTATGCCAAGATCGGCCTGCGGCCTTTCGTGGGGCTGAACAGTGCGACCGGCACGGGGATCCAGACCACGGGCGATCTGCGCGGGTATTTCGGCTTTGGTGCGGATGACCGTTTCGTGCTGGCAGGGCGGGCGCAATACGGGGCGGTGCTTGGCGCGTCTCTTGCGGAAACACCGCGGGATTATCTTTTCTATTCCGGCGGCGGTGGCACCGTGCGCGGTCAGCCTTACCAGTCGCTTGGCGTCGAAAAGCTGGAAAACGGCACGCTCAAGACCGGCGGCACCGAATTCATGGGCTTCTCGGGGGAATTCCGCGCGGGCATCACCGAGAGTATCGGCGCGGTGGCATTTTATGACATGGGCTGGGTCGGGGATGATGGCACCGGCGACTGGCAATCGGGCGCGGGGATCGGCCTGCGTTACAAAACCGGTATCGGCCCGATCCGTCTGGATGTCGCGGCACCGGTGGATGGCGATACAGGCGAAGGCGTGCAGCTTTACGTCGGATTGGGGCAGGCATTCTGATGAAGACGAAACTCGCAATCGCATTTTTGGCGCTATGGCCCATGCTGGGCTTCGCTCAGGAAACCACAACGACCCAGACCGAGGATGGCACCACCGTCCAGACCACCGGTACCGATACGGCGGCCAGCGACGAATCCAAGCGCGACCGGTCTTATCTGACCGGTCTGATCGAGGACAAGCTGTCCGGCGAGGGGCGCACCATCCGTCTTGACGGGTTCAAGGGTGCGCTGTCCTCGCGGGCGACCTTTGACAGCCTGACGATTTCGGATGATCAGGGGCCGTGGCTGGTGATCCGCAATGCGGGCCTGTCCTGGAACCGCTCCGCAATTTTGCGCGGCAATATCGACATCAAGGAGCTTTCGGCCAGCTCGATCGAACTGACCCGCCTTCCTGCCGCGCAGGAAGGGGTGGAAGTGCCCGACGCCGAGGCCAAACCCTTCTCGCTGCCCGAGTTGCCCCTGTCGCTTAATGTCGACAAGCTGGATGTGGGCGAGGTGAAGCTGGGTGAGTCCATTCTGGGGGAGCCGCTGACTTTCAAGGTGAACGGGTCGCTGAAACTGGCCGGAGGCAGCGGTGATGCCAAGCTGACCATTGACCGCACGGATCAGGTGCAGGGACAGTTCTCGCTGAACGGCTCTTATGCCAATGACACCCAGACCCTGTCGCTGGACCTGCTGACGCAGGAAGGTCAGGGCGGGCTGGTCTCGAAGAAACTGGGCCTTCCGGGGGCCCCTGCCGTGACGCTGGCTGTCTCGGGTGATGGGCCGCTGAGCGATTTCTCGGCCGATATGGCATTGTCGACCGATGGCCAGCAGCGCCTGACGGGGAAGGTGATCCTTGGCCAGACCAAAGGCGAGGATGGCACCGACAAGACCTTCAAGGCCACGCTTGCGGGGGATATTACCCCGATGCTGGAGCCCGCCTATCACGACTTTTTCGGCAAGAATATCGCGCTGGAAGTGGACGGGGTGTCCAAGGCGAAGGGCGGCACCGATATCAACCGGCTGTCACTGGATGCGCAGGCGGTGGATGTGAAAGGGTCGATGTCGCTGGCCGCAAGCGGTCTGCCCGAACGGTTCGATCTGGATATGAATGTGGGGCTGGAGACCGGCGAACCGGTCGTGCTACCGGTGACGGGGGCCGATACCACATTGCAGGATGCCTCGCTGAAGCTCAGTTATGACGCGGCGGCGGGCGATAACTGGACGCTGACCGGTCTGGTCGATGCGCTCAAAAGCCCCACACTGTCGCTTGAGAAGGTCAATCTGGACGGGACGGGCACCATTACGCAAGATCCCGACCAGCCGGCTGTGGCGGGGCATGTCAGTTTTGACACGCAGGGCATCGCGATGGGCGAGGCCGCTCTGGCCGAGGCCGTGGGGCCGACGCTGACCGGACAGACCGATTTCAACTGGGTCAAAGGCAGCCCGATCAAGCTGAGCGGTTTGCAGGTGGCTGGCCGTGATTACGCATTGCAGGGCGACGTGGCCTTTGAGGATCCGACCGGCGGCCTGACCATCACCACGGATGCGCAGGTGCGCCATGATAATCTTGCACGTCTGGCGCAGGTTTCGGGGCGCGATCTTTCGGGGTCGGTTCTGGGCACGGTCAAAGGCAGCTTTACCGTGCTGAGCGGTGCTTTTGATGCCGATGTGGATGTGACGGGTCAGGATATCGCGATCGGGCAGCCGCAGGCGGATGCCGCGCTGGCAGGGCAATCGAAGATCGTCCTATCCGCCAAACGGGATGAAAACGGCCTTGTGCTGCGCAATTTCTCGGCGGATGCGAAAGCCCTGAGTGCCAAGGCATCGGGGTCGCTGGCCACCGGCAATGCGGATGTGACGGCGACGGCCAAGGCCAACCTGAACGTTCTCGGGGCGGGCTATGGCGGCGCGGTCGATCTGAACGCGCATTACACCGAGGGCGAAGAGGGGCGTCGTGTGGTACTGAATGCCACCGGAAACGGCGTGGCCGTGGGCCAGCCGCAGGTGAACAAGTTCCTGCAAGGCAAGACGGTTATCGACCTGAACGCGCTGGAGAAAGACGGCGATATCTCGCTGGATACCTTCAACATCTCTAACCCCAATCTGAAAGCCACGGGGGCAGGGGCGCTGAAGGGCGGTCAGGGCGAGATCAATGTCTCTCTCGAGAGCGATCTGTCGGGTCTGGGCGCGCCCTATCGTGGCAAGATCACCGCGCAGGCGGCGGTCAGCGACGGGACAGCAGGGCGCCTGATCACGCTCAAGGCCAATGCCAAGAATGTCGCGATGGGCCAGTCGCAGGCCGACAAGCTGCTGGCGGGGGACTCTGTGCTGGATCTGGCCGTTTTGCAAAATGGCGATGATATCGAGCTACAGAAATTCACCCTGTCGAACCCGCAACTGAGTGCCGATGCCAAGGGCACGGTGACCGCAGGGGCGCGCAAGATCGACCTGAATGCACGTCTGGCCAATGCCGCTCTGCTGGCACCGGGCTTCCCCGGTCCGCTGACGGTGAAAGGCGATATCACCGATAACGGTCAGCATTATGGTGTGAATATCAGCGCAACCGGACCGGGCAATACCAATGCGACAGTGTCGGGGACGCTGGCTTCGGATTTCAAAACGGCCAATCTGGCAGTGAAAGGGGCGACGCAATCGGCGCTGGCCAATGCGTTCATCTCGCCGCGCTCTGTCGAGGGGCCGCTGAATTTCGACCTTGCGCTGAACGGACCGCTGGCACTGAACGCGGTGTCGGGCAAAGTGACGGGGCAGGGGCTGCGCTTTAGCGCGCCGACCCTTTCGCTGGCGCTGGAGGCGATCAATGTGAACGCCCAGCTTGGCGGCGGTCGGGTCAATCTGACGACCAGCGCCAATTTCAGCGATGGCGGCACGGTCAAGGTGACTGGTCCGATCGGGCTGAGCGCGCCTTACAGCTCGGATCTGGCGATTGCGCTGGACCGTGCGCGGCTGCGGGACCCCAATCTGTATGATACCCGTATCTCGGGCGATCTGGGGATCAACGGGGCGCTGACGGGCGGGGCGAAGATCGCCGGTAAGTTGCGCCTGTCGGACACCGAGATCCGCGTGCCTTCGACCGGACTGGGCGGGGTGGAGTCCATCCCCGATATCACCCATGTCGCCGAAAGCGCGGCCTCGCGGCAGACCCGTGCGCGGGCAGGGGTGCTGCAATCGGAGAGCGAGAGCACCTCGGGCGGGTCATCGGTGGCCTTCCCGCTGGATATCACCATTTCCGCGCCCAACCAGCTTTTCGTGCGCGGGCGCGGGCTTGATGCCGAGCTGGGCGGCCAGCTGCGGATCACCGGCACCACGGCCGATGTTGTGCCAATCGGCAGTTTCGAGCTGGTGCGCGGGCGGCTGGATGTGCTGAACCAGCGCTTTACGCTGGATCAGGGGTCGATCCAGCTTCAGGGGGAGTTTACGCCCTATATCGATTTCTCGGCCACGACGACCAAGAACGATTACGCCATCACGCTTGGTATCTCGGGGCAGGCGACCGCGCCGGATCTCAGCGTGACCTCCTCGCCGGAATTGCCGCAGGAAGAGGTGCTGGCCCAGCTTCTCTTCGGGCAGGGGCTGAGCAATATCTCGGCTTTGCAAGCGGCAGAGCTGGCATCTGCGGTGGCGACGCTTGCGGGCCGCAATGACAACGGCATCATGTCCAAGCTGCGCAATAGCACGGGGCTGGATGATCTGGATGTCGGCACCGATAGTGACGGGAATGCCACCGTGACGGCGGGCAAATATATCTCGGACAAGATCTATACCGATGTCGAGCTTGGATCGTCCGGCCAGACCGAGATCAATCTCAATCTGGATCTGACCAAGACGATCACCGCAAAAGGCACGGTCGGGTCGGACGGAGATAGCGGGCTTGGGGTGTTCCTGGAGAAAGACTACTGAGCAAGGGGCCTTCGGGCCCCTTCTTCAATCCAGCGGCTTGGTGCTGCCGGTGCGTTCCTTGCGCCATTCGGCATTGAAGGCGGCCCCGAACAGAATGGCGAAGGCCGACAGGTAGAGCCATAGAAGAAGGGCGATCACGGCGCCGATAGAGCCGTAAAGCTTGGAGTAGCTTGCAAAATGCGACAGGTAGAAAGTTAGTCCGAAGCTTGCTGCTCCCCAGACGAGGGTTGCGATCACGGCCCCGAAGGTGAAGATCTTCTCGCGCGGGCGGCCCATTTTGCGCGGTCCGTAACGATAGAGGATCCCCAGCACCGTCAACATCAGCAGAAACATCGCCCCCCAAGGCAGCCATGACAGCATGAGGTTGGTCAATGCGATCAGGGCGGGAGTGTTGTGGAAGGGCAGGATGTTGAGAAAGACCGGCACGGCGACAATCGTTGCCAATGCGCCGATCATGACCGCCACCAGCGCCAAGGTCATGAAATAGGCAAAGAAGATGCTCCAGATCGTGTTGCGGGGTTTGGTGCCGTGGATGACATTCAGCCCCAGCACCAGTGCCCCGACTCCTGCCCGTGCGGAGAAAAGCGTCACGCCCAGCGAGGCGATCGTGCCCCAGCCGATGGTGGAATCGGTCGAGATCAGCCAGCTCTGGATCTGCGAATACAACAGGTTCCACGCCTGTGGCGGGATGAAATTATCGGCCACGGCCAGATAGGTCCGGATCGTATTGGCGTCGGCAAAGGCGGTCCAGATCGCGATGGTGGCCGAAACGCCGGGGAAGATGGCCAGCATCGCATAGAAGGCCACTCCGGCGGAGATCAGCCCGATATTCGTGGCCGCAAGCCGCCCTAGAAGCTGAAGGGAAAAGTTCAGCGAAACACGCAGGATATGAGCAGGTGTGACCGACACGTGATCTCCTTTTGCCAAATACCTAAGCGTGTTGGACGGTTTGGAGCAATGGGGCGCGGAAAATGTGTCGGACGGATTGCCCTTTTGGTCACGGTTTCGTATGCAAAGGGCAATCGTCAGGACCCGGGTGAGATGCCCGGGTGGCTCTTCCGGCCGCCGATCCGCCGGAGAAACCCGTTAAATACAAACCCCAAATCCGAGACGCCTGCCTGAAATTGCGGGCCGAAACGGTCAGGATATGACATGAACCTTGATGCTTATCGCAAATCATGGGTCGGCAGCTTGCGCGCAGACGTGCTGTCGGGCCTTGTTGTGGCGCTTGCGCTCATTCCCGAAGCCATCGCCTTTTCCATCATTGCCGGTGTGGACCCGAAAGTGGGGCTATATGCCAGCTTTTCCATCGCGGTGATCACCGCCATCGTGGGCGGACGTCCCGGCATGATTTCGGCCGCGACGGCCGCGACGGCCGTTCTGATGGGCAGTCTCGTGCGCGAGCATTCTCTGGACTACCTGCTGGCCGCGACCGTGCTGGCGGGGGTGATCCAGATCGTGATCGGGGTAAGCCGCGTGAGCTTCGTCATGCGCTTTGTCTCGAAATCGGTGATGACCGGCTTTGTGAACGCCTTGGCGATCCTGATTTTCATGGCGCAGCTTCCCGAAATGGACCCTGCGAGGGTGCCGATGTTCACCTTTGTCGTGATCGCGCTGGCGCTGGCCATTATCTATATCCTGCCACGCTTTACCAAGGCGGTGCCCTCGCCCTTGGTGGCCATCGTGATCCTGACGGCCTGCTCCATCGGTTTCGGTTGGGAGGTGCGCACGGTGGGGGATATGGGCAAGCTGCCCGATGCGCTGCCAAGCTTCCTGATCCCCGATGTGCCCTTCACTCTGGAGACGCTGAAGATCATCTTCCCCTATTCGCTGGGCGTGGCTGTGGTGGGGCTTTTGGAAAGCCTGATGACGCAGAACCTGATCAATGATCTCACCGATACCAAATCCTCGCGCAATCAGGAATGTGTGGGGCAGGGGATCGCCAATGGTCTGACCGGGTTTATCGGCGGTATGGCGGGCTGTGCGATGATCGGCCAGTCGATGATCAACATCAAATCCGGTGGGCGCGGGCGTCTGTCGACGCTGGTGGCGGGCGTGATGCTCTTGATCTTCTGTGTGGTGCTGGGGCCGTGGGTCAGCCAGATCCCGATGGGGGCGCTGGTGGCGATCATGATCATGGTGTCCGTCGGCACGTTCAGCTGGTCCTCGATCCGTGACTTGACGGTGCATCCCAAAACCTCGAGTGCGGTGATGCTGGCGGTGGTGGCCGTGGTGGTGGCCACCCATAACCTTGCTATCGGTGTGCTGGTGGGGGTGCTGCTGTCGGGCTGTTTTTTTGCGGCCAAGATCGCGCGCCAGTTCCATCTGACCTCCAAGCTGTCGCCCGATGGCCGCGCGCGCACCTATTATGTGCATGGGCAGCTCTTCTATGGTGCTACGGAAGATTTCATGGCAGCTTTCGATTTCCACGAAGCGCTTGATCATGTGGTGATTGATGTGACAGACGCCAAGATCTGGGATCTTTCTGCCGTCTCTGCACTGGACATGGCGGTGCTGAAATTCCGCCGTGACGGGGCGGAGGTCACGTTGATCGGTATGGACGAGATGTCGCGGCAGATGGTCGGGCGTTTGGGGCAGGCCGATAAGCCGGATGCCGAAGTCGCGGCAGGCGGGCATTAAGGAGGAGCGCATGGACAAGAAGATTATCTCTTTCGTCGACGGGTCGCATTATTCGGCCAGCGTCTGCGACTATACCGCTTGGGCGATGGCCCGTCTGGGGGTGCCTGCCGAGCTGATCCATGTGCTGGGCCGCGCGCCCGAGCAAAGCGAGGATCTGTCCGGAACGATCGCGCTGGGGGCGCGCTCGGCGCTGATGGCGCAGCTTGCCAGTATCGACGAACAACGCGCGAAGCTGGTGTCGCAGCGCGGGCGTGCAATTCTGGAAGACGCCAAGGCCCGCACGCAAGAAGTCTGCCTGCGGGATGGCTGTGCGCAGGACGTGGCGACGCAGTTGCGCAATGGGGATATTCTGGAGGCCGTCACCGAGCGCGAGGCGGATGCACGGCTGATCATCATCGGCAAGCGCGGGGATGAGGCCGATATTGCCCATGACCATCTTGGCTCCAATCTGGAGCGTGCGATCCGCTCGACCAAGGTGCCGGTGCTGGTGGCCAATCGGGCTTTCGCACCGGTGGAGCGTGTGGCGATTGCGTATGATGGCGGGGTTTCGGCCAAGCGTGCGATGGCGGTGCTGGCCCAGTCACCGATTTTCACCGATCTGGATCTGCAGGTGGTGTCTGTCGGAGACAATGCTCGGTCCCGTGCCGAAGAGGGCTGCCAGCTTCTGGCACAATCGGGGTTGCAGCCGCGTGCGGTCGGACTGTCGGGCGAGCCGGAAAAAGCACTGGGCTCGCATATCGATGCGGATGGTATCGACCTGATCGTGATGGGGGCTTACGGCCATTCGCGGATCCGGTCCTTCATTATCGGCTCGACCACCACGGCCCTGATCCGCGCCTGCAAGGTTCCGGTGCTTTTGATGCGCTAGGACCGGACCCTTTGGTGGATCAGACGAAAAAAACAGGCGTCGCACGGAACGGTGCGGCGCCTTTTTCGTTGTCTGAGTGAAACATGGAAAGGACCGTGCGGCGCTGCATTTAAGGTGCCCGGTCCGCAATCAGAGGAGACCGATCTCATGGACAATGTGCTTCAAGTCAAACCGAAAGCCGAAACCGTCAACACCGGTGTCGAGGGGAAGAAAGCTGTCGCCAAGGCGGTCAATCAGGTCGCAGCGGATGTGTATAAGCTGGCGATCAAGACGCAGTTCTACCATTGGAACGTGGAAGGCCCGCTGTTCCGCCCGCTGCATCTGCTGACCGAAGAGCAATATGGCATCATGTTCGAAACCGCAGACGAGGTTGCGGAGCGCGTGCGTGCGCTTGGCGAGCTGGCACCGATGAACCTCAAACAGCTCAATGCCTTCTCGCAGATCGAAGAGCTTGATACAAAGCCCACCGCCGAAGAGATGATCGCCGATCTGGTGAAGGATCACGAGGCGATCGCCGCCCGTATTCAGGACGTCATCGAACTGGCAGGCGAGCATAATGACCACGCCACCGATGACCTGCTGGGTGGCGTTGCGGGTCAGCATGAGAAAATGGCATGGATGCTGCGTTCGCATCTGGCCAAGTAAGAGGTCTACTCTGCAAAAAAGCCGGGCGTTTGCCCGGCTTTTTTATGCATGAAGATCCGGTCAGAGACTGGGGCGTGATGCCGTTTTCGGGGTTTGGCTTCAGGGCTTGAGGGATGAGACGGGGGCGAAACGCGCCGTTTTGGCCGAGTAATGCGCATTGATGCGGGGAAAGGTCACGGACAGGCGGCAATGATGGTGCCGCACAGAAAAAAAGCCCCGGTCTGGCCGGGGCTTTTTCTTATTTCAGGCGCTTGACGACTTCTTGCGAGAAGAGGTCGATCAGGGCGTTGTAATAAAGCGGGTCGTCAACCGTGAGGGCGGTGGCGTCCGTTCCCTCGGGCAGGGAAACCGCGATATTGGGGAAGCCGACATCAAGATCGTAATGGTCGAATTTGCCATTATCGGTGGCGGAATAGACGTTGATCTGGGCGCCGAGCTTCGAATCCGCGATATTGGCAAGAGTGTCCCATGTGCTTGCGACTTCGGCCTCGTCCAGATCCACCTTGATGCTGGAACCTGCTTTGTCAGGGTCGAAGGCGGGGCCGAGATCGGCGATGATCTGTGTCTGCAGATCTGCCGCCATTTTCGTGTAGAACGCCTGCGCGGCGGGGCCGTTCTGATCATGAATTTCGTTATTCACGGTCACGCTGGTGACCGGACCGGACGCGGCCAGAGCAGCGCCTGCCGACAGGGCCATGACACTGGTCAGAGCAAGGATGCGTTTCATCTTGTTTCTCCATCTGCGCGGGCTGCGATAAGCGCCGCTGTTATGGAAAGTGAACGCATGTTGACGCGAACGGTTCCTTGAACGGCTGTGAGGCCGCGCGGGAAACCGGCGGGTTTGGCGGTTTTATGCCTATGGAATAAAATAAAAAACCCCGAGCACGGGCTCGGGGTTTTCGGTGGGTCTTTCCGCGCCGGACTTGCGCCGGTCTGGTATCGGTTAGGCCAGAAGGGTTTCGGTCGAGCTGAAGAACATGGCCTGGCTGACCGCCGATTGGACCTGCGTCTCGGTATAGGGTTTGGTGATCAGGAAGGCCGGTTCGGGGCGCTCGCCTGTCAGCAGACGCTCGGGGAAGGCGGTGATGAAGACGACCGGCAACTGGTCGAACTGGGCCAGAATGTCATTAACGGCATCAATCCCCGAGGAATTGTCGGCCAGCTGGATGTCGGCGAGGATCAGGTCGGGTTTCTCGCGGGCGGCAAGCTCGACAGCCTCTGTGCGGGTGCGGGCGATGCCCGTCACCTGATGGCCGAGTTCTTCGACAATCGCGCGGATATCCATCGCGATGATCGCCTCATCCTCGATGATCATCACTTTGCCGGCCACCGAGTTTTCCATCTCGCGCATGGCGATTTCCACCAGCTCTTCGGCCTCGGCGGTCTCGATCTGCATGATCGAGGCGACCTCCTCAAAACGGAACCCCTCGATGGTGTGCAAAAGCAGGGCTTCGCGGGTGTTGGGCGTCAGGCTTGCCATATGGTCCTGCGCGCGCATCTCGAGGCTGCCCTCGGCTTCGCCCAGCGGCGCGCCGGCAGAGGCCCAGACAAGATGGAAGGCATGGAACAAAGCCACCTTCGGATCCGTTTCATTCTTGAAGATCGCTTCTTCGGCCAGGATCGCCTCAAGGGTCGCCGCCGCATAGCGATCACCCGTGTCTTGGCTCCCGGTCAGCGCACGGGCATAGCGGCGCAGGTAGGGCAGGTTCGCAGCGATGGCGCCGGCGATATCGGTGGGCATGTAAAAACTCCCAAATTTTCGTTTTCCAAGGAACCAACTCCATTGTCCTGCGTTTGGTTCCATGCAAAATAGCTGTGATCGGAACCATAGGTATGACCAACGAAATGGCTGACGACAAGTCGCGAGCCAGCATAAAGGAACAGATCAACAGGAACCTCAAGAAGGCTTACGAGCAGGCCCTGAATGAAGATGTTCCCGATCGCTTCAAAGATTTGCTGGCACAACTACGTGCAAAGGAGGGCGACAAATGACATCGCCCTCCTCTGACACGAACAAGGTCGAAGATCCTCGCGACGAACTGCCCGAACATCTCCCGGCCCTGCGTGCCTTTGCGATGTCTTTGACGCGCAATTCCGCGACCGCGGATGATCTGGTGCAGGATACGATCGTCAAGGCGTGGTCGAATATCGAGAAATTTCAGGTTGGCACGAATATGCGCGCCTGGCTGTTTACGATCCTGCGGAACACGTTCTATTCGGATCGCCGCAAACGCAAGCGCGAGGTGGCCGACCCTGATGGCGTTCACGCCGCAGCTCTGTGTGAACGGCCCGCCCATGACGGGCGTCTGGCGATGAATGACTTCATGGTGGCTTTTGACAAGCTGACCCCCGAACATCGCGAAGTTCTTATTCTTGTTGGGGCATCCGGTTTCTCTTATGAAGAGGCAGCCGAGACCATGGGGGTCGCGGTCGGAACGGTGAAGAGCCGTGCCAATCGTGCGCGTGCACGACTGGCGGAGATGCTGAAGCTGGAGGAGGGCGAGGATATCCTCTCCGGTATGGATGCGACTTCGCTGGCTGTAATGAGTAAATCGGGGACTGCCGCTGCATGATAAGGAAAGAAGGATCGACGGGGTCGTTCATCGACCGTCTCGGTGTGCGTCTGGCGATCTTTCTGGCAGTGGCCCTGTTCCCACTGCTGCTGATCTCGGCCATCCAGTCGAATTCGCTGCTGCAAGAGGCACGGGCGCGGTCGGAAGCCGCGCTTATGGGCGAAACCCTGCAGGCGGTCACGGGCGAGACGCGGCTTTTGCAGCAGGCGCAGGCCGAAGCGCGTTTTCTGGCCTATACCCTACCGCCCTTGCTGGGGGATATGGATGCTTGTAGCGCGCAGATGCGCAAAGTCGTGGAAGCCGATCCTGCGCTTTCTCTGGCTGCTTTCGTGGATAAGGACGGGCAGATGGAATGCTCGTCCCGCAGCGTGTCCTATGATTTTTCGAACAACAAGTATTTCCAGAAGCTTCTACCACTGGACACGCCGAATTTCATTCTCAATCCGCATGGGCCGGTCTCCGGCACGGCGGTGATCGGCGCGACCCATCCGGTCTATGACAAGGATGGGCACAAGCTTGGCTTCGTCAGCTTGAGCCTGCCGCATTCTTCATTGCTGCACCGTGATCACGAGAACGACACATTGGGATATGATGTCGATAATTCGTTGATGATCCTGACATTCGATACCAGTGGCGCGGTGCTCACCTCGTCGGGCGATCTCGCCCTGACCAAAGACTATCTGCCCGCCCATCGCGCGCTGAAGGCGCTGGCGGGAACCAATGCTGTCACCTTTACCGCGCGGGCGAATTCGGGGCAGGAACGGGTCTATTCGGTTCTGGAGCTTCTTCCGGGGCAGCTTTATGCAATGGGAAGCTGGCCTGCAAAAGCCTCGATCTCGATGAACCCGATCGCCGATGTGTCTCCGATTCTGGTGCCGGGTCTGATGTGGCTTGCCAGCCTGCTTGTGGCGTATTTCGCGATGCAAAAGCTGGTGATCGGCCATATCAAGCGGCTGTCGCGTGCGTTGCGTGGTTTTGCCTCGGGGTCGCGTCGTGTTGGGAACCTGAACTATGCCGGTGCGCCGAAGGAAATTCAGGATCTGGCCCTGTCTTACGAAAAGATGACAGAAACCATCCTGCATGACGAGGCCGAGCTGGAGGATATGATCCACCATCAGGAGGTGCTACTGCGCGAGGTCCACCACCGTGTGAAGAATAACCTCCAGCTGATCGCCTCCATCATTTCGATGCAGATCCGCAAGGCCCGCTCGCCCGAGGCGAAAGACCTGATGAAAGGGCTGCAGGAGCGCGTGATCAGTCTGGCAACCATCCACCGCGGGTTGTATCAGACATCGGGCTTGACCGATATCACGGCCAACGAGCTTCTTCCCGATATCGTGCGCCAGATTTCCGCGCTGGCAACAGGGCCGGAACGCAGGATCGATATCGGTTGTCATGTGGATGAGATCCGGCTGACCCCCGATCAGGCCGTGCCGTTGTCGCTCTTGCTGACAGAAGCCATGACCAATGCGATGAAATATGCGGGCACGGTGGACGGGTCGCGCCCCGATCTGCAGATTTCCCTGCGGAAGACACGGAAGGGCTATGCCTGTCTGGCGCTGGAAAATTCCGTGGACGAAAATGCGCCGCCGGCCTCGCCGGATACCAGCTCGGGGCTGGGATCGCAGCTTGCACAGGCCTTCGTGCAGCAGCTCAACGGGGATTTGCAATCCTCGCAGGAAAATGGCCGCTATCGTCTGACCGCCGAGTTCAAGCTGGCGGAGTTGCAGGAGGCAGAGCTGCGCCATGCCCGTGACGACGAAGATGATGACGAGGATGAGGAAGAAGAATAAGGGGCCGTTTGGCCCCTTTATTCCTTAATGCTGCACGGTGTCAGGCCTTGGCCAGTGCTGCCTTGAGCCGCTCGAAGCTGGCTTGAGTGTTTTTGGTTTCGGCTTCGGCGATAAAACCATCCAATGCCGGCCAGACCTTGATGGCCTTATCCACGACAGGATCGGAGCCTGCGGCATAAAGCCCTGCCTGAATCATCATCTCGGCTTTGTCATAGGCACCAAGCAACCGTCGTGCCTGTTTGATCAGTTCATTTTCCTGCGCTGTCGCGGCATCCGGCAGGGAGCGCGAGACCGAGCGGAGAAGATCGATGGCGGGGAACCGGCCGCGTTCGGCAATCTTGCGGTCCATGACAACGTGCCCGTCCAGCGTCCCGCGCAGGATATCCGCCACCGGTTCTTCCATATCAGAGCCGGGGACCAGCACCGAGAAGACGGCGGTAATATCGCCCGCCCCCTCCGGCCCCGGGCCGGAGCGCTCGGCCAGCCCCATGATCTGTTGGGATGTCGAGGGCGGAAAGCCGCGTAGGGTCGCGGCCTCGCCACCGGCAAGGGCAACCTCGCGATGGGCTTCGGCAAATCGGGTGATGCTATCGGCCAGAAACAGCACATGCTTGCCTTGGTCGCGGAAATGTTCTGCGACGGTCATCGCCGCCAGCGCACAGCGCCGCCGGACCAGTGGCGATTGGTCGGAGGTCGCAGCGATAATGATCGAGCGTGCCATACCTTCCGGTCCAAGAACCTTTTCAACGAATTCGCGCAGCTCGCGGCCACGTTCACCGATCAAGGCGATCACCGCGACATCGGCTTCGACCCCCTTGGCAAAATTGGCCAGAAGCGAGGATTTACCCACGCCAGACCCTGCAAAGAGGCCGATACGCTGGCCTTTGACAAGGGGGAGAAGGGTGTTGAATACCGCAAGACCGGTCTCCAGCCGCGCGCCCAGACGACGGCGTTGGGCGGCCGCCGGCGGGCGGGACCGTATGTTGCGTTCGATCGGGCCGCGCATCAGGGGCTGGCTGTCCAGCGGATTGCCGAACGGATCGATGATTCGCCCGATCCAAGAGCTGTCGGGACAGATTCCGGTCTGGCCCAGCAAATCTACCCGGTCATCGATGGCCAGCCCGTCCGCGGCCCCGTCGGCCAGCAATTTGACATGATCTTTTTCAAGCGACAGCACTTCGGCGCCAATTTTCAACCCTGACTGGCAGAGGATTTCCGCGCGATCTCCGAGGGTTGCGACGCGCGAAAGGCCTGTTGCCTCGATCACCCCCTGACCGACACGGCTGATTCTGCCTACTGTATGCACTGCGCCAAAGTCTGAAATTGATGCCCGCAACAGGTCCAAATCTGCATAAGCCATTCTGGCCTCCATTCGTTTTCTAAATGTTTTTTAATGAATCACTCTTAAGCCTTGGTTGAAATCTCAGAGGAGAAGCCTCGGTGTTCGAAAAAATCGATGTGATGAATATGGCTGAGTCGATGGCACGCCACGCCGCTCAGCGCCAATCCGCAGTCTCGCGCAACATGGCGAATGCGGATACCCCCGGTTACAAGGCGCAGGATGTGACGCCTTTTGCCGAAGCCTATCAGGAAGAGGTTGCGATGCCGATGAAGGCAACGCGGGCGGGCCATATCGGTGCGGATAATCTGGTGACCTCGGAGGTGACCACCCGCAGTGATCCCGGCACGGCCTCCCCTAATGGCAACACGGTTTCGCTGGAAGACGAGATGGTGAAAGCGGTGGAGACCAAGCGCCAGCATGATCTCGCGTTAACCATATACAAATCAACTTTGAACATTCTGAGAACAAGCGTTGCACGGAGCTGATTATGACTGACTTTGGCGATTCTTTTTCTCTCGCGGCATCGGGCATGAAGGCGCAGGCACAGCGTCTGCGCTATGTGTCCGAGAATATCGCGAATGCGGATACCCCCGGCTATCACCGCAAGCTGACGAAGTTCAAACAGGTGATGGAAGAGGAGGGAGTTACGGGCAAGGTCGAGCTTGGCAAGGTCGATCTGGATCGCTCGGATCTGAAGCAAATTTATGATCCGGGCAGCCCGCTGGCCGATGCGAATGGCTACTATGACGGCTCGAATGTCGATCTGGTGGTGGAAATTGCTGACGCGCGTGAAGCGCAGCGCAGCTACGAGGCGAATATCAAGATGTTTGATCAGACGCGGCAAATGTCCTCGGCTCTGCTCGATATTCTGCGCCGTTAACCTAGGAGAAGTCTAGAATGGACGTGAAAACTTCCTTGGCCGCACAGGGCTATGCCCAAGGCCGTTCCGCTGCACAACTTGGACTTGAGGGATCGGGGGGCAATGCCACCGAGGCGACCGAAAATCCGTTTGCAGCTCTGGCCAGCGATTTCGTGGATACCGTCAAGAATGGCGAGGAAACCGCGAAGGCCGCAATGACCGGCGATGCCGATCCCCACACATTGGTGCAGGCCCTGTCGCAGACCGAACTGGCGGTCGAGGCAGCCGTGACGCTGCGCAATAAGGTCGTCGAGGCCTATCAGGAAATCCTGCGGATGCCGGTGTAACCCATGAATGATGTCATCTTCTTCGATACGTTGCGCGAGGCTCTTTGGGTCGCGGTGATGATTTCGGCTCCGATGCTGGCTGTCGCCCTGATTGCCGGGGTGTCCATCGGTCTGTTTCAGGCGCTGACATCGGTGCAGGAGATGACCCTGACTTTTGTGCCCAAAGTCGGTGCGATGCTCATCGTTTTCTGGGTGTCCATGTCTTTTATGTCGGAACGATTGGTCGATTTTTTCACCTCGGGCATCATCCCCATGATTGCCGGGAGCTAACTTATGGATAATGCGATTTATGCAACGTTGACCCGTCAATCGGGTCTGATGAAGGAAATGCAGGTGGTGGCGAATAATATCGCCAACACCTCTACCACCGGTTTCCGCAAGGAAGGGGTGATTTTTGCCGAACATGTCGAGGCGTTGGGCAATGACGAGCCGTCTTTGTCGATGGCGCTTGGCAATGGCCGCGAGATCTCGACGCTGCAGGGTGGCCTGACATCCACCGGAAACAACTTCGATTTCGCCATTCAGGGCGATGGCTATTTCATGGTGCAGACCCCGCAGGGCGACGCTTTGACCCGCGCCGGAAATTTCGTGCCCTCCGCTGAGGGGATTTTGCAGAACCAAGACGGCTATCCCGTGCTGGATTCGGGGGGAGGGCCGATCTTTATTCCCGCTGAAGGGCAGCTTTCGGTGGCGCAGGACGGCACGATGTCTGTTGACGGCCAACCTATTGCGCAGCTTGGAGTTTACGACCCTGCTGACCCGAATGGCATGGTGCATTCGGGCGGGACGCTCTTTTATGCGGAAGGGGGCGCACAGGTGCAGGAATTTCCTCAGGTCCTGCAAGGATTTGTTGAGGAATCGAATGTAGACCCAATCACAGAGGTCGCGCGCATGATCGAAGTGCAGCGGGCCTACGAGATGGGACAGAAATTCCTTGATCGAGAAGACGAACGCATCCGCAACGTCATTTCGACGCTGACGAAGTAAGGAGAAGCCTTATGCGTGCCCTACAGATTGCCGCCACCGGGATGGCCGCCCAGCAAATGCGCGTCGAGGTTATTTCGAACAACCTCGCGAATATGTCGACCACCGGCTATAATGCACGTCGTGCGGAATTTGCGGATCTCACCTATCAACAGCTCACCCGTCCGGGAACGATTAGCGCCAGCGATGGCTCGGTCGTGCCGTCCGGCGTACAGCTTGGTCTGGGTGTGCGCCCGACTGCCGTGACGCAGATTCTCGAACAGGGATCTCTGGTGAGCACGGGCGGTGATCTTGATGTCGCCATTGACGGGATCGGCTATCTCGAGGTCGAGATGCCTTCGGGTGTGTCGGCCTATACCCGTGACGGCGGGCTCAAACGTTCGGCGGATGGCGAGATCGTGACCTCGGATGGTTATCCGGTCGTGCCGGGCATTACGATCCCCGATGATGCGACCTCTGTTGCGATCAATACGTCGGGCGAGGTCTATGCCTATTTCAGCGATCAGGTGCAGCCGCAACTGATGGGGCAGCTGACGCTGGCCAATTTCACCAACAAGAAAGGGCTTGAAGCTATTGGCTCGAACCTCTTTCTGGAAACCGGCGCGTCCGGCCCGCCCGTTGTCGGAGAGCCGGGGCAGGACGGGCTGGGGACGCTGCGGCAGGGGTATCTTGAGGAAAGCTCGGTGGATCCGGTGCGCGAGATCACTGAACTGATCAAGGCGCAGCGCGGTTACGAGCTGAATTCCAAGGTGATATCGGCTGCGGACCAGATTCTGAGCGCGACGGTACAGGTGCGTTGATGCGTAGCTTTGCCCCTCTTCTGGTGGCGTTGCTTGCGGTTGCCGGAACCAGCCTTCAGGCCGAAGTCGTTGTGGCGACGCGCACCTTGCGCGCGCAGACCATTCTGACGCCGGATGATCTGGATATCGCCTCTATGGATGTGCCCGGTGCATTGGTGGACCCGATTGACGCGGTCGGTCTTGAGACGCGTGTCGCGATTTATGCCGGACGCCCGATCCGCCCCGAACATCTTAGCCAGCCTGCGATTGTCGAACGGAATCAGACGGTCTCACTGGCATATAATCGTGGCTCTTTGACCATTATCACCGAGGGGCGCGCGCTGGAGCGCGCCGCTATCGGCGACAGCATCCGCGTGATGAATGTCTCCTCCCGCACCACTGTTACGGCCACTATTTCGGCGGATGGTACCGCCTATGTGAACAAGGACTGATTGTCATGCGTCGCCTGAGCCTCCTTCTGATGACCCTTTCGATCCTTGGCTGCCAGCGCCTTGGCGAAGTAGGGCGCACGCCGAGCTTTACGCCGGTGGAAGACACCAATGAATATTTCGCCATGAACACGATCCCGATGCCGGAAATGCCCGAGGACCGCTCGCCGGTCGCGCAGGCCTCGCTTTGGTCCGGCACGCCCAAATCGCTGCTGGGGGACCGTCGCGCGGCCCGCAAGGGAGATATCATGACGGTTGTGATCGAAATCGATGACAGCGCGAAATTTTCCAATTCCAGCGATCGCAGCAGGACGGAATCGCAATCTATGGGGATCCCGTCCTTGTTCGGTATTCCCGAACAGATCAATAAATCCCTGCCGGAGGGGGCCAGTATGGCCAGCGCCGTGTCCACCAATTCGAATTCGTCTTTCGCAGGGGATGGGAATGTCTCCCGTAACGAGCAGCTGACCTTGCGCGTGGCGGCGACGATCATCGATGTTCTTCCCAACGGGGTCCTGCGTGTGCAGGGCAGTCAGGAAGTTCGGGTGAATTACGAAGTGCGTGAACTGATCGTGACCGGCTATGTGCGCCCCGAAGATATCAGCCGCCAGAACGAGATCACCTATGACAAGATTGCCGGCGCGCGGATTTCTTATGGTGGCCGCGGACAAATTTCGGATGTGCAGCAGCCGCGGATCGGGTCCCAGATCGCCGATATCGTGATGCCGTTCTAAGGAGGGCATGATGGGTAAATTGCTTCCGGTCATCTTCGTGATTCTCGGCCTCGCGATTGGCGGAGGAGCAGGGTTCTTCCTGCGTCCTGCGCCGCCGCCTCCGGAAGAGGTGGTCGAAGGAGAAGCCGCTGCCGCCGCAACAGGGGAGACGCATGCCACAGCCGAGGAAGGTCATGGTGAGGAGGGCGGGGAAGAAGGTGTGCCGACCTCCGAGTTTGTTAAGCTGAACAACCAGTTTGTCGTGCCTTTGCTGGATGCGAACCGGGTGCGCGCGATGGTCATTATGTCTCTCTCGATCGAGATGCCGGTGGGTGGCACCGAACGGGTTTATGCCGTGGAGCCGCGTCTGAGAGATTCGTTTCTTCAGGTCCTGTTTGATCACGCCAATAATGGCGGGTTCGAAGGGGTTTATACTTCGACGGATAAGATGGCCGAACTGCGTCGCGCCCTATTGGAAAATGCCCGTTCGGTGGTCGGGCCGGATGTCAAAAGCATCCTGATTTCGGATATCTTGCGTCAGGATAGCTAGGAGCTGGCGCGGCAGGAGAAGAGCGGGGCCAAGCTGCGGCCTTCTGATCTTTGCAGCGCATTCGGATAAGGGATGCTCGCCTTCCTGTGCGCTTCTTTGCCGATTTGCGCGCGGGCTGGGTATTTTCCACAGACTATGTGCGAAGCCTGCGTTGGCAAGCTCCTGTCAAAGCGCCTATATGGGTCCAAAGATAGGAGATTGCGTGTGACGATCTATTTGCACGAGGGGGATCTGCCGGAGGGGCTTGACCTTGGTCCGGTGGTGGCGATTGATACCGAAACGATGGGGCTTGATCCGCGTCGCGACCGGTTGTGCCTTGTGCAACTCAGCAGCGGCGACGGGCATGCCCATCTGGTGAAGATCGCGAAAGGCCAGAAAGACGCGCCGCGCCTCTGCGCCCTTCTGGCCGATCCCGAGGTCGAGAAGCTCTTCCATTTCGCCCGTTTCGATATTGCGGCGCTGTATAACGCGTTCGGCGTGGTGACCGCGCCGGTTTTCTGTACCAAAATCGCGTCTAAAATGGTGCGGACCTTTACGGAACGTCACGGGCTCAAGCTGCTTCTGCAGGAGATTGTCGGTGTCGATATTTCCAAACAGCAGCAAAGCTCCGATTGGGGGGCGGCGGTGTTAACGGATGCCCAGAAAGAATATGCGGCCTCCGATGTGTTGCATCTGCACAGACTCAAGGCCGGTTTGCTGCCGCGCCTGATCCGCGAAGACCGTCTGGAGCTTGCCCAAGCCTGTTTCGATTTTCTGCCAGCGCGTGCGCGTCTTGACCTGATGGGGTGGGATGAGCCAAGCGACATCTTCCACCACTAAGCCGGCATCTCCTTCGATATGATCCGCGATAACCGACATTCCATTCTGGTCGCTTGGGCCAAGACAGTACTGCCTCTGGCGGCGCTGGTGCTTTTGTCGCTTGTGTTTCTGGTCGGGCATCGGGTCGAGCCGGGGTCTGTGATCCCCTATTCCGATGTCGATATCGCAGAACTGGCGCGGGAGCCGCAGGTTGTGTCGCCGGAATATTCGGGGCTGACGCAGGATGGTGCTGCCCTTTCGGTGCGCGCCTCCAAGGCCGTTCTGCAACCGATGGGCGCGAATGGCAGCTCGGTGGCCCAGCTCGTCGCGAAACTTCAGGCGCGCTCCGGCCTTGTGGTGGATCTGAACGCCAAGGCGGGTGAATTGCGTCCTGATGCGGGGCTGATCGAGCTGCGTGACCGTGTCGCGCTACAGACGTCAAGCGGATATCGCATGCAATCCGAGCTGGTCGAGATGACGACGGACCGGACCAAGATCGTTTCTCCGGGGGCGGTGCATGGCGAAGCGCCGATGGGCGTTCTGGATGCCGGAGCGATGGAGCTGTCGCAGGCCCAACCCGGTGGCCCGAATAATCTGCTCTTCACCAAGGGCGTGAAGCTGGTATACCAACCCCAAGAATGAAGGTGGGTGACATGCGGCAATTTTTGACGGTGATGATCTTGGGGGCAGGGCTGGCGTTTCCGACGCTGGGCGCCGCGCAGCAGGTGGCTTTCGGGGGGCTGTCGACGGATACCAAGGCACCGGTCGAGATTACCTCTGACAGCCTGCAGGTCGATCAAAGCACCGGAGAGGCCGTTTTTCGCGGAAATGTTCTTGTCGTGCAAAGCGATATGCGCCTGAAAGCCGCAGAGCTGCATGTGGAATACGGAGAAACCCAGAGCGAGATCAACAAGTTGATCGCATCTGGAGGAGTGACGCTTGTGTCCCAGACCGATGCGGCGGAATCGCAGGACGCGGTCTATGACGTGCGCAGCGGCAATCTGGTGATGACGGGAAATGTCCTGCTGACCCAAGGGAAAAATGCGCTATCCGGGAATAAGCTGACGGTCGATATGACCACGGGGACAGGGCAGATGGACGGGCGTGTGCGCACCATTCTGGCACCCGGAGGACAGTGATGGATCACACAGCCGAAACGCTTGAACACGGGCTAAGCGTCAGCAACCTCCGTAAGGGCTATCGCAAGAAGGTTGTTCTGCGTGATGTTTCTTTGACGCTGGACCGCGGCGAGGTGGTTGCGCTTCTGGGGCCGAACGGTTCGGGAAAAACCACGTGTTTTTATAATATTGCGGGGCTGATCACGCCGGATGCGGGGCAGGTGCGCATTGATGGCCGCGATGTCACCGGTCTGCCAATGTATCGCCGCGCGCGATTCGGGATTGGTTATCTGCCGCAAGAGGCCTCGATCTTTCGCGGGTTGACGGTCGAGCAAAATATTATGGCCGTTCTGGAAATAGCGGTGCAGGACCGTCACCGCCGTCGCGAGCGGCTGGAGGAGCTGCTGAGCGATTTCTCTATCGAGCATCTGCGCAGCTCTCCCGCCCTGGCGCTTTCGGGGGGCGAACGCCGCCGCTGCGAAATTGCGCGCTGCCTTGCGGCGGACCCGAAATATTTGCTGCTTGATGAACCTTTTGCCGGCGTGGACCCGATTGCGGTGGGAGATATCCGCCATCTTGTCGGGCAGTTGAAAGAGCGCGGTATCGGGGTGCTGATTACCGACCATAACGTGCGTGAAACGCTTGAAATCGTTGATCGTGCTTACATCCTGCATGATGGCGCTGTGCTGATGTCCGGAAGCACGGAGGAGGTCGTTAACGATGAAAACGTCCGCCGTGTCTATCTGGGGCAGGATTTCCGCTTTCAATAATATCCCCTATTCCAGACAGAAGTGAGGGCATGGCGTCTGCCCGTCACAGTTGTGTCATACGCCGCAGTGCAGCGACGATCACCCGTTGACTTCCTCTTGGGAACGTTCCCAAATGTAGTCAAATGCGTGATCTGGCTATCATATTCCCGATGCTTCGCGCAGCCCTTGGTTCGGCTGCCCGGTCCGTATTTTTCTTTGCTCGATGTCGGGAACGAGCAGGAAAGGTGTGCCCCCTCACAGAATTTAACCGACTGTAAATATGGTGCCGAGCACCGTGACACAGTCATCAAGGAAGGAGACGCCATGCGTTACCAAATTAGCGGCAAACAGCTTGATATCGGTGAAGCTCTGCAATCCCATGTCAAAACCGAGCTGGGCAGCACGGTCGAGAAATATTCGCAACGACCGACTGATGCCACCGTCGTGTTTTCGAAAAACGCGCATGAGTATATCTGTGAAGCGACCGTGCACCTGTCGACGGGATTGACCGCGCAGGCACGGGGCGTTGCAACGGAGGTCTATGCCGCCTTTGACGCTTTGCAAGAGAAAATGGACAAACAGCTGCGTCGCCATAAACGCCGGTTGAAAGACCATCAGGCCGCACGCACCACCGCAGTTGAATTCGAGGCGGCAGGGCTTTATGTGCTGGCTCCAGAAGAGGAAGACGAATCGACTGGTGCCGAAGGGGGCGATGCGCCCACCATCGTTGCCGAAATGGAGACGCGGGTGCCTACCCTCTCTGTCGGTGATGCGGTGATGCAGATGGAACTCGCGCATAAGCCGCTTTTGGTCTTCCGCAACGAAAAACATGGCGGGGTCAACGTTGTTTATCAGCGTGAAGATGGCAATATTGGCTGGATCGACCCCCGTCACAGCAAGTAAGCGCCTGCACTGAAATGGGCGCGGAAAAAGGACCGATGGATCTATCGTCTCTGCTTCGCCCGGCCGCCGTGCGTGCGGTTGCCAATGTGGCTAGCAAAAAGCGTCTGTTTCAGGATCTGGCAGATATCGCGGCACAGGCCTACGGGCTTGATGCCGCGATCATCGTTGATGCGCTGCAAGAGCGTGAAAGTCTGGGCCCGACCGGTGTCGGGCATGGCGTGGCCTTGCCCCATGCGCGCCTGCATGGGCTGGATCACGTGGTGGGCGTGTTCATGCGCCTTGAGAAACCGCTGGATTTCGATGCGGTAGACCGGCAGCCGGTGGATCTGGTATTCGGTCTGCTGGCGCCCAAAAGCTCTGGTGTGGACCATCTGAAGGCGCTTGCGCTGGTGTCGCGCACAATGCGTAACGAAGATACCTGTAAAAAGCTGCGCTCGAACACTGATCCGGCTGCGTTGCATGGTGTGTTGACCACCACGCAGGGGCTGGCGGCCTAAGCCGACCAGTCGGTAAATCCGAATTGCATGTAATCACGGGGATAGGCGTCGCGAACCGCCTGTTCCAACTCTGCCGAATACACATCGCCCAAGGCGATCCGCCCGCAATCGGGCTGCGGCAGGGGGGGCTCATGGGAAAGCCCCGTCGTCGCCAGAAGATAGGCGAGATCCTCCTGAAGACGGTCCTCACGCACCAGAAGATCCGGCGTGGCGAAGCTGGCAAAGGCCTGCAGCATGGTGGATTGGCTGGCCCATAGCTGGTGGACAGGCAGGCTGGTCTGGCTGTTGAGGCTGGATTTCAGCCAGACGGCGAAAGCTGTCAGGGCCGTACGATATGCGTCTTGCTCGAGCGATTGGCCCTCTTTGGGGAGGGGCAGTTTGTAGGCTTTGCGCAAGGTCTCGCGGGTTTCCGCAAAATTCGGCCAGTCGAGGAGCGCCAGAAAGGCCAGATGCACCCGCATCACCGGATGGCGCAGCACCGTAAAACTGCGATGCTGCGGCGTCTGGCGCTTCCATTGGCGCAGGGTCTTTTGCGAAAAACCGTCGCTGATCTCGCCCAGTTTCTGCAACCAGTCGCGGAATTCGGCATCGGGGGCCGGACGAAGCGGCATGTAAAGAAGCCCTGCCTTGTCAACAGCGGTGGCAATGAACCCCGGCACATTCGGCCCGCGACGGGGTTCGAAATTGGGGGTGCGGGAAAGGTTGAAGCGGTCCAGCCGCGCCAGCGAGGCTTCCATCTGGGGGAAGTTGCGCACCTTTTCTTCCAGACTTTCGGGGTTTTGCACAACCAGATTGTCGGGCAGCGCCTCGGGGCCATCCGCCACGCCCAGCCATTTCGCCAGCCCGTTCAGCACCGCAATGTCCTGCGCATCCTCATAATCGATATAGAACGCGGTCTGGCCGGAAACCTGAAGCGCGTTCATGATTTTGATCTGGAAATTCTGCAAGCTTTCCAGATGGTCCTCGAAGTCCGTCGCGTCAAATTCGGCCTGCGCCACGCGGCGGTGCTTGGCGTCGCCCAGCTTCCATTGGCCGGTAGAGCGTGCGATCTTCAGGCTCACATAGCTTTCGACCGGATTGCGCGTCAGCACGATCTTGGCGCATTTGGGATCATTGAGCATCAGGCCCAGCACGCGCGGGTCATGTTCATGAAAATAGCGGCAGCCATTCAGACCGGGCGCCTTGCGGATTTTCTTCCATAGCTCTTTGGGATCGGCGTCACGGGCCTCTTTGGAGATCCCCAGAAGATCGGTCCTGTTGGGATAGCCGATCAGGACCGGATTGAACGCCTCGCCGTGGCAATGGGTGTCGGGCAGCATGTTGACCGCCGCTTCCAGCAGGTTCGAGCCGGTGCGCATTTCAGCCAGAATAACGAAGCTTTCAAAATTTGCCATGAGATCACTTTAAAAATTGCGAGCGTCTGCGCCGCGTTGCGTGGGGATCCGGTGTCGAGACGGTCGAGAAATCGCCCATCAGCTGGGGTTGCATGCCTTGGTTCTTGAGGTTCTGCAAAAACTGCCCGAAGCCGCTAAGATCGACCATCTGCGGCGCTTCCGCCAGACGCCGTGCGGCGCGGGGGCTGATCTCGTCGATGATGATCTGCAGATGCTCCATCGGGTTTTCCAGAAATTCCTGCAAATTCCAAAGCCGGATGCGCGCTTTGACATACATCGAGCGCAGGATCTCCAGCTGGGCCAGTTCGATCTTCTGCAGGCGCGCGGCCTCTTTGCGCACCGTCGCGAATGGATCTGTCGAACGATAAAGCGGAATGGCCCATGCGCCTGTAATCACCGAGATCTGTGCATTCGGGTCGGTCGCTGTGAACCAGTTCAGCGCCTGATTGTCACGCGGGCTGAACATATAGCACTGCCGCTCGCCACGGGAATTCCACATCAGGTTTGTCAGAAAGGCGCGGGGGGCATAGTCGCGCAGCTCGGGGCTGTCGCCCAGACAGCCGTTGAACATCGGATCATGGCCCGAAAACGCAACCTGATCCTTGTCGAAAAGATGGCCATGCACGCGCCCCGCCACATATTTCGACAGCCAGCCTTCGTAATTCTCGTAAAGGTCCGAAAAGCCCTGGAATACCGAATAGGGGCCTGCCGTCTTGCCGTTCTCATGGTCGCGATTGGGATAGCGGGACTGCATATACAGGCCCGGACGGCCCCGCGTGCGCCGTTCGACCGCTTTGGTGAACAGGCGGTCGATCTTCGAGGGGTTGGGCTCTGCGATCTTGGCCGCCGGTTTGCGCTGTTTGAGAAACGTCGCATAAAGCCTGTCGGCCTTGGGCCAGATCTTGCGCGCCACGAAGCAGTCCGAGCGTCGCAGAAGCTGCAAGTGGTCATCATAGAAGATATGCGGCTTGCCCTGAAAATCGAATTTGGTCAGCGTCAGCGACCGGCTCTCGATCGAGGTGGCATAGATCCGCGCCAGCGACTGGAAATAGCTTTCATCCGGTATCCAGACCTTCTTGAAGTAGCGGTCGTAAAGCGGGCGGTCCTTGTCCTTCAGGATGGCGATCAGGGTCTTGCGGGTCAGGCACCACCACTGGCTGCCCATATGCGGCACCAGCCCGTCGGGGATCTTGCGCTGAAATCCGATCTTGCGTTGGAAGGCGACGTAATCATCGAACAGCTTCCGGTGCTTGCGCCATGAGAAGGGGAAGCGCAGGGTGAAACGCTCCATGTCCAGCCCGCCCTGCGTCCAGCCCACTTCCGATGTGGTGACGGATTCGATGAAATCGGTCCAGGGACGGGCATCGAGATAGGCGCGCAGTTCCTCGAGGGGGCGCAGCGGAAGGCAGGAGCCGGAGGCCAGAAAGACATGGCGTGCCTCGGGGTGGCGGTCCAGCATCTGCTCGGCCCCGGCTTGGGCTGCCGCCACCAGAGACCATGTGCCCCATTCGCAGGCGAAACGTTTGCAAAACGAGATATTGGGCAGGTCGGCCAGAGCCGCGACAAAACCGTCATAGGCCGAGGCCGAAACCCGTTTGTCGACATGGATCACCACCGGCGCGTCCTGCGCGGCCCAGTGGCGCGCGACTTCGGCGGCGCGGTCCAGTGCGGTATGGCACATCATGACAAACCCGACGCTCATGCCCAATTGCCCTTCGACATGAGGCCCAGAATCTCAAGCTGGCGCCAGTTGATATATCTTTCGGACCAGCGGCACCAAAGCTCGCCATCTTCCGCCAGCACCTCGGCATAGGCCTTATACTCGCGCGAGGCCGAATAATGCTGCTTGCGGGTGATCTCTTCCGTCACCTTCGCATTCAGCACCGACAGGAATTTGGCATGCAGCAGGCAGCCCGAAGGTTTTTCGCCGCCCCATTCATCATAGACCGTATTGAGCCCGCGCGGCAGCGCCATATGGGTCGAGCTGATATAGACATAGTTTTTCTGCCAGCGGATCAGCGGGATCTTGTTGAGCGAAGGGGCCTCTGCCGGCGCGCTGGCGAAGAATTTGCGCGCGCGTGGTCCGCCCTGAATCCAGAGATTCTGGTAGAGCCGGTTTTTCGTGATGGTGTAATTTCCGCTGTCGAACCAGCAGGCAATCTCGAACGGGTTCTGGCCTTCCTCATAGGGCTGCTCTTCCAGCCGCCCCTTGGGATACATATCCAGCAGCATGGCTGGAAAATGCGGGATGTCGTAGGTATCCAGCCAGTCGGTCAGGGCATCCAGCGTGCGGGTGTCACAGAAAGGATAGACGAAGAATTCATCGGGATCGACTGTCAGGCACCAATGCCCCGTGCCATAGCGGCGCAGAAGATGGTTGACCCAGTCCATCCCGAAGCGCGCGCCCTTATAGCTGGCTTTTGTGTGCCAGAGCGAGACATCGGGCTGGGTTTCGAGATATTCGCGCGATCCGTCATCCGAGCCGTTATCGACGATTATGAAATGATGGCAGCCCATCTCGCGGTAATAGCGCAGGAAATAGGGCAGGCGGATACGCTCGTTGCGCAGCGTGACAAAGACCAGAATATCCTCGGTGCGGATGGCACGGGTTCTGTCGGCCAGACAGCTCAATTCGCGGCGTTTGCGAAACGCGCGGAACAAGAACTTTTTCCGTTCCCATCGCAATTTATAAAGCTGTCTCAGTTTCACCTAACCGTCTCGCGCCCGCATTTTGTCTTTCTGCCCGATCTTCTTTTCAACAGGATTAACGGGCCTCGTTGTGCACAAGAGTGCCTGTCTTCTCATGGCGGGTTGATCGGGTTCTTGCACGCTAGGGCATATAGGCGGGCGGGTAAATCAGTCATGGTGGGTCGCACGGATTTCCTTGGCGACTGTGCGTCTAACGCCGCGCAAGCGCCTGTCCGCGGGTGATCAGCCCGCAGGCTTCAAGGCGGGGCGCTGTCGGGCCGCTTTGCGAGGGAGCGCCGCAAAGGGCCGGATTTTCGGTCAGCGCCTCGTAGTAGCGGTGATAGTTCTCGACATGGGTGAAATGCTGCTTGCGGTGCTGGTCCTCGCGGGCGCGGTCCATCGACGAGGCCAGAAACTTGCTATGCAGCAACGCGCCGGTCGTCAGGTTCCGCCGTGCATCGAAGCCGCCATTCAACCGGCGGGGCAGAAGCAGATGCGTCGAGCTCAGATAGGCGTAGCGCCAGTGCCAGCGCAGCAGTGGCGTTTTATGCAGATGGGGGGCGTGGTCCGGACGGTCCCGAAAGAACAGGCGTTTGCGCGGGCCGCCACGGATGGAGATATTGCCGTAGCGTGGCTGATACTCCCAGTCATAGCCCCAAGCGTCGAATTCGGTGAGATCGTGCAGGTCATGCGCCTCCGACAAAGGCCCTTTCGGATAGAGATCCAGCATCAGCGCGGCCATGACATCCTGTCCCGCCTGATCCAGCTTGCGGGTCAACCGGGGCAAAGGAAGCCTGTCGTGGTCGGGATAGACCAGAAGCTCGTCGGCATCGACCGTCAGGCACCATCTGCCATGACCATAGGCCAGAAGCAGCCCGTTGATCCAGTCCATGCCGAACCGCGCGGCGCGGTAGCTGGCACCGGTCTGCCAGAGCCAGACATCCGGCTGCGTCGCGAGATAGGCCGTGCTGCCATCCTCCGACCCGTTATCGACCATCAGGAAATGGCCGAGGCCGAGGCGGCGGTAATGTTCCAGAAAGGCGGGAAGACGCTCCATCTCGTTGCGCAGGCAACAGAAGAGGACAGGCGCATCGGACGGGGCCGCAAAGGGGCGCGGCGGGGGCGTAAGCCTTCTGCGCGCCATCCATGCGCGCAGAAGAGCGTTTTGTCGTTTTTGCCGCAACCGGTATGCAGACCAGAGCGTTCGGGTCTGCATCGGGCAGGTCTCCTGACTGGGTCAGGAATTATTCTGCATATTCCGGCGCCTGATGCCAGCGCCATGCATCGGCAATCATGGTTTCTAGCTCGGCACGTTTGGGGGTCCACCCCAGCACGTCTTTCGCTTTCACCGACCCCGAGACCAGCACGGCGGCATCCCCCTCGCGGCGGTCGCCTTCGATGATGGGCACTTCGCGATTGGTGACATTGCGCGATTGCGCGATGACTTCCCGCACCGAGAATCCGTTGCCGGTGCCAAGGCAGAAGACCTCGGAGGGTTTGCCCTCTTCCAGCCATTTCAACCCCAGAACATGCGCATCGACCAGATCGGAGACATGGACATAATCGCGGATGCAGGTGCCATCGCGGGTCTCGTAATCCGAGCCGAACACTGTCAGCGCTGCACGTTTTCCGGCGATTGCATCCAGCATCAGCGGGATCAGATGGGTTTCCGGCACATGTTGTTCGCCCACCTCTGCCTCGGGGTCGGCCCCTGCCACATTGAAGTAGCGGAAGATCACCGAGCGCAGCCCGTGGCTATTGCCGAAATCGCGCAACATATCCTCGATGGCGCGTTTGGAGCCGCCATAGGCATTGATCGGGAATTGCGGGGTCTGTTCATTCAGCACCACACCATCCTGATCGCCATAGGTCGCACAGGTGGAGGAAAAGACGAATTTGTCGATCCCTGCATCGGTGGCTGCCTGAATCAGGTTCAGCGCGCAATTCACATTGGTCGCCCAATATTTTGCAGGGTTTTTCATCGACTCGCCCACAAGGGACAGGGCCGCGAAATGCATGATGGCAAGAGGCTGGTACTTGGCAATGACCTCGTCGAGGCGGGCGCGATCGTGCAGATCTCCCACTTCAAGAGGGCCAAATTTGACAGCCTCTTTCCAGCCGGTCGATAAATTGTCAAAGCAGACAGGGATATACCCTGCCTGCTTGAGCGCCTTGCAAGCGTGCGAGCCAACATAGCCCGCACCACCTGTGACTAGAACATGTTTGGTCATCTTACTCTGCAGCAGCCCGCATCGTCATGACATCGCCCAGATATTCGGCGAATTCGTCTTTGAGGTCATCGCGTGCCAGACCAAAGGCCACGGTCGCTTGCAGGAAGCCTGCCTTGGAGCCGCAGTCATAACGCTGGCCGTTGAAACGGAAGCCGTAAACCGGATTGCCCGCTTCGATATCCTGCGCGATTGCATCGGTCAGCTGGAACTCGCCGCCCGCACCGGTGGTATTGGACTGGATCGCCGCATCGATGTTATGCAGGATTTCGGGGGTCAGGATATAACGCCCGATGACCGCAAGATTGGAGGGCGCTTCCTCGGCTGGCGGCTTTTCAACCATGCCGTTCACCTTATAGGTGTTGCCGTTGACCTGTTCGCAATCAAGCACACCGTAGGACGAGATCTTCGAGGTGGGCACTTCCATCGCGGCAACATAGTTCCCGGGATTTTCGTTATAGGCCTCGATCATCTGTGCCAGACAGGGCTTGTCGGCTGCGATCACGTCATCGGTCAGGATCACGGCGAAGGGCTCGTCGCCGATCATCCGGCGCGCACACCAGACCGCATGGCCCAGACCCAGCGCGCGACGCTGGCGGACATAGGCAATGGCACCCGAGGGCATATTGGTTTTTTCAAGCTCTTCGAGGATCGCCGTCTTGTTCTTGGCACGCAGGGAGGCGTCCAGTTCGGGGGCGTCGTCGAAATAGTCCTCGAGTGCGGATTTCCCGCGCGAGGTCACGAAAATGAATTCGGTGATGCCTGCGGCGCGTGCCTCGTCGATGGCATATTGAATCAGCGGCCGGTCAACCAGCGTCAGAATTTCTTTAGGAATAGATTTGGTCGCGGGGAGGAAGCGGGTTCCAAGACCTGCAACGGGAAAGACCGCTTTAGTGACCTTACGTGTCATCAAGCACCTTTTTGGTTTAGGATGCGGAGTTGCATCCATTTCAGTTTAATCAATGTTACACACGAAGTTTGGTTCCAAACAAGATCGCGATGTCGCATCAATTCCCAGAACGCGCGAACGCGCAATTTAGTTCAACGTGTCACGGCATTTTTTAATTTGTTGAGATTTCCGGATTAATCAAGCCGTCCCTCACAGCTTAAGCTGATCTCCGCTGCTTTGGCGAATGGAAAATAACCCTGAGGTTGAGTTAACGTTGCGGAAATTTTATGCGAATTAACTAATTTTTAAATGTTTATAAGAACTGCTCGATCAAATACCGAGCAGTTCTAAACTTTTAGGCGAGTCCCATTTCCGCCATCATGGCCTCGATACGGCTCACATCCGAAGGGTTGTTCAGTTCCCAGAACTGGCGGCCACGTGATTCGACCTCGACGCAGAGGATGTCATGGCCGTTTTCGAGGAAGCGCAGCTGCTCCAGCCCTTCGAGCTGTTCGAGTGGTCCGATGTCCCACCCGGGATAGCGTGCCAGTGCTTCGGCGCGATAGGCATAGGCCCCGACATGATGGAAAACGGGCGTCGGTGCATCGGGCGCATAGGTCTGGCTAGTGAAGGGCACGACCTCTTTCGAGAAATAGAGCGCCTGATGGGAGGCCCCGAAGACAGCCGTGGTGCCGCCTACGCGGTCATGGCGACGGTCTTCCTTCAGCGCCTCCAGCATCGCGCCCTCACAACGCAGGACCGGCGTCGCTAGATCCAGATCGCAGCCCTTGATGCCCGCAATCAGCGCCTCGATAAACCAGGGGGGCGTCAGCGGCGCGTCGCCCTGAAGGTTGACCACATAATCGAAGCCGCCGCCCAGATTGGCATGGGCCTCGGCGCAGCGCTCGGTGCCATTGCGGCACTCGGGCGAGGTCATCACCACCTCGGCGCCGAAGCTTTCGGCCTCGGCCCTGATGCGCTCGTCATCAGTGGCCACGACAACCCGCAGATCGCCTTGCACCGACATGGCCGCATCCCAGCTCCGGCGGATCAGGGTCTTTTTCTCGCCTGTGGCACCGGTCAGGGCCACAAGCGGTTTTGCCGGATAGCGGGTCGATGCGTAGCGCGCCGGAATAACAATAAGGGTCGACATTATTTTACCAGCAGGACGCCCGGTGCATAGGCGATGAAGAAGGGGTTGCGGAAACCGTCTTTGCCATAAGCGAAGGTCTTGTGATCCTCGAAGTTGATCATAAGGCCGCCCGCGCCACGCAGCACCGCATCCCCTGCGGCGGTGTCCCATTCCATTGTCGGGCCAAGGCGGGGATAAAGATCGGCCTCGCCGGTCGCGACCAGACAGAATTTCAGCGACGATCCGGCCGAGGTCATGTCTTTCACGCCATACTGGCCGATATAGTCGTCGGTCGCCTGATCGCGGTGCGATTTCGAGGCCACCACCATCAGCGCGCGGTTATCGGGGGTCGAAACCGTAATCGGGCTGATCTCGCCGGGCTGCTCTTTGTCGAAGCTGCCTTTTTCCTCGACCGAGCGGCCATCGGCGAGCGTGTAGAAGAGGCGCTTGATCGCAGGGGCGTAAACCACGCCCGCTTTCGGTACGCCGTTTTCGACATAGGCGATATTCACGGTGAATTCGCCGCGACGCTTGATGAATTCTTTCGTGCCATCCAGCGGATCGACAATCAAAAAGGTCGATACTGTCAGATCATGGCTTGCCGCCTGTTCCTCGGTCACCAGAGCCACATCGGGGAACGCCGCGCGCAGCCCGTCCGAGATGATCTTGTCCGCCGCTTCGTCAGCGGCCGTTACGGGGCTGTCGTCGGATTTGGATTTGATCTCGAAATCCGGACCATCATAGATTTCCATGATTCGGTCACCGGCTTCCAGAGCCAGTTTGCGAATGGTTGGCACGAGCTTTTCATAATCCATGAGGTCTCCAATCCGTCACGTTCGCCGCTTAGTACTGTTTAGGTGTCACAGTTATGATAGGGCATCAAGTAAACAGCAAGTTTTGCAAGACATATTCAGTCCTACGAGGCAGAGTGCGGAATTATGTTCAGAGCGCAACAAAGTAATTCGACAATCGGGTCAACCTTCAGTCTTCTGGAGCTGATCTACCATGCGACGGTGCGTCAAATCCGCAAAACCCACGGCAATGCGCTGGTGGGGCTGCTGATGAACATGATGCAGACGATGATCCTCGTTTTCACCTTCTATGTCATGTATGCGCTGCTTGGTCGCGGCAGTACGGTGCGCGGTGATTTCCTGTTATATATCATGAGCGGGGTGTTCCTGTTCATGACCCATGCCAAGGCCATGAGCGCGGTCTTCGGGGCGGAAGGGCCGACCTCTGCCATGATGAAACACGCCCCGATGACGACCGCCGTCTCGATTACCGCGGCTGCTCTGGGCGCACTTTATATCCAGATGCTGTCGATTGTGGCGGTGCTCTATGTCTATCACGCCGCATTCACGCCGATCTCGTTTTACAACTGGGTCGGTGCCTTGGGGATGGTGATGCTGAGCTGGTTTACCGGTGTGGCGATCGGGATGGTGTTTCTGGCGGCCAAGCCTTGGGCCCCCGACGTTGTGGGGGTGATCCAGCAGGTCTATTCCCGCGCCAATATGATCGCGTCCGGCAAGATGTTTCTGGCCAATACCCTGCCGCACAAGATGCTGGTCCTGTTCAGCTGGAACCCGCTATTTCACACAATCGACCAAGCACGCGGCTACACGTTCATCAACTACAATCCGCATTTCTCGAACTGGCCCTATGCCCTTTATGTCGGGCTGGCGCTGATGATGATCGGTTTGCTGGGCGAATTCTACACCCGTCAATACGCCTCTGTTTCTTGGGGCGCCCGACGTTAAGGGGGCGAAAGCCGCCCCGATCCGGAAGCCCCCGCTACAGCAAAATGCACCGGGGGCTGCCGTCCATGCGGGATCAGCGTTGGGCTTCTACCGCTTCGCGCTGGACAACGTGACCTGCGGTCGAAACGTCCTGACCGAAGCCGTGCACCGTCGAACAGGCCGAAAGCGCGCTGACGGCAACAAGAATAAGGGCGGGGAAAATACGTTTTGTCATGGTGCGACTCCTTTGTCTCTGGGGCCATAACACACGAAAATCATGCAGGTTCCGCAAGTTCCGTCATTATCGTGAATATTCCCGTATGAACGGATTTCTGCCTATGAGCGGTCGGAAATCAGCCGATCGAACATGGTCAGACAGCTTTGCATCTGGTCAAGGCTGACAAATTCGTCAGGCTTATGCGCTTGCGCGATTGACCCGGGGCCGCAGATCACCACATCGGTGCCAAGCGCCTGAAACAGGCCGGCTTCTGTCGAAAAAGGGACACAGGCCGCCTCGTTGTGCCCCGTCAGCCCGAAGACCAGATCGCGGGCCTCGTTTTCCGGCATAGGTTCCAGCCCCGCGACCTCGCCTATGGTTTCCGTCAGGATGCTGGCCTGCGGGTGGGTCTGGCGCATCTCGGCCAGTAGGGTGTCAACATGGCTGGCGACCTCGGATTTCACGAAATGCATGTCATCACTGGTAATGGGGCGGAATTCCCAGTCCAGAACCGCATGATTGGCAATTACATTATGGGCCACACCCCCTTGCAGCCGTCCCACGTTCAAAGTGGTCCAAGGCGGGTCGAAACGTGACTGCGCAGGGGCGCGGGTCACCAGATGCTGGCGCAGCTCCAACAGGCGGGCAATATAGCGCGCCGCATATTCCACCGCATTCACGCCGCGTTCGGGGGCCGAGCTGTGGCCCTCCAGCCCCGAAAAGGTCACGCTATATTCGCAACAGCCCTTATTGCCCTCGATCACCTGCATCTCGGTCGGCTCGCCGATGATGCAGAGACGGGGGCGGAGGTTGCGTTGGGCAAGCGTGTCGGTCAGTGCGCGCGCACCAAGGCAGCCGACCTCTTCATCATGGGTGAACGCGAAATGGATGGGGTGTTGACCGGCGATGCGCGCCAGTTCTTCGGCTTTGGTCAGGCAGCAGGCGATGAAGCCTTTCATGTCACATGCTCCCCGCCCGTAAAGCCGACCGTCTTCTTCCTGCATCTCGAAAGGGTTGGTGCGCCAATTCTGGTCGGCCACCGGCACGACATCGCTATGGCCCGAAAGCACAAGCCCGCCATCCCCCTCCGCCCCGAGCGTGGCCCAGAGATTGGCCTTTTTCCCTGACGGATCGCGCAGGATCTCTACCCTTGCGCCTGCCGCTTCCAGATGGCGGGCGCAATAAGTGATGATATCAAGATTGCTCTCGGCAGAGATACTGGGGAAAGCAATCAGGTCTCCCAGAATAGCCCGTGCATGTTGAAGATCTGACATATTTCCCTCCAAGCTCAGTCTTTGACAAAGAGCTTGCGTTCGATATTGCACAGCGGCTCGGCGGGCCCATCCTCGCGGATCAGGATGGTTTCGGTGGTTTCCATCCCCCAATCGTCCATCCAGAGGCCCGGCATGAAGTGGAAGGTCATCCCCGGTTGCAGCACGGTCTCATCCATCGCCCGCAGCGAGACGGTATGTTCGCCCCAATCCGGCGGGTAGGAACAGCCGACCGCATAGCCGCAGCGGGCAGGGCGCTCGATCCCCACTTTCAGCAGCTCCGTGTCCAAAGCGCGGGCAATGTCGCAGGCGCGATTGCCGGGGCGGGCGACCTCGATGCCGGCATTCAGCCCCGCGGTCAGCGCCTCGGCGGCATCCAGCATATGCTGCGGCGGCTTGCCCAAGTAAACCGACCGGCAGAGCGGCGCATGATAACGCCGGTAGCAACCCGATTGCTCGACAAAGGTCATCTGGTCTTTCTGGAACGCCTCGCCATTCCATGTCAGATGCGGGGCGGAGGCATCCGCGCCGGATGGCAGCATCGGCACGATGGCGGGATAATCGCCCCAGCTGTCATCCTCGCCCTGCACGGCGGTCTTGTACAGCTCGCCCACCAGATCATGCTTGTGATAGCCCGGCTCGATCAGCTCGACCGCGCGGGTGATCACCAGTTCCGAGATCCGCGCGGCACGGCGCATGAAGCGCAGCTCCTCGTCGGATTTGATCAGCCGCTGCCAGTTCACCAGCACCGATGCATCCACCAGCGTGGCCTCGGGCAGCCCCTCGGCCAGCACGGCATGGGCGCGGGCGGTGTAGAAATAGGTCTCCATCTCCACCCCGATTCGCGCCTGACCATGGCCAAGGATACGCAGATGGGAGGCGAGATCTTCCATCGGATGCACGGTGTCGGATTGAACCATGCGGTCGGCATACCAGCGGATCTGGTCGTCACTCATCCACACGGTGCGCTTGGCACCATTGGCATCCATCATCCGGCCCCACCAGATCGGGTCGCCCTCCATCGTCAGGATGACGCCTTGATGGGTGTAGAAGGACCAGCCGTCATAGCCCGTCAGCCAGAACTGGTTGGATGGGTTGGTGACAAACAGCACATCCAGCCCGCGCTCGGCCATCGAATGGCGCACCAGCGCAATGCGACGTTGATATTCGGGCAGGCTGAAGGGGGCATTCTCGATGGGCATGGAGTCTCCGTCTTGAAATTGCTGGCGTAAACCGGCTGTGGCCGATGGGCGTGCGGTGGCGGGCAGCACCTGTTCGGGCGCTGCCTTGCCTATATGGGACACCGCATGCCCTGCGAGCGTCAAACGGAAATCGGCTGCCTTGGCGGAAACCCAAGGCCTGTACGCCCCCGAAGGGCGCGTATCTGCTTATTGTCTTGGCGTAATATCCCCTGAATGCAGCACGGGAGCTGCATCGATCGCGCCCGCATCCAGCATCGCGGCGACGCGTTCCAGCGAGGCCACAAGCTGGGCCTGCTCCCAGTCGGCCAGATTTTCGAACTTCTTCACAAAGCGCTGTTGCAGGGCGTCGGGGGCTTCGTCCAGCGCGTGGTGGCCGGCTTCGGTGATGACAATATCGGTCTGGCGGCGGTCGATCTCGGACCGCTGGCGCTGCACCATGCCTTTATCGACCAGCTTGTCGACAAGCGAGGTAACGGTGGCCTGACTGACCCCCATGCGGGTCGAGATCGCCTTGGCGGTCGACCAGCCCTTTTCGGCCACCACTTGCAGGACACGGAACTGCACAGGCGTCAGCCCCGCCGATTTCGCAAGGTCACGGCCAAAAAGCTCGGTCGCACGCAGGATGCGGCGCAGGGCAATAAGACTCATATCGGTACGGTCGCTGCTCATACCGTCTCCATAACTGGTTAGAAGCTTCGAATGGCTTAATATCGCAGAGGCGGAGGCGGTGGGCAATTACGATTTCCTTTGCTTTGACTAACGGATATTCCCTTTGTCACTTAGGGTTTCGATGGGTTTATAGCAAATTTAAGCCTATATTTTCAACATTGGAAAAGAAAATTACTTTGAATGTTGAAATTTATACTTCGATGATCTAATTAGATTGACGAAGCAACTGAGGAAGTGGAATCGTGCCGACAGTCGAAGTCATGAAACAGCCAAAGCTTACCTTCCGAAAGCCGGACGCGAAGGACGGGTCGGAAATCTGGTCGCTGGTGTCGCGGTGCAAGCCGTTGGACGAGAACTCGATGTATTGCAATCTCCTGCAATGCGACCATTTCCGCGATACCTGCGTTCTGGTCGAACAGGATGGCCTGCCGGTTGGCTGGATTTCGGGATATATCCCGCCTTCGACCCCCAATACCCTTTTTGTCTGGCAGGTGGCCGTGGCGCCCGAAGCGCGCGGTCTTGGCCTGGGCAAGCGTATGCTGGCCCATCTGCTTGACCGCCCCGAGACGGCGGATTGTGCCCGCCTGCAGACCACCATCACCAAATCGAACGAGGCCTCATGGGGCCTGTTCCGCTCTTTCGCGCGCTCTATTGGCGGCGAATTGACATCGGCTGCACATTTCGACCGCGATGACCACTTCGCAGGCCATGCCGCAACCGAGCACATGGTCACCATCACATTCGAGGAAGAGGCGATGGCGGCGGCCTGATCCGCCCCCTTCTTCCCATTCCCCCCATATCAAACCCAAGAGGTTCTTTATGCCGTTTGACAAAGCAAACGACCGGACGATTTTTACCCAACGTGAATCCGATGCCCGCTCTTACTGCCGTGGTTTCGATACCGTTTTCACCGAAGCCCGTGGCTCGGAGCTGTTCGACGCTGATGGCAAACGCTACATCGACTTTCTGGCGGGCTGTTCGTCGCTGAACTACGGCCATAACGACCCCGATATGAAGCAGGCTCTGGTTGACCACCTGATGGCGGATAAACTGGGCCATGCGCTTGATTTCCATACCGATACCAAGGGCGAATTCATCGAGGTCTTCCGCGACCTGATCCTGCGTCCGCGCGATATGGACCATAAGCTGATGTTCATCGGCCCGACTGGCGCCAATGCGGTTGAGGCCGCGATGAAGATCGCCCGCAAATCGACGGGGCGTCAGAATATCATCGCCTTCACCAATGGCTTCCACGGGGTGACCATGGGCGCGCTGGCCGCGACCGGCAATGGCTATCACCGCGGCGGGGCAGGGATGATGCCGCAGGGCGTGACCCGCATGCCGTTTGATGGCTATGCCGAGGGCGTGGATTCGGTCGCTCTGCTGGACCAGATGCTGTCGGATGCTTCGGGTGGCGTGGATGCGCCTGCCGCGATCATCATGGAGACCGTGCAGGGCGAGGGCGGGTTGAATGCCGCATCGCCGGACTTCGTGCGCGGCGTCGAGGCCGTGGCCCGCAAGCATGGCGCGCTGTTTATCATCGACGATATTCAGGCGGGCTGTGGCCGGACCGGCACCTTCTTCTCCTTTGAAGAAATGGGCGTGAAGCCCGACATCGTGACCATGGCGAAATCGGTCTCGGGCATGGGCCTGCCGATGGCGCTGGTTCTGGTGCGCCCCGAGCATGACGTGATGGGTCCCGCCGAGCATAACGGCACTTTCCGCGGCAATACCCATGCCTTTCTCACCGCGAAAACCGCGATCGAGAAGTTCTGGGCCGATAACGCCTTTCAACGCCAGCTGGCCGATAAGGCTGTGGTGCTGACGACGGCACTCCAAGAGGTGGCCGAGATGTTCGATGGCGCCTTCCTGAAGGGCCGCGGGCTGATGCAGGGCGTGGATGTCGGCACCGGCGAACGCGCTTCCGAGATCTGTGGCAAATGCTTTGAAAAGGGCCTCGTGATCGAGACCTCGGGCAATGAAGACCAAGTGGTCAAGGTGCTGGCACCGCTGACCACGCCGGATGCGATCTTCCGTGAGGGGCTGGACATTCTGATCCAATCGGCCCGCGAAGTCGCTGGCAAGTAATACGGACTGGTGAATAACCCAGCCCCCAATGAATAGGAGACCACTATGATTGTACGTGATTTCAACGAACTGAAGAACACCGATAAAGCCGTGGCCAATGAGCGCTGGACCTCGGTCCGCATGCTGCTGGCCGATGACAAGATGAACTTCTCGTTCCATATCACCACGCTGGAAGCGGGCTCGGAGCATGAGTTCCATTACAAGCACCACTTCGAGAGCGTTTATTGCATGTCCGGCACGGGGCGCATCATCGAACTGGATAACGACAATAAGACCCATGAGATCAAGCCGGGCGTGATGTATGCGCTCAACCTGCATGACCGTCACCGCCTGATTGCCGATGAGGGCGCGGATCTGGTGATGGCCTGCTGCTTCAACCCGCCGGTGACCGGTAAGGAAGTGCACCGCGAGGACGGCTCTTACGCGCCTGCGGACGAGCTGGAGAAGGCGTAAGCCAGCATGGGCAGTACTCCGCAATATCCCGCTCATACCGTCGAAAAGATCGGTGGCACTTCGATGAGCCGCGTGCGCGAATTGCGCGACACGCTGTTTATCGGGGGCCGCGAAGGGGCCGCGCTTTATGGCCGTGTCTTCGTGGTCTCGGCTTTCGGCGGCATCACCAACCTGCTTCTTGAGCATAAGAAGACCGGCGAGCGCGGCGTTTATGCGCGTTTTGCCGATGCCGATAATGATCACGGCTGGCTGGAAGCGCTGGATGTTGTGGCGCAGGCCATGGGGGAGGCGCATCGCAAGGTGCTGGACCACCCCGCCGATCTGGCGCAGGCCGACAGTTTCGTGCGTGACCGGATCGATGGTGCGCGTAACTGTTTGATCGATCTCGGAAGGCTGTGTTCTTACGGGCATTTCCGGCTGTCGGATCATATGCTGGCGATGCGCGAGATGCTGTCGGGTCTGGGCGAGGCGCATTCGGCCTATGTCACCACGCTGATGTTGCAACGCGCAGGCGTGGCGGCGCGGTTTGTCGACCTGTCGGGCTGGCGCGAAGAGGGCGATCCCGATCTTGAGGACCGCCTGAAGGCGGGGCTTGAGGGCGTGGATCTGACCTGTGAGATGCCGATTGTCACGGGTTATGCGCAATGCCGCGAAGGGCTGATGGCCGAATTCGACCGTGGCTATTCCGAGGTGACCTTCTCGCGGCTGGCGGCCTTAACGGGCGCGCGCGAGGCGATCATCCATAAGGAATTCCATCTGTCTTCGGCGGATCCGAACCTTGTGGGGCAAGACGCCGTGCGCAAGCTGGGCCATACCAATTATGACGTGGCCGACCAGCTGTCGAATATGGGGATGGAGGCGATCCATCCCAAGGCAGCCAAGGCGCTGCGTCAGGCCGAGGTGCCGTTGCGCGTGACCAACGCCTTCGAGCCCGATGATCCGGGTACGCTGATCGACGACAAGCCGGCGGATACGCCAGCCGTCGAGATCATCACTGGCCTCGATATTCTGGCGCTTGAGCTGTTCGAGCAGGATATGGTGGGGGTGAAGGGCTATGATGCGGCGATCCTCGAGGTGCTGACGCGTCATGATGTGCGCATCATCTCCAAGGCGTCGAATGCCAATACGATCACCCATTATGTCGATTGCTCGTTGAAGGTGGCGCGGCAGGTGGAGCAGGATCTGAACCGGATCTACCCCTCGGCCAAGGTGTCGGCGCGGCCCTTGGCGATGGCCTCGATCATCGGGCGCGATCTGAACGGGTTGTCGACCCTGACGCGCGGGCTGCAGGCGATTGCGGCGGCGGGCCATGAGGCTTTGGGCGCGACGCAGGGTCCGCGGAATGTGGATGTGCAATTCGTGCTGGAGCGCCCGAGCCTGAAGCCGGTGATTGCCGCGCTGCATGGCGAGTTTATCGCGCCCTGCGAGTTGCAGCTGAAAGCGGCCTAAGTTTGGGTTTCTGAATGCGGGAAAGGGGTGCCCTTCGGGGTGCCCCTTTTTCTGTTGGGGGGGGCGGTTTCACCGCGGCCATCGAGGCCCCGGCAAAACCGGTCGGGGGCCTTGCCCCCTCCTTAGCGGCCCGAGGTGAGGGAGAGGAACACGTCTTCCAGATCGGCCTCGGTGGTTTTGACATCGGCAATGTCGATATGGGCGGCGCGCACCGCGTCGAGGATGGCATTGGCCGAGGTTTTATGGCGGTTGTAGTCGAAGGCCAGCAGCCCGTCTTCGCGGCGGGTCAGCTGCACGCCTTGGGGCAGGGTGATGTCGGGGGCGTCGCCCATTGGGGTGATCAGCATGGTTTTGGCGTCCATCTGTGCCAGCAGGGCCTCGGTCCTGTCGCGTATGATCAGATCACCATGATTGATGATGGCGATTTCGTCGCACATCTCCTGCGCCTCCTCCAGATAATGGGTCGTCAGGATGATCGTCATGCCTTGTTCGTTCAGCTTGCGGACGTTGCGCCACAGCATGCTGCGCAGTTCGATATCCACCCCCGCTGTCGGTTCGTCCAGCACCAGAATCCGCGGGCGATGGACCAATGCCTTGGCCAAGAGCAGACGGCGTTTCATCCCGCCCGAAAGGCTGCGGGCATAGGTTTCCGCTTTATCCGACAGTCCCACCAGTTCGAGGATCTCGTCGGTCCAGCGCTCGGCTTTGGGCACACCATAAAGCCCTGCCTGCAGTTCCAGCAGATCGCGCGGTTTGAAGAAGGGGTCCATGTTGATTTCCTGCGGCATCACGCCGATGGCCGCCCGCGACTGGCGGGGATTCTCATCCTGATCGAAGCCCCAGATTTTCACTTGACCTGCGCTTTTACGCACAAGCCCTGCGAGGATATTGATCGTGGTCGATTTGCCCGCGCCATTGGGCCCGAGCAGTCCGAAGATCGAGCCTTCGGGAATATCAAGGTCCAGCCCTTTCAGCGCCTCTTTCGGGGGCGCATGGCGCGTGCCTGCGTAAGTTTTCCGTAAACCTTTGATCTCGATTGCCGATCCTGCCACTTGCCGGTCCTTTTCGCATTGCTGTATCATGGGCCCGAACCCGGGCGCTTGCTGCCTGTCCCTAATATAGTGGAGCCACCGATGACCGCCACCACCCAGACTGCCGCTACCCCGACCCCTTCTGTGCCGGAAGCCCCTGAAACCGAAATCGTGACGACGTGGAAAGTGTGCTGTGATGGCGGCGTGGGGGCTTTGGGGCATCCGCGTGTCTGGCTGGCCATTCCGCCCGAAACCGGCTTTGTCGAATGCGGATATTGCGACAAGAAATATGTGATCGACCGCGCGCATGCCAAGACGGGGCACTGACCCTGCGGGTTGATTCAATTTGAACCAATGCCCGCATCGCGATTAGGCCCCTGTTAAGCTATTCTTCCTACCGTTGCGTCACGTTTCGGAGGGAAGGATCGTGCTGGACAAGGGCCTGACTGCACTTATTCGCGATAGCTACGCAAAGGCGCTTTTGCGCAGGCCCTGCCTTTTGCAGGATTTCTACCTTTATCTTCTGACCCGCCATCCGGAGATGGAGCCGCTTTTCCCTAGATCTATCGCGCGTCAGGCCGATAAGTTTGCGGGGGCGTTGCAGCTTTTGCTGTCTTATGAAAACGCACCCGAAGACTTGTCACGGGCATTGCGCCAGTTGGGGCGTGACCATCGCGGGCACGGGGTGCGGGCCGAACATTATCCCGCAGTGATAGAGGCCCTTGTGGCGACTCTGGCGATCCAGTTGGGGCGCGACTGGACAGAGGCCTATGAAACAGCCTGGCGCCGCTTTCTGGAGTTTGTCAGTCGCGAGATGCTGGCCGGTGCATCGGATGAAGCCGCCTGAGAGTTGCAAAATCGGGATTTCAGCCCGATCGCAGCGCAGAGGCGGGCTGCCATATTTGTGCGCGACGTATTCAGCAATGTGAGTACCGGACCGGTTCCGGATCTGCACTTCGCGCCCATCAGGACATCTGCCGGCGCCCTGTCCGGCCCTATCCGTGGGGGGGCTGCCGGTATAGGCGCCCTGATCGGCGAACAGGATCTGTGCGGTCTGCTGGTCTCACAGGCCACATCGGCTGGCTCATGTCACTGGCGTTGCGCCCATGTGCCTGTAGAAGGTCTTGTAATGAAACAGGGTCTTGTAATGGATCCGGCCGCGCAGATCCCTATGCGCCGCGTCCTGAACCACGGTCACTTCACCAATCCCCTTTCTCTCCGATAAAGGCGCATCCCATAGGGTAACTGGTCGTGTCCTCGGAGCGTTCGCAGGGGTATCTCCCTTCGGGCAAGGTCGTCGGTGGCCCGGTCAGATGTCGGGCGGCTTGCTTGTCCGAGAGGGAAAAGAAAGTCCCAGCAGAACTGGAAGAAACCGGCGGATCATGGCAAAACGTCTCGAAATATAGGTATGTAAAAGCTGACCGGAGGGAAGCATATGGCGGAAGGTTTTGGCAAAGGGTGCCACCTGCATCTGATCGACGGATCGGCGTTTATCTTCCGCGCCTATCATGCGCTGCCGCCACTGACGCGCAAATCCGACGGGCTGCCGATCGGGGCGGTGTCGGGCTTTTGCAATATGCTGTTCAAATATGTCGAAGAGGCCAAGGGCGCGGATGCGCCGACCCATGTGGCGGTGATCTTCGATAAGGGCAGCCATACCTTCCGCAATGACCTCTATGACCAGTATAAGGCCAATCGCGAGGCCATGCCCGAGGACCTGCGCCCGCAGATCCCGCTGACCCGTGCGGCCACCGAGGCCTTCAATATCGCCTGTAAGGAACTGGCGGGCTATGAGGCAGATGACATCATCGCCACCCTTGCCCGTCAGGCGCGCGAAGCAGGCGGTCGGGTGACGATCCTCAGCTCCGATAAGGACCTGATGCAGCTTGTCGGCGGCGGGGTCGAGATGCTGGACCCGATGAAGAACGTCCAGATCGGCCTTGAAGAGGTCGAGAAGAAATTTGGCGTGACCCCCGATAAGGTGATCGACGTGCAGGCGCTTGCCGGCGATTCGGTCGATAATATTCCGGGCGCTCCGGGGATCGGCATCAAGACGGCGGCGCTTTTGATCAATGAATATGGCGATCTGGAGACGCTGCTGGAACGCGCGGGCGAAATCAAACAGCCCAAGCGCCGCCAGACCCTGATCGACAATGCCGACCAGATCCGCCTGTCGAAACAGCTTGTGACGCTGGACCCAGAGACTCCCATCGATTTCACGCTGGACGACCTCGAGGTCCGCGACCCCGAGCCGGAAACCTTGATGAAATTCCTCAACGAGATGGAATTCCGCACGCTCACCCGTCGCGTCGCCGAGAAATCCGGCACCACGCCGCCACCCGCGCCAGAGCCCGTGGCGAAAGCCACGGGCGGGGCCGCCGAGGCGGGGGGTAGCCCCGTCGAGGCGGCCCCCTTCACCCCCGAGAATTACGTCCATATCAAGGATGCCGCGACGCTTGCCAAATGGCTCGATAAAGCCCGCGCGCGTGGCTGGCTGGCCATCGATACCGAGACGACCTCGCTTGACGAGATGCAGGCCGATCTGGTTGGCGTTTCGCTGGCGATTGAGCCCAATGAAGCCGCCTATCTGCCGCTGGGCCATACCGAAGGCGGCGATGACCTCTTCGGTGGCGCGCAGCTTGTGCCCGAACAGATGGATCTGCAAGAGGCGCTTGCGCTCTTGAAGCCCGTGCTGGAAGACCCTTCGATCCTGAAGATCGGGCAGAACATGAAGTATGACTTCAAGATCCTCGCCCGCCACGGCATCCGCATGGCGCCGATCGAGGATACGATGCTTCTGTCCTATGCGCTTCACGCCGGTCTGCATGGCCACGGCATGGATACGCTCTCTGACCGCTATCTCAGCCACCAGCCGATCCCGATCAAGGATCTGATCGGCTCGGGGAAATCGCAGATCACCTTCGATAAGGTGCCGCTTGAGAAGGCCGTAGCCTATGCCGCCGAAGATGCCGATATTACCCTGCGCCTGTGGCAGCTGTTCAAACCGCAGCTTCACGCGCAAAAGGCCACCACGATCTATGAAACCGAAGAACGCCCGCTCGTGCCGGTTCTGGCCGATATGGAAATGGCGGGGGTGAAGGTCGATGCCTCGGTGCTGGCGCGTATGTCCAATGTCTTCGCCCAGAAGATGGCGCAGCTTGAAGACGAGATCACCGAGATCGCAGGCCAGAAATTCAACGTAGGTTCGCCGAAACAGCTGGGCGAGATCCTCTTTGACGTGATGGGCGTCGAGGGCGGCAAGAAGGGCAAGACCGGTGCCTATTCGACCGGCGCAGATGTGCTCGAAGACATCTCGACGATGGAAGACCGTAACCCCGAGGCTGCAAAACTCGCCTCGGCGGTGCTGGACTGGCGCGGGATTTCCAAGCTGAAATCCACCTATACGGATGCGCTGCAGACCCATGTGAACCCCGAGACGGGCCGTGTGCATACGTCCTATTCCATTGCGGGGGCGAATACGGGGCGTCTGGCCTCGACCGACCCGAACCTGCAAAACATCCCCGTCCGCTCGGAAGAAGGCCGCCGCATCCGCGAGGCCTTTGTCGCCCCCGAAGGCCGCCGGATCGTCAGCCTTGACTACAGCCAGATCGAGCTGCGGATTCTGGCTCATGTGGCGCAGATCGACGCGCTGAAACAGGCCTTCCGCGAGGGCGTGGATATTCACGCAATGACCGCCTCGGAAATGTTCAACACCCCCGTCGAGGGCATGGACCCGATGATCCGCCGTCAGGCCAAGGCGATCAACTTCGGCGTCATCTATGGCATCTCGGGCTTCGGTCTTGCGCGCAACCTGCGCATCCCGCGCGCCGAGGCACAGGGCTTCATCGACCGCTATTTCGAGCGTTTCCCCGGCATTCGCCAATATATGGAGGACACCACGGCCTTCGCCAAAGAGCACGCCTATGTCGAAACGCTCTTCGGTCGCCGGATCAACACCCCCGAGATCAATGCCAAAGGGCCGGGGGCGGGCTTTGCCAAACGTGCAGCCATCAATGCACCCATTCAGGGGGCGGCTGCCGATATTATCCGCCGCGCGATGGTGCGCATGCCCGAGGCGATCAAGGGCATTGATGCGACCATGCTGTTGCAGGTCCATGACGAACTGATCTTCGAGGTGGCCGAGGCTGATGTGGACCGGCTGATCGCCACCGCGCGTGAGGTCATGGAAGGCGCCGCCGAGCCTGCGGTGAAGCTTGATGTGCCGCTGATTGTGGATGCGGGGCAGGGGCTTTCCTGGGCCGAAGCGCATTGATCACGCGACCGTGACGTAAGGGCTGGCTGTGCAGCCGCCAGCCCCGCGCTAGGGTGGTCCCAAAGGGAGGCCACCCATGCCGCATGATCACCATCACCACCACCATCATCTGGACCCCGCGAGCGGCGACCGTGCCGTGGTCTGGGCGGTGGCGATCAATATGGCGCTGACGGTTGCGCAGGTCGTGGGCGGGGCACTGGCGGGGTCGATGGCGTTGGTGGCCGACGGGGTGCATAACTTCTCGGATGCGGCGGCGTTGATCCTTGCCTTTGGCGCGCGCAGGCTGGCGCGGCGGGGCCATGATGCGCGTATGACCTTCGGCTGGTCCCGCGCCGAGGTGCTGGCCGCTTTCACCAATTATATCGCACTGATCCTGATTTCGATCTGGCTGCTGGCCGAGGCGGTGGGGCGCATGATCGACCCGCCCGAGGTCGAGGGCTGGACCGTGCTGATTCTGGCAGGGCTGGCGTTGATCGTTGATCTGGGCACCGCTGCGCTGACCTTCAAGCTCTCGAAAGACAGCCTGAATATCCGCGCGGCCTTCCTGCATAATCTGGCGGATGCGGGGGCCTCGGTTGCGGTGATCATCGGCGGTGCGGTGATCCTGATCTGGGACTGGCGGCTGGTGGACCCGATCCTGACGGTGCTGATCTCGGTCTTCATTCTGTGGCATATTTTCGCGGATCTGAAACCCGTCACCAGCATCCTGATGCTGGGCGCGCCCGCCGCGCGTGATAGCGCCGAGATCAAGGAGGCCTTGGGCCAGATCGAGGGCGTGACGGGGGTCCATCATGTGCATCTGTGGCAGATCGATGAAAAGCGTACCTCTTGCGAGGCGCATATCGTGCTGGCCGAAGGGGTGGAATATGCGCCCGTTATCGCGCGGGCCAAGGTGATGCTGGTCGAACGGTTCGGCTTGGCCCATGTGACGCTTGAACCCGAAAGCGCGGCTTTGGGCTGTGCGGATGCCCGCCCCGATCCCCACCCTGCCTGAGTGCTATTCGCGCCACGCCTCTTTGATCCACGGCGTAGGCTTCATGAAGTGGCGCAGATAGCGGAAGGCCGAGCCCTCGTTCTCGGGGCGGTTGGGGAAATTGGCAAGATGGTCGCGCAGGGTAAACCCCTCGCGCCCCTGCCAGCCGCCCTCGATGGCGGTCTGCGGGTAGACCCCGCCCGGAAAGATCACCACGCGGGCATCGGGATGTTTGCGCGCGGGCATCACCCAGTTCAGCGGGAAGACCGGCAGGCACTGATAACGGAAATGCTGCACCCAGTTCTTCGGGAAAAGGTCGATGCCGCCCGGCGCATTACGGGTCACAAAGCGCTGCTCATAGACATATTCCTCGGCCACGCCCAAAGGATCGGCACAGAATGTCTCTTGCAGGGGCAGGAGCTTGCCCACCGGAAAGCGGAAGCAGGAGGTCTGACCCAGCCGCTCGAAGGGTTTGGCGGGGTTGCGCGACAGCACCACGCCATCAGGGTCGCCATAGGTGAAAAGATCGTCCAGCGATCCGGTGATCACCAGATCCAGATCCAGAAACAGCACATTGCCGGTCAGGCTGCCCAGCTTCGGCCCCCAAAGGCGCGCCTTGGGCCAGATGCCCTTGCGGGTCTTCGGGATTTCAACCGGAATTTCGGGCAGGGGCTCGGTTTTCACCTCGGGGCGGATGCCCTCGGGGTTGTCGCAAAAGCAGGTGAAGGTGAAGGGCGGCGTGATATTGCGCGCGACCATAGCGTACAGGCGATTGATGAAGGGCGGGCCATATTTGGTGCCCCAGTTGATGCAGATCACCTGCTTAATCATGGCAATTCAGCCTTTCGCCTTGCGGGGTCGCCCCCGTGTCTTCTTGGGGGCGGGCTCCTCGGAGGGAGCGTCCCCTATGATGCGCCTCAGCCATGCAAGCCCGCCTTCGGTGGTCTCGCGCGGCGTATAGTTGGCGCAGACATAGCCGGAATAACCGCCCGCGTCGAGATGGGCGCAAAGCCCCGCCAGATCAAGGGACTCGCCCGCAGGTTCGTGCCCATCGGCCCCTGCCAGCCAGAGATGGCCAAGTTGCGGCAGGTAGGGTGTGACCCATGCAATCGGGTCTTCGCCGGAAGCAAGGGGGCTGCGCAGATCAGCGGCCAGTAACAGGTTTTTGCCGCCGACTTCCGCAAGCACATGGGCACAGCTTGCCAGATCGGGCAGCAGGCTGCCCGCCCCCTCTGGGGTGATCATGAAACGCGCTTTCGGATGGGCTTTGCAGGCGGCCTTGAGATTGCCGATCAGGGTGCCGATCTGCGCCTCGGGCCCCGCCAGCAGTGTCAGGAAACCGGATTTCAGCACGTCGGCCACCCGCAGGGCCCGCTTGAGATCGCGCAGGAAGCGGTCTTCTTGGCCCGCGACCCCCGCATAGCCCGGCAGGCCGCCGGTATAGTTGGGTGGCGGAGCGTCCAGCCCGGTCCAGAACAGGTCGTTCATCACCAGCTGATAGCGCAGATCGGGGGCCGCTGCATCATAGGGGCTGCGCATCTCGACCGCATCGAAACCGGCAGATTTCGCGGCAGAGAACCGGGTCATGAGCGGACGGTCAGAGAAGAGATGATCCAGATCGGCTGCAAATTTCGGCATTCAAAGCTCCGCCATGGGGATGATAGGGAAGAATCGGCCTTCCGACCACAACCCCAGCCAGTCCTCTTCACCATGTTTCCCGCTTTGGGCGAGGTCAACCAGCCTGTAGAAGGTTTTCCTGTCGATCAGCGCCTCCAGACCGCGCCGGATATGCACATAGGGGGAGGGCTCTCCCTGCGCGTCGAGAGTGACGCGGATCGGATGGTCGGCATTGGCGGTGACCGTATCGCCGACATTGGTGGTAAAGCGGATCTGCTGCGTCTCGCCGGTGCCGGTCACGTCGGCATCGACGGCCAGAAAGGGGGCATCGACCACGCGGATGCCCACTTTCTCGACCGGAGTGACCAGAAAATACGCGTCGCCTTCGCGCTTGAGGATCGAGGCGAAAAGCCTGACCAGAGCCTCGCGCCCGATCGGGGTGCCAAGGTAGAACCATGTCCCGTCACGCCGGATTTCTATATCCAGATCGCCGCAGAAGGGCGGGTTCCAGAGATGCACGGGCGGCGGGCCTTTCTGCGTGGCCTGACGGGCCGCTGCTGCCAGCCCGTCGGCGGTGGGGGCCTTCACGGGCTTGTGTGTCTGTGTCATGCGGGCCTTTGAATTAGCTATTTGGTTTTGAGGCGTAATCTGGTTTTCTATATGTAATACTTTTCGCGGAGCATTGTCATGACCGAGCCTACCGATCTTGTCGCTGAAATTGAAACCCTTGGCGCAAAGCTGATGGCGGCAAGGGAATCGATCAATAAGCGTTTCATCGGGCAGGAGCGCGTGGTGGAACTGGTTCTGGCGGCGATGCTGTCGGGCGGGCATGCGCTTTTGATGGGGCTGCCGGGTCTGGGCAAGACCATGCTGGTGGATACGCTGTCCACCGTGATGGGGCTCAAATCGAGCCGCATCCAGTTTACGCCTGACCTCATGCCCGCCGATATTCTGGGCTCGGAGGTGCTGGAGACCGCCCCCGACGGGGCGCGGGCGTTCCGTTTCCTCGAAGGGCCGGTGTTCTGCCAGCTTCTGATGGCCGACGAGATCAACCGCGCCAGCCCCCGCACCCAGTCGGCGCTGTTGCAGGCGATGCAGGAGCAGGAGGTCTCGATTGCCGGAGAAAGCCGTCCGCTGGGCCGCCCCTTCCATGTGCTGGCCACCCAGAACCCGATTGACCAAGAAGGCACCTATCCGCTGCCCGAGGCGCAGCTTGACCGTTTTCTGGTGCAGGTGAATGTGGTCTATCCCGACCGTGAAACCGAGCGTGCGATCCTGCTGGCCACGACGGGGGCCGAACTGGGCGAGGCGCATGAGGTGTTCACCCCCGACGAGCTGCTGCGCGCGCAAAATCTGGTGCGGCAGATGCCGGTGGGGGCTTCGGTTGTCGAGATGATCCTTGATCTGGTGCGCGCCTGCCGCCCCAATGAGCCCGATGCCTCGGCGCTGGTGCAGGACAGACTGTCCTGGGGGCCCGGTCCGCGGGCCGCACAGGCCTTGATGCTGACGGTGCGGGCGCGGGCGCTGATGCAGGGACGTCTGGCCCCTTCGGTCGAGGATGTTCTGGCCTTGGCCGAGCCCATTCTTGTGCACCGCATGGCGCTGAGTTTCTCGGCGCGGGCGCGTGGTGACGACCTGACGCAGATCATTGCCGATGTGGCGCAGGAGGTGGCGTCCAGAGCCGCGAAAGAGGTTGCGGCGTGAACGCCTCCAAAGCTCCGATGACAAAAGCGCCCGTTTCGCAGGCTCCCGTGCTGGGCTTGCGGCGAGAGGCCGACCAGCAGGCGGCGACATTGCCGCCCCTGCTTCTGGCGGCGGAACAGCTTGCGCGCACGGTGCAGATGGGCTTTCACGGCAAGCGCCGTGCGGGAACGGGCGAGGAATTCTGGCAATATCGCCCTGTCCATAGCGGCGACGAGGCACGGTTTATCGACTGGCGGCGGTCGGGCCGTTCGGACAGCCAGTTCGTGCGGGAGCGCGAATGGCAACTGGCGCAGACGCTGCATCTATGGGTGGATGATTCCGCGTCGATGCAGTTCACAGGGGCCGGGACCGGCCGCAATGCCCGACCGGAAAAAGGCGCGCGGGCGCGGCTTCTGGCGCTGGCGCTGGCAGTTCTGTCGGTCCGCTCGGGCGAGCGGGTGGGGCTGACGGGGGCCTTGGTGACCCCCAAGCCGGGGCGCGGGCAGATCATGACGCTGGCGCAGATGATGTCGCAGGCCGGTGCGGTGGATGATTACGGCGTGCCCGAGACCTCTGCCGTGCGGGCGCAATCGAAGGTGGTTTTCCTGTCGGATTTTCTGGGCGATCCGCAACGTATGGCCGAAAGCCTGCGGCGCCTTTCGGAGCGCGGCGTGACGGGGGTAATGTTGCAGGTGCTGGACCCTGTCGAGGAGGATTTCCCCTTTGATGGCCGCACGATTTTTGAATCGATGGCGGGGAGCCTGCGCCACGAGACCCGTAAGGCCGGTGATCTGCGTGCGCGCTACCGCTTGCGTCTGGCCGAGCGGCGCGACAGGCTGGCCCGGATGGCACGGGCCGCGGGCTGGCAGTTTGGAACCCATCATACCGGCGAGACGGCGCAATCGGCGCTTCTTTGGCTGCATGCCGCGCTGGAAAGGGGGCGCTGATGTGGGGTCTTGGACCCGTCGGGTTTACCGCCCCCTGGCTGTTGCTGGGGCTGGTCGCCCTGCCGGTGCTGTATCTTGTGCTGCGCGCCACGCCGCCCGCGCCAGTGCGCCGCCGGTTTCCCGGTGTGGCACTGCTTCTGGGGCTGTCCGATCAGGAAGTGCAGGCTGCGCGCACGCCGTGGTGGCTGATGGCGCTCAGGATGCTGGCGGTTGCTGCCGCGATTGTCGGTTTTGCGGGGCCGGTGCTGCATCCCGTGATGTCGGTGCAGGGAGCATCGGGGCCGCTGGTCATTCTGACCGATGGCAGCTGGGCCTCGGCGCGCGACTGGAGCCTGCGTCAGGACCGGATCTCGCAGGCCCTGGCGCAGGCGCAGGCCGACGGGCGGCCCGTGGCGCTGATTTCGCTGAGTGACCCGCCGCCCGAGCCGCCGCCATTCCTGAGCGCCGAGACCGTGGCGCAGGGGCTGGCGGGCGTGCAGCCTATGGCATGGGAGCCGCAGGATATCGAACCGGCGAAGATCCTGCCGAAGGGAAAATTCGAGACGCTCTGGATTTCGGACGGGCTGGACCGCGCCGGACGCGCGGCATTGGTGCAGGCCTTGCAGGCGCGCGGGCCGCTGACCGTCTGGCAGTCTCAGGCGCCGGTGATCGCGCCTGGGCCTGCGCGGATCAGGGACAGTGGCGTCGAGGTTCCGGTCAGGTCGCAAGCCCCGCTGACCGCGACCATCGAGGTCGCGGCCATCGGGCTCGACCCTAACGGGATCGAGCGGGAACTGGCCCATGTGCCGGTCACGATGGCGGGGGCAGCAGGCGTGGCGCTCTTTGATCTGCCGCCCGAGCTGCGCAATCGTGTGAGCCGTTTTGCCGTGGTGGGCCTCCGTTCCGCAGGGGCGGTGAGCCTGACCGATGACGCGGTCAAACGGCGCAAGGTGGCGCTGGTGTCGGGCACCAATTCGCGCGAGGGGCTGGAGCTGCTGGACCCTGCCCATTATCTGCGTGAGGCTCTCAAGCCCACCGCCGATCTGATCGAGGGCACTCTGGACGATGTGCTGGTGGCCAATCCCGATGTGATCATTCTGGCCGATATGGCCGAGATTTCCGCTCCTGACCGTCTGGCCGAATGGGTCGAGGAGGGCGGGTTGCTGGTACGCTTTGCGGGGCCGCATATGGCCGCGGCCGATCTGAGCGGCGACCCCCTTCTGCCGGTGCATCTGCGGGCGGGCGGGCGCTCGATCGGGGGGACGATGAGCTGGGGACAGCCACGCCAGCTTGCGCCGTTTCCCGTCGGTTCGCCCTTCGAGGGGCTGGCGGTGCCGTCCGATGTGACCGTGAAGGCGCAGGTGATGGCCGATCCGGCACCGGATCTGGCTTCACGCACCATTGCCGCGCTGGCTGACGGGACGCCTTTGGTGACCCGTTCCAGACTGGGGGACGGGCAGCTTGTGCTGTTCCATGTGGCGGCGGATGCCGAATGGTCTACCCTTCCGCTTTCCGGACTTTTCCCGCAAATGCTTGAACGTCTTGCTATTTCCAGCCGTCCTGCGCAGCCCGATCCGGGCGAGCTGGCGGGCACGACATGGGTGCCGCAAAAGCTGATTGACGGGTTCGGGCGGCTTTCGACCGCCGAAAACGCCGGCGGTGTCGCAGGCGAGACGCTGGCCGCAGGGCCGGCAGGGCCGGATCTGAAGCCGGGGCTTTATACCGCCGATGACCGCGCTGTGGCCCTGAATGCCGTGGCACCGGACCGGCGGCTGGCACCCGCCATATGGCCTGCGGATATCCCCGTCGAGGGGGCGCAGACACAGGTTGCGCGGCCGCTGAAGGGCGCGTTGCTCGGGCTGGCCCTGCTGGCGCTTGTGGTGGATATTCTGGCCTCGCTTCTGCTGTCGGGGCGGCTGCGCGGGCCGCGGGCCACGCATCTGGCCGGAGCGGCGGTTGTGGCGCTGGCTTGCGGGCTGGCGGGGCAGCAGGCCCGCGCGCAAGACCAGATGCCGATTGACCGTGCGATTGCTGCCGCGTCCAATGTGGTGCTGGCGCATGTGGTGACCGGCGATGCCGAGGTGGACCGCATCGCGCAGGCGGGGCTTCAGGGGCTGTCGGACACGCTTTATGCCCGCACCACCGTCGAACCCTCGACACCGATGGCGCTGAATCTGGAAACCGATGATCTGGCGCTTTTCACCTTTATCTACTGGCCCGTGACAGCAGACCAGCCCGCGCCCAGCCCCAAAGCCTATGCCAAGCTCAACCGCTTTCTGCGGGGGGGCGGCATGATACTGTTCGATACCCGCGATGCCGATACCGCCGGTATGGGCGAATCCCCCGAGGGGCAGCGGCTCAAGGCTCTGGCGGCGCCGCTCGATATTCCGCCGCTGACACAGATTCCGCCCGATCATGTGCTGACACGGACCTTCTATCTGCTGGCCAGCTTTCCCGGGCGCTATGACGGGCCGGTCTGGGTCGAGGCGGCGGATGGCAAGGCCGCACAGGCCGAGGGGATGCCGTTCCGTGATCTCAATGACGGGGTGACGCCCGTGGTAATTGGTGGCAATGACTGGGCGGGGGCCTGGGCCGTGGATGCGCGCGGCAACCCGCTGCTGCCGGTCGGGCGCGGCATGGGCGGGGACCAGCAGCGCGAGATGGCGCGCCGGTTCGGGGTCAATCTTATTATGCATGTGCTGACCGGCAATTATAAATCCGATCAGGTGCATGTGCCCGCACTTCTGGAAAGGCTTGGTCAGTAATGAACACCCTCTCGGTGATCTGGGCACCCTTGGTGCCGTGGGAGAGTCTGGTGCTGGCGGGCGTGATCTGCGGGTTGGCCGTGGGGGTCGCGCTCTGGCGGGGGCTGCGCGGCTGGGCCTTGCGGGGCATGGCGCTTGCGGTGCTGCTTCTTGCGCTGGCCCAACCGTCGATCCAGACGGAAGAGGGCAAAAGCCTTTCGGATATCGTGTTCCTGCTGGACGACCGCTCGGCCAGCCAGAACCTGTCGGATCGTAGCGCACAGACCGACAAGGCGGTGGCCAGCCTGACCCGTCAGATCGAGGCGCGGCCCAATACGGAGTTGCGCCGGATCACGGTGGGCGATGCGCCCGAGAATGCAGGCACGCTGCTGGGCTCGGCTATGGCCGAGGCGCTGGCCGCCGAGCCGCGTGCACGGGTGGCGGGCGCGCTGATGGTGACCGACGGGCAGGCGCATGACGCGGGGCTGATGCCGGATCTGCCCGCGCCGCTTCAGGTGCTGATGACGGGCCATAAGGCGGATTGGGACCGCCGTCTGGTGATCCAGTCCGCGCCGAGCTTCGGGATTATCGGAGAACCCGTCTCGATCCGGCTGAAGGTCGAGGATATGGGGCAGGTGCCTGACAAGGCGCCCAAAACGGCCGAGCTGAAGATTGCCATCGATGGGGCCGCCGCGCAAAGCTATCAGGTGAATGTGGGCGAGGATCTGGAGCTGCCGCTGGTGCTGGACCACGGCGGGCAGAATGTGGTGCAGTTCTCGCTGACGCCGGTCGCGGGCGAGCTGACCGACCGCAATAACGATGCGGTGGTGCAGATGAACGGGGTGCGCGACAGGTTGCGCGTGCTGCTGGTGTCGGGCGAGCCGCATGCGGGCGAGCGCACATGGCGGAACCTGCTGAAATCGGACGCTGCGGTGGATCTGGTGCATTTCACCATTCTGCGCCCGCCGGAAAAGCAGGATGGGGTGCCGGTGTCGGAACTGTCGCTGATCGCCTTTCCGACCCGCGAGCTGTTCGTTGACAAGATCCATGACTTCGATCTGATCATCTTTGACCGCTATGCCGCGCGGGGCATCCTGCCGCAAAGCTATTTTGCCAATATCGCGCAATATGTGCGCGATGGCGGCGCGGTTCTGGTATCGGCGGGGCCGGAATTCGCCACTGTCGAAAGCCTCTGGCAGACGCCGCTCAAGGACATTCTGCCGGCACGGCCTACGGGGCGGGTATTCTCGCAGAGCTATCTGCCGCGCCCGACCAAGCTGGGGATGCGCCATCCGGTGACGGCGGGGCTGGCAGGGATGCCGCCGGTCGATCCCGCGAAGGATGGCGGGACCAAGCATTGGGGCCATTGGCTGCGCCAGATTGAACTGGGCGATGTGCGCGGCGAGACCGTGCTGACGGGCGCGCAGGATGCGCCGCTTCTGGTCATGAGCCGCGAAGGCAAGGGGCGGGTGGCGCTTCTGGCATCCGATCAGGCATGGCTGTGGGATCGCGGCTATGACGGGGGCGGGCCGCAGCTGGAATTGCTCAAACGTATCGCCCATTGGGAGATGAAAGAGCCCGAGCTGGAGGAAGAGGCGCTGTATGCCGAGGTCCAGCCCGGCGCGATGGGCTTTACCATTGTCCGTCGCAGCATGGCCGAGAAAACCGGCCCTGTCACGATTACCAGGCCCGATGGCACGACCGCGCAGGTGGATCTGAAAGAAACCGCACCGGGGCGGTTTACCGCGCAATGGGCCGCGTCCGAGGCGGGGCTGTACCGGCTGAAACAGGGCGATATGGACCGCGTTGTGGCGCTGGGTCCGGCCAGTCCGCGCGAATATGAGCAGACCATTGCCTCGGGCGCGCCACTGGCGCAGGCGGTGGCGGGCTCTGGCGGGGCTGTGACGCGGCTGGAAGAGGGGATCCCGCAGATTCGCAGCGTGCGCGAGGGCCGGCCCTCGGCCGGGCAGGGCTGGATCGGGATCACGCCGCGCGGGGCGTCCGAAGTGGCCGATATCCGTGTGATGCCGGTCCTCCCCGCTTGGGCATGGCTGGTGCTGGCGGCACTTTTGACAGTGGGGGCATGGCTTTACGAAGGGCGGGGACGCCGTCGCCAGACAGGATAGGTCCGGCTTGCGGCAGATGCGGATTTAAAGCGAAAACATGATCTCGGTCAAAGTGCTCACCATTTGGTGATATTAAATGGTCGCAATTACTGACGATGATCCATCCCGGGATGAGCCATGTTCACACTCTCTAACCTCTTCAAAGCGGCCCTCGGTCTGGTGGGCGCTGTGCTGTTTTTTCTTGTCGGAAGCTGGGCGGCGCAGGCGCTTTATACTGTGGGCGGCAATGATGCACAGACAGCGGGCATGACCGATGCGCCCGGTGGTCTGATTGGCGGCGACAGTGCGGCGGCACCGGCCGAGGATGTGGTCGAGGTCGTCATGGGCGAGGGGGATGCCGCCGCCGGTGCCAAGGTCTTCAATAAATGCAAGGCCTGCCACAAGGTTGACGGCACGAATGCTGTGGGGCCGCATCTGGATGGCGTGGTCGGGCGCCAGATCGCCAGTGTCGATGGCTTCGCCTATTCCGAGGCGCTGAAGGGGCATGGCGGCACATGGGATTACGAGGCGCTGGATGCATGGCTGACCAATCCCAAAGATTTCGCTCCGGGCAACAAGATGACCTTTGCCGGTCTGAAAAAGGCCAAAGACCGCGCCAATGTGGTCGCCTATATCGAAAGCCTGCAATAACCGCGGCCTTCACGCCAAGCAGAGACCGTTCCAAGAGCCGCCCTCGGGGGTGGCTCTTTTTGCATCACCGCTTCACAATCCTGCGCATCCTCATGAAAAATCGTGCCTTCACAGGTGTTTCACACAGAAGCAACTTGATAGGCGGCCTTTCGCAGTTTTACCTATACGGGGTCCAGCCTGTGTGAAAGGAACGGTAATGCATGACATGACAAAGGCGCCTGTAGAGGCGGTTCCGCAAGAGCGCGGAGCGCGGCGATATATGATGCCTTTTGCTATGATTGCCGTTTTGGGATGCACAAGCCCCCTGCTTGCCGGACCGGTGGCGGCGCAAGAGGTTGCGGGCGAGGTGGGGGCCGCGCAGGTCGGTGGTCAGACCGTGGTGAAAGCCTATGGGATCTCGACCCTGAATGATCTGAAATATCCCGCAGATTTCCAGCATCTCGACTATGTGAACCCCGAGGCTCCGAAAGGGGGGGAGATGTCGGAATGGACGGTCGGGGCCTTCGATAATTTCAACCCCTACTCGGTGCAGGGCCGCGCTGCGGCCTTGGCTTCGGTGCCGCAGGAAAGCATTCTGACCGGCACCTCCGATACGGTGGGGCAGAGCTATTGCCTGATGTGCACGACACTTGAATATCCCGTGTCCAAGGATTGGGTGATCTTCCATCTGCGCGAGGGCATTACTTTCTCGGACGGGACGCCGATGACGGCGCAGGATGTGCTGTTTTCCTTCGAGCAGCTGCGCGATTATGGTCTGTCGAGCTTCCGTCAGCTTGTGGCGCAGCAGGTGGCCTCTGCCGAGGTGCTGGATGACCATACGATCAAATATACCTTCACCAAGGATGCGCCGCGCCGCGATGTGATCCAGATGGTGGGGGGGCTGCCCGTCTTTGAGCAAAAGCAGTTCGAGCGCCTCAATCTGACGCTGGACAAGACCTTCCCCGAGGCGCTGGTCGGCACCGGCCCCTATATGTATGACAGCGATAAGAACAACCGCTCGATCACATGGAAGCGCAATCCCGATTACTGGGGCAAGGACCTGCCGATCAATCGCGGGCGGAACAATTTCGACAAGCTGCGCATCGAGTATTTCGGTGATTACAACGCCGCTTTCGAGGCGTTCAAGGTGGGGATCTATAGGTTCCGCAACGAGGCGTCGTCCAATAGCTGGGCGACAGGCTATACCTTTCCTGCTGTGAAAAGCGGGGCGGTGGTCAAGGCCGAACTGCCTGACGGGAATGTGGCCTCGGGGCAGGCTTTCGTATTGAACATGCGCCGCCCCATGTTTCAGGACCCGAAGGTGCGTGAGGCCGTTGGGTTGGCGTTCAACTTCGAATGGTCCAATAAGACGCTGTTTCACGGGCTTTACGAGCGGGTGAATTCGATCTGGGAGAATTCGCCGCTGGAGGCCACTGGCAAGCCCAGCCCCGAAGAGTTGAAAATCCTCGAGCCGCTGAAGGCCGATCTGCCCGAAGGGGTGCTGACGGAGGATGCGGTGATGGCCCCCGTATCGGGTGAACGTGCGCTGGATCGCAAGAACCTGCGTCAGGCGGCGAAGCTTCTGGAAGAGGCGGGCTGGACCGTGGGCAGCGACGGTTTGCGCCGCAAGGATGGCAAGGTGCTGCATATCGACATTCTCAATGACAGCCAGTCGATGGACCGTGTCATCAACCCCTATGTCGAGAACCTCAAACAGCTTGGTATCGAGGCGGTCAACGAGCGTGTCGATGACGCGCAATATCAAAGCCGCGAACGCAGCCATGATTTCGATATGGTGATCAGCCATTTCGGGCAGGATCTGCTACCGGGGTCCGATCTGCAGCAATATTTCGGGTCGCAATCCGTGGGGGATGTCTTCAACGCGATGGGTCTGGCCAATCCGGCGGTCGACAAGCTGATCACGCTGGTCGAGCAGGCCACGACGGAAGACGAGCTGACGACCCGTGTCCATGCGCTGGACCGTGTGCTGCGGGCGATCCGCTTCTGGGTGCCGCAATGGTACAAGAACACCTATACGGTCGCGTATTATGACATCTTCGATCACCCCCAGACCCTTCCGCCCTATTCGCTGGGCGAGATGGATTTCTGGTGGTATGACGCCGCAAAAGCAGAAAAACTGAAGGCCTCCGGCGCGCTGTAAGCGCGCAGGGGCTCGGGCAGAAAAGGGGCGAGGCCACTTATGGGCGCCTATATCCTGAAGCGGTTGCTTCTTGTGATACCGACACTTCTCGGCATCATGATCGTCAACTTCACCCTCACGCAATTTGTCCCCGGCGGTCCGATTGAGCAGATCCTTGCGCGGGTCGAGGGGGGCGGCGATTCCATGCGCAACCTGACCGGCGGCGGCGGCGATTCCGGACAGGCGCAGGGCGGCGATGATCAGGGCTATCAGGGCGCGCGGGGGATCTCGCCGCAGCAGCTCGCCCAGCTGGAAGTGCAGATGGGCTTTTCGCGGATCGTCTGCGAAGAGGGCTATCAGGGGGTGCCTTCTGTCACCGCTCCCGAATGCCGCACCGAAAAAATCGGTGCGGTCGAGCGGTTTTTCATCATGATGGGGCATTATCTGACCTTCGATTTCGGCAAGAGCTACTTCCACAACGAGACGGTCATGCAGCTGATTTCGGAGAAGATGCCGGTGTCGATCACGCTGGGGCTCTGGTCGACGCTGCTGGCCTATCTGATTTCGATCCCGCTGGGCATCCGCAAGGCGGTGCGCGATGGCACCTCCTTCGACACCTGGACCTCGGCGGTTATCGTGGTGGCCTATGCCATTCCGGGGTTCCTGTTTGCGGTGCTTCTGCTGGTGCTGTTTGTGTCGGGCAACTGCTTCCACATCCCCTTTATCCCCGAGAGCTGGAACCCGACCTGTTACAGGCTCTTCCCGCTGCGGGGCCTGACGTCGGATAATTTCGACACGCTGACCACCCTTGGCAAAGCCAAGGATTACCTCTGGCATATCGTGCTGCCGATCACGGCGATCACGATCTCCAGTTTCGCCACGCTGACCCTGCTGACGAAAAACTCCTTCCTTGACGAGATCAACAAGCAATATGTCGTCACCGCCCGCGCCAAGGGGCTGACCGAACATCGCGTCCTTTACGGCCATGTGTTCCGCAATGCGATGCTGATCGTGATCGCGGGCTTCCCCTCGACCTTTCTGGGCGTGTTCTTCGGGTCGTCGATCATCGTGGAAACCATCTTCTCGCTCGACGGCCTCGGTCTTCTGGGCTTTCAGGCGGCGGTCGAGCGGAACTATCCGGTGATCTTCGGCACGCTTTACGTCTTTGGCCTGATCTCGCTGGTGGTCGGCATCCTGTCGGATATGATGTATGTCTTTGTCGATCCACGGATCGATTTCGAGAAGAGGGGCGGCTGATATGGCACTTTCCCCGCTCAACCGGCGCCGCTGGCAGAATTTCAAAGCCAATCGCCGCGCCTTCTGGTCGCTGGTTATCTTTAGCGTGCTGTTTGTCGCCTCGCTGTTTGCCGAGGTGCTGGCCAATGACAAGCCCATCGTGGTGAACTATCGCGGGCATTTCTATTTTCCGGCCTACCGGTTCTACCCCGAGACCACATTCGGTGGGGATTTCCGCACCGAAGCCGTCTATCGCGAGCCGGAGGTGCAATGCCTGATTGTCACCGGCGGTAACGAGGCCTGCTGGGACGACCCCGAGACCTATATGAAAGAGGCGCGGGAGAAAGGCACGGTCGAGGGCGAAAAGGTCGAGACCGGCTGGATGATCTGGCCGTTGATCCATTATAATTACCGCACCATCAGCGATGTCGCGCCGGCCTTCTCGCCGCCCGACAGCACCCATTGGCTGGGCACCGACAACACTGCCCATGATGTGCTGGCGCGGGTGATCTACGGCTTCCGCACCTCGATCCTGTTCACCTTGATCGTCACCGGCGTCGGCTCGCTGATCGGGGTCGCGGCGGGGGCGGTGCAGGGCTATTTCGGCGGCAAGGTCGATATCGTCTTCCAGCGGCTTCTGGAGATCTGGGCCTCGACGCCCTCGCTCTATGTGATCATCATCCTTTTCGCCATTCTGGGGCGCAGTTTCTGGCTCTTGGTCTTTGTGTCGATCCTGTTTGGCTGGCCTGCCTTGGTGGGGGTCGTGCGCGCCGAATTCCTGCGCGCGCGCAATTTCGAATATGTCCGCGCCGCGCGGGCCTTGGGGGTGAGTGACGGCACGATCATGCGCCGCCATATCCTGCCCAATGCAATGGTGGCGACGCTGACCATGCTGCCCTTCGTGGTGACCGCCACGATCTCGATGCTGGCCTCGCTGGATTACCTTGGCTACGGGCTGCCGTCCTCGGCGCCCTCGCTGGGTGAGTTGGCGCAGCAGGGCAAGGAAAACCTGCAGGCTCCGTGGCTCGGGCTCTCGGCCTTCTTCACATTCGCGGCGATGCTGTCGCTGTTGATCTTCATCTTCGAGGGCGTGCGCGATGCCTTCGACCCGCGCAAGGTGTTCCAATGACCACGATCCTCGATGTCAAAGACCTGAAGATCAGTTTCGGGCGCGGGCCGGAGGTGGTGAAGGGCGTCAGCTTTACCGTGGGGCAGGGCGAGACCGTGGCGCTGGTGGGGGAATCCGGCTCGGGTAAGTCGATCACAGCGCTGTCTTCGGTGCAGCTTCTGGGGCCGAATGCGCATCTGTCGGGGTCTGTGCGCTATAAGGGCCAGGAGATGGTGGGTGCCCCCGAGCGCCTTCTGCGCAAGGTGCGCGGCAATGATATCAGCTTCATCTTCCAGGAGCCGATGACCTCGCTCAATCCCCTCCATACGCTGGAAAAGCAGCTGGGCGAAAGCTTGGCGCTGCATCAGGGTGTACGGGGCGCGCAGGCCAAGGCACGGATTGTCGAGCTGCTGGATAAGGTCGGCATCCCCGACCCCGAAAGCCGTCTGGCCGATTATCCGCATCAGCTCTCGGGCGGGCAGCGCCAGCGGGTGATGATCGCGATGGCACTGGCCAATGGGCCGGATTTGCTGATTGCCGACGAGCCGACCACCGCGCTGGATGTGACGATCGAGGCGCAGATCCTTGACCTGCTGGCCGATCTGAAGCGCGATATGGGCATGAGCCTGCTGTTCATCAGCCACGACCTTGGCGTGGTGCGCCGTATCGCGGACCGTGTCTGTGTCATGCAGAATGGAGAGATCGTCGAGCAGGGGCCGGCCGAGGAAATCTTTGCCAATCCGCAGCACCCCTATACCCGCAAGCTGCTGGCCGCCGAACCTAAAGGTCTTGCCGATCCGGTGCCCGAGGATGCGCCGGAACTGGTGCGTACCGAGGATCTCAAGATCTGGTTTCCCGTGAAACGCGGGCTTTTGCGCAAAGTGACCGGCCATGTAAAGGCCGTCAATGGCGCGTCTTTGTCGGTGCGGGCGGGGGAGACGCTGGGCATTGTGGGCGAAAGCGGGTCCGGCAAGACCACGCTGGCGCTGGCCATCATGCGGCTGATCGAAAGCGACGGGCCGATCATCTATGCGGGCGAGAATATCGCCCAGTGGGAGGGCAAGCGCCTGCGCGCGCTGCGCCGCGATATGCAGATTGTGTTCCAGGACCCGTTCGGCTCGCTCAGCCCGCGGATGACGGTCGAACAGATCATCGCCGAAGGGCTGACCGTGCATGGGCTCGAGCCCGGGCGCAACCGCACCGAAATGGTGGCGGAGATCATGGCAGAGGTCGGCCTGCCGCCCGAGGCGATGCATCGCTACCCGCATGAATTCTCGGGCGGGCAGCGGCAGCGCATCGCCATTGCCCGCGCCATGATCCTGCGCCCCAAAGTGGTGGTTCTGGACGAGCCGACCTCGGCGCTGGATATGACGGTGCAGGTGCAGATCGTCGATCTTCTGCGCAACCTGCAACGCAAACACGGGCTGGCCTATCTGTTTATCAGCCATGACCTGCGGGTGGTGCGGGCGCTGAGCCATAAGGTTCTGGTGATGAAGCGCGGCGAGGTGGTCGAGCAGGGCGCGGCGGGCGATGTCTTTGCCAACCCCAAAACCGGTTATACCCGCAACCTGATGGCGGCAGCTTTGGGGGAGGCGGTGTGAAGGTCCTCTTCGCGCACCAGAACTTTCCCGGCCAGTTTCCGCATCTGGCTCCGGCGCTTCAGGCGCGCGGCCATGATGTTCTGGCCCTGACGGCCGAGAAAAACACCCGCCCTTCACCGGTCAGGGTGGTGAAATACCGCCAGCCCGACGAGGTAACCCTGTCGTCGAACCTTACGCGGATGTATGCGCAGGTTTCCGAGCGCGGGATGAAGGCGGCCCGTGCCGCGCGGCAATTACGCAGCGAGCATGGCTATGTGCCGGATGTGATTTTCGGCCATCCCGGTTGGGGCGAGACGCTGTATCTGCGCGAGGTCTGGCCGGAAGCGCGACTTCTGATCTATGGCGAACTGATGTACCGGACATCGGGGCTTGATACCGATTTCGATCCCGAATTCGCACGTGACATGTTCGAGAGCCGTATCTCGACCGTGGCGCGCTCGGCACATCTGATCCAGACCATGGTGCAGGCCGATGCGGCCCTGTGCCCCACACGGTTTCAGGCCGAGACCTTCCAGCCCGAATTCCGGCACAAGATCACCATCTGTCATGACGGGGTCGATACCGACAGGCTGTGCCCCAACCCCGATGCGGTCTTCGAGATTGCGCAAAAGGGGCTGCGTTTCCGTCCCGGAGACGAGGTGCTGACCTTCGTCAACCGCTCCTTGGAGCCCTATCGCGGCTATCACAGCTTCATGCGGGCGCTGCCCGACGTGCTGGCGGCGCGTCCGGAGGCCCATGTGTTGATCGTGGGCGAGGAGGGGCAGAGTTACGGCGGCCCCCCGAAAGACGGGATCAGCTGGAAAGAGCGTTATCTCAACGAGGTCCGCGACAGGCTGGATCTCTCGCGGGTGCATTTTCTGGGGCGTATCCCCTATGACCGCTATATCGCGATGCTGCAGGTCAGCCGTGCCCATGCCTATCTGACCTATCCCTTTGTGCTGAGCTGGTCGCTGATGGAAAGCATGAGTGCGGGGTGCCATGTCGTGGCCTCCGATACCGCCCCCGTGCGCGAGATGATCGCGGATGGGGAGACCGGAGAGCTGGTCGGCTTTTTCGATATTCAGGGGTGGTCGGACCGGCTGATCGCGGCTCTGGCCGCCCCCGAGCGTTTTATCCCGATGCGGCTTGCCGCGCGTGCCCATATGGTCGCGCAATATGATCTGCGCCGCCAGTGTCTGCCCAGACTTGTCGAGTTTGTCGAAACCGCAGGGCGTGCCTGAGGCGGTTCCAGTGTGTTGCCGCCTTGTGGGGGAGCGGGGGCAGGCGCGCCCTTGTCCTGCGGGGGGAGCGAAACGGAGCAGGGCATCGAGCCCCGCTCCGTTTCGGTCGGGGGCACTGCCCCCTCCGGCTTTGCCCCCTAACGCTGGTTTCAGATGGCCGAGCTGTGGCCCGCCTTCGAGAGATCGTAGGCATCGAAATACCGCGCGATCAAACGGGTCAGGGGGCGGCCTTTCTCGGGGATCACAAGGCCGAAGCTTGTCATCTCGACGCAGTCCTCGAATTCGGCCGCACAATGGCTGAACATCTGTGTCAGATGGGCGAGCGTCACATCATGATGGCGGAGAAGGTCATCCGTGCGGACCTCGAAATCGCACATCAGGGCTTCGATAATACGTGCGCGCAGGTGATCCTCGCGGCTGAGGATATGGCCGCGCGCCGTCGAGAAGCTGCCATCGCGGATCGCGCCCACATGCTTGCCCGTGGCCGAGGCGTTTTGCGCATAGCCCTGCGGGAAGCGGGAGATCGCGCTGGCCCCGAGGCCGACCAGAACATTGGCCTGATCGTCGGTATAGCCCTGGAAATTGCGCCGTAGCTGGCCTGCCTTCTGCGCCACGGCCAGACCGTCATCGGGCAGCGCGAAATGGTCGATGCCGATTGTGTCATAGCCATCCGCGCGGAACAGCATCGCCGCGCGGTCGAACAGGTCGAGCCGCTCTTCCGGTGTGGGCAATTCGTCGGAGGGCAGCATGTTCTGGCGACGGGCCATCCACGGCACATGGGCGTAGCCGTAAAGCGCGACACGATCGGGGGCCAGCGACAGCAGTTTCTGCACCGAAGACGAAATCCGCTGCGGCGTCTGCCGTGGCAGGCCGAACAGGATGTCGGCATTGAGGCTGGAGATGCCTCGTGCCCGGATCATCTCGACCGCGCGGGCCGTCACCTCGAAACTCTGGTCGCGCCCGATGATCTTCTGGATCTCGGGATCGAAATCCTGCACCCCGATCGAGGCACGGTTCATGCCCGACTGCGCCAGCGCATCCAGACGTGCGGCATCGATCTCGTTCGGGTCGATCTCGACCGAGAATTCGGCCCCTTCGGCCAGAGGCACCGCGTTGAAGGTGGCCTCGGCCAGACGGCGCATCATATCGGCGGGCATCAGCGTCGGCGTGCCGCCCCCCCAATGCAGCCGCGACAAAGTGACGCCGGGGGCGAGCCGCTGTTTGAGCATTTTCAACTCGCGCAGCAGGACTTCGGAATAGGCCTGCACTGGCTCGGCGCTTTGCGTGCCCTGCGTTCTGCAGGCGCAGAACCAGCAGAGCCGCCGACAGAAAGGCACATGCATATAAAGCGAGATAGAGCTTCCCGCAGGGATGGCTTCGATCCAGGAGGAGAAGGCCTCCGGTCCCACATCCGCACTGAAATGCGGGGCCGTCGGATAGCTGGTATAGCGGGGGACGCGTGCGTCAAACAATCCCAGACGGGCGAGTTGCGATTTGTGTTCCATGCAGATATGTTTAGAAGATCAACGCGCAGCAGAAATTGACTCATATCAAATGTCCATTACGAAAGATGATGTGCCCTCGCTCACGCTTCAGTGTGGGGACTGCACCATCCGCCACAGGGCGGTCTGTGCTCGCTGTAGCGCGGAGGAAATCGACGAGCTTGAGGCGATCAAGTTCTACCGCACCTACGAGGCGGGCCAGACCATTGTCTGGGCCGGTGATGAAATGGAATTCGTGGCCTCTGTGGTGACGGGAATCGCCACGATCACGCAGGCGATGGAAGACGGGCGCACGCAGATGGTGGGGCTTTTGCTGCCCTCGGATTTTGTCGGGCGTCCGGGGCGGTCCAACGCCGCTTACAACGTGACGGCCACCACCGATGTGCTGATGTGCTGCTTCCGGCGCAAGCCTTTCGAGGCGATGATCGAGCGCACCCCGCATCTGGCGCAGCGCCTGTTGCAGATGACGCTGGACGAGCTGGATGCCGCGCGTGAATGGATGCTGCTTCTGGGGCGCAAGACCGCCCGCGAGAAGATCGCCTCGCTGCTGTCGATCATCGCGCGGCGCAATGCGTCCTTGCAGATGAAAAACCCCTCGGAAAGCATGACATTCGATCTGCCGCTGACCCGCGAGGCGATGGCCGATTATCTGGGCCTGACGCTTGAAACGGTGTCGCGCCAGATTTCGGCGCTCAAGCGGGACGGGATCATTTCGCTGGAAGGCAAGCGCCATGTGACCGTGCCCGATATGGATGCGTTGCAGCTTGAGGCGGGAGATGATGCGGATGGCGGGATCTTCAACTAGAGCGTTTGTCACGCTTGATGTCTTTACAACGACGCCCTTCGCGGGAAATCCGCTTGCCCTTCTGCCCGATGCGACGGGGTTGAGCGATGCGCAGATGCAGACCATCGCGCGCGAGTTCAACCTCTCCGAGACGATCTTCGTCTTTCCGCCCGCCGATCCGGCCCACCGTGCCCGCGTCCGGATCTTCTATCCGCAGGGCGAAATGTCCTTTGCCGGTCATCCCACCATTGGCTGCGCGATCTTTCTGGCGCTTGAGGATCTTGCTCCGGATACGGACGGGGCCGATTTCGACCGTGTGCTGGTGCTGGAAGAGGAAGCGGGGCTTGTGCCGGTGCGTGTCTGGCGTGAGGCCGGAGAGATCCGTGCCGAATTTCAGGCACCTGTCCTGCCCGAATGCCTGCCCGACGACCTGCCGCAGAGCGCAGCGCCGGATCGTTGTGCCGCCGCGCTTGGGCTAGGCCCTGCGGATCTGGATGACGCGCCTCTGGCGGTGATTGCCGGCGGGCCGCGTTTTGCATTTATCGGTCTGCGCGATACAGAGGCGCTGGCGCGGGCGTGGCCGGTGCAGCCCGCCTTCGACCTTTTGCAGACAGAGCTGGCGGCGGCGGGGGTGTATCTTTATGCGCCCACAGGGGCGTATCGCTGGCAGGGGCGGATGTTCGACCCGATGGGCGGTATTCCCGAAGACCCCGCGACAGGGTCTGCCACCGCACTTTTCGCCGCGCAGCTTCTGGCACGAGGGGCTCTGCGGGATGGCGAGACCTGCTTTGCCTTGCAGCAGGGTGTCGAGATGGGGCGCATCTCGGATCTTGGACTGCGCGTGATCTGTCGGGGCGGGCGCTTGGCCTCGGTCCATGTGTCCGGCGCGGCGGTCGAGATCAGCCGCGGCAGGCTCAGGCCCCCCCCTCGGTCCTGATCCCCGATCAGATCGGGCAGCGCGTATAGCGTAGCGGGGCAGGGGCCGCGCCATCGCCGGTTTCGGTGCGGATCACGGTCTGGCCCTTGTCCTTCAATTCCAGCATTTCGTGATAGGACCATGACTGGCCCTCGCCGGTAAAGTCGAACAGGCCCGCAAGCTTGGTTGCGGATTGTTCCTGCGGTTCGGTCAGAACACCGCGCGATTCGTAAAAGGTCAGGGTATCGGCGCTGACCGTCATCAGCCCTTTGGCATCGCCCTTCGTCGAGGTGCAGTCGTTCAGGCTCATGCCCCAGCGGCCCTGAAACCCTGCGGGGATCGGTCCGGCTGCGGCCACGTTCCCCGCATCCGGCTTGGCGCTGCCCGGCGGCATGCAGGCCGCAAGCGCGAGGGTTCCTATCAGGGGCAGGGCGAGCAGTCGCATCAGTCTCTCCAGTCTCCAATGGCCGGTTTTTCGGGTGACAGCCGCAGGATTGGGGTGTGGCGGCACGACTGTCCAGCACAGTGTGGAACGGGCGGCATAAAGCCGCCCGTTCGTGAGTGCCATCAGAGATTTCTTGCCGGTTTAATGCGACATCAGCACCGGAACGGCAGCCATTTCCAGCATGTGACGGGTTGCCCCGCCAAGAATCGCCTCGCGGAAGCGCGAATGGCCATAGGCCCCCATCACGATCATATCGGCGCTCGTGTCGCTGACATGGCGATTGATCACATCGGAGATGCGCGGCATGGTTTTGGGCAGCACCGTCACTTCGGCGGCCACACCGTGGCGCACAAGCATCTGGCAAAGCGCACTGCCGGGATCGGCGCGTTCGGGCCCATGTGCGGGCGGCGCGACAAGGGTGATATCCACCTTCTCCGCAGCTTTCAGCAGCGGCAGGGCGTCGCGCACCGCATTGAGCGATTCGTCGGACTGATTCCATGCAACCACCACATGGCGGCCACTCAGGCGACCGTTGAAATCGTCGGGGACGATCAGCACCGGCACATTGCCCTCGAACAGGGCGGCCTCGATGGTGGCCTCGATTTCCTGTCCACGATCTTCGCCATAGGGGCGTCCCATCACGACCAGATCGGCAAACCGCGCACGGATCGCCACAGCCGGAGAGATCGAACCAAGCTGGACGACCATGGTTTCGGTGGCCCAGCGGATGTCTTCGGCTTTCAGCCGCGCCAGCACGCCTTCCTCGATCTTGCGGGCTTCGTCTTGCGCCTGTTCGATGATTTCCTTCTGAACATAGGCAGTTGCGCCTGCATAATAGTAGCCCGTCTGCGAAACATCGACGCCGAGGCAGAGCACATCAAGATGCGCCTGCTCCTGACGGGCCATCACAACGGCCGCGTCCAACTGGGCTTTCGCCGCGCCCAGATCGGTAACAATAGTCAGAATAGATTTATAGGACATGGCTTTGCCTCGTCATTTCAGTTCGGAAAATATCATATGCCTGCTTCTAATTCACCACTTTGACAAGGATCAATTCATGGATTGAAGACCTACTTTTTGCCCTCTCGAAGAGTTGATGCAGATCAATGCATAGTGAAGGCGTCCCCCGCAAAAGGGACTGAAGTCGTGCCCCTTTCATTTGAGCAGGGGAGAATAAGACGAAGGGACGCAATATGTGGGATTATCTCAAGCTAGCTATGCTGGGGCTCGTCGCGGTGCTTGCCGCGATTGCTGCCAGCTATGGCCGCGATCTCGCCTATACCGTGAATGCGATCGAAGTATTTGTGGCGGCTGTGATTGCACTGATCTGGGTGATGCGGGGAATGGAAAAATCCAAACCCGTCTCGCAAACGGAATATTTTGACAGTGTCATTCGCTATGGCGTGGTGGCAACGGTTCTATGGGGTATCGTCGGCTTTCTGGTCGCCGTGTTCATCGCTTTCCAGCTGGCCTTTCCGGCGCTGAATTTCGAATGGGCGCAGGGCTATCTGAATTTCGGCAAGCTTCGTCCCCTACACACCTCTGCGGTGATCTTCGCCTTTGGCGGGAACGCGCTGATCGCGTCGTCCTTCTATGTGGTGCAGCGCACCTCGGCGGCGCGGCTGTTTGGCGGCAGCCTCGGCTGGTTCGTGTTCTGGGGCTATAACCTGTTCATCGTTCTGGCGGCGTCTGGCTATATCCTCGGGGCCACCCAGTCGAAAGAATATGCCGAGCCGGAATGGTATGTCGATCTGTGGCTGACCGTCGTGTGGGTGGCCTATCTGATCACCTTCCTCGGCACGATCCTCAAACGCCGCGAGCCGCATATCTATGTGGCCAACTGGTTCTACCTTTCGTTCATCGTGACCGTGGCGATGCTGCATATCGTCAACAACCTCGCTCTGCCGGTCTCGATCTTCGGGTCGAAATCCGTGCAGCTCTTCTCGGGCGTGCAGGATGCGATGACGCAGTGGTGGTATGGCCATAACGCGGTGGGCTTCTTCCTGACGGCAGGCTTCCTCGGGATGATGTACTATTTCGTGCCCAAACAGGCCGAGCGTCCCGTCTATTCCTACAAGCTGTCGATCATCCACTTCTGGGCGCTGATCTTCCTCTATATCTGGGCTGGTCCCCACCACCTGCATTACACCGCGCTGCCCGACTGGGCCTCGACGCTGGGGATGGTGTTCTCGATCATGCTGTGGATGCCCAGCTGGGGCGGGATGATCAACGGTCTGATGACGCTCTCGGGCGCGTGGGACAAACTGCGCACCGATCCGGTGATCCGTATGATGGTGGTGTCCATCGGCTTCTACGGCATGTCCACCTTTGAAGGTCCGATGATGTCGATCAAGGCCGTCAACTCGCTGTCGCACTATACGGACTGGACCATCGGTCACGTGCATTCCGGCGCGCTTGGCTGGAACGGGATGATCACCTTCGGGATGCTCTACTTCCTTGTTCCGAAACTGTGGAAACGCGAGCGTCTCTATTCGCTCAAGGCCGTCAGCTGGCATTTCTGGCTCGCGACGATCGGGATCGTGCTCTACGCCGCCTCCATGTGGGTGACCGGTATCATGGAAGGTCTGATGTGGCGTCAGGTGGATGCGCAGGGCTTCCTGGTGAACTCGTTCGCTGACACCGTTTCCGCCAAATTCCCGATGTATGTCGTGCGGGCTCTTGGGGGTGTGATGTATCTGACCGGTTCGCTGATCATGGCCTGGAACCTTTGGGCGACGGTTGCCAAGCAGCCCAAGGCCGTGGCCGCGGCACCTGTTGCGGCAGAGTAAGGAGAGAGACCTATGTCCATTCTGGATAAACACGGGATCATCGAGAAGAACGCGACGCTGCTTCTGATCGGCTCCTTCCTTGTGGTGACCATCGGCGGGATCGTCGAAATCGCGCCTCTGTTCTATCTCGAGAACACGATCGAGAAGGTGGAAGGGGTTCGCCCCTACACCCCCCTCGAACTGACCGGCCGCGATATCTATGTCCGCGAGGGCTGCTATGTCTGCCATAGCCAGATGATCCGCCCGATGCGGGACGAGTATGAACGCTACGGTCATTACTCGCTGGCGGCGGAATCGATGTATGACCACCCGTTCCAATGGGGGTCCAAACGCACGGGGCCGGATCTGGCGCGTGTGGGCGGACGTTACTCGGATGCGTGGCATGTCGATCACCTGACCAACCCGCAATCGGTCGTGCCGGAATCGGTGATGCCGAAATACGGCTTCCTGAAGAACCGTCTGATCGATACGGCCCATCTGGAAGAACGTCTGACAACCGATGCGGCGGTCGGGGTGCCCTATAGCTCCGATATGATCGAGGCGGCCAAGGCCGATTTCGCGGCCCAGCTGGATCCTTATGCCGATACCGATGGCCTGTTCGAGCGCTATGACGACCGTGTCAATGTGCGCAATTTTGATGGTCAGCCCGCCGTGACCGAGATGGATGCGCTGGTCGCCTATCTGCAGGTTCTGGGCACGATGGTCGATTTCTCGACCTTCGAACGCGATGCAAGCCGGTAAGGAGGGCATGATGGACTATCATATCTTCCGTGAATTTGCCGATAGCTGGATGCTGCTGTTCATGGTGGTGATGTTTGTGGGCGCGATCTTATGGGCCTTCCGGCCCGGTGCCCGCAAAGCACAGCGCGACAGCGCCTCCATCCCGTTCCGTCACGAGGACCGTCCCGCAACCGCAGCCGACAAGGAGGTGGGCAAATGAGCAAGACACCCAAGAAACTGCCGAATGATCCTTCGACCACGGGCCATAGCTGGGATGGTATCGAAGAGTTCAACAACCCCCTGCCGCGCTGGTGGCTGTGGACGTTCTATGCCTGCATCATCTTCGCTCTGGGCTATTCGGTTGCGATGCCCGCATGGCCGCTGTTGAACGGGGCAACGCCGGGGCTGTTGTACAAATCGACCCGCGCCGATCTTGAAGCCGATCTGGAGCGCTTCGATGCGATGAATGCGCCCGTCGAGGAAAAACTGGTGAATACCGACCTCGCGGCCATCGCTCAGGACCCCGAACTGGTGAACTATACCCAGAATGCGGGGGCTGCGGTGTTCCAGACATGGTGTGCGCAATGTCACGGGGCAGGGGCCGGTGGCCAGCAGGGTCTGGGCTATCCCAGCCTTCTGGATAGCGATTGGCTCTGGGGTGGCACGATCGACGATATCTACTTCACCGTCACCCACGGTATCCGTAACGAAACCGATCCCGATGGCGAGGCGCGCTATAGCCAGATGCCTGCCTTCGGCACCGACGGTATTCTGGATGAAGAGCAGATTGCACAGGTCGTGCAGCATGTGCGCCAGATCTCCGGTCAGGACTTCGATGCGGATCTGGCCAAAGAAGGGGCGGCGGTCTTCGAAGAGAACTGCACGAGCTGCCACATGGAAGATGGCACCGGTGACAAGTCCCAAGGCGCGCCGAACCTGACCGATGCGATCTGGCTTTACGGCGGCGATGTCGCCACCCTCACCAAGACCGTGCATGACGCCCGTTTCGGTGTGATGCCCAACTGGAACACCCGCCTGAGCGAAGCCGAGATCCGCGCTGTGGCCTCTTATGTCCACGGTCTGGGCGGCGGCCAGTAAACGAGATCTCCGCGCCATGCCCTAAAGCTTGGCGCGGAGTGCACCGGCACCTTGTCCTGTTCGCGCGTTTCCATGGGGGTGCCGGTGCTTTTTTATAAATCCACCATGACTGCCGGTCCAAGCCTTTGCTTGGGCCGCTTTTTTATGGCGTCTGCGGGGGTAGCACCTTTGGTCAATTGTATTCGAAAAAATGCATGCCAAAGTGGAATTTTGACGCAAGTCAAGGAAAGGTGAGGTTGGAAAGCGCATTCAGAACTCCGACCTGACGACGATCCCAAGGAGATTGCACCGTGAGCGCCCCAGATCCTGTCGCCCCGCCGCCGCTCTATGCCAGCCGCGAGCCGATTTTTCCGCGCCATGTCCGTGGTAAGTTCCGCAGCCTGAAATGGTGGTTGATGGGGATGATGCTGGGCATCTACTACATCCTGCCTTGGGTGCGTTGGGACCGTGGTCCGGCATTGCCCGATCAGGCGGTGCTGGTCGATCTGGCAAATCGTCGGTTTTTCTTCTTCATGATCGAGATCTGGCCGCATGAATTCTATTTCGTGGCGGGCCTGCTGATCATGGCGGGGCTCGGGCTGTTTCTGTTTACCGCTGCGATGGGGCGGGTGTGGTGTGGCTATGCCTGTCCGCAAACGGTCTGGACCGATCTTTTCATGCATGTCGAACGTTGGATCGAGGGGGACCGGAACGCGCAGATCCGCCTTCTGCGTTCGCGCTGGACGGGAGAAAAGATCCGTAAGCGCGCGTTGAAATGGGCCTTGTGGCTGGTGATCGCCGTCGGCACGGGCGGGGCGTGGGTGTTCTATTTTGCCGATGCACCGACCTTGTTGCGCCAGCTGGTGACCGGACAGGCGGCGATGGTGGCCTATCTTACGCTGCTGGTGCTGACCGCGACGACCTTCTTCTTCGGCGGTTTCGCCCGCGAGCAGATCTGTATCTATGCCTGCCCGTGGCCGCGCATTCAGGCCGCGATGATGGACGAGGATACCCTGACCATCGGGTATCGCAACTGGCGCGGCGAACCGCGCGGCAAGCTGAAAAAGGGCGTGAAAGCCGATGCGGCGCAGGGGGATTGTATCGACTGCAATGCCTGTGTGAATGTGTGCCCTATGGGGATCGACATCCGCGACGGCCAGCAGATGGAATGCATCACCTGCGGCCTGTGTATCGATGCCTGCAACGAGATCATGGACAAAACCAACCAGCCGCACGGGCTGATCGGCTATATGGCGCTGCGCGACGAGGAACGCGAGAAGAATGGCGAGGCCCGTGTCAGCCCTTGGCGGCATATCTTCCGGCTGCGCACGATCATCTACTTCGTGCTCTGGGGAGGGATTGGTGTCGGGTTGATCGTGGCATTGCTGGTGCGCTCGCCGATCGAGTTCAACGTTACGCCGAACCGTTCGCCGCTTTATGTCACGCAGCCCGACGGGACGATCCGCAATATCTATGCGCTTCGTCTGCGCAACAAGGAGCATGACCCGACCGCCTATGTCATTTCGGTGACCGGCATGGATGGCCAGCCTGTGGATGGTCTGAGGGTCAAGGTCGAGGGACGGGACGGGGCGTCGGTGATCGTGCCTGCCGATACGACCTTGTCGGCACGGCTCTATCTGGAAGCGGTGCGCGGTTCGGCGCTGGCCGATGCGACACGCAGCGATCTGGTTCTACGGGTCAGCCAGAAGGATGGCGACCGGTCTGTAACCGAAAAAACGGTCTTTAACGGCAAGGGGCGGAACTGAGATGATGACGCGTGAGCTGACCGGTAAACATGTTCTGGTGACCGTGGTCGGGGCCTTTTCGGTGATTATCGGGGTCAATATCTTTATGGCCTATAATGCGATCTCCAGCTTTCCGGGGCTGGAGGTGACCAATTCCTATGTGGCAAGCCAGCAATTCGACACATTGCGGGCGGCGCAACAGGCGCTTGGCTGGACGGTCGAGCCGCTTTACGAGAATGGCCAGCTCAGCTTCCGGCTGACGGATAAGGAGGGCCTGCCCGCGCCGGTTTCGCGGTTTTCCGCGCTTGTCGGGCGCACAACCATGTCGCGCGAGGATGTCACCCCGCAATTCCGTCGGGTGAACGGGGCCTATCTGGCCGATCTCACTCTGGCACCGGGGGCGTGGCTTGTGCATCTTGATGCGGTGGCGGCGGATGGCACGGCCTTCCGGCAGCGGATCGATCTGTTTGTCAGGAACTGAGCGGTGAGCGCTGCGCCAGATATCGAAACCGCTGTTTCGGCCTGTCCGGCCTGTATCGCAGCCCCTGCGGCGCAGGATCTGGCGCGGCGTGCCATCGCGGCCCCCAGCCTGTCGTTGTCTTTGCCCTCGATCCATTGCGCGGCCTGTATCACCGATGTCGAGGCCTGTCTGGGCGCGATTGACGGGGTGCGCGATGCACGGGTCAACCTGACGCTGAAGCGTGTTGCGGTGCAGGCGGGGCCGGAGATCACCGCCGCGCAGCTGATCGGCGCGCTGGAGGGCATCGGCTATGAGGCGCATGAGCTGGACCCTGATGTGCTGCGCGCCACCGAGACAGACAGGCAGGGCCGCGATTATCTGATGCGGATCGGGGTCGCGGGCTTTGCCATGATGAATATCATGCTGCTTTCGGTCGCGGTCTGGTCGGGGGCGGGCGATGCCACGCGCGATATGTTCCACTGGATTTCGGCAGCGATCGCCTTTCCGACGGTGATCTTTGCGGGCCAGCCCTTTTTCGCTTCGGCCTATCGGGCGCTGCGGGCGCGCAGATTGGGAATGGATGTACCGATTTCGCTGGCGATCTTGCTCTCGACGGGGATGTCGCTGTTTGAAACCATCCATTCAGGGCGGCATGCCTATTACGACGCAGCCGTAATGCTGATCTTTTTCCTGCTGGTCGGGCGCTATCTGGATTACCGCTCGCGCTCGGCGGCGCGTTCTGCCGCAGAGGAGCTGGCCGCGCTGGAGGTGCCGCGTGCATGGCGTGTGACCGATGCGGGCGAAACCGAAGTGCCGGTGGCGGATTTGCGCGTGGGCGATCACCTGCGCCTGCGTCCGGGCGGGCGGCTGGCCGCGGATGGGGTGGTGCTCGAGGGACGCTCGGAAACGGACCGGTCCTTGCTGACCGGTGAGAGCCTGCCTGTCAGCGTCGGGCCGGGGGCTGTGCTTTCGGCGGGGGAGGTCAATCTGACGGGGCCGCTGCTGGTGCGTCTGACCGCTGTCGGTCGCGACAGTTCGCTCCACCGGATGGCCCAGCTGGTGGCCGCTGCCGAGACCGCGCGGACCCGATACACCACGCTGGCCGAGCGGGCGACCCGTGCCTACACGCCCTTGGTGCATCTGATGGCCTTTTCAGCCTTTGCGGTGTGGATGTGGCTTTCGGGCGATCTGCGTCTGGCGCTGAATATCGCCGCAGCCGTGCTGATCATTACCTGTCCCTGCGCCTTGGGGCTGGCGGTGCCTGCCGTTGTGACGGCGGCCTCGGGACGGCTGTTCCGGCAGGGGCTTCTGGTGAAGGATGGCAGCGCGCTCGAGCGGCTGGCCGAAGTGGATTGCGTGGTGTTCGACAAAACCGGCACGCTGACGATGGGCCTGCCCGAACCGACGGATCTGGCAGGGATGGAGACACAGGCGCGCCGCATTGCCCTTGCTCTTGCGGCGGCCTCGTCGCATCCGCTTTCCGTTTCGCTGGCTGAAATGCTACGCGCCGAAGGCGTCGAGCCTCAGGTGGTGGAGGGCCTTTGCGAAGTTCCGGGATGTGGGGTCGAGGCCCGCGATCAGGGGCGGAGGATCCGTTTGGGACGGGCCGACTGGGTGGGCGCACAGGGCGAGGGCACATGGCTTGATGCGGGGCAGGGGAACCTGACGCGCCTGCGCTTTCAGGACCGTTTGCGCCCCGGAGCGGCTGAAGCCGTGCGTGCCTGTGTGGCGCGCGGGCTTTCGGTTCGGCTGGTGTCGGGCGATACCACAGCTGCGGTCTCGGCACTGGCCGCGCGTCTGGGGATTGCCGACTGGCGGGCCGAGGCACGCCCCGAAGACAAGGCCGCGACGCTGGCCGCTTTGTCCGGTGCAGGCCATCATGTGCTGATGGTGGGGGACGGGTTGAATGACACGATTGCACTGGCGCAGGCCCATGTGTCGATCTCTCCGGCCTCGGCGCTTGATGCCGCGCGCACGGCCTCCGATATCGTGCTCTTGGGCCAGAATCTGGAGCCGATTGCCGAGGCCCTGCAGATTGCGCGCAAAGCCCGTGCGCGGATCAAGCAGAATTTCGCGATTTCCATCGGCTATAACATGATTGCCGTGCCGATCGCGCTTCTGGGGTTGGCCACGCCGCTGGCTGCAGCCCTTGCGATGTCGGCCAGTTCCATTACCGTGTCCCTCAACTCCTTGCGGCTCAAGTAATCTCGAAAGGCGGGTTTAATGTCGATCCTCGGATTTCTGATTCCGATTTCCCTTTTCCTCGGCGGCGTGGGCCTGCTGGCCTTTTTCTGGGCGCTGAAAAGCCGCCAGTTCGAAGACCCGAAAGGCGATGCCGAACGTATCCTGTCGACCGCGTGGGATGATCATCCCAAGGGCTAGTCTCGGGACTTGCGCGGTCCGTCAGCCAAGGGCAGGGTGCCTGCCGCGATAAAACCGCCGTTCTGTCGGCGGTTTTTGCATATGCGTGCTGCGGATCAATGGCGCGCCGCAATGTGCCCGCCCCACCGTCCTCACCAAGGTCCACCGGCACAGAGCCCCCTTTGCGCCGTGAAAGGGCACGCGCCGTCAGGGGACCAAAGAAAAACGGACCGCATCAGGGATGCAGTCCGTGAGATTAGGCAGATAGAAGAGTGGCTTCAGGGGCCGACGACGCCGCATTCCATGCTGCGTGCGGCCAGACGGGCGCAGGCAAGGCTGGCCTGTTGCTGGCTCATGCCGACAAAGGTGGCCTCGTAACCGAGCTTGCGCTTGACCACTTTGCGTAGGGCATCGCCCAAGGTGTCGCTTTCCATCAGCGCCACTTTCAGCATGTCCTGCTGGGCGTGGAATTCGGAATTCTTCAATCCCAGTGTCACGCCCCAGTTCCGCCCGCCCGAGCTGGACGCACGCGCCACGACACGCGGCGTCTCCGAGGCGCTTGCCTGCGGCGGGTTCAGAGCGGCCAGAATCACCGTATTGGATTTCTTGCCCTTGCCCATCATCGCCAGAGTTTCCGGCTGCGGTTTGCTGGTCTGCTGGAAGATAGGACCACCCGGATCGGTGTCGCCCTGTGCGATCTCGCCTGCAAACTGCGCCTCGTCCTCTTCGTCGGCGCTGTCCTGAACGCTGGCCATCTGGACTTCCTCGCCTGCCAGATCCTCGCTCTCGTCGGCGGGTTTGGCAGTGGCGAAGCTGCGATTGGGGGCCGAGACCGGACGCGGGCTGGCTTCCAGACCATCGGTCGAAGCCATTGCCACGGCGTCTTCCACGGCCTCCGTATCCACCGCAGGGGCGGCATTGGCCACGGCCACGGCGGCTGCGATAGCATCCGCATCATGGGTTGCCACACCGGGACGCGATTGCGGGCGCGGGCTGCTTTGCATGGGCGCGCTGGCCACCAGCATACCGGCACTGGGTTGGTTCAGCTCGATCATATCGGGCGCGCTGGGCTTGTTGACGGGGCTGTGGTCCTGAACCCGTTTGAAGCCCAGATCCAGCAGTTCCGCCATTTTCGCGTTCCGCTGTGCGGTCGAGGTGCCGCCGAAGATGGTTGCGATGATCCGCTCGTCGCCGCGCTGCGCCGAAGCACAGAGGTTGAAACCCGCAGCCACGGTGTAACCGGTCTTGATGCCGTCCGCGCCTTTATAGGCGTCAAGGAAGCGGCGGTTGGTCGAATAGACGGTCTTCATGCCGGCATCGGCAGAACGGCGCGAGAAGATGTTGTAATATTGCGGGAAATCATAAAACAAATGACGCCCGAGAATGGTCATGTCATGGGCGGTCGACATATGCCCCTTGCGGGTCAGGCCGTTGGCATTGAGAAAGGTCGAATTTTTCATGCCAAGCGATTTGGCGGTGGCGGTCATCCGTGCGGCCCAGTTGGCCTCGTTGCCGCCAAGCGCGTCCCCGATGGCCGAGGCCGCGTCATTCGCCGATTTGATCGCCGCTGCACGGATCAGATAGCGCAGCTTGATTTTCTGACCGGCGCGCAGCCCCAGCCGTGACGGGGGCTGGGAGGCCGCATTTTGCGACACGGTGATTTCGGAATCCAGACTGACCTCACCGGCTTCGATAGCCTGAAAGGCGATGTAGAGCGTCATCATTTTGGTCAATGACGCAGGGTAGAGTCGCGTGTCGGCGTTTTTCTCGTAGAGGACCTCACCAGAGCGCATGTCCATCACATAGGCTGCATAGGGCGCGGCATACACAGCCAACGGCAAAAGCAACAATGTGAAGAACGCGCAAACTCCTGCTCGGATCCAGCGCAAAAGCGTGGTCACGGTTCTTATCCTTATATCTGCCTCGGTGCCCCGGTTTGATTTTAAAGTGGGGCTTATGGAAAGAACGATAACACGCGGAATCGTTTGTGAAAATTGGGAAGTTTCAGTCACCTTTACTGCGGTTTTCTTGCATCACCACATCATGTAGGTGGCATGGTGACAATATGCGCATTATATTGTGCCATTAACCCTTCCTTAACACTCCATTCCCTTACGGCAGTTAATCATTTTTCACGCGCCTGTGAGAGGTTTTTACTCACATTAATTCACGGGCGCGTGATAATGCGGATCGACTCCACCAGATTCGCCATAGAGCCAAGCGTGGTGAGTCGAGGATGGGACTCGGGCGGTTCGGCATGATCCAGCGCCCAGGGCTGTGCACCATCGGGAATGTGGACCGCATGGCCGCCTGCCTGAAGCATCGGCAGGATGTCTGATTTCATTGAATTTCCAACCATCACGCCGTTGGTTGCCCCGCGCCCGTGACGGTTGAAAAGGCGGGTATAGGTTGCGGCGGTTTTCTCCGAAACCACCTCGACCGCCTGAAAATAGGGGCCCAGCCCCGATTGCGCCAATTTGCGTTCCTGATCGAGAAGATCGCCTTTGGTGATCAGGACAAGTTTGTGATCCTGGCTGAGCGTGGCAATCGTGTCTTCGACATGGGGCAGCAATTCGATGGGATGGGCCAGCATCTCGCGCCCTGCCTGCAGTAATTCGGCGATCACTGTGGCATCGACGCGGGCCTCGGAAACCTCGATGGCGGTTTCGATCATCGACAATGTAAACCCTTTGACGCCAAAGCCATAGCGCCCGATGTTACGGCGCTCTGCCGCCAGAAGCCGCGCGTCCAGATGGGGCTTCTCGACATATTCGCCCATCAATTCGGCAAATCGCTCCTGTGTGAGCCGGAAGAACCTCGCATTTTGCCAAAGCGTGTCATCGGCGTCGAAACCCAGCATTGTCAGCGGCACTATTTACTCCCTATTGTAAGGTCAGAGTTTAACGTTCGAATTGCGAGCAGAGGCAGAAGGGGTTTCCTTCCGCCCCCGTCTTCCTATATTCGCCACGAGACCTGAGATGTTCGGAACCCGGGAAAGCGATGATGACAGGCGACTTCAAGCCCTTCAGCATGATGGCCGATGATGAAAATGGCAATGACGGCGATGCCGGCCTTGCTACGAAAACGCGGCCGAAAACCCGTAAGCCTCCGATGTATAAGGTGATGCTGCTGAATGATGATTACACCCCGATGGAGTTCGTGGTGCATATCCTCGAGCGGTTCTTCGGCCTCAATCATGCGCAGGCCTTCGAGATTATGTTGACCGTGCATAAAAAGGGTCTGGCGGTTGTTGGCGTGTTCTCCTTCGAGATCGCCGAGACCAAGGTTGCGCAGGTCATGGATTTTGCGCGCCGCCATCAGCACCCGCTGCAATGCACGATGGAAAAGGAATGAGCGCGGATCTCCGCGACGCGACCCCATGACACATCCCAGACTTTCGCTGGCGCTGGAACAGGCGCCCCTGCCGGAGGACGGCACGATCCTTGTGATCGGCGCTCTGGCCGAAACCGATCTCTCCGATCTGCCGAAGGACCGGCTGGAGCTGGTACAGGGCTTTGCGCCTGATCACGCGGGGCTGTCCGCGCGTGGGTATACCGTCAGCCCTGCGCCGCAGTCGTCTGACTATGCGGCGGCGGTGATCTTTCTGCCCCGCGCCAAGCAGGAGGCCCGCAACGCTTTGGCACGCCTATGCGATCTGGTGATCGACGGCGGGATGATCGTGGTGGATGGCGCCAAGAATGACGGCGTGGATTCGGTGCTGAAATCGCTCAAGCCTCTGGTGGCGCCCTCGGCGGCGATAGCCAAGGCGCATGGGAAGGTCTTCCGCTTTGCCGCGCGCCGTGGGGCTCTGGCTGATTGGGTCGTGCAGGCGCAAACCCCTACCGAGGGCTTTGTTACCACCCCCGGCGTGTTCTCGGCGGATAAGGTCGATGCGGGTTCGGCCCTTCTGGCGCAGGCGCTGCCGGGCCGCCTTCCGGCGCGTCTGGCCGATCTGGGTGCGGGCTGGGGCTGGCTGTCGGCGCAGATCCTTGCGCGTGAGGGCGTCGAGACGCTGGATCTGGTCGAGGCCGATTATGCCGCTCTCGACTGCGCCAAGCGCAATATCACCGACCCGCGTGCCAGCTTCCATTGGGAGGATGTCACCGGCTACGAGCCTGCCGCCCGCTATTCCGGTATCATTATGAACCCGCCCTTCCATGTGGGCCATGCGGGTGATCCGAACCTCGGGCAGGCCTTTATCCGCAAAGCGGCCTCTATGTTGTCGCTTTCGGGCAAGCTCTGGATGGTGGCCAACCGCCATCTTCCCTATGAGGACACGCTGCGGCAGGTCTTCCACCATGTCGAGGAAATCGGCGGCAATGCGCAGTTCAAGCTGTTCTATGCCGAAAAGCCGCTGACGAAATCGCAGGCCGCAAAGGCCGATACTCAGACCAAACGCGGCCGCTAACCGGCCGCGTCTTTGCTTCAACCACTCCGCAGGAGACTGCATGTCGCTTTCCATTTCCGGCAAGACCGCCATTGTGACGGGCGCGGCCCACGGGATCGGGCTTGCCATTGCGCGCCATTTCGTGGATCGCGGGGCCAATGTGATGTTTGCCGATATCGACGAAAGCCGTCTGAAGGATGAATTTGCCGATACGGATACATCCGAGGGGCCGGTGCGGACTTTTGCCGGTGATCTGTGCCAGAAGCTGAATGTGGCGAATCTTCTGTCGGCGACCATCGATGCCTTTGATCGGGTGGATATTCTGGTCAATACCAACCGCTGCTTCACGCCCTGCGACCCGCTGGACCCTGACCAGACCGTGCTGGATGACATGCTGCAGCAGAATATGAAATCCTCGCTGCGGATTTCCCAGCTGACCGCCAAGCGTATGATTGCGCAGGCCGAGAAAGACGGGCGCACCGAGGGCGAGATCGGGTCGATCATCAATATCTCGACGCTGGCCTCGACGCGCTCGCAGCCCGAAACGCTGGCCTATTCCATCGCTTGTGCGGCGCAGGAACAAGCGGTGCGCGGGCTGGCCGTGGCTTTGGCGCCGCATCGCATTCGGGTAAACGGGGTCAGCTTTGCCTCTGTCATGAGCCGCTCTTTGCAGGACGCGCTGAAGGAAAACGCCGAATGGCGCGAAGAGATCATCGAGGGCACGCCCTTGGGCCGGATCGCCGCGCCGAATGAACTGGCCGAGACGGTGCAGTTTCTGGCGTCCTCGGGGGCCAGCTTCACCACCGGCCAGATCATCCGCATCGACGGCGGGCGCGGCTTGCTGGATGCGGTGCAGGTTCCGGTGTTCTGATCACTCTTCGGGGTATGTTGCCTTGCAGGCGGCGATATTCGCGCGCGCCTGCGGCTCGAGCGATTGGATCTTGGCCGCCAGCCCGTCACGTTTGCGCGTCTCGGAGGCCGGATCGATCGGCACGCGGCGTTGCAATGTCTCGGTGACCTCTTTCCAGCAATGGACAGGACGGCGGATCTTCTTGCCGTCTTTCGTTTCATGCGTTTCATAGCCGCATATCCCGAAATGCTGGCGCTCGACCTCATAGCTTTCCCACGCATAGCCGCGTGCCAGATTGCCGTTCACCTCTTCCAGAAGCCCGTTCAGCACGCGGATTTCCTTGGTGGAGCGGTTGATGCAGCGCTCCTGCGGGGTGCCGCAGGCGGCCAGCAGGCCAAGGGCGCTCAGGCCAAGCAGGGCGGGAGTGAAAATGCGGGTCATGGGATACTCCTCCGGCCATCAGCTTAGCTTCTGCCTCTGCGGTCGGCTAGGGGGCTTTGTACCAAACTGCTATTTGCTCCTGCCGCTGCGGCCCGCTAAGACTGCGGGCAGGAAAAGGAGACCCCATGACCGACCAGCCCCTGTTCGAAGACGAAAAAGCCCGCGCCAGTCAGTGGTTTTCCGATTTGCGCAACAAGATCGTGGCGGCCTTCGAAGGGCTGGAGGACAGTCAGGTCACGGGCCCCCATGCCGAAGCGCCCGCAGGCCGTTTCGAGGTCACGCCCACCGTCCGCACAGGCCCCGATGGCGAGGACCACGGCGGCGGCAAGATGAGCGTCATGCGCGGAGGCCGTGTTTTCGAGAAGGTGGGCGTCAATATCTCGACCGTCTGGGGCACATTGGGCGAGCGCGCGCAAAAGGCGATGGCCGCGCGTGGCGTGCCGGGGATGGCGGATGATCCGCGCTTCTGGGCCTCGGGGATCAGCCTTGTGGCGCATATGCAGAACCCGCAAACCCCTGCGGTGCATATGAATACCCGCATGTTCTGGACGCCGGGCGCATGGTGGTTTGGGGGTGGGGCGGATCTGAACCCCTGTATCGAATATGACGAGGACACCGCCGAATTCCACGCGGCACTCAAGGCGGCCTGTGACGGGCATGACGCAAGCTACTACCCGCGGTTCAAGGAGTGGGCGGATGAGTATTTCTACATCCCGCACCGTAATCGCGCCCGTGGTGTGGGCGGCATCTTCTATGACGATTTGAACACCGGCGATTGGGCCAAGGATTTCGCCTTCACGCAGGATGTGGGCCGCGCTTTCCTCAAGGCCTTCCTGCCGGTGACCGAGAAACGCCGCAACCAGCCTTGGACCGATGCCGACCGTGAGGCGCAATTTATCTATCGCGGGCTTTATGCCGAATATAATCTGGTCTACGATCGGGGAACGAAGTTCGGTCTGGAAACGGGTCACAATGCCGATGCGGTCTTGATGAGCCTTCCGCCGATAGCCAAATGGGTGTGAGCGCGTAACCAAAGGCGCAGATTCCCCCTATACAGAAGGCCGCAAAGGGCGTATGAGCCGCCCCTTGCGCCGCAGTTGAGTGCGCCCGTTCCATTCCAGACCCGAAAGTCCCCGCCATGAGCATTGATATCGCCATTCACCCCGCGCTTGCCTCCGCGCTGGAGAAGAAAGGCTACGAAACCCTCACCCCCGTGCAAACTGCTGTGGGTGACCCTGCTCTGGCGGAGAAAGACCTTCTGGTATCGGCGCAGACCGGCTCGGGGAAAACCGTGGCCTTCGGTCTGGCGATGTCGGCGCAGCTTCTGGCCGAGGGTGTGCCTACCCGCGCCGATGTGCCGCGTGCCATCGTGATCGCGCCGACGCGCGAGCTGGCACTGCAGGTCAAACGCGAATTCGAATGGCTCTATGGCGCCGCTGGCATGATCATCGCAGGCGCGGTTGGCGGTATGGACCCGCGCAACGAACGCCGTGCGCTGGAACGCGGGGCGCATATCGTCGTGGGAACGCCGGGCCGTATCTGCGACCACATCCGCCGTGGTGCGCTGGACCTGTCGGAGCTGCAGGTTGCGGTTCTGGACGAGGCCGACGAGATGCTGGATCTGGGCTTCCGCGAGGATCTGGAATTCATTCTGAACGAAGCCCCCGAAGAGCGTCGCACGCTGATGTTCTCGGCCACGGTTTCGCCCGAGATCGAGCGTCTGGCTGGCACCTTCCAGAAGGATGCGCAGCGGATCTCGACCATCGACCGCAAGGCACAGCATAGCGATATCGAATATCGCGCGCTGGTTGTGGACCGTTCGGATCGCGAGAACGCCATCATCAACCTGCTGCGCTTCTACGAGGCCCGCAACGCGATTGTCTTCTGTGGCACCCGCGCGATGGTGACCCACCTGACGACCAAGCTGCTGAACCGTGGCTTTGCCGTGGTGGCACTGTCGGGCGAACTCAGCCAGGAGGAACGTTCGCGCGCGCTGCAGATGATGCGCGATGGCCGTGCCCGCGTCTGTATCGCCACCGATGTGGCCGCGCGCGGGATCGACCTTCCGGGTCTGGAACTGGTGATCCATGCCGATCTGCCGCAGAACAAAGAGGCGCTTCTGCACCGGTCTGGCCGGACGGGGCGTGCGGGCTCCAAGGGTGTGTCCGCTCTGGTCGTGCCGATCAACATCAAGGCCAAGGCCGAGCGCCTGTTGAAATTCGCCAACCTCACCGCAGACTGGGCACCCGCGCCCTCGGCCGAGGAAGTGCTGGAGCGGGATCGTGTGCGGATGCTGGAACAGCCGTCGCTGGTCGAGCCCATTCAGGACGACGAGAAAGAGGCGGTTCAGGCGCTGCTCAAACGGTTCGACGCAACCGAACTGGCCGCAGCCGTGGCGCGTGCCTTCATTGCGGGGCGTTCCGCGCCCGAAGACATCACCCCGATCAGCGTTGACGGGCCGAAGCCGCGTGCGAAGGTCGAGTTCGAGCGCTCGACTTGGATGCGCCTGTCGATGGGCCGTGACAGCGGCACCGATCCGAAATGGCTCTTGCCGATGCTTTGCCGCGCGGGCGATCTGACCCGCCGTGACATCGGTGCGATCCGTATCATGAATGACCATACCTTCGTGCAGATCCATGCTGATGCGGCTGACCGCTTCCTGCAATCTGTCGGCCCCGAGCGGTCGCTAGAGGATAAATGCGGTGTGGATGTGCTGGACAAAGCCCCCGAGGGTCTTGACCGCCCGAACCCGCGCCCCGCGAAATGGGACCGCAAGCCGGGCGGCCCGCGCCGTGATTTTGGTGATCGTGGTGATCGTGGCGACCGCGAGTTCAAGAAGCCGCATCGCAAGGGTGGTTCCGACGATGGCGCGCCGCGCAAGTCGTGGAAAAGCCGCGACGAAGCGGGCGAAGGGAAAGCGGGCAAGTTCAGCAAGCCCGCCGGTAAGTCCTTCAAAGACAAGCCGAACCCCAAGGATAAGGGCAAGCCGAAAGCCAAATACGGCAAGCCTGGCAAGAAGTAATAAAAGGGCGGCCTCTCGGGGCCGCCTTTTCAGTTTCGGGGTTTGGCACGTAGCGTCGGGTCGGCCTCGCGCGGGTTTTCGGGCCAAGGGTGTTTGGGGTAGCGCCCGCGCATATCCTTGCGCACATCCGCATAGGACCCGTCCCAGAAGCCCGGAATATCCAACGTCACCTGTATCGGCTTATGGCCAGGCGATAGCAGCGTCACCCGCAGCGGCAGGCGTTTGGGGCCGATGCTGGGATGGGCCGTCACGCCGAACATCTCCTGCAGGCGGATCTCGATGCCGGGATGTTCGCCGCCATAGTCGATGGGCACGCGCCGCCCAAGAGGCGTCTCGAAATGCGCAGGCGCAAGGCGGTCGACCAGTTGTAGCTGTTCCCAATCAAGACGGCCGCGCAGGGCGTCGGTGATATCCATCTTGCGCAGGTCGGTTTCGGTCCGCTTGCCACCCAGATAGGGCAGAAGCCAGTCCTCGGCGCGTTCCATCAGGGAAGCGTCGTCAAAGGCGGGAAGCTCTGCGCCCTCTTGGTGCAGCAGTTGCACACGCGCCTGAAAGCGCCGCGCGGCATCGGTGAAGGGCAGGCCGATCTGGCGGATACCGTCCAGCGCCCCACGGGCAATCGCCTCGCGCGGGGCGTCTTTCCAGATCCGGTCATCCAGCACCAAAGCGCCGAAACGCTCCTGCTTGCGGGCCACCACACGGCCCTCGCGGCGCGACCATTCGCAAAGATCAACCCATTGGATCTGCTCGCTAAACAGCCCTCGGATCTGTGCTTCGGAAATCTGGGTGCCTTGGCGCAGCATCGCCTCGCGCGGGTCGCCATTGGTATCGGTGGCGACAATCAGGCGGGCCGAGCCAAGCGGGTCGCCATCCGCCACCTGCACCCCTTTGCCCCCCGACAGCACATAGCGCGGCTGATCGCCGGAACGGCGCAGCCCCACGCGGTCGGGATAGGCCAGTGCGGCCATTTCGGCGGGCTCAAGCGCGGTGCTATGATCGACCATCTTCGCCAGACGGCGGGCCTCTTGGCGGATGCGTTCCACCGCGCCGCGATGGGGCTGCCACGGGTGATCGGCGGCAAATCCGCGCGGGTTCTGCACCGCCTTCAGGCGCAGGGTCAGATCGGCAGGCGCCCCGCGCAGAGGGTCACGTTCGGCCAGAAGCGCGGCCAGATCGGCGGCGGATTTTCCGGCCTTCAGCAGCATATGGCCAAGGCGCGGATGCAGCGGCAGGCGGGCCAAAGCCTGCCCGTGGGGCGTCAGGCTGATGCCCTCCAGCGCGCCCAGACCTTCCAGCAGGCTCCGCGCCTCGGCCAGCGCAGGCGCGGGAGGCGGCGTCAGAAAGGCCAGATCGCTGCCGTCAGACCCCCATTGCGCCAGCTCCAGCGCAAGGCCCGACAGATCGGCCACCTCGATTTCGGCAGGGGGGAAGGCGGGCAGCGCCCCTTCGGCACCTTTGGTCCAGAGGCGGTAACAGATCCCTTCGGCCACGCGGCCCGCACGGCCCCGACGCTGTTCGGCCTCGGCGCGGCTGACGGGTTCGGTCACCAGACGCGCCATGCCCGAACCCGCGTCAAAGCGCATCCGGCGGGCGCGGCCGCCATCGATCACCACGCGCACGTCCTGAATGGTCAGCGAGGTCTCGGCAATCGAGGTCGCCAGCACCAGTTTGCGCCCCGTTTTCGCAGGCTCGATCGCGGCACGCTGCGCGGCAAATTCCATCGCGCCAAACAGCGGGCGGATGGTCACATCGGCGGGCAGACGGCCTGCCAGCAGACCCTCGACACGGCGGATTTCGCCTTCTCCCGGAAGGAAGGCAAGGATACTGCCTGTGGTCTCGCGCGCGGCCTGTTCGATCAGCCCCGCAAGCGCAGGTTCAAAGCGCATCGTCCGGTCTACGGGGCGGTCCAGCCAGCGGGTTTCTACCGCAAAGGCGCGGCCTTCCGACACCACTACCGGCGCATCCTCCAGCATGGCCGCCACCGGACCCGCATCCAGCGTGGCCGACATCACCACCACCGCCAGATCATCGCGCAGCGCGCCGCGCACCTCCCAAACCAAGGCCAGCCCCAGATCGGCATTCAGCGAGCGTTCGTGGAATTCGTCAAAGATCACACAGCCCACGCCCGAAAGCTCGGGGTCGGATTGGATCATGCGGGTCAGGATGCCCTCGGTGACCACCTCGATACGGGTGGTCTTCGACACCTTCGCCTCGCCACGGATGCGGTAGCCCACGGTCTGGCCCACCGTTTCGCCCAAAGTGTCGGCCATGCGCTCGGCGGCGGCGCGGGCGGCCAGACGGCGGGGTTCGAGCATCAGGATGCGGCCCTTGACCTGATCCATCAGCGCCAGTGGCACCCGCGTGGTTTTGCCCGCCCCGGGCGGCGCCATCAGGACGGCGCGACCCTCGCGGGCGATGGCCTGTTGCAGCTCGGGCAGGACGGTGTCTATCGGCAGGCGGGTCACGGGATCAGCGCCGTTTCAGACGGCCTTCGCCATAGATCGTGTCGGTGGTGATCTCGGTCACTTCCAGCCGCCCGTTGCCCGTCGGGCTATAGGTCAGCGTGAAGGGGAAGACGGATTTCTTGGCCATGTCCGATTTCGAGAACCCCGCAAGGCGGCGGTATTCGCCGGTGCAGACCACGGTATTGCCCTGCTTTTGCGGCGCATTCAGCGTGACCTGACTGCGGCGGGTGCCATCAAAGATCTGTTCGGAGCGGTTGCAGGCCTCATCGGGGGTCACCGAGCGCAGCACCGAATAAAGCGCGGTCAGCGGATCAACCGTGCCATGCTGCTGGGTCGGGTCCAGATCGGTGCTGCGGGGCTTGCGTGGCGGCTCCTGACTGACCGAAATCGGCGTGCCGCGGTTATAGACCATCGTGGAGACGCGGTCGCGGTCGGGGGTGTCGGCTTTTTCGACATAGCGGGTCGGGGTGAAGCGGCTGCCGGTGATATGTCCGCTGGTGGTGGCATCATAGCGCAGCTTGCGCAGGAACCCCAGCAGGCCCGAGGTTTGCAGCGTGCCATTGGCGCCGTAGCCGTTATTCTCGACCTTGCCATTGATCAGCAATTCGCCCGCTTTCAGCCCCTTGAGCTGCACATCGAACACGATCTGGTCGCTCTGGTCGGCCCGTGCCATCTGCCCGAAGGCCAGCAGGGCCAGTGTTGTGGCGAGGCCGATTTTGCGCGCAATCCGTGATCTCATGATGGTCCTTTCGTCGTGACGAAATCTGCAGCCCTTTCGGCTATGGGCTGGACATATACCTTTTGCGCGATGCAAGAAACAGAGAGCGTTTCACACATGCTCACATCTTTACGCTTGGTAGCGACGATTGGCCGATGGGAGGAAAGCTATGCGCAATACCGCCGAGGATCTGGCTCAGGGAATTCTTGCGGGTGACAGGCGCGCTTTGGCGCGTGGCATTACCTTGATCGAATCGAACCGTGCCGACCATCGGGCCGAGGCCTTGCGGCTGCTGGATATGCTGGCCGGTCAGGGGGCCGCGCTGCGGGTCGGGCTTTCGGGCACGCCCGGTGTGGGCAAATCGACCTTTATCGAGAGCTTCGGTCTGATGCTGACAGGGCAGGGCAAGAAGGTGGCCGTGCTGGCGGTGGACCCGTCTTCGGCGCGTTCGGGCGGGTCGATCCTTGGCGACAAGACGCGGATGGAGCAGCTCTCGCGCGACCCCAACGCCTTTATCCGCCCCTCGCCGTCGCAGGCGCATCTGGGGGGCGTGGCGCGGCGCACCCGCGAGGCGATCTTGCTGTGCGAGGCGGCGGGTTTCGACCTGATTCTGATCGAGACGGTCGGGGTGGGGCAGTCCGAGACGCTGGTGGCCGATATGGTCGATCTTTTCGTGCTGCTGATGGCCCCTGCGGGGGGCGATGAATTGCAGGGCGTCAAACGCGGCATCATGGAGATGGCCGACATCCTGCTGGTGAATAAGGCCGACGGGGACCTGAAGATGACGGCAATGCGCACGGTGGCCGATTATGCCGGTGCGCTGCGGCTTTTGCGCAAGCGCCCGCAAGATCCCGAAGGCTTTCCCAAGGCGATGGCGGTTTCCGCGCTGGAAGAGGCGGGGCTGGAAAAAGCATGGGACGAGATCTGCGCCTTGGCGCAGTGGCGCAAGGAGGAGGGGTTCTTTGCCACCCGCCGCGCCGAGCAGGCCCGCCACTGGTTCGAGGCCGAGGTGCGTGAGGGGCTGCTTGCCCGCCTTCGCACCGACCCCGAGATCCGTGCGAAGATGGCCGGATTGGGGGATCAGGTCGCGCAGGGCCGGACCGCGCCTGCGGTGGCGGCCGCCAGCATGCTGGACCTGCTGGGCTGAGATGCGCCCCGGAAGGGCGCATCTTTGCGGTGGGTCAGTTGCCTTGAGACATATGGTTCATGCCGCTATGCGACATTCCCTGCATAGAGTTCTGGCCCTGCATAGCGCTATGATCCATACCGGCTTCGCCCATCGTGACTTGCATATCGACCGTGACGGGATCGGCGTTTTTGAAATCGAGCACGACCTGCACATGATCGCCCTCTTTCAGCGGGGCTTTCAATCCCATGAACATGATATGGTCGCCCCCGCGGGCCAGCGCATGCGTGCCCTGCGCCGGAATGGCGAATCCTTCCGGCACGGCCAGCATCTGCATCATGCCGTCGGCGGCTTCCTTATGGGTATGTAGCTCGGTCCGGTCGGCAATGTCGGAATGCGCCGCAACAAGCTGGTCGGCGGTGTCGGACTGGTTCTCGATGGTCATGAAGGCCGCGCCGGATTTGGCGACGGGGGAAGAGACGCGCATATAGGCGTCGTGGATAAGGATGCCATCAGCAAAAGCGGGCAGGCCAAAGGCAAGGGTGGCCGTGGCGGCCAGAAGCATAGAGCGGATCATGGAACTCTCCTGAAAGATCGCGTCGGGTGTCGGTAACAGAAACGGATGTCAGACGACCGAGGCAGGAGGATCGCGCGCTTTGGGGGGAACGGAATGCGTGCCGCGCAAGCGCGCCGTGATCGGGGCAGGGGCGAAACGGTGCATGCCCTCGGGGCGGATAAGCGCCGGCGCTGTCGGTACAAGCGATGCCAGAAGCGCCAACGCCATATCCGGACAGATCTTCACATGGCGAATCGGCGTGCCATTGGCGTCGACCGTAACAGTGACCAGCCCCTGACCGCTACAGAGCACGATCTGGCCTGCCGCACGGGTCTGGCCACGTGCTGACGCGAATTCAACGCTGGTCAGCGCGAAGACAGCTGCCAGAAAAAGGATCAGAAAGGGCAGTTGCCGCAGCATTCTCATGGAACGGGTTATAGGATGTGCCATCCTGCCGGCCAAATGATTTCAATCAACTTGGCCGTGTCGTCGTAATGAAAAACCCCGCGCCTGAGGCACGGGGTTCGGAAATCCGTCAGGATCGCAGGGATCAGGCTGCTGCCTGTGCCTTGACGATGGCCTTTTTGATTTTCAGAGCGTTGACCGACAGGTCTGCGTCTTTTGCTTTGGCAAGGAACGCATCCAGACCGCCACGGTGGTCGACCGAGCGCAGGCCATGAGCCGAGACGCGCAGCTTGAACGACTGACCGAGGGTCTCGGAGATCAGGCTTACATCATTGAGGTTCGGCAGGAAGCGGCGACGCGACTTGTTGTTCGCGTGGCTTACAGTGTTGCCCGTCATCGGGCCTTTGCCGGTTAGTTCGCAAACGCGCGACATGGCATCATCCTTTGTTTCCATATGGGCGAAGATCGCCCGTTTTCGCAACATATGAAGGCGCCGCAAGAGCAGCGCCCAGAATTCTGTCCGCGGGAAATACGAGTAAATGCGGCTCAGGTCAAGCGATTCATCGCTGAATACGCCGCCTCCCCTGCAGGTTTTTGCGCAGTTTGCCTATGCCAGCAGCTTGTCCACCCAGTCTGGCACAAGTTCTGTGGCAGGACCATGACGGGATTCGTCAAAACGTGACGTCCCCGAAGAGGGGTCAAGGTTCAGTTCCAGCGTGGCCACTCCGGCCCGCGAAGCATCCTGTACGAACCCCGCCGCCGGATAGACATTGCCCGAGGTCCCGATCGAGACGAACAGGTCCGCGGCGCGCAGGGCCGTCCAGATTTCGTCCATGCGGTAGGGCATCTCGCCGAACCAGACGATATCGGGGCGGGTGGCGCGCTGGCCGCATTCGGGGCAGGGGGTGCTGGCCTGCATCACCTCGGGCGCGGGCCAGCGTGCGCCGCAGGCATGGCACAGCGCGCCATACAGGCTGCCATGCATATGAATGACATTTTGCGAACCGCCTCTTTCATGCAGGTCATCCACATTCTGCGTGACAATCAGCACCTCATAGCGCGGGTCGGCCGCAAGTCTGGCCAGCGCGATATGGGCGGCATTGGGCTGGGCGGCACTGGAGGCCGCGCGGCGCATGTTATAGAATTCATGCACCAGCTCCGGGTCGGCCTCGAACCCTTCCGGCGTGGCCACATCCTCGATCCGGTGATCTTCCCATAGCCCGTCCGACGCGCGGAAGGTGCGGATGCCGCTTTCGGCGGAAATACCGGCACCGGTGAGAATCACGATCTTCTGTACGGGCTTGGCCATAGTATTCTCCTGCTTTAGGGTCCTCCTATGCGTATCCTGTTTCTCTGCTTAGGCAATATCTGCCGCTCCCCTGCCGCCGAAGGCGTGTTTCGCGATATGGCGCGGGAGGCGGGTCTGGCGGTAGTCACCGATTCGGCGGGCACCGGTGGCTGGCATGTGGGCGAACCGCCCTATGGCCCGATGCAAGCTGCGGCACGGGCCTGTGGCTATGATCTGTCGGATTTGCGCGCCCGCCAGTTGCAGGCTGCGGATTTTACCCGATTCGATCTGATTCTGGCGATGGACCGGCAAAATCTGGCGGATGCCCGCGCTTTGGCGCCGCGCTCTGGCGGGGCGGAGCTGCGGCTGTTCCTGCCGGAGGATCTGGCCGCGGGCGAGGTGCCGGATCCCTATTATACCCGTGATTTCGACGGGGTCCTGCACCTGATCGAGGCAGGGTCCCGTCACGTGATAGAGCGTCTTCAGGCGCGGGGCTGAGACGAAAACGGGCCGGAAAACCGGCCCGATCCATATGCAGAGCGATGCAGCTTAGCCGCAATAGCCCTCTGCTGCAGAAACGAAATTCTTGTAGCGCGCCCAGAAGTCCGTATCGGAGGGGCGGCTGGAGGTGCGGACCTCCTGGGCTTTGTCGGGGTCGGTGAAAAACTTGGCGGCGCGGCGTTGGTCGCTATTGCTGAGCGTGATGTCCGCGACATTCTGGATGCAGCTGCACAGCTCGGAATTCGAGGTGCGTCCGCCTTGCTGGCAGGCGCGGTCCAGCGGGCCGGCCTTGGCGATGGAGCCCATGCACAGGCTCAGGGTGAACGCAGTGGCTGCGATCCGGATGACGTTTTTCATGCTCTGCCTCGATGTTTTTGGGTCGATTTTATGGGCGCTGCTCGCACATCTTTAATTTGCCAAGATAGTTAACAAAATATGAATGACATCTCAAAGCTCGCATGTGCCGCTCGCCGGAACGTGAAGTCTTATTCGACGATTTCTGCCGGATAGCCCGCGCCTTTCAGGGCTGCCAGAACGGTCTCGGGGGGCAGGCCGGTGACTTCGACCTCTTTGTCTTCCAGAAAGACGTCCGCCTTGCCGCCAACCTCTTCGATGGCGCTTTCGACAGCCGCTTTGCAATGGTTGCAGGTCATAGTGGGCACGGACAGGATCATGGCGGTCTCCTTGGGATGATACCTGCCTTAACTTGCGCGGCCTTCGCGAAAGGTCAATGGATTCGCATGAATTGGCCCCGTGACATGCGCGGAAGGCTTGCCAAACACTTTTCCACAGGCCATAGCGGGTCATTCTCGGGTAGCTTAGGGCCTGCCCTGTGAATTTCTCTTCCCGCAACGTCGAAACCTATATATATCGCGCGCCATGACCGATCTCGACCGTATTCGCAATTTCTCCATCGTGGCGCATATCGACCACGGTAAATCCACTCTCGCCGACCGGCTCATCCAGATGACCGGGACGGTGGCCGAACGTGACATGAAGGCGCAGCTTCTTGATGCGATGGATATCGAGCGCGAGCGCGGTATTACGATCAAGGCGAACTCTGTCCGGATCGAATATCCGGCGAAGGATGGCAAAACCTACATCCTGAACCTGATCGACACCCCCGGCCACGTCGACTTCGCCTATGAGGTCTCGCGCTCCATGCAGGCCGTTGAGGGCTCGCTTCTGGTGGTCGATGCCTCGCAGGGCGTCGAGGCGCAGACGCTGGCCAACGTCTATCAGGCCATTGATGCCGACCATGAAATTGTGCCGGTCCTCAACAAGATCGACCTTCCCGCCGCCGATCCGGAACGGGTGAAGGAAAACATCGAAGACGTGATCGGCATCGATGCGTCGGATGCCGTGGAAATCTCGGCCAAGACCGGCCTTGGTATCCCCGATGTGCTGGAAGCCATTGTCCACCGTCTGCCCGCGCCCAAGGGCGAGCGGGACGCACCGCTGAAGGCCATGCTGGTCGATAGCTGGTATGACAGCTATCTGGGCGTTGTCGTTCTGATCCGCGTCATGGATGGCGTGATCAAGAAGGGCGACCAGATCAAGATGATGAAGACGGGCGCCACCTATAAGCTGGACCGCCTGTCCGTGCTCAAACCGCAGATGGTCGATATTGCCGAGCTGGGTCCGGGCGAGATCGGGGTGTTTACCGCCTCGATCAAGCAGGTGCGCGACACCAAGGTGGGCGATACGATCACCCATGACAAAAAGCCCTGTGCGCAACCGCTTCCGGGCTTCAAACCGTCGATTCCGGTGGTGTTTTGTGGTCTGTTCCCCGTTGATGCTGCCGATTTCGAGGCCTTGCGTGACGCGATCGAAAAGCTTCAGCTGAACGACGCGTCCTTCAGTGCCGAGATGGAGACCTCGGCGGCGCTTGGGTTCGGCTTCCGGTGTGGCTTCCTTGGTCTTTTGCACCTCGAGGTGATCCGCGACCGTCTGGAACGCGAATATGATCTGGACCTGATCACAACGGCGCCCTCGGTGGTGTTCAAGCTGCATATGAAGGATGGCGAGGTCATCGACCTGCATAACCCCGCGGATATGCCGGATCTTACCTATGTCGACCATATCGAAGAGCCGCGTATCAAGGCCACGATCATGGTGCCCGACGAGTATCTGGGCGATGTGCTCAAGCTGTGTCAGGACCGTCGCGGGATCCAGATGGACCTGACCTATGCGGGCTCGCGCGCGATGGCGGTGTATGACCTGCCGCTGTCCGAGGTGGTCTTCGACTTTTATGACCGTCTGAAATCGGTGACCAAGGGCTATGCGTCCTTCGATTATCAGCTGATCGGCTATCGTGAGGATTTCCTTGTGAAAATGTCGATCCTCGTGAATGACGAGCCGGTGGATGCGCTGGCGATCATGGTGCATCGCGACCGTGCCGAGGCCCGTGGCCGTGCCATGTGCGAAAAGCTGAAGGACCTGATCCCGCGGCATATGTTCAAGATTCCGATTCAGGCCGCGATCGGTGCCCGCGTGATCGCGCGCGAGACCCTTTCGGCCATGCGCAAGGACGTGACCGCCAAATGTTATGGCGGGGACGCGACGCGGAAGAAGAAGCTGCTTGAAAAGCAGAAAGCCGGTAAGAAGAAGATGCGGCAATTCGGCAAGGTCGAAATTCCGCAATCGGCCTTTATCGCCGCGCTCAAAATGGATGATTGACATCGCCGCCCCCTCGGGGGCGGTTTTGTTTTACAGGCCCAGATAATCGGCAAGCATTCGGCCCTCATGCGCGGTCAGACAGGGGCGGGCAAGCGCGGGCGGCGAGGCGGCAAGCTCTGGGAAAAGCTGCAGGAAAGCGCGACGCTGTGGCTGTTGCAGACTGGCCAGTCCGGCCTGACCAGGGTGGAAGCTTTCGGACGGAATGCCATTGGCCGAGATGATTTCGTGGGCGTCGAAGAGCAGATGGAAATAATCGACCATCCCGCCTTGCCGGATATAGATCGTGCGGTCGTTCTGGAGATCGCTTGCGCAGACAAGCACCTCGTCCTCGTCAAACAGACATTCGGCCTGCCAGCCGCGCATCAGCATCCGGTGCTGTTGCGACACCTCAAGCTGCTGCGTGTTGCCAAGTGTCCCTGCGGCAAAACGGATGGGCGCAAAACGGTCTTTCGCCTCGACACGGCGATGCCCGATCCAGAGGATCGGTTGCGGCCCGTGATCGGCGGTCTGCACGAAATCCCCCTTTTGGAGCGTTTCAACAGGGCGCGGCCCATAGAGTGTGTCGATTAGTGTGCCCGCCCCGAAACATAGGGGAAACCGCAATGCATTCTGGTTGCTGAGGGTAAATTGCAACCGCGCGTCTGCCAGGATCAGGCGTCGGAGTGCCGCAATACCGAGGCCGCATAGACCCGCATCGGTACAAGCGGCTTCGAGGAGCGCGGCAAGCAGCGTTTCGGGACCAGCGTCCGGATAGCAGACATAGCTGGTGCCCGCCACGTCCCATGCGCTGACATCGACAGGCGTTCCGGTCGTCAGGCGGTAGCCTTGCAATGTGATGAGGGCCGTGGCCGTGCCGCTACCGACATAGCGGGGCGTATTCCCGCACCATTGCCGATGGGCATGATCGTCTTGATCCGCGCCGATGGCCCCCATCCCGAACGGGAGGCCGCCTGTGCTTTCGGTCCGGAAACTGCGTGCTCTTGGGGCGGCCTCGGGGGCAAGCAAACCGCCCGTATAGGATTGGACCAGTCCGAAATCTTGCCGGTGCAATGTCATAGGGAAACTCCGAAGACGTGTCTGATCAATAGGGCACTGGCTATCGGGCAATGAGGTAGAACAACGGGACAAAAGCGATACGGAAACTGCCACCGAGCGACAAAAGCCGCAAGGTTGACCATAAGGGCGGTGGCGGAAGGTGAGTCTTTTGTTGAAATCCCACCTTATCAAAAAATCTATGAATTGAAACGTTTGACAACCCACGCTTCGCGAAATGGCGTCATTTTATGCGCTGACCTGATGATGCATCGGTAAACCTGCTCATTCCGATAAAGAGGGTCGGACGAATTGGGGGCGGATGCCGTTTTTTACAGCATGGCTGGGCTATGGGCTAGCGCAGCAGGTAAAGGAGCGCCGAAAGCGTGAAGAAGGACAGCGCGGTTGCGGTAATCAGCGCCGTGGCCGCAACATCCTCGCGGTGGAAGCGGATACCGAAAAGCATATAGACCGACATCATGGGCAGGGCGGCATTGACGATGGCTGCGGCTTGCAAGGTGCCCAGATCGCTATGGGTGCCTAAAAACAGCAGGCTGGTTGCGCCGACCAGCAGCGGATGGCCCAGCAGTTTGCAAAGGGTGATCCGGATCACGCCCCAACGGAACGTCTTGAGCGATAGCTCTGCCACCGCGCCGCCAACTGCCAGCAAGGCAATCGGCGCGGCCACGGGGGTCATCAGCCGGATCGCCTCCAGAAGCACCATGGGCAGCCCGAGCCCCGTTGCTTTCCAGACCAGTCCCGACAGGGCACCGATCAACAGCGGATTGGTCAGGATTCCGGCAAACAGGCGCCGCAGCTTGGCCCATGTCAGGCCGCTTTCCACCTCGATCACGCTGACCGCCAATGGCGTGATAATGAGGTTTTCGATCAGAAGTGCCATCGCGAAAATGTCGAAAGCGATCTGCTGGCCGAAAACGAAGGTCGAGATCGGCAGGCCGAAAAAGGCCGAATTCGAGCACGAACACCCCATTGCCTCGAAGGCGCGCACGCCGTGGGGCTTGCCTGCAAGCAAGGCTGTGCCATAGCCCAGCCCGTAGCTTAGCAGTGACCCGATCGTGTAGGAAATGAAAATAGCCGGATGCAGCGCCGTGTCATGATCTCCGGCCGCAACGGCTGCAAAAACCACAAGCGGCAGGAAAAACCGGATCACCAGCCGCCCTGCGCCGCGCAGATCTGCCGCCGCGATATAGCGGATGCGGATCAGGACGAAGCCCACCACAATCAGGATGTAAATCGGTAAGATCAGGCGAATAATGTCAGACATCGGGGGCACCGTTTCTCTCGCCTTGCCTTGATAGCATGCAAGAAACGGGGTGCAACGTGAATGAAATCCCTCTTTTGGCGCTAAAATGTCGGTTTCGGTCTTGACCGGTTTTCCCTAGCTGCGAATTAGGCAGGGAATGCGCGGCAGGGATGTCTGATGAAGGTTTTATTTGAGTGCGGCCCGCTGGGGAAAGAGACGTGTTTTGACGCGCCAGCCGAGATTTTACGGGCCGACAGTCCCGAAGAGGTTCCCGCAGTTCTGGCGCGGATCGAGCGGTTGCGGGCTGAAGGGTTCTGGCTGGCGGGGCTGTTTTCCTACGAGCTGGGCTATTGCTTCTCCGAGAAACTCGCCGCGCTTCTGCCCGAGGAACGGCGTGATCCGCTGATTGCGATGGCGGCCTATCCCGCGCCGCGGGTTGCCGCGCCGCAGACCGGCGAGGCGCATGTGCACGATCTGGTGCCGCTCTGGTCGGCGGCCGATCACGCACGGGCATTCGACCGTTTGGCCGAACATATCCGCGCGGGAGATTGCTATCAGGTCAATCTGACCTTTCCCATTCGGGGCCGTCTTTCGGGGCAGGCCGAGGCGCTTTACGCCGGTATGTCGCAGCACGCCCCCATGCCGCATGGGGCCTTTCTGGATTTGGGCGATGTGCAATATGTATCCCGCTCGCCGGAACTGTTTTTCGAGGTCGAGCCGGAGGGAAAGATCCGGACGCGCCCGATGAAAGGAACCCGTCCGCGAGAGGCCGATCCGCTCTCCGATCAGGCGCAGATCGAGGACTTGTACTCCTCCGAGAAGGATCGCGCCGAGAATCTGATGATCGTTGATCTGCTGCGCAATGACCTGTCGCGCGTGTCGCGGCTGGGCAGCGTCAAGGTGCCCGAACTGTTCAGGATAGAAACCTATCCCACTGTCCATCAGATGGTTTCAACGGTCGAGGCGCGGTTGTGGCCCGAGAGTGGCGCGGCAGAGATTATCAAGGCGCTCTTTCCCTGTGGCTCCATCACGGGCGCGCCGAAAATCCGTGCCATGCAAATTATCCGCGATCTCGAACCCTGGGCGCGCGGGGCCTATTGCGGGGCTATCGGCTGGATGGCACCGGATGGAGGGATGCGCTTCAATGTGGCGATCCGCACATTGCGCTGCGAAGCGGAAGAGGTCACGCTAAATGTCGGGGGCGGGATCGTCTATGACAGCCGCGCCGAGGCCGAATATGAGGAAGCGCTATGGAAAAGTCGCTATGCCGGACCTGTCCGCCCGATCTGAACGTTATCGAAACCTTCCGTGTAGATGCGGGGCATATCGCCTTCTGGCCGCTCCATCTGGCCAGATTGCAGCGAACCTGCCTGAAACTCGAGATACCCTTTGATGCCAAGGCTGTGCAGGCGGCCTTGGCCGCATTGCCGAAAGAGGGGGTGTTGAGGGGGCGGCTGACCGTGGATCTGGCCGGCAGGCCGACATTGGGCTTTGCGGATTTGCCTGCCACGAAGACGGTCTGGAACGTCGCGATTGCCCCGCAGATGCTGCGTTCGGATGATCCTTGGCTATCTGTCAAGACAACCCAGCGGGGGCTCTATGACACGTTCCGCGCCAACTTGCCGCAGGGGATCGACGAATGGATTTTCCTGAATGAGCAGGGGCGGCTTTGCGAGGGCACGATCACCAATATATTTGTTGGCGAGCTGCAAAACCTGCGGACGCCACCTTGCGCGGCGGGACTTCTGCCGGGGGTACTACGGCAAAGTCTTTTGGAAGCGGGCCACGCTTATGAGGATGATCTTGCCCCGAGCGACCTGCGTGATGGCTTCTGGATTGGCAATGCGCTGCGCGGCTTGATCCCCGCACAGCTTGTTGCAGTGGAAAGGGCATAGGCGCCTATCTGTTTGAGACAGGCACCTATTGTGGTCAGTTTAGGCTCTCAAGAAGCTGGCTGAGCGCGTCTCGTTCTTCCGCACTCTGGTTAAGAAGGCGCTGCGCATTTGACAGTTCTCCATCAGCGGGGGCCTCGGGCGAGGGATTGGCCAGATCAAAGGCCTGAACAAAGGCTTTTTCCGAGTCAGATCCGGATTGGGCCAGCGCCGCCCAGTCCCGACGACGCAAGGCGCTATCCGGACTTTCATCCGAAAGCTGCGGGGCGGCGCCGCCTTGGTTCAGGGCATCTCCGCCGGCAAAGTAGTTTTGCGCCTGCACGCGGATCGCCTGTGCCTCGTCACTTTCCAGCCCGCTGACATAGGTCATTGCCGCCGGGCCGTCATGCTCCAGCAGTGCTGCCTTCGCCATCAGAAGGCGCGATGCAGGAGAGAGAGGCTGATCCGATTGCAGCAGGCTTTGCACATTGCTTGGCAGCCCCAGATCAATCAGGCGCTTGGCAATAAGCTGGTAATCTGCCGTGTCCAGCCCTGCTTGGGCGATGACGTCCTTATGCTGGAAATAGAAGACCAGAAGATCCTGATCCGCGAGATCGCGGATCGCGCGTTGTAGGATCATTTTGCGGCTCGAGTCATGCAGAGGCGCATCCAGTGTTTTCGGCCAGTTCGCCAAAGTGGTCATGGCGCCGTTCCAGTCCGAGCGGCTGGCGCGCCCCAAGGCCTCGGCGCGCAGCAGCTTGGCGGCGTCGGGTGACGGCTGCAATTCGATTGCCAGCGCGGCCGCATTTTCCAGAACCAGCTCATCCATCGGATGATGATCGCGGAACGCGGTTTCGGCGATCATGAGTGTCGCGACGACCGCATCTTCGTTATCGCGTTCGACAACCGGTTTCAGGCTCTGTTCGATTGCCGCCGCATCCGCATGTCCGTGGTCGATTGTCGCGTCGAGCATAACGGCTTGCAGGCTTTTCTCATTTTCGCCGCGTTCCAGAGAAAACCGAACAGTTTCAGCCTCTTCCGGATATCCCAGCGTTGTCAGCTTGTTGACCAGAGGAACGCCCAAAGTTCGACGCAGCGAGATCGGAAGATCCGAATATGTCCGCTGGACTGCCTTGAGATTGACGCTGAGAGGGTCGCTTTTCTCCTGTCCCATCATTGCCCAGAAGGCAACGGCACCGTCACACGCGCTCATCACCAACAAGGGGTTGGCCGAAGAGACCGGCTCGCCATCTATGACATTCGCCATCAGCTTCACAGCATCCTGCGCTTCCGGATCTATCGGGAAGTTTTGCAGAATCGATTGCGCTTCGGCACCGAAACCAAAGGCCAGGTAGGTCTGTGCCAAACGCAATGCCCCTTGTTCGTTCGGCTTGTCGAACTCTCCGATCAGCGAACGCCGAAGGCTGGAAATAAGGGCGAAAGGATCCCCTTCTTCGGACCATTCGCGCAATGCAAAATCGGCATTCGGTGCGCAGCGGCTGTCATTCAGCATGTCGCCGAACTGCATCTGTAACGAGCCTGCATCCCGATCAACCACTGTTTCCGAGTGGATCGCGATATGCTCGGTTTTGCGGGTCGGTTCCGGCGGGAGCGGAGTGACTGCGGCGGGGGTGGGTTCCGGGTCGGGGATCGTCGGCAATTCGAGCTCGATCAGCCCTTGCGAGGCTGCGCGGCTTAATTGATGCAACAGCTGCGTTTCTGCTTCAGAGACGCGCTTGTCTTTTTCTTCCATCAACTGATCAAGCGCCAAAGCGCCCTGCACCGGCGGAACCTGTTTCGTGCGGGCGGGGGCGGGCTCGACGCTGGGCCGGACGTTCACGGGTGCCGGTGTTACCGGTGTTTGTGCCGCCGGAGTTTCGGACAAACGCCAGTAAATATCGGGATCAGGCAGGGCGATTCGTGTCGCGGGAATGCTTGGGTTTTGGATCGGGGTGGTGATTTCGATTTGTGGCGCAGCGGCGGACTGCGGTCGGGCGGGGGCTTCCTGCGGGGCCAGACGCGCATCAACGACCACGGCCCCAGAGGCCAGCTCAAAGGCGGTAAGCGCGATCCCTTCCGGTGTCGCAATATCCAGCGCAGACGATCCATTGACAGGATACAGCTCACTGATCCGCGTGCGGGGAATAAAATAGAAAACCTTGGAAAGATCGTATTTTACATCTGGTTTGTTGACCGAAAACGCGTAGCCGTTTTCATTTTGTTCCAGTGACCAGTCAACTTTTCCGCGAAACAGGAAGACCAACCGCGTAAAATCGGGATGTTCTCCCGATTGTACAGTGACGGTCTGCGCTGCGGCAACAGACGCAATGGTTGTCAGCAGTGTGCCGAGAAACAGATGCCTCATGCTGCCTCCGATTTTACGGATTTAAGCGCCTCTTCCAGAGCAGAAAAGCTCGGGCGGATATGGTGGGGCGTATTCTGGCGGCCAACTTCGATACAGATATTCGTTGCGTGGTTGTGCAGGTTTGCCACCAGCACTTCACGGATCAATTTATAGAAATGCGAGTCTTCATCCACCACCGCTTTGATGCGCGAGGCAAAGGGGCCGATGAAGCCATAGGCCAGAAACACACCGAGAAACGTCCCGACAAGCGCGCCACCAATCATTTTACCCAGAACTTCTGGCGGTTGGTCGATGGAGCCCATGGTCTTGATCACCCCGAGCACGGCTGCCACGATCCCAAGTGCCGGCATCGCGTCCGCAACGTTCTGGATGGCGTGGCTTGAATGCATGGCATGATGGTAATTCGCCTCAAGCTGCTTTTCGAGAACCTCTTCCACCTGATGGGGGTCATCATAGTTCATCGAGGCCGAGCGCAATGTGTCGCAAATCATCTCAACTGCTTCATGATCATGAAGGATCTTCGGATATTTACCGAAGATCGATGAGTTTTCCGGATCTTCGATATGCTCTTCAATGGCCACAGGATTTTGCCGCTGTAGCCGGATTAGTTCAAACAGCAGACACAGGAGATCCCGATAGTCATCCGGCTTCCATTTCGGGCCTTTGAAGACTTTCCCGATGTCCTTGAGCGCATGTTTGATTGAGGCCATATCGTTTGACAGAACGAAGGCCCCGACCGCGGCTCCACCGATCATGATCATCTCAAATGGCAACGATTTCAAGATGATGCCCATCTTGCCACCGGCAGCGACATAGCCGCCAAATACCATAGCGAAGATGATCACGATTCCAACTATGCCAATCATCGTCCGTCTCCATTGTTACGATGTGAGCATCGCAAAGGACGTTTAAAAAACTACTGACGCGCTTTACCTTTTTGGCGCGTTGGCGTTCCGGCCAGCCATAAGAACGCTGATCGTATAGGCTGTGTCGGGGGAAAGCCCCGCCATGATAGAGGCGGCGGCGGCAGGTTGCATGCGCCCCAAAAATCCTGCAGCAAATTCGGGGGCCATTGTCTCGAAAAGTGGAACCGCTTGTTTTGGCTTCATGTTTTCATACAAAGTCACAAGGCGCGTTACATCGTCTTCTGCACCGCGATCTGCAATCTGGACTGTCTTGGCCAGCTCTTCTTCGGCGGTTTTCATTTCTTGAATGCGTTGCTTGAGCCTGTCTTCCGCGACGCTGATCGCAGTGGCGCGGTCTGCAAGCAATGCTTCGCGTTCATCCAGCTTGCCCGAGCGGGCATTGACCTCCGATAGGAGTGCCATCACGCCTTCTTCGGTTGTGCAGTTCTGGGCCGCGACCGTGTTGGTAAGGTCGGCGGCCTTTGCCAAAGCCGTATCTGCCCCGGCAGCGATACGGACCGCCGCAGATCCGGCCAGAAGCGTTGCGATAATCAGAAGGGTATGTGCGGGTTTACGTTGGACCTTCCGGCCTTTGGCGGCTTTCGGGGCGGCGGGTTTGGCGGAAGGAGCCGCTTTCGGATCTGTCTTGCTCATTCGGCGGCCTCAATATTGCTTTCGCGTTGGCGGCGGCGCACGACTCGCGCACGTTTGGGCGATTCGGCTTCATCTGCTGCTGTGGGGATCTCTTCCTCGACCTCAAGGGGCGGGGTGCTGGCCGCAGGGCGTGGCGCAGCTTGGGGCGGCGCGGGAAGATCGTGTAGCGAAGCCAGCATGATCTCAAGCTTTTCGGCCCCGATCTCCGCGCGCTTTGTCAGGTTGCGCAATTGTTCTGCGGAGGTATTTGCCGTGGTCTGGGCTTTTTCCAGTGCCTTGGTCATTTCATCGACCTGAGCGGACAGCACGGCAATCGCGCCGCCCATACCACTTTCAAGCTGATTGAATTTCTTGAGACGGCGCGACAGGACGATACAGTAGACCGCAGCCCCCAACGCGCCGGCGATGAGCAAGATATTCGAGATAAGTTCCATAATCACAATCCTCAGTTCAGCACGAATTCGATGATGAGCAGATCGTTGACGCGGCCTTCGCCGGTGACGATCTGGATGCGGCGCAGCATCTGGGCGCGCAGCTTGATAAGGGCTGTGCGGTCTTCAAGCTGGCTCAGCTCGACCGCGCGCAAATACCCGTTCAGAACATCCATCACCCGCGGACGCAGCTTTTCGACATCGGCCTGATAGGCCGTCGGGACTTCCAGCTCTGCACTGAAGCGCAGGTGGCGGGAACTCGAACCGCTAAGCGAGATGACCATAGGATCAAGCTTGATAAAGGAAATATCCGGCAGCTCTGCCGGTGGAGGGGGTTCATCGGCATGGGCGTCTTCGGCTTCGGGAGCGCCAAGAATCATGCCTGAATAGACTGCGAAGAAACTGCCGCCACCAAAAAGGAGCATCAGCACAAGGCCGATAATAAGCGGAAGTTTCGACTTTTTCTTCGGCTCTTCTGAGCCTTCTACCTGATCTGCTGTTGCATCTGCCATGGGATCATTCCGATTACTTCGTTGAAACCGTAATAAACCCAGACCCACTAACCGATTGTTAAGGGCGATCGGTGAAACATGAGGCGACGACTGGACAGAAGGTCCGCTCATGGAGGTGCGTCTTGGAACAGGTAACGGCCGTTTGGCAGGGAATGGATACGCGGCGGCGTTTCATCGTGCTCGCAGCAACCGGAATCGTTTTTGCTGCGATCTTGCTTCTTTCTGGTATGGCGTCGAAGCCATCCTATTCACTGCTTTATGCAGGGCTGGAAGGAAAAAGTTCGGGAGAAGTCGTGACGGCTTTGGAGCAGCGCGGCGTTGCCTACGAAATTCGGGGCGATTCGATCTATGTCGACGCGACACGACGCGATGAGCTGCGGATGACCCTTGCTGCCGAAGGGCTTCCGGCAATGGGGGGCGCGGGCTACGAGCTGCTTGATTCGATGTCGGGTTTCGGGACGACGTCGCAGATGTTCGATGCGGCCTATTGGCGCGCCAAAGAGGGTGAGCTGGCGCGGACGATCGTTGCAAATCCCGGCATCCGCTCGGCGCGTGTGCATATTGCGCATGGCACCGACAATGCCTTCCGCCGCAGTATCGAACCTACCGCTTCCGTGTTTATTACGGCGACTTCCGGCTCGATCAGCCAGCAGCAGGCGCGGGCTCTTAAATATCTGGTGGCCTCTGCCGTGACCGGGATGAAGCCGGAAGATGTGTCTGTTATCGATGCCAACGGGGGCCTGATCTCGACGGGGGATGACGAGAATCTCAGCCAGAATACGGAAGATCGCGCGGCGGAACTGAAGAAAAATGTCGAGCGTCTGCTGGAGGCCCGTGTCGGTCAGGGCAATGCCGTGGTCGAGGTGTCTCTGCGCACCGCCCTCGAAAGCGAATCGATTACCGAGCGCACGATTGATCCTGCAAGCCGCATCGCCATTTCGACCGATACGCAGGAACAAAGCGATAGCTCGCAGTCGACCGATCCTGCCAATGTCACTGTGGCCTCGAACCTCCCGACCGGAAATGCCAATGCAGGTGGTCAGTCGCAGAGTAACAGCTCGCAAACCCGAGAGCGGACGAATTTCGATGTGTCTGAAACCCGCCGTGAAGTCTTGCGCAAACCCGGGACGGTGACACGTCTGACCGTCGCGGTGCTGGTGAATGGTCTGCCGACCACGGGTGCGGATGGCACGGTCACCTGGACGCCGCGACCGCAGGCAGAACTTGATCAATTGCAGGCGCTGGTGGCCTCTGCTGTCGGGTTCGATGAAAGCCGCGGCGATGTGATCACGCTGCAAAGCATGCAGTTCGAGCCGCTGACGGTTCAGGGCACCGAGGCGACATCTGTCGGCTTTATGGGCGGGCAGAATCTGGATGTGATGCAACTGATCCAGCTGGGCGTTCTTGCGGTTGTCGCATTGATCCTTGGTCTCTTCGTGATGAAGCCGATCCTGACCCAGCGCCGTCAGGTCGAACAGTTGCCGTCTTCCGTCGGGGATCCGAATGCCCTGACTGGCGAGATCGCGGATGGGGATGATGTTCCCGATGATATGCCGCTGGTGTCCGGCTTGGGCGGCGGAGACGACCTTGGCTTCGATCTGCCTTTCGCGATGGGGAATGCTTTCGATGATGCCGAAAATAATGCGGATCCAGTGGATCGCCTGAAGCGCCTGATCGAGGAACGCCGCGACGAGACTGTAGAGATCCTGCGCAGCTGGATGGATGAGAAGGAGGAACGCGCGTGATGCAACGCTTCGAACTGGAATCGTTTGAGACCACATCCCGTGTCCCGCAATCTGTCACGATCGATCATGGCGAGCTGGAGGAAATCAAGCTCGCGGCCTTCGAGAAAGGCTATTCCGCCGGTTGGGAAGATGCGGTGGCCGCGCAGAATGCCGAACAGGCGCGTTTGCGGGCCGATCTGGGGCAAAACCTTCAGGCGCTGTCTTTCACCTTTCACGAGGCGCGGCAGCATGTTCTGGACGCGATGAGGCCGCTGCTTGTCGATATGACGGCAAAGGTGCTTCCGGTTGTCGCGCGTCAGACGCTGGCGCAGACCATTGCAGAACAGGTCATGCCTTTGGCCGACGGGCTGGCAGATACGCCTTTGACGGTCGTGGTTAATCCAAACAGCATCGAACAGGTGCAAGAGCTTCTCTCGCAAGAGAAAAGCCTACCCCTGACATTTGTTGCAGAAGAAACGCTAGGCGAGGGGCAGGTGTATCTGCGCTTCGGTGGCAAAGAAACGCATATCGATCTCGACGGTGTCATCGCACTGATCGGAGATGCGATCGCCAGCTATTTTGGCGCGGTCCAGAAGGAGCAAAAGAATGACTGAGGCAGCAACCCATTCCTCGAACCCGTTTACCCAAGTTCCGATTGAAATCACGATTTCGGTCGGGAAGGCCCGCCCGATGGTGCGTGACCTGCTGCGGATGAAGCGCGATTCCGTTATGCCGCTGGATAGCCGCGTGGATGATCCTGTGGAGTTGTATGTGGGAGATAAGCTGATTGCGCGCGGGGAACTCACCGAGATGCAGGGGGAGCATGCCGGCCAGCTCGGGGTCCGCTTGACGGAAGTGATCGATCTGCAAAACGGGCTGTGACATGCAGATGTCACGGCTCGCCCTCTACGGGGCATTAACGTTAATACTTTCTGCGCTGCCGACGATGGCGCAGGAAGTGACGCTTGATTTCGGTGGCGAGAATAGCCTGACCGGAAGCTCGGTCCTGCTGATTTCAGCCGTTACCCTGCTCAGTCTGGCTCCGGGCATCATGATCATGGTGACCTGCTTTCCCTTTATCGTGACGGTGCTTTCCATCCTGCGTCAGGCCATTGGTCTACAGCAGGCACCGCCGAACATGCTGATCATTTCGCTGGCCCTGTTTTTGACGTGGTTCATCATGGAACCGACATTTATGGAGTCCTATACCAACGGGATTTCGCCGCTGATGAATGGCGAGCTGGATATGATGCCCGCATTGGAAAAAGCCATCGCGCCGTTCCGCGTTTTCATGGCAGGGCGAACCAATCCTGAAACCTTCGCGTCGCTGGCCCAGCTGCGTTCGCCGGAGGCCACGCTGGTTCTGTCGCCGGATGTCCCGCTGTCGACGCTGGTGCCCTCCTTCATGCTGTCGGAGATCGCGCGCGCCTTCCAGATCGGGTTTCTGGTGTATATCCCGTTTCTGGTGATCGACCTTGTGGTATCGGCGGTGCTGATGTCGATGGGGATGATGATGGTCCCGCCTGCGGTCGTATCCTTACCCTTCAAGCTGGCCTTCTTTGTGGTGGCCAATGGATGGGTGCTGATCTCGGATGCGTTGGTCCGCAGCTATTTCTAACAGAAAAGGCGCCTGAAAGGGCGCCTTTTTCGACTATGACACCAAGGGGTTATTTAACCTTGGCGGAGGCTTCTTCCATGCGCACGGCATGTTCTTTGCGCAGATCGCGGCGCAGTTCTGCGGCATCCCAGCGATGCTGCTCTTCTTCCGTCTGCGGGGTCAGTTTCGGCACCTCGACGGGCTTGCCGATTTCGTCCACAGCGACCATCGTGAAATAGCAGCTATTGGTGTGACGGCGGCGGCCTGCGGTGATGTTCTCAGCCTCGACGCGGATCCCGATTTCCATCGAGGAGCGGCCCGTATGGTTTACGGCCGCCTGAAAACGCACCAGCTCGCCGACGAGGATGGGTTGTTTGAAGGTCACCTGATCCACCGACAGCGTCACCGCATAGGACCCCGAATAGCGGGAGGCCAGAGTAAATGCGACACGGTCCAGCTCTGCCAGCAATGCGCCCCCATGCACCTTGCCCGAGAAATTGGCCATATCCGGCGTCATCAAGACGTTCATCTCGAGCGTTTTACGCTCGTCTTCGGTCAATCTACTGTTCATACTCGTCATGTCCCGTTTTGTTGCGGGCCTTAAGACATGTTGCGATAGAAATGGGAACCCCTCAGGAATGCAAATGCGCTTTGCATCAGCGGGATAGGTCGCAGCGATCTGTGGCTTGGGCGGCATTTCCGGCGCGTGCCTGCGCGGCTATTGCGCCAGATGCCGCAACCCTTGGGTGACATCGGTGCGCACTGCCAGCCGGAGACCGGGTTCGTCGCCCGCCCGTAGCGCGGCCAGAATAAGCCGGTGATGGCGCGGAGGTTCGTTGCGCTGCATCTGGTTATACACCGCCCGCATGGTCGGCCCGAGCTGTAGCCAGACCGTTTCGATCACCGCCAGAATGGCCGGAGCCTGTGCGCGCAGATACAGGGTACGGTGGAATTCCAGATTGGTCCGGATATAGCCGATCGCATCCATTTTCACGACAGCCTCCGCATTGGCGTGATTGATCGTCGTCAGTCGGTCGATCAGCGCCATATGCGCACGGGGCAGGGCGCGCGAGGCCAGCTCAGGCTCGATCAGCGCGCGCAAGGCGGCCAGCTCCTCGATCCGGTCATTCGACAGCAAGGGGGTAATCACGCGCCCCGACGCCGAAAGGAACAGCGCGCCCTCGGCCACCAGCCGCCGCAGGGCCTCGCGCACGGGGGTCATCGACACGCCGTTCTCCTTGGCCAGGCCACGCAATGTCAGCGGTGTTCCGGGGGGGATTTCCCCATGCATGATCTGCATCCGCAACCGACGATACAGTTTATCGTGGACGGCGGTGTCGATCTGGCGTGTGGAGATGGTTGTCATGGTCTCTATGTGATCACGAATGCGGGCAAGGTCAATCGCGGAAATGGGTCGCATGCAGGCGCCCACCCTCATCGCGGAGCCAGCGCCGTTCCGCCCGCCAGTCAGGGCGCAGCTTTTCGACGATGGCCCAGAATGCCGACGAATGGTTCATTTCGACCAGATGGGCCACTTCATGCGCGGCGACATAGTCCAGCACCTCGGGAGGCGCCATGATCAAGCGCCAGCTATAGCTGAGTGCGCCTTTGGAACTGCACGACCCCCAGCGCGAGCGGGTATCGCGCAGGGTGATGGCGCTGAAGCTCTGCCCGATCTGTGCGGCATATTGCTCGGTGGCCACCTGTAGCCTGCGCCGCGCATGGTGCTTGAGGAAGCTCTCAAGTTTGCGGGCCATGCGATCTTCGGGGCCGGGAACAAACAGCATCTGGCCCTCTTGGACGGGCAGGCGGCCCTGACCGGGGACAAGCTGCACCTCTGTGCCTTCATAAAGGATCGAGGCACCGTAGCGGATGCGCGTCACGGGCGGCAGACGGGCCACGGCTTCGCGCAGCCAGTCCTGATGGGCGAGCGCGAATTCCAGCGCGTCTTTCTCGGTGCCACGCGCGGGAATGGTCAGGGTCACGGCACCACCGCTGCGCGACACGCGCAGCCCGTAACGCCGTGCGCGGGCATTGTTGTGAAGCTTGATCTGCACATCAGGCAGGTCGCGCAGCGTGACGAAGCGCTGTTCGGCCTTGGCAGGTGCTTTCCCTGCAAAGCGCATTTTCGACGATAAGGCCATGATTGTGATGCAACCTCTTCATCTCATTCGGCGAAAAACTCGAAAAAGCTTTGACACGCCCCGGTCATTGTGGCAGTTGGCGTCGACTCTTTCTCTCAGAGCGTAGCCAGGAGAATTCCATGCCCAAAGAGGAATGGGGCGTCAAGCGCCTCTGTCCGCATTGTCAGAGCCGGTTTTACGATCTGAACCGCGACCCGATGATCTGCCCGGTCTGCTCGAACAGTTTCACGCTGGAAAGCGTTTCGAGCGGGCGAGGTCACGTTCTGGTGGCGGACAAAACCGGTAACAAACAAGCCGATCTGGATGTCGATGATCTCGGCGATGATGATCTGGATGATGATGCAGGTGATGTCGATCTGGATGATGATCTGCTCGACGAGGATGATGACGATAATGTCTCGCTCGACGATATTGCGGATGTCAGCTCGGATGACGACGACAACTAAGTCTGTAACCAGACTGTTCTGATAAAAGGGCGCGGCTATTGGCTGCGCCCTTTTTATTGTGTCTGCGGCCTGTGTTCCGGCGCGGTTCACATGCCCGTCCGGCATGAAAAAGGGCAGCCCGAAAGCTGCCCTTCCTGTTGCGCTCGAAGCCCGATCAGGCGTGGATTGCGCCGTCACCACAGGCCAGAGCCGCCTCACGGACCGCTTCCGAGAAGGTCGGGTGCGCGTGGCAGGTCAGGGCCAGATCTTCGGCAGAGGCGCCGAATTCCATCGCCACACAGACTTCGTGGATCAGGTCGCCTGCGCCCGGGCCGATGATATGCGCCCCGAGAATGCGGTCGTTCTCATCCACGATCAGCTTGGCGAAACCATCCGCCTGGAAGACGGCCTTGGCGCGCGCATTGCCCATGAAGGGGAATTTGCCAACCTTGTATTTCACGCCGTCTTTCTTCAGCTCTTCCTCGGTTTTGCCGACCGAGGCGACCTCGGGGGTGGTGTAGATCACACCGGGGATGACGCCATAATTGACATGGCCATGCTTGCCCGCGATGACCTCGGCAACGGCCATGCCCTCGTCTTCGGCCTTGTGGGCCAGCATCGGGCCGATGATCGCATCGCCGATCGCATAGACGCCTTTGACAGTGGTCTGCCAATGGGCATCGGTCTTGATCTGGCCGCGCTGTTCCATCTCGACGCCGATTTCCGCCAGACCCAGACCATCGGTATAGGGCTTGCGGCCGGTGGCCACGAGAACGGTATCCGCGTCGATGGTGACCTCGCTGTCATCCTTGCGCAGCTTGTAGGTGACCTTGGCCTTGCCGCCCTTGGTCTCGACCGATTGCACAGCCGCGCCGAGGACGAACTCCATGCCCTGCTTGGCAAGGATCTTCTGGAACTGCTTGGACACCTCGCCATCCATCGTGGGGGTGATCACGTCGAGGAATTCGACCACGGTCACCTTGGCGCCCAGACGCGCATAGACCGAGCCCATTTCCAGACCGATAACGCCTGCGCCGATCACAACGAGCGATTTCGGGATTTTTTTCAGCGACAGCGCGCCGGTGGAGGACACAACGGTCTCTTCGTCGATCTCGATCCCCGGCAGCGAGGACGGCACCGACCCCGAAGCGATCACGATGTTTTTGGCGGTGTGAACCTCATCACCGACCTTGACCTGACCGGCGGCAGGGATCGAGCCCCAGCCTTTGAGCCAAGTGACCTTGTTCTTCTTGAACAGGAACTCGATACCCTTGGTATTGCCGTCGACGACCTCTTGCTTATAGGCCTTCATCTGGTCCCAATCGACCGAAGGCGTTTTGCCCTTCAGCCCCATCTTGGCGAAGTTATGTTCGGCTTCATGCAGCTCGTGGGTCGCATGCAAGAGCGCCTTGGAGGGGATGCAGCCCACATTGAGGCAGGTGCCGCCCAGCGTCTCGCGGCCTTCGACACAGGCGGTTTTCAGCCCCAGTTGGGCACAGCGGATAGCGCAGACATAGCCACCCGGGCCGCCGCCAATCACGATCACATCAAATTCAGCCATTTTTTGCTCCTATCTGTCAGGTGCGGATTATATCAGTCGGGCAGGGATAGCCCCGCCCTCGTTTCAGATCAGGCCGATCAAAAGCACGGCCAGAGTTGCAAGAAGCCCGATCCCCCAGAACAGCGAACGCCACGGCGTCCAGCCCAGTGCATAGGCGGGGATAAAGGCGAACCTTGCGACAAGAAAGATGCCGCAAAGCGTGGTTGTCAGGGGGCCCGTCTGCCGTGTCAGTACCACCAGAAGCACCGCAGGCGTGAACAGGATGAGGCTTTCAAAGGAGTTGTTCATCGCGCGCTGGAGGCGGGCGGTCACCACCGAAAGCGGCTTGGCCGGAGGGGTGTCACGCGGGCTGAGCGCATAGCCGCGCGGCAGTTCCAGATTGGCGCGCACCGCAAACAGCACCATCAGGGCGATATGCAGCAGTACGGCCAGACCGAGCGCGCTAAGTTCGGGGGTGGTGAATTCGATCATGGGAGCCTCAGAGGATTGCCGACAGGATCATAACAAGCGTGGCCGCAAGACCCGCCAAGAAAATCACAGAGCGCCACGGCACCCAGCCGAAAGCATAGGCCGGAAGATAGAGCGCCCGCGCAGCCACATAGACCCAGGCGCAAAGCGCGCTCAGCCAGCCATTCGTGCCGGTGAACTGCACCATGACCACCGCAATGACAAACGGCCCGATATTCTCGGTATGGTTCGACAATGCACGGCGCAGGCGCAGGGTTTTTTCCGACAGCCGCGCCTCGAGATTCTCACGGGTGCCCAGATTCCCCTCCTTGCCGATATCGGCCTCGAGAGATCTTTGTGACCACAGCACGGCCGCCAGATGTATCAGCACGGTTGCGGCAAGGGCGTAGAGTTCGGGGGTCATGCCAGAACCCTTTCCGGTTTACGCAGCGCAAGCGAAAATCCTGCGATTGCGGCCAGAATGCCGTCCAGCAGCGGCCAGAAATTTCCAAGGCTCAGCCCGCCCGAAATGGCATGCAGGTAATGCAGCGCGCAGAGGGCAAGGGCAAACAGCCAGACCGGACGTTGCGGCGCGCGCAGAGAAAACTGGAGACAGAGCAGCAGAGCAAGGTCGACAACCAGAATGATCATATCGGTTGCCTCGGCCCGCCCCATCGCAAGGAACGCGGTGAGAGCCGGGAAATAGAACGCCCGAAGCGCAATCTCCGCCCAGATCATCCATCGTGCCAGTTGCATCAGTCTTGCCTCGAAACGCACCTGTAGGGGGTGCAGGGGTGTGGCGCCCCGTGACAGGGCGCCACATATCGGATTACAGATCCATCAGCAGGCGGCGCGGATCTTCCAGCGCTTCTTTCACGCGCACGAGGAAGGTCACAGCCCCTTTGCCGTCAACGATACGGTGGTCATAGGACAGCGCGAGATACATCATCGGACGGATCTCGATCTTGCCATTGATGACCATCGGACGGTCCTGGATCTTGTGCATCCCGAGGATACCCGATTGCGGCGGGTTCAGGATCGGCGAGGACATCAGCGAGCCATAGACACCACCGTTCGAGATGGTGAAGGTACCGCCCTGCATCTCTGCCATCGACAGCTTGCCGTCACGCGCGCGCTTGCCTTTTTCCGAGATCGCTTTCTCGATATCGGCAAAGGACATGCTGTCGGCGTCACGGATCACCGGAACGACCAGACCCTGCGGGGTGCCAGCGGCCACGCCCATATGGACGTAGTTCTTGTAGACGATCTCGTTGCCGTCGATCTCTGCGTTCACTTCCGGCACTTCTTTCAGAGCGTGGCAGCACGCTTTGGTAAAGAAGGACATGAAGCCCAGACGTACGCCATGTTTCTTCTCGAACATGTCTTTGTACTGGTTACGCAGCGCCATCACTTCCGTCATGTCCACCTCGTTATAGGTGGTCAGCATGGCGGCGGTGTTCTGGCTGTCTTTCAGGCGCTTGGCGATGGTGGCCCGCAGACGGGTCATCTTCACGCGCTCTTCGCGGGCTGCGTCATCGGCATTTGCGGTGCCGCGCGGCATCTGCACGGGGGCTGCCGCCACTGCCGGAGCAGGGGCCGAACCCGCTTTGGCCACATCTTCTTTCATGATGCGACCATCGCGGCCGGTGCCGGTGACCGAAGCGGGGTTGATGCCCTTTTCCGCCATCGCTTTTTCCGCCGAAGGCGCGTTTTTCACGCCTGCGCCCGAGGCCGCTTCTGCCGGTGCGGCTGCGGGGGCCGGAGCCGCTGCAACGGAGCCTGCCGATGCGCCTGCCATGATCACGGCCAGCTTGGCCGATGCGTCCACCGTGGTGCCTTCTGCGGCCACGATTTCCGACAGAACACCCGCAGCGGGGGCCGGAACCTCGACCGAAACCTTATCGGTTTCCAGCTCGCACAGCATTTCGTCCTGTGCGACCACATCGCCGGGTTTCTTGAACCAGGTCGAAACAGTGGCTTCGGATACCGACTCGCCCAGCGACGGAACCATCACATCCACGGCTTTGCCTTCGGAGCCACCCGCTGCCGGAGCCGCTGCCGCAGGGGCCTCGGCTTTGGGAGCGGTGGCTGCGGCTGCGCCGCCCTCGGTGATCATGGCCAGAAGCGCATCCACACCCACGGTGGTGCCTTCTGCGGCCACGATCTCGCCCAGCGTGCCTGCCGCGGGGGCCGGAACTTCGACGGTCACTTTGTCGGTTTCCAGCTCACACAGCATTTCGTCTTGGGCAACCGCGTCACCCGGCTTCTTGAACCAAGTGGCGACAGTGGCCTCGGTCACAGATTCGCCCAGCGTGGGGACGCGAACTTCGGTACTCATGGATTATCCCTCCAGTGCATCATTGACGAGCGCGTCCTGCTCGGCCTTGTGCGATTTCGCCAGACCCGTTGCGGGCGAAGCGGAAGCGGCACGGCCTGCATAGCGGGCGCGGGAATGTTTGGCGTCGAGTTTCGACAAGACCCATTCCAGGTTCGGTTCGATGAAGGACCAGGCGCCCTGGTTCTTCGGTTCTTCCTGACACCAGACCATCTCTGCGCCTTTGAAGCGGCTCAGCTCGTTCGTCAGCGAATTCGCGGGGAACGGGTAGAACTGCTCGACACGCAGCAGATAGACATCATCAAGACCGCGCGCATCGCGTTCGGCCAGCAGGTCGTAATAGACCTTGCCCGAACACATCACGACGCGTTTGATATCGGCATCGGGTTTGAGCTTCATATCGGAATTGCCTTTTTCCGCATCGTCCCACAGGACGCGGTGGAAGAAGGAACCGGTGATGAAATCTTCCTTGGTCGAGATCGCTTTCGGATGGCGAAGCAGCGATTTCGGCGTCATCAGAACCAGCGGTTTACGGAAATTCCGGTGGATCTGGCGGCGCAGGATGTGGAAGTAGTTTGCGGGCGTGGAGCAGTTCGCGACGATCCAGTTGTCTTCCGCGCACATCTGCAGGAAGCGTTCCAGACGCGCCGAGGAGTGCTCGGGGCCTTGGCCTTCGAAGCCATGCGGCAAGAGCATCACCAGACCGGACATCCGCAGCCATTTGCGTTCGCCCGAGGAGATGAACTGGTCGAACATGATCTGCGCGCCGTTGGCGAAGTCACCGAATTGGGCTTCCCAAAGGGTCAGCGCATTCGGCTCTGCCAGCGAGTAGCCATATTCAAAGCCCAGAACCGCATATTCGGACAGCGCCGAGTCGATCACCTCGTAGCGGGACTGGCCTGCCTTGATGTGATTGAGCGGGTAGTAACGCTCTTCGGTTTTCTGGTCGATGAAGGCCGAGTGACGTTGGCTGAAGGTGCCGCGGGTCGAATCCTGACCGGCCAGACGCACCGGATAGCCTTCCGACAGCAGCGAGCCGAACGCCAGTGCCTCGCCGGTTGCCCAGTCAAAGCCCTTGCCGGTCTCGAACATCTGGGTCTTGTTGTCCAGCAGACGCGCCACGGTCTTGTGCATGTTGAAATCGTCGGGCGCGCTTACCAGCGCCTTGCCGACTTCGTTATAGGTCTCTTCCGAGATCGCGGTGGAACCCGCGTCATAGACCTGACCCTCGCGCTCCATGTTCTTCCAGCGGCCATCAAGCCAGTCAGCCTTGTTCGGCTTGAAGGTCTTGCCCGATTCGAACTCTTCGTTCAGATGCGCCTGGAAGGCGGCTTTCATATCCTCGATCTCGCCCTCGGGGATCAGGCCGTCTTTCACCAGACGCTCGGTGTAAAGCTGCAGCGTCGTCTTGTGACCCTTGATGTTGGTATACATCGCGGGGTTGGTGAACATCGGCTCGTCGCCTTCGTTGTGACCGAAGCGGCGGTAGCAGAAGATGTCCAGAACGACGTCCTTGAGGAACTTCTGGCGGAACTCTGTCGCCACTTTCGCGGCATGCACAACGGCTTCCGGATCATCGCCATTCACGTGGAAGATCGGCGCTTCCACCATCAGGGCGATATCGGTCGGGTAGGGCGAGGTGCGCGAGAAATGCGGCGCGGTGGTGAAGCCGATCTGGTTGTTCACCACGATATGGATCGTGCCGCCGGTGCGGTGACCACGGATGCCCGACAGCTGCAGACATTCCGCCACAACGCCCTGGCCCGCAAAGGCCGCATCGCCGTGCAGCAGGATCGACAGAACCTCGCGGCGCTCGCTATCGTTCAGCTGGTCCTGTTTCGCACGGACCTTGCCCAGAACAACGGGGTTCACGGCTTCAAGGTGCGAGGGGTTCGCGGTCAGCGAAAGGTGGACCTTATTGCCATCGAACTCGCGGTCCGAAGACGCCCCAAGGTGATATTTCACATCGCCCGAGCCATCGACGTCTTCCGGCTTGAACGAGCCGCCCTGGAATTCGTTGAAGATCGCGCGATAGGGCTTCATCATCACGTTCGACAGCACCGACAGGCGGCCGCGGTGCGGCATGCCGATGACGATCTCTTTCAGACCGAGATTGCCACCGCGCTTGATGATCTGTTCCATCGCGGGGATCAGAGCCTCGCCACCGTCCAGACCGAAGCGCTTGGTCCCCATGTATTTCACATGCAGGAACTTCTCGAAGCCCTCGGCCTCGACCAGCTTGTTCAGGATCGCGCGGCGGCCTTCACGGGTGAAGGTGATCTCTTTGTCATAGCCTTCGATACGTTCTTTCAGCCATGCCGATTGCTCGGGGTCCGAGATATGCATGTATTGCAGCGCGAAGGTGCCGCAATAGGTGCGCTTCACGATCTCCATGATCTGGCGCATCGAGGCGATTTCCAGCCCCAGCACCTTATCAAGGAAGATCGGGCGGTCCATATCGGCATCGGTGAAGCCGTAGGATTTGGGGTCGAGTTCCGGATGCGGAACATCGTCATGCATTTTCAGCGGGTCGAGATCTGCGGCAAGGTGGCCACGGATCCGGTAGGCGCGGATCAGCATCAGCGCGCGCACGGAATCCAGAACGGCGCGCTGGATCGCGCCCTCGTCCAGCTTGACACCTTTTTCTTCGGCTTTCTTGCCGATTTTCTTGCCTGCATCCTTGGCTTCGGCCACGGGCCATTCGCCAGTCAGGGCCCCCATGATCTCGCTCGGCGCCGAAGCCGGCCAGTCACGGCGTTCCCAGCTGGGACCGGAGGCCGATTTCTTGACGCTGGTTTCATCGTCATGCAGGGTGCGGAAGAACTCTGCCCATGCCGCGTCGACCGAGGTCGGATCATTGGCAAAACGGGCATAGAGCTGCTCGACATATTCGGCATTGCCCCCCTGAAGGAAGCTGGATGCCTGGAATTGGCTGTTTGGAGATTCGTCGTTCATATGGTCACCTGTTCAGGTGGATGGGTTTGGAGCGGCCCGCGCGTGTCGCGGACCGTGATACGAAGTTGGGCCTTACTTGCTGTAAGGCGAGATGTAGGGCTGGCTCGCCGCAGACAAGCCCGCGGCATGTGCACAGCCGTCAGAGTATTTGGACCAGTCATTGGCGCTCGTGCACCGAGCTGCCTGTCCGTTGACGATTGTCCCGTTGGTGCGGGCGCTGTTGGCCACCGCATAGCCTGTGTCACCGGTCGGGGTGGTGCCCGCCGGAACCTTGCTGCGACCGACAATAGGCCCTGTGGTGATTGGGCCGGGGGCGGCTTTCACCATCTGATCTTGAATTTCCGAACCGGCGGTGTCGGCCTGCTCGTGAATTTTTCCGCTCCCCCAATAGTTACCCGGACCACAGGCCGTCAGCCCGACCGCGCAAGCCCCCAGCAAAGCGGCTTTGCCCAGACGGAAGAAACTGGTTGTCTTCGTGGTGTTCATGTTGAAAGCCCTTCTTCGCGGCATGTTTGCGCGTGCCATGCGGACGCCATTTGCAGAGTAAGTCGGAGAGAAAGTTTCCGCATTATCAAGAGCTGTCGCTCCGCGCGCGGAAAACTGCATAGAGTTAAGAGAAAAACTCCCTGATACCGAAGCATGCGGAATGATCGCGTGGCCCAAAGCAGAAAGGCCACCCTGACCAGGCGCGGTCCGGGTGTTTTTAAGCAAGTCTGCAATCCGTCTTTTCATCATTCCGTCCTCTACCCGACCTTTTATCGGGCTGACGTTTTCGAAAGCGACCTCGGAAGGGCAAAACAGAGAAGCCATCTCTGCTCAGCTCTGCCGAGCGGCACCCAATCGGCGCCGAGGGCCCGCGCAAATCACCTGCGCGGGCACCGGTAGTCAAGTCCTTAGCCTTTGATGGCTTTCATCACGGCTTCGCCCAGCGTTGCGGGGCTGTCTGCCACGACGATCCCTGCCGATTTCATGGCTTCGATCTTCGATTCCGCATCGCCTTTGCCGCCAGCGACGATTGCGCCTGCGTGGCCCATGCGGCGGCCCGGAGGGGCCGTGCGGCCTGCGATGAAGCCCGCAACCGGTTTCCAACGGCCTTTTTTCTTCTGCTCGGCGAGGAATTCTGCGGCTTCTTCTTCCGCCGAACCACCGATTTCCCCGATCATGATGATCGACTGGGTTTCCGGATCGTCAAGGAACATGTCGAGCACATCGATATGCTCGGTGCCTTTGATCGGGTCGCCGCCGATGCCCACAGCCGAGGACTGGCCCAGACCCATATCGGTCGTCTGTTTGACGGCCTCGTAGGTCAGGGTGCCCGAACGCGACACAACGCCGACCGAGCCACGCTTGTGGATATGGCCGGGCATGATGCCGATTTTGCAGGCGTCGGGGGTGATGACGCCCGGGCAGTTCGGTCCGATCAGGCGCGATTTGCTGTCGATCAGCGCGCGCTTGACCTTCATCATGTCGAGCACCGGAATGCCCTCGGTGATGCAGACGATCAGTTCCATTTCCGCGTCGATCGCTTCAAGGATCGAGTCGGCCGCGAAGGGCGGGGGAACATAGATCACGGTCGCATTCGCTTCGGTGACATGCTTGGCTTCATGGACCGAGTTGAACACCGGCAGGTCCAGATGCTTCTGGCCGCCTTTGCCGGGGGTCACGCCGCCAACCATCTTGGTGCCGTAAGCGATGGCCTGTTCCGAGTGGAAGGTCCCCTGCGAGCCGGTGAAGCCCTGACAGATGACTTTGGTGTTTTCGTTGACGAGAACTGCCATGATCTTAGCCTTTCACCGCTTTCACGATTTTCTCTGCGCCGTCCGACAGGTTGTCTGCGGCAATCACGTTCAGGCCGGAAGTCGCAATGATTTCCTTGCCTTTTTCGACATTGGTGCCTTCAAGGCGGACAACCAGCGGAACCTGCAGGCCGACTTCTTTCACGGCGGCCAGAACGCCTTCCGCGATGATGTCGCAGCGCATGATGCCGCCGAAGATGTTGACCAGAATGCCTTTGACGTTCTTGTCGGAGGTGATGATCTTGAAGGCCTCGGTGACCTTTTCTTTGGTCGCGCCGCCGCCCACATCAAGGAAGTTCGCAGGCTCTGCGCCATAGAGCTTGATGATGTCCATCGTGGCCATCGCCAGACCCGCGCCATTCACCATGCAGCCGATTTCGCCGTCGAGCGCGATGTAGTTCAGGTCGTATTTCGACGCTTCGAGTTCCTTGGAATCTTCCTCGGTCTCGTCGCGCAGGGCCTGGATGTCGTGGTGACGGTAAAGCGCGTTGCCGTCAAAGCCGACTTTGGCGTCCAGCACCTTGAGGTTGCCATCGGGCATGACGATCAGCGGGTTGATCTCGAGCTGCTCCATGTCCTTCTCGATGAAGGCTTGGTAGAGCTTGGCCAGAAGACCGACCATCTGTTTGACCTGACCCCCTTCGAGACCCAGCGCGAAGGCCACACGGCGCCCGTGATAGGCTTGGTAGCCCGCCGCCGGATCGATCGAGAACGACAGGATTTTTTCGGGGGTCGCTGCGGCGACTTCCTCGATATCCATACCGCCTTCGGTCGAGCATACGATCGACACGCGGCTCGACTGGCGGTCTACCAGAAGCGCCAGATACAGTTCGCGGTCAATGTCCGAACCGTCTTCGATATAGATGCGGTTGACCTGCTTGCCTGCGGGGCCGGTCTGGTGTGTCACCAGCGTCTTGCCCAGCATTTGCTTGGCCATCGCTTCGGCTTCTTCCACCGATTTGGCCAGGCGCACGCCGCCCTTTTCGCCGGCTTCCGGCTCTTTGAAATGGCCTTTACCACGGCCACCGGCGTGGATTTGTGCCTTCACAACCCAAAGCGGTCCGTCGAGTTCGCTTGCTGCGGTCTTGGCCTCCTCTGCCTTCAGAACCGCGCGACCCTCCGAAACCGGGCAGCCGTAGCTCTTGAGGAGCTGCTTCGCCTGATATTCATGAATGTTCATGATCTCCGTCCCATGCTGGTGCGATTTGCGGCAGACTGGTACAGATTGTCGCAGGCTGACAAGCTCAAATTGCCCTGCGCGCTCAGATGTGAGCGGAAATCCGTCTTTTGTGATCACAGCCTTATCGGGTGTGATCACAAGCAAGATTCTGTTAGCGATTCAACTTTCGCTTGGGCAAAATGGGTCGAATCTTCGAAGCCTGATCGTAACAGGGGAAAGTGATGTGCCAATGACAATGTCGAACCGCGCGCCGGATCATCCGCAATGGGCTGTGGTCGGCTTGATGGACGAGCCCGCCCCCCTGATGGCGGCTTGGGTCGCCCATCACGTGGCCATCGGGGCAGGGGAGGTGCATGTGGTCTTCGATCGTCCCGACCCGCCGACCGAGGCGCTTTTGCGCGGCGTCTCGGGGTGTTTCGTCCATCGTTCAGGCGAGGACGGCTGGGCGCTGCACTGGAAGGCGCGGCGCCCGAACCGCCATCAGGCGCGGCAGAAATATCATGCGACACGGATCGCGAATGAAACTGCGATGGACTGGATAATCCATTGTGATGCCGATGAATTCGTCCATCTTGAACGCCCCTTGTCATGGGAACTGGAAAAGACCCGCGAGAAGGCGTGGCTACGGCTGGAAGTGCTGGAGCGGACCTTTGTTCCGGGCGTCACGGGGGGCGATATCTTTCAGGGGGTCTTCCGCAAGCGCTGGGATGCGTTTGCCGAAGAGGGGGCGGCGTTCTACGGTCCGCGCGCGCGGTTTCTCAACCGTGGCGTCTCGGGGCATATCGCGGGTAAGGCCTGTATGCGCACGGGGCAGGGCTATGTGCTGGGGGTGCACCATCCGACCGAGCATTGGGACGCACCGGGCGGGACGGTCACCCTGCCTTACCGGCCTTCCTATAACGCGCGCCTGACGCATTTCGACGGGCTCACCCCTTTGCATTATATCCTTAAAATGATGCGCCGCGCGCTGACGCAGGTTTCTGGCGCGCCGGTGCCCTATGCGGCGCCGAGGGTGGCGCAATTCGAGGAGGCGGCGCGTCTGGCGCGGGATCCGCAGGCATTGTGGGATCACTGGTTTGCGGTGCAAGGGATGACCGAGGCGGAAGAGGTGGCTTTGGTGCAGCGCGATCTGGCCGAGCGCATTGCCTGCCCTGTCCTGTCGCATGCGCAGGCCCTGTTTCCCGAGCTTGATTTCTCGCCTGCGGGCTTTGACCGTTTGCTGCTGGAGCATGAAGAGGCATTGGTGGCCAAGGCAAAAGAGAGGCTGGGCTTTGATGCGCAGGCTTTTCTGGCCGAAGCCTTTACCGGTTAGCGCAAAGGTCGGGGCGAAGACAGAATGCAAAAGGCGCAGCCGAAGCCGCGCCTTTCACGTGAAACATCGCTATGGCTCAGGCCAGCGAGCTGTCGATACCTTTGCAGGCCTCGACCAGACCGTTCACCGCGTCAACCGATTTGTCGAACATGGCTTGCTCGTCTTTGTTCATCTTGATGTCGACAACACGCTCGATGCCGCCAGCACCGATCACGGTCGGCACGCCGACATACATGCCGTCAAGGCCAAGCGCGCCTTTGACATAGGCCGCACAGGGCAGAACGCGCTTCTGGTCCTTGAGATAGGCTTCCGCCATCTCGATCGCCGAAGTCGCCGGAGCATAGAAGGCCGAACCGGTTTTCAGCAGGCCAACGATCTCGGCGCCACCGTCACGGGTGCGCTGGATGATCGCGTCAAGCTTCTCTTGCGTGGTCCAGCCCATCTCGACGAGGTCGGGCAGCGGGATGCCGGCAACGGTCGAGTAACGTGCCAGCGGCACCATAGTGTCGCCGTGGCCGCCCAGAACGAAAGCGGTGACGTCTTTCATGGAGACGTTGAACTCGGTCGCGAGGAAGTGGCGGAAGCGGGCCGAATCCAGCACGCCTGCCATGCCGCAGACTTTCTCGGCGGGCAGGCCGGAGAATTTCTGAAGCGCCCAGACCATCGCGTCGAGCGGGTTGGTGATGCAGATCACGAATGCGTTCGGGGCATATTGCTTGATGCCTTCGCCGACCGATTTCATGACTTTGAGGTTGATGCCCAGAAGGTCATCGCGGCTCATGCCGGGTTTGCGCGGCACGCCGGCCGTCACGATGCAGACATCTGCATCTGCGATATCGGCATAGTCCGTGGTGCCTTTCAGCGTGGCGTCAAAGCCTTCGGACGGGCCGGATTCGGCGATGTCCAAGGCTTTCCCCTGCGGGGTGCCTTCGGAAATGTCGAACAGGACGACGTCGCCAAGTTCTTTGAGGGCTGCAAGATGGGCGAGAGTACCACCGATCTGACCTGCGCCGATAAGCGCAATCTTGGGTCGGGCCATGAATTCCTCCGTCGTGGGATGGATATAAGTGACGGGTGATGGGTAGGGGGTTTTTAAGCTTTAGGCAAGAGCAGCGCACGGTTTCCTGCAGCTTAAGCGTGTTATGTATGCCGTGGTGTACGGCCCCGCCAGCAGGGAACCTGAGTGACTACAATCACTTATCCGTGACAGCCGCCGTAGCCCTTGGCGCAAAAAACCCGTTTTTCTGGGCCACTAGATCTCTTTTTTGGGTCTGTATGTGTCGGAGGTTTCAACCTTTTGGGGCGCGGACTTATAGTTCAGCCCCGAAGCGATCAGGCAACTTGTTCCATTGGGGGTGGTCGCAAGCAGCGTCCATGATCCGCTCTCTGCCGCGAAGAGTTCCATCAATGTATTATTGGCGGCAATGCCGGTACTGCGGCGTGTTTCCTGATAGCGGTTGGCAAGTTCGACAACGATATCGGCCCGTTTGCCACAGGCATTTGTCTCGGCCCGCAGGTTTTGCGCGGCAAGGATAAGCGCGAGGAAGCCCAGAGAGAGGGCAAAAAGCTTCTTTTGCATGAATCGCCCATTGGTTGTGATATGTCCTGTGCACTAAACTGCGCTCAACTCGCGAAAAGAAGGTTAACGGCGCAGAAAGAAACCGGGCTGCCGCGCATAAAAGGAATATTCTGCGTCGCGGCAGAAATTATGTTGCAATTTGTTTTCTTTTTGTGATCTTTTATTCCGCATCGAAGGATGGGAGGAGAATCATGTCGGCACAGCCTTATCGCTCGGTGCTTTATATTCCGGGGTCGAAAGAGCGGGCGCTTGAAAAAGCGACGGGTCTTGAATGTGACGCGATCATCTTCGATCTCGAGGATGCCGTGGCGATTGATGAAAAGGTCAATGCGCGGGATATTCTGGTTTCGGCTTTGAAAACAGCCGATTATGGCAATCGTGCGCGGATCGTCCGGGTGAACGGGCTGGACACTGATTGGGGCCGTGAAGACGTGCTGAGCATGGCGCGGGCCCTGCGCGAGGGCGCGAAGATCGATGCGATCCTGATCCCCAAAGTGAATACACCTGCCGATCTGGACGCGGTTGCCGATCTGGTGGCGGAAGTGCCGCTTTGGGCGATGATGGAAACCTCGCTTGGGATGCTGAACGCGCAGGCCATTGCCGCCCATCCGCGCTTGCAGGGCATGGTCATGGGCACCAATGATCTGGCCAAAGAGCTTGGTTCGCGTTTCCGTGCCGACCGTCTGCCGATGCTGCCGGGGCTTGGCCTGTGCCTGCTGGCCGCCAAGGCCTATGGCAAGATTATCGTCGACGGGGTGTATAATGCCTTCAAGGACGAAGAGGGGCTGCGGGCTGAATGTGATCAGGGCCGTGATATGGGCTTTGACGGCAAGACCCTGATCCACCCCGCGCAGCTTGCGGTTGCCAATGCCGCCTTCGCGCCCTCCGAGGCCGAGATCGATCTCGCCCGACGCCAGATTGCGGCCTTTGACGAGGCGCAGGCCAACGGGCAGGGCGTTGCGGTTGTCGATGGTAAGATCGTTGAAAATCTGCATATCGTGACAGCGCGGCAGATCCTTGCAAAAGCAGAGGCGATCTCCGCACGGATTTAAGCCAAGCGGAGTAAGCCAATGATCCTTCTTATCCTCGGTGTCGTTATCTGGGCACTGGCGCATTTGTTCAAACGGCTGGCGCCCGAAGCGCGCGCGAAGATGGGTCCGCAGGGGCGGGCGATGGTTTCGGGGCTACTGGTCCTGTCGCTTGTGCTGATGGTCATCGGCTATCGCAGCGCCGACGGGGCATTTTTCTGGGGGCGCAGTCCTGCCGTGACGGGGATCAACAACCTGTTGATGCTGGTTGCCGTCTATCTCTTTGCGGCGGCGGGGATGAAGACCAAGATCGCGCAGGTCTACCGCCATCCGATGCTGCTGGGCGTGGTCCTGTGGGCTGTGGCCCACCTGCTGGTCAATGGCGACACGCCCAGCTTCGTGCTCTTTGGCGGCATCGGCATCTGGGCGCTTGTCGAGATGGTGCTGATCAGCCGCACGGCGTGGGTCCGGCCCAAAGGCAAAGGTGTCAAGATGGAGATCTTCGCGATCCTTGGCACTGTTATTGTATATGGCGCAATCGCGCTTGTGCACTATGCCTTTGGCTATCCGGTTTTCGGCTAAAGGAGCGGGACATGAAGGCTTATCGTTTTCTCACGGCAGATGATACGAGCGAATTCTGCCACAAGGTCACCGAGGCGCTGTCCAAGGGATGGGTGCTGCAGGGCGATCCGCAATATGCGTTTGATGCGGCCAAGGGCGTGATGCGCTGCGGGCAGGCGGTGACGAAAATTGTCGAGGGCGACTATTCGCCCGATCTGAAACTGGGGCAGCTGTAACGCGCCCCTGAAACGGGAGGAGTGCGGGCATGGCCAAGACGAATTCGGGCCGGTTCTTCGAGGATTACACAGTGGGGCAGGTGCTGAAACATGCCGTGCCCCGCACCGTATCGGGGGGGGAGAGGGCGCTGTATCATGCGCTTTATCCGGCGCGTGGGGCGCTGTATTCCTCCGATGCGTTCGCGCGGTCCTGTGGCCTGCCTGCCTCGCCCATCGATGATCTGGCGACGTTCCATGTGGTCTTTGGCAAGACGGTGCCGGATGTGTCGCTGAATGCCGTGGCCAATCTGGGCTATGCCGAGGGGCGCTGGCATCTTCCGGTCTATCCGGGTGATACGCTGCGCGCTGAATCCGAGGTGATCGGGCTCAAGCAGAATTCCAACGGCAAATCCGGTGTGGTCTATGTCCGCACCCGTGGTCTGAACCAGCGTGACGAGACGGTTATGGACTATGTGCGCTGGGTGATGGTGCGCAAAGGCAATCCCGATGCGCCCGCGCCCGAGACCGTGCTGCCCGATCTGAAGACGGTGGTGGATCCGGCAGATCTGGTGCTGCCCGAGGGGCTGGACTTCACGGGCTATGATTTCGACCTTGCGGGCGAGCCGCATCGCTGGGGCGATTACGAGATCGGCGAGAAGATCGACCATGTGGATGGCGTCACGATTGAGGAAGCCGAACATATGCTGGCGACCCGCCTTTGGCAAAATACCGCCAAAGTGCATTTCGATGCGACCTTCCGCCCTGACGGCCAGAGGTTGATCTATGGCGGCCATATCATCTCTATGGCGCGGGCCTTGTCTTTTAACGGGCTGGCCAATGCGCAGATGATCGTGGCGCTCAATGGCGGCGCGCATGCCAATCCGTGCTTCTCGGGGGATACTGTCAAAGCATGGTCGGAAGTGATTGATAAGGCTGAAACTTCCGCACCCGGAGTGGGGGCGTTGCGGTTGCGTCTGGTGGCAGTAAAGGCGACAGCCTCCCCCTTTGCCCTGCGCGGCGAGGATGGCAAATATCTGCCCGATGTCCTGTTGGATCTGGACTACTGGGCGTTGTGCCCGATGTGATCGTAATGCATTGAATTTCAATGCATTCGGAAATAGGAAAGTGTTTTTAGGGGTTGATCGCGCGGCCAAGGTAACGCAAACGGCTCACATTGTTGCGACCCGTTTTGAGACCTGTAATGAGTGCCACGCGATCTCCTAAATCCTACGGAACTGCGGTTTGCCTATGCGGCATCTTCGGTGTGATGGGTGTCCATCACTTCTATTTGGGAAATATCTTGCACGGGTTGGTCGACTTCGCCCTGTTTGTCGTCACCATCGCATTGTTCCTGCATGACAATCCGTTGGCCCTTCTGTTTTTGCTGGCGGATGTGCTGCATACGATCATCGTGTTCTACAAGCTGATCACGGAACAGGAGCGGGATGGACAGGGGCGGCTGGTCTGCCTTGCATCAACACCTGTTTGACCTTCCCTCATATTGGAGATTTCCATGACCGCGACCCCGATCGAGCCGCAAACCACCGCTATGGCGGAATCGACCAAGGGCTTTGTGCCTGCCGTGCTTCTGTGCTTCTTCCTTGGTTCGCTGGGCGTGCACCGTTTCTATCTTGGCAAGATCGGCACCGGCATTCTGATGCTGCTGACCCTTGGTGGTCTGGGCATCTGGTCGCTGATCGATTTCGTCCGCCTTGTGGTCGGTTCGATGAAAGACAAGAACGGCCTGCCGCTGCGCCGCTAAGCGCCGCCTCGTCTGTGTTTCGATGCCCGCGATGCCTCTTCGCGGGCATTTTCCGTGGAATAATCGCCCCGAATACAGCCGCGACTCTCTGAATGTGTTTTTGTAAACTGACAAAAACACTCATGAATTGTTAGCGCTGAAAATGTGATCACGCTGCGAATTCATGTGATCACAAATGAAATTTTCGTATCTCTTTTGAGTGAAACAGCACAAATTTTCTAGTCGTGGCGCGTGACACCTGCGACAGATCGTCCTATGCATGTGCCAGACATTATTCCGGCCAGCCCCGCGGCGCCCGTAGCAATAGCCGATCGTCTTTTGCCGCGCGAATTTCGGGGCCAAGCGACAGAGGGACCCACTATGGCAGAAACGAAACGGGTTGAGAGACCCCTTTCCCCCTTCATGATCGGGCAGTATTACCGCCCGCAGATGACCTCGATCTCATCCATCACCGTCCGCATCACCGGCATCGCCACCTTCGGCTTTGCGGTGCTGATCGTGCTCTGGCTGTTGACGGCTGCCACCTCGGCGGGTGCCTTCGCCGTTATGGACGGCCTGCTGCGCAGCTTTATCGGTGACCTGCTGATGATCTGCGCCGTCTGGGCGCTTTGGTACCATATGCTTGGCCGCCTGCGTCACGTGATCTGGGATTTCGGCTATGCGCTCGACATCAAAAGCTCCGAGACCATGGGCCGCGGCATGTTCATCGGGGCCACTGTCCTGATGCTCTTCACTATCATCGTGCTCTGAGGAGGGTGGCTATGAGATATCTTACCGATCGTAAGCGCGCCGTAGGTCTCGGGGCTTCGGGCGGCGGCACGCAGCATCACTGGAAGATGATCGTCAGCTCGATCCTGATGGTCATCGCGGTTCCGGTGTTCATCTTTACCTTTGGCGCCGTCTATGGCGGCAGCTACGAAGAAGTCATTGCCTTCTTCAAAAATCCGGTTGCAGCGATCGTCGTCGGTCTGACGATGACCGTGATCATCAACCACGTCAAACATGAGGTCCATGAGGCAATCGAGGACTACATGCACGGCACTTGCGAAAAAATGGCGATTGTAGCGACCTCGGCTCTGGCGAATATCCTGATCGTGGCCGGTCTGTTCTCTCTCGTCAAAATTGCGCTCTAAGCGCAAGACTCCGATTAGGAAGATCTGATATGGCTTCAGCTTACGAATACGAGACGCATAAATATGACGTCGTGGTGGTCGGTGCCGGTGGCGCCGGTCTGCGCGCGACGCTGGGCATGGCGGAACAGGGTCTGCGCACCGCTTGTGTCACCAAGGTTTTCCCGACCCGTTCGCATACGGTGGCAGCACAGGGCGGTATCGCCGCCTCGCTGGCCAATATGGGCCCCGATAACTGGCAGTGGCACCTTTACGACACCGTGAAGGGGTCCGACTGGCTGGGTGATACCGACGCGATGGAATATCTGGCGCGTGAGGCCCCGAAGGCCGTCTACGAGCTTGAACATTACGGCGTGCCGTTCTCGCGCACCGAAGAAGGCAAGATCTACCAGCGTCCCTTCGGCGGCCACACCACCGAATTCGGTGAAGGCCCGCCCGTGCAACGGACCTGTGCCGCCGCCGACCGGACCGGTCACGCGATCCTGCACACGCTTTACGGTCAGTCGCTGAAGAACAACGCCGAATTCTACATCGAATATTTCGCCATCGACCTGATCATGTCGGAAGACGGCAAGTCCTGTGTGGGCGTGCTGTGCTGGAAACTGGATGACGGCACCTTCCACCTGTTCTCGGCGAAAACCGTCGTTCTGGCGACCGGTGGCTATGGCCGCGCCTATTTCTCGGCCACTTCGGCCCATACCTGCACCGGCGACGGTGGCGGCATGGTGGCCCGTGCGGGTCTGGCGCTGCAGGATATGGAATTCGTTCAGTTCCACCCGACCGGCATCTATGGCTCGGGCTGTCTGATCACCGAAGGCGCGCGCGGCGAGGGTGGTTACCTGACCAACTCCGAAGGCGAGCGCTTCATGGAGCGTTATGCACCGACCTATAAGGACCTGGCGTCCCGTGACGTGGTCTCGCGCTGCATGACGATGGAAATCCGCGAAGGTCGCGGTGTGGGCGAGCATAAAGACCACATCTTCCTGAACCTCTCGCACCTTCCGCCGGAAGCACTGCACGAGCGTCTGCCGGGCATCTCGGAATCCGCGAAGATCTTTGCGGGCGTCGATGTGACCAAAGAGCCGATTCCGGTTCTGCCGACGGTGCACTACAATATGGGCGGTATCCCGACCAACTATTGGGGCGAGGTCATCAACCCGACCGCAGACAACCCCGATGCCATCGTTCCCGGCCTGATGGCTGTGGGCGAGGCGGGCTGTGCCTCTGTGCATGGTGCCAACCGTCTGGGCTCGAACTCGCTGATCGACCTCGTGGTGTTCGGTCGTGCGGCGGCGCTGAAAGCGGGCGAGATCCTCGACCCGAACGCGCCCAACCCTGCGATGAACTACAAGGCGGTCGATGCGGCCTTCGCGCGGTTCGACGCGATCCGCTATGCCAAAGGCGGTACGCCGACGGCAGATCTGCGTCTGGAAATGCAGCGCACGATGCAAGCCGATGCGGCCGTGTTCCGTACCGACAAGACGCTGGCAGAGGGCGTCGAGAAGATGAAGGCCGTGGCCTCCAAGATCGACGATCTGTCCGTGACCGACCGTTCGCTGGTGTGGAACTCGGATCTGATGGAAAGCCTCGAGCTGACCAACCTGATGCCGAACGCGATGGCGACCATCGTTGGTGCAGAGGCCCGCAAGGAATCGCGCGGTGCCCATGCCCATGAGGATTATCCGGATCGCGACGACGTCAACTGGCGCAAGCACTCGATCATGCGTGTGGAAGGGGCGAATGTCGACCTGACCTATCGCCCTGTCCATATCGACCCGCTGACCAAATTCGAGGATGGCGGCATCGATCTGGCCAAGATCAAGCCGAAGAAGCGGGTCTACTGATGCGGGGGCGGCTGGGGCTGGCTCTTGGTAGCGCGCTTGCGCTGCTGGGATGCGCGAAGGTTCCGGTCGCTCAGGCAGAGAAAATCTGCCTTACGCGTGTGCAAGAGGCGCGTCCGATCTCCGGTTCTGTGGGATTGGGCGTGCGGGACGGAAAACCGGCAACGGCTTATGATGTCAAACTCGGGATTTCTACGGACACGTTCCGCGACCCGAGCGAGGTTTATAAGAATTGCGTGTATCAGTATTCCGGCCAACTGCCACAAACACCGCTTTATGACAGGTGATCCGCTGCCCGGGAGGTCCGGGCACGGTTGCGAGATTTATCCGAGGGGCTTCGCGACGAAGCTAGATACGCAGCGGCGCCCCTCGTCCACACATGATCGGAGGTAGAAACATGGTTCAGTTTTCCCTACCCAAGAATTCGAAGATCCGGGTCGGCAAGACCTGGCCGAAGCCGGAAGGCAAAAACGTCCGCAAATTCCAGATCTATCGCTGGGAGCCGGAAGATGGTGAGAACCCGCGGGTCGACACCTATTTCGTCGATCTGGCGAAATGCGGCCCGATGGTTCTGGACGCGCTGATCAAGATCAAGAACGAGATCGACCCCACGCTGACCTTCCGCCGCTCGTGTCGCGAAGGGATCTGCGGGTCCTGCGCGATGAATATCGACGGCCATAACACGCTGGCCTGCATCTTCGGTCTCGACGAGATCAAGACCGATGTGGTCAAGATCTACCCGCTGCCGCACATGCCGGTGGTGAAAGACCTGATCCCCGATCTGACGCATTTCTATGCGCAGCACGCGTCGATCATGCCGTGGCTGGAAACCAAGACCAACCGTCCGGAAAAAGAGTGGAAGCAGTCCATCGAAGACCGCAAGAAGCTGGATGGTCTGTATGAATGCGTTATGTGCGCGTCCTGCTCGACCTCCTGCCCCAGCTACTGGTGGAACTCGGACCGCTACTTGGGTCCGGCAGCCCTGCTGCACGCCTACCGCTGGATCATCGACTCGCGCGATGAGGCCACCGGCGAGCGTCTGGATGCGCTGGAAGACCCCTTCAAGCTGTATCGCTGCCACACCATCATGAACTGCACCAAGACCTGCCCGAAAGGTCTTAATCCGGCGAAATCCATTGCCGCGATCAAGCAGATGATGGTCGAACGCGCGGTCTGATCCGTATCTCCATGCTGTTGTCCCGCCCCCGCTTTGTCGGGGGCGTTGGCATTTTAAAGGCACGTTTTGCATATTGCATTGCAGCGAATGCATGTAAGCCTTGCGGTTGTGCCCATAGCCAGACGTCATAAAAGCTTTATGTAGGCGTGCAGGGAGGAACTCGGAAACACTGGAGAGTTCCATGAATCAAATCGTCAAATTCCCCGAAACGGCCGAGTCCGCTCTGAAGCATGAAGACGCTCTTGCCTATTATGTGCCCAGTTCGCGGGTGGAGGCATCGGCCCGGAAGGATATTGAGGAGAAGCCGGCAAACATCGCTGTTCTTGATGAGATGTATGGCTACTATACCGCCTGACCTCCGGTCTTAGGGCAGATGGAAACCCCGGTTGGATTGGCCGGGGTTTTGTCGTTTTAGGAGAGGTCTTCATGAAGTTAGCTACCCCCGAGCATGCCGCGCCCCAAGATGCGGCGGCTCGCAAATCCATCGCGCCGGTGATCTGCTATCCGGTGGAGACCCTGCCCAAACCGGATCTTGCCGCCTATCGCGCGGCACGGGCAGGGGCCACGAAGAGTGACGAAGTGATTGTGCCCCCGCGTGACGGGCGCTGCTTCCATGTAAAGGCGGGGCAGTTCTTCCGGATTTCTTCTGTGGAGGGGCCGCAGGTCGGGGATCTCAACCTGTGGTCGGCAGATTTCTCCGAACGTTTCTACTCGGGAAAGACCCGCGCGCTGCATGGCACCCATCTTTCGACCGGCGACCGGTTCTGGTCATCCTTTCCGACGCTGCGCCCGATGGCCACGATCGTGGATGACAGCCTTGACTGGTACGGGATCGATGCCGATGGCGGTTCGGTCCATGATGTGATCGGCACCCGTTGCGACCCCTATACCCATGCTTTGCTCAGTGACGGGGCGCAGTATCATCATTGCTGCCATTCCAACCTGACACGCGCATTGGTGCAAGAGACAGGCATGGCGCTGGCGGAGGCCGAGCGGCATGTGCATGATGTCTTCAATATCTTCATGTGCACCGGTTTTACCCGCGACACGGGGCAGTATTTCATGAAAGCGAGCCCTGTCCGGCCGGGCGATTACATGGATATCTTCGCCGAGATCGACCTTGTCGGCGCGCTGTCGGCCTGTCCCGGTGGAGATTGCTCTGCCGAGCATAGCTCGGACACTGCCGCCTGCTATCCGCTCAAGGTCGAAATCTTCACCCCCGAAGCGCCGCCCTCGGGATGGGTGTCACCGGCCCGCAACCGGTATTGCGGCACGCACGGGCTGTAACCCCTTCGGGCAAGACAGGGCAGGGGGGGCTGGAACGAAGATTCCGGCCCCGTCGTCTTTTCTCTTACTCTTCGGGAAGCCGGAGTTCGCTTTCCACAAACCGCTCGAACGCATCAAGATCTATCGCCTGAAACTGGCCGAAACTCTGGATCCAGATGATCGCCTCGCTCATGGAGGTGGGTTCGAGCTTGCACCATTTCACCCGACCGCGTTTCTCCTGACTGATAAGCCCTGCCTGACTGAGGATCGCGAGATGTTTCGAGATCGCGGCCAGCGAGATGTCGAACGGGCTGGCGACATCGGTCACCGCCATATCGTCTTCCAGAAGCATGCGCAGGATCTCCCGCCGTGTCGGGTCAGCGAGGGCGGCAAAGATCGTGTCGAGATGGGTCGGTGCGGGCGCGGTCATGCGCTACCTTATTGAGCTTTTTCAACAATGGTCAACCGATGGGTTGAATTTGCATTTTGAGCCAATTCACCGATGCGGTCATATTGTCGCAGCCATTCCGCTTTGCCGAAAGGATGAAAAAACAAAGAAAGCAATGGGTTGAGAAAGTTTCTTGATGGCGCCAACAGCGTTGACTCACTGCGCCGTGACGTCTATCACAGCCTTAACACGACCAAGGGCCTGAGAGATGAGCAACGAGCCTGATCCCGAACGTTTGAAAGCGCTCGAAGACCGGCTTGCGAAAGTCTCCAAGCAGGCGTCTGGGCAGGCCGAGGACGCACCGCGCGGCGGTGTCGCGCAATCCGAGCTTGCCTGGCGCATGGTCATAGAGCTGGTGTCGGGGCTGGGGATTGGTTTCGGGATCGGCTACGGGCTTGATGTCCTGTTGGGAACGCTGCCGATCTTCATGATCATCTTCGTTCTGCTGGGGCTGATTGCGGGGGTGCGCGTGATGATGCGTACCGCTGCAGAGATAAATGCGAAACCTGAGGCCGGTTCTGCGGCTGATGAAGAGGGAAAATAGACGTGGCGGAAAGCACTTCGAACGCCAATGGTTCGTCCAAGATGATCAGCTACATCTTGTTCGCCGTTGTGATCCTGATGCTCCTCATTGCGATTGTGACCGAAGGGTCGGGCGAGATGGCTTTCCACCCGATGGACCAGTTCGTGGTCTCCCCTCTGGTGGGTGAGGGTCCGGTGCACTGGTATACGCTTACCAATGCAACCCTGTGGATGGCGATTGCCATCATCGCAATCGTTCTGGTGCTGGTTGTCGGCACCCGTGGCCGCGGCATCGTACCGAGCCGTGCGCAGTCCATTGCCGAGCTGTTTTACGGCATGGGCCATAAGATGGTCGAAGACATCTGTGGTAAAGAGGGGCTGAAATTCTTCCCCTATATCATGGTGATCTTCTCCTTTATCACTTTCGCAAACTTCCTCGGCCTGCTGCCGATGAGCTTTGCCACCACCTCGCATATCGCTGTCACCGCTCTGCTGGCACTTTTCGTGTTCGTCGCCGTGACCGTGATCGGTTTCATCAAGAACGGCATGGGCTTCCTTGGCCTGTTCTGGGTGACTGCGGCACCGCTGCCGCTGCGTCCGATCCTTGCGCTGATCGAGGTGATCTCTTACTTCGTCCGCCCCGTTTCGCATTCGATCCGGCTTGCGGGCAACATCATGGCCGGTCACGCGGTGATGAAGGTTTTCGCAGGCTTTGCCGCCATCGCGCTGATCTCTCCCGTGTCCGTGCTGGCCATCACTGCAATCTACGGCCTCGAAGTGCTTGTTGCCTTCATCCAGGCCTATGTTTTCACGATCCTGACCTGCGTCTATCTGAAAGACGCGCTGCATCCCGCACACTAAGGTCGATCCAAGGATCGCGTTAATCTACTCAAGCCAATTCCAACTTTAGGAGTGACGACTATGGAAGGCGATATCGTTCAAATGGGTGCTTACATCGGTGCAGGTCTGGCTTGTATCGGTATGGGTGGTTCGGCAATCGGTGTGGGCACCGTTGCAGGCAACTTCCTGTCGGGTGCCCTGCGCAATCCGTCGGCAGCCGCTGGTCAAACCGCAACGCTGTTCATCGGCATCGCATTCGCAGAAGCACTGGGGATCTTCTCGTTCCTCGTCGCTCTGCTGCTGATGTTCGCCGTCTGATCCCTTTTTCGCAATCTTGCGGACGGAGGGGCCCCGACGGGCCCTTCCGAGTTTGAGACAGGGTCGCGTGCCTGCGACCCGAGAGGGACAACGACATGGCAACAGAACACGAAGCCGCCGAAATGGCGCATGGCGCAGCCGAAGCTGCTCATGGCGGGTCGCACGGCGCCGAAGCTGTAGGCATGCCGCAGCTCGACTTCTCGACCTATCCCAACCAGATCTTCTGGCTTCTGGTCTCGTTGGTCGTGATCTACTGGGTTCTGGCAAAAGTCGCTCTGCCGCGGATCGCATCCGTGCTGGCCGACCGTCAGGGCACCATCTCGGGGGATCTAGCCTCCGCCGAGGAATTCAAGCTCAAGGCCAAAGAAGCCGAGGCCGCCTATGAAAAGGCCCTCGCAGATGCTCGCACCAAAGCGCAGGCGATTGTCGCCGAGGCCCGTGCGGACATCCAGAAAGACGTGGATGCGGCAATCGTGAAAGCGGATGCCGAGATCGCGGCCAAAACGGCGGAAAGCCAAGCCAAGATCGCAGAGATCGAAGCAGGGTCCCGCGCGGCGGTGGAAGCCGTCGCCAAGGAAACCGCGCTGGAAATCGTTGCGGCTCTGGGTGGCAAGGCCGATCAGGCCAGCGTTGCTGCGGCTGTCGACGAACGGTTGAAAGGATAAGGTCATGAAGAAACTTGCTGTTCTTGCTGCCCTTGTTGCTGCTCAGCCTGCCTTTGCAGCCTCCGGCCCGTTCTTCAGCCTGCATAACACCAATTTCGTTGTGCTGCTGGCCTTCCTGACCTTCATCGGTGTGCTTTTCTATGTGAAAGTCCCGACGATGCTGGGTGGTCTGCTGGATAAGCGCGCCGCAGGGATCAAATCCGACCTCGAAGAGGCGCGCAGCCTCCGCGAGGAAGCCCAGTCCATTCTTGCCACCTACGAGCGCAAATCGCGCGAAGTGCAGGTTCAGGCCGACGAGATTGTCGCCAATGCCAAGCGCGACGCGGAATTGGCAGCCGCTCAGGCCAAGAAAGATCTGGCGGAGTCGATCGAACGTCGTCTGAAATCTGCCGAAGAGCAGATTGCTTCGGCGGAAGCCGGCGCGATCAAGGTTGTGCGCGATCAAGCGGTTTCGGTCGCAATCGCTGCGGCTGGTAAGGTGATGGCCGAGCAGATGTCTGCTCAGGACAAAGCCGCCCGTATCGATGCGTCGATCACCGAGGTTGCACAGCGCCTGCACTGAGCTTTCGCGGTCAGCATAAAGACAAAACCCGGCCAATTTGGCCGGGTTTTTTATTGGATCAGCTCCGTTGTTGCAGGCGCAGCCTTGCGGTTTCCTCATTCTTGAGCGCCTTGCGGTTATGCGTCATCTCGACTTCCACGAAATTCATATGCGCGGCCACGGCCTCGCGCGCGGCGATACCGTCACGTTTCTGGATGGCCTCGTTCATCGCGCGGTGCTGGTTGAGCAATTCGGCACGGGTCACGCGGTTTTTGAACAGCATGGAGCGGTTATAGAACACGCCTTCGCTGAGCAATTCGAACATGGCGCGCATCATATGGAGCATGATGACATTGTGGCTGGCCTCGACGATGGCAAGGTGGAATTGCGCATCCAGCGCCGCCTCTTCGGTGTAGCTCCGTTTGGAATGGGCGGCTTCCATCCGTTTGAAAAGACTGTCGATCACCTGCAGATCGGTGTCGGAGGCAAAACGGGCAGCGCGCTCGGCTGCCAGCCCTTCCACATCACGGCGGAAGGCCAGATAATCATAGACCGCCTGATCGGAGGAGGAAAACAGCCGGATCAGTGCAGGCGAAAAGGCCGAGCCCAGAACATCGGCCACAAAGACCCCCGCACCGGCACGGGTGCAAAGCAGCCCCTGATCCTGTAGCTCCGATATCGCTTCGCGCAGAGAGGGGCGGGAGACGCCCAGCCGTTCGGATAATTCGCGTTCTGACGGAAGCCGTTCGCCGGGCCGCAGGATGCCTTGCAAGATCAGTTCTTCGATCTGTCGGACAATGGCTGTTGCAAGCTTTTCGGATTCAATCTTTCGAAACGGCATTGCTGGCACCCCCCTTGGTTAGATTTTCTAGCCAATTATCTTAATGCCAAGCAAATTGGTAAAAAGAAAGGGCCAGAACATGTCTGGCCCTTTCGACATAGGTGTGGTGCGTCTTTCAGTTCGCGTTGGTCGGGGTGATGATGAATTCGACCCGACGGTTTTTCGCGCGACCCTCGGCGGTGAGGTTCGAGGCAATCGGGTTTTCTTCGCCACGGCCATAAGACTGGATACGCGAGGACGGCACACCCGCCTGCACCAGAACCGCTGTCACGGCATTGGCGCGCGCCTCGGAGAGGCGTTGGTTATAGGCCGCTTCGCCGGTATTGTCGGTATTGCCGACAACCTGCAGCGTGGTATTCGGGTAGCGGTTCATGCTGCCCGCGAGCGTATAGAGATCGTTTTGCAGATCGGGGCGCACTGCCGAACTGTCGGTGGCAAACAGGATGTCCTGCGGCATTGTCACCACGAGGTTGTTGCCATCGCGCACCACCGAAGTGCCTTGCGCGTCAAGATCACGGCGCAGCTCCTGCGCCTGTTTGTCCATCTGGTTGCCGATCGCACCGCCGATCAGGCCGCCCACTGCCGCACCGGCGGCGGCTTTGGTCAGACGCTCGTCGCCGCCTGACATAGCACCGGCCGCGCCGCCCAGAAGGGCACCGGCAATCGCACCGCCACGGGTGTTCTGATAGGGGTCGTTAGGGTCGGCGGGGGTGGTCACACAGCCTGCCATCGCAAGCAAGGCTACGCTTGCCACAGTCAGGGAAATCTTCTTGTTCATCTCGTTCTCGCCTTTGTCCTTGCATCCGTATTCTCGGACGTCCGGCTGATATTACGTCGGAGTTGCGGGAAAGTTCCATTGGCGTTGATGCGCTGCGCGGCATTTTGCCTATCGTTTCCGCTAATCGTTATCGGTTGCGAGCGCGGCGTGGGGCATTCGTGAACCATTTGCCTCGGCACGGGCGGCCTCGCGCGCCAAAAGCACACGTTTGGTGGTCAGGCCCCAGTGGTAGCCGCCCAACCCGCCTGATTTGCGCAAGGCGCGGTGGCAGGGAATCAGCGCGGCAACCGGATTGCGCCCGATAGCAGTGCCAGCCGCGCGGGTGGCTTTCGGGGCCCCTATGGCGATGGCAATGTCCTGATAGGTTGCAACGGCGCCTTCGGGAATCTGCAAGAGAGCCTCCCAGACCTTGATCTGGAACGCTCTGCCGGACAGATGCAGCGCCACGACCCCCCGTTGCGCAAAGGCGGCTGTCACCCACTGTTCCAGCGCTTCGGGATTTTCCACGAACGTGGCGGCGGGCCAGCGCGTGGCCAGATCCTGATATGCGGTCGCCTCGCCCATTTCGGCGCTGAAAGCCAGCCCACAAATGCCGCGCGACGTGCCCATCACCAGTGCCGGACCATAGGGGGTGTCGAAGCTGCCCCAGTTGATCAGAAGCCCCGCTCCCTTGCGCGCAAACTCCCCCGGCGTCATCGCTTCCCAGCGTAGAACCAGATCATGCAGGCGGGCACTGCCCGAAAGCCCCGTCTCCTGCGCCACTGCTGTCAGCGGGTGACGCTGGCGCAGAAGATCCTTGGCAAGATCCAGTTTGAGATATTGCATGTAGCGTAGTGGGGAAACGCCCGCCCACGCGGTGAAGCATTTTTGGAAATGGGCTTCGCTCATATGGAGCTTCCGGGCCAATGCGCTTAACGTCAGTGACGTCCCTGCCGCATGGGCGGCATCGATCTGGGCGATGGCGCGGGCGATAAGCTGGTAATGATAGCTGTCTTGCATGGGGCGGGCCTTTGAAAGAGCGGGTGTCTGCCAGCCTAATGCGGCCTGCCGCCCGGCACGACCCGAATCCTGTGCAAAGAGTTCCGGCCTCAGGCGGCGATGCGGTCCTGTCGGCGGCGACGGTCCTTGCAGAACATATCCGCTTCCCAATCGGCCAGCCAGACACGGGCGGAGAGATCGTGATACTCGCCGATTTGCGGTGCCAGACTGGTGCGCACGCGCGGCGGCATCAGCGACATATAGGAAGAGTCCGCCTGCACGGTTGCAACCCACAGACCTTCGGCCAGAACTAGCTCTGGCGCGGTGAACAGCAGGGAATATACCATACGGCGCCCTTCAAGGCGGGGAGTTTGTGTGGCCAGATGGTCGGCCTGTGCCAGCATCTCGGTTTCGGCGAACCATAATTCCAGCTCGGGACCGGCCAGCAAAACGCCCGTGCGCGGGGTCATGATCAGTTCGCGTTCGGGCAGGTTTGGCCCCAGAAGATCCGCCGAGACCGACATCAGCCGCGTGGCAATCGGCGCACGGCGCGGCATGGTGTGATGGCCCAGCCACAAAAGCGGCTGATAGCCGTTATCGCGTGTCAGGACACGGTCCCCGGGACGCAGCCAGTCAATCGGTTGCGGCCCCTCGTCCGTCGCGATCAGGGTGCCGCCAGCCAGACAGGGCAGGTTCGAGATTTCTTCCGGCGTGGCGGCCCGTCCGCCCGTCGAAAGCTGCGAGGCCTCGGTATAGGACTGGCCGGGGACCATCGCGAGAGAGGGGATATAAAGACAGAGCTGGCCGTCAATCTCGATCCGGTCAAGGCGCAAGGTGCCTTCGGGGGATTCCAGCAAGACAGGGATATCGGCGGTCAGCAGACCGCGCGCTAATGCGTTGCCATCGGGGTCACGCAAAACGGCCACGTCTCCCTCGAACAGAATTTCGAGCATCTCTTCGGCCTGAAACTCGGACCGAAGCATCCAGCTATGTTCGTCGCGATTCCGGATGATTGCCGAAATCGGGTAGCCCATGTCCATTTGCGTCTCCCTGCGCGGATATCCCACGCTGTCCAGATTGCCCGAGGGATGGATAACGCGAGTTTAACGAAAACGGTCTTAACTCTATTTATGCAAAGATTTTCCGAAGATTTTGTCGTAAGGGCCGGATGCAAATAAACTTGCGATACAGCCTGCATCTGGGCATAGCTTGGCCATGACCCAGAAAAGCGCAAAACAGCTTGGATATAACGATATGTGCGAGATCTTCGCACGGTTTCGCACATCCGAGGCCGAGCCCAAGGGCGAGCTGGACCATGTGAATGCCTACACGCTTCTGGTGGCCGTGGCGCTTTCGGCGCAGGCGACCGATGCGGGGGTGAACAAGGCCACCAAGCATCTCTTTCCCATCGCCGATACGCCGCAGAAGATGCTCGATCTGGGCGAGGAAGGGCTGACCGAGCATATCAAGACCATCGGGCTGTTCCGGCAGAAGGCCAAGAATGTCATCAAGACGGCGCGTATTCTGGTCGATGAGTATGGCGGGGTGGTGCCCTCGTCGCGTGCGGCGTTGCAATCGCTGCCCGGGGTGGGGCGCAAGACGGCGAATGTCGTGCTGAATATGTGGTTCCACTATCCCTCGCAGGCTGTGGATACGCATATTTTCCGGATCGGCAACCGGTCGGGCATTTGCCCCGGCAAGGATGTCGAGGCTGTGGAGCGCGCCATCGAGGATAATGTTCCTGTGGAATTCCAGCAACATGCGCATCACTGGCTGATCCTGCACGGTCGCTATATCTGTGTCGCGCGCAAACCGAAATGTGGTGCCTGTCTGATCCGGGATCTGTGCCAGTTTGAGGAGAAAACCTTATGAAAAAGTATCAGTTCGTTGGTATCGCCAATTCGATTGTGGATGTGATTGCGCAATGTGATGACAGCTTTCTCGACCATATGGGGATCGAGAAGGGCATCATGCAGCTGATCGAGAAAGACCGCGCCGAGACGCTGTATGCCTCGATGAAAGAGCGCACCCAGGCGCCGGGCGGCTCTGTTGCCAATACGATTGCGGGGCTCGGGAATCTGGGGCTGCGTACCTCTTTTGTGGGGCGTGTGCGCGACGATGCCTTGGGGCGTTTCTACGAGGCGGCGCTGGAGGCCGAGGGAACGGGGTTCCCCAATGCGCCGATCAAGGATGGCGAATTGCCGACCTCGCGGTCGATGATCTTCGTCACCCCCGATGGTGAGCGGTCGATGAATACCTATCTGGGGATTTCGGCAGAGCTATCGACCGAAGATGTGCCTCTTTCGGTGGTGGAAGATACCGAATATCTGTTCCTTGAAGGCTATCTGTTCGACAAGGATAAGGGAAAAGCGGCCTTCCTGAAGGCGGCGCAGGCAACGCGGCGCACGGGGGGGCAGGCCGGTATCGCATTGTCGGACCCCTTCTGCGTTAATCGCCACCGTGCCGATTTCCGTCGCCTTGTCCGTGACGAGATGGATTATGTGATTGGCAACGAGCATGAGTGGGCGGCGCTTTACGAGACCGATCTGCCGGCGGCGCTCGATCAGGCGGCCTCGGAATGCGGGTTGGTGGTTTGCACGCGCTCCGGAGCGGATGTGATCATCCGTCGCGGGGCCGAGCGGGTCGAGGTGCCTGTCACGCGCGTGACGCCCGTGGATGCGACGGGGGCGGGCGATCAGTTTGCTGCGGGCTTCCTTTATGGAATCGCCACGGGGGTTCCGCTGGATGTGGCGGGCCGTATGGGCTGCGTGGCGGCTGCCGAGGTGATTTCGCATTACGGGGCGCGGCCCGAGGTGGATGTGAAGGCGCTTTTTGTCGCGCAGGGTCTTGTGTGACGGCAATCGCCTCTGGCGAGGGGAGGGGCGTGTGGAGCGCCCCTCGAACGCCCCTGATCGGGGCATCGCTCGGGCCGCTCCGCTGCCGCGCGCGTTGATCTGGCGGGATTAGTCCTGTGGCGGCAGGTCCGGTGCGGGACGGGTCGGGAAGAACCAGTCTGCCACCAGCATACAGGTCAGCGCCCATGCCGCGCCAATCGACCAGCCCGCCAGCACATCGGTCGGCCAATGCACCCCGAGCGCCAGACGGCTGATGCCGACGCTGATCGAGATCAGCACCGCCACGGAAATCAGATAGGCGCGGGTCCGGCGACGGCTTTGCAGGCGTGCCAGCATCACGGCCAGCGTCAGCCACGTGATCGTGGCCATCATTGAATGGCCGGAGGGAAAAGAAGCCGAGGTGACATCGGTCCCGTGTGGCACGACATCCGGACGGGCACGGTCGAAAAGCAGTTTCGAGACATTCGAGACGACCTGACCGCCCAGAACGGCGGCCAGCAGGACCCAGACCTGACGGCGGTAGCCCTCCATCAGCAGATAGCCTGTCGTGAAGACGATCAGGCTGCCCAGAACGGTGACGCCGCCAAGGGCGGTTACATCGCGCACTACGGTTTCCATCCAGTGCGGGCCTTTGAGCACGGCCAGATCATTGCTGTCACGGAACCAGAGCAGAACGGCACGGTCAAAGGCGGTGGTGTCGCCTGCGGTCATTTCCGAGGCGATCTGGGCAAAGGCCCAGACCCCGCCGCCGATCAGGCACAGGCTGATCAGTAGGCCGATTTCAAGTCGGTCGACATGTCGGCTGAGCCAGGGGCCCAGCGGGCCGGGCAGATGGGCGACAAGGCGGGCGGGAAGGGAGGGTGTATGGGGATGCGGCATATCAGGCGCCATTTATAGAAATGGATGCGGTCTTGAAAAACACGACCGCCTTATTGGCCGAGTTTTGCGTGAACCTCGTCCAGATCGACTTCCCCCAAAGGCATTTTATTGTCGGGATTGTCAAAGTCATATTTGAAAAGCTGGAAATCCTTCTTGTAGATTTCCCAGACCAGATGGCGCGAGAGATCATCGAAATAATCGCTGATCGGATGGGCGCGTTTCGGGCCATGCCCCTCGGATTCATTGAATTTCGGCACGGCCGCAAGGTCAACCTTGACCGGTGTTTCAATATCGTCGAGCACGCTTTGCATGCCTTCATTGAACTTTTCCGTGAAGAAGATGTTATTGTAGCGCCCGCCATTCACGATGAAGGTCGAGATATGGCCGGACATGGCGGACCAGTGGATGTCGGGTTCCATCGGGCGGCGCCAGCGGATGGTGTCGCGCGCGAACAGCAGGAAGCGGCGGAAGCTTTTGACCTGATCGAAGTCGAAATTGTCTTCCGGAGAGCCGACCTCGATACCGTATTTCTGGATCAGCTGCGGCACCAGATTACCCCGATAGCGGCGGCCATTCCGCTGGATGCCGGCGATCTTGTCGAAGAAAGAGGACAGGATGCGCCCATAGGGGTTGCGCACGCAGGTGAAAGAATAGGCCTTGCCACCTTTGACCACGCGCTCGATCGGGCCTTGGCTATAGTCCTGCGACCACTTGTGCAGGCCCTCTTTGGAATCATGGATGTCGCCATCGAAGAAGCGGCCGTGGTCGGAATAAAACATGATCTGGCCGATGGACGAGCAGGCGCATTTGGGCACCACGCGATAGACCACGCTTTCACTTTCTGTCATCCACGTTCCGGGAAAACCCATTTGCCTGCTCCTTGAACCCGGTGCGCTTGTCGTCACCTTTACGCAATAATTAGACTGAAAAAGCAAACAAACTTTATATTTTCAATGTCCCTCGCCGCAAAGAGGGGCGATAGTGGCGTAACTGACATAGAATATGCCGATAAATATGGTCCAGATTGCCTTCATTCTTCTGACACACAAAGACCCTGAAACGGTGATCCGTCAAGCGGCCCGCCTGACGGCGGCCGGGGATTGTGTGTCCATCCATTTCGACGCGCGGGCGAACCCTGCCGATTTCCAGCAGATTCGCGACGGGCTGGCCGATAACCAGCAGGTCACTTTTGCCAGAAAGCGGCTGAAATGCGGCTGGGGCGAATGGAGCCTTGTCGCCGCCACCCTTGAGGCGGTGAAAGCGGCGGTGGAGGCCTTCCCCGATGCCACGCATTTCTACATGCTGTCGGGCGATTGCATGCAGATCAAATCGGCGGAATATGCCCATCGCTTTCTCGAAAGCGAGAATTGCGACTATATCGAAAGCTTCGATTTCTTCAATTCCGACTGGATCAAGACGGGGTTCAAGGAAGAGCGCCTGATCTACCGCCACTGGTTCAACGAGCGCACCCAGAAATGGTGGTTCTACCAAAGCTACGAATGGCAGAAGCGCCTCGGGATCACCCGCAAGGTGCCTGCCGATATCGAGATGATGATCGGGTCGCAATGGTGGTGCCTGCGGCGCGACAGCGTCGAGAAAATCCTGCAGTTCTGCAAGGACCGGCCCGAGGTGCTGCGCTTCTTTGCAACGACATGGATTCCCGACGAGACCTTCTTCCAGACCATCGCGCGCCATGTTGTCCCCGAGCGCGAGATCCGTTCGCGCACGCTGACCTTTCTGATGTTCACCGATTACGGCATGCCGGTGACCTTCTATAACGACCATTACGATATGCTGCTGGCGCAGGACTATCTGTTTGCCCGCAAGATCAGCCCCGAGGCCAAAGAGATGAAAGCACGGCTTGGCAAGCTGTGGGGCGAGCAGGATATGGCCTTCCCGATCTCGAACGAGGGGCGCGCGCTGTTCGGCTTCCTGACGCAGAAGGGGCGGGAGGGGCACCGTTTCGCGCCCCGCTTCTGGGAGACAGAATCGACGCTGGGCCGCGACCGTGTGCTGTATGTGGTGCTGTGCAAGAAATGGCATGTCGCGAAACGTCTGGTTGAACAGATCCGCGCGCGCACCGATCTTCCGGCGGTCAACTATCTTTTCAACGAACAGGAAGAGCTGCCCCCGCTTGGCGGGATCGAGAAGACGCTGGAGAAGCGCAACCGGCACCGTCGGGCCCTGCTGCGGATGCTGCTGGAATACCATCGCAGCGACCGGCTGCTGATCTGTGTCGATCCCTCGGATTTCGATCTTTTGCGCGATCTGACCTCGGATAAGGTCGAGACACGTATTCTGGAAATCGAGACGGAATTCTCGGATGAGTATCTGGTTGGCCATGCGCAACGGATCGGACTGGCCGCCCATGACAGCCCGTCGCAGATCTACGAGAGGGTTCTGCCGACCATCCGCTATGATCTGCGGTATGAAAGCGAGAAAATCCGCGATGCGGAGTTCGAACATTTCTGGCGTATTCGTGAGACAGCGCAGGTGCAGGCCAATGCCGGACCGCTTGCACAGTTTCTAAAGCTTGATACCGATACGGCTGCCGAGATTGCGGCCACCGACTACCTGTTTTCCGACTAAGGAGGCTTCTTTGCCCTATAGCTATGATAGCGAGAATATCTTCGCCAAAATCCTGCGCGGCGATATTCCCAATGCCACCGTGCTCGAAACCGAATTCACCTTGGCATTCAAGGATATCACCCCCAAGGCGCCGGACCATGTTCTGGTGATCCCCAAAGGGGCCTATGTGAATTACGATGATTTCTGCCAGAATGCGTCAGATCCAGAAATCCTCGATTTCATGCGCGCTTGTGGCCAGATCTGCAAGGATCTGGGGGTCGAGGAAAAGGGCTTCCGTGCGATCACCAATGCGGGCGAGCATGGCTGTCAGGAAGTGCCGCATTTCCATATGCATATCCTTGCGGGCAAGGTGATGGGGCCGTTGCTGGCCGATTGAGGCCGGCAACGGCGTGCCACGCCAGACCCGCCCAAGGCCCGCCCCGCCGCGTTCACGCGCGATGGGACGGGTCCGACATTTTTCACAACAGGTGATATCCGTTTCAACCTTGCGGGAGAGCCACCGGACGCGTCGCGTAGCGGTACTCTGTCTTTGTCTTGCAGGTCTGGTGCTTGGTGGGGGCGTGGCATATGCCGCCCCTGAGATCGGTCTCTATCTTTGCCCCCGTTGTTACGGTTACCGGCCTGTCGCGCCGCATGTCTATGCCGAAGGGCAGGCCAGTGACGCGCAAATCCGTTCGGCGCTGGACAATCTTGAAGGGGCCTCGGCACGTGTGCGGGGCGTCTATTCCGATCTCGCCTCCGATCCCGAATGGCTGCTCTGCCTGTCCGAGGCGTGTAACCGTTCTGTCCGGACGGGGCCGCGCGCGATGGCCTATCTGGACAGGTTTGTCTTTGTGACCGCGCGAGGGACGTCGGTGACAATCCTTGCGCATGAACTGGCGCATGCCGAGCTGCATCACCGTGTGGGGGCGTTCCACTTTCTCACCGGTGCTGTGCCTGCATGGTTCGATGAGGGGCTGGCTGTCTATATCTCGCGCGATACACGGTATCTCTCGCTACGGGAGGGGCGGATTCTGGGGTGTGATGACGCGGGCAGGATCTCTCCACCAGCGGATGCCGGTGATTTCCGCAGGAGGGCTGCAACCGAGAGCCATGCCCTTTACACGGCCTCCGCCTGTAAGGCGATGGACTGGCTGGTCCGACATGGCGGGCCCGAAGGCGTGATCGCAATGGAGGCGTCGCTGCGTCGGGGCGGACAGTTCCTGCCCTGAATGCGGTAGGCATTCCGGCGGCAAGATGGTGCCGAGGGGGGGCTGCGAAGGGGGCGGTGCCGTCAGCCGCGCAGGCCCGTCTCGGTCAGGATGCCACGGCGCTTGGCTTCGTAATAATAGCCGCGCGAATACCAGTAAACGGCCTTGTCGCTGGAACCATCGGCACACATCCATGCACCGCGAAGGTATTTACCGGCATATTTCAGGTTCGTTTCGGGGTCGAGAAGCCCGCTAGGCTTGCCGCGAAAACCCATCGCACCGGCGGTCTGCGGCGAGATCTGCATCAGGCCGTAATAGCTGCCATTGCGGGCATCGGGGCGGTAGCCGCTTTCGCGGGTGATCACGCGATGCATCAGCGTGCGCGGGATCTCGTAATGATCGGCATATTGGTTGATCATCTTGCGCAGTTGCGGGGTTTCGTTCGGGCGCAGGTTCATCTGCTGCTGCGGCGCTTTGGGCGTTGCCCCACAGGCGCTCAGCGCGAAAAGGCCAAGGAACATGGACCGTCGTGACAAATGCATCTGAAAACCCCGGAAAGACCGATATCTCCAGTTAGCCAAAACTTTCCCGCACGGAAAGGGTGGGGGTGACGCATCGGCAAGGATCTGCCGATGCGCGCGGGCTTACAGTTTCAACCGCCGCAGCCGCAGGGCGTTCGTCACCACAAAGGTCGAGGAAAAGGCCATAGCCGCCGCTGCCAGAAGCGGCGACATGCCGGGGCCACCGAAAGGCACCAGAACGCCCATCGCAACAGGGATCAGCGCGGCATTATAGGCGAAGGCCCAGAACAGGTTCTCGCGGATATTGCGCATCACCGCACGCGACAGATGGACCGCCTGACCGACGCCGCGCGGATCGCCCTGCATCAGCACCACCTCGGCGGTTTCGATCGCCACATCGGTGCCGGTGCCGATGGCGATGCCGATATCGGCTGCGGCCAGTGCGGGGGCATCATTGATACCGTCCCCAACGAATGCGGTGGTGCCTTTGCGCTTCATGTCCTCAATGGCCGCGACCTTGCCGTCGGGCAGAACCTCGGCCACAACCGTCCCGATCCCCAGCCCCTGCGCCACGCTTTGTGCCGTGCGGCGCAGATCCCCCGAGATCATGGCCGTCTCGACATGCGCCTTCTCGAGCGCCTGCACAGTTTCGACCGCTTGCGGCTTGATCGGGTCGGAGACCGCCATCAGCGCCGCAAGCTGCCCGTCAATGCCGATCCAGATCGGGGTTTTCCCTTTGGCCGCCAGCGCATCGGCCTGGTCGCTCAGAGTGTCTGTCGCAATGCCATGCTCGTTCAGCGCCGCCGCATTGCCGATCACCAGTTTGTGCCCGTCGGCCTCGCCGGTCAGGCCGCGCCCTGTCTGGCTGCGCACCCGCTTGGCCTGGGCAGGGACAAGGCCGCGTGTCTCTGCCCCCTGCAAGATCGCATGGGCCAGCGGATGTTCGGAACGCGCCTCGATCCCTGCGGCCAGCCGCAATGTCTCGGTGGCGGGCGGGCTGTCGGGGGCTGCGATCAGGTCGCTCAGGACGGGGCGGCCTTCGGTCAGGGTGCCGGTCTTGTCAAAGGCGATGGTCTTGACCTCCGCCAGCCGTTGCAGCGCGTCACCGCGCCGGAACAGAAGCCCCATTTCGGCGGCACGTCCGGTGCCTACCAGAATCGAGACGGGCGTGGCCAGCCCCATCGCGCAGGGGCAGGCGATGATCATCACCGAAATGCCGGCCACCAGCGCATGGGTGAAGCCCTGTCCCGCGATCATCCAGATCAGGAAGGTCAGCAGGGAAAGCCCGATCACCACCGGCACGAAAACCCGCGTGACACGGTCCACCAGTGCCTGCACCGGAAGCTTGCCGCCCTGTGCCTCTTCGACCATCGCGATGATGCGGGCAAGAACGGTCTCGGTGCCGGTCGCGGTAACGCGATAGACAAGCGGCACGGTGCCGTTGACGGTGCCGCCGGTGATGCTGCTGCCTTCGGATTTCTCGACCGGCGCGGCTTCGCCTGTCAGCATGGCTTCGTCGATCCAGCCCTGACCTTCGGTGACAATGCCATCGGCGGCAACCCGTGCACCGGGGGGCAGGTGGACCAGATCGCCCGCCGCCAGCTCGGCCACGGGCAGGTCGATGATCTGCTCGCCACGCTCGACGCGGGCGGTGTCGGGGCGCAAGCCCACCAACCGCGAGATCGCCTCGCCCGCGCGGCCCTTCGCCCGCGCTTCAAACCAGCGGCCCAGCAGGATCAGGGTGACAATCGTGGCGGCGGCTTCGAAATAGACGCCGCGCGCGCTTTCGGGCACCATATAGGGCACAAGCGTCACAAGGGTCGAATAGCCCCATGCCGCCAGCGCCCCGAGCGCCACGAGCGAGTTCATCTCCGGGGTGCCGCGTTGCAGGGCGGGCAGGCCGAGGGTCAGGAAAATCCGCCCCGGTCCCAGAAGCACCAGCGTTGTCAGGACAAGCTGGATCACCCAGCTCAGCCGTTCACCGATCGTCATCTCGATCAGATGATGCATGCCGGGGATCAGGTGGCTGCCCATCGCCAGAATGAAGACCGGCAGGGTCAGCGCCGCAGACACGATCAGATCGCGCCGCAGCTTGCGGGTTTCATCGGCCTGTTTATGGGCGCGATCGGGCAGCGGGGTCTCGGCCTTGCGCGGCTTGGCTTCCAGCCCGAGCGGCGCAAGAAGCCGGACCATCTCGCTTGGGGCAATCGCGCCTTGCGCGTAGCGGACATCGATCTGGCGCGCGGCGGTCTCGACCGACAGGATGGCCGGATGCGCCAGCAGGGTGTCGCGGGCGCGGCTCTGTAGCTCGGCAGGGATGTCCGTGTCTGACGCCAGATCGGCCTCGGCCTCGGCAACCGGATAGCCTGCCGCCTCCAGCGAGCGGGCCAGATCCGCGCTTGCCGGACCGCCTTCCGTCGGGCTGTCGAAGTGCAGCGTGACATTGCGGGCCATCAGATTGGCATTGGCCTGCCGCACGCCGGGAACGGCCAGAAGGGCCCGTTCGACCCGCCCTGTGCAGGCCCCGCAATGCATGCCATCCACGATAAACCTTGTATGAAGCTCTGTCATACACCATCCCCCGAGTCCCGTATCTGTTTACCAGATAGGAAGGCCGCACCGGATTGACCACCGCCAAAGAGGCAATTTCCGGCACCACGAAGCAGGCGCGGACCGTTTGACGTGTCATCTTTGCGATATGTGAAGATTTTCTGTTCTAGGATCTTGGCAAGCGCTCTCCTTTCGCGGATGCCTTGGGATAAGCTGTTTTAAGATAAAGATGCGGGTTTCGACCGCTGGTTTTGAAGTGACGATTCATCGCGGTTGAACGGCATCTGCCTGTTACGGGAGATAACATATGAAGCGTCGCTCTGTGCTTGGTGGCCTGGCGGGCCTGTCTGCTCTGACGGTCCCGACCCTCGGATTGGCTCAGGAAATCGAGACCTCTTCTGCGCCTGCCCCCAAAACCTGGCCGATTGCCCAGCAGTTCTATCCGCGCGAGGTGCGTGTGAGGCCCGAGCTGGAGGTCGGCTCGATCATCGTGCTGTCGGATAAGTTCTTCCTCTACCACATCACCGCCCCCGGGGTTGCGATGCGCTATGGCGTTGCCGTGGGCAAGAACGAGCTGGTCTTCCGCGGCAAGGCGGTTGTGGCGCGCAAGGTCAAATGGCCAAGCTGGACGCCCACGCCCGATATGATCAAACGCGAGCCCGACCATTACGCGAAATATGCAGATGGTATGCCGGGTGGCCCGAACAACCCTTTGGGCGCGCGGGCGATGTATCTGTATCAGGACGGGCATGATACGGCGATCCGCATTCATGGCACGACTCAGCCCAGCTCTATCGGTCACGCGGTCTCCAACGGATGTTTGCGCATGGTCAATGATCATGTGATCGCGCTCTATGATGCGGTGAAGATTGGCACGCCGGTGACGGTCTATTGATCTGCCGCCAAAACGGGGCGGTTTTCCCTGTCGCAGCGGCAATGCGAAAAAGATGACGATTTTCCGAAATTGGGGTTGACGCTCTGCGGCCCAGACCGTAGATAGCCGCTCAATGGCTAGGTAGCTCAGCTGGTTAGAGCACACGACTCATAATCGTGGGGTCGGGGGTTCAAGTCCCCCCCTCGCCACCACTTCCAAATCTTCGGAAAACAAAGACAAACGCGCTACGGCGCGTTGTTTTTGTTTGGTTCCCGCGTGGGGCAGGATAGTGCTGCCCTGCCGATGGGACGGGGCTGGCTAAACGGGTCTGGCCAAAAGGGTCGGGCCGGAGGGGGCAAGAGGACGGGCAGGGTTATGGCCTGCTACGTCTTCAGCGCAGCTTTCAGGGCTTCCAGCGCGGCAATCGTGTCATCATAGCTGTGCAGCGATTTTGGATGGTCGGCGCGGTTGCGGTGGTAGAAGGCGATCCAGTCGTCCAGCTCTTCCACAGGGTAGGTATTGAACCAGACCCCTACGGTCAGGGTGAATGTCTTGCCACCGTCGTCCAGTTCGGCCTTTGCGGACATGGTATTCTCCATCTGCGTCTCGGGTGTCTTTAACCGAGCCCGAGCATGATGACAAAGCGCAAGTGTCGAAGGGCGCCCGCTTGGGGCGCCCTGACATCGTCGGTGCGTGTTCCGGATCAGTTCGCGGCGACACGCAGCAGGTCGGTGACGCGACGGATGGTCACGCGGCGGTTCTGTTCAGAGGCACCTTGCGTGTTTTCCTTCAGATATTCCTCGCCATAGCCTTGCACGACAAGGTTCTCCGGCGGAATGTCGAAATATTCCGTCAGTGCCAGAGCCATCGATTCGGCGCGGCGGTCCGACAGGGCTAGATTATAGGCCGCGTTCCCGACCGCATCGGTGTGACCTTCGATCAGGAAGATCTCTTGCGGGTTCTCGCGGATACGGGCCTTGATCGCCTCACCCAGATCGGAAAGTGCCTGCGCCTGCTCGGGCTGGATCGCGGCGGAGCCTGTCGCGAATGTCACATTCTCCACCGAAATGGCCGGTGCCAATGCGCGCACCGACGGGATCTGACGGATCTGCGACAGGGTGAACCCACGGTTCACATCGGCATTACGGGCCAAGGCATCGCGCAGGGCGGTCTCGTTGCTGGTGCTGGAGACATCACGGAAATTGGCGCGCGGCAGGTCGGAGACCTGCACAGGTGCGGCCCCGCGCGAATCGTCGATCAGGATGTAGCGCGTGCCGTCCGGCTCGATCCGGCTCCGCTGGACGATGCGGCGCTGGGCATCATAAATGGTGACGATCTGCGCGCCATCGGGACGTTCGGTGATGGTGCGCGTCGAGCCGTCGTCATAATCGCGGGTGCGGATCGTCGAGCCCGGCTGACGCAAGAGCGCGTTATCATCCTTGATCAGACCATAGCTGCCATCGGGGTTCTGGACCACGACACGGTCGCCGGAATTGACCGCAACCTCGGAGCCATTCTGCAAAATCGCCCCGACGGCCAGCGCCCCAAGCCCTGCAATCGCGACCTTCTCGAAATCCGAGAGACCCGATTTCTTGTCCGCCTCGGGCGATTTCTGGCTTGGTTTGGCATTGACGGCGGTGGCGAAATCCTCGGCAGAGGAACGCGCATTGTCTTTGGTAATGACCTCCTCGGTCATCGGCGCCCCCTCTGCGGAGTTGGCGCGCGGCTTGTCACCTGCGGCGGGCATGTCGGCCTTGTCTGCAAGGGCCTCGTTCTTCACCGGCGCCCCTTCGCTGGCGCGCTGGCGTGCGTCTTCTGTGGCCTGTAGAGCCTCTTCGACACGGCGCGGCTCTTGGGTCTCCTGCCGACTGTCTTCGCCGTCACGGGGGGCGGCTGCCTCAGCATTCGCCCCAGCGGCGCGGGGATCTGCCGGTTGGGCCGCCTGCTTTTCGGCCAGAGCCTTGGACAGCGATTGCGCCTCTGTCTTGCCGCTCTCTTGCTGCGCTGCGTCCTGTTCGGAAGCTGCGGCCTTGCCCTTACGATCTGCGGCATCGGACGGGGCGGGTTTGGCCTGAGGGGCGTCGCTCTGGTCGCGCGCCTCTCCGGCCTTGGTCTTCGATGCCGTGCTGCCATCTGCGGGTTTGGCACCTGCGGGCTTGGACTGTTCCGCCGTCGCCTTTTTCACCGCGTCCGAGGCCGAAGGCTTCGAGGAGGATTGGGCCGAGGATTGTGGGGCACCGCTTTTGTCCGCGCGCGGTGCGGGCGCGGTGTTCTGGCCTTCATCCTTGGCCTTGGAGGTGGCTCGGGTGCCGAGTTCGGGGCTGGCGTCAGGGGCCGCGCCCTGTGATCCGGTGTCCGGTTTCGGGTCGGATTTCGGGTCAGCGGTGCGGCCCTCCATTTTCTTGCGGGCCGCTTCGGTCTGTGCATCCGCCTGTGCACGCGCTTGCGCGGATTGCGCCGCCTCGCTGCGCTTTTCGGCCTGGGAATTGGGGCTTGCGGCGGTCATGCCTTCGCACAGCTCTGCTGCGGCCTTGGCGGAGACGCCGTTTTTGCTTTGGGTCTCGATACAGGTGGTCGCGCGGGCCTGACTGGGGCCGGTGTCCTCTTTGCCCGAGGACATCTTGCCGCGATCCGTATCGGGACGGTCTTCGGACTGGGCCTGTTTCGGCACCGCTGGGATGGTTTGCGCGACCGTCAGACTGGGGGCCAAAGTGGCCAGCGCGGCAATGAGGGCGGTCGTGTTACGAAGTTTACTCTTCATCATTCCTCCTGAGCGACCCCCGATAACGGCGGGGTGTCTTTTCAGGTGGATAACCAAGCCGGTCCGATAAATGTTCCTGATCTTATTCGCCGCAGCCGCGAGAACTGCCCGGATCCGGTTGTGAAAAAGGGCACCAGTGGCGGTGCCCTTCTCACATTCCAAGGGGTTAGGTCTTAGCCGGGGATTTCGGCGGAAATCCCCTCGACATAGAAATTCAGTCCGGCCAGCGTTGCATCATCCGCCACTTCGCCCTCGGCGAGCCAGTCCGAACCGTCCTGTTTTTTCAACGGGCCGGTGAAGGGGTGGTAGCTGCCCGAACGGATCGCCTCGATCAGCGCCTCGGCCTCCTGCTTGACTTCGGCGGGCACCGCATCGGTGATTTCACCGATCTTCACCATGCCGCTGTCGATACCGCCCCAAGTGGCATCGGCCTTCCACGACCCTTCCAGAGCGGCCGCAACGCGCCCTTTGTAATAGGGGGCCCAGTTGTCGATGGTCGAGCTGACGCGCGGTTTGGGCGCGAAGTTCGACATATCCGAGGCCTGCCCGAAAGTGATCACATTGCCGGCTTCCTGCGCCTTGGCCTGCGGCGCGGTGGAATCGGTATGCTGCAAGATCACATCGACACCATCGGCGATCAGGGCAGCTGCGGCATCGGCCTCTTTGGCGGGGTCGAACCATGTATAGGCCCAGACCACCGAGATCTGCACATCGGGATTGACCTTCTTGGCGTGGATATAGGCCGCATTGATCCCTTGGATCACTTCAGGGATCGGGAAAGAGCCGATATAGCCGATCTTGTTCGACTTGGTCATGCGCCCTGCGATGGTGCCCTGAATGGCGCGACCCTGATAGAAGCGTGCATCATAGGTGCCGACATTCTCGGCGCGTTTGTAGCCCGTGCAATGCTCGAATTTCACATTCGGGAATTTGGCCGCAACATTGATCACGGAATCCATATAGCCGAAAGAGGTCGCAAAGATCAGCTCATGGCCTTCCAGCGCCAGAGAGGTCAGCGCGCGCTCGGCATCGGGGCCTTCGGGAACCGATTCAATGAACTTGGTCTGGATCTTGTCGCCATATTCGGCCTCGATCGCCTGACGGCCCTGATCATGCTGGTAGGACCAGCCCATATCGCCCACGGGGCCGACATAGATGAAGCCGATCTTCAGCGGATCGTCCTGTGCGAAAGCCGGTGCGCCGGTGGCGGCAATGCCGGCCATAGCAGCCGAGGAGGCAAGGAAAGTTCTGCGTTTCATGGAAGGTTCCCCTTGGATTGCGGGCATCTTTATGCACCCCGAGACTAGCCCCTCAACGAGAGGCATGGAAGGATTTTCCGAGACTTCCCGGTCCGGCCTGTGCGCCATGCCGGTGGGTCATCGACAAAAGGACGAGCGCCACGATCGTGACGAGATAGGGGGCCATCGACAGCAGATGTACCGGAATGGAATAGCCTGCCGCCTGTAGCTGGAGTTGTAGCGCCGTAATGCCCCCGAAAAGATAAGATCCGATCAACGCGCGTTCGGGGCGCCATGAGGCAAAGACCACGATGGCCAGCGCGATCCAGCCCGCGCCTGCGGTCATGCCCTCGGTCCATTGCGGCACCCGCACGAGGCTGAGATAGGCGCCCCCGATCCCCGCCAGCGCGCCGCCAAAGGCCAGCGCGGCAAAGCGCATCGCGATAACGCGGTAGCCAAGCGCATGGGCGGCGTCATGGTTTTCGCCTACGGCTTTCAGGATCAGCCCCGCGCGGGTGAATTTCAGAAAGGCCCAAGTGGCGGCGCAAAGGGCCAGCGACAGATAGACCACCCAGTCATGTGAAAACAGGATGCGGCCCAGCACCGGCAGATCGCTCAGCGGCCCGAAGTCGATCTTGCCGGTCGCGGGCGGGCGCACGCCTTCGAAGGATTTGCCCAAAAGCGCCGAGAGCCCCAGCCCGAAGAGCGTCAGCGCCAGCCCCGTCGCCACCTGGTTTGATAGGAAGATCTGCGTCAGCAGCCCGAAAAGCAGCGCCATCACCACGCCCGATAACGCCGCCGCCGCAAACCCCGCCACCGGACTTCCCGTGGCCACCGCAGCGGCAAAACCGCCGATGGCCCCCATGATCATCATGCCTTCGACCCCGAGGTTCAGCACGCCCGAGCGTTCCACCACCAACTCGCCCGTGGCCGCCAGCAGGACCGGCGTCGAGGCGGTCATCAGCATGGCGATCAGAGTGACAATATCGATACCGCCGATCATTTGACGACTCCATAGCTTGTGCGGGGGGGCTCGAGGCCGGGAAGTGGCCCCCAGAACAGATAGGCCAGCCCGAGACCGATCACACAGGCCAGCGCGAAAACGACCATATCGGGGCGCGACCTGCGCAGGGACCGCACCGCACGTCTGGCATGGATCGTATCGTCTTCGGGGGGGATCTCGTCATCGGCCCAGTCCTTGGGCAGAACCCTGCGGCGGGCGAATTCCGAGATCCGCCGCGTCATTTCCCACATCGCCAGAAGCCCGATTGCCAGTGGCACGTAGAGGATGGCGGTGGTGGTCCAGATCAGCACGTAATAGCCGCCCAAGCCAGCCAGAAACCCCATCAGGGCCAGAATGGGCCGGTGGAGCGAAGGCAGGCGGCGGCTCATGGGCGCCTCCCGAAGGTGATACGGTAATTCGTCAGCACGTCGAACCCCAGCAGGAAAAACAGCAGCATCCCCTGAAAGACCTGAATGGCCGAGGGTGGCAGTTGCAGCATCTGCTGTGCGACATCGCCGCCGATATAGGTCAGCGCCATCAACAGCCCCGCCAGAAGGATGCCCACCGGATGCAGGCGGCCCAGAAAGGCCACGATGATGGCGGTGAAGCCATAGCCCGCGTTGAAGCTGTCGCTGATCCGTCCCGAGGGGCCAGCCACCTCGAACAGCCCCGCCATACCTGCAAACGCGCCCGACAGGCACAGGCAGAAGATCACCAGCCGTGCCGGCACGACGCCCGCAAAACGCGCCGCCCGCGGGGCCTCGCCTGCCACGCGGATACGAAAGCCCGCGATATGGCGGTGCATCAGGATATAGGTGAAGATCACTGCAATCAGCGCGGCCACCACGCCCCAATGCGCCCCCGTGCCCGCGATCAGCTCGCCATTGAAGGCCGAAGGGTATTGCTGGAGGTTGCGCGATCCGGGCATGCCAAACCCTTCGGGGTTTTTCAGCGGGCCGAACGCCATATAGGCCAGCAGGTTCTCCGCCACATAGACCAGCATCAGCGACACGAGGATCTCGTTGACGCCAAACCAGACCTTCAGCAGTGCGGGGATCAGCCCCCAGACCAGCCCGCCAAGCGCGCCCAGCACGATCATCGCGGGAAACAGCCACGCGGCCTCGGCAGGATAGATATGCAGCGCCAGCCAAGCGCCCGCGATGGCGCCGATGATATACTGCCCCTCGGCCCCGATATTCCAGATACCGGCGCGGAAGCCCACGGCGAGCCCTGCGGCGATCAGGATCAGGGGGGCGGCTTTCACCAGAAGCTGGCTTCGGTAGTAAAAAGCGTTCTGGCCAAGGATCGGGTCCCAGAAGATCGCCTTGATCGCATCAAACGGGTCCTTGCCCAGCAGGGCAAAGAGCAGCCCTCCCGCCAGAATGGTGGCAAGGACCGCAAGGAGCGGCGTGGACCACGCCCAGTGGCGCGAAGGCGTCGGGCGGCGCACCAGAGTGATCATGCGTCTGCCTCCGCTACCCTATCTGGCGCGGCATCACCCATTCCATGCGCGCCGCCCAGCATCAGGCCGATTTCCTCGATGCTCAGCCCTTTGGTCGGGCGCGGCGGCGACAGAGAGCCCGCGTTCAGCGCGGCAAAATGGTCGGAAACTTCCATCAACTCGTCCAGATCCTGAGAAATCACGATGACCGCGCCGCCCTTGGCCGCCACATCCAGCAGCGCCTGCCGGATCGAGGCCGCTGCCAGCGCATCCACCCCCCAAGTGGGCTGGTTGACCACCAGAACGACAGGCTCTTGCAGCACCTCGCGCCCGACCACGAATTTCTGCAGGTTGCCGCCAGAGAGCGCACGCGCGGCCACATGCGGCCCCGGAGTGCGCACATCAAACGCGGTGATGATCTCTTCGGCAAAGGCGCGGGCGGCGGCCATGTCGACCATGCCCCCCTTGGCCAAGGGCCGGCGGATGGTGCCGGTCAGCAGGGTGTTTTCGGTCAGGCTCATGGCGGGGACGGCGGCATGGCCTAGCCGTTCCTCGGGGGCGGTCAAGAGGCCATAGGCGCGGCGCTCGTTGGGACCAAGCCCCGAGACATCGCGCCCCGCCAGCACCACGCTGCCCGCAGCCGAGGGGCGCTCGCCCGCTAAGGTCGCCAGCAGTTCCTCCTGCCCGTTGCCCGCCACACCGCCGATACCCAGCACCTCGCCCGCGCGCAGCCGCAGGGCCACATCCTTCAGCGACACCCCGAATTGCGATTGCGGCGGCAGGCTGAGGCGCTGCACCTCAAGCACCACATCGCCAAGGGTCCGGCCCTCGCGGTCGGTCACCTTCAGCTCGGCGCCCACCATCATCTCGGCCAGCTCGCGGGCGGATTTCTCGCGCGGGATCGCATCACCCACCACTTTGCCGCCGCGCAGGATGGTCGCACGGTCACAAAGCGAGCGGATCTCCTCCAGCTTGTGGCTGATATACAGGATCGCCGTGCCCTCGGCAGCCAGTTGGCGCAGGGTGCGGAACAGGATCTCGACCTCCTGCGGGGTCAGCACCGAGGTCGGCTCGTCCATGATCAGAAGCTTGGGGGCCTGCAGCAGACAGCGCACGATCTCCACCCGCTGGCGTTCGCCTGCCGAAAGATCGGCCACAAGGCGGGCAGGGTCCAAGGGCAACCCGTATTGGGTGGAAATCTCGCGGATACGGCGGGAAAGCTGGCGCATGGGGGGCGGGTTTTCCATCCCCAAGGCGACGTTTTCCGCCACATTCAGCGCATCGAACAGCGAGAAATGCTGGAACACCATTGCCACGCCGCTCGCCCGCGCGGCCCGAGGCTCGGGGGGCGCATAGGCCTGCCCGCGGAAGGTCATCCGGCCCGCGTCAGGCTTCACCAGCCCGTAGATCATCTTGACCAGCGTCGATTTGCCCGCGCCATTCTCGCCCAGAAGCGCATGGATCTCGCCCTGACCGATCTCGAAGCCGACATCGCTATTGGCGATCACGCCCGGATAGGCCTTGGTCAGGCCCTCAAGTTTCAATAGGGGATCGCTCATGCTTCTCTTGCGTCCTGACTGTCGGGTTTTGACCGGATGGTCGTCTTTTGTCTCAATACTCCGGCGGCCACCCCTATCGCAATGGCCTGCGGATGTTTGCCAAGGCTCGGGTCCCCGATGGGGCATTGTATTTGCCCGATTTTCTCTGGGCTGTGGCCCAAATCCCGCAGGCGGTTGCGGAACCGCGCCCATTTGGTGTCAGAGCCAATCAGCCCCAGATGGCCGAAGCCACGGGTCAGCAATCGGTGGCACAGATCGAGATCCAGCGCATGGGAATAGGTCAGCACATAGTGATGCGCATGGAGGGGCGCGAGAGGCACCAGATCGGCGGGGTTTGCGGCGATCAGCGGCGTGACACCCTGCGGCAGCACCTCGGGAAAGCGCGCCGCATCGGTATCGGCCAGATAGATCGCGTAGTCGGGGAAGGGCGCAAGGGTCGTGGCAATCGCACGCCCCACATGGCCCGCGCCCCAGATCCACAGCGGCAAGGCCGGAGGCGCCACGGGTTCCACCAGCCAGCCGTCAATCAGAAGCGGCGGCAACTGCCCACGGTCGCGGTAACGCGCCAGCGCGCGATGGACCGACAGCGGCATCTCGGCAGGCCCGTCTAAGGGGCGGGCATGCAGCGCCCCGAACTCGCGCGCCATATCCTGCGGGGTGATTGCCTCATAGGCCAAGGTCACCGCACCGCCGCAGCATTGGTTCATAGCAGGCCCAAGCGGGATGGTCTGGCGGCCCGTCCGGCCTGCGCGGGCCTCTTGGATGGCGCTATATTCCAGCGCGCCGCCGCCAATGGTGCCTTGGATACGGTCCGCAAATACCAGCATCTCGGCGCCTGCCTCGCGCGGGGTGGATCCCTTGACCCCTGCCACAAGGACGCGGGTGAAGGGGGCTGAGTGGCGCAGGCGGGCGGGGTCAAAGCTCATGCCGCGCCCTCGGCCCGCGCGATGGCCTCTAAAATGGCCTCGGGGGTTGCAGGCGCACGCAAGGCAGGCCAGTTCGGACCACAGGCCGCCACCGCATTCTGCAGCGCGAAGAACACCGCATTGCCATGGACGAAGGGCGGCTCGCCCACCGCTTTGGAGCGGTAGATCGTTTCCTTCCGGTTGGGCTGGTCCCAGAGATTCACGTTGAAAATCCGCGGCCTGTCCGAGCAGGCGGGGATCTTATAGGTCGAGGGCGCATGGGTGCGCAAAGCGCCTTTGTCATCCCAGACCAGTTCCTCGGTCGTCAGCCAGCCCGCGCCTTGCACGAAACCGCCCTCGACCTGACCTTGGTCAATCGCGGGATTCAGCGAGGCCCCTGCATCATGCAGGATATCGGCACGCAGGATGCGGTTCTCGCCGGTGTGACGGTCGATCACCACCTCGGCAATCGAGACGCCATAGGCAAAGTAATAGAAAGGGTGGCCGGTGCCCGTTGTCCGGTCCCAGGAGATTTCGGGGGTGGCGTAATAGCCCGTCGAGGACAGGCTGATCCGCGCCTCATAGGCGGCGGTGATCACTTCGGCAAAGGTGCCGCGATAGGCGCCTGCGGTGATAAAGCCGTCCTCAAAACGCACCGCATCAGGCGAGCAGCCTTCGCGCTGGGCCAGAAAGCCCGCAATCCGGTCGCGGATCGTGTCGCAGGCCGCTTTCACCGCCATGCCGTTCAGATCGGCCCCCGAGCTAGCCGCCGTGGCCGAGGTATTGGGCACCTTATCGGTATCGGTGGCCGAAATGCGGATCTGGCTGAGCGGCAGGCCGAAGACCTTGGCCGCCACCTGACAGACCTTGATATGCAGACCCTGACCCATCTCGGTGCCGCCATGGTTCAGCCGCACCGTGCCATCCTGATAGACATGCACCAAAGCGCCCGCCTGATTGAGATGGCTAAGCGTGAAAGAGATCCCGAATTTCACAGGCGCCAGCGCGATACCCTTTTTCAGCACCGGATTGGCGGCGTTCCAATCGGCCACTGCCTTCTGGCGGGCGGCGAAATCGGCGCGGGTGGTCAGACTGTCGGTCAGCGCCTGCAGGACGCTATCCTCGACCGGCTGGCCGTAATGGGTGGGGGCGGGGTCTTGGCCCATCTCGGGGTAGTAATTGCGCCGCCGTAAGTCCAGAGGATCAAGGCCCATCACCTGCGCCAGATGCTCGATGGCGGCTTCGGTGCCCAAAATGCCCTGCGGGCCGCCAAAGCCGCGATAGGCGGTGTTGGATTGGGTATTGGTGCGCAGCCGCAGGCTTTCGACGCGCAGCGCGGGGATGTGATAGGCGGCATCGGCATGCAGCATGGCGCGGTCGCAGACCGGCAGCGACAGATCCATCGACCAACCACAGCGGGCGAACTGGCGCAAGATCGCGCCGGTAATGCGGCCATCGGCATCCGCTCCGATCTGGTAGTCCACGCGGAAGTCATGGCGCTTGCCGGTGATGGTCATATCGTCATCGCGGTCATAGCGCATCTTGCAGGCGCGCCCCGTAACATGGGCGGCCACGGCGCAGGCGATGGCGGGCTGGTTGCTTTGGCTTTCCTTGCCGCCGAAACCGCCGCCCATGCGCCGCATCTCTATGCGTACGTCATGCATATGCAGGCCTAGGGCCTCGGCCACCTTATGCTGCACCTCGGTCGGGTGCTGGCTCGAGACGCGCAGGATCATCCCCTGATCCTGCGGCTCGGCCATGGCGGCTTGGCCTTCAAGGTAGAAATGCTCCTGACCGCCGATCTCGATGCTTCCATGGGCGGTGAAAGCCGCCTGTGCCAAAGCCTCGGTTGGGTCGGCGTTTTCCCAGATGATCGGCCCGCCCTCATACCAGCTTTCACGGGCGATGGCTTGGTCGATGGTCAGGATCGGCGTACGGGGTGCATAGGTGATGCGGGCGCGGCGGGCGGCGATACGCGCCAGTCGGTGCGAGGTGGCGACCACGATGAAGACGGGCTGGCCTATGTAATGGACCTCGCCCTCGGCCAGTAGGGGCTCGTGCCAGCCGCGGTCGGTCGAGGCGTCATTCTCGCCCGGAATATCGGCGGCAGTGAGGACCGTGATCACGCCCTCGCTGGCGAGGACCTCTGTGAGGTCGATATCGGTGATCTCGGCGCTGGCCTCGGTTGAAAGGCCGAAGGCCAGATGCAGGCAGCCTTTGGGTTCGGCCAGGTCATCGAGATAACGTGCCTGTCCGGTTACATGCAGGCGGGCGGAGTCATGGGGCAGCGGTTTGGCGACGCTCATGGCTGGACCTCCAGAATAGAGCTATGCTGGCCCGTGAGATCGGCCAGATAGCGCAGCGCCAGCCCTTCGGCGGCTTTCAGGCGGTAATGGGCCGAGGCGCGCATATCGGACATTGGCTGGAAGTCGAGGCCAAGTGCGGGGAGCGCCGCGCGGAAGGTCTCATCCGACAGGGGCTTGCCGGTCAAGAGCGCCTCGAAGCCGCTGGCCCGTTTTGGCGTGCCTGCCATGCCGCCGAAAGCCACGCGGGCTGACGTGATGGTGGTCCCGTCAAGGGTCAGGTTGAAGGCGGCGCAGACGGCGGAGATATCCTGATCGAAGCGTTTCGACAGCTTATAGGCGCGGAACTGCGGGGCGGATTTCGGGAAGGTGAGGCTTTCGACGAATTCACCCGCGCGGCGGTCCTGTTTGCCGTAGTCGAGGAAGAAGTCCTCAAGCGGCATCTCGCGGCGGCTGTCGCCTTGGCGCAGGGTGAGCGTGGCGCCAAGGGCGATGAGGGCGGGGGGCGTGTCGCCGATGGGCGAGCCATTGGCGATATTGCCGCCCAGAGTGGCCGCCTGACGCACCTGCTCCGAGGCAAAGCGGCGCAGGAGCTCGGCGAAACTGGGCAGATGCGGAGCGACCGCGCGGCGCAGGGCAGCGATTGTGGTGGCGGCACCTACGGTGAGATGGGTGTCGGTTTCCTTGATCTGCGCGAGGTCTTCGCATTGGCCGAGGAAGGCCACGAGGGGCAGGTCTTGTAGTTTCTTGGTGACCCAGAGCCCGACATCGGTGGCGCCGCCGATCAGCGTGGCCTGCGGGTGTGCAAGATACCAATCGGCCAGATCTTTGGTGGAGCGGGGGAGGAAGGGAGGCTGTCTGCCTCCCTCTGGTCCTGCGGACCATTCACCCTCCGAGGATATTTCCGGCAGCTGGAGGGGGCTGTCCATCCAGTCGGGTTTCGGGCTGTGGCTGGCGGCTTTGGCTGCGCGGATGATCGGGGCGTAGCCCGTGCAGCGGCAGAGGTTGCCCGCGAGAAGGTCGTCGTGGTCGGTCTGGTCGTTCTGGTGGGCGCAGGCCAGCGAGGCGATGATGCCCGGTGTGCAGAAGCCGCATTGGCTGCCGTGATGGGTGATCATGCTGTCCTGCACGGGGTGGCACTGGCCTTTTGGGCCGCTGATGCCTTCGACCGTGCGCAGGGCGCGGCCATGAAGCTGCGGCATCATCAGGATACAGGCGTTGAGCGGTCTGGAGCCTGCGGCATCGGTGAGGATGACCGTGCAGGCGCCGCAATCGCCTTCGTTGCAGCCTTCTTTTGTTCCGGTGAGGCCTTCGGCGCGCAGCCAGTCGAGGACCGATTGCGTCGGGTCGCTTAGGGCAACGCGGCGGGTTTCTCCGTTGAGAAGAAACGTAATTTCCATGAGAAGACTTTCGCCACGGTACAGCTGTGAAGTGCGACCCCGCCCGATGTGGCGTAGAACGGAGGCGCGGTTCTGTCTGGCAGAACCCCAAGCCCAGAAAAGCGTATCGGGTGGAGATGATGCAAGGCTGAACCGGAATCTGGCGGCGGGGCGGCGGGTAACGTGCCTGTAAATTGTGCGACCTGTATGAAAAACGGTCAATCGGAAAAAGCGGAGCTTGTGATGTGGCGGGAGGAAATTTGACAGGCTGTTCGTGCGATCAGGCTTTTCGCGGGTGGTTTGCGCGCGTAGATTGACGGGTATGACAGAGCCTCGATTCATTCACCTGCGCGTCCATACCGAATATTCGCTGCTTGAGGGGGCTGTGCCCGTCAAGAAGCTGATCAAGATGTGTGACGCGGCCAATATGCCCGCCGTTGCCGTGACCGACACCAATGCGATGTTTTCCGCTTTGGAGTTTTCGGTCAATTCGAAGGGGGCGGGATTGCAGCCTATTCTGGGCTGTCAGGTGTCTGTGGCCTATGATCCGGCGCGACCGGGTGAAAAGATCCGGCTGCCGGCGCCAGTGGTGCTTCTGGCCCAGAACGAGACGGGTTACGAGAACCTGATGGAGCTGTCGACCTGCCTCTATGTGGGCAAGAATGGCGATCTGGTGCAGGTCACCACCGAGCAGCTTGCGGCGCATTCCGAGGGGATCATCTGTCTGAGCGGCGGGGCGGAGGGGCCTGTGGGCAAGTTCTTGCAGAATGGCCAGCCGGATCGGGCGCGGGCGCTGATGGAGCGTCTGGCCGCGATTTATCCCGACCGTCTCTATGTCGAATTGCAGCGTCATCCGGGCGAGGATGGGCGCAATACCGAAGCCGAACGTCTGACCGAGCGCGGCTTTGTCGAAATGGCCTATGAGATGGGGCTGCCGCTGGTGGCCACCAATGATGTCTATTTTCCCAAGGCCGAGATGTACGAGGCGCATGATGCGCTGATCTGCATTGCGGAGGGGGCCTATGTCGACCAGATCGAGCCGCGCCGCCGTTTGACGCCCCAGCATTATTTCAAATCCGAAGCCGAGATGGTGGCGCTGTTTTCCGATCTGCCGGAGGCTTTGGAGAATACCGTCGAGATCGCGCGGCGCTGTGCTTATGGGGCCTCGAAGATTGACCCGATCCTGCCCAAATTCGCCGATGACGAGGTCGAGGAATTGCGCCGTCAGGCGTGGGAGGGCCTGCGCAACCGGCTTGAGGTGATCGAGGCGGCGGCCCCTGTCGAGGACTATGAGGCGCGGCTGAAATTCGAGCTTGGGATCATCGAACAGATGGGATTTCCGGGCTACTTCCTGATTGTGGCCGACTTTATCAAATGGGCGAAGGCGCATGATATTCCGGTGGGGCCGGGGCGGGGGTCGGGGGCAGGTTCGCTTGTGGCCTATGCGCTGACCATTACCGACCTTGATCCCTTGCGCTATTCGCTGCTGTTCGAACGCTTCCTGAACCCCGAGCGGGTCTCGATGCCGGACTTCGATATCGACTTCTGCATGGATCGCCGCGAAGAGGTGATCAAATATGTGCAGCAGAAATACGGGCGCGAGAAGGTGGGCCAGATCATCACCTTCGGTGCGCTTCTGTCGAAGGCCGCCGTGCGCGATGTGGGGCGTGTCTTGCAGATGTCCTTCGGGCAGGTGGACCGGTTGTCCAAGATGATCCCCGTCGAGGGGGTGAAGCCCGTGTCGATCGAGAAGGCGCTGGCCGATGAGCCGCGTCTGCGCGAGGCGGCAAAGAACGAAGAGGTCGTGGCACGGCTGTTGAAATATGCCCAGCAGGTGGAAGGATTGCTGCGCAATGCCTCGACCCACGCGGCAGGGGTGGTGATTGGCGACCGTCCGCTGGACCATCTGGTGCCGCTCTATCAGGATCCGCGATCCGATATGCCGGCGACCCAGTTCAATATGAAATGGGTTGAAAGCGCGGGTCTGGTGAAATTCGACTTTCTGGGTCTGAAGACACTGACCGTCGTGCAATCGGCAATGAACCTGATCTTCAAATCCGGCAGGCCGCTCCATGTGGATGCGCATGGCAACCAGCTTTATGAACCGGCGGCGGGGGGCGAGAACCAGATCAACCTTATTCCGCTGGATGATCAGAAGACCTATGATCTTTACTCCAGCGCGCATACGGTTGCGGTGTTTCAGGTGGAATCCGAGGGGATGAAATCGGCGCTGCGCCAGATGAAGCCCACCTGTATCGAGGATATCGTGGCGCTGGTGGCTTTGTATCGCCCGGGTCCGATGGAGAATATCCCGACCTATTGCGATGTGAAACACGGGCGCAAGCCTCTGGAATCCGTGCATAAGACCATCGACCATATTCTGGCCGAGACCCAAGGCATCATCGTCTATCAGGAACAGGTGATGCAGATCGCGCAGGAGATGGCGGGCTATACGCTGGGCGGGGCCGACCTTCTGCGCCGCGCGATGGGTAAGAAGATCAAGGAGGCGATGGATGCCGAGCGCCCGAAGTTTGAATCGGGGGCGGCGAAGAACGGGGTCGATAAGAAGAAGGCCTCGGAGGTCTTCGACCTTCTGGAGAAATTCGCCAATTACGGCTTCAACAAATCCCACGCCGCCGCCTATGCGGTGGTCAGCTATTACACCGCTTGGCTGAAGGCCAATCACCCTGTCGAGTTCATGGGCGGGGTGATGAATTGCGATATCCATCTGACAGAGAAGCTTGCGATCTATGCGCAGGAGGTCAAGAAGGGCTTGGGCGCCGAGATCGTGCCGCCCTGTGTGAACCGTTCTTTGGCGACCTTTGATGTGGTGGACCAGAAGCTGGTCTATGCTTTGGGCGCGCTGAAGAATGTGGGTGTCGAGGCGATGGAGATGATCGTCAGGGCGCGTCAGGTCGAGGGGAAGGATAAGCCCTTCCGAGATCTCTTTGATTTCGCCCGCCGCGTCGATCTGAAACGGGTCGGCAAGCGGCCCTTGGAGATGCTGGCGCGGGCAGGGGCCTTTGACCAGCTGGACCCGAACCGCAAGCGGGTGTTCCAGTCGCTGGACAGTCTGGTGGCATGGTCGGGGGCGGTGATCGAGGCGAAGAATTCGGCGCAGGTGTCTTTGTTTGGCGATGCGGGCGATGATCTTCCGCCGCCGCGCATGGCCGATACCGATGACTGGTTGCCGGGCGAGAAACTGTCCGAGGAGCATAAGGCCATCGGCTTCTATCTCTCGGGCCATCCGCTGGAAGATTATATGCCCGCGCTCAAGCGCAAGAAGGTGATGACGCTCGACGAGATCCACGCCAAGGCGCTGAACGGCCCCTTTGCGGCGAAGATCGCGGGCGAGGTGGCCTCGGTGCGCGAGAAGAAATCGGCCAAGGGCAACCGTTTTGCCTTTGTCGCGCTGTCGGATGCCTCGGGGCCCTATGAGGTGGCCTTCTGGTCCGAGGCGCTGGAGGCGTCACGCGCGGTGCTGGAGACGGGGCGGCTTCTGGTGCTGAACGTCAAGGTCGAGGTGGATGGCGAGTCGGTGCGGATGGTCGCCGGTTCGGCCAGCCCCGTGGATACGATGGTGGCCGATGCCGGTGGCACGGGGTTGATGATTCACGTGGAAACACCGGAGGCCGTGCCGTCGATTGCGTCGCTCTTGGGGCGGCTGGAGGAAGAGGGCAAGGTGCGCTCGCGCGGGCCGATCAGTTTCACGGTGTTCGATGCCGAGAAGAACTGTCGCTATGAATTGGCGACGGGGCGCGATTTTCCGGTGAACCCGCAGATCAAAGGGGCGATCCGGTCCTTGCGCGGGGTGTCTATGGTGGAAGAAATCTGAGGCGGGGCCGATTTTAACGGGGCCATCGAGACCCCGTCAAAATCGGTCAGGCCGCGCGCGGCCTTCCGGGCGCGTTATCCACCCGTTTAGCCCCCCGTTCAGCCCCATGTCGGGTGGAAGCGGTTCTTGGCGCTGAGGGTGAAAATCTCGCAGCCATCTGCCGTGACGCCCACGCAATGTTCGAATTGCGCCGAGAGCGATTTGTCGCGGGTGACGGCGGTCCAGTCATCGGCCAGTACCTTGGTGTCGGGGCGGCCCAGATTGACCATCGGCTCGATCGTGAAGATCATGCCTTCTTCCAGCACAGCCCCCGAGCCCGCGCGGCCATAGTGCAGCACATTTGGCGGGGCGTGGAAGACGCGGCCCACGCCGTGGCCGCAGAAGTCACGCACCACGCTCATGCGGTTGCCTTCGACATATTTCTGGATCGCATGGCCGATATCGCCGAAGGTATTGCCGGGTTTGACCTGATCGATGCCGATCATCAGCGCGTCATAGGTCACCTGGATCAGGCGCTCGGCTTTGCGGGTCAGATTGCCCGCCACATACATGCGCGAGCTGTCGCCGAACCAGCCATCCTTGATGACGGTGATATCGATGTTCAGGATGTCGCCATCCTTGATCACCTTATCGCCCGGAATGCCGTGGCAGACGACGTGGTTGACCGAGATGCAGGAGGCATGCTGGTAGCCGCGATAGCCGATGGTGGCCGAGGTGGTGCCTAGCTCTTCGACCCGTTTGCGGATGAAGGTCTCCAGATCCATCGTGGTGATGCCGGGGCGGACATGGTCTGCCACCTCGTCGAGGATCTGCGAGGTCACGGCACAGGCGGCTCGGATGCCGTCGAAGTCCTCTTCGGTATTATAGATGCGGATCCCGTCTTTCGTCACGCGGCCTTGGGCTTCATCCACCGGCTTTCTCCTTCATTCGCTTACCCCCTAGTTAATCACAAAAGCGGGCAATGACTAGGGCTTGGGCTTTCCGCCCCTCGCAACCCGGCCTATACCTATGTGCAAAGGAGATAAACCCATGTCCAATCCTACTGCCGCGATCCTGATCATTGGTGACGAAATCCTGTCGGGGCGCACCCGCGAGGGCAATGCCTATTATCTTGCGGGCGAGCTGACCAAGGCGGGGATCGACCTGAAGGAGGTGCGGATTGTTGCGGATGATCAGGACCAGATCGTCAGCGCGATCCATGCGCTGTCAGCGGCCTATGACACGCTGTTTACCTCGGGCGGGATCGGGCCGACCCATGATGACATCACCGCCGATGCGGTGGGGGCGGCCTTTGGCGCGAAGGTGGATGTGCGCGAGGATGCAAAGGCGCTGCTGGCGGCGCATTATGCCGCACGCGGGGCCGAGTTCACGCCCGCGCGGATGCGGATGGCGCGCATCCCCGAAGGGGCCACGCTGATCGACAACCCTGTCTCTGTCGCGCCCGGATTTACCATGGGCAATGTGCATGTGATGGCAGGCGTGCCTAATGTGTTTCAGGCGATGGTGGCAAGCGTGCTGCCGACGCTTACGGGCGGCGCGCCGGTTCTGTCGCGCAGCTTGCGGGTGCTGCGCCCCGAATCCGAGATTGCCGAGCCGCTGCGCGATCTGGCCCAGACCTATGATGATCTGTCCTTCGGGTCCTATCCCTTTGTCACCGACGGGAATTACGGCGTGAACCTTGTGGTGCGCGGGCAGGATGAAGCGCGGCTCGAGGCGGCATTCGCCGCATTGAAGACCGCGTTTCCGGAGGGCGAATGAGCCCGCGTCTCTATGATCTGGTCGATGCGACATGGCCTGCCGCCTCTTATCGCGACGTGGGTGGGTTTACCCTGCGCGAGGGGCGCGGCGCGGGCAATCGGGTCGGTTCGGCCAGCTTGACCCTGCCGCTGGACGAGGCCGATATCGATGCGGCGATCGCAGGGCATCATGCCCTGTCGCAGCCTGCAATCTTTCAGGTCCGCGACGGGCAGGAGCCGCTGGATGCGGCTTTGGCGGCGCGTGGCATGGAAGCCTATGATGAGGTGGTCATTTTGGGGGCGCGGCTGGAAGACCTGCCGCAGGAGGCCACCGATCTGACGGCGTTCGCGCATTGGCCGCCGCTTGCGATCATGCGCGAGCTCTTCGCACAGGACGGGATCGATGCCGCCCGTCAGGCGGTGATGGCGCGGGCCAAGGGGCCGTCCTGCGTGGTTTTGGGGCGTGCCTGCGACCGTCCCGCCGGAGCGGCCTTTGTGGCCTGCGCGCAGACCGAGGCCATGCTGCATGCGCTGGTTGTCTCGCCCGCGTTCCGTCGTCAGGGGGTGGCACGCAATATCATGGCCGAGGCCGCGTTCTGGGCTGCGCAGAATGGTGCCGAGCGGCTGTCTCTGGTGGTGCGGACGGAAAATTCCGCAGCTCTCGCGCTTTACAACCGGCTCGGGATGCAGCCTCTATGTCGTTACCATTACCGTCGGGAAGTTTTATGATCTGTCTTCGTCCTGCTTGTGCCCTTCTTGCCGTCTTTGGTCTTTGCGCAGGACAGGCATGGGCCGAACCGATCCAGCTCGATCTGCCCGAGGATGCCTCGATCAGCGCCTCTGACAGTAATCCCGCCACCGATTACAGCCTGCTGACCGGCCCGTGGACGGTCAAGTCGCGCGCGCCTTCCCGCGCGCTCGAGGGCACGCGGATCGATACGGCATGGCGTCTGCGTGGCAATCAGCAGACCACCTTGCAAATTCTGGCTCCGCTACGGGCGCAGATCGAGGATGCGGGCTACACGGTGCTGTATGATTGTGCCACGGATGCCTGCGGCGGGTTCGATTTCCGGTATCAGCTGGATCTCCTGCCCGAGCCGGGTATGCATATCGATCTGGGTGATTTCCTGTATCTGGCCGCCCGTAAGGGGCCGGAATATCTGGCATTGACGGTGAGCCGTTCCTCCAATTCCGGTTTTGTGAACCTGACCACGCTAAGCGCGGGCATTGTGGATGCCGCCCGCCCCGATAACCCGTTGCAGATCACCACTGGGGCCAGCACCGGCGCCGAAAAGCGTCCTATCGGAACGTTGTTGCAAACCGAGGGGCACGGCATTCTGGGCGGGCTCGATTTCGATAGCGGCTCGGACAAGCTGAAGCCCGGCAGCTATGACAGTCTTGCGGCGCTGGCCGATTATCTGGCCTCCGCACCCGATGCGACAATCGCTCTGGTGGGGCATACCGATATGGAAGGCGCGTTGGAGGGCAATATCGACCTGTCCAAACGCCGTGCCGCAGCCGTTCGGGCGCGTCTGATCAGTGATTACGGTATCGCCCCCGAACGGATCGACGCCCAAGGCGCAGGCTGGCTGGCACCGATCACCACCAACCTGACGGAAGAGGGACGGCGCGCCAACCGTCGGGTGGAGGTCGTGCTGACCTCGACCCATCTCGACTAGGTTCCGGACCTATGGATATGGTCCGTAGAGCTCCGGATCTGATTGATCCGGAGCTCTACATCCTGACGAACGCGTTCTGCCCGACCGAGGCGCAGAACCACGTCGAGGCCGCCCCGACGGATCGACAGCCGCCTGATCCGCGCCCTTGTCAGGCCGCGCGACAGGTGGCGGGGCAGGGCGGCAGGCATGTCCGGTTGGAAAACGATGCAGCGGATGGTGTGCCGGAGCACCTCCATGGCATGCGCAAAACCCACCTCCGCGTCCAGCCCGAGGTGGATCTGCCGTGTCAGATGCTCTGGCGCTTACCAGTTGTCGGGGCCGCGATCCTGAAAGGTGTCGACCAGAAAATCCATGAATGCCCGCACTTTGGGCTGCGTATAGCGACCCGGAGGGTAGATCGCATAGATCCCCAGCGGGTCATCCGGCAGATCGGGGAGCGCCTCTTCGACCAGCCCTTTTTTCAAAGCGTCGGCACATAGGAAGGAGGGAAGATAAGCGATACCCAGACCGCTGATGGCCGCTTGCAGCAATGACTGCCCGTCATTTACGGTCAGCCAGCCCGCCGAACGCACCTGACGGCGCTCGCCCGAAGGGGCGGTGATCTTCCAGACATTTCCGGTGGACTGGTTGGAATAATGCAGAAGTTTGTGATTGTTGAGATCGTCGATCTTCAACGGGCGGCCGTATTTCTGGAAATAACCGGGGGCGGCGATGATTTTCTGCCCGGTTTCCGTCAGCTTGCGCGCCCGCAGGCTGCTGTCTTCCATCTCGCCCAGCCGGATGGCCATATCGAACCCCTCCGAGATCAGTTCGACATAGCGGTTGTTCAGCACCATATTTACGGTGATATCCGGATAGGCACTCAGAAAATTGCCCAGCACCGGCGAGAGCAGATGCACACCGAAATCGGTGGCGACTGAAATCCGCAGCGTGCCCGAAGGCGCAGTCTGCATCGAGGTCACCAGAGCATCGGCTTCGCCCGCATCATTCAGAACCCGTCGCGCGCGGTCGTAATAGGCCATGCCGATCTCGGTGGGCGAGACGCGGCGCGTGGTGCGGTTGAGAAGCCGTGCGCCCAGACGGGTCTCCAAGGCGGATACATGTTTGGACACGGCAGATTTGGAAATCCCCATCTTCTTGGCGGCATCGGTAAAGCCACCTTGGTCCACCACCGTGGCAAAGGCTTCCATTTCTGTCAGACGGTCCATTTGCAGCAACCCTTGAGTCATTTCGTCCTGCAAAAGATCGGTTTGAATTTGGGCTGAAATGGGGCTGCGAATGGACAATACGGGGGAATCGCTAAAATGGTTCCGAACACGGAAACGATCCCTTCGGTCTGCGCCGGTCAAATCGGGCCTGGAGGCAGAGGTCTATCCGCCCAGCCCAAGCAGGGCAGGGACCTGTGCCATATCGGTAAACAGCTCGGCCCCCGTGGCCGCCAAGGCCGGATGATCGCCCTGCGGCGCATAGCCCAGACAGCGCATGCCCGCTGCAGCCGCCGCGCGTGCTCCCGCCGGACTATCCTCGATCACGACGCACTCCGCAGGCGCAACCCCCAGCGCTTCGGCGCAATGCAGATAGAGGTCCGGCGCGGGCTTTGGATGCGCCACATCCTCCTGTCCGGAGAACAACCGCCCCTCCAGCTTGGCCCGTATCTCGGGATGCTGCCCCAATGTGGCGGCCATCTTCACATGCCGACCATTGGACCCCACCGCATAGGAAATGTCCTCGGCATCCAGCCGATCCAGCAGCTCCGGCACCCCCGCCATCAAAGGCGTGCCCGCGCGCAGCCTCTCGCAGAGCACCGCATAATAATGATCCCCCCAATCGGCGGGCAGGGAGGCCCCCATCTCGCGGGCGCGCGCGGCACAGCCCTCGATGGTGCCACCGATAAATATGCGCTCCATCTCATGCAGGGTCAGTTCCAAGCCATGCGCCGTGAACTCCTCTTGCAGCAGATCGAAGGTCATCGGCTCGCTATCCACCAAGACCCCGTCGCAATCGAAGATAACCGCCTTCACCATCATTCCGCCTCCGGCATCAGGGCCAAAGTTACGACCGTATCGCCATATTTGCGCTGGTCGATCTGCTCCAGCGGCGCAGGCACCACAGGCGCCACATTCTCTTCCCAGACCACCATCGCCCCCGGCGCGATCCAGCCGTTTTCCAGACACGACGCAATCGCCTTCTCGCCCAGCCCCATGCCATAGGGCGGGTCGAGGAAGATCAGGTCATAGCCCTCGCCACGGCAGGGCCCCATGCGGGTCGCATCGCGCCGCCAGAGGTCGGTGACCCCCATCGCCCGCATCAGCTCGATATTCTTGCGCAACAATATCCGTGCAGGCGTGCCCTCATCGACAAAAGCCACACGTTTGGCCCCGCGCGACAGCGCCTCAAGCCCCAAAGCCCCCGTGCCCGCAAACAGGTCCAGCACCCGCGCCTCGGGGATCGGATTGCCATGCGTGCCATTGACCAGCAGGTTGAAAATCGACTCGCGCACGCGGTCCGTTGTGGGGCGCAGATGCCCCTTGGCATCGCCTTCGCCCACATCCGTCAGCTTTAGCCCGCGCTTCTCGCCACCAATAATCCGCATCTTTTACCGCCGCATCAATGTTTTCAGGTCCACCGCCGCTTCGACCTCGGCGGGGGTCACATCCGACCCCGCCTCGATCAGGCGCTTGCCCACCATATAGGCCCTTGGCGCATCCAGCGCATCCACCGCAATCAGCTGATCGTCGCGGAAATACCAGAAGCTCTGGCCATCCACGTTCTTCGCGATCACTCGGGTATAGCCGCCATTCCAGCCCGCGATCTGCAGCTTGGAGGCAAACATATCCGACCAGAACCACGGCTTCGGCTGATAGTCCTTGCCCGCGCCCAGCATGTTGCAGGCCACCAGCTCGCCCATATCAATGGCATTGCCCACCGATTCCAGCCGCATCCGCGCGCCGTTCAGGTTGATCTCGGCGCAATCGCCTGCCGACCAGATATGCGGGTCCGAGGTCCGGCCCTGACTGTCGGTCACGATACCATCGCCCAGAACCAGCCCCGCCTCTTCGGCCAGTCGCGTCGCAGGGGTAACCCCGATGCCCACCACCACCAGATCGGCGGGCAGAACCGTGCCATCAACCAGCTCGACACTGTCCACCATGCCATCCCCGCGCAGTTCCCGCAGGCTGGTGCCTTCAAGGATCGTCACCCCTTCGGCCTGATGCAGCGCGCGCACCGCATCCGCCGTCTCGCGGCAGGCCACGCGGCGCAGGATCCGCTCGGAGGCCTGCACCAGACTGACCTCCAGCCCCAGCTTGCGCGCCACTGCCGCTGTCTCGAGGCCGATATAGCCGCCGCCGATCACCACCAGACGCTTGCCCGCCACCATCTGCGGCTCTAGCGCGTCGATATCGGCCAGATTACGGATGGTGAAGAGATTGCCCAGATCGCCGCCCAAGGCAGGGGCGAGGCGTTTCGGGTCAGCGCCTGTGCAGAGCGCCAGCTGGTCATAGCCCAGCACCTCGCCCGCCATATGCACCCGTTTCGCGGCAGGGTCGATGCGATCAACCCGCGTGCCCAGCTTAAGGGTGATGTTCTGCTCGGCCCAGAACTCCGGCGACCGCAGGGTCAGGCGCTCCAGCGGCATCTCGCCCAGCAGATAGGCCTTTGACAGGGGCGGGCGCTGATAGGGCGCCACAGGCTCCTCGCCGATAATCGTCACCGCGCCCTCATAGCCCTCGGTCCGCAGCTTGGCCGCCAGAGAGGCTGCGGCCTGTCCAGCCCCGATGATCACGATACCTGACATTTCTCTTTCCCTCTGGTGCTCTTGTTGCCGAACCCTATAACTTACCGGCAAACATGTGCAACGCGACAGGAGAGCGACATGACGATCAGTGAAGGCGACGTGCTTCCCGGGGCAACCCTTTTGGCGCTTGGCGGCGAAGGCCCGACAACCGTAAGCCTTGGTGACAAGATGAAAGGCCGCAAAGTGGTGATCTTCGGTCTGCCGGGCGCCTTTACCGGCACCTGCACCACCGCCCATGTCCCGAGCTTCATGCGTACCCGCGAGAAATTTGCCGAGAAGGGCGTGGACGAGGTGATCTGCATCACCGTCAACGACCCCTTCGTGGTGGATGCATGGTCGAAATCGACCGGCGCGGGGGCTGCGGGCATCACCATGCTGGCCGATGCGGAAAGCGCCTTCACCAGCGCCATCGGGATGAACTTCTCGGCCCCCGCCATCGGTTTCAAGGACCGCTCGCTGCGCTATGCGATGTATGTCGTGGATGGCGTGGTGAAAGTTCTGCACAAGGAAGAGAACGCAGGCACCTGCGATATCTCGGGCGGCGAGAGCATGCTCGAGGCCATCTGAATCGCCTCATCTTGAAAAGGGCGGGAAATCCCGTCACCAATGGCCCTTCGGGGCCATTTTTCGTGCCGCGCCTAGAGGGTGATCACAATGCTGCATAAACCGCTTGGCCAATCGGGCCTGACTGTTTCTCCCTTCGTCTTTGGCGGCAATGTTCTGGGCTGGACGGCAGATCGCGCGACCTCTTTTGCCATGCTGGACCGGTTGGTGGAGGCGGGGGTGACCTCGATTGATACCGCCGACAGCTATTCCTATTGGGGCGAGGGTATGCAGGGCGGCGAGTCCGAGGCGATGATCGGCGACTGGCTGGCCGCCCGCAAGCGGCGCGACGATGTGGTGATCTATACCAAGGTGGGCAAGCTGTCATGGCGCAAGGGGCTGCGGCGCGAGAATATTCTGGCCGCGATTGACGAGTCGCTGACCCGTCTGCGCACCGATTATATCGACCTCTATTTTGCCCATGCCGATGACGGGGATGTGCCGCAGGAAGAGGTTCTGGAAACGTTCGAGATGCTGCGCGTTCAGGGCAAGATCCGCGCGATGGGCGCGTCGAATTTCGCACCCGACCGTCTGGCCTCGGCGCTGTCTCTGGCGCGGCAGATGAATGTGACGGGGATCAAGGTGGTCCAGCCCGAATACAGCCTTTCGGCGCGCAGCGGATTTGAACAGGACCTGCTGCCGCTGGTGAAGGCGCAGGGCCTCGGGGCCGTGACCTTTTTCACGCTGGCGGCAGGGTTTCTGTCTGGCAAATACCGCAAGCCGGACGATTTCAACGGCATTCCCCGTGCCCGCCATGCGGCGAAATATCTGGATGCGCGGGGCCTTCGCATTCTGGGGGCATTGTCGGAGGTGGCGGATGGCATGGGTGCGCCTATGGCACAGGTGGCCACCGCTTGGGCGATGGCGCGGGAGGGCGTGTCGGCGCCGATCGTCTCGGCCTCGACTATGGCGCAGCTAGAGACCCTTCTGGGCGCGATCGACCTGCAGCTGAATGACGAGGCGATGGCCAAGCTGGAGGCGGCCTCGGATGGCTAAGCTGACCACCATCGACAATATCATCAGCGACCGTGGCTCGAAATATGCGGTCTCCGGCGCGCCCTGCGCCTCGGAAGACGAGGCCAAGGCGCTGATCAGTGACCTCTGCCGTACCAAGAAATTCGCCAAGGCCACGCATAACACATGGGGCCTGCTGACGCCCGAGGCGCCGGTGAAAAACGATGATGGCGAGTCGGGCGCGGGCATGGTGATCCTGCGGATGCTGGAACGCGAGGGGCTGGAGAACCATCTGATCGTGGTCACCCGCTGGTATGGCGGCAAACACTTGGGCGGCGACCGTTTCCGCCATGTGCAAGACGCCGTGCGGATCTATATCGAGGACCTGCGGGGGGCGTGATCCCCCCGCCGACCGAGGGGCCGGAACATGCGCGTGTTCCGGCAGAGCCGACCCCGCCGGCTATCTGCCGCGCGTTTTCGAACCTATTGCCTAGTCCAGAAAATCCTCGCTCAGATCGGTGCCCAGATCGGGGCGGGGGTCGGGTTCATCAACCTCGTCCTGACCGGGTTCGCGCTCGGGCAGGGGGGACTGGAACAGCACCTTGCCCTTATGCGGAATGGCATCCAGCGCGCGGGCCAGTTCGTAATCCAGAATGCTGAGACCTTTGCAGGAATGGGTCGAAAGCTCGACATCCACCACGTTATAGACATTGCGCCAGTCGGGGTGGTGGTCCATCTTCTCGGCCAGCAGCGCCGCCTGCGCCATGAAGCCCCAAGCCTGCTCGAAATTCTCGAATTTCCAGACCTTGCGAATGGCGTCCGATTGCTTGGCCGTCCGCCAGCCATTCTCCTGTAGAACCGGCAGAAGAGAGGCGCGTTCGTCTTGGTTCAGCTTGCTTGCCATATCCGGTGATCCCTTTGGAAAGCGGGCAGGAAATTCCCGCCCGCTTGTTGTGTCGCGCCAGTGTAGCCGATTTGCGGCTTACTTCAATTTGTCTTCCTGCGTCACCGGCCCGACACCGGTTTCCGTCCCGTTGTCCAAACCGGAGGAAAGCCGCTTTTGGGGGTTTTGGTCTTTCAGTTTGACCATCTCCAGTTTGTTGTCGAACACGATCTCGCGGGTGGGGAAGGGAATGCCGATGCCATTCGCGTCAAATTCCTTTTTGACAAATTCGAACAGCTCCCAGCGGAATTTCCAGTAGACATCGGTATTGCACCACGCGCGGAACAGCAGGTTGATCGAACTGTCGCCCAGCTCTTTCACCCCGATGGTCGGGGCAGGGTCTTTCAGCACGCGCGGGTCTTCGTCGACGATCTTCTGCAGGATCTCCTTGGCCAGTTTGATGTCGCTGTCATAGGAAATGCCGATGGTGAGATCCATCATGCGGGTGGTATTGGCCGAATAATTGGTGATCGAAGACGACCAGATATCCGAGTTCGGGACCACGATCTGGATGCCGTCATAGGTTTTCAGGATGACATAGAACAGCGAGATCTCGGTCACGGTGCCGGATTCGCTGCCCGCTGCGATGTAATCGCCCACGCGGAAGGGGCGGAACATGATGATCATCACCCCCGAGGCCAGCGAGGACAGCGTGCCCTGAAGCGCCAGACCGATGGCCAGACCGGCGGCACCGATCAGAGCGGCCAGCGAGGTGGTCTGGATGCCGAAGCGGTTGAGAATGAAGATGAAGCCGATCGCGAGGATCAGATATTTCGCGATATTGCCCAGAAAACCGAAAAGCGTGTCATCAAGGCGGCGATGCCGCGCCGCAAGCCGCGAGATACGTCCCTTCGCCCAGCCCGAAATGAACAGGGCGACGATCAGGATCACCAGCGCGGTGAGCACATTGAGCGTGGCCAGAACCACGGCATCGACCCGTTCGGGGGTGATCCATTGGCTTACATCTGTCAGGTTTTGCAGGTTCAGCTCGTCCATGCGTCTTCGGTCCTTTATCTATCTGTGCGCGGCATTGGTTTATGCAGGCCTTCTGCGCGGCGGATAGAGGCAGGCCAAGCAGACTTCAACCCTTGCTCCGGAAGGGCCCCATCTCGGTCATGACCTCGACATCCTCGTCGATTGCCGCGCGTTCAGCCTCCAGATAGTCCGAAATCGCGTGGCGCAAACCCGGGTGGGTGATCCAATGCGCCGAATGGGTGATATGGGGCAGATATCCGCGCGCCAGTTTGTGTTCGCCCTGCGCGCCCGCTTCCACGCGCGCCAGCCCGTGGGCCAGCGCGTAATCCACCGCTTGGTGGTAGCATAGCTCGAAATGCAGATAGGGGTGATCCTCGATACAGCCCCAATAGCGGCCATAAAGACAATCGCGCCCGATCAGATTAAGCGCGCCCGCAATGGGGCGGCCTTCGCGCAGCGCCAGCACCAGAAGCACATCCTCGCGCATCTCGTGCAGCGCGTCGAAAAAGGCCCGCGTCAGATAGGGGGTGCCCCATTTGCGCGCGCCTGTGTCCTGATAGAAGGTCCAGAAGGCATCCCAATGCTCCGGGCGGATGTCATCGCCTGTCAGCTGCCGGATCTCGCCGCCAAAGCCCTGAGCGCGGGCGCGTTCCTTTTTCAGCGCCTTGCGTTTGCGCGAGGAGAGCTGCGCAAGGAAGGCGTCGAAATCGGCATAGCCCTGATTGTAGAAATGGAATTGCTGGCCGTGGCGGTGCAGATAGCCCGCGCCCTCGGCCAGATCGGCCTCATCTTCAAGGCAGAAAGTCATATGAACCGAGGACAGCCCGTTATTTTCCGCCACCTGCGCCATGCCCGCCAGAAGGGCGGCGCGGCCTGTCTCGGCGTGATCCGGTGCGGTTAACAGCCGCCTGCCCGTGCAGGGCGTGAAGGGCACCGCGCATTGTAGTTTGGGGTAATATTGCCCGCCCGCGCGCTCAAAAGCATCCGCCCAGCCGTGGTCAAAGACATATTCGCCCTGACTATGGGATTTGACGTAAAGCGGCGCCACGCCCAGCACCGATCCGCCCGCGCGGGCCACAATGGGGCGCGGGTCCCAGCCGGTGCCGCGCCCGACCGACCCCGAGGCCTCAAGCGCCGAAAGGAAGCGATGCGTGGTGAAAGGGTCATAAGCGCGCCCGCCGTCGCGGGTTTCAGGACAGGCGCAGCTATCCCACAAAGCGGGGTCGATGGCCGAGACGCCCTCGGCCAGTTCCAGTTCAATCTGATCGGTCATCGCAGGCTCCTGTCGGAGCCGATGATGACCGGATCACGCTGCAGGTCAAGCGTCGGGCAGGGCCGAGGCATAGCCCTCGAAGGTCACGTTTTCGGCAATCTCGCGGGCCTTGGCTTCCTCTGCTCCGCTGCGGATCGTCCAGCACAGGATATGCGCGCCCTCGGCCTTCAGGGCAGCAACCCGCGCCATGCCGAGGTCTTTCCAGTGGTGCGAGATAAAGCAGGCTCCCACACGGTCATAATCGGCGATCCCGCGCAAGCGGACGCGCTGGTCCTCGCTCAGGGTGGGGAAATCTTCGGCCGACCATTCGGCATAGGTGGTCAGCCCGACCGCCACAGCGGGGGCTGCCGCATGGAACAGGGCGATGGAGGCGGGGTTGAACCCCATCACGGCGACCGGCCCCTGATACCTTGCAAGCGCCTCTGCCGCGGCCTGTTCCAGCGGGCCAAGCCCCGCCCCGTCGGGGTCATCCTGATTTTTGATCTCGACCAGAAGCGGCACCTGTCCTGCCACCAGATCCAGCACTTCGGCAAATGTCGGGATGCCCTCATCGGCATCACGCAGACAGATGGCCTGCAACTCGGCGGCACTGCGGGCATGCAGCGGGCCGGTCGCGTCGGTCAGGCGGTCCAGAGAATAGTCATGGAAGACCATCGCCACGCCATCTGCCGAAAGCTGCAGGTCGATCTCTATGCCATAGCCCGCCGCGATGGCGGCACGAATGGCGGCCAGGCTGTTTTCGGGGCGGCCCTTTGTGCGGTCATGAAAGGCCCGATGCGCGATGGGCAGGCTGAGGAAGCGCGGGTCAAGCATCTGCGATCTCGAAGACGGCGTCGATCTCTACGGCCACACCCAGCGGCAGGGCGGGCGTGGCGACCGCCGAACGGGCGTGGCGGCCCGCATCACCGAAGACCTCGACCATCAGGTCGGAGCAGCCATTCACCACTTTGGGTTGGTCGATGAACTCTGCGGTGGAATTGACGAAACCGCCGAGTTTGACCACGCGGGTGATGCGGTCCAGATCGCCAAGCGCGGCTTTCGCCTGCGCAATCAGCGCCAGCCCGCACAGGCGCGCGGCGGCAGCGCCTTCGGCCACATCCATCGTTTCGCCCAGACGGCCCGTGACCAGACCTTCGGCGCTGGCCGAGATCTGTCCCGAGACATAAAGCTGGTTTCCGGTGATCACATAGGGCACGTAATTCGCTGCAGGCGCGGGGGCGGCGGGCAGGGTAATGTTCAGGTCGGACAGGCGGGTTTCGATTTTCGACATGGGGTCCTCATGATGCGCGCAAAAAGCGTGCACCGGACGCTAGGCGCGCATGGATGCGGGCGCAAGGGGAATGCACCCGCCGCGCGCCCTTTCATGGACCTGTCATGCAGGCAGGCGCTTACCAGTCGATGAAATGCTCGAAATCGCGGGTGATGGCCTTCCACAGGTCCAGCGAGACATCGAAATTCTTCTCGTTCACGCCATCGCCATCCAGATTGATGTCCATCTCGAGGAAGGGGTCGCCCTCGTCATCAAGATAGGCACGTCCGAAGCGGTTATTGCGGTTCCATTCGTTGATCATGGTCGCGCTCATCGGCTGGTCCAGATCGTAGCCGGTCGAGAACTGGATGGTCCGGCAGTTGGTATTGCCACGGCAGCCGTAGAAATAGACCGAGAAATGCGTGCCGTTGATCCGGCTGTCCAGCATCGGATCACCCGAGTCATCCGTGCCCTGCGTGACCGGCAGGCCATATGCTTCGAGGAAGGCGGAAACCGTGCTGGGTTTGGCCGTGACCGCCGCGGCCTGAACCGTCGCGGCGCTGGCCAGAAGGCCCATACAGGCAAGAGGAAGAAGAAACTGTTTCATGTGGGTCCTTATGGTCCGTCTCAGGCGACCATTGCTTCGGCTTTTTTCAGATCGACCGATACCAGCTGGCTTACACCCTGTTCCTGCATTGTCACACCGAAAAGACGGTCCATGCGGCTCATGGTCACGGCATGGTGGGTGATGATCAGAAAGCGGGTATCGGTGCGGCGGGTCATCTCGTCCAAGAGGTCGCAGAAGCGGGTGACATTGGCGTCATCCAGCGGCGCATCGACCTCGTCGAGCACACAGATCGGCGCGGGGTTCGCCATGAAGACGGCAAAGATCAGCGCCATCGCGGTCAGTGTCTGCTCGCCCCCCGACAGAAGCGACAGCGTCGACAGTTTCTTGCCCGGCGGCTGGCACATGATCTCTAGGCCCGCTTCCAGCGGGTCGTCGGATTCCACCAGCGCGAGACGCGCATCGCCGCCCGAGAAGAGGTGGGTGAACAGCTGACGGAAGTTCTGGTTGACCTGCTCGAAAGCGGCCAGCAGACGCTCGCGCCCCTCGCGGTTCAGCCCGTTGATGCCGCCGCGCAGCTTGGCGATGGCATCCTCCAGATCGCCCTTCTCGGTGAACAGCGTGTCATGTTCTTCCTGAATGCTTCGCGCGTCTTCCTCGGCGCGCAGGTTGACCGCCCCCAAAGCATCGCGGTCACGTTTCAGATCGGCCACCGCCTTCTCAAGCTTCGAAATCGTGGGCATATCCTCGGGCGCGATCTCCAGCGATTTCAGCAGGCTCTCGGGGGCCATATCCATCTCGTCGCTGATCCAGTCCACCGCCAGCGTCAGCGCCTCACGCGCCGATTCCACGCGGGTTTCGGCCCGCGCCCGCGCTTCGCGGATTTCCGACGCCTGTTTTTCCGTCTCGCGTTCGACGGTCTGGGCGGTGCGCAGGCGGGTTTCGGCATCCTGTAGCGCAGTCGAGGCCTTGGATTTGCGCGCCTCTGCCTCCTGGATCTGTTCGCGCAGCTCGTCGCGGCGTTCGTTAAGCTCTTCGGGCAGGGCCATGGCCTCTTCCAGTTCTTCCATCGCCTCGGCGCGGCGGTCGGCCAGTTCGGCGCCATGGCGTTCGGCGGTGGCAAGGCGGGTCTTCCAGCCCGCAAGCTGCTCGGTGATTTCCGTCTGGCGGCGCGCGCGGGCCTCGCCTTCGCGGCGGACCTCATCCTGCGCCGAGCGCCGCGTGAGCATGGTCATCCGCGCAGCCTCGACCGTGATCTTCACCTGATCCACCTCTTGGCGGGCCTTGGACAGAGCGGGCAGGGCGTTGATTGCGGCCTGCGCTTCCGCAAGCGCCTCACGGGCGGCGTGGGCTTCCTCGCCATGGCGGCCCTCGGCCTGACGCGCGGCTTCAAGGCGGCCTTCAGTGACCGAGCGGTCGGCCTCGGCCTTCGACATCTGGCGCTGCGCCTCGCCCATGCGGCGGTCGGCTTCGCGGCGGGCGTCGCGCGCACGGGTATAGGCCAGATTGGCATCGGCCAGCTTCTGCTTGAGCTGTTCATGGTTGCGCACGGCGGATTGCGCGGCGGCCTCGGCTTCGGCCAGATCGGCGCGCAGATCGCTTAGGCGGTTTTGCTGGCGCAGACGTTGCGCGGCGGCAGAGGGCGCATCTTCGGCGCCCGCGCGCAGCCCGTCCCAGCGCCAGAGGTCGCCCGCAAGCGTCACGATCCGCTGGCCGGGGCGCAGGTCCTGATGCAGGCGGTCGCCCTGATCCCATGTCTCCACAACGCCGATCTGCGACAGACGGCGGGCCAGAGCCTCGGGCGCCTGCACATAATCGGCCAGCGTCGGCACGCCCGCGGGAAGGGCGGGGGCATCGCCAAGGGGCGGCAGGGTCAACCAGCCCGAGCCCGCATTGCCCGCCGCCTCGGGGGCGTTGAGGTCATCGGACAGAGCCGCCCCCAAGGCCGCTTCATAGCCCTTGGAAACCGTAATGCTGTCAAGGATTTGCGGACCCGACATGGCCTCGCGGTCCAAAAGGCGCGTCAGGGCGCTGACCTCGGATTTCAGCGCGGTGATCACCCCTTCGGCCTCGGCGCGGGCCTCGCGGGCCTCGCCTTCGCGTGTCTCAAGGGTGGCGCGCAGGTCCTCGGCCCCATGCAGCGCCTCTTCGGCCTGATCGGCCATATCGGTGGCCTCGGCAGCAGCCTCGCGGGCGGCCTCCATCCGGTCATTGACCTCGGCCAGCGCCTCTTCGGCCTCGGCGGCATTGACGCGGGCGGCGGCGGCCGCGCGGTCGAAACGCTCGGTTGCGGCCTGACTATCGGCCAGCTGGCGTTCGGCGGACTGGTGGCGGGCTGCCAACTGGGCCACATCACCCGTCAGCTGGTCAAGGATCTCTTCGCGGTCACGGGCAACTTCGGCGGCCTCAGAAGCGGCCTCTTCGGCAGCGGCCAGCGCATCCTCATGGCCCGCGCTGTCACGGGTGATCTGGCGCAGCTCGTATTCCAGCCGCTCCAAAGTCTCGCCCGCATCGCGGTTCAGGCCGGTCTCGCGCTCCATATCGCGGTCGATCTGGGCAATCCGGCCCTTGAGCATCTCGATCTGGGTGCGGGCCTGCGCTTCCTGCTGCGACAGCTGGTCCTGCGACAGAACAAGCCGCTGTAGAATGGCGGTGGCAACCGTGTCTTCCTCGCGCAGGGGCGGCAGGATCTCTTCGAGATTGGCACGCAGCTCGGCGCTGTCACGGGCGGCGCGTTCGGCCACACCCGCATTGGCGATGATGGCGCTGAGAGCCTTTTCGGCCTCTTGGCGGGTCTCATCGGCCTCAAGCCAGCGCCGGTACAGCAGCATCCCCTCGGAGCGGCGCAATTCCTCGCCAATCTGGCGGTATTTCGCGGCCTGACGCGCCTGACGGGCAAGGCTGTTCAGCTGGGAGGCCAGCTGGTCGATCACATCATCGACGCGCTCGAGATTGGCCTCGGTGGCCTTCAGCCGCAGCTCTGCCTCATGGCGGCGCTGATAAAGGCCGGAAATCCCTGCGGCCTCTTCCAGAATGCGGCGGCGGGCCTTGGGTTTGGCGTTGATCAGCTCGTTGATCTGGCCCTGACGCACAAGTGCGGGCGAATGCGCCCCCGTGGAGGCATCGGCAAAGAGCATCTGCACATCGCGGGCGCGCACATCCTTGGTGTTGACCTTATAGGCAGAGCCCACATCGCGGGTGATGCGGCGGGTGATCTCAAGAAGATCGCTGTCGTTAAAGCCCGAGGGCGCGAGGCGTTCTTCATTGTCGATCTGCAGCACGACCTCGGCAAAGTTACGTGCCCCGCGCGAAGAGGTGCCTGCAAAGATCACATCCTCCATGCCACCGCCGCGCATCGCCGAGGGGCGGTTTTCCCCCATCACCCAGCGCAGCGCCTCAAGCAGGTTCGACTTGCCGCAGCCATTGGGGCCGACAACCCCCGTCAGCCCGTCCTGAATGACCAGATCGGTGGGGTCGACGAAGCTTTTGAAGCCGTTCAGACGCAAGCGGGTGAAACGCAAGGGCACCATTCCTTCTACAGGATGCGCGAAGCGCGCAGATATCTTGGCCCCCGAGGGCACCGGATAAGGCCGCCTTTTCCCAGCCGATCTGTCATGTGTCAATTCAAAGACACAGTCGCGCGCGGGGAAAGGCCGATTTATCCCCAGATTATCGCATTTATCGCAAGTCTGTGTATTGCTTCGGAGGTCATTGCCTTGTGGAGCGTTGGTCACAGTGCCATAGCTGACGCATCGGGAGGACATCTTTTTACGGTTTCGGGTGCCGGAGGGATCATGGTCGCTGCCTTTGCTTTCATCTTGTTATTCCAACTTCTGGGCGAGGTCATCTCGCGCGGGGTGGGGCTACCTTTGCCGGGACCGGTTCTGGGCATGATCTTCATGCTGCTGGGGCTGTTTGCCTCGGCACGGCTGCGCGAGCTGGTGCAGCCGACGGCCAAGGGGCTGCTGTCGCATCTGTCGCTTCTCTTCGTGCCGGTCGGGGTGGGGGTGGTGGCGCATCTTCACACGCTGACAAGCCACGGGCTTGCGCTGGGGCTGTCGCTGTTCGGGTCGACCGCGCTGGCGCTGATGGCGGGGGCTGCGGCCTTTGCCATTACGCTGCGCCTCACCAAGGGAGGGCGCGGCAAATGAGGGATGCTTTCACGATCTGGTCCTATCTCGCCTCGCAGCCGCTTCTGTGGCTTTGTGCGACGCTTTTTGCCTATTGGGCGGGAGATGCGATTTTCCGTGCGTCGGGGCGGAAGCCCTGGGCCAATCCGGTTGCCCTTGCGGTGCTGTTTCTGGGGGTGCTGCTGACGCTGACCAACACGCCCTATGACCAGTATTTCGAGGGCGCGCAATTCGTGCATTTCATGCTGGGTCCGGCGACGGTCTGCCTCGCGGTGCCGCTTTATGCCAATCGCGGCGAGATCAAGCGGACATGGCTGCCGATCACGGTGGGGCTTGTGGTTGGCAGTGCCACGGCGGTGATCTCTGCGCTGAGCATTGCCTGGGCATTGGGGGCCGATCACAGCCTGCTGGCCACGCTGGCACCGAAATCGGCCACCGCGCCTGTGGCAATCGGCATCAGTGAGAGCCTCGGAGGCGAGCCGACGCTGACGGCGGCGCTGGTGCTGCTGACGGGGATGATCGGGGCGATTATCGTGTCGCCTTTGCTGAACCTGATCGGCGTGCGCGACTGGCGCGCGCGGGGGCTTGCGACAGGGGTTGCGGCCCACGGGATCGGCACAGCGCGGGCCTTTCAGGTGCATGAGCAGGCGGGGGCATTTGCCTCGATCGGGATGGGGCTGAATGCGATCCTGACCGCGATCATCGCACCTTTGGTGATGGGCTGGTTTTTCTGAACCAAGCGGCGCGCCGACCCTGCGGGCCGGCGCAAGAGTTTCTTACGGCGCAGGCCTTTGGAGGGCCTGCGCGGCGCCTTTGGCCGCTGTTTGCGCGTTATTTCGACGGTTTGAACGGGGCCATGCCGGAGCGGGCCAATTCGTCGGCGCGTTCGTTTTCGGGGTGGCCTGCGTGGCCCTTGATCCATTCCCATGTGACATCATGGCGGGCCTGGGCCTCATCCAGCCGTTGCCAGAGGTCGACGTTTTTCACGGGCTTTTTGGCGGCGGTTTTCCAGCCGTTGCGTTTCCACCCAAAGATCCAGCCGGTGACCCCGTTTTTGACATAGGCGCTATCGGTGACGATGGTGATTTTAGAGGGCCGCGCGAGGGTTTCCAGCGCCGAGATCGCCGCCAGAAGTTCCATGCGGTTATTGGTGGTGTCCGCTTCGCCGCCTTCGAGTGTGCGTTCCTTGACGATGGTCTCGCCGTCTTTGGCCAGAAGCAGGACCCCCCAGCCACCGGGGCCGGGATTGCCGGAGCAGGCTCCGTCGGTATAGGCGAATAGGTCGGGCATGGGGGTCTCCTTTGCGGCTTGTGATAGCGGCAAGGGCTATTGTGGTCCAGAGGCTCAGGGGATCAGCGCGTAGAGACAGGCGAGGATCAGGAGGCTTTCGCCCAGACGCAGGCGGGCCCACCATTCGGGGCGGCGGTTTTTCAGGATCAGGTCGATGATGAGCGTGACCAGATGGGTGGCAAAGAGGCTTTGCATAACCGGCAGCCCTGCGCGGATCGCCGCGATTGTGGCGAAGAAGGGCAGGGTATGGGCCAGCAGGAGCGATGTGCTGGCCTGCATCTTTTGGGCTGCGCGAAAGGCCCAGAGCGCCAGCAGGATCAGCGCCCAGAAGGCGGCGAGGTCACGCGGGGTGGTGGTGATGGGCAGGGTGAGCTGCCCGTCGCGTGTGGCGATCACGGCCCAGACCAGCGGCAGGCAGGCAAGCGCCGTGACTGCCAGTGCCCTGCGCGGGATCGAGGGGCGACCGGAGTGGCTGCGCGAGGCCCGCATCAGGCGGTTTCGCGCAACACGCGGGGGACCTTGAATTCCACCCGTTCCTGCGCGGTTTCTACCTGTTCGACGGTGACATCATAGCGGTCGCGGAAGGCGTCGATGACCTCGTTGATCAGCACCTCGGGGGCCGAGGCCCCTGCGGTGATGCCGATGGAGGAGATGCCTTCGAGTGCGCGCCAGTCGATATCGGTGGCACGTTGGACAAGCTGGCTGTAGCTGCAGCCCTCGGAGGAGCCGACCTCGACCAGACGGCGCGAGTTCGAGGAATTGGGCGCGCCGATCACCAGAAGCGCGTCGATTTTCGGCGCGATGGCTTTGACGGCGGCCTGACGGTTGGTGGTGGCGTAGCAGATGTCTTCCTTGGCGGGGCCGACGATCTTGGGGAAGCGTTTTTGCAGGGCCGCCACGATGCCTGCGGTGTCATCCACCGAGAGCGTGGTCTGGGTGATGAAGGCCAGTGCCTCTGGGTCGCGCGGCGTCAGATGGGGGACGTCGGCTTCGGTCTCGACCAGCAGGACCTCGCCCTCGGGGAGCTGGCCCATCGTGCCCAGAACCTCGGGATGGCCTGCATGGCCGATCATGATCATCTGTAGGCCTGCTGCATGGTGACGCTCGGCCTCGATATGGACCTTGGAGACCAGCGGGCAGGTGGCATCGACATAGACCATCTCGCGGCGGGCGGCCTCGGCGGGCACGGCTTTGGGGACGCCATGAGCCGAGAAAATCACGGGGCGGTCATCGGGGCATTCATCGAGCTCCTCGACAAAGACCGCGCCCTTGTCGCGCAGGCTGTCGACGACGAATTTATTATGGACGATCTCATGGCGGACATAGACCGGCGCGCCCCATTTTTCCAAGGCCATTTCCACGATCTTGATGGCGCGGTCCACGCCTGCGCAGAAGCCACGGGGGGCTGCGAGATAGAGGTTGAGCGGCTGTTTCATGGGGGGTCCTCTGGGGGGTGTCCTTTGGCCTGATGGCGTGAAGGTAGGCAGGATGGGGGTCTGTGCCAAGGGGGTGCGGATTTCGGGGGCATCGAGCCCCCGAAATCCGCTGTCAGGGGCCGGTGCGGCCCCCGACGGGTAGGCGATCAGCGCGAGCGCACCATGCCCATGATGTCATAGGTTTTCTCGACGATCGGGCGGGCGATGGCATCAGCCTGTTCCGCGCCTTTGCCAAGGATGCGGTCGATCTCGGTCACGTCATCCATCAGGCGTTTCATCTCGGCGGAGATCGGTGCCAGCTTGTCGACCGCCAGATCGGCCAGAGCCGGTTTGAAATCGCCAAAGCCCTTGCCTGCGAATTCGGCCACGACCTGTGCGGACGTCATATCCGCAAGCGCTGCGTAGATATTCACCAGATTGCGGGCTTCGGGGCGTTCGCTGAGGCCATCGACGGTTTCCGGCAGCGGCTCGGCATCGGTGCGGGCCTTGCGGAACTTCTTGGCGATCGTGTCGGCGTCATCGGTCAGGTTGATGCGGCTTGCATCCGAGGGGTCGGATTTCGACATTTTCTTCGACCCGTCACGCAGGCTCATGACGCGGGTGGCCGCGCCCTCGATCAGCGGTTCGGGTTCGGGGAAGAAATCCACACCGAAGTCATGGTTGAACTTATTGGCGATATCGCGGGTCAGCTCGACATGCTGCTTCTGGTCCTCGCCCACCGGCACCATGGTCGCGTGATAGAGCAGGATATCGGCGGCCATCAGCGCGGGATAGGCGTAAAGACCCAGCGAGGCTTTCTCGGCATTCTTGCCCGCTTTGTCCTTGAACTGGGTCATCCGGTTCATCCAGCCCAGACGCGCGGTGCAGTTGAAAAGCCATGCCAGCTCGGCATGCGCACCCACTTGGGACTGGTTGAAGAGGATGGATTTCGACGGATCAACGCCCGAGGCGATGAAGGCGGCAGCCGCCTCGCGGGTCTGGCGGCGCAGCGCCTCGGGGTCCTGCCAGACGGTGATTGCATGCATATCCACCAGACAGTAGATCGTCTCGATCCCCTCGTCCTGCTTTTGGGCAAAGCGCTTGAGGGCCCCAAGATAGTTGCCCAGCGTCAGATTGCCGGACGGCTGGATGCCGGAGAAGATCCGCGGCTTGAAATTTGCATTTGGAGTAACGGGCGGGGTTACGGTCGTATCGCTCATCTGCGGCTCCCCTGCATGCAGGCTGGTAATATCGTCCTTGCTCGCTTATCCCCAAATGCGGCGGGGATCAATGTCTGGCCCGGCTCTATATCGGTTCCCGGCCCTTTCTTGGTTGAACGGGCGGCCTTTGCGCCCCATATCGGCGCCACCCAATACGAAGGATCCTCTATGCGCTCCGGTTACACTGAAGGCCCGCTTAACAAATTACCGCCTATCGTCTGGTTGCTGGCGGCCCCCATCATCATCGGCGAGCTGATGTTCGGGCTGGGGCAGGCGGGGCTGTTCCAGAACGGTATCGTCTGGCGGCCCGAAGCCTTGCAACGTTTTGCCTACGACCCGAACCTGATGCGGGCGATGATGGAGGCGGGCGTGCATCCGTGGAAGCAGATGGCGCGGGTGGTGACCTATCCCTTTGTGCATGGCAGCTTTACCCATGCCGCCTTCGTGCTGGTGTTCATTCTGGCACTTGGCAAAATGGTGGGCGAGGTGTTCCGTGGCTGGGCCGTGGCGGTGGTGTTCTTTGCCTCGTCCATTCTGGCGGCGCTGATCTATACCGCGCTGCCCTTCACCCAGAGCGCGCTTTATGGCGGCTATCCGGCGGCCTATGGGCTGATCGGGGCGTTCAGCTTTATCCAATGGACCTATCTCGGCCATACCCGTGGCAACCGGATGCAGGCCTTCCAGCTGATCGGGTTCCTGATGGGCATCCAGCTGCTGTTCAGCGTGATTTTCGGCGGCACCGACCAGTGGATCGCCGATCTGGCGGGGTTCATCGTGGGCTTTCTGGTCAGCTTCCTTGTCTCGCCCGGTGGCTGGGGGCGGGTGCTCGCGAAGCTGCGCAACCGTCGCTGAAGCAAACGGCGCCCTGCGGGGCGCCGTTTCTGTTTATTTCCGGCGACGGCGCAGATTGGCCTTGAACTCCGCCAGCCCGAAGACCCCGAGCGCGAAGGCGGTCAGGAAATAGACCACGATCCCCGAACCGCAGAGAAGCCCGAGCGCGCCCCAGCGGGCGCCGCGATCTGCCAGCGTCGGCGCGAGCCAGTCGGCGGTATAGCGAAGCTGCACGCCCATCACCGCGCAGGCGATCGCGATCCGCCACAGGCGCTTCCAGAAGCGCGCATCAGGGCGGGCCGAGAGGCCCATATTGCGTGCGCCCCACCAGAGTTGGGCCAGCATGACCCAGCCGGAAATCGTGGTGCCCAAAGCCGCTGCCGAAAAGCCGATCAGGGGCATCAACCCGATGGCGGCACCGGCATTCACCATCATCGAGACCAGCGCATAATAGAAGGGACGGCGGGTGTCCTCACGGGCATAGAAGACCGGTTGCAGCACTTTTTGCAGCACGAAAGCCGGTAGACCTACGCCATAGATCGCCAGAACCAGCGCCGTGGCGACGGTGTCTTCGGCGCGCCATGCGCCACGGTCATAAAGCACCGAAATCAGTTGCGGCGCGATCACCACCAGCGCCACTGCCGAAGGCAGCGTGAGAAACAGCGCGAATTCCGCCCCGCGTGAAAAGCTCTCGCGGCCCTCGGCTTCCTCGCCTGCGCGCAGATGGCGCGAGAGGGTGGGCAAGAGCACGGTGCCGATGGCGATGCCCACGACGCCCAGAGGCAACTGGTAGAGACGGTCGGCATAGCTCAGCCATGCCACAGCCCCTTCGGTGAAAGAGGCCACCTGACGCCCCACCAGCAGGTTGATCTGCACCACGCCGCCCGCCAGCACCGCAGGGCCTGCAATGATCAGCAGGCGCTTGAGTTCCGGTGTCATGCGCGGGCGACCGGGCAAAAGCGTGTAGCCGAGCTTATGGGCGGCAACCCATGCGAAGGCGAATTGCACGACCCCCGTGGCGGGCACCGTCCATGCCAGCGTCGTACCCATATCCCAGCCCGCCTGATTGGCCGCCAGCATGGCAAGGATGAACATGACATTCATCAGGATCGGCACGATAGAGGCTTCGGTGAATTTCCCGAACGTGTTGAGAATGCCCGATAAAAGCGCCACCAGCGACACGAAGAGGATATAGACGAAAGTGATCCGCCCGAAATCGACCGCCATATCGAAGCGCGCATCGCCCACAAAGCCCGCCGCCATCGCCCAGACCAGCCACGGCATCGCCATCGTACCGAGGATGGTAAACAGAAACAGCACGCCGAACAGCCCCTTGAAGGCATCGCGGGCCAAGCCATGCGGGTCTTCGCCCGCCTCGACGCGCTTTGCGAACATCGGCACGAACGCCATGTTGAACGCCCCTTCCGCGAAGAAGCGGCGGAACATATTGGGGAGCGAAAACGCCACCATGAAGGCTTCGGCCACCGGTCCGGTGCCCAGATAGGCCGCCATCATCATATCGCGCACAAAGCCCAGAACGCGGCTGCCCAGCGTCCATAGCCCCACCGTCAGGAAGCCCCTGACCAGCCGTCCTGCCTTCATCGCATGGCCTTCATCAGTTATTCGCCCGCTTTGCACCGCTTTCGATGTAATCGCGCAGCCGTTGTTCCAGTTTCTGCCGCTTGCTCTCGGCATGGAGCTTATGGCCGAACATATCCTTCACATAGAAGGTATCGACCACCTGCGCCCCATAGGTCGCGATCTGCGCCGAGGCGATGTAGATATTGCTCGAGGCCAGGGCCCGCGTCAGGTCATAAAGCAGGCCGGGGCGGTCGCGGGTATCCACCTCGACGATGGTGTAAAGTTCCGAGCCGTCATTGTCGAACATGATATGGGTGGGGAAGCGGAACTCGCGCTCGCGTTTCTTGACCTTGTCACGGTCTTTCAGCGCATCGCGGGCCACGACCTCGCCCTTGAGCGTCTTGTCGATCATGTTGCGCAGGCGCGGCAGGCGCGAGGCCTCGAAGGGGTGGCCATCGGCATCCTGCAGCCAGAACACCGCCGTCGCATAGCCGTCTTTGGTGGTATAGGTGCGGGCATCCACCACATTGGCCCCCACCAGCGCGATCGCGCCCGACAGCCGCGCAAAAATGCCCGGATGATCCACCAGCGCGAAGGCCGCACGGGTGGCATCGTGATCGGCATCGACCTGCACATCGATGCGGATCTCGTCATCGGGCAGATCCTTGAGAAGATGTGCGAAGGCATATTGCGTCTGGGTGGACAGCCCCTGCCAGTAGGCGGGGGTATGGCGGGCCACCTCGGCGCGGCGCACCTTGGGTTCCCAGCCTTCGGCCTCCAGCCGGTCGCGCAGGGATTTGCGGGCATCCTGTTCGCGCTGGTCGCGGTTGATCGCCTCCAGCCCATGCTCCAGCGCCTCCGCTGTCTCGGCATGCAGGCGCCGGATCAAGGTGGCCTTCCAGTTGTTCCACACATTCGGCCCCACGCCACGGATGTCGCAGACCGTCAGCACCGTCAACAGGTCCAGCCGCTGGCGGGTCTTCACCACCTTGGCGAACTCCTTGATGGTGCGCGGGTCGGAAATGTCGCGTTTCTGGGCCATGTCGGACATGACCAGATGGTTGCGCACCAGCCACTCCACCGTTTCGCATTCGCTTTCCTTCAGGCCCAGACGCGGGGTGACGCTGCGCGAGATCTTGGCCCCCAGAATGGAATGGTCCTCGGGGCGGCCCTTGCCGATATCGTGCAAGAGAAGCGCCACATACATGACCTTGCGGTTGATGCCTTCTTTCAGGATTTCCGACGAAAGCGGCAATTCCTCGATCAGCTCGCCGCGCTCGATCTGTGCGAGCGCCGAGATCACCTGAATGGTATGCTCGTCAACCGTATAGCTGTGATACATGTTGAACTGCATCATCGCCACGATGGGCTCGAATTCGGGGATGAAGGCCCCCAGCACGTTCAGCTCGTTCATCCGGCGCAGGGCCCGTTCCGGATTGCCATGCTTGAGCAGCAGATCAAGGAAGATCCGCCGTGCCTCCCGGTTCCGGCGCAGCTTGTCATCGAACAGATGCAGGTTGGATTGCACGAGCCGCATCACGTCGGGATGGATCAGCAGGCCGGTGCGCAGCGCCTCTTCGAAGACCCGCAGCAGGTTGAGGGGGTCCGACAGGAAGGTGCTTTCATCGACCACATTGATCCGGCGGTTGTCGTCGATGAAGGGAGGCTTCAGGTGGCGTCGGCGGCGGAAGATGCGGGTCAGTTTGGGGGCGTGTTTGACATGCTGCGCTTCAAGCTTGGTCAGGAAGATCCGCGTTACATCGCCCACGATGGTGGCATGACGGAAATAGTCCTGCATGAAAATCTCGACGGCACGGCGTCCGGCGCTGTCTTTATACCCCATCCGGCTCGCCACCTCGACCTGCATATCGAAGGTCAGCTGGTCGGCGGCGCGGTTCGCGATCAGATGCAGGTGGCAGCGCACGGCCCAGAGATAATCCTCGGCGGTGCGGAAATTGCGGTATTCCTCTTCGGTGAAGGCCCCGAGCTTGACCAGCTCTGCGGCACGATTGACCGAATGCACGTATTTCGCGATCCAGTAGAGCGTCTGGAGATCGCGCAATCCGCCTTTGCCCTCTTTCACATTGGGCTCCAGAACATAGCGCTGCCCGCCCTGCCGCTGGTGGCGCTTGGCGCGCTCGTCGAGCTTTGCCTCGACAAATTCGGGGGCGGAATTGGCAAAGAGGTTCTTGCGAAGCTGGGTCGCCAGCTTGTCGGCCAGCGCCGCATCGCCACAGAGGAAACGCTGCTCCAGAAGCGCGGTGCGGATGGTGAAATCCTCGCGCCCCAGATGCAGGCAGTCCTCGATGGTGCGCGAGGCATGGCCGACCTTCAGCTTCAGGTCCCAGAGCATATAGAGCATGCTCTGGATCACGGCCTCGGTCCACGGGCTGAGCTTCTTGTCGCCCAGAAACAGCAGGTCGACATCGGAATGGGGGGCCATCTCGGCGCGGCCATAGCCGCCCACGCCCAGCACGGTAATGGTCTCCGGGGTCTTGGAGGTTTGCGGGTTGAGATAATCCGAGGCCACATGCACCACGGCCCGCACCATCCCATCGGTCATGCGCGCGTAATTCTCGACCGTGGCGCGGGCGATGCGCGGATGACCTGCCAGATCGGCCTCGATCCACAGCCGCGCCGCATCGCGGGCGGTGTTGAGGAACCGCACCGTTGCGGTGCTGATCTCTTTGGGGTCGGTGATGCCGTCCAGCACATGGTCAAGAGCGGGGATCAGCTCGTCGCTTTTCAAAAGCAGCGGGGCCTCGGCAGGCAGCGGGGTGATCAGCCTTTGTTCGGCAGCAGCGCTTTGGTCCATCATCAACTCCCTTATCCGCCGTCTTTGCCACGGCTTTAACAGGCAAGGGGCGGCCCGCAGATGCGTGGCCGCCCCTCTTTGCGTTATCCTGTGTTACCAGTTGGCTGGCACGCGGGAAAGAGTGATCAGAAGCCTGCACCCGAGAAGCTGCGCGGGGCCGGATCGATCACCTGCACCTGACCGTTATTGACCTGTGCCACGGCAAGGCCACGTTCGTTGGTGCCATCCGAGCGCAGACGGAAGATGCCGTTCACACCCACAAAGCCCGAGCGCTGGGTCAGCCCCGATTTCGACAGCGCATTCGGGTTGCCCGATTTCACGAGCGCGCCGATCGCCGCGATCCCGTCATAGGCCAGCCCTGCAATGGGCGAGGGAGCCTCGCCGAAGGCCGCCTGATAGCGCGCGCGGAACTGGGCGTTGAGGTTCGGGTCGGGCGTGGCGAACCAGCCGCCTTGCAGGCCCGGCAGTTGCAGCGTGGCTTGCGGCACATCCCAGCGGGTCAGGCCGATGAATTTCTTCTGCTGCGTATTCACGCCGCGTTCGGGCAGAAGCTGCGACAGAAGCGGCAGTGCGCCTGCGGTATCGGCGGTCATGAAGACAGCATCGACATCATCGGCTTTCGCACGGTCCGCGATCTGGCCTGCCGCGTTGATCACCCCCTGCTGCGAGAAGGGATAGGCCATATTGCCAGCCAGTTTCGCGCCAGAGCTGCTGATGGCGCTTTCAATGGCCTGCGCCCCTGCCTGACCGGCGGTGTTCTGTTCATGCACGACCAGAATGTTGCGTTTGCCATTGCGGGCGGCATAGCGCACCAGACGGTTGGCCGTGTTCTGGAAGGTCGGACCCAGCACGAAGACGTTGCCGCCTGCGATCGAGGTGTTGTTCGAGAAGGCCAGCACGTTCACATCGCGCGCGGCCACGGCATTGCCCACGGCATTGGCCGATTGTGCGAAGACCGGACCAAGGATGATTTTCGCGCCATCATCCACGGCTTTGCTGGCGACCTGTGCGGCCTGAGCGGCATTGGCACTGGTATTGTAGACGCGCAGATCGATCTTCACGCCATCGAGATCGGAGATCGCGAGATCGGCAGCCTGCTTGAGCGAGCGCGCCAGAGCCTCGTCACCGGAATTGCCCGAGCCGCCCGGAAGCAGTAGGGCGACAGGAACCGGTTTGGAGGTGTCGATTCGTTGGCCCGATCCGCTGCCAGTCATCGCGTTCGGGTCACAGGCGGCGACCCAGAACGCAGACATCACGGCTGCGAGACGGATCAATGGGTTGCGGCGCTTTCGTAAAATCGCGAACATACGTGGTCCTCTGATCATTCGGCAGGGATTGAATTAGGGCAGACCCTATGCGTTTCCATAGGGGAAGTAAACGTGACGGAAGGGGCGCAATGAGCGGTAATTGGCAGGCCGGAAAAACGGTGACGGTGGGCGCGAAGGCCGGACAGGGGGCGCTGGCACCGGGGCTGCATTTCATTGCAACCCCCATCGGGGCGGCGCGCGATATCACTTTGCGGGCCCTCGATATGCTGGCCACAGCCGATGTGCTGGTGGCCGAAGACACCCGTTCTTTGCGACATCTTATGGAAATTCATGGGGTTGCACTGGATCACCGGCCTCTGATCTCCTATCACGACCAGAATGGCGATCAGGCGCGTCCCAAGGTGATGCACCATCTGGGCGAAGGCCGCTCGGTGGTCTATGCCTCGGAAGCTGGCACGCCGCTTGTGGCCGATCCGGGCTATCAGTTGGGGCGTGCGGCGATTGATGCGGGCGTGCCGGTCCATACCGCCCCCGGTCCGTCGGCGGCACTGGCGGCGCTGACCGTTTCGGGGCTGCCATCGGACCGGTTCCTGTTTGCGGGCTTTCCGCCGCGGGCGTCCAAGGCCAAGCAGGACTGGTTCCGCACGATGGATAACGTTGCCGCGACGATGATCTTTTACGAAAGCCCGAAGCGGGTGAAGGACACTCTGGCCGATCTGGCGGCGGCCTATGGTGCGGATCGTCAGGTGGTGATCTGCCGTGAACTGACCAAGCGGTTCGAGGAGGCTCTGCGCGGCAGCGTGGCCGAATTGCAGGCGCAGCTTGAGGACCGCGAGATCAAGGGCGAGATCGTTATTCTGGTGGATCGGGCGGGCAAGCGCGAGGCCGCCCCCGAAGATATCGAGACCGCGCTGCGCAAGCTTCTGCCGCATATGAGCGTCAAGGACGCCTCTGCCGAGGTCGCGCAGCTTCTGGGGCTGAAGCGCCGCGAGGTCTATCAGATCGCGCTGGGGCTTGAGGATCTATGAGCGAGGACCCCGAAGCGGCACGTCGCAAGGCGCGCGGGCTTCGGGCGCATCTTGCCGGTGCGGTGGCCGAGGCCCAGGTGGCGCGGCACTATGCGGCGCAGGGCTTTGTCTGCCGTGAGACACGCTGGCGGGGTGCCTATGGCGAGATCGATCTGGTTCTGGAAGGTCCGCTGCCGGAGGGCGGGGGCTGCGGTGGCGCGTCGGACGGGGCCTGTCTTGTCTTTGTCGAGGTGAAGCGGGCGCGCAGTTTTGCGGATGCCGCACCCCGCCTCGGGGCGGCGCAGACCCGCCGTATCGGGCGCGCGGCACTGGATTATGTGGCCCGCCACCCCGAGTGCCAGCAGAAGCGGCTGCGCTTTGATCTGGCGCTGGTGGATGGCACGGGCGAAATCCGGCTGGTGGCCGACGCTTTCCGTTTCGATGGCTGGCTGTAGTTTGCGGCCATAAATCCCCGGGCACAGGCGGGCACCGCTGTTACAAAGGGGCTTGCAGGAAGATTCTGTGGAAAACTGAACAGACCATGCGGAGAACAGCACGATTGCATGTGCTTTTGGTTTCGGTGCACTAAGTCAGCAACGAAAGGGGGCGCCCATGGCCTTGAAAGTTGCAATTCAGATGGATCCGATTGGTCCGATCAATATCGATGCAGACAGCACCTTCCGCATTGCCGAGGAAGCCCAAGCCCGTGGGCACACGCTGTTCTATTATACGCCCGACCAGCTAAGCTACCGGGAAGGCGCGATTTATGCGCGGGGCTGGCCGCTGACCGTGCAGCGCGAAAAGGGCAACCATTTCACTTTGGGCGAGAAACAGGATGTCGATCTGTCCACATTCGATGTGGTCTGGCTGCGGCAGGACCCGCCGTTCGATATGGGCTATATCACCACCACCCACCTGCTGGATCGCATCCATCCGAAAACCCTTGTGGTCAACGACCCCTTCTGGGTGCGCAATTCGCCGGAAAAACTGCTGGTGCTGAATTTCCCCGATCTGACGCCCCCCACCATGATCGCCCGCGATCTGGAGACCCTGCGCGAGTTCAAGCACAAACATGGCGATATCATTCTCAAGCCGCTTTACGGGAATGGCGGCGCGGGGGTGTTCCGTCTGGACCCGAATGACCGCAATCTGGCCTCGCTGCACGAGCTGTTCTCGGGCATCAACCGCGAGCCGCTGATCGCGCAGAAATTCCTGCCCGCCGTGTCCAAAGGTGACAAGCGGATCATTCTGGTCGATGGCGAGCCCGTGGGGGCGATCAACCGTGTGCCTGCCGAGGGCGAGACGCGGTCCAACATGCATGTCGGCGGGCGTCCGGAAAAGGTCGAGCTGACCGAGCGGGATCGCGAGATCTGCGCGCGTATCGGCCCGCATCTGCGCGAGAAGGGCCAGATTTTTGTGGGGATCGATGTGATCGGTGACTGGCTGACCGAAATCAACGTGACCTCGCCCACCGGCATTCAGGAGCTTGAGCGGTTTGACGGGGTCAATATCGCCGCCAAGATCTGGCAGGCCATCGAAGCACGGCGCGCGGGCTGACGCGCCATCACCTTCCATCACGGGGAAGCCGGCGAATGAGCGCGCGTGTGCAGCTTTTCAATCTATTTCTGCGCCATTTGGTCAAACGCCGGTTTCGCAAGATTACAGGGCCGCAAGAGGCCCGCGCCGCCCTCGAGGCGGGCACCCATCGTCTGCCGATCCCGCCCGCGCTTCTGGTGCTGCGCCGCGATCTGGGGCAGGTGGCGGCGTTGTCGGTGCGGGCGGGGGCGATCACCGATTACGATCATGTCGTGCTGTATCTGCATGGCGGGGCCTATCTGGCGGGGTCGGCATGGCATTACCGCGGGCTGGCCGGAGAGATCTCGCGGCATCTGGGCTGCGAGGTGGTATTGCCCGAATACCGTCTGGCCCCCGACCATCCCCTGCCTGCGGCACCGGAAGATGCGCTGGCGGCATGGGACGGGTTGCTGGCCAAAGGCTTTCGCCCCGACCGTATCGCGATTGTGGGGGATAGCGCGGGCGGGGGGCTGGCGCTTGTGCTGCTGGCGGCGCTTTGTGCGCGTGGCACGCCGCCCGGCGCGACCTGTGTGATGTCGCCCTGGACCGATCTGACGGGGCAGGGCGCGTCCATGCGCGACAATGCCGAGGCCGACCCGATCCTGCCGCCAGAGCAGTTTGGCACGCTGGTTGACTGTCTTCTGGCGGGGATGGATCCGGAAGATCCGCAGGTCTCGCCGCTTTATTCGCGCTTCGAGGGGGCAGGGCCGGTGCTGATCCAGCACTCCCTGACCGAAATCCTGTGCGATGACAGTCTGCGCATGGCGGACCGTCTGCGCGGTTTCGGGGTGGAGGTGACAGTGCAGAGCTGGCCCGATACGCCGCATGTCTGGCAGATGTTCGCCCGCTACCTGCCCGAGGCGGAAGAGGCGATCGAGGACCTGTCGCGCTTCATTCGCCGCGCATGGTCTGCGGCCCCCCGAACAACAGCCGGTAACTGATGGCCTCGGACAGATGCGCCTTGCGGATAGGCTCTATGCCCTCCAGATCGGCGATCGTGCGGGCCACGCGCAGGATGCGGTGATAGCCCCGCGCCGAAAGCCGCAGGCGCTGCGCGGCCTTTTCCAGCAGGGCGGCCCCTTCGGCATCGGGGCGGGCCACCGTGTCCAGCAAGACGCCGCTGACATCGGCATTGGCGCGGATCTCGGGACAGGCGGCATAGCGCGCAGCCTGTGCCTGACGGGCCTGCGTCACGCGTGCCAGAACGCGGGCGCTTGGTTCGCCGGCGGGGCGGGCGGCAAGCTCTGTATAGGCCACAGGGGGCACCTCGATGCGCAGGTCGAACCTGTCCAGCAGCGGCCCCGACAGTTTCCCCAGATAATCGGCACCACAATCGGGCGCACGGGCACAGGCGCGGGCGGGGTCGCCCAGATGGCCGCAGCGGCACGGGTTGGCCGCCGCCACCGCCAGAAAACGGCTGGGATAGGTGAGATGCGCATTGGCACGCGCAACGCTGACCTCGCCGGTTTCCATCGGCTGGCGCAGGGTCTCCAGCACATCGCGCTGGAATTCGGGCAGTTCGTCCAGAAACAGCACCCCGTTATGCGCAAGGCTCATCTCTCCCGGTGCGGCCCCGCGCCCGCCCCCCGTAAGAGCCGCTTTCGAGGCCGTATGATGTGGCGCACGATAGGGGGCCGCGCGCGACAGCCCGCCCTCGGGCAACTGCCCCGCCACCGACTGGATGACCGAGGTCTCGAGCGCCTCTGCCGGTGTCAGCGGGGGCATGATGCCGGGCAGGCAGCGCGCCAGCATGGATTTGCCCGCGCCCGGTGGCCCGACCATCAGCAGGTGATGGCGACCGGCGGCGGCGATTTCCAACGCGCGGCGGGCGCGTTCCTGCCCTTTCACGTCTGTCAGATCATAGCGCGGGGCGTCGGTTTGCGCATTGGCAGGGACGGCTGGCACCAGCGGCGCAGCCCCCGACAGATGACGCACCATCGCATCCAGATGCGCGGCGGCAAAGACCAGATCCTTTCCCGCCCAAGCTGCCTCCGAGGCGCAGGCGGCGGGGCATAGAAGCACGCGGTCATGGGCGGCCGCAGTCATGGCACTGGGCAATGCGCCGGGCACCGCGACCAGCCGCCCGTCCAGAGACAGCTCGCCAATCGCCACCACCTGCGCCGCCTCCTCCTTGGGGATAATCCCCATTGCCGCCAGTAACGCCAGCGCAATGGGCAGGTCGTAATGCGCTCCGGTTTTGGGGAGATCCGCCGGTGCCAGATTGACAGTGATCCGTTCCAGCGGCAGCGCGATGGCCAAAGCCCCCAGCGCGGCCCGAATGCGTTCGCGCGCTTCGCTGACGGCCTTGTCCGGCAGGCCGACAATGGAAAAGCCCGGCAATCCTGGCGAAAGGGCGCATTGGATCTCGACTGGCAGAGCCTCCACGCCTTCGAAGGCTGTGGTGTAAATCGTTGCAACCATAAGATGCCCCTTGGCGGATGGAGATATACCGAGTGTAAAGACAATCGACTTTCGCGCAATGGTTGCGTTACGCGCCGGAAGACGCCGATGCAGAGGATTTTTCCTGCTGGCAAGGCTTGACCCGCAGGAATGTGTCTAGAGGTCTGACGTTAAAAGGAAAATTGCCGTCGTTTTGGAAAGAACGGCGTGATTTTCCCGAAAAGGTTAAAAATCTTTTCCAGTTTCACGGAACCGTTTCGCTGCCAGTGCATTGTCAGATCATGAAACGGATTTGAATGCGGGCGCCAGTCTCGCTCAGGATCGGGAGATAGATGATGGCACTCGATGGTATGACCGATGAAACCCTGCCGCGCCGCGCGATGAAGGCCGAGTTTCTGGATGCGGAGACCGAGCTGGAATTGGCGAAAGCATGGCGCGAGAGCCGTGACGAGGTGGCCCTTCATCGTCTGATCAATGCCTATATGCGTCTGGCGATCTCGATGGCAGCCAAGTTCCGTCGCTACGGGGCCCCGATGAACGATCTGATCCAGGAGGCCAGCCTTGGTCTGATGAAAGCCGCCGAGAAGTTCGACCCCGAACGTGGTGTGCGGTTCTCGACCTATGCCGTGTGGTGGATCAAGGCCTCGATCCAGGAATTCGTGATGCGCAACTGGTCGATGGTGCGCACCGGCTCGACCTCCTCGCAAAAAGCCTTGTTCTTCAATATGCGCCGCGTGCAGGCGCAGATCGAACGCGAGGTCGAGGCCGAGGGCGGCAAAATCGATGCAGCCAGCCTGCGCAAGCGCGTGGCCGAGGAAATCGGCGTGCCGCTGGCCGATGTCGAGATGATGGAAGGTCGTCTTTCGGGCAGTGACTTCTCGTTGAACGCCACGCAATCCTCCGAGGATGAGGGGCGCGAATGGGTCGACACGCTGGAAGATGAAAACGCCGATACCGAGGGCAGCGTTTCCGCCAATCAGGACGGTATCACGCTGCGGGCGTGGCTGGGCGAGGCGATGGGCCGCCTGACCGAGCGCGAGCGTTACATCATCCGCGAGCGCCGTCTGATCGAGGATCCCCGCACGCTTGAAAGCCTTGGCCAGGAGCTGGGTCTGTCGAAAGAGCGCATTCGCCAGCTTGAAGCGCAGGCCTTTGGCAAAATGCGCAAAAGTCTCGAGATGCACGGGACCGAGGTGCAGAGCTATTTTGCCTGACCGTCCGGATTTCTCCGTCGTAATCAGTGACTCCCTTTTACGTTCTCCCTGTTGAACTTGGCCCGGCGCTTGCGTCGGGCTTTTCTTTGGCGGGAGAGTTCGTGAATGGCGTGGCATCTGCGGGTGCTTGCACGGCTGGGGCAGGTGGCTTAGATCTGAAGGCCGTTTTCTGCGGAGAAAGATCATGCTGAACGGCAAACGCATTGCTTTGATCATCGGTGGCGGCATCGCGGCCTTCAAAGTGCCCGAGATGATCCGCACCCTGCGCGCCGAGGGCTGTGCGGTGACGCCGATCGTCACTAAGGCGGGCGCCGAATTCGTGACGCCGCTGACGCTGTCGGTGGTGGCCGGAGAGCCCGCGCATGAAGATCTCTTCGATGTCTCGCGCGAGGCCGAGATCGGCCATATCCAGATGTCGCGCAATGCCGATCTCTTGGTCGTGGTGCCTGCCACCGCCGATCTGATGGCGAAGATGGCGCAGGGGCTGGCCAATGATCTGGCCTCGACGCTGCTTCTGGCGACCGACAAGCCCGTGCTGATCGCGCCCGCGATGAATGTGCGCATGTGGGACCATCCCGCGACGCAGCGCAATATCCGGCAGCTTCAGGCCGATGGGGTGCGCTTTGTTGGGCCGGTCGAAGGGCCGATGGCCTGTGGAGAATTCGGAGAGGGGCGCATGAGCGACCCCGCCGAGATTATCGCCGCGATCCGTGCCGCGCTAACCGAGGGGCCGCTTTCGGGCCGCCATATCGTGGTGACCTCGGGGCCGACGCATGAGCCGATTGATCCGGTGCGCTATATCGCCAATCGCTCCTCTGGCGCGCAGGGCACGGCTTTGGCCTGTGCTTTGCGTGACTTGGGCGCGCAGATCACCTTTGTCACGGGGCCTGCCTCGGTGCCGCCGCCCGCGGGCGTGAAGGTGGTACGGGTGGAGACCGCGCGGCAGATGCAGCTGGCCGTGCAAGAGGCGCTGCCTGCCGATGTGGCGGTCTGTGCCGCAGCTGTGGCCGATTGGCATGTGCTCAATGCCGGTCAGCAGAAGATGAAGAAGGACGGCACGGGCCGCGCGCCCGCGCTCGAATTCGGTGAGAACCCCGATATTCTGGCGCAGGTCTCGCAGATGCCCAAGGGGCGGCCCGCCTTGGTGGTGGGCTTTGCAGCCGAGACGGAAAAGGTTATGGAGCACGCGACCGCCAAGCGGGCGCGCAAGGGCTGCGACTGGATCGTGGCCAATGATGTCAGCCCCGCAACCGGTATCATGGGCGGCTCCGAAAACGCCGTGACGATTATTGATGCGCAGGGTCCCGAGACCTGGCCGCGCCTTGCCAAGGAAGAGGTCGCCCGCCGTCTGGCGCAGCGCATCGCTTCCGCTTTGACGACGAAGGAATGACGATGGAAATCCGCTTCAAACGCGCCGAGGGCAATCTGGACCTGCCCCTGCCCAGCTATGCGACCGCCGGTGCGGCCGGTATGGACCTGCGCGCCTTTCTGCCCGACGGGCCGATCACCTTCGAGCCCGGGCAGTTCGAATTTATCTCGACGGGTTTCCATGTGGAGCTGCCCGCAGGGACCGAGATGCAGATCCGTCCGCGTTCGGGTCTGGCGCTGAAGCATGGGTTCATCATCCCCAATAGCCCCGGCACGGTGGATGAGGACTATCGCGGCGTGGTGCAGATCGGGCTGATGCTGCTGGGCAAGGTGCCGTTCCGTATCTCGCATGGCGACCGGATTGCACAGGCGGTGATCGCGCAGGTGCATCGCTTTGACGTGACCGAGGTCGAGACCCTGTCCGATACCGCGCGCGGTGCGGGGGGCTTTGGCTCGACGGGTATCGGCTGAATGGCGGCCTTCTCCGACCGCGAGCTGGAACGCTACATGCGCCATATCCTTCTGCGGGAGGTGGGCGGCACGGGCCAGCGGCGGTTGAAGGAGGCGCATGTGATTGTGGTGGGCGCAGGCGGGCTTGGCGTGCCTGTGCTGATGTATCTGGCCGCCGCAGGGGTGGGCCGGATCACGGTGGTCGATGATGACCTTGTGTCGCGCTCGAACCTGCAGCGGCAGGTGATCTATACCGAAGCCGATATCGGTCAGCCCAAAGTGGCAGTGGCGGCCCGCTGGCTTAGGGCGCAAAACCCCGATGTCGAGATTGTGCCAATCAATGCCCGTCTGACGGCGGAAATGGCCGCTGATATGTTCGAAAACTGTCAGCTGGTGATTGACGGGTGCGATAATTTCCCGACCCGCTATATGGTCAATCAGGCCTGTGTCACGGCCTGCGTGCCGCTTTTGTCAGGCGCGATCACGCAATGGGAGGGGCAGTTGTCGCTTTATGATCCGGCCCGGGGTGCGCCGTGCTTTGCCTGTGTCTTCCCCGAACCGCCCGCCGAAGGGCTTGCGCCCAGCTGTGCCGAGGCGGGCGTCATTGGCGCTTTGCCCGGCGTCGTGGGCGCGCAAATGGCCGCCGAGGCGATCAAGGAGATCACGGGGGCGGGCCAAAGCCTGCGCGGATCCTTGCAGATGGTCGATATCCTCTGGGGTGAAAATCGCCGCATCAAACTGACCCGTGCTCCCGATTGCGCGATCTGCGGGGGAAAACCTCACGGCATTTGATGCAGCCCCTTTCCATAGCCGGACCAAGCGCCTAGCTTCCTTGGAAAGGAGATCTGCATGACAAATCCGCTTCTGTCCGAATGGACCGGCCCGTTTTCCCTGCCACCTTTTGCGCAGATGGAGGATGACCAGTTCGGCCCTGCCATCGAGACCGGCCTGACCGTTGCCCGCGCCAATATCGCCGCCATTGCCGCCAACCCCGAGCCGCCGACCTTTGCCAATGTGATTGAGGCGCTGGAAGAGGCCGAAGAGCTGCTCAACCGCGTGGCGGGGCTGTTCTACACCGTCTCGGGCGCCGATAGCACGCCCGCGCGTGAGGCGCTGATGCGCGAGCTGGCGCCCAAGATGTCGGCCTTTTCGTCGGAAATCATCATGAACGAAACGCTCTACCAGCGGATCGCCGTGCTGTGGCGCGCGCGGGAGACGCTGGGTCTGAGCGCCGAACAGGACCGGATGCTGGAGCTCTATCACCGCATGTTCATCCGTGCCGGTGCCGCGCTGACAGGGGCCGAGGCCGAGCGGATGGCCGAGATCAAATCGCGTCTGGCGGTGCTTTACACCCAGTTCTCGCAGAACCTTCTGGCGGATGAGCGCGCGTGGTCGCATCCTTTGACCGAAGAGGATCTGGCGGGGCTGCCGGCTTCGCTGGCCTCTGCGGCGCGGGCCGCAGGCAAGGACCGCGAGGAAGAGGGCCCCGTGCTGACGCTGTCGCGTTCACTTGTGGTGCCTTTCCTGCAGTTTTCCGACAATCGGGATTTGCGCCGGATTGCCTATGAGGCTTGGACCGCGCGGGGTGCCAATGGCAATGAGACCGACAATACCGCGCTGCTGGACGAGATCCTTGCCTTGCGCGAAGAACGCGCCAAGCTTTTGGGCTATGACAGTTTCGCGGCCTATAAGCTGGAAACCGAGATGGCGGGCAGCCCCGAGAAGGTGCGCGACCTTCTGATGGGTGTTTGGGGGCCTGCCAAGTCTGCGGCCGAGGCCGATGCCGAGGTGCTGACCGAGATGCTGCATCGCGATGGCACCAATGGTCCGCTAGAACCTTGGGACTGGCGCTACTATTCCGAAAAGCGCCGTGTGGCGGAATTCGACTTCGATGAAGAGGCGCTAAAGCCCTATTTCTCGCTGGATGCGATGATTGGCGCGGCCTTTGATGTGGCCAACCGTTTGTTTGGGCTGGAATTCACTCCGATGGAGGGGCCTTTTTACCACGAGGATGTGCGCGGTTGGGAGGTCACCCGTAAGGGCCAGCATATCGCGGTCTTCCTGGGCGATTACCATGCACGCGGGTCCAAACGCTCGGGCGCTTGGTGTACGGCGATGCGCTCGCAGAAGAAGCTGGGCGGGGATACGCGCCCGATCGTGATGAATGTCTGCAACTTCGCCAAGGGCGATCCCACGCTTCTTAGCCATGATGACGCGCGGACCCTGTTCCATGAATTCGGCCATGCGCTGCATCAGATGTTGTCGGATGTGACCTATGAATTCATCTCGGGCACCTCGGTCGCGCGGGACTTCGTCGAACTGCCGAGCCAGCTTTACGAGCACTGGCTGGATGTGCCGGAGGTGCTGCAAAAACACGCTCGCCACTATAAGACGGGCGAGGCCATCCCGCAGGAGCTGCAGGACAAGCTGAAGGCAGCGGCCACCTATGATCAGGGCTTCTCGACGGTGGAATATCTGGCCTCGGCGCTGGTCGATCTGGACTTCCACGAGGGGGCGGCCCCCAAAGATGCGCTGGCCCGTCAGGCGCAAGTGCTGAAGGATATCGGCATGCCCCATGCGATCCGCATGCGCCATGCGGCGCCGCATTTCGGGCATGTCTTCTCGGGTGATGGCTATAGCGCAGGCTATTACAGCTATATGTGGTCCGAGGTCATGGATGCCGATGCCTTCGAGGCCTTCGAGGAAGCAGGCGGCCCCTTTGATCCGGCGATGGCCGAAAAGCTGGAAGACTGGATTCTGTCGAAAGGGGGCTCGCAAGAGGCCGAGACGCTCTACAAGGGCTTCCGTGGCCGGATGCCGGGGGTCGAGGCTCTGCTGAAGGGCCGCGGTCTGCTGGATAAGGTCTGACCCCAAGGGGCGCCATATAGGTGGGCGGGCTTGCGGGCCTGCCCCTATTTGCCAGAGCGCCAGACATCCTTATGGATGATGACATCCGCATTGGGATAGGTGTCGATGATCTTGTGCTTGAGGCGGGCCGCAATCTCATGCGCGTCCTCCAGCGTCTGCTCCCCATCCAGTTCGACATGCAGCTGCACGAACATCGTGGCCCCCGCAGTGCGGGTTTTCAGGTCGTGGAACGCGCGCACGCCCGGATGGGTGCTGGCGATATGGCGGATGTTCTTGACGATCTCGGGGGCAACAGCCCCGTCCATCAGGGCGTTCCAGCCGCCGGTGCCAATGGTCCACGCGCCTTTGAGCATCACCAGCGCCGCCAGCAGCGCCACCACCGCATCGACCTTGTGCCAGCCAAGCGATTTTGACGCCCAGAGCGCGAAAACCGCTCCAAGGGCGGGGATCATATCGCCCACATAATGCAGCCGGTCTGCTGCCACGACCTTATTGCCGGTGCTCTTGGCCACACGCCCCTGCCACCAGACCAGAACAAGCGTGAGAAGGACCGAGAAGATCATGATGGCGATGCCGGTGCCCTCGGCCTCCAGCTTGTAGCTGGCCGCGGGCATCAACAAGCGTTCGACGGCTGTCCAGATGATGATGCCGGAAGAGGCCGCCACAAAAAGCGCCTGCCCCAACGAGACGAGATCTTCGGCAGAGCCGTGGCCGAAGGCATGGTCATGATCGGCGGGTTTGGCGGCGTAGAGGATGGTGATCAGGCCCAGAACCGAGATCAGCAGGTCCATCGCGCTATCGGCCAGAGAGGCCCCGATAGACACTGCCCCTGTCTGCCATAGCGCCCATGCCTTCAGCCCCACCAGCACCATCGCCACGGCCACCGAGGCCAGCCCCGCAGAGCTGTTAAGTTTCACGCTTTCAGAATCATACATGGGGCAGGCCCTCTTTTGGCCGATCAGCTATCTCCCTGCGCGGCAGACCTAGCCCAACCTGACAGACCGGTAAAGGCGCTAGTCGCGAATTTCGTCGGGATCGACGCCCCAGATTTCGGTTTTGCGCACCCAGCCTTCCGCGCCTTCCGCACGGATCTCGCACCAGTCATGGGTGCATTTGCCCAGATGCAGGATGGCACCGGATTCCGCGCGCGCGGTGATGGCGGCATTGTCATCGGGCTTCGCATGCAAAAGCGCCATATCCTCTTGGATGACCACGGTGCGGACCCCTGAGATCAGCGCATAATGGACCCAGCCCCCCGCGCCGTCACGGTCTTCGATCCGCCGCCAGTTGCCGTATTCGGCGGTGATCTTCAGCGGCATGCCCCGATGTTTGAAGACCCAGTCGATCCGGTGCGACAGGGAGGGGCCTCGGCGCACATTGCCGGTCGAGGTCTTCAGCGAGACATAGCGCGGAATGGGCAGGTTGGTGGCCGAACCGAGTTTGGTCTTGCCCGCATCGGCCCCTTCAGGCGCCAGATCCATCTCGGGGGTAGGGCCGTTATCCTCCTCGGACAAAAGCGCGCTTTCCTCCGGTGATTCCTGCGCATGGGAATAATGCCCGTAGACGAAGGTCAGGAAGCTGGCCGAAAGGATCGTCAGGAAGATCGCGCGCAAGGTTGCCCGTTTCGTAATCATGTGCTTGCTACCCATAGGTTAATGAGATCATCGCGCAACATAATTGCGATGATATAGCTGTTTTTGCCATTTTCTGCCTCGGCGGGTCTTGTATCTTTGACCCTTGAGGCGCAGTTTGCCTGTAAGGACGGAGAGTTGGAAGAGGGGGAGAGCAGACCATGCCGATCCAACGACTGAGTGTTGTTGTCACGCGACGGTTGCCCGAGGTTGTCGAGACCCGGATGAAAGAACTGTTTGATGTCGAGCTGCGCGATACGGATGCGCCGATGACGCGCGACGAACTTGTGGCCGCGATGAAGCGTGCCGATGTTCTGGTGCCGACCCTGACTGACAAGATCGACGCCAATATGCTGGCGCAGGCGGGCGACACCTTGAAACTGATCGCGAATTTCGGGGCAGGGGTGGATCATATCGATGTCGCCACCGCCCGTCAGCGCGGTATTCTGGTGTCCAATACGCCCGGTGTGGTGACCGACGATACGGCGGATATGACGATGGCGCTGATTCTGGCGGTCACGCGGCGGATCCCCGAAGGTCTTGCGGTGATGCAGTCGGGCCGCTGGGAGGGCTGGTCGCCCACCGCCTATCTGGGCGGTCGAATCGGCGGCAAGCGTCTGGGCATTCTGGGCATGGGCCGGATCGGGCAGGCGGTGGCGCGGCGGGCGCGTGCCTTCGGCATGCAGATCCATTATCACAACCGCCGCCGTCTGCGTCCCGAGATCGAGGGGGCGCTGGAGGCGACCTATTGGGAAAGCCTCGACCAGATGGTCAGCCGCGTCGATGTGATCTCGGTCAACTGTCCGCATACGCCTTCGACCTTCCATCTGCTGAATGCGCGCCGTCTCAAGCTGTTGAAGCCCTCGGCGGTGGTGGTGAATACCTCGCGGGGCGAGGTGATCGACGAAAACGCCCTGACGCGGATGTTGCGCGCGGGCGAGATTGCCGGTGCCGGTCTTGATGTCTTCGAAGGGCGCTCCGAGATCAACCCACGCCTGCGTGAGCTGCCCAATGTCGTGCTTCTGCCGCATATGGGGTCTTCGACGATTGAAGGCCGCGTCGAGATGGGGGAAAAGGTGTTGATCAACATCAAGACCTTTGCCGACGGGCACCGCCCGCCGGATCAGGTTCTGCCCTCAATGCTGTGAGCCTTCATGACCCGATTTCTTCAAAACGAGCGCGCAGTTTATCTCGCGCTCGTTCTGTATTTTACACTTGGTTTTCTGGTGCGGCTCTTTTGCGGGCCGGGGCTGGAACTGGACGAGGCCGAGATGGTGCTGCGCGCGCAGGATCTGGCGCTTGGCTACGGGCCGCAGTTTCCGGTCTATAACTGGTATCAGAGCCTTGTCTTCGACCTGTTCGGCCTGTCGGTCGCCTCGATTGCGGCAGCCAAATTCGCCTTGCTGGCACTGGCGGCCTGTCTGGCGGTGGCGGGGCTCCGGCGGCTGACCGGTGATCGGGCGGCAGGCGCCGTGGCGGGGCTGTCACTTGCGCTTCTGCCCGATCTGATGTGGGAGGCGCAACGCAGCCTGACACATTCGGTTGCGGTGATCGCTGCAACCACCGCGCTTATCTGGGCCTATGCCGCCGTGCTCGACCGTGGGCGCTGGCGCGATTACGGCGTGCTGGGCGTGGTCTTCGGGCTGGCCTGTCTTTCAAAGGCCAATATCTATCTGATGATCGTACCTGCCATTCTGGTGCTGTTGGTTTTGCGGCCCGCGCGGGCGGGGTTCCGGCCTTTGCGTATCGGGCGGCTGGCACTGGCGGCAGGTATCGCCGCCTGTATCGAGGGGCTGCCGCTTTGGTGGATGGTCAGCCATCCGGCCGCGGCGACGGCCTCGGGTGGCAAGTTCTATCGTGGCGACGAGTCTGCGGTTCTGGCGGTGTTGGGGGGCGAGCTGGGTGCGGTGATCCTGTGCCTGCTGTTCTGGGCTGCGATGGCCATTTTCCTGCGCCGCAGGCCAAAGGGGCTGCAGAGCGCCCGACTGGATATGGTCATTCGGGCGCTGTTTGGCCTGTGGGGTCTGGCGGCGCTGCTTATTCTGGGGGCGGCGCTGGGGATCGGGATCACCCGTCTCAGCCCGCGCTGGCTTCTGCCCCTGTCGATCTGCTTCACGATAGCGGTCGCGCTTTGGGCCTATCGCAGGGCGCCCGAGGTGGCGGGGCGGGCAATGGGCTGGACTGCGCTGGCGCTTGGTCTGGTGGTGCTGGCCGGTCTGGGCGTGACGCGCGGCCTGATGCCGTCGCGGCTGAATGCCGATGCCCCCGAGCTGGCCGCGCGGGTCGGCGCGATGGCCGATCGCGCGCAGGCGGAAGTGATCACGGGAGATAGCTGGCTGCTGGGGATGGTCGGTCTGCGCGATCAACGGGTGCGCGATGATGCCCTGCAGACCTGCCCGCACCATCCGCTGCGTCTGGTGACGGTCGAACGTGATTTTGGGGATACGGTGCCAAGCCGTGCCGCACTTCCCTCCGATGGTGTGGCCTGTCAGGCGCGATTGGTATCGCAACAACGTTTCGTGCTGCCCTCTGTGGCCCGCTGGGCACAGGAGGCGGATGGTGCGCCGGTGCGGTTGTCCGTCTGGGACTATGCGCCGGCTGTCACGCAGCCCTGAGGCCTACGCCGGTCCGGCCCAAGATGCGCGCCCTCAGGGCGCATATGGGAAAGGCCCGGAGCTGTCTCCGGGCCTTCGTTTTGTCGTGAGAGGCGGGTGGGGTCAGCCGGTATATTCGGGCATCTGCTCCAGCTCGTCCTGCGTGGCGGCCACGTGGATCGACAGGCCTTTCTCGCCCTTGGTGACTTCCATCTGGTCCGGCGTCAGCGCAACGGATTTCGCGCCCAGACCGAGGAAGCCGCCGACATTGACGATGACTTTGGTCACGCCCTGACCCGCATCGGTCACCACATCGCTGACCTTGCCGATGGTTTCGTCATTGGGGCCGTAAACCGGCTGCCCGTTCAGATCCTGCGCCGTTATCTGCGTCCAGTCGGTGATCGGGGTGCCATCGGGATTGGCCGGCGTATCCGCTGCGGATTTCATATCCGCTTTGGTATGATCGGCGGCCTGCGACATGTCATCGCCTGCCTTTTCCATCGCAGAGCCGGCCTGGGCGGTCTTATCCTTGGTCCAGTCGGCCGCCTCGCTTGCTGCGCCCGAAACGGCGGCACCGGCAGCGGCGGCCTTATCCTTTGTCCAACCGGCGGCCGAATGTGCGGCATCCGCGACATCATTGCCCGCAGCTTTCATGCTGCTGCCGGTCGTGGCGGCGGCATGGTCCATCCTGTCCATCGCGGGATCATAGGCCGGAGCCGTCTCAAGCGCGCCCTTGTCGCCTTGCATGACCAGACGGTATTCGTCGGCATTATCGCCATTGGGCACAATCTGCAGGGCATCCAGATTGACCGCCACGGTTTTCTCGCCAATACCGAGGAAGCCGCCCACATCAATCAGCACAGCCTCGACATCGCCCCGCATGCCGATCACGACATCGCTGACCTCGCCAATGTCATCCATGTCGCTCTGTGCGGTGATATCGGTGGTCTTTTCGGCTGTCGCGTAGACACGTTTACCGATGAAATCCGACGCCATGACGGCATCCGGCACCGAGGCAAAGAATGTTTTACCCGCAGTCTCGGCGCTGGCCCCCGCACTGGCCTTGCCCGCACTGGCCTGGCCCCCACTGGCCTTGGGGGCCATATCGGTGCCTGCGGTCGCGTTGGATTGTGCCATGACCGGCAGGGCGGCCATAACGGTGATTGCGGTGGTTGCAAGAAGCTTTTTCATATGTCTTCTCCCTCTTCATTCTCGGAGGCCGGAACAGGTTCGCCTCGCTGTGTGAAGAGGGAAACCCCGACCTCCCCTTTTCGGGTCCATCGGGATGGGTCACAAAAAATTCAGTGATATTGGGGGCTTGAGAGGGAACCCGCCGATGGGGTTCTAAAGCTGCATGCGCAACTGGCTGGACACCAACCCCTGCGCATCGAAGACTTGCGTCCCGCCACGCGCCATTGACGAGAACGCATCGGCAAAGATCGGGCTGAGCGCTTCGTAAAGCTTGGCGGCCTGCGTCTGGCTGAGGCGGTTGGACGCGGTGTGGCTTTGTGCGGCAGGCAGGAAGCTTTCGGCGGTCTGGCGCAGCCGCTCGATAAGGTTTTCCTGTCGTGTGGCCACAATGCGGGCCTGCGCGTAGGCACGGGCGCGGCTTTCGTTTCCGGTGCCATAGCCCATCTGGGCAAAGACCGCGCTGGCTTGATCCTGAAGGTCGGCATCCAGCGGCACGGTAACGGCATTCTCCGCGATGCTGCGGCTCAGGCCAAGGCCGAGCCCCGTCGCGGGCAGGATGTCCGCACCGGGGGGCTGCGGCTGGGCGGTGGCAGAGGGGGGCGTGGGCAGGGCAGGGGCGCTTTTGGGATATGTCGCGCTGTCTTGCGGCGGGATGGCGGTCTCGCCGCGCAGGGCGGATTCGACGACAAGCCCGATCTGGGTCGTTTCCGTCGGTGCGGCGCTTTGCGGCGCCATCGTGCCCGCGCTGGTCATGCCCTGTGTCGCTGTCGCCTGAGACGATGCGGAAACCGCGCTGCTTGGTTGGGCTGTGCCCGCTTGCTGCGCGGAGGGGCTGTTCTGCTGGCTGAGCCAGAGCTTGAAGAAATAACTCAGCAGTCCGGAGAGATAGCTCGACAGGGACATTGGGGGCTCAATGGTTAAGAGGCTACTAACGAATTGTGATAAGTTTGATATAACCTCTCCCTACCTTCCGCGCGACAGATTCATGAACCATTGGTAAACGCGATCCGTGCCATATATCGCCGCCCGCGACAGGGCGCCGTGTCGTTTTTTGCCGCCAAAGGTCGGGCGCGGCGCTCCGAAGATTTGGGCTTCTGCCAGAAATGGGTGAAAGGCCAACAGGAGATGCCCCCATGAAAACCCATGTCAAAGCTTTGGTCGTCGGTGGCGGCGCCGTCGGCTGTTCGATCGCCTACCACCTTGCCAAGGCGGGCTGGAAGGATGTGATGCTTGTCGAACGTGACGAGCTGACCGCAGGCTCTACCTGGCACGCGGCGGGCCTCTTGCCGCTGTTCAACATGGGCTATGCGACGACCCATATCCACAAATACTCGGTGGATTTCTACAAGACGCTGGAGGCCGAGACCGGTCTGAACGCGGGCTTCTCGATCTGTGGCAACCTGCGTATGGCGCAGACCCAAGAGCGGATGGACGAATATCTGCTGTATAGCTCGATCGCTGAAACGGCCGATGTCTACCACGAGTTCCTGACCCCCAAAGAGATGAAGGATCGTTGGCCGCTGCTGAACACCGACGACCTGATCGGCGCGCTCTTCCACCCGCAGGACGGCTATATCAACCCCGCCGATGTGACCCAGGCCATGGCCAAGGGCGCGCGCCAGCGCGGCGTCGAGATCGTGCGCAAGCTGCAGGTCAATGCCTATAAGTGGACCGGTTCGGAATGGATCGTGACGCTTGAGAAGATGGTCGATAAGGGCGGTAACCTTGTGGGCTCGGGCGAGATGATCGACATCCATGCCGAGCATGTCGTCACCGCTACCGGCAACCACGCACAGCGCACCGCGCAGCTTCTGGGCATCAAGATCCCCGCGATTCCGGTGGAACACCAGTTCATCGTGACCGAACCCGATCCGGCGCTGGTGGCCTATCGCGAGGCCGGTAATCCCGAGCACCCCGTTCTCCGCGATTCCGACAGCAAGTGGTATGTGCGTGAAGAACGCGGCGGCTGGATCCTTGGCCCCTATGAGCGTGGCGCACCGGCCTGCTTCCGCCATGGCGTGCCGGATAGCTTCCGTGCCGATCTCTTCCCGCTGGATCTAGAGCGGATCGAGGAAGAATATATGTCGATGATCCACCGGATCCCGACCACCGAGACCGCTGGCCTGAAAGACGATTTCAACGGCCCGATCTGCTATACCCCCGATGGCAACCCGCTGGTGGGTCCGGCGCCGGGCCTGCGCAATATGTGGCTGGCCGAGGGCTTCAGCTTCGGGATCACCGCCGCAGGTGGCACCGGCTATTATCTGGCGCAGATGATGGTGGAAGGGGAGGCCGAGATCGACATGGCCTCGCTGGATCCCAAACGTTATGGCCAGTGGATGACGAATGAATGGGCGGTGAAGAAGAACGAGGAATGCTACGAGCATGTCTTCATCCTGCACCACCCCGATGAGGAGCGCGAGGCGGCCCGTCCGCTGCGCACCGCGCCGAACTATGACGCCCAGATCGCGGAAGGCGCGCAAATGGGTCAGGTCAATGGCTGGGAACGCCCGAACTATTACGGTCCGAAAGACGCGCCCTCGAATTTCGATCATGAGGCGCGGTCCTTCCGCCGTGGTGGCTGGTGGCAATATGCCAAGGAAGAAGCCGAGGCGATCCGCAATACGGCTGGTCTGATCGACGCCTCCGCCTTCACCAAACATCTGGTGCGTGGCCCCGGTGCGACCGCTTTCCTTGACATGTTCACCTGCAACAAGCTGCCGAAAGTGGGCCGGATCAACCTGACCTATGCGCTGACCCCCGCAGGCACGACCCGCACCGAATATACCATCGTGCGTCTAGCCGAGGAGGAATATTACCTGATCTCCGCCGGTGCATGGACGGATTACGACGCCGACTACCTCAAGAAATCGGCCGAGGATTTCCGCGCAGCGGGCGGTGATTACCTCGACATCCACGACATCACCACGCAATGGGGTGTCTTCGCGCTGGCAGGGCCCAATGCCCGCGCCATCCTCAACGAGCTTGTCGTGGATGCCGAGCCTGAAACCGTGCTGTCGAACAAGCGCTTCCCGTGGCTGTCGATGCGCAATATCGAGCTGGGCATGTGCCCCGTGCGTGCGGTCCGCGTGGCCTATACCGGCGAATTGGGTTGGGAGCTGCACTTCCCCATCGAATTCTCGCGTTACCTGTGGAAGGCGCTCAACGAGGCTGGTGCCAAGCACGGCATGAAGCTGGTCGGTGCGCGCGCCCAGAACTGGCTGCGTCAGGAGAAATCCTACCGCGCCTTCGGCAACGAACTGGGCCGCGATGCCACCCCGCTGGAAGCCGGTCTGAACCGCTTTGTCGATCTGGAGAAAGACTTCACCGGCAAGCAGGCGATGCTCGACAAGGGGATCCGCGCGATGTGTGTCACCCTGCTGATCGACGGGCCGGAGGATGCCGATACCTGGGGCCGTGAGGCGATCAAGCTGGATGGCGAGAAAGTCGGGCGTCTGACCTCGGGCGGCTATTCGGTGGCCTTCGGCAAGCAGATCGGCATGGGCTATGTGCGCCCCGATCTGGCCGAGCCAGGCACCAAGCTGACCGTGCGTATCTTGGGGCAGGACTATCCGGCGGAAGTCACCGTCGACAGCCCGCATGACCCTGAAAACGTGCGTATCCGCATGAATGGCTAAGGAAAAGGCCGCCCCTCGGGGCGGCCTTTCACATCAGGGTTGCTGGCGGGCGGTGTACCAGTTGGCCCAGCCGGTGGGAGACCCTGCGAATGCGTTCAGGTCCACCGTGCCGCCGATGCCCGGCACAATGCCGGTGCCGGTATATTGCCAGAAGGTCCAGCGCACGCCCGGATAGCGGTCACGCGGGTGATCGGCGACCGAGCGCAGCCAGAAATCATAATTGCCCAGCCGCTCCAGATCATTGTCATGCCAGAAATCGACCGTGGTATAGATCACCGGACGGGTGCCGTAATGGGCGGTCACGATATCGAGGAACGTGCGCATTTCGGCACGCACGGTTTCGGGATTGGGGAAGCGGCGGCAGGTCTTCGACTGATGGTTCCACTCGATATCCAGAACGGGGGGCAGATCGCCCGAAACCCGTTTGACGCGGCTGATATACCAGCGCGCCTGCTCTTGCGGGGTGCGGCAGAAATAATAGAAGTGATAGGCCCCGACGGCCACGCCTGCCGAGCGGGCGGATTTGGCGTTCAGCCCGTAACCCGGATCGATATAATCGCCGCCCTCGGTGGCCTTGAGCCATGCGAACCGGATGCCCGAGCTGCGGGCACGCCGCCAGTCGACCAGCCCCTGATAGCGCGCCGCATCAATCCCGTGGACCGAATAGCTGGCAGGCGCGAGATCGTCCCACGGATGGGGGGAACGGTCGCCGAATTGTAACGGAATGCCGGGCGCTGTGTAATCGGCGGGGTTGAGCGGGCTCGGGTTGACAAGTTTGCCCACCATCGGGCCGCTGCCACAGCTTGCAAGAGAAAGAGCGAGGCCAAGCGTGGCCACCAGCTTTCGGATCGAGGTCATGACCATCTCCATAAGGGATGGGGCCAAAATCTCGTATTTTTGTGGAAATGTCATCCCCCCGTGAAGGGGAATGACAATGATATATCCGGAATGCGCGTTATCCTGCGAGTTCGTCCCATGCGGCCAGCGCGTGGCCCGCATACATGACCCCCGGGCCGCCGCTCATCTGGATGGCCATGCCCAGCACGTCGCCCAGTTCCTCGCGCGTGCCACCGGCTTTGCGGAACGCTTCCACATGGAACAGGATGCAGGGCTCGCATCTTTGTACCAGCGCCATTCCCAAGGCGAGCATCTCTTTTTGCTTTTTATCAAGCACGCCGCCTGTCTCGACATTCTCCGATAGGGTGCGAAACCCCTTCATTGTGTCCGGAATGGCCTGCGCCATTGTCCGCAACTCGCCGCGCATGGAGGAGATCTTGTCTGAATAGCTCATAATGGTCCTCATATTTAATGGTGTGAATATGAGGCCGAAGTTCAACGGGCCGCATTGATGCAGATCAAACCCACTTTTTTGATTTTGGAAACAAACCCGAGTTTATCAATTTTTTGTCCATCATTTCGGCGCATGCTGACGGGCAGGGAGAGAGGCACGAAACGACGGGAGGGAGAGATGTTTTTACGATATGGCACCTTGATGCTGATGGCGGGGCTTGCCTTGGGCGGGCCGTCGCGGGCAGAGCCGCGCGCCCAGCAGATCGCCACCTGTCTGGAGGCGCTGTCGGCCTATGGGGCATGGCTTGAACAGATCGAGGCCATGCGCCTTCCGGGGGTGATCAGCGGATTTTACGGCAGCCCCGCGCGCGAATTGGCGCGGGTCGATAACGGGCGGTATCTGTTGCTGGCCGAATTGGCGCAGGACCATTCCGACACCGAAATGCGCCCCTATTTCGACCACGTGGCCAACCCGTGGAAGGCGCGTCTGGCCGAGGCGGAGACGGCGGATTTCGCGACGCTCGGGCAGGGGCTCGGGGAAGAGGTGACAGCGTGTACCAAGGCCGTTTTCGCGCCCTCCTTGGCCGGATATCGTGAAGCGTTGAACAGGCAGTAGGTCATAAAAAAGGCGGCACCGGAGTGCCGCCCGTTTCTGGATGCAGGGCTGCTTAGGCTTGCAGCGAACGCACGATTACATCCCCTTCGGCGCGGCTCTTCATCGCGGCGACGGCTGCGATGGAACCGGCGGCCGTGGTGAAGTAGGGGATATGGTCATAAAGCGCAACCGAGCGGATTTCACGTGAATCAGAGATCGACTGCGTGCCCTCGGTCGTGTTGAACACGAGCGCGATCTGGCTGTCTTTCATACGGTCCACGATATTCGGACGGCCTTCATAGACCTTGTTGATCAGCTCTGCTTCGACGCCTTTCTCGGCCAGCCATTTGGCGGTGCCGCGGGTGGCGGTGATCGCAAAGCCCATCGAAATCAGGTCTTTCGCAGCCGAGGCCAGATCTTCCGACTTGTCGGCATCCTTGATCGACATGAACACACGGCCCTCGGTCGGCAGTTGGGTGCCTGCACCCATCTGTGCTTTCAGGAAGGCGCGCGGGAAGTTGCGGTCCCAGCCCATAACCTCGCCGGTCGAGCGCATTTCCGGACCAAGCAGCGTGTCCACACCCGGGAAGCGGGCGAAGGGCAGCACGGCTTCTTTTACCGAATACCAAGGGGTGATCGGATCGGCCAGCGTCATCTCGTCTGCGAAGGGCAGGTCGTCTTCGGGGCCCGCATCCGCCGGATAGGGCGCGCGCTCGGGGAAGGCCGACATCGGCTCGCCCGCCATCAGACGCGCGGCAATCGACGCAATCGCCGAGTCGGTCGCCTTGGCCACGAAGGGCACGGTACGCGAGGCACGCGGGTTGACCTCGAGCACATAGATCACGCCGTCCTTGATCGCGAATTGCACGTTCATCAGACCCTTGACGTTGAGACCCAGCGCCAGTTTCACCGTTTGCTCTTTCAGCTCGGCGATCATCTCTTTCGACAGCGAGTAGGGCGGCAGCGAGCAGGCCGAGTCGCCCGAGTGGACGCCCGCTTCCTCGATATGCTGCATGATGCCCGCCACATGGACGGTCTCGCCATCCGACAGCGCGTCCACGTCGATCTCGATGGCGCCGGTCAGGTAGCTGTCGAGCAGCACGGGGCTGTCGCCCGACACCACAACGGCGGTGTTGATATAGCGCTTGAGCTGTTCCAGATCGCGCACGATCTCCATCGCGCGGCCACCCAGAACATAGGACGGGCGGATCACCAGCGGATAGCCAACACGGCCCGCGATTTCATAGGCTTCGGCCTCGGAATGCGCGATGCCGTTGACCGGCTGCTTCAGGCCCAGATCATTGAGCAGCGCCTGGAAACGCTCGCGGTCTTCGGCAAGGTCGATCGCATCGGGCGTGGTGCCAAGGATCGGAATGCCTTCGGCTTCCAGCGCATTTGCCAGTTTCAGCGGCGTCTGGCCACCGAACTGCACGATCACGCCGTGTAGCGTGCCTTTATCCTGCTCCACGCGCAGGATTTCCAGCACATGTTCCAGCGTCAGCGGCTCGAAATAGAGACGGTCCGAGGTGTCATAATCGGTCGAGACGGTCTCGGGGTTGCAGTTGACCATGATGGTCTCGTAGCCCGCATCCGACAGCGCGAAACATGCATGGCAGCAGCAATAATCGAACTCGATGCCCTGACCGATCCGGTTCGGACCGCCACCCAGAATGACCACTTTCTTGCGGTCCGAGGGGCGCGCCTCGCATTCCACATCGCCCATCGCGGGGGCTTCATAGGTGGAATACATATAGGGGGTCTGTGCTTCGAATTCGGCGGCGCAGGTGTCGATACGCTTGAACGAGGCCACAACGCCAAGGTTGCGGCGCGCGCGGCGGACCTGACCTTCGGTGCGACCGGTCAGTTGCGCAAGGCGGGCATCGGTGAAGCCCATCATCTTGATCTTGCGCAGACCTTTCTCGTCCATCGGCAGGCCGTTCTTGCGGATATCGGCCTCGGCATCGATGATCTCGCGGATACGGTCAAGGAACCACGGATCGAAAGCGGTGGCCGCGATGATTTCGTCATTGGTCAGCCCGTGGCGCATGGCTTGCGCGATCAGACGCAGGCGGTCGGGGGTCTGTTTGGAGATTTCCTTGATCACAGCCGCCTTGTCAGGCGCGCCTGCGATTTCGATCTCGTCAAAGCCCGACAGGCCGGTTTCCAGCGAGGCCAGCGCCTTTTGCAGCGACTCGTGGAAGGTACGGCCGATGGCCATCGCCTCGCCCACGGATTTCATCGCGGTGGTCAGCGACGGCTCGGAGCCCGGGAATTTTTCAAAGGCGAAACGCGGGATCTTGGTGACGACATAGTCGATGGTCGGTTCAAACGACGCCGGCGTGACCTTGGTAATGTCGTTATCCAGCTCGTCGAGCGTATAGCCCACGGCCAGTTTCGCTGCAACTTTCGCGATCGGGAAGCCGGTGGCCTTGGAGGCCAGCGCCGAGGAACGCGACACGCGCGGGTTCATCTCGATCACGACCATACGGCCATCGGCGGGGTTGACCGCCCATTGCACGTTGGAACCACCGGTTTCCACGCCGATTTCGCGCAGCACGTTGATCGAATGGGTGCGCATCAGCTGGTATTCTTTATCGGTCAGCGTCAGGGCAGGGGCGATGGTGATCGAGTCGCCGGTATGCACGCCCATCGGGTCGATATTCTCGATGGCGCAGACGATGATCGCGTTATCCGCCTTGTCGCGGACCACTTCCATCTCGAATTCTTTCCAGCCCAGCAGGCTTTCATCGACAAGGATCTGCGCCACGGGCGAGGCATCCAGACCCGAGCGGCAGATGCGCTCGTAATCGTCGCGGTTATAGGCCACACCGCCGCCGGTGCCACCCATAGTGAAGGCGGGGCGGATAATCGCCGGAAGGCCGATGTGATCCAGCTCGGTCAGCGCCTGTTGCACGCCCGCATTGATGTCGAACTTGCCGTTCTCTTTCTTCGGCGCGGTGACGATGGTTGCCTTGGGGTTCTCGATGCCGAGACGGTCCATTGCCTCACGGAACAGCTTGCGGTCTTCGGCCATCTCGATGGCTTCGCGGTTCGCGCCGATCAGCTCGACGTTGAATTTCTCCAGCACGCCCATATCGGCCAAGGCCAGCGCGGTGTTCAGGCCGGTCTGGCCGCCCATGGTCGGCAGGATCGCATCGGGGCGTTCCTTCTCGACGATCTTGGCGACGACCTCGGGGGTGATCGGCTCGATATAGGTGGCATCGGCCATATGGGGGTCGGTCATGATCGTGGCGGGGTTCGAGTTCACCAGAATGACGCGGTAACCCTCTTCGCGCAGAGCCTTACAGGCCTGAGCGCCCGAATAGTCGAATTCGCAGGCTTGCCCGATAATGATAGGCCCTGCACCGATAATGAGGATGGACTTGATGTCAGTTCTCTTCGGCATGGTGCGGTTCCTTCGATTCGGCGCATAACAAAGGGCGCGGGCCTAGATGGCCTCACGCAAATTGGTTGGGGGTTATAGTCAGCCTGCGCCTCGGCGCAAGTCCTGATCTGCCCTCTTGCAAGGGGAATCCGCAAAAGCCCCGCTCCGGAAACCGGCAGGGTGCAGGGTTTGATCTGAAGGTTGGATCGGTCGGCCCGATTATTCTGCGCCTTCGGGCTGTGCCTTGCGGATTTCAGCCCGTGCAGCTTGGGTGTTTTGTATGGCTGCTGCCGTGCAGGGGGGGGGGCACGGCGCCCATTGGCTTGAGCGGCGGATTGTAGAAGTCATCACGGGTCGGAGGCGCGTCCCTGACCACGCTCAGATCGGGGTTGGGCACGATGCGGCGCGACAGTTCGGGGCCTTTTATGGTGATCTTTACGCCACGCTGCATCATGTGGCGGATAATGCGGTCCATAAGATGGTCCCAAGGCATCATCTCTCTCCTTCGTCACTGTCGTAACCACCGGGCCTTGGCAAAACCGGCCCAGGCGTGCTGTCTTGCAGGGTGGAGCGCTTGCACGGGGCGCGGCGTCGGCCCTGTTGCACGTGTTCGCGCCGTCAAGAGAGGAATCGAGAAGTGGCCGTGTGAATCCCTGCCGGACAGGGCGGGCGGTGTGGCACAGGATGCATGTGTTTTGCCTCCTTGCCCGCTAAATAGGCATGTAACAGCGCCTGTCCGCCGCGCTGCATGGGCCTGCCGTGCACAGAAAGCACCGCTGGCAGGCTTTGAAATCTCTTCCGGCCTTGACTTTCCTGCCCCCAGAATGTGTATCGGCGCAGAGCCGAACGCCCATGTTTCATGGGCCGATTTCGCGAGCCTAAACACTGAGGGAAGTCACATGCACGCCTATCGTTCCCATACCTGCGCCGATCTGAGCGCGGCCAATGCCGGTGAAACCGTCCGCCTGTCGGGCTGGGTGCATCGGGTGCGAGACCACGGTGGCGTGCTGTTCATCGACCTGCGCGACCATTACGGCATGACGCAAGTGCTGTGCGATGGCGACAGCCCCGCCTTCAAGGCGCTGGAAAAAGTGCGCTCGGAATGGGTGATCCGCATCGACGGGTCGGTGAAGCTGCGCGATGCCTCGCTTGTGAACCCCAAGATCCCGACCGGCGAGATCGAGGTCTATGTCCGCGATATCGAAGTGCTGGGCGAGGCCGCCGAGCTGCCGCTGCCGGTCTTTGGCGAACAGGACTATCCCGAAGAGACGCGCCTGACCTATCGCTTCCTCGACCTGCGCCGCGAGAACCTGCACAATAACATGATGCTGCGCTCGAATGTGGTGCGCAGCCTGCGCAACCGCATGTGGGATGCGAAGTTCAACGAATTCCAGACGCCGATCATCACCGCCTCCAGCCCCGAAGGCGCGCGTGACTTCCTTGTGCCCTCGCGTCTGCATCCGGGCAAATTCTACGCGCTGCCGCAGGCGCCGCAGCAGTTCAAACAGCTGATCATGGTCGCGGGCTTCGACCGTTACTTCCAGATCGCGCCCTGCTTCCGTGACGAGGACCCGCGCGCCGACCGTTCGCCCACCGACTTCTACCAGCTCGATGTCGAGATGTCCTTCGTCAACCAAGAAGACGTGTTTGCCGCCGTGCAGCCCGTTATTCAAGGCGTGTTTGAGGAATTCGGCAAAGGCAAGCGCGTCGATAGCGAATGGCCGCTGATCCCCTATAAGGAATCGCTGCTGAAATACGGTTCGGACAAGCCCGACCTGCGCAACCCGATCGAGATGCAGGTGGTTTCCGAGCATTTCGCAGGCTCCGGTTTTGCGATCTTCGCGAAGCTGCTGGAACAGGAAGGCACCGAGATCCGCGCCATCCCCGCGCCCAAGGGCGGCTCGCGCAAGTTCTGCGACCGTATGAACAAATTCGCGCAGGAGCAGGGTCTGCCGGGCATGGGCTATATCTTCTGGCGCAAGGCCGAGGATGGCTCGGTCGAGGCCGCAGGTCCGCTGGCCAAGAACATCGGCCCCGAACGCACTGAGGCGATCCGCAGCCAGTTGGGTCTGGGCGAGGGCGATGCGGCCTTCTTCCTTGGCGGCAAGCCCGAAAGCTTCGAGGGCGTGGCGGGGCGTGCGCGCAATGTCATCGGTGAAGAGCTGGGTCTGACCGAGAAGGACTGCTTCAAATTCGCATGGATCGTCGATTTCCCGATGTATGAGAAAGACGACGAGGGCAAGATCGACTTCAGCCACAACCCCTTCTCGATGCCGCAGGGCGGGTTGGAAGCGCTGGATGGCGACCCGCTGGATGTGCTGGGCTATCAGTATGACCTTGCCTGCAACGGCTACGAGCTGATCTCGGGCGCGATCCGGAATCACGATCTGGCGATCATGTATAAGGCCTTCGAGATCGCGGGTTATCCGCATTCCGAAGTCGAGAAGCGTTTCGGCGGTATGGTCAAAGCGTTCAAATATGGCGCTCCGCCCCACGGTGGTTGCGCGGCAGGGATCGACCGGATCGTGATGCTGCTGGCCGAAGAGCAGAACATTCGCGAAGTCATCATGTTCCCGATGAACCAGCGCGCCGAAGATCTGATGATGGGGGCCCCCTCGGAGCCGATGAACGAGCAGCTGCGCGAGTTGAACCTGCGCGTGATCCCGCAGGACTGAGCTCCGGCGTAATCCCGCCCTCTATCACGACATCAGAAAAGGGCCCCTTGGGGCCCTTTTTCACAATCGTTGATCCTGTCGTCTTGCGGGGTCTCAGGCGTGGCTGGGAGTGCGCGCGATCACCCAGACCGCATGGACGATGCCGGGAATGTAGCCCAGAATGGTCAGCAAGATATTGATCCAGAACTGTTTACCCAGTCCCACTTGCAGGAACACACCCAAAGGCGGCAGGATGATCGCCACGATGATGCGAATGAGGTCCATGTCGTTTCCTCCTGTGATTTGAAAGGAAAACGACGGGCGTGGGAAAAGGTTCCCTCAATCGAGGCGGAACACTTTCTGGCGGCTGGTCTGGCCACGCAGCAGCGTAAGGCGCGATTTCGCCACGCCCAGCGTCTTGGCCAGAAGCTTGGTGACGGCGGCATTGGCCTTGCCGTCTTCGGGCACGGTGGTCACATAGGCCCGCAGCCCGTCCTCGGCGAGGAGGATCGCATTGCGCGAGGCTTTGGGGGTCACGCGCAGCGCCACCTCGGCCCCGTTGGCAAATAAAGCAGCGATCTCCTCGCTCATGGGTCAGACCTGTTCCAGCTCGATCAGGCAGCCGTTGAAGTCCTTGGGATGTAAGAACAAAACAGGCTTGCCATGCGCTCCGATTTTCGGCTCGCCGGTGCCCAGAACACGCGCACCCTCGGCTTGCAGCTTGTCCCGCGCCGCCAGAATGTCATCGACTTCAAAGCACATATGGTGAATGCCGCCCGAAGGGTTCTTTTCCAGAAAGCTGTTGATGGGGCTGTTCGCGCCCAGCGGGTAGAGCAGTTCGATTTTCGTATTGGGCAACTCGATGAAGACCACGGTCACGCCGTGATCGGGCTCGTCCTGCGGTGCGCCGACCTTGGCCCCGAGCGTGTTCTCATATTGCGCCGCCGCTGCCTTGAGGTCCGGAACAGCGATTGCAACATGGTTAAGACGACCAATCATTTTTCCTCCTATGCGCCGGGAAATCTGGCGCTTTCTCCTGCGCGGGACGTTGCACCCCTTTGGCCCCGAGGTCAATCACGACCAAAAATGCAGGAAGCAGGTATGCGTTAACCGTCTGTTCACTCTATCTCGGCTTAACTCTCTATATACGCCGATTCACCTGACTGTGGAGACCGAGATGAGTGATGACCTTGCCGGCCTTATCGGCCAGCGCCCCGTAAACGCCGCCCGCCCGCTTCTGGGCCTGACGATTCTGGTCGTGGAAGATAGCCGCTATGCCTCCGAGGCGATGCGGCTACTGTGTCTGCGGTCGGGGGCGCGTATCCGGCGTGCGGATTGCCTGCGTTCGGCGCATCGTCACTTGCGCACCTACCGCCCGTCGGTGGTGATCGTCGATCTCGGGCTGCCTGATGGCTGCGGGGACGAGCTGATCCGCGAGATCAAGAATGCCGATCAGGCTCTGCCGGTGGTGTTGGGCACGTCTGGCGATACCGGCATGGAGGCCAAGGCCTTTAGCGCGGGGGCCGATGGTTTCCTGCCCAAGCCGGTTGAAAGCCTTGCCCTGTTCCAGCAGGCCGTGCTGTCTGTCCTGCCGCCCAGCGAGCGCCCGAAGATGCCGATCCTGCTGAATGATGCCACGATCAGCCCCGATCCCATCGCCTTGCGCGACGATCTGAACCATATGGCCGAAGTCCTTTCGGGGGCGCAGGATCCGGCCTCTCTGGGCTATGTCGCGCAATTCCTTTCGGGTGTGGCGCGCTCGGCGCGTGATGATGCTCTTGAGGATGCCGCCGTGGCACTGGGACGCGAGGGCGGGCCGTCGGATGCCGATATCACGCGCCTGTCGGGGATGGTACAGGACCGTCTTGCGGCGGGCAGCGCGTTCTGACGCAAGGCTATCCGCGGTGGTCCGCCAGTGCCGGATCGGACGATACCCGCACAAGTCGCGTCAGATCGGAAAGCCGTTCGATCTGCGTGCCACTTGCATCGAAATTCGACGGATCGAGCCAGGCGTAATACGCTTCGCGCAAGGCAGGCCAGTCCTTGTCGGTGGCTGCAAACCATGCCGTGTCGCGATTGCGTCCCTTGTAATGGAGCGCCTGCCGGAAGGTTCCCTCATAGCTCAGGCCCAGCCGTTCAGCAGCCCGCCGGGAGGGCAGGTTGCAGGCATCGCATTTCCACTCGAACCGGCGATAGCCTGCCTCGAAAGCCCATTCGATCATCCGGATGAAACCTTCGCTGGCGGCGCGGCTGCGCTGAAGCTGCGCGCCCAGCACAATGGAACCCAGTTCGATCGTGCCGATCTCGGGCGCGATACGGAGATAGCTTTGCAAACCGGCTGCCTGCCCTGTCACAGGGTCGATGACGGCATAGAACAGTGGATCTTTCGCGGCGATCTGTTCGTTGATCCAGCGGATGAAGGCGGTTTCGGCATGGAAGGGCCCGACAACCATATAATCCCACAAGGCATCATGATTATCCGCCAGTGCCTGATAGAGCGCGTGGGTATGCACGGATGACAGGCGTTCCAGATGCATGTAACGGCCTTCGATCCGCTCCGGTCCCGGAGGTGGCGGGGCAGTCCAATCGCCAAGCGGCGCACCAAAGGCTTTCGGCATCTTCTCTCCTGCGTTTTATCGAACGCTAGCGGGAGTTTGCCAAGCTGGCAATATGCAGATTGACAGCCGGTTCAGCGCAGCCCCAGTTCCGAAAGCGCACTTAGCAACTCGCGCGGTAGCGGCTCTTCGCGGGTCCGGCCTGCGGGCAGGTCTTTCGGGGCATCCTCGGGGCTCAGATAGCGCCAGCCCTGAAACGGGCGGCGGGGCAGGGCCTCGGTGCGGATGATCTTGCGGTCCAGCACGATGGCACAGCGCGCGATCCCGTCTTCGCCCATGCGCTCTTCCAGCCCGATGATTTTCTGCCGCGCCAGCACCGCGCCTTTGAAGACCCAGTAAAGCGAGCCGCCATCCAGCACCTCTTCGGCGCGTTTGGGCCACATGCGGGTGACATGTTCGGCGGGCGATGTGCCGAAACGGGCCTCCTGCCAAGTGGCAAGATCCTCGACCTTTTCGGCACCGACGCAAAGTTTGATAAGATGTTGGGGCATGGGCAATCAATCTGACCGTCTCTGGTAAGGCCCATATAGGCGCTACAGGCTGGGCCGACAACCGCGCTAGAGGCTGCGCGCGATGGTCAGCGTGACCCGAAGCCCCTGCGCGCCCTGCGCAAAGCGCAGATGGCCGTTATGGCTTTCGGCGACGGTTGCGGCAATGGTCAGCCCCAGACCATGCCCCGAAACCTGCGCCTCCTGTCCGCCGCGCTCGAAAGGGGCCACCAGGGCGGCGATCAGCTCGGGCTGGGCCGTGCCGCCTTCGTCCTCGATCACGATCATCGCCTCGCGCGAGCTGGCCTCCAGCCGCAATGTCGCGCGGCGACCGTATTTCAGCGCGTTATCCACCAGATTGGAAATCGCGCGTTGCAGCGCCATCGGGCGGGCCGTGACAAGGATCTGGCGCGCGCCCAGATGGCCATGCCCCGTCCGGCTGGAAAACAGGCTCTGGCCGCCGGTGCTTTCGATATCGGCCACGGGCTGCATTTCGACCGGCTGGCCGGAATCGTGGTAATTATCCACCAGCGCCTCGACCAGCGCGCCAAGGCTCAGTTGCCGCGGGGCTTCGACATCAAGTTCCGAGCGTGTATAGGCCAAGACGCCATCGATCATCTCGCTCATCCGCTCGATATCGGCGGTCAGCTTCTCGCGCAGGGCGTCATCCTCAATCAAGGCGGCCCGCAGGCGCAGCCGTGTTGCTGGCGATCCCAGATCGTGGCTGACCCCCGAGAGCACCATCAACCTTTTGGCCAGGCGCTGTTTTTCGGTGGTTAGATGCTGGTTGACGGCGGCGACTATGGTCGCAAGCTCGGCGGGGCCCTCATCCTCGTATATATCGGGGCCGCCCTGCATCTGGCGCTGGCCGAGCCGGGTGCCGAAATCGCGGAAACGCTGTGCCACACGGGCCGAGGCGATCAGCAGCGCGAGCAGGGCGAACCCGCCCAGAATGACGGCCTGCAGCCGCAGATCGGGCGGGGTGGCGTGGCAGCTCCACAGATCCGCGCCTGACAGCCGGAACCATTGTCCTTGCGAGTTGCGCATCACCACCAGTGGTGTGCCGCAATAGGTGGAGAGCAGGCGGGTGATCTGCCCGAACATCTCCTGCGCGGTGACATCGGGGCCGCTATTGAGCCGTGCCACGGGATAGGTGAGGCTGGGCGAGAGCACCCTGACCAGAGCCTGCGGCGCATTGGTGCCGCTGGGGTGCAGGCCCGTCACGGGGATATGGGTGATGCGGGCGGGGCGGGGGGCTTCAGGCAGCAAAAGGAACTGCCCGGCCTCGGCATGGGCGGCCTCGGTTGCGGAAAGCGGATGGGCCTGCAGGGCCTTGGGCATCGGTGCTCCGCTTTCGGTTGCGGCAAACAGCAGCTCTCCGGTCAGCTCGGCCCGGTCCAGATGTGCCTGCCATGCCCGCTGGCTGCTGATCCACAATCCGGTCGCCAGCGCCCCTGCCGCGAATGCCGCCAGCACCCAGAAAACCGCCATTGCCTTCAGGCTGGGATGGGACAGGGGCGTCATTCGGCCTCGTGGGTGACATCGCAGGCCAGCACGTAGCCGATCCCGCGTTCGGTCCGCAACAGGACAGGTGCTTTCGGATTGCGCTCGATCTTCGAACGTAGCCGCCCCACCAGCACATCAATGGCCCGCCCTGTCGGATCGGCCTCGGCCTGATCGGTGAGGGCGGCGGCAATCTCCTCGCGCGAAAGCGGGATGCGCGGATTGGCCAGAAGCGTCTTCAGCAGCGCCGTCTCGCGGGTGGACAGGATCACCTGATAGCCGTCAGGGGCATGGACCTCGTCGCGCCGCCCGTCATAGCGCCAGCCGTCGAAATGCCAGATGCCGGTGGACCGGCGGTAGCTGAGCGAGGGCGTGCGCCGTATCCGCCGCAGCACCGCCTTCACCCGCGCGATCAGCAGATCGGGGTTGAAGGGCTTGGCGATATAGTCATCGGCCCCCACTTCATAGCCCGCCATGCGCTGGTGATCGGCAGAGAGCGCCGAGACCAGAATGATCGGCAGGTCCTGCTCGGCCCGCAGGCGGGCACAGATTTCCACGCCATTCTCGTCGGCCAGCATCACATCCAGCAGGATCAGATCCACCCGATGCCCGTCCATATGGGCGCGGATCTCGGCCTCGTTCGCGGCAGGATGGGCGGCAAAGCCATTGCGTTGCAGGAATGTCACCATCATCTGTCGCATATCGGCATCGTCATCGACAACCAGCAGATGCGGTATCGCCATCGGTTCTCCTCCCCCCTGTCGCCTGCCCTGTCGCCGCATGGCCGCGTGTCTGCCCTGGCCAAACCGGCATGACGGTGCAAATCGCCCATCTCCGGCGGTCTTGGCCACCAGATATGTTTCCTTTGGTAACAAGATGTAACAAAGCGGGCAAGAAACCCACGCCGCAGCGCAGAAGTCCGGCGGTAACACCATTGCGAGAAAAGCTCGAGGTGGCGCTATACTGTCGGGGACCATGCGCTGGGGAGTGGCGCAGGTATTTGGGAGGATTTCGAATGAAACATATGACTGCATTTGCAGCCCTGTCGGCGGCAACCCTGACCGCGACTGTCGCCATGGCCGAGCCGCAGGCGGAAGTCCTGCACTGGTGGACATCGGGCGGCGAGGCCAAGGCCGTGGCCGTGCTGCAAAAGCAATTCAGCGACCGTGGCGGTGTCTGGACCGATATGCCGGTCGCCGGTGGCGGTGGCGATGCCGCGATGAGCGCGCTGCGGGCGCGTGTGCTGTCGGGCAATGCGCCGACCGCCGTGCAACTCAAGGGCCCCGCGATTCAGGAATGGTATGACGAGGGCGTGCTGGCCGATATCTCGGATGTGGCCGAGGCGCAGCATTGGGATGATGTGCTGCCCGCACAGATCGCCGAGCATATGAAATGCGACGGCCACTGGTGTGCCGCGCCGGTCAATGTGCACCGCGTGAACTGGGTCTGGGCCAATAAGTCGATCCTCGAGGCCAATGGCATCGAGATGCCCACCACCTGGGAGGAGTTCAACGCCGCTGCCGACAAGCTGAAGGCTGCAGGGATCACGCCTTTGGCGCATGGCGGTCAGGCATGGCAGGATGCAACCATCTTCGAAACCGTCGTGCTTGGCATTGGCGGCCCCGATTTCTACCAGAAGGCGCTCGTTGATCTGGACCCCGATGCGCTGACTTCGGACACGATGAAATCGGTCTTTGACGAGATGCGCAAACTGCGCGGCTATGTCGATGACAACTTCTCGGGTCGCGACTGGAACCTTGCCACCGCGATGGTCATGAATGGCGAGGCGGCGTTCCAGATCATGGGCGACTGGGCGAAGGGCGAGTTCCTTGCCGCAGGCAAAGAGCCGGGCGTGGATTTCGTCTGTGCGCCGACCCCGGGGGATGCGGGTTTCCTTTATAACGTCGACAGCTTCGCGATGTTCAAGGTGGATGGCAAAGACAAGCAGGATGGCCAGAAGCTGTTGGCCGAGCTGATCGTCGGCCCCTCCTTCCAGGAAACCTTCAACCTCAATAAGGGTTCGATTCCGGTGCGGACCGACGTGTCTCTGGACAAGTTCGACGATTGCGCCAAGAAATCCGCTGCCGATATGAAGGCCGATGGTGCGGCGGGCTCGCTTCTGCCGTCGATGGCGCATGGTATGGCGCTGCATGGTGCGCAATCGGGCGCGATCATGGATGTGGTCACCGCGCATTTCAACTCGGACATGTCGTCGGATGATGCCGTGAAAATGCTGGCGGATGCTGTCGCCAACTCGATGTAATCTGCCGATTACACCTTTGCCGTCCGATGCATGGCGTCGGGCGGCCCTCCAACTTTCAGGACATTCCTATGACCGACTGGCTTTCCCGCCATGTCCCAAAGATCGTGCTTGCGCCGACCTTCTTTGCGGTGCTGCTGTTCGTCTATGGTTTTATCGCGTGGACCGCGTGGGTGTCGTTTACCCGCTCGAAGCTGATGCCGCGCTATGACATCGACGGGCTGATCCAGTATGACAGGCTGTTTTCCAACCCGCGCTGGGATACGGCGCTGAACAATCTCTTCGTCTTTGGCGCGCTGTTCATCGTGATCTCGATGGTGCTGGGGCTGCTTCTGGCGATTTTCCTTGACCAGAAGATCCGCATCGAAGGCGCGTTGCGCACGATCTACCTTTACCCGATGGCGCTGTCGATGATTGTCACCGGCACCGCATGGAAATGGATCCTGAACCCCGGTCTGGGCATTCAGGCGATGGTGCAGGGCTGGGGCTTCCCGAATTTCAAATTCGACTGGCTGATCAATCCGAAGATGGCGCTTTATACCATCGTGCTGGCCGCGATCTGGCAGGCCTCGGGCTTTGTGATGGCGCTGTTTCTGGCCGGTCTGCGCTCGGTCGATGGCGAGATCATCAAGGCCGCCCAAGTGGATGGCATCCCGACATGGCGCGTCTATACCGCGATCATCATCCCCTCGATGGCGCCGATCTTCCTGTCGGCCTTCATCGTGCTGGCGCATCTGGCGATCAAGAGCTTCGATCTGGTCATCGCGCTGACCGGCGGCGGGCCGGGCTATGCGACCGATCTTCCGGCCACCTATATGTATGCGATGGCGTTTTCGCGCGGCGATCTGGGGCAGGCGGCTTCGAGCGCCATGATCATGATGGGCGTCGTTTTTGCTATCGTGGTTCCCTATCTCTATTCGGAATTGAGGGCGAAACATGACTGATATGCCGCTTCCCCGCTCTCAAGGCTCGCTTCTGGGGCGCCGTCTCCTGCGCTGGGGCCTTTATGCGATGCTCTGCCTCTTCGCGCTTTACTACCTGCTGCCGCTCTTCGTGATGCTGACCACCTCGCTCAAAAGCCTCGAGGAAATCCGCACCGGATCCTTGGTGGCCCTGCCGCGCGAGATCACCTTTGACGCATGGTCCAAAGCTTGGTCGGGTGCCTGCACGGGCATCCAATGCGAGGGGCTGAAGCCCTTTTTCTGGAATTCCATCCTGATCTCGGTGCCCGGCGTGCTGATCTCGACCATCATTGGCGCGATGAACGGCTATGTCTTTGCCCAATGGCGGTTCAGGGGCGCGAATCTCTTCTTCGCCTTCCTGCTGTTTGGCTGCTTCATCCCGTTTCAGGTGGTGCTGCTGCCGATGGCGCGGATGCTGGGGATCTTCGGCATGGCCGGCACCATTCCGGGGCTGATCTTCGTGCATACGATCTATGGTTTAGGCTTCACCACGCTGTTTTTCCGCAACTATTACGTCACCATCCCGCATGAGCTGGTGCGGGCGGCCAAAATCGACGGGGCGGGGTTTTTCCGTATCTTCTGGTCGATCTTCCTGCCGCTGTCGCTGCCGATCTGCGTGGTGACGATCATCTGGCAGTTCACCCAGATCTGGAACGACTTCCTGTTCGGGGTGTCCTTCAGCTCGGCGGGCAGCCAGCCGATTACCGTGGCGCTCAACAATATCGTCAACTCCACCACCGGCGTGAAAGAATATAACGTGGATATGGCGGCTGCGATCATCGCGGGCCTGCCGACGCTCCTCGTCTATATCGTCGCCGGCAAATATTTCATCCGCGGGCTGACCGCCGGTTCCGTGAAAGGCTGATCTCATGGCTCCTATCCTTGACATCAAACATCTGCGTAAAAGCTACGGCGCGACCGAAATCCTGAAGGATATCAACGTCTCTATCGAGAAGGGCGATTTCCTTGTGCTGGTCGGGCCGTCGGGCTGCGGCAAGTCGACCCTCTTGAACTGTATCGCGGGGCTCGAGGAGATCTCGGGCGGAACGGTCGAAATTGACGGGCGCGATATGACTCATGTCAGCCCGAAAGACCGTGACATCGCGATGGTGTTCCAATCTTATGCGCTTTACCCCACCATGTCGGTCGCCAAGAATATCACCTTCGGCATGAAGGTGCGCGGCGTCCCGCAGGACGAACAGGACCGCAAGCTGGCCGAAGTGGCGAAACAGTTGCAGATCGAGGCGCTTCTGAAGCGCCGTCCGGGGCAGCTTTCGGGTGGTCAGCGCCAGCGGGTGGCGATGGGTCGGGCGCTGGTGCGCGATCCGGCGCTGTTTCTCTTTGACGAGCCGCTGTCGAACCTTGACGCCAAGCTGCGGGTCGAAATGCGGTCGGAAATCAAGAAGCTGCATCACCGGCTTGGGGCGTCGATGGTCTATGTGACCCATGACCAGATCGAGGCGATGACGCTGGCCACCAAGATCGTGGTGATGAAGGGCGGCGTGATCCAGCAGATCGGCACCCCTGCCGAGATCTACAACCATCCCGCCAATACCTTTGTCGCCGATTTCATGGGCAGCCCGCCGATGAACCTGATCCCCGTGAAAACCCAAACGACCGGCAATGGCGCGCAGGTCGAGATTGCCCGCGACGGGATGGAGCCGATTGTCCTGAACGTGCCGCGCAGCGATCTGCCTGCCGAGGTGCTGATGGGCGTGCGCCCCGAAGACCTTGCCGAGGCGGGCTATCGCGCGGGCAGTTCCGTCCAGCGCGCGCAGATCCGTGTGGATATGGTCGAACCTGCGGGGGCCGATACCTATGTGACCACCCAGATGGGGGGGCGCATGATCACCGCGCGTCTGCACGCCGAAACGCTGGCTCATGCGGGCGAGTTGCTGGATCTGGAATTCGATCTGGACAAGGTGACCTTCTTCGAACCCCAAAGTGGCGCGCGGCTATAAGCGCGTCTTGGGGCGGGCCTCTGTCAGGTGGCCTGCCCCCGCGCGTCCTTCGGGGGCGGTCGGGCGGTACGAACGCCACGGGGCTTGCGGTGCAAAGCTGTGGATATCTTGTCGGAAATCGGGCTTTGGCCGCGTTTCCTGCAAATAGCGTCTTGCCAAGTTTGGATGTTTCGTGATCCTCGGCTTCGTGATCTGCTATGGTCGGGTTATCCTGAGTGATGGCTTGACGCTCGTCTTATGAGCAGTGACAAACAGGCAACCGCTCGTTTTGCCAGCAGGGTCAGCGGATGACCCTGCTGGCCCTTTGCAGACGCCATCCCTCAAGGAGAGTGTGATGAAGTTCCGTTTCCCCATTGTCATCATCGACGAGGATTTCCGTTCGGAGAATTCGTCAGGCCTCGGCATTCGCGCCTTGGCCGAAGCCATTGAAACCGAAGGGTTCGAGGTGCTGGGCGCCACGAGCTACGGCGATCTGTCGCAATTCGCCCAGCAACAATCGCGCGCCTCGGCTTTTGTGCTGTCGATTGACGACGAGGAATTCACCCCCGGTCCCGATCTGGACCCTGCGGTGATGAACCTGCGCAATTTCATCGAGGAGGTGCGTTGGAAAAACCCCGATGTGCCGATCTATGTCTATGGCGAGACCAAGACCTCGCGCCATCTGCCCAATGACATCCTGCGCGAGCTGCACGGCTTTATCCATATGTTCGAGGATACGCCGGAATTTGTCGCCCGCCATATCGTGCGCGAGGCGAAATCCTATCTGGAAAGCATCCAGCCGCCCTTCTTCAAGGCGCTTCTGGATTATGCCGAGGACGGGTCCTATTCGTGGCATTGTCCGGGGCATTCAGGCGGCGTGGCCTTCCTGAAATCGCCCATCGGCCAGATGTATCACCAGTTCTATGGCGAGAACATGCTGCGCGCCGATGTCTGCAATGCGGTGGAAGAATTGGGCCAGCTTCTGGACCATAACGGCGCGATTGGCGCATCTGAACGCAATGCCGCGCGGATCTTCAATTCGGACCATTGTTTCTTCGTGACCAATGGCACCTCGACGTCCAACAAGATCGTCTGGCATCATACGGTGGCACCGGGCGATGTGGTGGTGGTGGACCGCAACTGCCACAAATCGATCCTGCATTCGATCATCATGACGGGGGCTATACCGGTTTTCCTGAAGCCCACGCGCAACCATTTCGGCATCATCGGCCCGATCCCGAAATCCGAATTCACGATGGAGTCGATCCGCGCGAAAATTGCCGCCAACCCTCTGCTGGCCGGCAAGGACAAGGAAGAGGCCACGCCCCGCATCCTGACCCTGACGCAATCGACCTATGATGGCGTGCTCTACAATACCGAAGACATCAAGGAGATGCTCGACGGCCATATCGAGAACCTGCATTTTGACGAGGCATGGCTGCCGCATGCGGCCTTCCACCCGTTCTATGGCCGCTTCCATGCGATGGGCCGCAAGCGCGGGCGCACCAAGAAATCGGTCACCTATGCGACGCAATCGGTGCATAAGCTCCTGGCGGGAATTTCTCAGGCTAGCCATGTGCTGGTGCAGGATAGCGAGGAGATCAAGCTGGACCGGAGCCTCTTCAACGAGGCCTATCTGATGCATACCTCGACCTCGCCGCAATATTCGATCATCGCGTCCTGCGATGTGGCGGCGGCGATGATGGAGCCGCCGGGCGGCACTGCGCTGGTGGAAGAGAGCATCGTCGAGAGCCTCAACTTCCGCCGTGCAATGGCCAAGGTCGATGAGGAATATGCCGCGGACTGGTGGTTCAAGGTCTGGGGGCCGGAAGATTTCGACCATAATTCCGATGGTATGGGGCAGGCCCGCGACTGGGTTCTGAAGAAAACCGATGCCGAGGGTGTGGAAACCGGCGGTGGCGACAGCTGGCACGGCTTTGGCGATATGGCGCCCGGTTTCAACATGCTGGACCCGATCAAGGCGACCATCGTGACGCCGGGTCTGAACCTTGACGGGCGCTTTGACGACTGGGGGATTCCGGCCTCTATCGTGACCAAATATCTGGCCGAACATGGCGTGGTGGTCGAGAAAACGGGCCTTTATTCCTTCTTCATCCTGTTTACGATCGGCATCACCAAGGGCCGCTGGAACACGCTTCTGACGGCGCTCCAGCAGTTCAAGGATGATTTCGACAAGAACCAGCCGCTCTGGCGGGCGATGCCCGAGTTCTGCCACAAGCAGCCGCGTTATGAACGGATGGGGCTGCGCGACCTGTGCGATCATGTCCATAAGCTTTACGCAAAATACGATGTGGCGAAGCTCTCGACCGAGATCTATCTGTCGGATCTGACGCCCTCGATGACGCCAGCCGATGCGTTCTCGCATATCGCGCGGCGCACCACGCAGCGGGTGCCGATCGATGATCTGGAAGGCCGCATCACCACCTCGCTTGTGACGCCTTATCCGCCGGGCATTCCGCTGTTGATCCCCGGCGAGGTCTTCAACAAACGCATCGTGGATTACCTCAAGTTCAACCGTGAATTTGCCCGTGAATGCCCCGGTTTCGAGACCGATATCCACGGTCTGGTGCAGGAGACCGGCCCCGACGGCCAGATCCAGTATTTCGCGGATTGCGTGGCCGAATAGGCCCCTGTTCCCTGCGTCATCCGGCCGGATCGGGTGACGCTGCCGCCCCCTGGCATGACCGACCCGTGCGTGAGACCGATGCGCAGACCACACAGGAGCCGACCATGAGCTTTCCCCATCAGGCCATCTTCTGGGATATCGATGGCACACTTGCCGATAGCGAGCCGGTGCATGAGCGTTCGTTCCATCAGGCCATCAAAGGTTTGGGGCTCAGCCTGCCCGACGATCTGCATGACCGCATTCTGGGGCTGAGCGAGGAGGTCTGCCACGCGTTTCTGGTCGATCACTGTGGTCTGCGGATGGATCTGGCCGACTGGACCCATCGTCGCCATGCGATCTATATGGGGATGCTGGGCGAGGTGGCCGCCTTTCCCAGGGCGCTGCAGATCTGGGCCGGGCTGGAGGCGGCCGGAATCGCCCAGATGCCGGTCTCCAATTCCGACCGCAGGCTGGTGATGGCCAATCTGGATGTGCTCGGTCTGAGCCGTCCGCGGATGAAGCTGGTCAGCCGCAATGATGTGCGTGCAGGCAAACCCGCCCCCGAGCCTTACCTGCGTGCGGCATGGTTGCTTGAACTGGACCCGACCACCTGCGCGGTGGTCGAGGACAGCCCGACGGGCGTGCAGGCCGGACGGGCCGCGGGCATGACCGTTTATGCCGCCCCCGATATGGCGCCTGCCTTACGTGAAAAGCTGGATCTGCCCTGCGCGCTAAGCCTTCTGGACGGGCTTCCGGCGCAGGCGGCACCTGTCGCCTAAAGTCGCAAATTATCGCGCAAGCGTCGGTTTTGCGTAAAAATCACTTGCTCTGTCGCAGCGGATCGGGCATCCCTCAGCCAACAGCCGCTACGGGAGAATCCGGCCATCGCGCCGGTGCCGAAGGAGCAACCGCCCCGGGAAACTCTCAGGCAAAAGGACCGAACGGCTACAGACTCTGGAGAGAGGCGCGGGAAACTGCGTCCGCCGAAGGAATAACATTCTCAGGCGCCTGAGACCCGTATAGGGTCGGGCAGGGACAGATGGGGCATCGAGCGGTTGCAGGGCTTTCCTGCGACGAAACACATCGATGCCGGGGATCCGGCTTTATATAAGGAGATCCCGATGACGGAGCTCTTGCGCACGGATCTATATGATCTGCATGTGTTTTTGGGTGCCAAGATGGTGCCTTTCGCTGGCTGGGAAATGCCCGTGCAATACCCTATGGGCGTGATGAAGGAACATCTTCACACCCGCGCCGAGGCCGGTCTGTTCGATGTCTCGCATATGGGGCAGGTGATCGTGCCCTTGTCAGCCATTGACGCGCTGGAAGCGCTGATCCCTGTCGATATCGCGGGGCTGAAGGAAGGCCGCCAGCGTTATGGCATTTTCACCAATGAAACGGGCGGCATTCTGGACGATCTGATGATCGCACGTAAATCCGACCATCTGTTTCTGGTGGTCAATGCCGCCTGTGCCGAGGCCGATATCGCCCATCTTCAGGCCCATCTGCCGGAAGTCACCGTTATCCGCGACCGCGCCTTGATCGCGCTGCAAGGCCCCAAGGCCGAGGCCGCTTTGGCCCGCCTGATGCCCTCCGTGGCCGAGATGCGCTTCATGGATGTGGCAGAGGCCGAATGGAACGGACAGGTGCTGTGGATCTCGCGCTCGGGCTATACCGGCGAGGATGGCTACGAGATTTCGGTGCCCTCTGCGGTGGCAGTAAGCTTCACGCAGGCGCTGCTGGAGATGGAAGAGGTTGCGCCCATCGGTCTGGGCGCGCGCGACAGCCTGCGCCTTGAGGCGGGTCTGTGCCTTTATGGCCATGATCTTGACCCCGATACCACGCCGGTCGAAGGCAATATCGCATGGGCCATCCAGAAGGTCCGCCGCAAGGGCGGTGCCCGCGAGGGCGGCTTCCCTGGGGCAGATCGCATTCTGGCGCAGTTGGAAACAGGCGCCTCCCGCCGCCGTATGGGTCTGCGCCCTGAAGGCCGCGCCCCCATGCGCGAGGGCGTCGAGGTCTTTGACGCGCCCGAAGGCGGCAGCAGGATCGGCACGATCACCTCGGGCGGTTTCGGCCCCTCGGTCGGCGCGCCCATCGCGATGGCCTATCTGCCCTCCACCCTGACCGAAGGCGATACCGTCTGGGGCGAGGTCCGCGGCAAGCGCCTGCCTGCCAAGGTGGCGGCGATGCCTTTCCAAGTGCAAACCTACAAACGTTAAACCTACCTTCGTGCCCTAGGCACAAGCATCATCACATAGGCATCATCATACAGGGGAACGCATGATGAAATTCACCGAAGAGCATGAGTGGCTCCGCGTCGAGGGCGATCTGGTTGTTGTCGGCATCACCGAGCATGCCTCCGAGCAGCTTGGCGATGTGGTCTTTGTCGAACTGCCCGAGCCCGGCACGCAAGTGGCCAAGGGCGACGAGATCTGCGTGATCGAGTCGGTCAAAGCGGCGTCTGACATCAGCGCCCCCGTTGATGGCGAAGTGGTCGAGGTCAATGACGCGCTGGCCGATAATCCCGCGCTGGTCAACGAAGACCCGCTGGAAGGCGCATGGTTCTTCAAGATGAAGCTCGAGGACATGGACCAGCTCGACGCCTTCATGGACGAAGACGAATATAAAGACTTCATCGGCTGATTGGCCGGTCGGACGGGCCCTTTTCGGGCCCGTTCCTTCTCGGGCCTTTCTTCACGGGTCCGCCTCTCTCGGTCCGCATGTTGCGGGCCGGACGTTTCCCCTATTGGAACAGGTGCTGCGCTATGCCCTTTACCCCTTCCGCCTATAATACCTATGATTTCGCCAATCGTCGCCACATCGGCCCCAGCCCCTCGGAAATGGCCGAGATGCTGAAGGTGGTGGGCGTGCAGACGCTTGATCAGCTGATCGACGAGACCGTGCCTGCGGGCATCCGCCAGAAGGACGCGCTGTCATGGGCGCCCCTGTCGGAATACCGCCTGCTTGAGAAAATGCGCGAGGTGGCGGGCAAGAACCGCGTGATGACCTCGCTGATCGGGCAGGGCTATTACGGCACTGTCACGCCCCCCGCGATCCAGCGCAATATCCTTGAGAACCCCGCTTGGTACACGGCCTATACGCCCTATCAGCCCGAGATCGCGCAGGGCCGTCTTGAGGCGCTTCTGAACTACCAGACGATGGTTTCGGACCTGACCGGCCTGCCGGTGGCCAATGCCTCCCTGCTGGATGAGGCAACTGCGGCGGCCGAGGCGATGGCCATGGCGCAGCGCGCGTCCAAGTCGAAGGCCAAGGCGTTCTTTGTGGATATCAACTGCCACCCGCAGACGATTGCCGTGATCGAGACCCGTGCGCAGCCATTGGGCATCGAGATCCTCAAGGGCGAGCCGGAAGAGCTGGTGGCCGATCAGGTCTTCGGCGCCATCTTCCAATATCCGGGCACTCTGGGCCATGTGCGTGATTTCACCGCTCAATGCGAGGCGCTGCATGAGGCCAAAGCCGTGGCCGTGGTCGCCACCGATCTTCTGGCGCTTTGTGTGCTGAAAGAGCCGGGCACGATGGGCGCCGATATTGCGGTCGGTTCCGCGCAGCGCTTTGGCGTGCCGATGGGCTATGGTGGCCCGCATGCCGCCTTCATGTCCTGCCGCGATGCGTTCAAACGGTCCATGCCGGGGCGGATTGTCGGCGTGTCGATCGACGCCAAGGGCAATAAGGCCTACCGCCTTGCGCTGCAGACGCGCGAACAGCATATCCGCCGCGAGAAGGCGACCTCGAATGTCTGTACCGCGCAGGCTCTCTTGGCGGTGATGGCGTCCTTCTATGCCGTCTTCCACGGTCCGATGGGCCTGAAGGCGATTGCGGAATCGGTGCATTACCATGCCGTGCGTCTGCGCGATGCGCTGGTGGCGGCAGGGGCCGATGTGCAGCCCGAAGCCTTCTTTGACACGCTGACCGTGCGCGTGGGTGTGGGTCAGCAGGGCATCATGGCCGCCGCCCGTCACCGTGGGCTGAACCTGCGCAAGGTCGGCACCGACCGCGTGGGGATTTCGGTCGATGAGCTCACCGATGAGGGCGTTCTGACCCGCCTGCTGGACGCCTTCGGGATCACCGAAGCAGCGCCTACAGAGGTCGAGCGTGGCTTCCCCGAGGCGCTAGTGCGTGAAAGCGATTACCTCACCCATCCGGTCTTCCAGATGAACCGCGCCGAATCCGAGATGATGCGCTATATGCGTCGCCTCTCGGACCGCGATCTGGCGCTGGATCGCGCGATGATCCCGCTTGGGTCCTGCACGATGAAGCTCAATGCCGCCGCAGAGATGATGCCGATCACCTGGCCGGAATTCGGCTCGCTGCATCCTTTTGCGCCGCGCAATCAGGCCGAGGGCTATCATGAGGCGATTGCCGATCTGACGGAAAAGCTGTGCGAGATCACCGGCTATGACGCGTTCTCCATGCAGCCCAATTCGGGCGCGCAGGGGGAATATGCGGGGCTTCTGACCATTGCCGCCTATCACAAGGCGCGCGGTGAAGAGCATCGCAACATCTGCCTGATCCCCGTCTCGGCGCATGGCACCAATCCGGCCTCGGCGCAGATGGCGGGGATGAAGGTCGTGGTGGTGAAATCCGCGCCCAATGGCGATGTGGATATCGAGGATTTCGAGGCCAAGGCTCTGGAGGCAGGGGCCAATCTGGCGGCCTGCATGATCACCTATCCCTCGACCCACGGCGTCTTCGAGGAAACCGTCCGCACAATCTGCGAGATTACCCATAAGCATGGCGGTCAGGTCTATCTGGACGGGGCCAATATGAATGCGATGGTGGGTCTGGTGAAACCGGGCGAGGTCGGCTCGGATGTCAGCCACCTCAACCTGCATAAAACCTTCGCCATCCCGCATGGCGGCGGCGGTCCGGGCATGGGGCCGATTGGCGTGAAGGCGCATCTGGCACCCTATCTGCCCGGTCACCCCGAAGAAGGCACCGAGGGCACGGTCTCGGCGGCGCCCTATGGCTCGGCCTCTATCCTGCTGATCTCATGGGCCTATTGCCTGATGATGGGCGGCGAGGGTCTGGCGCAGGCGACCCGTGTGGCGATCCTGAACGCCAATTACATCGCCTCGCGCCTGAAAGGCGATTACCCGATCCTGTTCATGGGCAATCGTGGCCGTGTGGCGCATGAGTGCATCCTTGATACACGTGGCTTTGCCGATGTGGGGGTCACGGTGGATGATCTGGCCAAGCGTCTGGTGGATAACGGTTTCCACGCGCCGACCATGTCCTTCCCCGTGGCGGGCACGCTGATGGTGGAGCCGACCGAGTCGGAAACCAAGGCGGAAATCGACCGCTTCATCACGGCGCTGCTGGCGATCCGCGAGGAAGTGCGCGCAGTGGAAAATGGCGAGATCTCGGCGGAAGACAGCCCGCTGCGCCATGCCCCGCATACGGTTGAAGACCTCGTGGCCGAATGGGACCGCGCCTATACGCGCGAGGCGGGCTGCTTCCCGCCCGGGTCGTTCCGCGAGGATAAATACTGGCCGCCGGTGGGGCGTGTGGACAACGTGCATGGCGACCGCAATCTGATCTGTATCTGCCCGCCGCCCGAGGCCTATGCGGCAGAATGATCCATAAGAGGGGGCGATAGCGCCCCCTTTTTCTTTGGCCTTTCGGCCTCTTTTGCTTGGGCGCATGACAGGGTAGAAACCGGCAAACCGGAGGAGGACCCCGATGCTTTACGATATGCGCAAGCTCGACGCCCAGATCGCGCTCTGGCTCGATGAGGATTGTGGCCAGTTCGATCTGACCGCGAAGATCATGGTGGAGGAGGACGCGCAGGGGCGGTTCGCCTTTAACGCGCGCGAGGATATGGTGCTGGCAGGGCTGCCGATGGCCGCGCGCGTGTTCCGCCATCTGGACCCGAAACTGAAGCTGGAGGCTTTGGCCGAGGAAGGCGAGCGGATCGAGGCGGGCACCACTTTCGCCATCATTCAGGGCAATGCGCAGGCGATCCTGACGGGTGAGCGTGTCGCGCTGAACCTGATGCAGCGGATGTGCGGCATTGCCACTCTGACCGCCGCCTATGTGGCCGAGATCAAGGGCACGGGGGCGTTTCTGGTGGATACGCGCAAGACCACGCCGGGGCTGCGCGGGCTTGAGAAATATGCGGTCACCTGTGGCGGCGGGCGCAACCACCGCCTCAGCCTTGATGGGGGCATCATGTTGAAAGACAACCATATCGCGGTGGCCGGATCGATCACTTTGGCGGTGGCACGCGCCAAGGCGGCAGCACCCGTTCTGACCAAGATCGAGGTCGAATGCGACCGTCTGGAGCAGGTCGAAGAGGCGCTGGCGGCGGGGGCTGATGTCATCATGCTGGATAATATGAGCAATGACGAGATGCGCGCGGCGGTCAGGCTGGTGGGCGGGCGCGTGCCGCTGGAATGTTCGGGCGGGGTGCGGCTGGACACGATCCGCGCCAAGGCGGAAACCGGCGTCGATTTCATCTCGGTCGGACGTATTACCCAAAGCGCGCCCTGCGTCGATATCGGGCTGGATGACCTGTAAGGTTTTCATGGACATAAGGGCGCAGGGTCTTAGATAATGGCCCGACCGCTCAGGGAGGATGAGGTCCATGCAGACGATCAGCGGGACTGCCCCGCGCAAGACCACAGGAGCGGTCGGGGGCAGGATCTCGACGCCCGAAGAGATCGAGGGGCTGATTGCCCGTATTGTCCTGCGCGACCGCGCGGCGTTTTCGGCGCTTTATGATGCCACAAGCGCCAAGCTGTTCGGCGTCTGCCTGAACATCCTCGATAATCGCGCCGAGGCCGAAGATGCTTTGCAGGACGTGTTCCTGCGGATCTGGCGCAAGGCCGACCGTTATAGCGCCACAGGGCATAGCCCGATGACATGGCTGATCACGCTGGCACGTAATCTGGCCATTGACCGGTTGCGCAAGCGCCAGAAGGGGCGCACCGACCTTGACGAGATGCCCGATCTTTCCGATGGCCGCCCCGATCCCGAAGCGGTGCTGATTGCACATTCGGAGGCCAGACGGATCGGCTCCTGCCTTGAGCGGCTGGAAGATGGTCGTGCCGATGCGGTGCGCGGGGCCTATCTGCGCGGCGATAGCTATGCCGATCTGGCCGAGCGGCATGGCGTGCCGCTGAACACGATGCGAACATGGCTGCGCCGGAGCCTGATGAAGCTGAAGGACTGCATGAGCCAATGAGTGCCGCGCCCGATTCCGATGACGATCTGCTGGCCGCCGAACAGGCGCTGCGCCTGCTTTCCCCCGAGGAACAGGCCGCCTTTGCCAAGCGCGCGCAAGATGATCCCGCGCTGCGCACCGCCTTGCGCGCATGGGAGACGCGGCTTTCCGCGCTGTCCGACAGCTTTCCCGAAGCGGCTCCCCCTGCCGCGCTCAAGCGCAGGCTGATGGGACAGATCGGCGGCAGGACCAGCCGGAAATCCGTTCTGCTCTGGGGCTGGCTGGCCAGTGGCGTGGTGGCGCTGGGGATTACGGCGACTTTCTTCGTGCCCAATATCCTGCGCATTCTGACGGCACCGGCGCTGCATGGCTTTACCGCCGGAATGCAGGCCGAGCTGATGGGGGCGGATGACCGCCTTCTGGTACAGGTGCAATATGATACCGGCACCGGAGATGTCCGTCTGGTGCAGATGGACGGCGTCAGACATGCGGCAGATCGTTCGATGGAGCTTTGGCTGATCCCGCGCGGGCAGGCGCCGATCTCGTTGGGGCTGATGCCTGAAAATCGCGAGGCGCAGATGCCGATGCCCGAAAACCTGCGCCCGATGCTGGCAGGGGCCACTTTCGCGATTACCGACGAGCCTTTGGGGGGCGCACCTGCGGGCGTGGCGACAGGGCCGGTGATTGCGCAAGGGATGATGACGGCGGTCTAGGCTGTCCGGGGTCGCGCGGGGGCTGAAGCCGCGCGACCGCGTCCTGATCCGCTTGGACCAGCGCCCGATATTTAGGAGGCTGGCGCTTCGGGGATGATGCGCACAGGGGTCCCCTTATAGGCGGGTGTGCCGGAGCGGATCTCGTGATGTTCCAGCGGAATCAACGGGTTCAGCTCGGGGTAATAGCCCGCGATGCACCCATCAGGCAGATCGAATGCGGTGACGCTGAGCCCCGACACGCGGCGGTCGCGCCCGTCGTCAATATCACAGACCAGCGTGACCTTCTGGCCCTCTGTCAGGCTGGCGCGCGCCATCTCGCCGCGATTGATCAACACCACCATACGCGAGCCGGACAGGCCCCGCAGCCGGTCGGAATGGCCGTAAATCGTGGTGTTGAACTGATCGTTTGAGCGCATCGTATTGAGCGTATAGCTTTGACCGCGCGCGGTTTCTCCGGGTTCCTGCCCCAATGCCGACAAGGTGGTCGGCGTGGTGAACAGCGCCTTTCCGGCGGCGTTGTTCCAGCGCCGTTCCCGTGCCGCATTCCCCCGATAGAAGCCGCCCGCCTGGCTCATCCGCGCATTCATATCGTGGAATTGCGCGGGCCATGTGGCGGCGATGAGATCGCGCACATGGTCGTAATTTGCGGTCCAGTCATCCCATTTCAGGGTGGGGTTTTCAGGCAGGATGGCCTTGGCGATGCCGGTGATGATCGCCAGTTCTGACTTCAGCTGGTCGCTTGGCGGTTTGGCGCGGCCCAGAGAGGCGAAGATATGGCTCATGGTGTCCTCGACCGTCTGCACCTGCGGCACGCCATTTTGCAGGTCCTCGTCGGTGCGGCCCAGACAGGGCAGGATATAGGACACCTTGCCCGGATTGAGATGCGACCGGTTGAGCTTGATCGCGATCGAGACCGTGAGGTTCTGGCTGCCCCATGCCTCTTCCAGCCGTTCGATATCGGGCATGGCGCGCAAGAGGTTGCCGCCAAGCGCGATGGTGGCCTTTACACGGCCCTCGATCACCGCCTTGCCTGCCTTAACGATATTCATGCCGCGTTCGCGGGGCAGGGTGACGCCGAACATCTCCTCCTGTCGGTCAAGCGGGAAGAGGGCGGGGTTTTCACCAATGCCTACGGTGCGCTGGCCCTGCACATTCGAATGCCCCCGCACAGGCGAGATCCCCGCCCCCAAGCGCCCCATATTCCCACGCAAAAGCAACAGGTTGACTAGCATCCCAAGGTTCAGCCAGCCATTCACATGCTGGGTCAGCCCCATGCCATAGACACCGATCACCCGTTTGGCGCTGACATAGATCTGGGCCGCTTCCTCGATCATCGCGCGGCTCAGGCCCGAGTGGCGCTCGATTTCGGCCCAGTCCATCATGCGGATCTCGGCCAGTGCCTCGTCCACGCCCTGTGTATGGTCTTTAAGGAAGGCATGGTCCAGCACGGTGCCGGGGGCGGCGTCCTCGCAGGCCAGAACATATTTGATCATGCCCGCCAATACGGCGATATCACCGCCCGGGCGCACCTGATAATAATGGTCCGAGATTTTGGTCGCTTTGCCCATGACCATCTGTTTCGGGCTTTGCGGGTCGGTAAATTCCAGCAGCCCTTTCTCGCGGATCGGATTGAACGTGACCACTTTGCAGCCGCGCTCGACCGCCAGCTTGAGCGTATGCAGAAGCCTTGGGCTATTGGTGCCGGTATTCTGGCCAAAGAAGAACAGCGCATCGCAATGGTCGAAATCTTCCAAGGTGCAGGTGCCCACCGGCACGCCGAGATAGGTGTTGAGATTGACCGAGGTCGTCTCGTGGCACATGTTCGAGGATTGCGGCAGGTTGTTGGTGCCATAGATCCGCGCCATCAACGCATAAAGATAGGACGGCTCCAGCGCCGCATGCCCCGAGGAATAGAATACCGCCTCGTCGGGGGCGATGGCCTTGAGTTCCTGCCCGATCTCGGCAAAGGCCTGATCCCAGGCGACGGGTTTATAGGTATCGCTTGCGGCATCATAGCGCATCGGATGGGTCAGGCGTCCGGCATATTCCAGATCGTGATCCGACCATTTGCGCAGATCTGCCACCTTATGCTGGTCGAAGAATGCCGGACCGACTTTCTTGGTGGTCAGCTCCCATAGCGTGGCTTTCGCCCCGTTTTCACAAAATTCGAATGTGCCGGGATTGGCGGGTTTTGCCCATGCGCAAGACGAGCACATGGCCCCGCCTTGCTTGTTCAGCTTGGCAAGGATCTGTAGCGCCAAAGGGGTTGGCGGCTCTTTTTTCATGATCCGCGCGACCCCTTCCAAAGACCCCCAGCCGCCTGCGGGCCGCTTGTAGGCGGGCGTGCCGGAATCGGCAGAAATGGGCGAATGGCTGTAATCTTCTGGCTTCATAATGCGATCTCCCTGCGCGCAAGGCTTTGGATTTTGTGCCGCGACGGGCGATATGGCACAAGCCTGTATGCGACAATCTATAGCACGCATCGCGACAGCCGGAACGATTTTGCACCGGCTAACGTTCCTCACCCGAGTGAAATTCTGCGTGAGTGCAGCGGGTTCAAGGGGAACAGGACGTGGCGGAAGATGGACAGGCGGCGGCAGATCAGGCGCAGACGCAGGCGGAGAAGAAACATGAAGGCTCTTTCGACGAGCACGAATTACGCGCGATCGAGCAGACAGGGGCGATGAGCCCGCCCGCGATATTTGAATCGATCCGGCGGTCGGGTATCGAGGAGCTGATGCGTCCGGCCTCGGCCCTGGTGATGTCGGCACTGATTGCCGGGATTGCGATCGGGTTTTCGGTCTTCACCGAAGGCCTGCTGCGCGCGCATCTGCCGGAAACGGACTGGCGTCCCCTGATCGAGAATTTCGGCTATACGGTCGGCTTTGTGATCGTGATCATGGGGCAGATGCAGCTGTTTACCGAGAACACGATCACGGCGGTCTGTCCGGCCCTGGACGAACCCTGTGCCGATGTGTTCAAACGCCTGGCGCGCCTTTGGGGGATTGTGTTTCTGTTCAACCTGATAGGGGCCATGCTGTTCGGGTCGGTGATGTATCTGACGCGCGGCTACGACCCCGCACTCTGGCAGGCGGTGCTGGACCTCTCCGAAGAGGCCACCCATTTCCCGTGGATGGAAACCATGTTGCGCGGCATCGGTGCGGGCTGGTTGATTGCCGCTTTGGTCTGGATGCTGCCGAATGCGCGTCAATCGAAGCTTCTGATGATCGTGTTGGTGACCTGGATCATCGCCACCGCGGAGTTTACCCATGTGGTGGCGGGATCGACCGAGGCGACGATTGTCATTCTGGCGGGCAAGATGGGCATCATGGAGGCGTTGTCGGGTTTTACCCTGCCCACACTTATCGGCAATGTTCTGGGCGGTTCGGTGTTTTTTACTGTGCTGACATGGGCGCAGATCAAGACCGAGCTGGAAGAGCCGAAAGACTGCCCGTGGCGGCAGGATCAAAACGCACCCCGCCGCCGCACCTGACGGGACTGGTGGGGCGTGCCCCACCAGTTCATCGCCATTCAGGCCGCGTGAGACCGCGTGTCCTGCGCCGTGCTTACACGGAACTGGGTGATGGCCTCGTTCAGCGTCTGTGCTTCTTGGGACAAAGCCAGACTCGCGGCGGATGTTTCCTCGAACATGGCGGCATTCTGCTGCGTCATCTGGTCAAGCTGGGCGGTGGCCGAATTGATCTCGCGCACGGCATGCGACTGCTCTTCCACCGAATTCGCGACGCTGGAGACATTGGTTGCGATTGCCGCAATGGAATCGGCGATGCGTTGCAGGGCCGTGTCTGTCTGGCCCACCAGATCCACCCCGACCGTGACACTTTGCGAGCTTTCCGAAATCAGCCCGCCAATTTCGCTGGCCGCTTCCGAGGACCGCTGCGCCAGAGCCCGTACTTCCGAGGCGACAACGGCAAAGCCACGTCCGGCATCACCCGCCCTTGCGGCCTCGACCCCCGCATTCAGCGCAAGAAGGTTGGTCTGGAAGGCGATGTCGTCGATGACCCCGATGATCCGTGTGATCCGGTTCGAGCTTTCCGCAATCGAGTTCATGGCGGCAACGGCCTGTGCCATGATCTCCCGCGAGGCAAGGGTCTCGGATTTCGAACTGTCCACGATCTTTTCCGTGCGGCGGCTGTTTTCGGCGGCTGAAGCGGTGTTGGCGGCCAGTTCTTCGACTGCGGCAGCGGTTTCCTCCAGAGTGGCCGCCGCGCTTTCGGTGCGGTGGGACAGATCCGAGGATGCCTGACTGACCTCGGCCGAGTTGTTCAGGATGTGGCTCACGCTGGTCTGGATCGACCCGACCAGATGGCTCAGAGAGTCGATGGTGCGATTGTAATCGGTGCGCAGCGCCTCATAGCTGTCGGGGAAGGCGGTGTCGATGCGGCGTGTGAGGTCGCCATGCGACAGGCGGCCCAAAGCCTCTGCCAATGTCCGGACCACATGCGCCTGTTCCGCATTACGGGCCGCAGTCTCGGCCTCGGCCTGTGCGGCAAGGCGCTGTTTTTCGGCAGCGGCGCTTTGTTCGCGCTCCATCCGTTCCTGCGTCTCGCGGGTCTGACGCTCCATCTCGGCGCGTTCGGCATCCAGTTTGCGCTGGGCTTCGGCCTCACGTTCGGCAGCTTCTCGTGCCCGAGCTTCGCGTTGCTGCTCCTCCAGGGCGCGGTTGGCCACGATGTTCTGACGGAAGGTTTCAAGCGCCTCGCGCATCGCGCCCAATTCGCCTGCGCGACGCTTCGCCCCCTCTAGCGCATCGGTGTCACCTTCAGCCAGTTTGCGGGTCCGCGAGGTCAGATCCCGCAGCGGGCGAACCAGCACAAACTGCAAGAAGCCGATGGTCAGCACCAGCACGACGATCGCGGCAAGGGTGGCCATTTCCATCATCCGCGTGGCACGATCCGTCGCGCTATTGAGAGTGTTCGCGCTCTCGCTCACCTCGTCCAAAGCCCTATCGCTGACGGTTTCGGCCGTTTCGCTGAGTTGGGAAACCGTTTTGAGTGCCGCAGTTGCCGCATCCGAGGCCTCTTGCAGCGCCGAGAGTTCCAGACCGCGTTGGGCGATCACCCCGGTGTCAGGGTCGATTATCGTGTTCAGGGTGGCGACATCATCCTCATACCCGCGCCCGAGACTGAAGATCAGCAGCTTCGTCTGCCCTTCAATCGCCGCTTTATGACGGTCCAATCCGATCAGTTCGCCTTCGAAGGAAATGCTCACAATCTGGCGCAGGAGCGCCTGGGCATCGGCACGGGCTTGCGGGGTGCCCATCAGTTCGAGTTGCGATACCAGCAGTTCCAGCTTGGCAAGTTTGTCGCGCATGGTGGCATGTGCCTGCGCTGCATTCTCGCGGGCGGTCGACAGGGAGTCGATATTGCCTTGGAAGGCGGCCACCTGTCGGTTCAGCAGGGCGGCATCCTCTTGCGACAGCTGTTGGGTCAGGGCAATGAAGGCCTTGAATTGCTGGTCCGACGTGCTCAGCACCTGCTCTATGTCAGCGGGTGTGTCGGCCAAAAGCAAGGCGGTGATGATTTCGGGCAACCGGTTGGTGGCCACCATGATATCGTTTGTATTGCGCAGATCCGGCACGCGATTTTCGCTGAGCCTGTCCATGCTGAGCGAGAAGTGCTGGAAGTTCATCCAGGCCATACCGATGGCACTTCCCAGAATGCCTACAAGAACCAGTTGGCTAAAGGCCAGACGGGGGCCAATGCCCCCCAGAAAGCGTCGGATATTGGAGAAGGGTTTCATATGGTCCTTGGCCTCTTAGTTCGGGACGGCGGTCTGTGCGAAGGGGACACCATCGGGGCGCGCATTGCCTGTCGTCGCTCTGCGCGTGTTTTGCCGTTGATCTGCGTCGGGTGGCAGGCCGCGCGCCACTGTGCCCGAGCGGGGGCGGGCCGTGCACGGACGGGACGTATATGGGCGGGACGTATATGGGCAGGGCGCAGAATCTGCGCCGGAGAAAAGCATTGCACCGAACGTCATGACACACCTTTCAAGCAAAACAGACCAAGGGGATGATTCCCGTCGGCTTGATTTCCTTGGGTAAGGGGCGGACCCTAAAAAATGTTTAGCTAATTGGCTAAAATGCTCATAACGGGTGATCTAACCGGAAAAAACGGCCATAAAACCGCGTTTTTGATCAGGTATGGGGCTGTAAAGTGACAAATCGGCCCCTGCGCGCTCGGCGATGACATGGGCGATCGCAAGGCCCAGCCCTGTGCCGTCGCCTGCTCCGTCGCCGCGTGCGAAACGGTCCGACATGCGGGCAAGCTGGTCGGCGGGCAGGGGCGCACAATCATTCTGCACCGAGAAACGGCCATCCGGCTGCAGCGCGATACCGATCTCGCCCTGACCATGTTTGCGTGCATTTTCAATAAGATTGCGGGCCAGAATGGCAAAGGCATCGGGGTCAAGGTCGCTCATCACCGGCGTGGCGGGACGCTCTACCGTAATCGCTGCGGCAAATTGCGGATCGGCGCGACGCATGTCGTCCAGAAGGATATCCAGAATCATGCGCAGATCGGTTTTCTCCTCCACCCGCAGCCTTGCGCCTTCGGCCCGTGCCATCTGCATCAGCTTCTCGGACAGGCGCGAGAGCCGCTTCAGCCCGCTCTCGATCTCGAGAGCGCGGGCAATCGCCACAGGATCCTTGCTTTCGGCACGTAGTCTCTGGGCCTGCGCGATCGCTCCGGCCACAGGGGTGCGCATTTCATGCGCCGCGTTCGAGGCAAAGCTGCGCTCTGACTCGAAGGCCGATCTGAGCCGGTTGATCAATCCGTTGATGCCCGCCGCAATCGGGCGCAATTCGGTGACCATGCCATCGCTGGCCAGTGGGTCCAGATTTTGCGGGCCGCGTCTGGCCAGAGCGCGCTCCAGACTGCGCACCGGATTAAGCGCGCGCCGCACCGCCAGAAAAATGCCGGAGAGGCCGAAGGGCAGGGCGATCAGCAGCGGCAGGGACAGCAGAACGATCATATTGCGCCGCACCGACTGCCGATGGTCCAGTGGCTCGGCCACGGTGATCGACAGCCCCACCCGCCGCGAGATATCGGTGTAAAGCCGGTAGCCGGGCACCGTGACATATCCCGCACCAATGCGGGCGGGCAGCGTGATCGCCTTGCTGCCATCAGTTTGCAAAAGCACCTCGCCCGCCTGATTGCGCACGACAAATTCGACCGTATCGGGGCGTTCATCCAGCCGCGCAATGGCACGGCTCTCGGGCGGTGGCGGTGGCCAGAGACGGCCATTGGGGGGTGTCAGGGCCTCGTCTCGGGTGCCTTTCTGACGGGAGGGCTCGTCGGTCTCGGTGCCGTCATTGCGGGCGCGCAGGCGCTGTTCGCGCAGCGCGAAAGGCAGGATACGCTGCGCCGTCGCGCTGAGTTCGCGGTCAAAGACGCTGTTCATCTCGTGGCTCATCAGCCCCGCCGTGACGATGGCCGCGACCAGCCAGAGCACGGTGATGCCCGCACCGATCAGCAGGGCAATGCGCAGCCCCAGAGAATGCGGCAGAGTCATTGCGTTACCAGCCGGTAGCCCAGACCGCGTTCGGTCTGGATACGGTCACGCCCCAGCTTTTTGCGCAGATGGCTGACATGGACCTCGATCGTGTTCGAGCCGATCTCGTCATCAAAGCTGTAAAGCGCCTCTTCAAGCTGGGCCTTGGACAGAAGCTGGCCGGGGCGGCCAAGAAAAGCTTCGAACAGCGCCCATTCGCGACCGGTCAGCGTGACAGGCTGCCCGTCACGGCTCACCGATTTCGCGGGCAGATCAATGCTCAGATCGGCAAGCTCGATCATCGGATTCGGATTGCCGCTATAACGTCGCGCCACAGAGCCGATACGCGCGGACAGTTCGTCCAGATCGAACGGCTTGACCAGATAGTCATCGGCACCGGCATTCAGTCCGGCAATCCTGTCGCTGACCTGATCGAGCGCGGTCAGAATGATCACCGGCACGCTATTGCCGGCATTGCGTTGGTCCTTGAGGAAGGTGATGCCCCGCCCGTCCGGCAGCATCAGGTCCAGCAAGAGCAGGTCGAAGCGCGAAATCCTCGTAAGATCACGCGCTTCTTCAAGCGTTTGCGCCCAGTCGAGGGAATGGCCGTCGGCGCGGATCTGGTCGCTTACGGCGCTGCCAAGGCTCTTGTCGTCTTCGATCAGCAGAATACGCATGGGGCATGTCCTTCGCGGCGAGGGAGGCGGTCCCTGCCCAAAGCACAGGGCGGGGGCATCAAGGGGCTTATGGCATCAGCAGGCGCGCGACAGTGTCGGCGCTGGTGCCCGACGCTTCGGCGATCTGGGTGGCGGACTGGTCTGCGGTGCCTTGGTAGCCTGCCGACGTCAGACGGGCCAGAATGTCTTCAGGGGTGGTGTCAAGCACCGGTGCCACTTCCGATAGCGGCGCCTCCAGAAGCTTCTGTGCCAGCGCGAATTGCGGCGGACGGCCACCTTTGGCGGTGCCGGTCCCCGAAGTGGCCGGAATGGCAAAGGCCAGAGCGGCCACCAAAGACGCGGCCAGCGCCAGCGCCATAGGGGCCTTCTTCATGTAATTCATCAATGGGCGCCAGTTGCGCCACAGATGCAGGACGAAGGGCACGATCAGCACCATCGACAGCCATTCGTGCATGCTGTGGAACCAGCCCATCTGCCAATGGAAAAACAGGGCAACGCCGGAAACGAGGGATACCAGAAATAGCCCGGTGATCAGGGGCGTGGCGTAACGAAAGAAAAAGCTGCGCATGATGGACTCCAGAAAAGCGGTAAACGCGTTCTCTGGAATCCTTTAATATGAACCTGATGTAAAGCTGAAGCTTTAAAGCGATTTGTCGCTGGCATCGGCCTGTCCGGCCACCCAATAGCCTGCGGCCTTCATCCAGGGCAGAGGATGGCCGTTTTGTTGCAGGTGGTCGCGCAGCGCGCGGGCCACGGACGCCTCGGCGGCGATCCAGACAAATGTGCCTTCGCCCAGCGGAATCTGCTTGAGCTGTTCCAGAAGCGGCGCGGGGTCGGTGGCATCGGTGCGATGGACCCAGAGCGGCAGGTGGTTTGCCTTGGTCGGCATGTCCTGTTCGTCTGCGGCTTCCGGCACGCCGACCAGCGTGGTCACCGGCGTTCCGGCCTCCATCTCGAAGAGGCGCCGCGCGATGGCGGGCAGGGCGGTTTCGTCCCCGATAAGAACCCAGCGCTGGATCGGGCCGGTGATGTTTTGCGAGCCGCGCGGCCCGCCCATCATCACGGTATCACCGACTTTGGCGGATTTCGCCCAAAGCGTGGCCGGTCCCGCTTCATGCAGGGCGAAATCGACGGTCAGCGACAGGGTTTCGGGGTCGAAATGGCGCGGGGTATAATCGCGCATCGCTTTCTCGCCATTCGCATCGGGGATCATCAGTTTGAAATGGTCATCCGGCGCGGTCGAGGTGAACCCCTCCAGCTCGGGGCCGGTCAGCACGATGCGGATCATATGCGGGGTCAGGGCGTGGGCTTCCGAGACGGTGAGGGTCCGGCGGACAAGTTCGTGGCGCTGGCGTTCAATGCGGGGCAAGCTATCGAGGTCGGTCATTATAATCCTTACTAAAGACGGAAGGCCGGTGCGTATGATGTGCATATGGGGTCAGCGGAGCGCGGCCTGTTATTTCTTGATAAAAAAGATCGAGATTGAGGTTTCGTCAAGCCGCCCCGATGCAGAATGGTCTGTGCAAATTTTCACTGTTGAGCGAGGCGGGAAGCCGTCACGGGCCGATTTGCGCAAATCTCGGACGTAGAGCGGGAATTGCCATGAGTTTAGCGCATATCGGATATGCAATTTTATCAAAAAACTGTGAGTTGAAAACTGTATCTCCGGCGCGGGGCAGGGGCAGATAATCGGCTTGATTTGCGCCAGATCAATTCTGTCAACCCACATCTAGGAGAGGTGGAGATGTCGTTGCGATCAAGAAAAATTTTATGAACAAAAACAGGGTGATTTTTCAAAATTGTTATATTTTACATTCGCTTGCTTAGCAAAATTCACGCTTCGTTACACTTTTGTGATACATGATTCGCGCCGCCGATTTTCGAAAAAGAGAATCGGCTAGTCCAAAGCATGCCCTAATGCAGCGCGTCGGAATGTCGCATCGCGAAATGGCGCCGTGATGCATAATGCGGGCAATAGTCTTGTCTTGGCGACATGCTCATGGCATGTGGTCACGACTTTTACTACCAATTGCGGCGAGGGTGCTGCATTGCATGCCCGAAGCTGCAAAGCTGCAAGAGGCACGCATTGTTGAAACACTTCAAACTCCCCCTGATGCTGTTGGCGGCAGCGTCTCTGGCGGGATGTCAGTACGAAGTTCTCGCACCGAGCGGCTGGGTCGCTGTGCAAGAACGAAATCTGCTGCTCATCTCGACAGTTTTGATGCTGCTGATCATCGTTCCCGTGATCGTCATGACCGTCTATTTCCCGTGGAAATACCGTCATGACCGTGATGACACCTCCGATTACGAACCCGAATGGGCACACTCGACCAAGCTCGAGGTGATCGTATGGGGTGCGCCCATCATTATCGTCGCTATCCTTGGCGTCTTCCTGGCGATCTATACCTATCGTCTGGACCCCTATCGTCCGCTGGACCACACCGAAAACATGGGTGCGCCGGTGGAAGTCGAAGCGGTATCGCTCGACTGGAAATGGCTCTTTATCTATCCCGAACAAGGTGTGGCTTCTGTCAATGAACTGGTGATCCCGGAAGGGCGCCCGATCAACATGAAGCTGTCCGGCTCGACCGTGATGAACACGTTCTGGGTTCCGGCGCTGACGGGGATGGTTTACTCGATGGCCGGTATGGAGACGCAACTGCACTTCATCGCCGATACCACCGGTGACTTCCAGTCGCGTTCTGCCCATTATTCGGGCCCCGGTTTCTCGAAAATGACGTTCACCACGCATTCCGTGACCGACGCCGATTTCGATGCTTGGGTCGAAAAAGCAAAAGCACAAGGTCAGCCTCTGACCCGCGCATCTTACTTGCAGCTTGAGCAGCCCTCGATCGCCGCCCCGATCAGCTATTACAATTCGGTCGAAGACAATCTCTTCAATCGCATTGTCGGGCTTTGTGTCGAAGAGAACAAAGTTTGCATGAACGAGATGATGATGCTCGACATGCATCGCGACATGATGCCGAAAGCCGAAGAGGACGATAAATCTTCCGAAGGCGAGCATGGTCAGATCGGTCTGCCGAAGCAGCTGTTCGAATATGACATGGAGCGTTCGATCGACGGTCATGGCAACCTGATCAGCCTTCCGGCCGACACGTCCGAAGAGCATATGTCTGCTTTGGACGCGCGCAAGCTGATGGCTCAGGTCGCACTTAGCGCCGATGGCCTCTGCCTCCCGAACCAGGAGTACAAAACTAATGTCAACTGAAGTCGCTCAAACGACGCATGAGACGATTTCGCCGATTTTCGGGCGGCTAAGTCTTTCGTCGATCCCCTATCACGAGCCGATCCTCATCGCGACCTTCGCGGGTGTGGCCGTGGCCGGGATTATCTTCTTGGCGCTCATGACCTATTTCAAGGCATGGAAGCCGCTGTGGACCGACTGGGTCACCACCATCGACCACAAAAAGATCGGCATCATGTATATGGTGCTCGGGTTCATCATGTTCGTGCGCGGCTTTGCCGATGCGCTGATGATGCGTGCGCAGCAGGCAATGGCTGCGGGCGGGGCAGAGGGCTACCTTCCGCCGCACCACTACGATCAGGTCTTCACCGCACACGGCGTGATCATGATCTTCTTCGTGGCTATGGCCTTCATCACCGGTGTGATGAACTTCGTCATGCCCGTGCAGATCGGTGCCCGCGACGTGGCCTTCCCCTTCCTGAACAACTTCTCGTTCTGGATGACGGTGGCCGGTGCGCTTCTGGTCAATATCTCGCTGTTCATCGGTGAATTCGCACGCGTCGGCTGGCTGGCTTTCCCGCCGCTGTCGGGCGCTGCCTATTCGACCGGACCGGGGATGGATTACTATCTCTGGGCGCTGAACATCGCGGGTATCGGGACAACGCTTTCGGGTGTGAACATGTGCGCCACCATCTTCAAGATGCGTGCGCCGGGCATGTCGCTGTTCCGCATGCCGGTCTTCACCTGGACCGCGCTGTGCACCAACGTTCTGATCGTGGCGGCCTTCCCGGTCCTGACCGCGACCCTCGTTATGCTGACGCTTGACCGCTATCTTGGCACGCATTTCTTCACCAACGACCTTGGTGGGAACGCGATGATGTATATCAACCTGATCTGGATCTGGGGTCACCCGGAAGTCTACATCCTGATCCTGCCCTGCTTCGGTATCTTCTCGGAAGTGGTTTCGACTTTCTCCGGCAAGCCGCTCTTCGGTTACAAGACCATGGTCTGGGCAACCTGCTGCATCATGGTTCTGTCCTTCATCGTGTGGTTGCACCACTTCTTCACGATGGGTTCGGGCGCAGCCGTGAACACCTTCTTCGGGATCACGACGATGGTTATCGCCGTGCCGACCGGTGTGAAGATCTTCAACTGGATTTTCACCATGTACAAAGGCCGCGTGCGGTTCGAGACCCCGATGTACTGGGTGATCGGCGGCATCGTGACCTTCACCATCGGTGGTATGACCGGCGTTATGCTGGCAATCCCGCCGGTTGACTTCCAGCTCCATAACTCGCTGTTCCTGATCGCGCACTTCCATAACGTGATCATCGGTGGCGTTGTCTGGGCGATCTATGCAGCCGTCTACTACTGGTGGCCGAAAGCCTTCGGCTTCAAGCTGCATGACGGTCTGGGCAAAGCCTCCTTCTGGTGCTGGTTCGTGGGCTTCTACCTTGCGTTCATGCCGCTTTACGCGCTTGGCCTCATTGGTGTGACCCGCCGGATCAACGAATATTCGGATCCCTCGTGGCAGCCCTATTTCGTGATCGCAGCCATCGGCGCGCTGTTCATTCTGGCAGGCATCCTGTTCACCTTCGCGAACTTCGCCTACTCGATCTACAAGCGCAAAGAACTGGCATGCGGTTCGGACCCGTGGAATGCCCGCACCCTTGATTGGGCAACCTCGTCCCCGCCCGCGAAGTACAACTTCCCGCAGGACATCCATGTCCACGGCATCGACGAGTTCTGGCGCATGAAGCAGGAAGGCTTCAAGTGGTCGACCGACTACCAGCCGATCCACATGCCGCATTACACGCCCGCAGGGTTTGTAATCTCGGTGCTGGCCTTCATCTTCGGCTTCGCAATGATCTGGTACATGTGGTGGCTGGCTGTTCTCAGCTTCGTCGGCCTCGTTGGCTACACGATCTACCACACCTTCAACTACAACCGTGATTACTACATCCCCGTAGAAGAAATCGCGGAAACCGAAGCAAAGGGAAATATCGCATGACGATGCTTGATACCCCCATCACCGGCCCCATCGAGGGGCCGGAAGGTCCGGACCATCATCAGGACCATCATCATGTGAGCCCGACGCCGATCGGCTTCTGGATCTACCTGATGTCGGACTGCATCATTTTCGGCACGCTGTTCGCGACCTATGCCGTTCTTGGTGGCAACTATGCCGGTGGTCCGGGCCCGAAAGATCTGTTCGAGCCGGGTCTGGTGGCGTGGGAAACCGCGCTGCTGCTGATCTCGTCGATCACCTTCGGCGTGGCCATGCTGAACGCGACTGCCCATAAGCTGGGCAGCACGATCATGTGGCTGATCATCACCGTTCTGTTCGGTGCAGGCTTCCTTGCCATCGAACTTTACGAATTCCACCACCTGATCCATATCGGTGCAGGGCCGGACCGTTCCGCTTTCCTGTCGGCGTTCTTCCTGCTGGTCGGGACCCACGGTCTGCACGTGACCTTCGGGTCGATCTGGCTGATCACTCTGGTCTTCCAGCTTCGTAAGCACGGCCTGATCGAGGCGAATATGCGCCGCCTGTCGACCCTGTCGATGTTCTGGCACTTCCTCGACCTGATCTGGATCGGCGTCTTCTCCTTTGTCTATCTCGTGAGGCTCGTCTAATGGCTGAACATAGCTCGCATTCGCATGGCACCATGGGGCAGCTGATGATCGGCTTCGTTCTGGCGGTCATCCTGTCGATCATCCCCTTCTATCTGGTGATGGCTGACGTCGAGATGTCGCGGACCACGATCATCGGGATCATCATGGGTCTGGGCGCGGTGCAGATCATCGTGCACCTCGTCTACTTCCTCCATGTCAACCGCTCGGTTGAAGAGGGCTGGACGCTGGCAGCCAGCGTTCTGGCGATCATCATCTTGTGTATCGTTCTGGCAGGCTCGCTCTGGGTCATGCACAACATGAACGAAAACATGATGCCGATGCCCAGCCAGGAACAGATGCTGGAAATGATGAACCTCCAGAACCAGCAAGGCTGATCCGAGGCGCATCTCCCAAAAGACGGGGCCGGGAAACTGGCCCCGTTTTGCTATCTGCAGCTCGCTTCCATTTGAGGATGACCACCATGAGCAGGAATATTCGCTGGGTCCGTTTGAGTATTGCGACCATCCTCGCCGCAGGGTTTGTGGCAGTTTTCATGTCATTGGGGATCTGGCAGGTGCATCGTCTGCATTGGAAGCTTGATCTGATCGCGCGGGTGGATAGCCGCGTGGCCGCCGCGCCCGTGCCCGCCCCCGGACCGAACGCTTGGGCCGGATTGACCCGCGAAGGGGATGAATATCGCCATGTCGCGGTCACCGGCACCTTCCTGAATGATCAGGAAGTGCAGATCTATACCCCCTCCATGTTCGGACCGGGATATTGGGTGCTGACGCCACTCAAGCGCGATGACGGCACGATCGTCATGATCAACCGCGGCGTCGTGCCCGAGGAAAAGAAATCCCCCGCAAGCCGTGTGGCCCCCGCGGGCGTGCAGCATATCACCGGCCTTTTGCGGCTGAGCGAGGATCACGGCTGGCTCTTCAGCCAGAAGGATCGCCCGCAGGATGGTGTCTGGTATCGTCGCGATATTGCATCGATCACCCAGACCAAGGGGCTGGAAAATGCCGCCCCCTATTTCATCGATCAGGATCTGACCGATCCCGAAGGCTTCCCGCGCGGCGGGCAGACGGTGGTGAAATTCCGCAATTCCCATCTCAGCTATGCCATTACATGGTTCGCGATGGCGCTTCTCAGTCTGGTGGGCTGGGGGGTCGTGCTTCGGCAAGAGCTGAAAAATCGGGACTGATCGCCTATTTTGCAGGCAAAACGAGCACCGCAAACCTGTTTGCCACGCGCCCTGCCGCAAGATCGTTGCGGCAGGGCTGTGTCTTTCGTAAGGGAAGGAAAGCGGCAATGGCGTCGCGCTGATCTCCAGTAAAATCCGGGCAAAGCTGCCTGATCGGGTGCCAAGGCATCGCGATCGGTCGGCTTTTTCTTTTTGAGGGACCGTGACTATGATGAGCATTCCGTTGGCCCTGCGTGATCGCGTTCGGTGGTTCGGCATCGGGCTTGGGTTGGTCAATATCGATGCAGGGGCCAAAAGCCCGCAGCGGCTTCTGGCGCAGCGCCGCAAGGCCCGTGGCAAGACGGGGCATATCGCTTTGGTCGGGGCCGGGCCGGGGGCGGTGGATCTGCTGACCATGCGCGCCATCGACCGTATCCGTCAGGCCGATATCGTGCTTTATGACCGGCTGATCTCTGACGAGGTGCTTGATATCATTCCGCAGGGCGTCGAAACCGTTTATGTCGGCAAAGCCGTGGGGGCCTGCACGTGGCCGCAGGACAAGATCGACCGGCTGATCGTTGAAGAGGCCCGCAAGGGGCGGCGTGTCGTGCGACTGAAATCCGGTGATCCGTCGATTTTCGGCCGGGCCAGCGAAGAGATCGATGCGGCCCGCGCCGCAGATATTCCCGTCGAGATCATACCCGGTATTACAGCCGCTTCGGCGGCTGCCGCCAGCCTGACCCGCCCGCTTACGGAACGCGGCGAGACGGATACATTCGTGCTGACCACCGGCACCTGCCGTCCGGGGGATGCGCCTTCGGACAGGACCCGTTTCGCACGGCCCGGCACGTCGATGGCCTTTTATATGGCGGTCGAACGCGCTGCCGAAATCCAGCGGGATCTGCTGAAAGCGGGCGTACCGCCCGATTGCGCGGTGGATGTCGTTGGGTCGGTGAGCACCGCCCATGAGCGCCAAGGCCATATGACGCTGGGGCGGTTGTCGGAAGACATCGCAGCGCAGGGCCTGCAAAGTCCGGCGGTGATCTTGATCCGCTATCCGAAACAGGCCAAAGCCGCGCTTTCCAGAAAAGCCGCCCGCAAAGCCATAGCCGGATAAACCCTGTTCCATCTGAAAATACGCCGGACCAATGGTCCGGCTTTTTTTATTCTGCCAAGAAAGTAATCTTATCAGCCGATGATACATCAAATTTATGCATTCAAAGCGGGCATCTCCTTGTTTTTCGGCTTTCATCCAGCGAGCAACGAGAAATCTTTTGGCGGAATCGGGATGATTTCGTAAATATCTGTTCAAGGCCTGCTGAAAGGCCAGCTGCCGCAAAGGCGCGGTATCTTCCGAAAATGCCCCTAGGGGCCTGCGGCAATGGCGCTGCATTTCGCACTGATCTTCTTCAGAATGCGGGATGATGCCTGCCCGTTCATGCAGCTTCACTCCCGAACTCACTCGCCGCGACCATCGTGTCGCATGCCATTAGGGGTTCGTTATGACCAAGCAGAAACTCGTCATCGTTGGAAATGGTATGGCTCCGGGCCGGATGCTGGAGCATCTGTTCGAGACCGCGCCGGATATGTATGATGTGACCATCTTCAACGCCGAGCCGCGCGTCAATTATGACCGTATCATGCTGTCGCCGGTTCTGGCAGGCGACAAGACCTATGAAGACATCATCATCCATTCCGAGGAGTGGTATGCCAGCCATGGTGTGACGCTGCATATGGGCGAGCGCATCATCGGCATCGACCGTGACGCGAAGACCGTGACTTCGGCGCGTGACCGCGTTGTGCATTATGACAAGCTGGTCATCGCCACCGGTTCCAACCCTTTCATCATCCCCGTTCCGGGCCATAAGCTGGACGGCGTGCTGGCCTATCGCGACCTTGACGACACGCAGAATATGATCGCGGCGGCGGCCCGTGGTGGCCGTGCGGTGGTGATTGGCGGTGGTCTTCTGGGGCTTGAGGCCGCCGCCGGTCTGAAGAACCGCGGCATGGAGGTGACCGTTCTGCACCTGATGCCCTCGCTGATGGAGCGTCAGCTGGACCCCGCAGCCGGTCATCTGCTGCAGCAGGCGCTTGAGGCGCGCGGGATCGAGGTGCGTTGCAAATCGAACACCAAGCAGATCCTTGGCACCGACCGCGTGGAAGGGGTCGAGCTGGAGGATGGCACCATTCTGGACGCCGATCTTGTGGTCATGGCGGTGGGGATCCGCCCTAATACCGGTCTTGCGAAAGAGGCGGGGCTTGAGGTCAACCGCGGCATCGTCACCGACGGTCAGATGCGCACCTCGGATGCCTCGATCTATTCGGTGGGCGAATGTGTCGAAGTGGGCGGTATGGTCTACGGGCTTGTCGCGCCGCTGTACGATATGGCGAAGATCGCCGCCGCCGATCTGGCTGGCGCACCGATTGCGGGTTTCAAACATGTCGACACGCCCACCAAGCTGAAGGTGACGGGCTGCGACCTGTATTCGGTTGGCCAGTTCGGTGAAGGTTATGAGGAGATCGTGCTGCGCGACGCCTCGCGCGGGTCGTACAAGCGCTTGATCGTACAGGACAATAAGATCGTCGGCGCGGTGCTTTACGGCGACGTGGCCGATGGCGGCTGGTATAACGAGATGCTCAAGGCGGGCACCTGTATCGAAGACATGCGCCAGACCATCATCTTCGGTCAGGCCCATCAGGGCGGCGGCAATTTCGATCCGGTCGAGGCAGCGGCGGCCATGTCCGATGATGCCGAGATCTGCGGCTGTAACGGGATCTCGAAGGGCACCATCGTCAAGGCGATCAATGAACAGGGCCTGACGACGCTGGCGGATGTGCGCGCCCATACCAAAGCCTCGGCCTCCTGCGGGAGCTGTTCGAACCTTGTGGCCTGTGTGATGAAATCCGTGCTGGGGGACGGGTTCGTGCAGAAGGCGGTGGAACCCGTCTGCTCCTGTACCGAGCACGGCCACGAGATCGTCCGTGCCACCATCAAGAAGGCTGGTCTGAAATCTATTCAGGCCGTCTATCAGACGCTGGAATGGAAGACCTCGGAGGGCTGCGCGAAATGCCGTCCGGCGATCAATTACTACCTGCTGTCGGAATGGCCGGGCGAATATGAGGACGACCAGCGCTCGCGTTTCGTCAACGAGCGTCTGCATGCCAATATCCAGAAAGATGGCACCTATTCGGTGGTCCCGCGGATGTTTGGCGGCATGACCACGCCCGACGAGCTGCGCGCGATTGCCGATGTCGCCGATAAATACAACATCCCCACCGTGAAGGTGACCGGCGGCCAGCGGATCGACCTCTTGGGCGTGAAGAAAGAAGACCTGATCCCCGTCTGGGCCGATCTGAACAAGGCGGGCATGGTCTCGGGTGCGGCCTATGCGAAGGGGCTGCGCACGGTAAAGACCTGTGTTGGCAAAGAGTGGTGCCGCTTTGGCACGCAAGACAGCACGGGGCTGGGGATCAAGCTTGAAAAGTTCCTCTGGGGGGCATGGTCTCCGGCCAAGCTGAAACTGGCGGTCACCGGCTGCCCGCGCAACTGCGCCGAGGCCACCTGTAAGGATATCGGCGTCATCTGCGTCGATAGCGGCTACGAGATCGTCTATGGCGGCGCGGCGGGTCTGCATATCCAAGGCACCACGAAGCTAGTGAATGTGGCCACCGAAGAAGAGGTTGTCGAATATACCGGCGCGCTGACGCAATGGTATCGCGAGACGGGCTTCTATCTGGAACGCATCTACAAATGGGCCAACCGTCTTGGCTATGACCATATCCAGGACGTGCTAGTGAACGACCCCGAACAGCGCCGCGCCTATTACGACCGCTTCGTCTATTCCCAGAAATTCGCGCAGATCGATCCTTGGGCCGAATTCGTCGCCGGTAACGGTGCGGCCGAAATTGAACCGATGGCAGAAATCAAACTGGAGGCCGCAGAATGAACGCCACCGCAACCAGCCTGCATTGGGTGGCCATCGGCCCCCTGACCGCAATCCCCCGCCTTGGCGCGCGCTGCGTTATCAAGGGCGATACCAGCATTGCCGTCTTTCGTACCAGCGACGACCGGCTCTTCGCGCTGGAAGACCGCTGCCCGAATGATAACGGGCCGCTGAGCCAAGGGATCGTGCATGACGGCCTTGTCACATGCCCGATCTGCAACTGGGTGATCTCGCTTGAAACCGGCGCCGCTCAGGGTGCCGATAAGGGCCAGACCCAGACATTCCCCGTCAAGCTGGACGGCGACACCGTCTATCTAGGCGTCTGACAGAAGATAAGACCTATAAAAATCAACCAACAGGGACCTAAACTCATGTCGTATATCCAACCCAAGGAATTCGCGGCCAAGATGGTCGATGCCGGTGAAGGCAAGATCTTCATGTCCACCAAAGACACGCTGATCCGTGCCTATATGGCGGGGGCCATTCTGGCGCTGGCGGCGGCTTTTGCGGTCACCATCGCGGTGCAGACTGGCAACTTCCTTGTCGCTTCGCTGCTGTTCCCCGTGGGCTTCTGCATGCTCTACCTGCTGGGCTTTGACCTGCTGACCGGCGTGTTCACCCTTGCTCCGCTGGCCGTGGTTGCCAAACGTCCGGGCTGTACCTGGGGCGGCGTGCTGCGCAACTGGGGGCTGGTGGCCTTGGGCAACTTCGGTGGCGCGATGACCGTGGCCGTGTTCATGGCGATCATCTTCACGATGGGCTTCTCGACCGAACCCAACGCCGTGGGCCAGAAGATCGGTAAGATCGGTGAGGCACGGACGCTGGGTTATGCCGCAGCAGGTGCCTCGGGCATGCTGACCGTCTTCATCCGCGCCGTGATGTGCAACTGGATGGTCTCGACCGGCGTGGTCGCCGCGATGATGTCGAACTCGGTCTCGGGCAAGATCATGGCGATGTGGATGCCGATCCTCGTCTTCTTCTACCTCGGTTTCGAGCATTCGATTGTTAATATGTTCCTGTTCCCCTCGGGCATCATGCTGGGTGGCCAGTTCACTTGGTCCGACTACCTGCTGTTCAACGAAATTCCCGTTGTTCTGGGCAACCTCGTTGGCGGTCTGACTTTCGTGGGCGGCATGATCTACATGACCCACTTCAAGGAATCCCCCAAACGTAATGCGCAGATCTCGCGCAATAACGACGCAAGCGGCGTGGCCGCAGAGTAATCCACTCTCGGAGGAAGGCCCTGCCATTGGCGGGGCCTTTTTATTGAAGCCTGAGGGATATTTCCATGAAGCCAATGCGCAGTAGCCTTCGGGTCTCTCTTGGTCAGCTGTCGGTTGCGGGGGTGAAACCCGAAAATCAGGACCGCTCGGGGGCGATGCTGACCGATAGCGCGGGCCATGGGATCAGCCTTGTGCTGGCCGACGGGATCTCCACCTCGGACTTCGGAGCGGAGGCGGCGGAATTCGCGGTGACCTCCTTTCTCAACGACTATTACGCCACGCCTGCCTCATGGCCTGTGAAGACGGCCGCTATGGGGGTGATCTCTGCGATCAACGCAGCGCTTTGGGCCGCGAATGAGGCGCTGACCGATATCGAAAAGGGCCATGTGGCGACGATAGCGGCGCTTGTGGTGAAGGATCAGACCGCTCATTGCCTGCATCTCGGGGATAGCCGGATCAGCCTGTGGCGCGGGGGGCATTTGCAGGCGCTGACCGAAGATCACCGCACGGGCACCACGCTGGAGGCCGCTTTGGGGATCGGCCCCCAGCCCGAGGTAACCTATCGCAGCCTGCCCCTCGAAGAGGGCGATATCCTGATGCTCTCGACCGATGGCCTGCACGAGCATCTGTCGCCCGAGGCGCTGCGCATGGCCTTTCTTCAGCCCGACCCGCAGGAGGCCGCGCAGAGGCTGGTGGATCAGGCGCTTCTGGCGGGCAGTGCCGATAACCTTAGCGTGCAGATCTTGCGGCTGGATCAGCTGCCCGCGTCCGATGCGCCCTTGCCGCAGGATCTTACCCTGCCTGCGCTGCCGCGCGCGGGCGAGATGCTGGACGGGTTCCGCATCATCCGTCAGATCCAGTCGACCGCCCGCAGCCATATCTATATGGCCGAATCCCTCGATGGTCTGCGCGTCGCGCTGAAGATCCCCTCTGCCGAGATGGCCGAGGATCCGACCTTCCGTGCGGGCTTTCTGGCCGAGGAATGGGCCGCGCGCAGGGTCCGCTCGGATCATGTGCTGCGGGTGCCCGAGGCGGGGCCGCGCAGCTATCTTTTTGCCGTGTCGGAATGGATCGAGGGGCAGAGCCTGCGTCAGTGGATGACCGATCACCCGCAGCCCGAATTGCCGCAGCTGCGTGCCATATTGGGCCAGATCATTCAGGGTCTGCGTGCGCTGCATAGGCGCAATATGATCCATCAGGACCTGCGCCCCGAGAATATCATGATCGACCGTCAGGGTACGGTGAAGATCATCGACCTTGGTTCGGTTGCGGTGACGGGCGTTGAACGCACGACCGCGGGTGGCTTTGGCGCTCAGGCGGGGACCTATCAATATACCGCGCCGGAATATCTGTCGGGCGATCAGGTCAGCTGGCGGTCGGATCAATATGCGCTGGCGGTGATCACCTATGAGATGCTGACGGGCCGTCTGCCCTATGGCGCCAAGGTGGCGCGTATCCGGTCACGCAAGGATCAGGCAGCCCTTCGCTATGCCCCGGCCCGCGATGACCTAAGCGGCGTGCCCGACTGGATGGATCCGGCGCTGAAACGGGCCTGCCATCCCGATCCCAGCCGCCGCTATGATGCTCTGTCGGAGTTTCTGGCCGATATGACACGCCCCAATCCAGAGTGGCAGGCGGGACGGCATCGCCCGCTGATCGAGCGTAATCCGGTTTTACTCTGGCAAAGCCTCTGTGCCGTTCTGGCGGCGCTTTGCCTTTATCTTGCTGTCACGTGACGGCCAATCAGGGAGAACGACCATGAAAGACCTTCTGACCGAAAGCCTGACCAAAGAAGACGCTACCGCCTTGATCCTACAAGCGAAAAAGCGCAAATCCCTGACGTGGGAAGGCATTGCCGAAGGGATCGGCATGTCGCCCGTCTGGACCCATTCGGCTGCGATGGGAATGAATGCTTTCCCCGAGGCCAAGGCCCGCGCGATCATCGACCTGCTGGATCTTCCCGAAGAGGCGTTTGACGCGCTGACCGAAAGCCCGACCAAGATCTGGGACCAGACCGTGCCGACCGACCCCTGCATCTACCGCTTTTACGAGATCGTTGGCGTCTATGGTCCGACGCTGAAGGCGCTGATCCATGAGAAATTCGGCGATGGCATCATGTCGGCCATCGATTTCGACATGAAGGTCGAGAAGGTGCCGCATGAAAAAGGCGACCGTGTGAAGGTCGAGATGTCGGGCAAATACCTGCAATATAACTGCTGGTAAGCTCCGCCGATATTACCCCAGACTGGGTCCAGAGCATCCTCTGGACCCTTTTTTAACTTTCGGGATCAAAGACCTGCCCGTCAAAGAAATGATCGGGCGACAGGATCACGCGGCCGCGTTCCGAAGGCACCGCCGTGGGCTGCGAGATCGCACCTTCAAGTTTTTCTGAAGCTCCGGGAAGATCCGCACCAAGCTCGCGCAGATGCTTGCGGTAGATATCGGTGCGGAAGCAGCTTTTGCCGGTCTTGATGGCGCTTGCCTCTTCCAGACCCAGACGTTTGGCAATGCGCATGGCGATCCAGCTTGCCTGAGACCGCCACGGAAAGCCCACAGCGCCTTCCTGAAAGGTCAGGAAATGCGGATCCTGCCGGACTTCACCCATTTCAGAAATTACGAAACTGCCATTCAGACCGCGCTCGATCAGATTGACGGGCAGGTCCAGATATTCGGGGCGGGACATGATCTCGGCGGCTGTGGCGCGTTTGAGTGGACGGTCCAGCCAAGTGCCCGCCCGCCAAAGGGCCCGCAACAGCCGCCCCGCCAGATCGCTATTGTCATCGGCCCAGCCGCCGCGCACCGCCAGCACCTTTTCGATTGCCGAACGCCTAATCGCGCTTGTGGGCAGTAAAAGCGTTCCTACGCCATTTTCGACCGAAAGCGACCCCCAAGGCTCGCCCACGCAGAAAGCGTCAATCTCGCCCGCGGCCAACGCATCGGCCATCAGCGGCGGCGGCACCGTATTGACCGCCAGCATCGCCGGATCGCTCAGCCCGCAGCGTTCAAGCCAGTAATACAGCAGCTCGGCATGCATCGAGAAGGGGAAGGGCACGCCCACCCGCAAAGGCCGCCCCAGCGCCAGCAGCGCCTCGCCCGCCGCTCGCGCATCGGCAAAATCGAAACGGTGCCCAGCGGCGCGCATCTCTTCGGCAATCGCGGCACTGACGCCGATCACATTGCCGCCTGTATTCATCGCCGCAATCGCATCGATCCGGCCCTCGGGGCCCGAGAGCCCCAGCGCCTTGGCGACCGGCACCGGCGACAGAAGATGGGCCGCATCGATCATCCCCAGCATCAGGTAATCGCGCATCACCGACCAAGAGGGCAGTTTGACCAGATCGAGTTCCAGATCTTCCTCGGCGGCAAAGCCCATCTCGCGGGCAACAATCAGCGGGGCGGCATCGGTTAGCGGTAGAAAACCTGCCTTGAGTGTCAAAGTCATGCCAAAAGCCCTGCCGTCGTCACCAGAGCCTCGGCGACCTCGGAGACCTTGCGGCCCCGGTCCATCGCCGTCTTGCGCAGAAGGGCATAGGCCTCGTCTTCGGACAGGCCGCGGGCCTTCATCAGGATCCCCTTGGCGCGGTCAATCAGCTTGCGCTCTTCCAGCGCGCGCTTGGTGGTTTCCAATTCGCGCCGCATACGGTTGAACATATTGAACCGCGTGATCGCCGCATCCAGCACGGGGCGCACCCGATGGGCCTGCAGCCCGTCCACGACATAGGCGGAAACGCCCGCCTCGATCGCCGCCCGTGTCAGGCTGTCATCGGATTTATCGACGAAAATCGCCACCGGACGCTCCAGCGGGCCGGAGGTCGCCGCAAGGTCTTCAAGGATATCGCGCGAGGGGCTGGCCAGATTGATCAGCACCACATCGGGATTGCGCTCGGCAATATGACGCGCCAGCCCCGCAGATTCGGAGATAACGGCAATTTTTACGCTTTGGTCTTGCGACAGAAGATCCACGATTTGCATCGCGCGATCACGGTCGGATTCGACCAGCAGGATGGAGAGTTCGTCTTTCATAACCGCAATCTGGGCCAGTTTCGCGGGCCACGCAAGCGCTGGCTGTCTCGGGCGTGATGCGACTTTCGGCGGGCCGCCCAAGAGGTGAAAATCTGGTCGTTCAGGCCTTCAGCTTTGGCACCTCAGTTCGTGCCAGCAGCCCCGCCAGCTCGGACCGGCAAGACCCGCAGTTGGTGCCTGCCTGCAGCGCAGCCCCTATCGCATCGACGCTCATCAGCTTTTGCGACGTGATGGCACTGAGGATGGTGTTCATGCCGATGTTGAAACAGGCGCAGATGATCGGCCCCGGATCGGGGCGGTCTTCGGGGGCGCGTCCCGAAAGCGCCTGAGGGGCGGATTGGCCGGGCAGGGTGGTCAGATAGTCGCGCATCACGGCCACTGGCTCGCGCGAGACAAACAGCGCCGCCTGCAGCGTGCCATCGTGGTGGAAGGCCATACGGATCATGCCGCGCGCCTCGTCGCGCAGGATCTGCACGGGGCCATCGGGCAGGTCAAAGAGTGCACGGGCCCATGCCTCCCAATCCGCAGGGCGGCGCGATCCGGCCAGCTCGGCGCGGAAGCCCGCCTGCGTCGGCGCATAGGCCTGATAGTCGCAATCGGCCTGCATCGGCTTGGCCGAGATGGCAAACCCGTACCAATCAGCCTCGAAACGATCGGCCCGCACAACGGCGGCCTTGCTTTCGGGCTGGCCCGAGACGGGGTCAACGACCGGAGCCACCAGCGCATCCACGCGGGCCGAGGGCGCGGTCTCGCCCGTCCAATGGATCGGCGCAAAGACATCGCCCTTGCGGGTGGCCTCGGTGATCAGCGCACGGAAGATGCCCTGCCCCGTGGGCGAGGTCAGCCGCACCAGATCGGCGGATTTGATGCCCTTGGCGGCCGCATCCTCGGGGTGGATCTCGACGAAGGGCTCGCCCAGATGCGCCGAGAGCCGCGCGGTTTTGCCGGTGCGCGTCATCGTATGCCATTGGTCGCGGATACGGCCCGTGTTCAGCCGCAGGGGGTAGCGTTTCTCGGTTTTGGCGGCGGGCGGACGATAGGTCACCGCCAGAGCACGGGCGCGGCCATCGGGGGTAAAGAACTTGCCATCGGCAAAGAAGCGGCCCCCCTGACGGGTTGCGTTGACCGGCCAGCGGGTGGGGGAAAGCGCGTCATAATCGCTCAGCGACAGGCTCTCGAAGCCCGAAATATCGAAATCGCGGCCAAAGCGGGCGGCCACATGCGAGAGGGCGGCATATTCGCGGAAGATCTCGGCGGGGTGCTCGTAGTCAAAGGCGCGGGGCCAACCCATGCGGCGTCCCACCTCGGCAATCTGGCGCCAGTCTTCGCGCGCCTCGCCGGGGATCGGCAGGGCAGGGCGCTGCCGCGAGATCGTACGGTCGGAATTGGTGACCGTGCCGTTCTTCTCGCCCCAGCCAGCGGCGGGCAGCAGCACATGCGCCAGTCGCGCGGTATCGGTGGCGCGGGTCACATCCGACACCACCACAAAGTCACAGCCCTTCAGCGCCTCGGCCACGCGGTCGGCATCGGGCATCGAGACCACCGGATTGGTATGGATGATCCAGACCGCCTTGATCTTGCCCTCGCCGATGGCGCGGAACATATCCACAGCCTTCAGACCCGGTGCCACGGGCATCTCGGGCGCATCCCAGAAGCTGCGCACGGCAGAGCGGTGGTCGGCGTTTTCCAGATCCAGATGGCAGGCAAGCATATTGGCCAATCCGCCCACCTCGCGCCCGCCCATGGCATTGGGCTGGCCGGTGACGGAAAACGGACCACAGCCGGGCAGGCCGATGCGCCCCGTCGCCAGATGGCAGTTGAGGATCGCATTCACCTTATCGGCGCCCGAAGACGACTGGTTCACGCCTTGGCTGAAGATGGTGACCACCTTCTGCGTGCCGATCCACAGATCATGGAAGTGGGCGATATCTTCCGAGCTGAGGCCGGTGACCGCAGGATCATCCATCTCGGCATTGCCAAAGGCCTCTTCCAGCCCCGCGACATTGGGCGCAAAGACAGGGTCCACAGCATTGCGCCGCGCGATCTCGGCCAGAAGCGAGTTGAACAGCGCCACATCCGTGCCGGGTTTCAGCGCGAGATGCAGCTCGGCCTGATCGCAGCTGGCCGTCCGGCGCGGGTCGATCACGATGATCTTCATCTCGGGGCGTGCGGCTTTGGCAGCCATGATGCGCTGGTAGAGCACCGGATGGCACCATGCGAGGTTCGACCCCGTCAGCACGATCAGATCGGCCTCTTCCAGATCCTCATAGGTGCCGGGCACGGTATCGGTGCCGAAGGCTCGCTTGTGGCCTGCCACGGTAGATGCCATGCAAAGCCTTGAATTCGTGTCGATATTGGCGGTGCCGATAAAGCCTTTCGCCAGTTTGTTGACCAGATAGTAATCCTCGGTCAAAAGCTGCCCCGAGACATAGAAGGCCACCGAATCCGGCCCATGTTCGGCGATGGTCTCTTTGAAACGGCTGGCCACCAGATCCAGCGCCTGATCCCAATCGGCTGGGCGGCCATGGATCTCGGGGGCAAGCAGGCGGCCCTCAAGCCCCACGGTTTCACCCAAGGCGGACCCTTTGGAACACAGCCGCCCCTTATTGGCGGGGTGATCGGGGTCGCCCTTCACCTCTAGCCCATGGGCGGTATTGCGCAAAAGCACCCCGCAGCCCACGCCACAATAGGCGCAGGTCGAGCGGGTCCAAGGGGCGTCATTCAGGGCCAGATTGGTGTCTTTCATGACCTTGATCCTTCTCCAAGGGGGCTTAACCGGCGAGAGAGCACCGGCTTGGCTGGGCTGCGGCATTGGCCGAGGCAGGCCCGAAGATCAGCGCCTCGCGCAGATCGGAAATATCGGCGCCATCACGGATCAGCCCGTAATAGAAACCGCCATGTTCGGTATCGCCATAGATCACCGCGCCCACCAGCTTCTGGTCTGCGATGACTAAGCGCTTGTAGATGCCATCTTCCGGCGCGCTCAGCAGGATTTCCTCGCGGTCCGGCCCTTCGGCAAAACAGCCCGCCGAGAAAAGATCGCAGCCGGTGACCTTCAGCTTGGTCGAGGTCTCTTTCGGGATATAGCTCTGGTCCGCTCCGGTCAGATTGGCGGCCAGCACCTCGGCCTGATCGTAAAGGGGGGCAACCAGCCCGAAGAGAGCGCCGTTCAGCTCAACACATTCGCCAAGCGCGAAGATCGACGGATCGGAGGTGCGCAGATGGTCGTCCACCGTGATGCCGCGCCCGACCGCAAGCCCCGCCGCTTGCGCCAGCGTGGTCGAGGGGCGGATACCTACCGCCATCACCAGCAGGTCGCAGGGCAGGGTGGAGCCATCTTTCAAACGCAGCCCCGCCACATGGCCATCGGGGCCTGCGACAATCGCTTCTGACGCCGTGCTGCAACGGATCTTCAGCCCGCGCGCTTCCAAGGTGCGCGCCAGCATCGCGCCCGCCTCGGCGTCAAGCTGGCGGTTCATCAGGTGGCTTTCCAGATGGACCACGGTCACATCCATACCGCGTGCGGCCATGCCAGCGGCGGCCTCAAGCCCCAAGACGCCGCCGCCCAGCACCACAGCGCGGGTGCCTTGCTGCTGGCCGATCATCACCTGCGTATCATCCCAGTCGCGCCATGAAATGACGCCGGGCAGATCATGGCCGGGCATGGGGATCACGAAGGGGTTGGAGCCCGTGGCGATCACCAGCTTGTCATAGGCCACGGGGCCGTTTTCGCCATGCACAACCTTGGCCGCACGGTCGATAGAGGCCACGCGCTCGCCAAAGCGGGTGGTAATGCCGTGACGGGTGTACCATTCGGCATCATGGGTCACGATCTGCTCGTAGGTTTTCTCGCCCGCCAGAACGGGCGACAGCATCAGCCGGTTGTAGTTCCCGCGGTTTTCCGCGTTGAACAGGGTGATCTCGAAGGCATCGGGGGCGGTTTTCACCAGATGCTCCAGCATCCGCCCCGAAGCCATTCCCGCACCGATGACGACCAGACGCGTCTTCATGGCCCTTACTCCGCCGCGATCTTTGCGGGGCGTTTGGGCTTTGCGCCATGCTCGTATTCCTCAAGGAAATCGAGCACTTCCTGACGGTAGTGATAGTAATCGGGGTGGTCGAGCAGCGCCTTGCGGGTGCGCGGGCGCGGCAGTTTCACATCGGTGATCTTGCCGATGGTCGCCTGCGGGCCATTGGTCATCATCACCACGCGGTCGGCCAGAAGGATCGCCTCGTCCACATCATGGGTCACGCAGATCGCGGTGACCTTGGTGCGCGACCAGACCTCCATCAGAACCTCCTGCAGCTCCCAGCGGGTGAGGCTGTCAAGCATGCCAAAGGGTTCATCCAGCAGCAGAAGTTTCGGCGACAGAGCGAAGGCGCGGGCAATCCCCACACGCTGCTTCATACCGTTCGACATATCGGCGGCGGATTTATCCATCGCATCGGCAAGGCCCACGCGTTCAAGGTAATATTCCACCACATCCTGACGCTCGGCGCGGCTGGCATTGGGGTAGACCTTATCCACACCAATCGCCACGTTTTCCTTGGCGGTCAGCCACGGGAAGAGGTTGGGTGACTGGAACACCACCGCACGCTCGGGGTCGGCCCCTTCGACGTGGATACCGTCGAGCTTGATCGCCCCTTTCGAGATGCCGTTCAGACCCGCGCACATCGTCAGCACGGTGGATTTGCCGCAACCCGAATGGCCGATCAGGCTGATGAATTCGCCCTTCTGCACATCAAGGTTGAAGTCTTCCACAACGGTCAGCGGGCCCTTTGGCGTGGGGTAAATCTTATGCAGCTGCGAGAACTGCAGGTATTTCTCGTCATTCAGGCTGCGGCCCGCGTCTTCATAGGCTTTGGGCAGCGCATGGATCGGGGTGACATTGGGCAGCGAACGCGACCCTTCGGCGGCGGCCTCGATGCCCGCATCCATCAGGTATTTCGTCACCTCGGCGCGCAGGGCGTGGAAGCCCGCGTCATGGTTCATGGCCGAGCGGTCACGCGGGCGGGGGATCGCCACGCGGAATTCCTGACCCAAGGTGCCATCGGGGTTGAGCGCGATGATACGGTCGGCCAGAAGGATCGCCTCATCCACGTCATTGGTGATCAGCACGCAGGTCTTCTTGTCGGCATCCCAGATCGCTTCGATCTCATCGGCCAGATTGGCGCGGGTCAGCGCATCCAGCGCCGAAAGCGGCTCGTCCAGCAGCAGCACCTCGGGGTTCATCGCCAGCGCACGCGCCACATTAACCCGCTGGCGCATACCGCCCGACAGCTCCGCAGGGCGGCGGGTCTTGGCGTGGGCTAGCCCCACCATCTTGATGAAGTGATCCACCTTGGCCTGTTTCTCGGGTTTGGACAGCTGGGGGAAAACCGCATCCACCGCCAGCATCACATTGCCATCCACCGTCAGCCACGGCATCAGCGAGTAGTTCTGGAAGATCACGCCACGCTCGGGGCCGGGGCCGGTGATTTTCTGGCCGCGAAAGGTGACCTCGCCGCGCGAGGGCGTATCCAGCCCCGCCATCAGGTTGATCAGCGTCGTCTTGCCGGTGCCGGAGAAGCCCAAGAGCACGAGGAACTCGCCCTCCTCGACACTCAGATTGATGTTGCGCAGGACATGGGTGGCATTGGTGCCATCGCCGTGGCTTTTCGAGACGTTCTTGAAGTCAATGATACCCATAGAGATCACCGGTTGTTCGAGAAGGTGAAGAGCGATTGCAGGGCGAACATCACACGGTCAAGCAGGAAGCCGATGATGCCGATGGTCAGCACGGCTACGATGATGCGCGCCAGCGATTGCGAGGAGCCGTTCTGGAACTCGTCCCAGACGAATTTGCCAAGACCGGGGTTCTGGGCCAGCATCTCGGCGGCGATCAGCACCATCCAGCCCACACCAAGCGACAGACGCAGGCCGGTGAAGATCAGCGGCAGGGCCGAGGGCAGAACCAGTTTGGTGATCTTGGTATAGGTGTTCATTTTCAGCACCTTGGAAACCGAGATCAGGTCTTTGTCGATCGAGGCCACACCAAGGGCGGTGTTGATGAGGGTGGGCCAGAGCGAACACAGTGTCACGGTGATGGCCGACACAAGGAAGGATTTGGCAAACAGCCCGTCATTGGTGGCATAAAGCGCCGAGACAACCATGGTCACAATCGGCAGCCATGCCAGCGGCGAGACCGGTTTGAAGATCTGCACCAGCGGGTTGATGGCCGCGTTGGCATAGGGCGAGAGGCCTGCAAAGATGCCAAGCGGAATGGCGATGACCGACCCGATCAGGAAGCCGAAGAAGACGGTTTTGATCGAGGTCCAGATCTGGTCGTAATAGGACGGCGCGCCGGTATAGGGGATGTCCTTGACCTGATCGGCCTTGCCGGCGGCGATCAGCTTCTCGTTGCGGGCGGCAACACGCTCGTTGTGCTGGTGCTCTTTGGCCGCCTTGGCGAGGGCATCGTTATTCAGCGATACGGCCTCATCCCAGACGGCGACGGGGCCGGGGATTGCGCCAAGCGAGGTCTGCACCTTGGGCGCAAGCGTGCCCCAAGCCACAAGGAAGGCCACGATGGCCAGAACCGGCACACCCAGAAGCTTCCAGATTTCGCGCCCTTGGGTGCGGGGATTGTCGCCCGCCATGATCTTCAGGATCGGGGTGATCCATGCCAGACCCAGCACCTTGAACCAGCCATCGGCGCGGTTGATGCGGGTGAACGCGCGGGCGCGGCGTTCTTCGCGGGCTTTGCTATCATTTGTCTCAAGCGATTGCGGGTCGATGGCGGTCATGATCGGATCCTTTGGGGCGATATGGCGTCTGGATGCCGGAGGAATGGGGGGAGGTCCGGCGGGCGTGCCGCCGGACGGTGCGCTTAGCCTTTGACTTCGGCGCCTTCGACGGTCTGCGCGTCTTTCAGGCCGATGGGCAGGCTGTCGATATAGGCGTTGGGGTGTTTGCCGTCATAGCCGATCCCGTCGATCACATCGGCTGCGGGGGTCGGGGCTTTGTAGCCATCGCTATCCCACGGGAAGTCGGCCTCGTTCGCCTTGCCTTCCTCGACCAGCATCCGCGCGGCTTTGAGGTAGATCTCGGGCTTGTAGACCGATTTCGCCACTTCGTCATACCAGCTGTCGGGCTTGGCTTCGGGGATCTGGCCCCAGCGGCGCATCTGCGTCAGATACCACACCGCATCCGAATAGAAGGGGTAGGTCGCGTTGTGACGGAAGAAGGTGTTGAAATCCGGCACGTCGCGCTTGTCGCCTTTTTCATACTCGAAGGTGCCGGTCATCGAATTGGCGATCACTTCCGCATCGGCGCCGACATATTCGGGGCGCGACAGGATCTCCACCGCCTCGGGACGGTTGGCGTTGTCGTTCTCATCCAGCCAGATGGCGGCGCGGATCAGCGCTTTGGTGATGGCCAGCGTGGTATTGGGGTTCTGGTCGATGAAGTCTGCGGTCAGGCCGAAGACTTTCTCGGGGTTGTTCTTCCAGATCTCGTAATCGGTCACCACCGGCACGCCGATGCCTTTGAACACGGCCTGCTGGTTCCACGGCTCGCCCACGCAATAGCCCATGATGGTGCCTGCCTCGAGGGTTGCGGGCATTTGCGGCGGAGGGGTCACCGACAGGAAGACATCCGCATCAATCTGGCCCTTCACATCTTCGGGCGAATAGTAACCGGGGTTCAGACCACCCGCCGCCAGCCAGTAGCGCAGCTCGTAGTTATGGGTCGAGACGGGGAAAACCATGCCCATATTGAAGGGCTTACCTTCGGATTTAAAGCGGTCGACCACCGGCTTCAGCGCTTCGGCCGAGATCGGGTGCTTGATCTTACCATCCGCATCGGTTTCCAGATTGGCCTTCATCTCTTCCCAGACCTCGTTCGAAACGGTGATGCCGTTGCCATTGAGGTCCATCGAGAAGGGGGTGACGATATGCGCCTTTGTGCCATAGCCGATGGTCGCCGCCAGCGGCTGGCCTGCCAGCATATGCGCGCCATCCAGCGTGCCCGAGATCACGCCATCCAGCAGCACTTTCCAGTTGGCCTGCGCCTCAAGGGTCACAAACAGGCCCTCATCGTCGAAATAGCCTTTTTCATAGGCCACGGCCAGCGGCGCCATATCGGTCAGCTTGATGAAGCCGAAGGTCAGCTGGTCCTTCTCGAGATCCAGCATCTCGGCGAAGGTCGGGCTGGCCAGAAGCGTGCTGGCTGCGAGGCCAAGGAGAAGTTTCTTCATGTCACGTCCTTTGCGGGCTGCCATGCAGCAAAGTCGAAAAACAAAAAAAGCCGCCGATGATCGGGCCTCGTTAGGTCCAATACATCGAGCGGCTTTGCTCATTCCCCGATCATCGGGGAGAAATTCCGTGTCGCGGCACCGTTGCCAAGCGACAAGACCTTCTTGCCAGAAAACCGGCGATTCGTGGGATTTCTTTCAGTTTCGCGCTGCAAAATGCTGCGTTACCCGTCTTGCGAGAGCATTTTGAGCGTGTGGGGCGGGCCCATGTGTAAAAAAGCGGCGAAATGCGAAGCGATCCGCCGGAGAAAGTGGATAAAATGCGTAGGGCAAGCTTCTCTTTCGCGGCAAGAGAGATCAGTAAGGGGCCGCTATTGAGCGTCTGGCTGATGGGTTTGTGGTTTTGTTGAAGATTTTTGTAATGGCGGTCGGGGTGATGGCAGCCCTGTCCGGTGCGGGTCGGGCGCAGGAGGCGGCGGTTCCCGCGCTTTCCTCTCCGGCGCAAAGCTTTCTGGAGCGCCTGCACGCGCTCGACGGCCCGAGGGCGGCAGTCTATGCGGGCTGCTGCAAGACCTGCCATAAGGGGAAAGCCTGCGGAAATAGCTGCATCAGCCGCAGCAAGCAGTGTCATAAAGGCGTAGGTTGCGCCTGCGATGGCTAAAGCGGCTGCGGGTACCCCCGCCGGTATGGCGGCGGATAAACGCAGCCGCTGAATTCCCGCGCGCCCTTTTTATTGCCGGACAGGCAGGTGCTTTGCTGAAAGCGTCGCGTGCTAACGTCTGGCCTCAAGATCCAGCTTAAACATAAGGAACCTAGCTTGAGCGAGAGGTTGTTATATGTTTTCGGTGATTAAGTGGTGCTGCCGGAGAGATTTGAACTCTCGACCTCTCCCTTACCAAGGGAGTGCTCTACCCCTGAGCTACGGCAGCATCCTGTGTCGGTGGCGGTGCTTTTCAGTGCCGCCCTTCGACCGTGAGCGGGGATTTAGAGGAGGTCGCCGACGGGTGCAAGAGAAAAAATGACATCTCTCGACAGATTTTTCTCCTGACGCTACAGAAGGCGCATGGCACAGGATCCGAAGAACCCCAAGAACGGGTCGAAAGACCCCAAATCGGCGCGAGAAGATCGTTTGCGCGCGGCCTTGCGTGCGAATCTTTCCCGCCGTAAGGCGCAGGCACGCGGTCGTAAGGCCGAGCAGATAGAAACAGATAGGGATGGTGCAGCCTCTCACGGCACGCCGCCACACGAGCAGAACGAAAAGGACAGCTGATGGACCGCATTATCGTGCGCGGCAACGGGCCGCTTTCGGGGCAGATCCCAATTGCGGGCGCGAAAAACGCCTGTCTGGCGCTGATGCCGGCCACGCTTCTGTCGGAGGAACCGCTGACGCTGACCAATGCGCCGCGTCTGTCTGACATCCGCACCATGACCGATCTTCTGGCCAGCCTCGGGGCCGAGGTCACCCAGTTGCAGGAGGGCAAGGTGCTGGCCTCGGCCTGTCATGGCGAGATCAATCCGGTGGCCGATTATGACATCGTGCGCAAGATGCGGGCCTCGAACCTCGTGCTGGGGCCGCTTCTGGCGCGTCTGGGCCATGCGGTCGTCTCGCTGCCGGGGGGCTGTGCCATCGGTGCGCGCCCGATGGATATCCATATCGATGCGTTGACAGCGCTCGGCGCCGAGATCGAGCTGAAGGAAGGCTATCTGCATGCCAAGGTTGCCGGTGGCCGCCTGAAAGGCGCTGTGCACGAGATGCGCTTTGCCTCTGTGGGGGCCACCGAGAACTTCCTGATGGCGGCGGCTCTGGCCAAAGGCACCTCGGTGCTGAAGAATGCCGCGCGCGAACCCGAGATCGTCGATCTGGCGGATTGTCTGCGGGCGATGGGCGCGCAGATTTCGGGCGATGGCACGTCGACCATCGAAATTCAGGGTGTGGACCGTCTGCATGGCGCGACCCATCCCGTTGTGGCCGACCGGATCGAGCTGGGCACCTATATGCTGGCCCCTGCGATCTGTGGCGGCGAGGTTGAATGTCTGGGCGGCAAGATCGCGCTGGTCGAATCCTTCTGCGAGAAGCTCGATGCGGCGGGCATTCATGTCGAAGAGACCAGAGACGGGATTAAGGTCAAGCGTCGCGGGGATGTGGTGAATGCGGTGGATGTGGTCACCGAACCCTATCCGGGCTTCCCGACCGACCTGCAGGCGCAGATGATGGCACTTTTGTGTACCGCCGAGGGGACTTCGGTTCTGGAAGAGAAGATCTTCGAGAACCGCTTCATGCATGCGCCCGAACTGGTGCGGATGGGCGCCAATATCGAGGTGCATGGCGGGCATGCCACCGTGCATGGCGTCAAGAAGCTGAAGGGGGCGCCGGTGATGGCGACCGACCTGCGGGCCTCGGTGTCGCTGATTTTGGCGGGTCTTGCCGCCGAGGGCGAGACCATCGTCAACCGCGTCTATCACCTTGACCGTGGCTATGAACGTCTGGTGCGCAAGCTGAAGGCCGTCGGTGCCGATATCGAGCGCGTGTCCGAATAGGCACCGATCCGGAAGGGGGATAGACCTTCTGGCCGGACTTTCTGGACAGACTTTCTGGACGGGCAGGCCTGCCCGTCTATCTTTGCGGCAGCAGATCAATGGACGGAGGCGACTATGGCGGATGCAAGATTCGAGGACGGGGCGGAACGCGCCTTGGCTTTGCGGGCGGAGACGGCCGAAGACCTGCCGGTGATTTCCGCGCTGGTGCAGGATTGTGTCTTGCCGGTGACCGAGATCCGCTATGATCGCGCCCGTCGCCAACTGGCGCTGCTGGTCAATCGTTTCCGCTGGGAAGATCGTGCCGCCGCCGAAGCCGAAGGGCGCGCCTATGAGCGGGTGCAATCGCTTCTGGTGGTGTCCGAAGTGCTGGCCGTGCGTTCGCAAGGGGTGGACCGGGCCGAGAAAGATCTGGTGCTCTCGATCCTCGATCTGGTCTGGACCCCTGCGGAGGATGGCGCGGGCGAGCTGGTGCTGACCTTGGCAGGGGATGGCGCGATTGCGGTTTCTGTCGAGGCATTGGCCGTGGATTTGCGCGATGTGACCAAGCCTTACAAGGCTGTCTCGGGCAAGGTGCCGCAGCACCGTGACGATGGCATGTAAGGGCTGTTCGGCAGTCGGGGATCTGCGGGCGGGGAGCTTCGGGGGATGTCACGTTGGCTGTGCATCTGACGGGCGGCATTTGACTGCGTAAACGGCATTATAGCGCGCTCGCGCTGGCCTTTACCATCGCGCGGCTCTTCGGGAGGACGATCAAAGATCCTTTCCCGCCACAGTAGGAGCGTCCGGGCCGTCTTCCTGCGTCGTTACAAAAGTTTCACTGGTTGCAGGCCCATATTTCGCATATCCACGAAATATGGAAAAAGAGATTGCAGAAATTCTGGCCGTTTTGGGCCACCCGCAGCGGCTTGCGGTGTTCCGGCTTCTGACGCGCCGCTATCCCGATCAGTTGCCCGCAGGCGAGATCGGGCAGATCCTCGGGCTGCGGCCCAGCACGCTTTCGGCCTATCTTGCCGCGCTGATGCAGACGGGGCTTTTGGCGAAAGAGCGGGTGGGGACGTCGCTTCTTTACCGCATCGAGATGGAGGTCGTGCAGACCACTTTCGGATTTCTGCTGGATGACTGCTGTCGCGGGCGGGTGTCGGACTGTCTGTCTTTGGCCCCCCGCAAGCCTGCGCGCCGGTATCGGGTGCTGTTTGTCTGCACCGGCAATTCCGCGCGCTCGATCTTTGCCGAAGCCCTGTTGCGCGAGCTGGGGGCAGATCGTTTCGAGGTGCATTCTGCGGGCACCCATCCCGGAAGTATGATCAACCCGCAGACGGTGACGCTGTTGCAGCAGCAATGCCATGATGTGGGCGGGCTGTTTTCCAAGGATCTCGGCTCCTTGGCCGATGAGCCGCCTTTCGATTTTGTGTTTACGGTCTGTGATCTGGCCGCCAACGAGGATTGCCCGGCCTTGCCCGGACGGCCTGTCAGCGGCCATTGGGGCGTGCCTGATCCGGTGGCGCGGGCCGCGCAGGCACGCAGCCCCGCCGAGGCGGCCTTGGCCTTCCGCGAGGCTTACGGAGCTTTGCGCCGCCGGATCGAGGCGTTTATCGCGCTGCCTCTCGAAAGTCTGGATCGCCTCGCCGTGCAGCGCGCCGTGGACGATATTGCCCGAAGGGAGGGACATTAGAATGGTACGCTATGCGCTGAATGGTCTGGGCCGGATGGGAAAGCTGGCGCTGCGCCCGCTTCTGGATGCGGGGGCCGAGATTGCATGGATCAATGACGCGATCGGTACGCCCGAGCTTCACGCCCACCTGCTGGAATTCGATAGCGTGCATGGGCGCTGGGATTCGCTGTTTGCGCATGATGCGACATCGGTCAGCATCGACGGGGTGCGCCTGCCTTTCGTGGGCACCGCTGCGCTGGCCGATCTGCCGCTGGAGGGTGTGGATGTGGTGATCGACTGCACCGGCAAATTCAAGACCGAGGCCGATCTGGCGCCCTATTTCGCAGCGGGGGTGAAGAAGGTGGTGGTCTCGGCACCGGTGAAGGACGGGCCGACGGCGAATATCGTTTATGGCGTGAATAACGACAGCTATGACCCAGCCCGCCATCATATCGTGACGGCGGCCAGCTGCACGACCAACTGTCTGGCACCGGTGGTGAAGGTGATCCATGAGGGGCTGGGCATCAAGCATGGCTCGATCACCACGCTGCATAATGTCACCAACACCCAGACCCTCGTGGACCGCCCCGCCAAAGACCTGCGGCGCGCGCGCTCGGCGCTGAATTCGCTGATCCCCACGACAACCGGCTCGGCCACGGCGATCACGCTGATCTACCCCGAGCTGAAGGGCCGTCTGAACGGTCATGCGGTGCGGGTGCCCCTGCTGAACGGGTCACTGACAGATTGCGTCTTCGAGGTTGAACGCGCGACCTCTGCCGAAGAGGTCAACGCCTTGTTCAAGGCGGCCTCGGAAGGGGTGTTGAAGGGCATTCTGGGCTATGAAACGCGGCCTCTGGTGTCGGCCGATTACGTCAATGATGTGCGTTCGTCGATCATTGATGCGCCCTCGACGATGGTCATCAATGGCACGCAGGTAAAGATCTATGCGTGGTATGATAACGAATATGGCTATGCCCATCGTCTGGTGGATGTGGCTTTGATGGTCGGGCAGTCGCTGTGACCTCTGGCGGGCAGAAGCCCGAGGGGCTTTCGGCCTATATCGCGGTCACGGCGGCCTATTGGGCATTTATGCTCAGCGATGGCGCGCTGAGGATGCTGGTGCTCTTGCATTTCCACAGCCTCGGGTTTTCGCCTGTGCAGCTGGCCTATCTGTTCCTCCTCTATGAGGTGGCGGGCATGGTCACCAATCTTTGCGCGGGCTGGATTGCGGCGCGCTTCGGGCTGGCCTCTACGCTTTACGCGGGTCTGGGGCTGCAGGTGGCGGCGCTTATGGCGCTGGCGGGGCTGGACCCTGCATGGGGGGTGACGGCCTCGGTTCTCTATGTGATGGCGGTGCAGGGCGCCTCGGGGGTGGCCAAGGATCTGGCGAAGATGTCGTCGAAATCGGCGGTGAAGCTCTTGGCCCCTTCCGCGCAGGATGGGCTGTTTGCCTGGGTCGCGGTGCTGACGGGGTCCAAGAACGCGGTGAAGGGCTTTGGCTTTCTGCTGGGCGCGGGGCTTCTGGCGCTGGTGGGCTTTACGGGGTCGATCCTTGCCATGGCGCTTGTGCTGGCGGTAATCCTGATGGCCATCGTGATCGCCATGCCGAAGGGGCTGCCGCAGGGGCGCAAGGGGGCGAAATTCTCCGAGGTCTTCTCGAAGTCGGCCAATGTGAACCGGCTTTCGGCGGCGCGGGTGTTTCTGTTTGGCGCGCGGGATGTCTGGTTTGTGGTGGGCATCCCGATCTATTTCACCGCGATCCTGTCGGATGGCACCGAGGCGGGCGACCGTGCGGCCTTCTTCCTGATCGGCAGCTTCATGGCGGGGTGGATCATCCTTTACGGGCTGGTGCAGGGCTTTGCCCCAAAGATCCTGCGCGCCAAGACCCGCGCGCCAGAGGCGCTGGTGGCGGATGCGAAGCTTTGGGCTTGGGGGTTATGCGTGATCCCCGCGGGTCTGACCATTGCCGCGCTGGGCTTGGGCGGGCAGGGGCTGACCGTGGCGCTGGTCATCGGGTTGCTGGTCTTTGGCGCGGTCTTTGCGGTGAATTCCTCGCTGCATTCCTATCTGATCCTCGCCTTCACCAAATCCGAGCGCGTCACCATGGATGTGGGGTTTTACTATATGGCCAATGCGGGCGGGCGCCTTCTGGGGACGCTGGCCTCGGGGCTGAGCTATCAGCTGGGAGGGCTGCCCCTGATGCTGGGGGTGGCTACGGTGATGGTGGGGCTGTCGGCGCTTATGGCGGGGCGCCTATCCGCGCAGTAGTGCTTGCCCATGCCTGCCTGCTGGACTATTTCCGTGGCGACCTCAAGGAGACTCCCATGCCGCATTTCCTGACCACGCTTGCTGCCGATTTCGAGACCCGTTTCACCGCGCTATTGGGCATGAAGCGCGAGGATAGCCCCGATGTGGATGCGGCCGTCGGCCAGATCATCGCGGATGTGCGGGCGCGGGGCGACGCCGCCGTGCTGGAGCTGACCGCGAAATTCGACCGGCTGGAGCTGACGCCCGAGACCATGCGTTTTTCTGACGCCGAGATCGAGGCCGAGATCGCCCGCGTGCCGGTGCCTGAGCGTGAGGCGCTGGAACTGGCCGCCGAGCGTATCCGCATCTATCACGCCCGCCAGATGCCGCCCAATGCGATGTGGGAAGAGGAAAGCGGCGCGAAACTGGGCTGGCGCTTCACGCCTGTGACGGCTGCGGGTCTTTATGTGCCGGGCGGTCTGGCGAGCTACCCGTCTTCGGTGTTGATGAATGCGATCCCCGCCAAGGTGGCAGGCGTCGGTCGTCTGGTGGTGGTCTGCCCCACGCCCGACGGCAAGGTGAACCCGCTTGTTCTGCTGGCAGCCCGGATTGCGGGCGTGGACGAGATCTACCGTATCGGCGGTGCGCAGGCGGTGGCGGCTTTGGCCTATGGCACGGAGACCATTCGCCCTGTGGATAAGATCACCGGTCCGGGCAATGCCTTTGTGGCGGCCGCCAAGCGTCGGGTCTTTGGCAAGGTGGGCATCGATATGATCGCCGGTCCCTCGGAGATCCTCGTGATTGCCGATGGGCAGAATGACCCCGATTGGATCGCGCTCGACCTGCTGTCGCAGGCCGAACATGATGCTTCGGCGCAATCGATCCTGATCACCCCTGATGAGGGTTTCGCCAATAAGGTCGTCGAGGCCGTGGAAAAACGCCTTGAGACGCTGGAACGCCGCGAGATCGCGGGGGCAAGCTGGCGTGACTTTGGCGCGGTGATCCTCACCCGCGATCTGGCCGAGGCGGCAGAGCTGTCAAACCGCGTGGCGCCCGAGCACCTTGAGCTTTGCGTGGCCGAGCCCGAGGCTCTGGCGCAAGAGATCACCCATGCGGGCGCGATCTTCATGGGTGCCTGGACGCCCGAGGCGATTGGCGATTACATCGGCGGGCCGAACCATGTTCTGCCGACGGCGCGTTCGGCGCGTTTCTCTTCGGGGCTGTCGGTGTTCGATTTCGTCAAACGCACCACGCTGTCGATGATGACGCCCGAGGCGCTGCGTCAGATCGGGCCGGGGGCCGAGGTGCTGGCGAAATCCGAAAGCCTTGAAGCGCATGGTCTTTCGGTCCGCGCGCGTCTGGATGCGCTGAATAAATAACCCGATCGTCGCAATCGTGCCCGCCTCTGTCGCGGGACGCGGTTGCGCGTGGCCATTACTCGGTCTAGCCTTTCCTAAAGCCGCGTCGCCGGCCACAGGGAGAGAAGAGTAATGGCCCATATTGCCAAGTTGGAAGTCGATGATTCCGGTCTGCCCGCGCCGAGCGCGGAGATCGAGCAGGAACGTCGTGTGGCCATTTTCGACCTTCTTGAAGACAATAGCTTCACCCTGCCGGGGAAAGGCGATCTGGCCGCGCCGGAAGGGCCGTTCAACCTGCTGCTGTCGGTGCGCGACGGGCGGCTGGTCTTTGATACCCGCAGCGAGAGCGATGATCCGCTGGCCGAGTTCCACCTGTCTTTCGGCCCCTTCCGGCAGGTGATCAAGGATTACTTCCAGATCTGCGAAAGCTATTTCGAGGCTGTGAAAACCATGCCGCCCAGCCAGATCGAGGCGATCGATATGGCGCGGCGCGGCATCCATAACGAGGGCGCGCGGATCCTTGAGGAACGTCTGGAAGGCAAGGCCGAGCTGGATCTTGATACCGCCCGGCGGCTGTTCACCCTTGTTTGTGTCCTATCGCCGGTGAAATAATGTCAGGCTTGCCGCAATCGGTGCTGTTTTGTTGTGACTACAATGCCACGCGCTCTCCGATGGCCGAGGGGATGATGAAGCGCTTCTATGGCCCTGGCGTGTATGTGCAATCGGCAGGCGTCAAATCGGAACTGGATATCGACGGGTTCACGATTGCCGTCATGCATGAGGTGGGCGTGGATCTGGAACGCCACCGCGTGCGCAGCTTCGAGGATATGCAGGAATGGGGCGATGATATCTCGACCTTCGATCTGATCGTCGCCTTGTCACCCGCCAGCCAGCGTCAGGCGCTGGAGCTGACCCGCTTCTATCATCTGGATATCGAATATTGGCCGATCATGGACCCCACGGGCATCGGCGAGGGGCGCGAGGCCAAGCTGGCCGCCTATCGCCAGACCCGCGACCAGATCCGCGACCGGATGGTGTCGCGCTTCGGGCCACCCACCCATAATGAATAACAAAACCAGCAGGATGGAACCATGTCACGCCTTGAGGCTCTTGAGACCCTGAAGACCTATTACGATGCTTTCAACGCCGGAGATACCGCAGCGATGGAGGCGCTTCTGGCCGATGATTTCGAACATCATGTGAATGAGGGCAATATCCGCCGTGGGGCCGAGGCCTTCCGCGAATTCAATGCCCATATGACGCAGTGCTACCGCGAGACGCTGACTGATCTCTGCGTGATGGCGAATGAGGCGGGCACGCGGGCTGCGGCGGAATTTATCGTCAACGGCACCTATCTGAAGACGGATGAAGGCCTGCCAGAGGCGCGCGGCCAAAGCTATCGCCTGCCTGCGGGCACCTTCTTTGACCTCAAGGATGGCAAGATCGCGCGGGTGACCACCTATTACAACCTCTCGGATTGGATCAAGCAGGTCTCCTGATGGAGGTGCGTGTGCTTACGGGGGCGGCGCTGGATGCCGCCTTGGACGATGTGGCGGCGCTGCGCATCCGCGTGTTCCGCGACTGGCCCTATATCTATGACGGCTCGCTGGAGTACGAGCGGCGCTATCTGGAACGCTACCGTTCCTCCGATGGCGCGGTCGTGGTTGGCGCTTTTGACGGCGCGCGTCTTGTGGGGGCGGCCACCGGCACGCCGCTGGAAGACCATGCCGCAGATTTCGCGGCCCCCTTTGGCCGCACCGGTCTGGCGCTGGGGGATGTGTTCTATTGTGCGGAATCGGTTCTTCTGCCGGACTATCGCGGGCAGGGTTTGGGCCATGCCTTCTTTGAGGCCCGTGAAACACATGCACGGGCGCTCGGGCGCAGCCACAGCGTCTTCTGCGCGGTAATCCGCGAGGGTCACCATCCTTTGAAGCCCGCGGCCTATCGCCCGCTGGACGGGTTCTGGCATAAACGGGGCTATCAGCCGCTGGAGGGGGTGATCGCCGGTTTCCGCTGGACGGATCTGGGCGAGACCGCTGAAACGGTGAAATATCTGCAATTCTGGGGGCGTGCCCTATGACACTCCATATCGCTACCGCTGCCTATCCGCTGGACTGGCATGACAGTTGGGACGCCTATGAGGCCAAAGTGACGGGCTGGGTCGAAGCGGCCGTGGCCGAGGGGGCCCAGCTTCTGGTCTTTCCCGAATATGGCGCGATGGAGCTGGCGTCACTGGGCGGGGCCGAGGCTGCGCGCGACTTGGAGGCCGCACTGCAGGTTGTGGCGCGTTATCGCCCTGAAATGGAGACGCTGTTTATCGATCTGGCCTTCCGGCATCGCGTGCATATCCTTGTGCCCTCGGGGCCGGTAATCGAAAACCATACAGGGGCCGATATCCGCACCAACCGCGCGACCCTTGTGGGGCCTGCCGGTCTGATCGGTCATCAGGACAAGGCGGTGATGACGCGCTTTGAACGCGAGGACTGGCAGATTGGCGCGGGCGAGGGGCTGCAGGTCTTTGACACCGCCCTCGGGCGCATCGGCATCACCATCTGCTACGATAGCGAATTTCCCCTGCTGGCGCGGGCGCTGTGCGAGAAGGGCGCCGAGATCCTTCTTGTGCCGTCCTGCACCGATACGGTGGCGGGCTATTCGCGGGTGCGGATCGGGGCGCAGGCGCGGGCGCTGGAAAACCAATGTGTCACAGTGCAATCGCCCACCGTGGGAGATGTCGATTGGTGTCCTGCGGTCGATACGAACCGCGGGGCTGCGGGGGTCTTCGGCCCGCCCGATACCGGCTGGCCGGAAACGGGGGTGCTGGCCGAAGGCGGGCTTGATTCTCCGGGCTGGGTCCATGCGCAGGTCGATCTGGATCGGGTGCGGCAATCGCGCCATGATGGCGGGGTTTTGCTGTTTCAGCACTGGCCCGAAAGCGCCGATCAGGCCGAAACGGTCGCGATTGTGCGTGAAACTGCCCCCCAGCCTTGACATTAAGCTTGAATTTTAAAGCGGGCGGGCGCATTTAAGCGCCACGATGGCGCGTTTCAAGCGCCTTTACGCAATTATGGAGTGACCATGGCCAAGGAAGAAATGCTCGAATTCCCCGGCGTCGTGAAGGAACTCCTGCCAAATGCGACGTTTCGGGTCGAGCTTGAGAACGGCCATGAAATCATCGCACATATGGCAGGGAAGATGCGCAAAAACCGCATCCGCGTTCTCGCCGGCGACAAAGTTCAAGTCGAAATGAACACCTACGACCTTTCGAAAGGTCGCATCAACTACCGCTTCAAGTAAGCCCATGAAACTGATCCTAGGCTCCGCGAGCCCGAGGCGACGCGAGCTACTGGACCAGCTAGGTCTGGTGCCCGACGCCGTGCGGGCACCCGATATCGACGAGACCCCCCGCAAGAATGAACGCCCCCGCGACTATGTCGCGCGGATGGCCCGCGAGAAGGCAATGGCGCTGGATCTTGCGGCCGATGAGGTCATTCTTTGTGCCGATACCACCGTCACCTGTGGCCGCCGCATCTTGGGCAAACCCGAAGATGCCGCCGAGGCCGCCGAATTCCTCTTTATGCTGTCAGGCCGCCGTCACCATGTGCTGACGGCTGTGGCCGTGCGTGGGGCCTTTGGCATCCGTGAACGTCTGGTCGATACGGTGGTGAAATTCCGCCCGCTGTCGAATGAGGATGTGAACGCCTATCTTGCCTCGGGCGAATGGCAGGGCAAGGCGGGTGGCTATGCCATCCAAGGCTTGGGCGGGGCCTTCATCCCGTGGATCCAAGGGTCTTACACCGGCGTCGTGGGACTTCCCCTCGCCGAGACCGCAATCCTACTGACATCGGCGGGCGTGACCGCCAAGGAGGCCGTATGAAGGGGCGTACTATCGTTCTGGGCAGCTACAAAGAACGCGAGGCCGCCGCTTTGATGGTGGATGGTCAACTGGAAGATTTCCTGATTGATGCCTCCGAAGTGCAGCCGCTTGCGCCGGGTGCGATCCTGCGCGGCAAGGTGGGCCGCCAGATGAAGGGGCAGGGCGGGGTTTTCGTGGACCTGCCCGAAGGTCAGCGCGGCTTCCTGCGCGAGGTCAAGGGCCTTGCGCCCGGTCAGACTGTCATCTGCATGGTCACTGGCGGCACCGAGGCGGGCAAGGCCGTTCCGGTCTCGCTGCGGGTGCTGTTCAAATCGCGCTATTGTATCGTGACGCCCGGTGCGCCCGGCATCAATATCTCGCGCCGTATCCGCGACGAGGACACCCGCGATGGTCTGAAGTCGCTGGCGGATGTGGTGATGGACGGCTCGGATATGGGGTTGATCCTGCGCTCTGCCGCGCCGCTGGCCGAGGAGGGCGAGCTGGCCGAGGATATCAACGCGATGCGCGAGCTGGCCGAGGCGGTGATGGCGGATCTCTCGGGCGAGCCGGAGCTGCTGGTCGATGTGCCGGACCCGCATGAGGAGGCATGGCGCGACTGGGCCGAGCCGGAACCCGAAGAGGTGATCGAGGGCGATTTCGAGGAGCACGGGGTGCTCGAGCAGCTCGACGCGCTTCTGCGCGCGCGGGTCGAGTTGCCGGGTGGCGCGCATATGATGATCGAGCCGACGCGCGCGCTGATCGCCGTGGATGTGAATACCGGCAATGACACCTCGCCTGCGGCCAGCCTGAAGGCCAATATCGCCGCCGCGCGCGAGCTGCCGCGTCAGCTGCGTCTGCGGGGCTTGGGTGGGCAGATCGTTGTCGATTTCGCGCCGATGCCCAAACGTGACCGCCAGCCGCTGGAGCAGCAGATGAAGACCGCCTTCAAGGGCGAGGCCGAGGCGTCGCTTGCGGGCTGGACGCCCTTGGGCAATTACGAGCTGCAACGCAAACGCGATCGCGTCTCGCTGGAGGCGCTGGTCGGGAAGGGGGCAGCATGAGCTGCCCCGTCTGCGGCAAGAAAGCCGATGCCAAATACCGGCCCTTCTGTTCCAGACGCTGCGCCGATGTGGATCTGGCGAAGTGGCTTAACGGGTCCTATGTGATTCCGGGCGATATTGCCGAGGAAGAAGAGCGCGCACCGGAGGAATGGGCCCCCGATCAGAAACCCCACTGATCTGAAAATACTGGAGAATTCGGAATTTTGAGGGGGGCTGGAAGGAAATTTGAAAAAACTTCAAATTCCCTCTGGACACCACCCCCGAGCTTCTCTAAATACCGCCCTACCGAAGCAGAGGGCAGCGCCCGAAGCTGAAAGTGCCCGGATAGCTCAGTTGGTAGAGCAGCGGATTGAAAATCCGCGTGTCGGTGGTTCGAATCCGCCTCCGGGCACCACTTTTTCACCCTAAAATTGTTGGTTTTTTCCTGTTTCAAGGCCCGCTCCTTTATTGGGGTTTGACAGTTTTTGGGAAGGGTTTGACAGTTTTGGTTCTGCGCTCGATCTCGTCTTGGTAGGCCTGCATCGTTTCTCGGTTGCGCTCGGCCAGCTCCGCGTCCCGTGAATACCAGTTCGCCATGCTCTCGGTCTTTTGGCCCAAGAGGTCAGCAATCGACCGTAGGTCCATGCCGCTTTCGCGCAGGATGGTCGCCATAGTGTGCCGCAGGCCTTTAAGGGTCAGGTCCGCAGGCAGCGTCTCGGCGGCAACTTGGGTTGCCTTGTAGCGGTGCCACACCGTCGAAAAGCCGTCATATGTCCAAGGGCGGCCGCGCGAAGTGGCTAGGATCGTGATCGCATCGTGGGGTGGCTGTGCGTCCAGGACGGCCTTCAGTCGCTCAGGCATGGGCATCGGTGCCTGATTGCCGGTCTTGCCGCGCTGCGCCCAGATCATCCCGTCGGAAATGGCGTTGCGGGTTAGCGACAGTGCGTCAGATGGATCAAGGCCAGTATTCGCCATAAGTGCGATAGCCGCGGCTATCTGGCTGGGAGCATTATCCAGCACGAACACGAGTTCTTCGATTGTCCAAGGTCGGTTGGCGCGAGGTCTGTTTTTGGGTCGCGGCTTAGGAATGACCCCGGTGGCATAGTTCTGATCGATCTGCCCCTTGGGGATGTTGTACTTGAAGACCTCAGACAAGAATGTCCGAAGGATATTCGCTTGCCGCCAGCCCAGCTTTTTTGACGCCTTATCGTGGATATCCGTGAGAAGAGGCGTTGTGATCGATGTGGCGGGAATATCCCGGATCGGTTCAAGGTAATCTGCAACCTTCAGATAGTCCTTCCGGGTGCGATCCGACAGCGTGTCGGCGAAATGCTCGGTCCGATAATAGGTTTCAATCAGCCCGCCAAGCGTGCCAGCCTTAGGCGCAGCCCTTTTGGCCGCCTCGGAAATAAGGCGGATCCGGTCGCATTCCGAGAAGAACTCAGCCGTTCCGATAGGGAAGCGATCAAGATCGATCTTCGTGTTGGTTTTGCGGTGATAGCACCGCTGCTTGTAGGGAGGCTTCTTGTCCTTGAAGATTTTGAAGCCCTTGATGCGAATGACCGTCAAGCGAGTCTCCCGATAATGTCGTCATGGGATGCAGCGATCGCGCCTTGCTTGACGGTATCGATCCACTGATCCAGATCGCGCTTGTCGAAGAGTTCGCGCCTCATGTCGAGCCTGATGGGGGCGACGGGGCAATGTGACTTGAAGTGCTTCACAACGAGACCGCAGTAGTCCGCCGCCTCTGTCTGGTTCATCATGCGCTTTTCGATCACGCTAACGCTAAGTGTTGCTCCTGCCATTTGAATTTCCTTGTATTGCCGCCACCGGCTCTGCTGCCCTGGTGGAGACAAGGCGTGTCGTTGTTTTGTCCCACTTCCCGCCGTCTGTGCGGGCCTTGCGCATAAGATCAGGCATTATCGCGAAAACGCCAAATGCCTGATTCGAGTTTTCCACATAAAAGGGCTCCGATCATCTCGGGGCGGGCCTCCATTCGACTTCCAGCGTGTCCTGCACAGCGCTGATCTTGGCCATGATGGTCTCGCAGCCGGTCCGGATGCCTGCCGTTGTCGGGGTGTCATCAAGCTGGCAGGTCGCCGCCGAAACGAGAGAGGTAAGGCACATGGCGTCATAGAGCGCGTTGATCATCTCTTCGTGCTGCTTTCTGGTCATCAGGCCGCACCGTCTTCGAGGCGCCCGATCGCCTGCACATCTAGGGCACGTCTCACGGCGTCAGCTTTCTCGCGGACGATAGCCAAGAGACTGAAGCGGGCGTCTTCCATATCCTTCATCTCCATGAGTCGGTCCATCGCCTCGAGAAGGCCGCATACGGTGATCATGCTGTCCTGCTGGTCTTGGACATGAGCAACGAGCGCCTGATAGGCGGGGTCGGTGGTCGTGGTGTTCATCTGGGATTCTCCACAGAGTTAAGGGTCAGGCTTGAGCGTCGAGGCGCTCCATGCGCTCGCGAACCGCCCGAATGACTTCGGAATTTTGCGAGCTGCTATTTTTCTTCGCTTGGTCTGCCAGCCAGTCCTTTACTTCCGGAGGAAAGCGGATCGGCAGTTGCTTCATATCTTTCTGCATGTGGTTTCCTTAGTAGTGATTCGCTACAATAAAAAATAGCGACTCACTACTATTGCGTCAACTTCTTATGTAGCTATTCACTATGATGAAAGTGCAGTGAGGTAGATGATGGCGCGCAAAGGCTTCCCGAGCGATAAGCAGGAACAGTTCATGGTCCGCTTTCCCGACGGGATGCGCGACCGCATCAAGGCTGCTGCCGAGGCGAACAATCGCAGCATGAACGCCGAAATTGTCGCAACGCTTGACGAGAAGTATCCCGCGCCGCGCAACGAGGATGCGATTGCCAAGCGTTTCCGCGAGGCTATTGAGGCATCTGGCATTAAGGACCCCCATGACCCTGCGTTGGCAGAGGTGATTTCCAGAGTTCACCTAGAGCTCGCCCGCGACCGCTATCAGTCGAAAATCAAGTTCATCCCCTTGTCAGAGCTGGATAAGCCCGTCGATGAGCAAGAGGGGTATACGCAGCACATCTACAGGCATCCCGACGAAGATTGAGCACTCGCCTCAAATTTGGGGGGCGTCCGCCCTCCGTTGGGGGGGCAAATTTGGGCCCCCCCCCAACCAGCCCAAATCTGGGGGCGTCGGAAGCTCGATAATATGGAACGAACCCCGCATCGGATGTTTATCGAGCCTAAACTTAACGAAGCAATATTCTGAAGCATGACTGAAATATCCCAAAAGAATAAACTACAAGCCGTCTCCGCGATCATTTGGTCAACCTGTGATGATCTTTGGAAAATCTGGCGCTGGATTGCTTTGAGCATGCTTGCGGCAAAAGCGTACTTCGTGAAGCATCCGGGAAAGTTTGATGTGCTTTCCGCGTGGGGCGACCCTGCTTTCGTCTTTGGAGTGATTGCAGCGTTACTTGCAATCTCCTCAACAGCCTCTCGGTTTGTAATGTTAAGCGTCTTCCACGACAAGGAGGGTGGAAAAACACCACCCAAGGCAGCCAAGTTCTTGTTCGGCGTCCTGCTAGTTTTCATTGGAGTTTGGATAGGAGTGTACACTTGGGCGCTCGTCTCGCAGCTTTATTCATATGTCTTAGTAGGTTGTTGACCTAGCCGAAGCTCACGTCGAACAGATCCGGCGTCAGGCCGTGCGCTGATTTCTGCATGTCCTTCGCCTTTCCGCCGGTCTGGATCGTGGCAAGCCATGCGTCATCCATCGCCAGAAGCATATCGACGTGATGGGGCTCCATCGGCCAGCGCATGACGCGGCAATAGGCATCGATCTCGGTGAAGCTGATCGGGTTCGGGATGCCTTGGTCATGGGCCCGCCGCATCGAGAGGGCAATGAAGGCTTCCCAGATGATGGCACCGGCTTCCGGAACGCGGCCCTTGCCTTTGCGGCCATCCCGGACAGCTTGGACGAGTTGCTTTTTCAGGGTCATCATCGTTTCCACGGGTTCCGTATAATGTAATTCACGCGGTCGGGCATTATCTTATCGTATTGGCCCACCGCACTCGCCGCCGCTTGCTGAGCTATGGCCGTGCTGCGCTTCTCGACGAAGGTTTTCAGGCCGCCCTTGTCATCGACCGAGACCGTCACATCGACCTGCTGAGACCCACCGCCGCCACCGTTGCCGCCTGCGCTGCCCGTCGAGCCGCGCCGTGCCTGCTGGTGAAGGCTCTCCAAGCTGCTGGCCCCGATGTTCTGGACCGCCCGCTGGCTGAAGACATATTCACCCTTGTGGACCACGCCCGCAGGCTCGTTGACGCCGCCCGATCCGGTATAGCCGCCGGACGCATATCCCAGCATCGACCCGACAGCTTTAAGGAAGCCGCCGCCACCTGCCGCATCAAGCCCCAGAAGCGCCTTCTTCATCTGAACCTGCGCCATCTGCAAAAGAAGCTGCGCCATCGCCTGCTTTGCCGCGTCACCACCTTCGGTGATGGTCATGAACAGGTTAGACATAGCGTCCGCGCCCGCGTTCGTTTGGTCTTGGATCTTCTGAAGCCGATCGGCCGCATCGTCTGCCGCATTGCCCGCCTTCACATAGGCCTCGGCAAGCTGATCGATCTGGCCCTCGATTTCGGGCGTGATCTCGATACCCTGCCGTTGTGCCGCCGTCAGAAGCTCGGCGCGGGTGCGGGCATATTCGACCGCATCGGCATAGGCCCCTTGGGTTCCGGCTGCCTGCACAAGCGCCGCGGCTTCGTTCTGCAGGGCTTGGGTTTCCTCCTGAATGCTCTTCACCCGATCAGCCCAGACATTGCGGGAAGAACCGCCACCACCACCCTTGCCGGTCGAGGTGTCGAAGTTATCGGTCGTGACCACATCGCCCACGAAAGGCGTGGTTTTCGGGCGCGGGGAAGAGGTCGGCGCACTGGCCGTTCCGGGAAGCTGAATGTCATCGACCGTCAGGCCGGTTCCTGTATCCATGCCCATCTGCGAACCCGGAAGGCTATTCTTCAGCTCCTTGGCCTTCGGGATAAGCGCGAGGATGACATTCCCCAGCGCCCCGAGCTGCGCCATCACGCCGCCGAAAGACTGCTGGTCGATGCCTTCCAGTTCGGAAAGCGCGTCACTCGCGTTGCTCCGGATCTCGTCGAGCTTGGTGGCGAAGGTCTGCCCATCGATCGACCCTTGCGCGAACTCGTCCGCCAGCGCCCGCATATCGTTCGAGGCACCCGCCAGCACTTCCCAGAGCGCGTCATTGCCCATCTGGTCTGCCGTGGTCGCCGCTCCGGACAGCGCCACCGCCATCGAGCGAGCCTGCTCCTCGACCGCAGAATATCGATTGCGCAGAGTCTCTAGGCTTTGGATCTGGTCATCGGTCAGGCTGCCAGCCTCGCGCAGCGCATCATAGACATCATCGCCAAGGATCGACCGGCCCATGTTTTCATCGCTGAAAATCTCGTTCAGGCGGGTCTGCACCATGTCGAAGGGAATATCCGCCAGCGCGACGGCCAGCTTCTTGCCAAAGGTCGAGACCTTGGCCGTCAGCTCGGAAAACTTGCGGTCCAGCTCCGCCGCCTTCTGAACAAGCTCTTCATCCAGCACCACACCGGCCTCATGGGCGCGGGAGATCGTCTTGCGAAGCCCGTCCTCGCCTTGGCTCAGAAGCTCTACGAAACGTTCGCCGCCCGTGCCCCCGAATACTTCATCGGCAATCCGGATCTGCGCGGCCTTGTCCATGCCCTCCAAGCGCCCGATGATTTCCAGCATCAGTTCGGACGGGTCTTTGAGCTTCTGCTTCAGGTCGGTCGCGGTATAGCCCAGACGGGTGAACGCCTCTTGCGCAGAGCCTGCGCCGGTTACGATGAACTCGTCGGCCCGCAGGGACAGTTCCTTGAACCCGTCGATAAGGCTATCGATGCCGATGCGGTTCTGGTCGGCTACAAAGGACCATTCCTGAAAGGCTTCGAGCGCGAGGCCGGACCTCTTGGCCGCGTCTCCCATCTCGGCAATCGCCGTGACGGTCTCGTTGACGTGCGAGGTGATGCCCGCGAAGACAGCGGTCGCCGCGCTCGCGATGGCCCCGCCGATGAACGCCTTGCCGAAAGCGCCGATCTTGGTCGTAGCCTGCGCGAGCGACTGGTTCATCGAGGCGGTCGATTGCTGCATGTCCCGCTGCATCTGCCGCGATGCCGTCCGGCTGTCCTGCCGCAAGCGCCGGAAGCTGTTCGAGCCGGTGCGCTCGGCGGCCTTCATCCGCTTCTCAAAATCATTCACACGGGCTTCGAGAAGCACCACAAGCCGTTCTTCATCTCCTGCCATGCTATCCCCCTATGCAAGCCACATGTCGTCATCATCGAACCAAGGCTGCGCCGTGTTCAGGCCGCCCTCGTCCATTGCAGCGCGGCCCACGGCCATAGCCGCAGCGACAGCACCATCGATCTTGTCTTTCGATTTGCCCTTGTGAAACGCACGGTTGCCCGCGCTGTCCGTCCGGACCTCGATATTGGCGAAGTTCCACCGCAGGACAGGGTGCCCGCCGTGCCGGAAGCGCCGCCCCACGATGGCCCGTTCGAGTTCCTTCACCGCAGGTGCCATCGTCACCCACCCTTGCCGGAACTCGACCGCCGGAAGCCCGTCTTCCAAAAGCGTGTTCAGCATCACCCGCGCGAGGTGCGGATCGAAGGCGATCTCGCGGACATTGAAGCGGGCGCATAGCTCGCGGATCTGATCTTCGACCGCGCGGAAATCGACGACATTGCCATCGGTCGCGGTCAACTGTCCGGATTGTGCCCAATCGACATACGGGACGCCGGCCACGTCCTGACGAAGCTGAAGGTTCTCTTCCGGGCAGAAGAACCACGGGTGGACCTGATAGCCGTCTTCGCCGTCCTTCCATGCCGCCACAACGGCTGTGAGGTCGTTATTCGAGGAAAGGTCAACGCCAAGCCAGCACGGGGCCTGTGTCGCTTCCAGATCATCCAGATCGACCGCGCCCGCGCCCTCGTCATAAATCGGCATCTCGACGAAGGGGTCGGTCGCGTGGTCGAGCCAGATGTTCAGGTGCAGCTGCCGAAAGCTCTCGCGCTCGAACACCTTGCGCGAGCCCTCCAGCGCCATCTGCCGCAGCGCGTCCAGATCCGGATAACCATGCCGCAAGCCCGGATTGACCATCATCCACACATCTTCGTCGGTCCAGTCGCAGTTCCGGTCAGCCTCGAACAGGACGGGCAGGATTGACGGATCGTCAACCTCACCCCGCGCCACCTTCCGGGCATCCTCGATCACATCCCAAGCAAGGTTCTCCTGCCCGCGCCCTGCCGTGGTCGCCACGACGAGAAGCGCCCCCGGCGTTTTCACAAGGCCGGTGCGGATCGCTTCCCAGAGGTCGCGCTTCTTGTGAACGTGCAGCTCGTCGGCCAGCGCGAAGACAGGCGTCCGCCCGTGCTGGGTTCCGGCATCCGAGGAAATGGCCTCGAAAAACGAACCGTCCTTCCGGAAAACAAGCTTGTTCTGGCTCTCTAGCGGCTTCACATGCGGCTTGATCTTCGCATGGGCCTGACAGAGCCCCAGCGCCTCCCGATAGGCAATCTTGGCCTGCTTGCGGTCAGACGCGGCCACGATGCTTTCACCGCCCGCCACATGCTCAGGGCCGATCGTATGCAGTAGCGCCAGCGCCGCCGATAGGGATGTTTTCCGGTTTCCCCGAGGGAGGAGAAGGATCACCTGCCGGACAATGCGCCGCCCGTGCTCGTCGCGCGGGCCATAGATGCGCCGCACGACGCGCTCTTGCCACGGGTCGAGCTGGAACGGCTTGCCGCTCTTGGGGTGCTTCAGCATCCGCAGGAAGCGCACAGCGCGTTCCCCGAAGCCCAGAGGGTCAGGGATTTCCGAGCCGTCATAGATCCATGTCGGGAAGGTCGAGGCCACGCCCTTGGGGGCCTGCTCAAAATTGAGCACACCCTCACATGTCGAGTGGATCATCTTCACCCCCGTCACCTGCATCCCGAACAGTCGGGCGCGAGCGGGACACCGGCGTAAGGCCCAGCTCCGCCGCCAGCTGCCGCGAGCGGTTCATCGCATCGGCCCGTATGGCCGCCGCAGGGTGCCGCTTCGGCATGGCGTCAGTATAGAAGATCGCGCCTTTCGAGCGGATCAGTGCGGACATGTCCCGCACTTCCCCGATGGCGATGCAATAATTCTCGAGCTGCCCGAGGTCGGCCACGGTCAGGATGCGGCGTTCGGACAGGATTGGCATGACGCGCCGCCATTCCTTCGCCTCTTCCTCCGAGAACCATTCGGGCGGGTCGAGGTCGGTAATGGCTTCGAGGTCAATGCTGATTTCAGGTTTAGCTCCCTTCACCGGAACCTCCCGTGCATCTCAGCTCAAGACCCTTATTCATGCCGATCGGTGTCACCTGCTTTAGATCGTAAATGCGACCCTGCCATGACACGCGGTCTTCATTGGTCACGCCTTCCTTGAACCATGTCCGGAAAACGATGGCCTCTTCGTCGGCGGCCCCTGTATCCCGGAAGAACTCGGTTGTGGACCGCTCGACCACTTCGGCCCGCAGGATGGCCACCGGCACCCAATCGAAGACAGGTGTCCCGTAATCGTCGGTGACGGTCGTGCCGCGTTCGATGGTGATGGTGTGGATCATGCGCCCTATCTTCATGCCAGATCCTCCGAGATAAGCCCCTCGATCACCATGACGCCGTGCGAGTGCTCCCCGTCAGGGTCGCGCAGGAAGCGCACAGAAGCCAAGAGAAGGTCGCCGCAGGTGTAAGGGGCGGGCATGGACAGGCGAGGCCCCCTGAAGGCCATGCGGACGGCCTGCGCGATAGCTTTGGCACCGGCAAGGGAAGGCTCTTTCTGCCAGATGTGCAGGGTGTGATAGATGCGGGTGCGCGAGCGGTTGATGCCGCCTTCATCGACCTCCTGCGTCTCGCCCAGGATGATGGACGGGACAGGGTTAGGGCGCTGGTTCCGGTCGATGATGGACGCGGCCGGCACAAGGGCCAGCACATCGGCGCTTGCGATCATCCTTGCCCGGATAGCTTTCTGGAATTCGAGATCTGCGCTCATGGCTTCTTGCTCTTCTTGATGGCGCGGCTGATGGCGCTTTTGATCGATTGTGCGGCCTTCTTCCGGTGCATCCGGACAGCGGGCCAGAAGAACGGCTTGGCCGGAACGGTCGAGCCGCCGAAGCCGTTGCCGTGCCCGTATTCGACGAGATGGGCATAGCGCACATCGCTATTGCCCGCTGTCACCGCCGCCTGATTGCTGCCCACGGTCGAAGATCCGCCGGGCTGCGAATAGGCTGGTGTCTGCTGTCCGGGTCCGGTGACTTCGATGCTGGCCTTCAGGTCGCCACTGTCTTCGGGGGCGAGCGCCCGCGCCGTGGTCGCGATCTGGTTGGCCTGCCGGATCAGGGCAGGCTTGACCGCTTCCCGAACGTCCTTCGGGATTGCGTTCATGCGCCGCTGAAACTTCGACAGGCCGCCATCATCCGCCATCAGAAAGACCACTCCCGATATTCGAGGATGATTTCCCGAACCCCGAAAGGCACCTCGCGGGTGCTGTTGGTCGCCGCCTCGCGCTCGGCATACCAGAACGCCGCCAGCATCAGGACCGCCTCGACGAGAGAGGGAGGGATTGCCTCCTGTCCCTCACCGCCGAAGCTGGTCGCGATCCTGAACCCCAAGAGGCGTTCAATGTGGTTCTGCGCCGCCTCGAGCTTGCGGGTCATCAGGTCGTCATCGGCTGAACCGAGGTCATCTGTAAAGCCAAGCTGCTCCTTGAGCTGTTCGAGGGTCGCGATTGTCACCTCACTTCACCTCACTGCGGATGAACAGGCGGAACTGAGGCGCGGATGCGCCCATGAGCGCCGAAACCGCATCATGCTCTTCCGTCTCTACCTTCAGGCCAGCGCGATGCGCGGCCCGCAAGGCGGTATTGAAGGCTTTCAACGTGGTGGCCAGTTCCTCCCTGGCCTTCGACCGCGCTTCAGCGCCCAGAGCTGCGACATCAACAGCCATCGGTTACGCCTCCGCCGCGTTGACGCGGACCACGTTCGAGTTCACCCAAAGCGAGGCATTGAGCTTCATCACGTTATCAGCCGCGTCGAGCTGTTCGGATGCGCTGCCCACCTTGGCGATGAACATGCGTTCGGACGGGGTGCCGCCTTCGGGCGCGTCGTTGAAGACCAAACGGAAGGCGTAATCGTGAATCGTCTTTTCCGCTGCCAGAAGGGCAAGCTGGCCCGCATCGTCATAGTCGATGCCGCAGATCACTTCCATCGAGCCGCCATTGCGGACACCCTTCAGGCGCTTCTGCCGGTTGGCCGCGATGCTCGAGAAGGTCACCTCGTTCGAGGTATCGCCCACGCTCCCGAGGTTCTCGGTCTCGCCGATCTCGGTCCACGTTTGCGAGGTGAAATCCGCTGCGACGAAATCCGCCGCCTTGTCGCTCAGGACGCCGCCGATATAGAGCTTCGCGCCATTCGTTGCAAAAACAGCCATAGCTATTTCCCTTTGCTGATGCGCCGTTCAAGCCGTTGCTTGGCGCTGTTGTGGTGATGGGCACACAGGCCCTGCCAGTTCTTTGGATCGTCCCGAAGTTTCGGGTCGCCCTTGTGCGGGATGATGTGATCGACATGGGTCGCTTCCGCCGTGCAGCCGGGCCATTTGCAGCGCCGGTTTTCGTGCATCGAGAGGAAAGCCTTCCGGTCGGCCTCCCAGCGCGAGCCATAGCCGCGCTGAGTGCTGTTTGGGCGCTTGGCGTCGTGACGGGCCTTGCGCTCCTTCTGCGCCTTGATCTGGCAAGGGCAGAGGGTGCCAGCGGGGGCCTTACAGCCGCAGGCGCGTACGCGCGTCGGGATGCGCGGGGATTGGCGTGAGAGAAAGGCACCGGCTGCCCGTCTTCCTCGATTTCCCAGCCCAGAACACAGCGGGCCAGCATGTTGAGGCGGATCTTCTCGCGGTCTTCGGCGCTCACGATGCCCTCGGGCGAGGCCGCGTCGGTGAACTCGTCCACCGATTTCAGCCGTGCTTTGCGCTGGGTTTCGCTATCAGGGCCCGCGATCCGGAAGCGGATGCCGGTCGGCTTGCGGGTGATCGGGTCGGGCAGGTCGAGCCATGCGCCCTTCTCCTGATCTTCGGTGTTAGAGAGGATGCGGGTCAGGTCCATCAGAGAACCCCCACCTTGAATTGCTCACTCATTGGGTTCTCCCTCGCCAGCGGGCGCAGAATTGCGCTCGTTGCCTTGTGTGATGTTCGGATTGATGAAGGTTTCGCCGCCCTGATAGGGCTGCATATCGAGCCACGAGCGGCCCTCGTTCGGGTTCAGGACGCGGCTTGCGATCAGCGAATTGATGGCGGTCGCGCGGGTCGCGAGATCGGCGCGGGTCAGGTCATCGCGATCGAACCGGATCACATGCGTTGCCCGCTCGTCTTCCGAGAAGATCGCCCGCCGGAAGGCCGCTTCGAGCGCCTTCAGCCACGGCTCGAGCGTGTAGGATAGGAACTCATAGCCCTGTTGCTCGCCGTTCGACCATGTGGCGCGGTCGAGGTCGTAAAGCATCGTTGGCGGCACCCGGAAGGCACGCGCGATTTCGAGGATGACGAACTTGCGATGCTCGAGAAACTGACTGTCCGTCGAAGAGAAGGCCAGCGGGAGGAATTCGGCGCCATCGTGCAGGATGGCCGTCTTGCCGCTGCCCGCGCCGTTCTCATGGGTCGCCCGCCATGCCTTGATGGCCTTCTTCACGCTGTCCTCGCCCATGCCTTTCGGGAAGGACAGGACGCCCGAGGGACGCGCACCATTGGCGAAGAGGGTAGAGGCGTGGTCATTGAGCGCCACGGCCACAGACAGCGCCTCACGGGCCAGCGACAGGGGCGCACGACCAAAGGGTGCCCGCAGGTGGATCACGTTCGAGGCGTCAACGGGCTTGTCCTGCATCCGATAGGAGGGTTCGCCCGTGATCTGGTCATAGGCCACCTGCATCACGCCCGCGCGGGGCCGGATGATTTCGAGGATGCGCCCGTCGCCCGATCGGTTGACGAAGGCGAGCCCGCCACGGTCATCAGACAGCGCGTCGATGACAAGATCGCGGATCAGCTCATAGCTCGAGGTCCAGCTGTTCGCCTCGCCCGAGACAAAGGCCGCCGAAGGGTGCCATGCCAGCGCCGTTTCAGCGCCATCCTCGCCCACGGTCTTCACCGCCACGTCGAGGCTTGCCGCCGCTTCCGAGATGATACGCATGGCCGCTGTCACAGCGGGCACCTGAAGCGCCTGCGAATTGGAGACGAAGACGCCCGATTTCGTCGGGGTGATGCCGAAGACCTCGAACAGGTCGTCGCTCGGTTCAGCGAGACCCTTGGCCTCGATCTGAGGCTCGGTGCGCTCGGGCGCGGGGGGAGTGGAGCGGTTAAACCATTTCATGCCACCAATATCGGCGGCTCAGGCGCTTCTGGTTAGCTGATGAAATGGGGCAAAACCTAGCTTTTCGTGGCAGAACGTGACGCCAGAAGGCCCAGAAAAAAGTCCCAATTAGATCGGAGCGCGCGCGATGGACCCCGCGCCGGTCCCCGCCTTAGGCCCAAAGTTCAGGACCACCCCCCTATAGCTTAGATGTACAAAAGGGCGAAGCATGGCTTCGCCCTCTAAATGGTTCATGGGCAGTACGCCTTTATGCGCAGCATACCTCTTCCCAAACGCCAGCCGCTTCCTTGAAGCGCACCGGAGCGCCGGTGGTTATTTCATCACTGGCGGCAGCTTCCTGAATTTCCTCAAAAAGCTCTGCAATCTTATCGGCAGGCATCATTTTCAAGATGATTGCCACTCTGATTAACTGATCGGCAGGGCCAGAGATTTCGGTTTCGCCTTTTTCATAGCGTGCAACCGTTTGACCACTTATTTTCAGATAACCGCCTAGTTGATCTTGCGTCATCTCGAGCTCACTTCGCAAAAAGCGAAACTCTTTCGGAGTGAGGTTTTTCTTTGTTGTGATAATGTGAATAGCGATCGCGTCGTGCAGGCTATCGATGTTATCGATCGAGACGCCCTCGCCATAGTCGGTCTCATGTCGAGTGAAACCATTCAGCAAGACCACGTCATCCAAGCCAGACATACGGTAGATAAAAGGCTCTTTTGCCTTGTCTTCCCCGTCGATGATGAATTCGCGTTTCATTTCCAGTCTTCCCACTCAACGGTCACGATGATCAGCTTATCCCCCTGCTGAACGACGGTGACCACACCCACTTGTCTTCGTGTCGGCATTTGAAGTGTCAATTTGACAACCCAATCCGATGGCTTCTTCCCAGATCTTATCGGTCCAGAAATCATCCCTTTCTTGAGGACATCAAACATTACCTTCGAAGTGATGCCCCGTTCATCCATTCTTTCCTCAGCATGATGCGTGATGATCACCTGAGAAGATTCGGCCGCCAGAAACCTGATTTGACTCATTAACAATTCTGGGCGAGGTGGGTTCCCCGCTCCAAGTTCGCTTTCAGATGCTTGAACCATACTGAATCGGCCTCGTGTCAACCTATCAGTCTGATAGTTATCCACCAATGGTTCGCATTTCCAGCCTAAAAATTCGTTACCAGCTGTATTATTTTTTTATTAACTTTTCCGCCGCAACCACGCCACCATCTCCGAACGCGAGCACCAATAGCTGCCATCGGGGCAGAAGATCGGCGCGTCGGTCTCGCGGTGCCACTTCCGCACCTTGTCCACAGAGACGCCGAACACGCCCGCGATCGTGGTCAGACCCCAGATCATGTCACGCCGCTTGAACAGGTGGTCGAATGCCTCGGCGGTCAGGGGCGGCGCTTCGGGGAAATTGTGTTTCATCTTCATCGCTGGGCCTCCTGCCTATTGGATGGTCGTGCAGGTCACGGGGTATTGCACGATGAATGATAGCCGATCGAAGGCATCGTCGCACATCTGAAGCAGATCCTGAAACGTTGGATCATCCTCAAAGGGTGTGTTCGACAGATGGACCTCGACGAGGTGTTCGAGGAGCACACCGAAGATGCGCATATATTCCAGCGCGGCCCTGAGCTCCTGCACGGTCTGTTCGTCAATGGTGTAGGTTCGCTCAGTCATCGATCTGTCCCCGCCATGCGTCCGGGTCTTCGTCAGCATCGGGCTGGGTCACCGTAACGCCGTAACACCCCTTATAGGGGGGTGTTACGTTCGTTACGCTGGATTGACCGCCGTCACGTCCGTCACGGGGCGTAACATGTGACGCATTGTTACGCTGTTCGCCTTGGGTTTCCGCCCCATCTGCACCGCGTTCCGAATGTTCTTTGGAACGCTCGAGAACGCTGGGAACATCTTCCTCGTCGCAGATCCAGACATAGCCATCGACGACGCGGATCCGTTCCTTGTCGTGCAGGCTCTCCTTGGCTCTCTTAAACGCCATGCGGAAGGATGCAGCGGTATCGCCATCGCTGAGACTGTGCCGCTGGCAGTAGTCGCGCCAGAGATCCACCGAGACGCATGTGCGGGAGGCGGGGAACATGTCGCCCTGTTTCACCTCGCCGTGCTGAGACATTGCGTCCTGAAGCGCCTGCATGGCGATCTTCTGTTTGCCTGCGAGCTTGGGCTTCCGGCTCTTCGCCGGTGCGTCACAAGGCGTCACAATGCAGGATGTGACGGCATCCCCGTCTTCGTCCTTCCCGAGGAAGACCGGTTCGAGCATGTAGCTGAAGGTCTGCCCTGTAGCCATGTCGCGCTGCTTTTTGGCTTCAGCGGTGATGATCATCTCGTCGCGCGTCAGCTCGATCTCGGTATCGACCGCAGCCCGCAAAGCGCCGCTACCCCGAGCGCCTTTTGATGCATCCTTGCCGCTGTGATGGATCACCATGACATGAGCGCCGGTCTCTGCTCTGATGAAATCCATATTCTTCACAAACCGGCCCATATCCTGCGCGGTGTTCTCGTCGCCATTACCCATCGATCGGGCCAGCGTGTCCACTATGATGAGGCGGGGGCGACGGCTCGAAATCACATCGGCCAAGGCTTCGCCGTCACCAGGGGCGCAGAAGTCCATCGTCAGGGACAGGAGTTCAAAATTGCCCTCTTCTGCGATGCGCTTGGCGAGATCGGACTTCTCGCGCTTGAAGGCGTCGATACGGGAGGCAAGGCCAGATCCACCTTCGGCTGCGATGTAGACCACGAGGCCCCCTTGAACCTTGGCGCCATACCACGGCTCACCGGCGGCCACATGCAGGGCCATATCGAGCGCGAAGAACGTCTTGCCCACATTGCTCTCGCCATAAACGACAGAAAGGGCTTCACGGTCGAGCCAGCCCTTCACCATGTATCGCGAGGTCAGAACTGGCTTGATTGCGCTGAAAGGCTGCATCGCATTCCAGATAGCTTGGGCGCGGGCCTTCGGGGCGGGCTCGGGCATGTCGCGCGGGTCGGCCATGCCGTCAATGTCACGGAAGCTGTAGCCCATCATGCACCCCGCACATGTTTGAGGAATGCTTTCTGGTCAGCTCGGCCCAGCGCACGGAAGGCGACGAGGGCATAGGCCTTCAGTTCTTCGCGGGTCGCATAGCCCGCCCAGAAGTTGGCCTCTTCCATGATCCCGAGAAGGGCGGGACCGGGAGCACCCTGCCGCAGATCGGCAAGGGCCGCCTCCATCAGCTTGGCGGCATCAATGGGGTGACAATCTGCAATAGCAAGCGCCAAGGCCGTTGCCGCATCCGCTCGTTTCTGGTAATATTCGTCCTTGAAAGTACTAAAATGTCTTGTCCCGGTAGCGCCCGCCAGCGCTCCGGGATTTTTCTTTTCTTCAGTTTTGTGCTTATCGCTGAGTTTGACAATTGGCGGATAAGCTATTGATGTTCCGTCGTGCGTTTGACGAGCCTCTTCTTGGTAACTACTTGATATTGAGGGTTTAGCGTCGGCTTGAAAATCCGCGTGTCGATGGTTCGAATCCGCCTCCGGGCACCACTTTTTCACCCTGAAATTGTTGGATGCTCTGTTCTGTAAGGCCTGATGCTTTATCGGGGTCTGGCAGTGCTGGTCCTGCGCTCGATCGCTTCTTGATAGGCCTGAATCGTTGCGCTGCTGCGTTTGGCGAGCGCCAAGGCGGTTTGAACCGAGGCATTGATCGCGGCCGTTTGTCGGGCGCAGAGGGTGATCGTGCGCGGCGCCGGCCTTTCGGAAGGTTCCGGCAAAACGGTCTTGAGAGGTCAGCTTTGCACGGCGTTTGATATCGCTGTTTATGTGGTGCTTTTGCTTTGCTGGCCAAGCCGTGTCTTGGCGACCTGTGCGGTGATCTTCGCGATCTGGCGGAGAAGCGGTACCATATAGGAGCTGCGCCGCCAGATCATACCGATCTGCCGTCCCGGTTCGGGGGTGTCGGCGAGGGGGATCAGGCTCATGACGGCGCTGGCGGCCATCGGGCCTTCGGTGGCGAGCTTGGGCAGCAGTGTAATTCCCATGCCCGCTGCCACCATCTGGCGCAGGGTCTCGAGGCTGGTGGCGCGGAAGCCTTCGATCTCGTCAAGGCCCCAGCGGTTGCACAGGCTGACCGCCTGATCGCGCAGGCAGTGGCCATCTTCCAGCAGCATCATTTCCTCGGCCCCCAGATCGGCGAGATATAGCGGCCCGCTATGCGCCAGCCGATGGCCTTGCGGCACAGCCAGCAGGAAGGGTTCCTCGAAAAGTGGCTGGGTCTGGAGGGTCGGATCCTCGATCGGCAGTGCCAGAAGGGCGGCATCCAGATCACCACTGCGCAATAGCCCCAGAAGCGTTTCGCTTTTCTCTTCAAAGAGCTGCAACTGCAGCTTGGGGAATTTGCGCGCGATTTCGGGCAGCAGGGCCGGAAGAAGATAGGGGCCAAGCGTCGGGAATGCCCCAAGCCGCAGGCGGCCCGTATCGGGGGCGCGGTTGCGTTCGGCGATGGCGCGGATATCGCGGGCCTCGTCCAGCATCTTCTGCGCACGGGCCACGATTTCCTCGCCCACCGAGGTCAGCAACACCTGCCGTTTGCTCCGCTCGATCAACTGGACGCCAAGGCTTTCTTCGAGCTTGCGCAGCTGGGTCGAGAGAGTGGGCTGGCTGACATTGCACATCTCTGCCGCACGACGGAAATTCCGCAGGCGGGCCAGTTCGACCAGATATTGGAGTTCGCGCAATGTCATGGGCAAAGACCTGTGACATTTACCGGCGCAAGTAAAGAGGCCAGAACAAGGCGCATAAAAAACCGCGGTCCTGACGGGCAGAACCGCGGCCTTTACCGTGAGTGGTGCACGATTACGCGGCGACCTCTTCTTTTTTCGCGGCGGTTTCTGCCGGAACAGACGTGCGGATCAGGTGGTCGAAGGCGCCCAAGGCCGCCGTTGCCCCGAGCCCCATCGCAATGACGATCTGCTTATAGGGCGTGGTGGTGCAGTCACCGGCAGCAAAGACGCCATCCATCGAGGTTGCGCCATGCGCATCGATGATAATCTCGCCACGCGGGCTCAGATCGACGGTGCCTTTGAGGAAGTCGGTATTCGGCAGCAGGCCGATCTGCACGAAGATGCCTTCGAGCGCGACATGGTGGTCCTCGCCGGTGGTGCGGTCGCGATAGGCCAGACCGTTCACTTTGGTGCCGTCGCCGGTGACTTCGGTGGTTAGGGCGTTCATGATGATCGTGACATTCGGCAGGCTGCGCAGTTTGTCCTGCAGCACCTGATCGGCACGCAGCTTGGTGTCGAACTCGATCAGCGTCACATGCGCCACGATGCCCGCAAGGTCGATTGCCGCCTCGACGCCCGAATTGCCGCCGCCGATCACCGCCGTGCGCTTGCCCTTGAACAGCGGGCCGTCACAATGGGGGCAATAGGCCACGCCCTTGTTTTTGTATTCGTTCTCGCCGGGCACATTCATCTGGCGCCAGCGGGCACCGGTCGAGAGGATCACCGATTTGGACTTCAGAACGGCGCCGCTTTCCAGCGTGACCTCAACCAGATCCCCCTTGCGGGCAAGGCCGGTTGCGGTTTGCAGGTTCATGATGTCCACGTCATATTCCTTGACGTGCTGTTCCAGCGCCGTGGCCAGTTTCGGGCCTTCGGTATGCGGCACCGAAATCAGGTTCTCGATGGACATGGTATCCAGCACCTGACCGCCGAAACGCTGGGCGGCCACACCGGTGCGGATACCTTTGCGGGCGGCATAGACGGCGGCAGCGGCACCGGCGGGGCCACCACCGACCACGAGCACGTCGAACGCGTCCTTGGCATTGATCCTGGCGGCGGCCTTGTCTGCCGATCCGGTATCGATTTTCGCGACGATCTCGCCCAGTTCCATCCGGCCCTGTCCGAAGACCTCGCCGTTCAGGTAGACGGTTGGCACGCTCATCACCTCGCGGGTGTTGACCTCGTCCTGAAAGTCCGAACCGTCAATGGCCACATGTTTCACATTGGGGTTCAGTACGGCCATCAGGTTCAGCGCCTGCACCACATCGGGGCAGTTCTGGCAGCTTTGCGAGAAATAGGTTTCGAAGGTGAACTGGCCGTCGATCTCTTTGATCTGGTCGATCAGCTCCTGTTCGACTTTCGGCGGATAGCCCCCCACCTGCAAAAGCGCCAGCACCAGCGAGGTGAATTCATGGCCCATCGGCAGGCCTGCGAAAGTCAGCGAAATATCGACCCCCGGCGAGGTCAGGCTGAAGGAGGGCTTGCGGGTATCGGTGCCATCAACGGCGACCGACACTTTGTCATTGAGTTCCGCGATCTCGGTCAGCAGCTCGACCATTTCGGCAGAGCGGGCCGTGTCATTGGTCGAGGCGGTCAGAACGACCGGACGCACCAGCCGTTCGAGATAGGCGGAAAGTTGGGTCTTGAGCGTGCTGTCGAGCATGGGAGAACTCCGAATGTCTGGGGGAGGACCAAAACGTGCGCTCTGCGTCCTTGCGGCGCAGCGATCGGCATCGAGCTTTGGCGGGGGAACCTCTGCGCAAGGGGCGCAGAGGCGATGTTCGTGATCCGGACGGATCAGATTTTGCCGACGAGTTCGAGCGACGGTGCGAGGGTTTTCTCGCCTTCTTTCCATTTGGCGGGGCAGACTTCGCCCGGATGCGCGCGCACATATTGTGCAGCCTTGATCTTGCGCACGAGGTCGGAGGCATCACGGCCGATCCCTTCTGCGGTAATTTCCATCGCCTGGATCACACCATCGGGGTCCACGATGAAGGTGCCACGATCTGCCAGACCTTCATCTTCGCGCATCACTTCGAAATTGCGGGTGATCGCGCCGGTCGGGTCGCCGATCATCGCATATTGGATCTTCACGATGGTATCGGAGGATTCGTGCCATGCTTTATGGGTGAAGTGGGTGTCGGTCGAGACCGAGAACACTTCCACGCCCATTTTCTGCAGCTCGGCATAATGGTCGGCCACGTCGCCCAGTTCGGTCGGGCAAACGAAGGTGAAATCGGCAGGGTAGAAGAAGAACACTGCCCATTTGCCCGCGATATCGGCGTCGGTTACGTCGATGAATTTGCCTTGCTTGAAGGCTTTGGCGGCGAACGGTTTGATCTTGGTATTGATGAGAGCCATTGTCGTGTCCTCGTCTTTCGGTTTGGGAGGCCGGTTCTTTACGATCCGGTTCGGGATTTAACCCTTGGACGCACATTGTCACGTTCCGCAGATTATATGAAATTGATTGTTCTGCTAGTTTTGATAGCTTTTATCTATCGTGCCTTCCTTCGGCACGGCGCAGGCGGCCAGCAAGGGAGCCAGTTTATGCGCGGCATGGATCAGCTTGGCATCCTCGTGCCGCGCCGCCACCAGCATCAGCCCGACGCCGGCATGGGGCAGCGGCAGGGATATCGCACAACCGTCGATCACATTGGCCAGCGACGTGTTGTGCAGCGCCAGCTGGTTGAGGCGGTTGAACGCCTCTTCGTCCTCCAGCGCCGAAAGCTGCGGCGGCAGGATCGGCGTGGTCGGCAGCACGATCGCGCGGCCCAGAAGCTCGCGCTTGGCGCTGCGGGCGATCGTTTCGCGCAAGAGCAGGCTACGGGCGTAATCGGGCGCGGTGACCTCATCGGCGCGCGCCATGCGTTTTGTGACACGTGAATCAATACGGTCATGGTGTTCGGCATATTCGCTTGCGTGATGGAGCCGCGATTCGACCGCCGAGAAATGCCAGATCTCGAGCTGGCGATAGAGGTCGAGGAACGGTAGGTCCATTTCGATGATGCGGTAGCCCGCCTCCGTCAGCACCTCCCGCGCATCCTCGAAGGCCTCTGCCACCTGCGGGTCCAGCGCATCGCGGCCAAAGCTGCGCGGCAGGATCAGCTCTTGCGGCAGTTCGGCCTCGTCATAGGGGGCATCGCGCAGCACTTCCATCGCGGCATGGAGGGTCAGCGCATCGCGTGCCATCACCCCAACGCTATCCAGTGTATGTGACAGCGCTACGGCACCGTCGCGGGGCACATCGTCAGCGGTGGGTTTGAAGCCGATAATCCCGCAAAACGCAGCAGGAATGCGCAGCGAGCCGCCTGTATCCGTGCCAAGCGCGATATCGGCCACGCCACGCGCCACAGCGGACGCCCCGCCCGAGGTCGACCCTCCGGCAATCGCACCCGCGATCAACGGTGTCAAAGGGGTGCCGTAATGCGGGTTCTGCCCGAGGCCGGAATAGGCGAATTCCGTCATATTGGTGTGGCCGACAAGCCCCGCGCCTGCCGCACGCATTCGCGCGACGGCAAGGGCATCTTTTGCCGCCAGCGGGCGGGTGTCACGGGCTTTGGAGCCCGCGCGCGTCTGGTAGCCTTGCACATCAAAGAGGTCCTTGACCGCCACGGTCAGACCGTCCAGCGGCCCGTCCGATGGCCCGGGCACGGGGCCTGTGAAGACCTGAGTGAAATCGGGCGCTTTGGCACGGGCGCGGGCGAGGGTCAGCGGATCGGAGGTCATAGCGGCACTTTCGGCTGTCGGCAGAGCTGATCGGTGCGGACCGGATCTGCCAGAGAAATCTGCCCCGATTTGTGAGCCAGCTTTCCTGTGAAGTCCAGCCCTCCCGCCTTGTGCACAGACAGGCCCGAGTAAGAGGTGGCCCGAGTAAGAGGTGGCCCGAATAAAGCATGGCCGAGCGCAGAAAGGTCAAAGGGCAGGTCTGCGGACCTGCCCTTTGCGTCGGTCAGTCTTTTGCCGGTGCCATCTCGGGCGGTGGGGTCGGGTCCGCGCCATAAAGATCGCCGGGCAGTTCGGGCGGCATGGCATGGTCGGCCTCGTCGTCATTGCGATAGATCTGGTTGTGGCGGTAGATCATCAGCGTGTCCCAACGCAGCGCCTTCAGAAGCCCGATCAGGATCAGGAAGCACACCACCGCGAAGGGGAAGCCCGCGACCACTGCCGCCGCCTGTAGCGCGTTCAGCCCGCCCGCGATCAGGAGCACCGCCGCCACGCAGCCTTCGGTCACGGCCCAGAAGATCCGCTGGATCTTGGGCGGGTTCGGGTCGCCGCCTGCGGTCAGCATGTCGATCACGAAGGAGCCCGAATCCGAGGAGGTGACGAACCACATCACGATCAGGATCATCGCGAAACCGGAGGTGAGGTTCGACATCGGGAAATAGTCCAGAAGGGCGAACATGGCCTGCCCGTAAGCCTGTCTGGTGGCCTCGACCAGCGTGTTATCCCCGCCCAGCGAGATATTCAGCGCGGTGCCGCCAAAGGCGCAGAACCAGAAAAACATGATCGAGCTTGGCAGCAGCATCACCCCCAGCACGAATTCGCGGATGGTGCGCCCGCGTGAGATCCGTGCGATGAAAACCCCCACAAAGGGCGACCAGCTGACCCACCACGCCCAGTAGAAGATCGTCCAGCTGTTCTGCCATGTGCTTTTTTCATTATAGGCTTCGGTCCACGTGGCCCAGCTGATGAAGTGCGAGATGTAATCGCCATAGCTCTGCACATAGAGATCGAAGATGAAGATGGTGGGGCCGACGATCAGCATGAACAGCAAGAAGACCATCGAGAGGCCGATATTGAGGTTCGAGAGCCGTTTGATCCCCGCATCAAGCCCCGCCACGACCGAGATGGTCGCCGCGAGCGTGATCAGGGCGATGATGATGACCTGTGTCAGGATCGACTGTTCCCAGCCGAACAGATCGCCCAGACCCGAATTGATCTGCATTGCCCCGAGGCCCAGCGAGGTCACGATGCCGAACATGGTGCCGAAAACGGCAAGGATATCCACCGCATCGCCCCATTTGCCGAAGATGCGCTCGCCCAGAATGGGATAGAGCGCCGAGCGGATGGTCAGCGGCAGCCCCTTGCGGAAATGGAAATAGGCCAGTGCAAGCCCGATCACGGCATAAATCGCCCAGCCGTGGATGCCCCAATGCAGGAACGAGATGACCATCGCCTGTTTGGCGGCCTCTTCGGTTTCGGGCGTGCCGACCGGCGGTGCGAAATAGTGGTAAAGCGGCTCTGCAACCCCCCAGTAGATCAGCCCGATGCCGATGCCTGCCGAAAACAGCATGGCGGTCCAGCTGAACAGCCCGTAGGCAGGTTTTTCATTCATCCGTCCAAGCCGGATATCGCCGAAGCGTCCAAACGCCAGATAGATCGCGGCGATGACGAAGAGATTCATCTCGATAATGATCGCCCAGCCGAGATTGGTGGCGAACCATGTCTGCAAACCGCCGAAAAGGGCATTTGCCTGATCGTTAAACAGCGCGCCATAGATGATGAAGCCGACGATCAGAATCGCCGAGACCGAAAAGACGCGTTTATGAACCTTTGGAAAGAACAGCAGGCGTTCCTGCTGGAGATTATCTGCCATATCTGGCCTGTCCCTTTGTTTTCGCTTGTTGTTTTGGCGTGTCTGCGCGCCGCTCGGGACGCGGCGCTCCAGACAGGGCAACAAACGGGGGCAGGTTGGGTTCCGCAAAAAGCTCACAAACCCTCACCGCCATGTGAGGGCGCGGCGTGGCGGGCGGTCTTACTCGCGGGAGATATCGACCACCACCGACAGACCGGGCACCAGCTTTTCGGCCCCGTCCTGTCCCGCATCAATCGTGATCCGCACGGGCACGCGTTGGGCGATCTTGGTGAAATTGCCGGTGGCGTTCGAGCTTGAAAGGACCGAGAATTCCGATCCGGTGGCGGGCGAGAACCCTTCCAGATGGCCGGTAAAGGCTTTGCCGCCAAGCGCATCGACCGTGAAACGCACCGGCTGCCCCAGCGCCATGCCCTGCAGCTTGGTTTCCTTGAAATTGGCAATGACCCAGACATCCGTGCCCACGAGGCTCATCAACGTGGTGCCTGCCGCCACATATTGCCCGCCGCGCACCCCGATCTGGCCCAGCCGACCGTCTATCGGGGCGGTGATGGTGGTGTGTTCAAGGTTGATCCGCGCCAGCTCCAAGGCGGCTTGTGCGCTTTCGACGCTGGCTTGCAGGGTCTGGGTGTCCATCTTGACCGATTTCAGATCCTCTTCCGCAACATGGCGGGCGGCAATGGCCTCTTCCAGCGAGGCTTTGGCCTGTTGCAGGGCAAGCTGCGCGTCATCGGCATCCGATTGCGAGAGGTAGCTCTTGTCTTTCAGGCGCGAGGCGCGCTGCCATTCGCGCTCGGTGGTGGCCACCGAGGCCTGCGCGGAATCCTGCGAGGCCTTGCGGGATTCAATCGTGGCCTCGGCCGAACGGATGTCTTGGGTGTTGTTGGCCAGCGCGGCTTTGGCGGAATCCAGATTGGCCTGCGCCTGATTGAGGGCCTGCACATATTGCCGGTCATCGATCTTGGCCAGCACATCGCCTTTTTTCACCACTTGGAAATCCTGCACCGGAACGTCGGTGATGAAGCCCGAAAGCTGCGGGGCGATCGAGGTCAGGCGACCGCGGATATAGGCATCATTCGTCTGTGCGACAGAACTGCGGAAGGGGGGGATCTGCCATGCATAGAGGATGATCGACAGGCCGATCAGTCCGAAAGCAAGAGCGATAAGCGAGGGAAGGTAACGTTTTACGGACATTGGGGACTCATGCGGTTTGCGTCTGGAGACGCTCTTGGCGTTTGGTCCAGAGATAGTGGAGGATCAGGCAGGCCAGCGTGGCCAGAGCCAGATAATTGAGGGCGCGGAATGCATCGGCATAGGCCAGCACACTGGCTTGCACGCTGACACTGTTGGACAGGGCCGTCAGGGCCTCGGCCTTGATGATGGTGGGGTCCGCCGAGGTGGTGGCGTAAAGGGCCTTGAGCTGGGTCATCGTGCTGGTGACGATGGGGGCACCATCCCTCAGTTGCTCGTTCAGCAGTTGCGTATGCAGATTGGTGCGCAGCTGGACCATCGAGCGGAAGACCCCCGATCCGATCACCGCGCCAAGGCTCTGGCTGGCCAGAAAGACGGCAATGAAACTGAGCAGGTAGTTCGGGCTGCGCTTGAAGGCGCTCATCACCCCGTTGGCCATAGCCGTCGGTAGGAAGATCGTCGAGGCAAAGCCCAGCATGGCCTGACTGAGGAAGAACTGCTGCGGGCCGTATTGTGCTGTCACGCGTGTATCCATTGCCAGCCCGACCGCCATCATCGCCAGCGCGGCCATGTGCATTTCGGGCATGCGCTCCATCTTGAAGGTCAGGGCGCAGACGATCCCCCCCGAGATGGTGGCGATGGTCACGATCAGGAACAGAAGCTGCTCTTGGTCATTGCTGTAGCCCAGCGTGTTCAAAAGGCGTGGAATGCCAACGGTCTGTTCGCTCAGCAGCATCCGCATCAGAAACAGTGCCGCAGCAAGCCGCAGGATCGGCCAGGAGGCCAGCCAGCGCAGATCGATCAGCGGGCGCTCGCGTTTGAGCTCTATGGCCACGAAGGCGGTGAGGCAGGTGACAGCCAGCGCGGCGACGCCGCCCAGCCATGTCGCATCGGTCCACCATACGGTGGTGCCCCAGAAAAACAGCACCACGATCGACCCGAAGCCGATGGCCAGCAACCCGAAGGTCAGCACATCCATCACCGAAATAACCGGTGCGCGCGGCATGGGGGACAGCGGCAGGATGTAGATCAGCGCGATCATCAGCAGCGAAAGTCCGAATTCCATCTGCCGGAGCGAGAGGAAGTTGAAATGATGATAGAGGCTGGGCGAAATTGCATAGGCCAGCGGAGTGCCGACCAGAATGAAGGTCATGACCAGTGGCAGGCCCAAGGTGGTTTTCTTGGGCAGGGGCATGATCTCCAGCATGTAGAGCACCGCAACCGAGGCCAGCGGGGCCGAGGCGCAGCCTGCGAAGAATTCGACCACGATGGCGCTATGCAACCCGTCCACCCAGAGGGTCGCGAAGTTGATCAGCGCAAAACAGGCCACCGATAGAATGGCGAAATTGCGCAGGCCGTATTGGGTGCGCAGTTTGACCAGCATCAGCGACAGCGAGGCGCGGGGGATCATATAGGCCGCCGTCAGCCATAGGGCCTCGGTCTGGCTGGCTCCGAGGTCACCGGCAATGCGTTGCGAATTGGCCGTTACGAACCCCTGGCTGAGCGACATGGCGATGGCCACGCAGATGGACGCCGTCACATATCCCAGAACATGCAGGCGCGGCTTCGGCTCGAAGGGCGGCGGCGGGCGCTGCTCTTTGGGCGAGGGGTCGCGCGGGTTCGGGTTCACACCCGGGATATGTAGATGCGGTGTCTCAGACATTTTTTGCCATATCGTCCAGATTGACGTGCAGACGTTGCACCAGCTCGTAAAGCTGGGCGAATTCCTCGTCGGACAGGTTGTGGAACAGGTCGTGCCGCAGCGTATTCGTGTATTGCAGGATATCGGCGGCCTTATCTTTCGACAGATCGGTCAGGAACACGCGCCGCACACGCCGGTCGCCCTCGACAGCGCGCCGTTCGATGAAACCGGTCTGTTCCAGACTGTCCAGCGTGCGGTTCAGGGTCGGGGTTTCGATGCGCAGGGCCTCGGCAAGCTCGGTCTGGCTGCTGCCCTCATTGCGGGCGATTTGTAGCAATGCTTGTGCGCGGGCAAAGGTCAGACCCAACGCGCTGGCACGGGCGTCAAAGGCCTTACGCAAGCGGCGGTTTAAAAAAACCATACTGTTCAAGACCATACGGTCATCAAGGCGGGTCATGGCGCTCCTCTGGGTTAGCATTCTAACTATTAGCAAGCTTATTTAAGGAAGGTGTATATCTTTTGCGTGTTTTTCCAATGCCAAACTTCGGGAAAAACGGTGCACTTATGCAGACGCATTGCGCGCGCAAGGCACAATGCTGCAAAAATGGTCAGGGTGTGAAATTGGCCGTGGCCAGCGCCAGCCCGTCGATCACGGCAGTGAACGCTTCGGCCTTGCGTAATTGGGCGTTGGGGCAGATCGATTGTGCCTCTTCGGCGACAAGCGCCATCAGGCTGGAGCCGCCTACCAGCACCACCGCATCCAGCATTTGCGGGGCCAGTTGTGCCTGCATCAGCGTCTGGTAGATCGCATTGCGCAGTGCTTCCTGATGCTGGCTGAGCGCGGCGTTGAGCATGCCACGGGTCAGGCGGACCTCGAGCTTGGGTTCGATCATGCCCATTCGGATGGCGGCCTGTGCGGCGTTCGAATTTGCTGCGATCTTGCCGCTTTCAACGGCAAAGGCCAGTTCATGGCCAAGCTGTTCGTCCACCACCCGCGCCAGACGCCCGATGCGCAGCGGGTCCAGCGCGTTGCGCGCCATATCGGCCACGAGGCGACGGGTTTCCGGCGTGTAGACAAAGGGGATCTTCTCCCAGCGCGACAGATCGACATAGATCCCGCGCGGCACGGGCAGGGTGCCGTCGCCCATCTCGCGTTTCAACGTGCCGCCCAGACCGAGTTCGGGCATCGCGCGGGCCAGCGAAAGCGCATGGTCGAAATCGGTGCCGCCCAGCCGGATGCCGTGGCTGGCGAGGATGCGGATCTCTTTTCCCTCGCGACGGTAGACCGAGAAATCCGAGGTGCCGCCGCCGATATCGATGATCAGTCCGGTCTCGCTGGCGCGTTCGGAATGGCCTGCCGCCAAGGCGGCCGCTTCGGGCTCGGGCAGGAACCGCACCGTCTCGAAACCCGCCGCCAGATAGCAGGCGCGCAGATCGGCTTCGGCGCGGGCATGGCGTTGGGGGTCGTCGTGGAAGGCCACGGGGCGGCCCGAGAGAACCTCGGTGAAACGCACCCCCGTCTGGGCTTCTGCTTCCTCGCGCAGGCGGATCAGGAAAATCGTGATGATCTGGGCAAGGCTTTGCCGTTTGCGGCCAATGCGCCGTTCCTCGTGCAGAAGTTCCGTGCCCAGAACGCTTTTGAGCGCCCGCATATAGCGTCCGGCATCTCCTTCGATCAGCGCCTCGCCTGCCGCGCGCCCGATCCGCATCTCGCTGCCGTCTTCGGGAAAGAACACCGCCGTGGGCAGGGTGTCCTGCCCGTCTTCCACGGTCAGGCGGCGGATGCCGTCAGTCTCCAAGACGGCAAGGGCGCTATTGGAGGTTCCGAAGTCGATGGCAAGGCAGGGCATGGGCGTCTCTTTCAGGCAGGTGCGCGCCACTGTTCAAAGCGGCGGAACATGCCAGCTAATGAGTTCATCGCGCTCTGGCAAGAGGCCGCGAGAGAGATACAAAACTTCCCCTGACGCAGATCGGAAAGGGGCTTGCATCGCGGCTGTCGCTTCTATATCCACTCTCCCACTACGCGGGCGTTGTGTAGTGGTAAGACCTTAGCCTTCCAAGCTAATGACGCGGGTTCGATTCCCGCCGCCCGCTCCAAACTCCCCGACATCATCCTGTATCTGCAAACGGTTGCGACTGTTTCGTCCCGTGCTCAACCGGGCCGTGGGTCACATGTGTATAGCGTCATCCGGTCAGGCCGGATCGGTGGGGGCCGCAGGGCGCGTGGGGTTCCGTTACAGGCTGCGCTGTCTTTCGGGGTAGTAGGTCCAGGCAAGAAAACGGCTGGTTTTCTGCCCCTGTGCCATGTCAACGGTCCGGTATTCGGCGACCCTTGCCCGTTTCAACAGCCGGTATAGCGGATCGAGATTGTCTTTTTTCGAGACCAGACAGCTGAACCACAAACATTGCTCGGCGACATCCATGCTTTGTTCGATCATGGTCGCGATGAAGCCGATTTCGCCACCGGGGCACCACAGCTCGGCATTTTGTCCACCGAAATTGAGTTGCGTGGAAGGCGTCTTGCCAAGGTTGCGCCATTTGCGTCGGGTGCCTTTTTGCGCCTGTTCGGGCGAGGCATGGAAGGGCGGGTTGCATAAGGTGACATGGAACAGGTCATCGGGCGTGATCACCCCTTTGAAGATATCCTCGCGCCGGGGCTGGTATCTGAGCGTGATGTCAAGCGCGTTGGCGCGGCAGATATCCTGCGCCGACCGGATCGCTTCGGGGTCGATATCGACGCCGGTGAAGCTCCAGCCATATTCGCTTTGACCTGTCAGCGGATAGACCAGATTCGCGCCGGTGCCGATATCCAGTGCCCTGATCTGCGGGCCGCGCGGAATGGCACGGTGGTTACTTTCTGCCAGAAGATCGGCCAGATAATGGATGTAATCGACCCGTCCGGGAATCGGTGGGCAGAGATAGCGGGCCGGAATATCCCAGAACCCGATGCCGTAATGGGTCTTCAGAAGCGCACGGTTCAGCATCCGGACAGCCGCGGCTTCCTTGAAATCTATTGTCGTCCCGCCCAGAGGATTTTTCAGGGTGAAGGCCTCAAGCTCGGGGGTCTGCGCCACCAGACGCGCAAAATCATACCCTTCCCGATGCTGGTTTCGGGGATGCAACATGGGTTTGGTCGTCACGGGAAAGCTTCCATTCAGGGGGGGCGGGCGATGCGGGCAGTCTAAAGGGTCATGCGCGGCGACGGAATACCCGAACCGGATTTAGCGCCCTATGGCTTTGGGCCGGACTGGAAGGCGGGGGCGGTGGCTGCGTGTGACACAGGTGGGCGCGGCCTGTTCCGAAGCCTCCGGCCTGTGGGGCACAAAAAAGGGAGCGGCTCGTGAGGCGCTCCCTTGGGATAATGATAAAAATGAAATCTGGACCCTGCGGAATACGCTTCACTTGGTCAGGATCAGCTTGCCGGCGCGGGTGATGCGCAGCGTATAGACCTGACCGTTGAGAAGGATATTGGCCTGATTGCCGCCATTGGTCAGATCTTCTGCATCATGCGCGGGAAGGGCTTGGGTGAAGCTAGGGGAAATGGTCATCTGGTTCTCTCAATTCTGTCTAGCATGGTGTCGATTGCATTCGTGCGCGGGCTGAAGCCGTCGCACAGGGCTTGTACGAGGTCTGCGAGTGTAATCGGTGTGGTCGAGCCCGATTTTGCCTGTTTTGCAGGCCGGTGGGCGGGGCGTAGGCGCATATCCATCATCCTTTCGGCAAGCGGCTGGTCGAGATCAACTGGCATCGTGGGGCTTAATCTGAGTGAAAAAATCAGGTTTGTAAAGTCTGATTATTATAGTCAGGTATTATTTCTGCAAGATCCTGCCACAAAGCAATGCAGACAAAGCCGGCGCAAGCGATTAGGGTTGATATATGAGCATGGAACACGATCACACGCCCTATGACAGCCCTGCTGCTGCCCCGCCTCTGGCGGTAGAGGAGGCCGCTTGGGTCGATGTTTTGTCCGCGATGGACAAGACCTATGCGAATCTCGTCGATTATCAGGCGCAGCTGGAAGACCAGAATCATGCGCTCGAGGATATGCGCTCCTATCTGAACTCGATCATGTCTTCGGTGTCGGATGCATTGATCGTTGTCTCGCGTCAGGGGCGTGTGGAAGAGACCTCCAGCTCTGTGGCGCAGATGACCGGCTGTTCGGCGGGGGATCTGTCGGGTCTGGATATCCTCGATATTGTCGCCCCCTCCAGCCGCGACCACCTGATTGCGGCGCTTTCCGAATGCACCGACCGCCGCGCCACTGTGACCTGCGAGCTCAGCCTGAGCGGGCCGGAGGGGGAGATCTTGCTGGAGATGTCGATCAATGCGCGCTTTGACGAACGCGGGCGGCTGAGCGGGCATGTGCTGACAGGGCGGCCTGTGGGGGAATTGCGGCGCGCCTATTCCGAACTGGCGGCCAGCCATGACGCCTTGAAATCCGCGCAATCCCTTCTGGTGCAGAATGAAAAGCTGGCCTCGCTGGGGCGGCTTCTGGCCGGTGTCGCGCATGAGCTGAACAATCCGATCAGCTTCGTCTATGCCAATACCCATGCTATGGAGCGCTATGCGACCAAATTCGAAACCTATTTCAACGAGGTGCAAGACGGTGCTTCGCGGGAAAAGCTGATGGCTCTGCGCGAGGAATTGCGGCTGGATCGCGAGGTGCGCAACCTGCGCGAAGCCATTGCCGGTGCAAGGGACGGGGCCGAGCGGGTGCGGGATATTGTCGAGGATCTGCGTCGCCTGTCCTCGGATGGTTCCGGCGAGAGCGTCGCTTTCGATCTGGTGACAGTGGCGCGGACTGCGGCACATTGGGTCGCGCGCGGGTCGGATCGGGAGGTCGCCATTGTGTTTGACGGGCTGGCTGTGCTGCAGGCGATGGGGCGCGCAGGCCATATCCAGCAGATCATCATGAATCTTGTGCAGAACGCGCTGGATGCAATGGTGGCAGAGCCTGCGCCGCATCTGACGATCACGGCATCCGAAGAGGCCGGTATGGCCCGCCTTTTGATCTGCGATAACGGGCCGGGTATTTCCGAAGAAGTGGCGCGCTCGATTTTCGATCCGTTTTTCACCACCAAGGAAGTGGGGCAGGGCACGGGGCTGGGGCTGGCCATCAGCCACCGCATTGCCACCGATCATGGCGGGCGGCTATCCTATCGGGCCAATGCGGCGGGCGGGGCCTGTTTCCTGTTGGAATTGCCACAGACTAAACAGATGGGGTCCAAGGTTTAATGAATGTTCTCTGGCTGCAATCCTCGGGCTGCGGCGGTTGTACGATGTCGCTGTTATGCGCCGAAGGGCCGATCCTGTTCGACCGGCTGGCCGATGCGGGGATCAACCTGCTCTGGCATCCTTCCCTGAGCCTCGAGACAGGGGCCGAGGCCCGCGCCCTTCTGGCACGGGTCGAGGCCGGAGAGATCGCGCTTGATGTGTTATGTGTCGAGGGCGCAATCGCGCGTGGTCCGCGCGGCACGGGGCGGTTCCAGATGCTGGGCGGCACGGGCCGGTCCATGCTGGACTGGGTCAGAAGCCTTGCCGCCAAGGCGCGCCATGTGGTGGCGGTGGGCACTTGTGCCGCCTTTGGCGGGGTAACCTCGGCGGGCGAGAATCCCTCGGATGCGTGCGGGCTGCAATATGAGGGCGCGCATAGTGGCGGCATCTTTCCCGCCAGTTTCCGTGCGGCGGGTGGTTTGCCGGTGATCAATGTGGCAGGGTGTCCGACCCATCCCGATTGGGTCAGCGAGACCCTGATGCTGCTGGCGGAAGACCGGCTGGGTGCCCAGGATCTGGATGCGCTGGCGCGACCGCTTTTCTATACCCGCCATCTTGTGCATCACGGCTGTCCGAAAAACGAGTTCTACGAATACAAGGCCTCGGCTGTGAAACTGTCCGATATCGGCTGCATGATGGAAAATCTGGGCTGTATCGGGACGCAGGCGATGGGGGATTGCAATATCCGCCCGTGGAACGGGTCGGGGTCGTGCACGCGCGGCAATTACCCCTGTATCAACTGCACCGCTCCCGAATTCGAGGAACCGCGTCACAGTTTTACCGAGACCCCGAAAATCGCGGGCATTCCGGTGGGGCTGCCCACCGATATGCCGAAAGCATGGTTCATGGCGCTGGCATCGCTGTCCAAGGCGGCCACCCCCGAGCGTCTGGCCCGGAATGCCGTGGCCGACCGTGTGGATGTGCCGCCAAGCCTACGGGGCAAAACCGCGGGTGCGGCGCAGACGAAGGGGCGCAAATGACAAAGCTGGTGGTCGGGCCGTTCAATCGGGTCGAAGGGGATCTGGAGGTACGGCTGGAGATTGCAGGGGGCGCAGTCGCGCAGGCCCATGTGAATGCGCCGCTTTATCGCGGGTTCGAACGCATGCTGGTGGGCAAGGATCCGCGCGATGCGCTGACCATTACGCCGCGTATCTGCGGGATCTGTTCGATCAGCCAGTCGGCGGCTGCAGCGCGGGCCTTGGGGGCGGCAATGGGGCTTTCCCCCACGCCGCAAGGTGTGATGATGGCCGCGTTGATCCATGCGGTCGAGAATGTGTCCGACCATCTGACGCATTTCAATCTGTTCTTCATGCCCGATTTCACACGACCGGTCTATGCGGGACGGTCGTGGCATGGCCGCGCGCTACAGCGGTTTACCCCGATGGAGGGCTCGGCGCAGCGTGCCTGCGTCGCAGCCCGCGCGGAATTGATGCATATTCTGGGCCTGATGGCGGGGAAATGGCCGCATACTCTGGCACTCCAGCCGGGGGGAGTGACGCGGGCGCCGGGGCCAAGCGAGCGGCTGCGGATACGTTCGGTTCTGCGCGGGTTCCGGCGCTATCTGGAAGAAGTGGTCTTTGGGGCACCGCTGGAAGAGTTTGTCGCGCTGGCGGGCCTTGGGGATCTTCTGGCGTGGCGCAGTGGCGATGCCGGACTGTTTTTCGAGATCGCCGAGACGCTCGGTCTGGCCCAGCTGGGGCAGGGGGGGGACCGGTATCTGAGCTTCGGTGCCTATCCGCTGCATTCTGATGGGGGCGCGCCCTCTTATGGCTTTGCCGCCGGCATCTGGGAAGGGGAGGCGCGGCCGCTGGATTTGCGGGGGCTGGTGGAAGATCCGTCGCACGCGTGGATGCTCGGCGAGGCCAGGCATCCCGCATATGGCGAGACCCGTCCCGACGAGATGATGCGCGAGAGCGCCTATAGCTGGTGCAAGGCCCCGCGTCTGGACGGGCGCGTGTTTGAAACCGGCGCTTTGGCGCGGCAGGTCCTGGATGGCCATCCGCTGGCCCATGCGATGCGTGGGGCCGGTGTTCTGGGCCGGATCGGCGGGCGGTTGCTGGAGCTTGCACGGACCCAGATGCTGATGGAGCGCTGGGCCGAGGCGATTGATCCTGCAGCGCAGTTCATGCAGCAGGGCAAGATGCCGAAAGAGGGCGTGGGCGTCGGTCTGGTCGAGGCGGCGCGTGGGGCGCTCGGGCATTGGCTGCGCATCGAACGTGGTGTCATTGCCAGCTATCAGATCATTGCGCCGACGACATGGAATTTCAGCCCGCGCGATGCGCAGGGGGTGCCCGGTGCGCTGGAGGCGGCGCTGGTCGGGGCACCGGTGCAGGAGGGCGAGGAGGTGCCGGTTTCGGTGCAGCATATCGTGCGCAGTTTCGACCCCTGTATGGCCTGCACCGTGCATTGAGCATCGCTAGGGGCTCTGCCCCTCTTGGGGCCTTGGCGGCCCCAATTCACCCCGGGATATTTAGGGCAGCTGGAACATGGAAACAGTCGAGATTCGCGTGCGGGGGCAGGTTCAGGGTGTCGGGTTCCGGCCCTTTGTCTGGCGTCTTGCACAAGAGCTGGGGCTGTCGGGGCATGTTCTGAATGATGCGGGCGGGGTGGTGATCCGTGTGCGTGGTGCGGCGGTGGAGGCTCTGGTTGCGCGGTTGCGGGGTGAGGCTCCTGTGCTGGCGCGGGTCGATCAGGTGGAGGTTTCGCGCTGGCTGGGTGCGTTGGCCGAGGGGTTCGTTATTCTGGCTTCGGAGGCGGGGGCTGTGCGGACGCGGGTGACCCCCGATGCGGCCAGCTGTCCGGACTGTCTGGCGGAGGTGGCCGGAACGGGGCGTCGGGCGGGCTATGCTTTTACCAATTGTACCCATTGTGGCCCGCGATTCTCGATTGTGACGGGGCTGCCCTATGATCGGGCGCAGACGACCATGGCAGCTTTCGCGCTTTGTGCCGATTGCGCGGAGGAATATCGCGACCCTGCCGACCGGCGCTTCCATGCGCAGCCGATCGCCTGCCCTATCTGCGGCCCCAAGGTCTGGTGTGTGCCCGAAGCCGGAGACTGGCTGGCGGCGGCGGCGCGGTTGCGTGCGGGCGAGATTCTGGCGATCAAGGGGTTGGGCGGGTTCCATATTGCGTGTGATGCGGGCAATCCGCAGGCGATTGCACGGTTGCGGGCCCGCAAGCACCGGCCTGCCAAGCCTCTGGCCGTGATGGGGGATCCGGCCATGATCGAGGCGGCCTGTCATGTGAGAGACCCCGAGCGTGCCTTGTTGCGCGATCCTGCCGCGCCGATTGTGGTGTTGTCCCTGCGGGCCGGGGCTACGGGTGTGGCGGCCCGCGAACTGGCGCCGGGGCAGGGCTGTCTGGGCTGGATGTTGCCCTATACGCCGCTTCATCATCTGCTGGTGGCGGCAACCGGTCGTCCTTTGGTGATGACCTCGGGCAATCCTTCGGGAGAGCCGCAGGTGATTGGCAATGAGGAGGCTTTGGCCAAACTGGGCGGGATTGTGGATGGTTTTGTGCTGCATGACCGTGCCATTGCGCGCCGTCTGGATGATTCTGTCGAGCGGATGACCCCGCAGGGGCGGATGGTGCTGCGTCGGGCGCGCGGGCGGGTGCCCGATGTGATGGATCTGCCCGAAGGGTTCCGGGAGGGGCCGCAGGTGATTGCCTATGGCGGGCAGATGAAAGGCGCGATCTGTCTGGTGCGCGAGGGGCAGGCGCTTTTGGGGCACCATCTGGGAGATCTGGACAATGCCCTCAATATCGCGGCGTTCGAAGCGGCGGATCGGGATTATCGCGCCTTGTTCGAGCATTCCCCCGATCTGGTGGCGGTCGATCTGCATCCGGAGTTTCGTGCGACACGGTATGGCGAGGCGCGGGCGCAGGCGGAGGGGGTGGGGCTGGTCCGCGTGCAGCATCATCATGCGCATCTGGCGGCTTGTCTGGCGGAAAACGGCTGGGCGCGGCTGGCGGGGCCTGTGGCGGGGATCGTGCTTGACGGGTTGGGGCTGGGCGAGGATGGCCATATCTGGGGCGGCGAGATTTTGCTGGGCGAGTATGCCACCTGTCAGCGGGTGGCACATCTGTCGCAGGTGCCGCTGCCCGGTGGGGATCGGGCCAGCCGCGACCCTTGGCGCAATCTTCTGGCCCAGCTGGACCATGCGGGGCTGGGCGCGCTGGCGGATCTGCTGCTGTCGGGGCAGCCTTTGGCCCTGTTGCGGCAGGCGATGGCGAAAGGGCTGAATGCGCCGTCCAGCTCGTCTGCCGGACGGCTGTTCGATGCGTTCGCGGCCGCTTTGGGATTTGCGGGCTCGCAGAGCTTTGAAGGCGAGGCCGCGATGGGGCTGGAGGCTTTGGCGCGCAAGGCGCTGCAGGACGGAGGGGCCTGCGACGGCTATCCGTTCGGAGCGGGCGAAGAGATAGATACGCGCCCTCTCTGGCAGGCATGGGCCCAAGACCGCGCCCGTGCCGTGCCGCCCGAGATCATGGCGCTCCGGTTCCATCGCGGATTGGCGCAGGCCTTCGCGCAGCGGGCCGGCGATCTGGTGCGCGCGGGACGGGCGCAGGCGGTCGCGCTGTCGGGGGGCTGTTTGCAAAACACCGTGTTGCAGGACGAGCTTGTGGCCGCCTTGGCGGGCGTGCCGGTTTTGCTGCATCATAAGGTTCCGGCCAATGACGGCGGATTGGCCTTGGGGCAGGCGGTGATTGGCATGGCGCGGGCAATGGGTGAAAGCCAAGCTGCCAGATAGGCGGGGAGTTGGTAGCCAAGTGACCGATCAATCCTGCGTCCTATATGGATATTTTTGACCAACTGTATGAAAACAAATCATAAAACGGACCTGTGACATTTTGTCATTTTCCGCGGGCCTTGGCCCGTCCGCCTGTGGCATCCAATGGCATACCACGCGCGGTGCGGGCTTTGGCCCCATCCCGCAGCCAGGCACCAGGGAGGGAAGGTCTTGTCCTCGATCGAGACATTCTACGACGTTATGCGCCGTCAGGGGATCACCCGGCGCAGTTTCATGAAATACTGCTCGCTCACCGCAGCGGCTTTGGGGCTGGGGCCGTCTTTCGTGCCCAAGATCGCCCATGCGATGGAAACCAAACCGCGGACGCCGGTGATCTGGGTGCACGGGCTGGAATGCACCTGCTGTTCGGAAAGCTTCATCCGCTCGGCGCACCCGCTGGCCAAGGATGTCGTGCTGTCGATGATCTCGCTCGATTATGACGACACGCTGATGGCGGCCGCAGGTCATGCCGCCGAAGCCGCCCTGCAGGATACGATCGAGAAATACAAAGGCAACTACATCCTCGCGGTCGAGGGGAACCCGCCGCTGAATGAAGACGGGATGTATTGCATCATCGGCGGCAAGCCCTTCACCGAGCAGCTCAAACATGCCGCCCAGCATGCCAAGGCGATCATCAGCTGGGGGGCCTGTGCCTCCTATGGCTGTGTGCAGGCCGCCGCCCCCAACCCGACCCGTGCGACCCCCGTGCACAAGGTCATCACCGACAAGCCGATTATCAAGGTTCCGGGCTGCCCGCCCATCGCCGAGGTCATGACCGGTGTTATCACCTATATGCTTACTTTCGACCGGCTCCCCGAGCTGGATCGTCAGGGGCGGCCGGCGATGTTTTATTCGCAGCGTATCCATGACAAGTGCTATCGCCGGCCGCATTTTGACGCAGGGCAGTTCGTCGAACATTGGGACGACGAGAACGCCCGCAAAGGCTATTGCCTCTACAAGATGGGCTGTAAGGGCCCGACGACCTATAACGCCTGTTCCACCGTGCGCTGGAATGATGGCGTGAGCTTCCCGATCCAGTCGGGCCACGGCTGTATCGGCTGTTCGGAAGACGGGTTCTGGGATCAGGGGTCTTTCTATGACCGGCTGACCAATATCAAGCAATTCGGGATCGAGGCCAATGCCGATAAGGTCGGTGGTGTGGCCGCAGGCGTTGTCGGTGCCAGCGTGGCCGTGCATGCCGCCGTCTCCGCGCTCAAGCGCGCCCAGAAGAAAAACGAGGAAGTCTGAGCATGAGCGTTCTCAATACTCCCAACGGCTATGCCATGGACAATTCGGGCAAGCGGATTGTTGTGGACCCCGTCACCCGTATCGAAGGCCATATGCGCTGCGAAGTGAACGTGGACGAGAATGGCGTCATCCGGAACGCTGTCTCGACCGGCACCATGTGGCGCGGTCTGGAAGTGATCCTGAAGGGGCGTGACCCGCGGGATGCATGGGCCTTCACCGAGCGCATCTGTGGTGTCTGCACCGGCACCCATGCGCTGACCTCCTGCCGCGCGGTGGAAGATGCGCTGGGGATCCAGATCCCCGATAACGCCAACTCCATCCGCAACCTGATGCAGCTGGCATTGCAGATCCACGACCATATCGTGCATTTCTATCACCTGCATGCGCTGGATTGGGTCAACCCCGTCAATGCGCTCAAGGCCGATCCGAAGGCGACGTCGGAGCTGCAGCAGATGGTGTCTCCCAGCCATCCGCTGTCATCTCCCGGCTATTTCCGCGACGTTCAGAACCGGCTGAAGAAATTTGTCGAAAGCGGACAGCTTGGGCTGTTCAAGAACGGCTATTGGGACAATCCCGCCTATAAACTGCCGCCCGAGGCGGATCTGATGGCGACCACCCACTATCTGGAGGCGCTGGATCTTCAGAAAGAGGTGGTGAAGCTGCACACCATCTTCGGTGGCAAGAACCCGCATCCCAACTGGCTGGTGGGCGGCGTGCCGTGCCCGATCAATATCGATGGCGTGGGCTCGGTGGGGGCGATCAACATGGAACGCCTCAACCTTGTGAAATCGATCATCGACAAGGGGCTGGAATTCAACCGCAATGTCTACATCCCCGATGTGATCGCGATTGGCGGCTTCTACAAGAACTGGCTCTACGGGGGCGGCCTGTCGTCGCAATCCTGTCTGGCCTATGGCGATATTCCCGAGCATCCGAATGATTTCTCGCCCGAGCAGCTGCATCTACCGCGCGGCGCGATCATCAATGGCAATCTGAACGAAGTGCTGGATGTCGATCCGCGCGATCCCGAGCAGGTGCAGGAATTCGTTGACCACTCGTGGTATGAATATGGCGAGCCGGGCAAGGGTCTGCATCCTTGGGATGGCGAGACCAATCCGAAATTCGAACTCGGTCCCAATGCCAAAGGCACCAAGACCAATATCGAAGAGCTGGATGAGGGCGCCAAATACAGCTGGATCAAGGCTCCGCGCTGGAAGGGCCATGCGATGGAGGTGGGGCCGCTTGCGCGCTACATCATCGGTTATGCCAAAGGGCATGAGGACATCAAGGGGCAGGTCGATGGCCTGCTGTCCAAGATGGATCTGCCGTTTGATGCGGTCTTCTCGACGCTGGGCCGGACTGCGGCACGGGCGCTGGAATCCGAATACTGCTCGCGTTTGCAGCTGCATTTCTATGACAAGCTGATCAACCGCATCAAATCGGGCGACCAGTCGACCGCCAATATCGAGAAATGGGACCCGAGCACCTGGCCGAAAGAGGCCAAGGGTGTGGGCATGACCGAGGCCCCGCGCGGCGCGCTTGGCCACTGGATCAAGATCAAGGATGGCCGCATCGAGAACTATCAATGCGTGGTGCCCACCACCTGGAACGGTTCGCCCCGTGACAGCAAGGGGAATATCGGCGCGTTCGAGGCCTCGCTGATGAACACCCCGATGGAACGCCCCGAGGAGCCGGTCGAATTGCTGCGCACGCTGCATTCCTTCGACCCCTGCCTCGCCTGTTCGACCCATGTGATGTCGAATGACGGGCAAGAGCTGACCACGGTCAAAGTGCGCTAAGGGAGGGATCATTATGAAACGTCTGGCAATTCTGGCTGCATTTGCAGCGACCGCGACACCGGCACTGGCCCATCCGGGCCACCCGACGGCCCCCGGCCCCTTTGGGCATGAAATCGCGCATCTTCTGATGGCGGCGGTTGCTGTAGGGGCGGTCTATCTGGTGCTGGAAGCTGTGCGGAAGGTCTTTGGCAAGTCCAAGGAGGACTGAGTCATGGCCGACAAGCATATCCACCAGCCTGCGGTCGATGCGTCGGAGATCATGCCCGGCGCACGGCTGACCGGTGATGCGACGGCGGCGGATCTTGAATCGATCCGTCGGCAGAATTCGGTCTATGTCTACGAGGCGCCGGTGCGCCTGTGGCACTGGACCAATGCGGCCTGCATCATCGTTCTCTGCGTCACGGGCTATTTCATCGGCGCGCCGCTGCCTTCGATGCAGATCGACGAGGCCTATAACCAGTTCGTCATGGGCTATATCCGTTTCGCGCATTTCGCGGCGGCCATGATCTTGACGGTCGGTTTTTTCGGACGGCTCTACTGGGCAATGGTGGGCAATCACCATGCCAGACAGATGTTCTATGTCCCGATCCTCAACATGCATTTCTGGAAAGAGGTCATGTTCGAGATCCGCTGGTATCTGTTCCTTGAAAACAAGCCGAAGAAATATGTGGGCCATAACCCCTTGGCGCAGCTTGCGATGTTTTTCTTCATTACCATCGGGCTGACCTTCATGCTGGTCACCGGCTGGGCGCTTTATGCCGAAGGCGCTGGTCAGGGATCGCTGCCTGACACGCTGATGGGCTGGGTGCTTGGCCTTGTGCAGAACAGCCAGCGTCTGCACACGCTGCATCACCTTGGCATGTGGGCGATCATCATTTTCATGATCATCCATATCTATGTCGCGATCCGCGAAGACATCATGTCGCGCCAGTCTATGGTCTCGACCATGATTTCGGGGCACCGGACCTTCAAGGATGACGAGGTAGAGTAATTTAAATAAATAATTTCATTATGTTGAAAGGCGTTGGAGGTGGTGCTCCGGCGCCTTTCATTGTTGTGAGGGCCGCTGCGGGAACGTGGGCGGCCGCTTCGCGTTGAGGGAGAAACGTATTTCAGGAGGAGCATCATGGAAGACCAACCCGATTTCAAGGCAGGCATCCGTTTTGACACGCTTGAAGAGAACCAGCCGCTTACGGGGAGTTTCGGTAATCAGGAGGTGACGGTGGTGCGTCAGGGGCAGCAGGCCTATGCCGTCTCCGCCCGTTGCACCCATCTTGGGGCCGATCTGGGCACGGGGCTTGTTGCCGAGGGCGAAATCCGCTGTCCGTTCCACCATGCCCGTTTCGATCTTCGGACCGGCGAGGCGACAGGTGCTCCGGCGATCACGCCGCTTGGCTGCTTTCAGGTCGAAATTACTGATGGCCTCCTGCGGGTGACAGGAAAGCGTGCGCCCGCCGCAGAGCCGCAGGGCGCGGCCCCGAAGGAGAAGATCGTCATTATCGGCGCGGGCGCCGCAGGGCATGCTCTGGCCGACCGCTTCGTGACGGCGGGGCAGGGGGCGAAGGTGACACTGATCTCCGAGGATGCCGAGGCCCCTTATGATCGCACCTTCGTGTCCAAGCAGGTTCTGTCAGGAATGAAGGCGCCCGAGGCGGCGGCGCTGCCTTTTGCCCATCCGCACAATCCGCAACCCGTGCTGCTCCGGGGGATCAGCGCCCGCAAGATCGACAGGCAGGCCAGACAGGTGCATCTGTCCGATGGTCAGATCCTTGAATATGACAGTCTCGTGCTGGCCACGGGGGCGGTGCCTGTCCGTCCGGATTTTGAGGGGGCGGATCATGCCGCGGTCTTCACGCTGCGCACCCTGTCGGATGCCCGCGCGATCATGGCGCGGGCGGAGACGGCGCGCTCGGTCGTGGTGCTTGGCTCGTCTTTCATCGGGTTGGAGGCGGCAGGGGCGCTGGCCGCAGAGGGGCGTAAAATCCATGTGGTGACCCGGGATCAGGTGCCTATGGAAAAAACGCTGGGGCGCGAAATCGGACACTTCGTGCAGCGCCAGCATGAGAGTGACGGGGTCGCGTTTCATCTGGGCACCACGCTGACCGGTTTCGACGGGGCGCAGGTGACGCTGGAAAACGGCCATCGGCTCGAGGCCGATCTGGTGATTTTGGGCATCGGCGTTGCCCCCGATCTGACGCTTGCCAAAGAAGCAGGGCTGGATCTGGCGGAGAAGGAGAACGGCGTTCTGGTGGATGCGCAGTTCCGCAGCTCCGATCCGGCCATTTTCGCAATCGGTGACATCGCGAATTATCCGGCATGTGATGGGTCGGGGCGGTTGCGGATCGAGCATTGGGCCCATGCGGCGGATCAGGGCGCGCATCTTGCCGCCTATCTCATGGGCCAGACCGATCAGCCTTTCGACCGTATCCCGTTTTTCTGGACCAAGCAGGGCGATGCGCAGTTGCGCTATGTCGGGCATGGGGTGCCGTCGCAGGGCGTGCGGGTGGATGGCGATCTGGCCGAGAAAGATTTCGCAGCCCATATTCGCGGCAGTTTCCTGCATGGCGCGCTTTTGACCTGCAACCGTGATATGGAGGCCCTGCAAACGGAACGCGACTGGGAGGCGTGACTCTTTTCGGGTGAATTGGCCTCTTATGCTATGGAAGCCACCTGTCCTTACTGTCGCTTGAAGTGGATAGGTGGCTTCCATTATTCATGCATCCTTTTTGTATTATATTCTATATTATCTATTAAATTCAGTCATATGCTATAAGAATACTTTTTTTCATGAAGTGCTCTGTTTTTGATCATCGCTTGTCTATGGTCATTCTATGACCGGAGGCGAAAGGCCTCTTGCCAGCAGGCGAAAGGAGCACGCCATGCAAGCCGATAAAACCAAGGTCCCGCAGAATATTCTGGTATTGGGCATCGGGAATGTGCTCTGGGCGGATGAAGGATTTGGCGTGCGCTGCGTCGAAACCATGGCCCAGACCTATTCCGTTCCGGCGAATGTCCGTTTGATGGATGGCGGAACGCAGGGGCTGTATCTGCTGCCGTTCCTTGAGGAATGTGATGCGCTGATCGTGTTTGATGCCGTTGATTTCGGGCTGGAACCCGGCATGATGGTGACCCTGCGCGACAAGGACGTGCCCGCCTTTATGGGGGCGAAAAAGATGAGTCTGCACCAGACCGGTTTTCAGGATGTACTGGCGACCGCCGAGCTGATGGGCTACGCGCCCGCATATCTGACTTTGATCGGCTGTCAGCCCGAAGAGATCGAGGATTACGGCGGCGGTCTGCGGCAGGTGGTGTCCGACCAGATCCAGCCCGCTATCGCTGAATGCATTCGCGAATTGCAACGCTGGGATATTGCGGTCGTGCCCGGCCGGACCGATAGCGAGGATCTGGCCGATGTCTCGATCCAGCGCGGTGCCTATGAGAACGGACGTCCCGATGAGGACGAGGCCTGCCGTATCGGCGATCACCGCTTCTTTCCCTCGGCGGCCAAGGTGCGCGCCTGATGTGCGTCGGTATTCCGCTGCAGTTGATCGCGCGCGAAGGCATCCGCGGTGATGTGATCGAGGAAGGGCAGCCGCAGGTGATCGACCTGTCGCTGACCCCCGAAGCACAGCCCGGTGACTGGTTGCTGGTGTTTCTGGGGGCCGCGCGCGAGGTGATCTCTGCCGATGAGGCCGCCAAGATCGCCGCGGCGCTCGAGGGGTTGCGCGCCTTGATGGCGGGCGGCGATCTGGGCGCGGCTTTTGCCGATCTCGAAGCCCGCAGCCCCGAACTTCCCCCGCATCTGGCTGCCGCTGCCGCGCAGGGCCGCAAAACCGCCTGAAGGACCGATAATGCACGATTTTGTAATGCCTAGTGACGCGAAGCCCTCGGGGGAAATCCATCCTCTGGTGCAGCGTTTGAGTAACGAGTTCTCTTATCCCCGTCTGGCCACTCTGGAAGCGGTGGCCGATTTTACCGCGCAGGAGGGGGTGCATTGCCTCTTTGTGCCGGGGGATTCCAAGCGCAATCTGGAAACGCCAGATGCGGCGGTTGTGCTGCCCGAATTGCGTATGGCGTTCCAGAACCTGTTCGACTGTGCGGTGATCGATGATGCCATCGAGGCCGAGCTGCGCCAACAGACCCGCGCGCTGAAGACGCCGGGCTTTTTGTTCTATCGCGATGGTGTCTATCTGGGGGCTATCGAGAAAATCCGCGACTGGGATGACTATATTGCCCGCACCTCGCATATCCTTGATCTGAAAGGCTGATCTCATGGTGAACAATTTCCATCTGCCGCCGATGGGCTTCGGTCCCGGGTCACAGGAAACCGGCGAGGAGCTGGAATATATGGAGCTGCCCTCGGGCATGCGCACCTATTCCGCGCATATGCCCGAGGTCGATGATCCTTCCGCGATGAGCCCTGCCTTGAAGACGCTGGCCGATATTGCCACAGCCGTCGAGGCCTGCGCCAAGGGGGGGATGGCCAGCTTTGACCTGTCGGGGCTGGATGCGGCCAACCGTGCGCTGATCGCCGAGACGATGGGGCAGGGGGAAGTGGCCATGAAAATCCGTGGCATCCCCGCCCTGATGGTGCAGGAAAGTGTCTTTGCGGGGGTCTGGTCCGTGGCCGGATCGGGTGTGGACCGGATCGAGATCGGGCCGGTGCCGTCGGTGTCGATGACCCGTGCGTTCGAGCCGTTCCGCGAAGGGCAGGGGCCGCAGGCACAGCGCCCGAATGGTGTGGTCAACGCGCCCGCTCTGGTGGCCGAGCTTTACGACAAATCCGAAAGCTATAAGGGCGGTATGCCGCATGTCGTCAATCTGACGCTGCTGCCGCATACCGAAGAGGATCTGCTCTGGCTGGATCGGGTGCTGGGCGAAGGGGCGGTTACCATTCTGTCGCGGGGCTACGGAAATTGCCGGATTACCGCCACAGCCTTGCGCCATGTCTGGCGTGTGCAGTTTTTCAACTCGATGGACACGCTTATTCTGGACACGTTCGAGGTGACCGATATGCCCGAAGTGGCTCTTGCCGCACCGGAAGATCTGGAAGACAGCGCCGACCGTATCCGCGAAGTGCTGGAGGCGATCAGATGAGTGCGGATGTTGCACAAATGACAGGGTTTGAAGGCAGTTATATGGGCGCGCATGACCGGATTTCCGATCAGGCGTTGATGGAATGCAAGATCTGCTGGTCAACCTATGATCCGGCAATCGGCGATGATTTCCGGCAGGTTTTGCCCGGAACGCCGTTCAATGCGCTGCCAGAAGACTGGAAATGTCCGAATTGCGATGCGCCCAAAGCCCAGTTCATGGTCCGCGAGGACCCCGGCGCGCCGCTGATGATCGAGCAGCGCCGGATCGACGAGCATGTTCGAAATCTGACAGCCGATTTTCGCGAGATCTGGAATTCGACCATGCGCGACGTGCCGCTGTCGAATAAGGCGCTTTCGGTCGAGGCCGTGGGGTTCCGCCCCTATGAAGGACGCGCTTTGGGGGTGCTGTTCAGCCCGTGGTTCATGAACCTGATCCTTCTGCCGGGCGCAGGCGAGGATTGGTCCGATCTGGTTCCCGGGGCCAAAGAAATGGTGGAATTTCCGTCCGGCTGCTATGAGTTCATCCATAACAAGCGGGACCTGACGGGGGGCTATAAAGCCTGTTCGCTGTTCTCTCCGATGGAGGAATTCCAGACCCAGATGCAGGCGCGCGAGGTGGCACAGGCCATCATGGCGGAGTTGTTCAAGGAAGAGAACCGCGCGGAGACGGACCGCAAGTCAGAGATCCGCGCGACCCGCGAGGCCGAGCTGGCAGAGAAAGAGGCAGAAGCCGAGACCGGCGGCGCGGAATTCGCGCAGCTCTCCGAAGACGGCGTCGCCGAACTGGCCACACCATCGCGGCGTCAGTTGATCTCGGGGGGGCTTGCATCGGAGCCCGCTAAGGAGACGGAATGAAACAGGTTTTGGGCATAGGTCTGGAGCGACGCGGCGAGATGATTGCCCCGCGTTTGCGTCTGCCTGCGCCCATCTCTGTGGGGGCCATGATGCGGGGGCGCGACCCCGAGGCCGCAGCCCAGATGATGGGGCGGCTGTTCAATCTGTGCGGGGCGGCGCAGTCGCAGGCGGTGCGGCTGTCTTTGGGGCTGTCGGCCGATATGTCAGACACCCGACACGAGATCCTGCGCGACCACCTTGCAAAGCTTTTTCTGTTCTGGCCCAAGGCATTGGGGCACGCGCCGCAAGCCCTGCCCGATGGGTGGGCACAGGGCGGGCCTGCATTGCTGCACCATCTGTGGGGCCGTGGCGAAATTACCGATCTGGCGGCTTGGCTTGTCTCGGGGCAGGGGGTGTCGCCCCTGATGGCGGGGATCGATGCGGCATTTGCCCCGCATGAGGCCGAGGCGCGGGTGGCTGATCTGTTCGACCCGATGCTGAAGATGGCGCAGGAAAATTCGCCCGCCGGTCGTGTGGCGTTCCATCCGCTGATGAAACAGGCAGAAGAGACGCGGGGGCGCGGTCCTTTGTGGCGGGCGCTGGGGCGGCTTGTGGATCTGACGCGGGTCGTGACCCGCCCTGCGGCACCGGTGCTGCGCCCCGATAATACAGCGCTGGTCGAGGCCGCGCGCGGGGTTTATGCGCTGCGCGGACAGCTTTCGGGCGGCGTGGTGAGCGCGGTGGAGCGTGTGACGCCCACCGATCACCTGCTCGCTCCGGGCGGTGCGCTCGAGCTGTCGCTGGCCACATTGCCTTGGCGGAAAGCTGGGCTTGCCGCTTTGGTTGTGGATATTCTGGACCCTTGCGTGGCGGTCGAGATCGAGGGGGTGTCGCATGCATGAGATGTCGATTGCCGAAGGAATCCGCTCCGTGGTGGAAGACGCCGCCCGTGCCAATGGGGTGACACAGATCACCAAGCTACGCCTTGAGATCGGGCGCTTTGCCGGGGTGGAAAAGCACGCACTGGAATTTGCGTTCGACGTGGTTATGCGTGGCAGCCCTGCCGAGGGTGCGGTACTTGAAATCATTGATCTTCCCGGTCGGGCGATGTGCTACGATTGTATGGAAGAGGTGGAGATTATGGATCGTCTGGACCCATGCCCGCGCTGCGGGGGCGGCAAGTTGATGCCGCAGGGGGGCGACGAGATGCGGATTAAAGATATGGAGGTGGCGTGATGTGCACGGTGTGCGGTTGTAGCGGCCATTCGGTCGAGGATGAATTCAAGGCGCATCTGGCAAAGCAGGGCCAGCAACTGGCCAGGGGGCAACTGCCGTTCGATCTGCCGAAAGGGGTGCCCACCAGACCTATGGCGCAGCCGCAAGCTGCGCGTCAGGTGGTCAGCGACGGCCTTGATATCCATTGCGGACATGGTGCCGCGGGCGTTGAGGTGCCGGGCTTCTCGCAGGCGCGCCTGATTGAAATCGAGACGGACATATTGTCCAAAAACAATGATTTTGCCGCGAAAAACCGTGCATATCTGGCGCAGAATGGCATTTTTGCGACAAATCTGGTTTCGTCGCCGGGTTCGGGGAAAACCACGCTTTTGTGTCGCACGATCGAGATGTTGGGTGACCAGCCTCTGGCGGTGATCGAAGGTGACCAGCAGACCACCAATGATGCCGACCGTATCCGCGCCACTGGCGCGCAGGCGATTCAGGTCAATACCGGCAAAGGCTGCCATCTGGATGGTAAGATGGTCGACACCGCGCTGGGGCGGCTTGCGCTTGCCGAAAACGCGCTTCTGTTTATCGAGAATGTCGGCAATCTGGTCTGTCCTGCGGCCTTTGATCTGGGCGAGGATGCCAAAGTGGCCATTCTTTCGGTCACCGAGGGTGAGGACAAGCCTCTGAAATACCCCGATATGTTCACAGCTGCCAAGATCGCGCTTCTGAATAAGGTGGATCTGGCCCCCCATTGTGATGTCGATCTGGATCTTTACGAGGCCAATCTGCGCCGTGTGAATCCCGACCTGATCATTCTGCGCGTTTCGGCCCGCACGGGCGAGGGAATGGCGGCATGGCTGGACTGGCTGAAGGCGGGATTGGCCCGCAAGGCGCGCTGATGGCGCGCGCCCCTTTGCCCTCCATTCTGCTGGTCGATGACGAGCCGCATTCGCTGACGGCGATGAAACTTGCGCTTGAGGACGAGTTCGAGATTTTCACCGCTCCGGATGCGTCGGTCGCGCTGGACGTGCTGGAAAACGAATGGATTCAGGCGATTTTATGTGACCAGCGCATGCCGGGGCGGACGGGGGTGGATTTCCTGACCGAGGTGCGCGAGCGTTGGCCCGAAACCGTGCGGATGATGATCACCGGCTATACCGACAGCAATTCGATGGTGGCGGCGATCAATGATGCGGGCGTGCATCAGTTCATTGCCAAACCGTGGCATCCCGAACAGCTTTTGATGGCGGTGCGCAATGCGGTGAAGCTGTTCCATCTTGCGCGTGACAACGAGCGGATGCAGCTCGAGATGCGCTTTCTGTCCAGCACATCCGAAAGCCGTCTGGAAAAGCGTCGCCGTGCCCTGCGCGAAGGGATGGGCTTTGAAACCATCCTGCGCAGCCCCAATTCCGCGATGAATGATGCGGTGGCGATTGCGCGCCAATATGCCAGTTTCGACATTCCGGTTCTGCTGACGGGCGAGGCGGGCACTGGCAAGGCGCAACTGGCCCGCGCGATGCATTATGGCAGCCTGCGGTCGGAAAAGCCGTTTTATGAATTCAATCTGGCGGGCCTGCCGGAAGATCTGGCCATGGTGGAACTTTTCGGGGCCAAGCGCGGTGTCTTGCCGGGCGGGGTGAACCGCATCGGGCTCATGCAGAAAGCGGATCGCGGCACGCTCTACCTTTCGGGGATCGAGGAAGCCTCGCCTGCGATGCAACTGGCCTTGCTGCGTGTGCTGTCCGAAGGGTCCATCACGCCGGTGGGCGGGCAGGAAACGGTGGGCACCAATCTGCGGCTGATCTGTGGTGCGGGTGTGGATCTGCGTTCGCGTGTGGCCGAGGGCGGGTTCCGCACCGATCTTTACTATGCGCTGTCAGTAGGCGAGATCGGGCTTTTGCCGTTGCGGGCGCGACGTGGCGATGTGGCCATGCTGGCGCAGCATCTTCTGGCCGAGGCGGCCTCGACCCATTCCAAGCCCGTCATGGGCTTTGACGCGGCGGCGCTGGAATTTCTGGAAAACTACGACTGGCCGGGGAATCTGCGCGAACTGACCAACGAGGTCACGCGTATGCTGATCTTTGCGCAGGAAAACGTGCTGGGGGCCGAGCTGATCTCGCGCCATATCCTGCAGGCTGTGCCTTCGGATGAGGGGGCGGATCGCGCGGCGGAAGAAGACGCGCTACAGGCCAGCGGGCAGTTGAAAGACCGGATCGAATTGATGGAGATGCGGATCCTGCGCGAGACGCTGACCCGCCATCGCTGGAACAAAAGCCGTGCGGCCTCCGAGCTGGGCCTGAGCCGTGTGGGTCTGCGGGCCAAGCTCGACCGTTACGGAATAATGGGGCCGTCAGCCCGTATGGATGAGGAGGAAGACTGATGTGTCTGGGCATTCCGGGACAGATCGTCGAGATCACCGATGAGGCGCGTATGATGGCGCTGGCCGAAGTGTCGGGGGTGCGGCGTGCGGTCAATGTGGCCTGTATTGCCGATGGTCCTTTGCAGGGGCTGATCGGGGAATGGGCGCTGATCCATGTGGGCTTCGCTATGGCGAAGATCGATGAGGACGAGGCCGCGCAGACTTTGGCCGCCCTGCATGAGCTGGGCGAGACGCAGGAGGCGCTGGAACAGATGGCAGCCGGTGACGCGGCGCTGGAAGGGCGGGTGTAAGATGGCGCTGAAATTTGCTTCCGAATTCCGCGACCCGAAACTGGCGCGCGCCCTTTTGACGGCGATTGCCGAGAAAGCCGATGCGATAGGTGCCACCCGCGAAAAGCCCGTGCATATCATGGAGATCTGCGGCGGGCATACGCATTCGATCTTTCGCTACGGGCTGGACAAGCTGATCCATGAGGGCATCGAGTTCATTCATGGTCCGGGCTGTCCGGTCTGTGTTCTACCGCGTGCGCGGGTCGATGAATGTATCGAACTGGCCGAGCGCCCCGAGGTGATCTTCACCACCTTCGGCGATGCGATGCGGGTGCCTGGCTCGACGAAGTCGCTCATTCAGGCCAAGGCCGATGGGGCCGATATCCGTATGGTCTATAGCCCCCTTGATGCGCTGGAACTGGCGCGGCGCAATCCCGACCGCGAGGTGGTGTTTTTCGGGCTGGGGTTCGAGACAACCACGCCGTCCACCGCGCTGGCGATCCAGCAGGCGGCGCGTGAGGGGCTTAAAAACTTCACCGTCTTCTGCAACCATATCACCGTGCCCGAACCCATCAAGGCGCTGCTCGATGACCCCTATATGATGCTCGACGGCTTTATCGGGCCGGGCCATGTGTCGATGGTGATCGGCATCCACCCCTATGATTTTATTGCGCAAGACTATGGCAAACCGATCGTGGTGGCAGGCTTTGAACCCACCGATCTTCTGCAATCGGTGCTGATGGTGCTGACCCAGATCGAACAAGGCCAACCGCGCGTAGAAAACCAATATGGTCGCGTGGTGCCCGAAAATGGCAATCCGGTCTCGCTGGCGGCCATCGAGGATGTCTATGAAAAACGCCCCTCGTTTGAATGGCGCGGCTTGGGCGAAATCGACGCCTCGGGCCTGCGTATCCGCGAAACCTATCGCGCCTATGACGCCGAAGAGAAATTCGGCATCGGCTATGCGGTGGGTCGCCGAGAGGTGCCGGAAGTCGAGGGCTGCGCCTGTGGTCAGGTCATGACGGGCCGGATCAAACCGACCCAATGCCCGCAATTCGGCAAGGGCTGTACACCGGAAACAGCCCTTGGCGCGCTGATGGTCAGCTCGGAAGGCGCCTGCGCAGCCTATTGGCAATATGGCGGCGCCCGCACAGCGGCAGAATAACCGAAATCATAGGCGGCATCGGAGGCAAGGCCTCCGGCGGCGCAAGCGGGGCTCGATGCCCCGTTGCGCCGCAGCCCCCCTCAAAGGACAAGACTTATGGCACTAAGAGGCGAACGCGTCACCTTGGCACATGGCGGCGGTGGCCGCGCAATGCGCGACCTGATCGAGGAAATCTTTACCTCCGCCTTCGCCCCCCCCGGCATGGAGGATCAGGCCCGCCTGATGACCGAGACCCTGCGCGAACCGGGCGCGCGCCTTGCCTTCACCACCGATGGCTTCGTCGTCACCCCCTTGGAGTTTCCGGGCGGTGATATCGGCAAGCTCGCCATCTGCGGCACGGTCAATGACCTCGCTGTCGGCGGGGCAAAACCGCTCTGGCTCTCGGCGGGGTTCGTCATCGAGGAAGGCACCGAATTCGCCCTTCTGCGCCGCATCGTGGCCACTATGACGCGCGAGGCCGAGGCCGCGGGCGTGCGCATCGTGACAGGCGATACCAAGGTCGTCGAACGCGGTGCCTGCGATGGCGTCTTCATCACCACCTCCGGCATCGGCGTGATCCCCGCCTCCCGCGATATGGCGGCCTCCCATGTCCGCGCGGGCGATGTGGCTATCGTCAACGGGGTGCTGGGCGATCACGGCGCGACCATCCTCGCGGCCCGCGGCGATCTGGCGCTTTCCTCGGCCATCGAGAGCGATTGCGCAGCCCTCGGTCACCTGATGGAGGCCGCCCTGAATGCCGCGCCAGAGGCCCGTGCTGCCCGCGACCTGACCCGAGGCGGGCTTGCCTCTGCCCTCAATGAAATCGCCGAAGAGGCGGGCTGTGGCATTGTGATCGAGGAAGAATCCCTTCCGCTGCGCGCCGAGGTCGTCGGCATGTGCGAGATCTTGGGCCTCGATCCCCTTTACCTCGCCAATGAGGGGCGTCTGGTGCTCTTTGTGCCGGAAGAACAAGCCGAGGCCGCGCTTGCCGCTATGCAAACCCTGCCCGAAGGCAAAGGTGCCGCGATCATCGGGCGGGCCGTGGCAGACCATGCGGGCCAAGTGCGGATGCGCACCGCATTCGGCGGCACCCGCATCGTCGATATGCTGGTGGGGGAACAACTTCCCCGCATCTGTTAGGTTACTCGCGGATCGTCACGAACCACGCAAAGCGGGCGGTCTCGCCCGCGCCTAGGCTTAGCGTATAGGGGCGGTCCTCGATTTTTGCCCCCGCCCCATGCCAAGCCGCCATCCCGTGCCACGGCTCGATGCACAGGAACGGCGCGCCGGGCGGCTGCCAGAGCGCGAGGTTCGGCAGATTGGCAAAGCGGAAATCGAGGCTCGGGCCGGTTTCACCCTGATACCGGAGCGCCTCGCCCGTGCCTTCGGGGAAGATCGCGGCGTTCTTGGCGAATAGCTCATGGCTGAGCGTCAGGCTGCCCTGATGGAAGGGCGAGGCCTCGGTTTCGCGCGAGATCAACCCATCGACCACGCGGTTCATCGCGGGCTCGGCGCCATTGGCCAGCTCGACTTTATGCGCGCCGGTGGCATTGGGCAGCGGCCAGCGGAAGGCCGGATGGAAGCCGAGCCCGAAGGGCATCGGGGCGGTGTCTTCATTGGTCACGGTGGCGGCGACCTCAAGCGTCGGGCCGGTCACGCGATGGGTCAACTGCAGGCGGAACTTGTAGGGGTAGCTTGCGGTCGCCTCTGATGCGGTCAGCTCATGTGTCACATGGGATTCGTCCTGCGCCACCACCGTAAAGGGCAGGCGGCGGGCGATCCCGTGCTGGGGCATATCGAAGCTCTCGCCACGGATCTCGATCCTATCGTCGGGCGCACGGCCCACGATGGGAAACAGGATCGGCGAGCGCCCCGTCCACCACGCGGCATCGCCGTCCCAGAGGAATTCCTGCCCGCGGAAGACAAGCGACTGCATCTCTGCGCCCATCTCGGAGACGGTCACGGTGAGGTCGGGGGAGGTGATGGTGGTCATGAAGGCACTCTTCTGCGGGTTAGTTGGCTAATAAGCTAGGGTATTTTAAGCTTAGGACTGCGATGGCAGATGGAAGCAAATACTTTACGATAACACTCTCGACAAAATGCCCTTTTGTCTCAGATGAAAGGATAGACTTTTGTTGGGTGCGCAGAATTTGTGTTAACTCGTTGATTTCGTCTATTTTTAGCGAAGCCGGTACGCCCTGGTTTGCTAATTTTTCACGACGTTCGAAATGTCTGATCAGCCAATTTTCGTAATCCTCTTGGCTTTCTAGCATGCTCCATATTTGTTTGTAGCCTCTTTTTTCCCATTCAACAGGAAGCACAAACAGACTCTGAAGCCAGAATACTATTAGGGCTGCTATCGTCGTGAGTTTGCAGAGATGGGCGATTTGAGGAAGCGACAGAGCATTTAGAAGCGCGATATCCTTAAGCGCTAATATAGGGTCTTCCTGTGAAATTGCCGATAGAACAAAAGTGAGAATACTGGCTGTTATCAGGAGCATTCTTGAGCCAGTTAAGACATCCAAGTCGGGTATGTAATTTCGGAGCCCCATCAATCACACATCCAGTTCCTCAACGAATTGGGCGTTCTCGGTGATATACTGGAAGCGTAGCTCGGGTTTCTTGCCCATCAGGCGCTCCACCAGATCGGCCGTCTCTCCGCCCAGATCATCGTCGATGGTGACGCGGATCAGTTTGCGGGTGGCGGGGTCCATCGTGGTTTCTTTCAGGTCCTTGGCATCCATCTCGCCCAAGCCCTTGAAGCGCTGCACGTCGATTTTACCCTTGCCGCCCAATCCCTTGGCTAGCCATTCCTCTTTCTCGGCGTCGGAGGCCACATACATGCGCTTGGCGCCTTGGGTCAGGCGGTAGAGCGGCGGGCAGGCGAGGTAAAGGTGGCCTTGGTCGATCAGCGGGCGCATCTGGGTGAAGAAGAAGGTCATCAGAAGCGACGCGATATGCGCACCGTCAACATCGGCATCGGTCATGATGATGATCTTGTCATAGCGCAGGTCCTCGACGTTGAACTTGGTGCCAAGGCCCACACCCAACGCCTCGCAGATATCGCTGATCTCGGCATTGGTGCCCAGTTTCGAAGAGGCCGCGCCGAGGACGTTCAGGATTTTACCCTTCAGCGGCAGCAGAGCCTGCGTTTCGCGTTTGCGCGCGCCTTTGGCCGAGCCACCTGCCGAGTCGCCCTCGACGATGAACAGCTCGGTATTGGCGCGGTTTTTCGCGGTGCAATCGGTCAGCTTGCCCGGGAGGCGCAGCTTTTTGGTGGCCGATTTACGGGCGGTTTCCTTTTCCTGACGGCGGCGCAGACGCTCTTCGGCGCGCAGCACAAGGAAATCAAGGATCGCGCCGGCGGATTTCGTATCCGAGGCCAGCCAGTTGTCGAAATGGTCGCGGACGGCGCCCTCGACCAGACGATGCGCCTCGACGGTGGCCAGACGGTCCTTGGTCTGGCCGACGAATTCCGGCTCGCGGATAAAGCAGGACACCAGCGCGCAGCCGCCCGTGATCAGGTCGTCGCGGGTGATGTTCGACGCTTTCTTGTTGTTGATCAGCTCGCCATAGGCGCGGATGCCCTTGAGGATCGCTGACCAGAAGCCCGCTTCATGGGTGCCGCCCTCGGGGGTGGGAACGGTGTTACAATAGGACTGGATGTAGCCATCACGCGAGGGGGTCCAGTTGATCGCCCATTCGACCGAACCGGGGACGTTGAATTTCTCGCGGAACTCGACCTTGCCCGAGAAGGGGCGGTCGGCATAGGTCATCGCCTTGCCCAGCGTTTCCATCAGGTAGTCGGCCAGACCGCCGGGGAAGTGGAAGGTGGCCTCGGTGGGCGTCTCGCCATCGTCAATCGCGGATTTCCAGCGGATTTCAACGCCCGAGAACAGATAGGCCTTCGAGCGCACCATCTTGATCAGCCGCGCCGGTTTGAAGCGGTGATGGCCGAAGATCTGCTCGTCGGCATGGAAGGTGACCATAGTGCCGCGACGGTTGGGGGCGGCACCGATTTCCGCCACCGGCCCCTGCGGGATGCCGCGCGAGAAGCGCTGTTCGTAGAGCTTCTTGTTCTTGGCAACCTGCACCACCATCAGATCCGACAGCGCATTCACCACCGACGCGCCCACCCCGTGAAGGCCGCCCGAGGTTGCATAGGCATCGCCCGAGAATTTGCCGCCCGCATGCAGCGTGCACAGGATCACCTCCAGCGCCGATTTGCCCGGAAATTTCGGGTGCGGGTCGATCGGGATGCCGCGGCCATTGTCGCGCACGGTGATCGAGTAATCCGCGTTCAGCTCGACCTCGATGCGGCTGGCATGGCCTGCCACGGCTTCGTCCATCGAGTTGTCGAGGATCTCGGCCAGCATATGGTGCAGCGCGCGCTCATCGGTGCCGCCGATATACATGCCGGGGCGTTTGCGAACAGGTTCCAGCCCTTCCAGCACCTCGATAGAGGAGGCGTCATATTCGGACTCGGACTGGGTGGAGAGAAGATCGTCGGACATCTGCTCGCTTTCTTTGGTGGGGTTGGCCTTGAGCCATACATCATTTGGGGCAAAATCGGCAAGCGCCCTGCCGAAACCGTCCACAGGAAGTTTCACGTCCGGTTGGCCGGATCGGGGCCGCCGGTTTGCCGCCTGCCTGTTTTGCGGGCGTCATGGGTGGAAAACGGCCCATTGGCAGGCTGGTTTGTGCCTGAGGGGTTTTCCCTTTGAGGGCAAGAGACTACGTCATCTTGTTACATAGGGTGCGAATGCCATTTTGAGTCAAAAGATATAAAGGAGGAGGAGAATGTGGGATCAACGCTATGCCCATTCGGACTATGTTTTCGGAACCGCTCCGGCAGAGTTCGTGCGCCGTCAGGCAGGGCGGCTGACACCGGGTATGCGCGTGCTGTCGCTGGCCGAGGGCGAAGGGCGCAATGCCGTGTTTCTGGCCGAGCAGGGCCTGGAGGTGACGGGGGTCGAGCTTTCGGCTCCGGCGCGTGAGAAAGCCCAGCGGCTGGCGGCGTCGCGGGGGGTGACGATCACCATGCTATCGCAGGATCTGCGCGGCTGGGATTGGCCCGTGGCCGAATATGACGCGCTTTTGGCCTGTTTCATCCAGTTTGCCGATCCGGCCTTCCGCGAGGATATTTTCGACGGCATGCGGCGTGCGGTCGCGCCGGGAGGGGTGGTGATGATCCACGGCTTTGCCCGTCGTCAGCCGCGCTATGGCACAGGCGGGCCGAGCAATGTGGAACAGCTCTATGATCTGGATCTGCTGCGCGAGGCGTTTCCGCGCTGGAAAATCCTGCATCAGGCCGATTACGATGCCGATCTGAGCGAGGGAGAGGGGCATTCGGGCCGTGCCGCGCTGATCGATTTCGTGATGCAGCGTCCATCCTGACCGCTGCCCCGTCCTGACCGATTTACTGCATGACATCAGAGCGACCTTGCGCGACACTCGGCGGGCAGGGTTTTGAAAAAGGATTTGTCATGACGCATCGATTTCAATCGGATCCCTCCGACACCGACAGCCGCTTCGAGACAGTGCCGGTCTGGGATCCTTTCGTGCGCGCGTTCCATTGGGCGCTGGTGGTGCTGGTCTGTGGTGCATGGGGGCTTGGAAAATGGGGGCCCGTTGACATGAGCCTGCATTTCTGGCTGGGCTACGGCATCGGCGCGCTGGTCGTGGCCCGCGTCTTCTGGGGGTTTTTCGGCCCGCAAACGGCGCGGTTTGCCAGCTTTGTAAAAGGGCCCGGCGCGATTGCGCGCTATGGTCGCACGCTGGTGTCGCGCAAGCCGTCCTACACGCGCGGGCATAATCCTGTGGGCGCGTTATCGGTTGTGCTGATCTTGGGGCTCTTGGCGGCGCAGGTCGGCACGGGTCTGGTGTCCGATCCGGATGATTATATCAATGTCGGCCCCTTTGCGGATTGGGTGGGGTACGAGAACGCCGTGCGGGCGGTTGATCTGCACGAGACCCTCGCCAATCTGCTGCTGGCGCTGGTCATCATACATGTGCTGGCGATTTTCTGGTATCGCTTCTGGAAGCGCGAGAACCTTGTGACGCCGATGATTACAGGCCGCGCCCGCCTTCCCCGGCGCGCCCCGATGACGCAAAAGTAACGCCGCGCGCAATCCTAGCGATGCTTACTAAGGCTTGACGGGTTCATGGGGGCGTGGCACGGGCTGATTATTGACCACTCGATCAGGAATGCGAAATGGCCAGCCCCGTGATGACCCAGACCGACAAACCCCTCGACACCTCGATGGGGGCGTTTGGCCATATGCGCGCCATTCTTACGCTGGGCTTGCCGCTGGTAGGGTCGAACCTTGCGGCAGCAGGGCTTGGTGTGACCGATACGATCATGATGGGCTGGTACGGGGTGCCGGAACTGGCCGCTGTGGTTCTGGGCACGAATTACCTGTTCTTCTTCTTTCTCTTCGGCACGGGCTTTGCCAATGCGATCATCGGGCGCGTCTCGATGGCGCTGGGGGCCAATGACGAAACGCAGGCACGGCGCGATACCCGTATGGCGCTGTGGCTGTCGGTGCTGACGGGGCTGGTCTCGATTCCCTGTATGTGGCATTCCGCTGCGGTGCTACAGGCATTGGGGCAGGCCCCCGAAACCGCGAGGCTGGCACAGGACTATCTGCGCATCGCGGGGCTTGGCATCGTGCCCATGCTGGTGGTGGCGGTGCTGCGCAGCTATCTTTCGGCGTTCGAGCGGACACAGATCGTGCTTTGGGTCACGCTTTCTGCGGTGGGGCTGAATATCGTCTGCAACTGGCTTCTGATCTTTGGCGAGATGGGCTTTCCCGAAATGGGCGTGCGCGGCGCGGCGCTTTCCTCGGTGCTGGTGCAGACGGTGTCGATGCTGGTGCTGATGGTCTATGCCCATCGTGCGCGCGGGCTGTCGCATGTGGCGCTGTGGCAGCGGTTCTGGCGCCCTGACTGGTCTGCGTTCGGGGCCGTGGCGCGGATGGGGATTCCGATCGGGCTGACCATTCTGGCCGAGGCGTCCATGTTCCAGATGGCCGCGCTGATGATGGGATGGCTTGGCACAATCGAGCTGGCGGCCAATGGCATTGTCATGGAAACCAGTGTTCTGGCCTTCATGCTGCATATGGGGCTGGCCAATGCCGCGACCGTGCGGGCAGGGCGCGCCTATGGGGCCGGTGCCCCCGAACATCTGCGGCGCGGGGCCATCACGGTGATCTGCATGTCACTGGTCATCGTGGCGGTCACGGTGACCGCATTTCTGGGCATTCCGGAAAAGATTGTCAGCCTGTTCCTGAAGCCGGGCGGGGATTCCGCGCAGATCCTGCTGCTGGCAAGCGGCCTGCTGGCGCTGGCGGGCCTGTTCCAGCTGTTCGATGCCATGCAGGTGCTGGCAATGGGGTTGCTGCGCGGCCTGCAGGATACGCGCGTGCCGATGTGGATCGCGCTGGCCAGCTATTGGCTGGTCGGGATTCCCACGGGCTATGTGCTGGCCTTCCATGTAGGGCTGCAATCGCACGGGGTCTGGCTGGGGCTGGCCGCAGGGCTTGCGACGGCCTCGTCGCTGCTGATGTATCGCTTCTGGGTCGTGCGCGGCGGCGGGCGGCGCCCTATGGCCTAATCGTCGCGGGTCTCGGCCTGCTGTCCCATCAGCCGCTCGGCCTTCTTGCGCACAAGAACGCTGCGCAGATCATGCATGGCCAGCAACAGCGCGTCTGTGACATGCTCGAGCTGTGCATCGGTGGCTTTTGACTGCACCCATTGCGTGGTCAGGTTCAGGTAATCGACGGCGCGGTGGATGTCGTCGATGTCGCGCTGCGCCAGCAGGGCACTGCGATCGGCCATCCATTGGGTGATCTGGCGCATATCCGCATCGGTCAGCTCGCGCCCGCCCTGCGGTTTGATGTCTCCATTGCGGATATTGACCACGGCGATCTGATCCATCTCGATCCGGCGCTGGCGGTTCTGGGTGTCTACCCGAAATACGGCCGCGCCATTCTCGCGGATTCGGAAGTAATATTCGGGCAGATCGAGGCTCATGGGGCAGCTTCCAGACTGTTGATGCACCATCCTTAACGACAACTGCGGTGGGGGATCAACTGACCGCTTGCGCGAGGGGTCAATAAAATATGGCTCTTCCGGCTTGATAACGGCATGTTATGCGATCTTCCGCCGATTGAAGAAAATCCTCATTGCAATTCTCGGGTGGAGAAACATGTTTACCTTACGTGACTCGACCTGTGGTGGGTGGGGCACACTTTTGACAGCCTATAAGGATGTTTTTTTATGATTAAGAAAATCGCAACTGTTGCGACGATTTGCGTGTGGGGAAGCTCGGTATTCGCATCGACATACCAAGCGGACTCTAAGTCCATGGATAGCAAGGATTATGGCTATTCCAGCGACTTCAAATCCGAGGGGCATGGGGATTGGTTCGGGTCTGACAAGGACTGGAAAGACCAAGACGACCATAAGTGGGGGGATACCCCTGATTATGCCGAGGCGACCAAACCGCATTGTGGCTGCTCGGCCGATTTCGGTCATGACGGGCAGGGTGGTCATGGTGGCCACGGCGGTCACGGTGGTGGCGATGAGCAGGTCAGCCCCGTGCCGCTTCCGGCGGGTGGCATTTTGCTGCTTGGCGCGCTGGGTGGCTTTGCAGCGCTGCGTCGTCGTAAATCGGGCGTGAAAGCGGCCTGAGTTAAACGGGAAAAGCCGCTCGACCGAGCGGCTTTTCTTTTTGTTCCAGACGTCTCGTAATCGGCTGGCCGCAGGGTGGCGCGACCTTCGCGATGTGGCTTACCTGAGGCCTTCGCAGAAGCGTTTGATCCGGTTGCAAGCCTCCGTCAGCACGGTGTCCGAGGTGGCGTAGCTGATGCGGAAGTTGGGGCTGAGGCCGAAGGCTGCGCCGAACACCGTGGCCACGCCGGTTTCTTCCAGAAGCGCCGTGCAGAAGGTCTCGTCATCGGTGATCTTGGTGCCTTGGGCCGAAGTTTTGCCGATGCAGTCCTTGATGGACGGGTAGACATAGAAGGCCCCTTCGGGCGTGGGGCAGGTGATGCCGGGGCAGGCGTTGAGCCCCGCAACCACCAGATCGCGGCGGCGGTGGAAGGCCTCGCGGCTGTCACGGATATAATCCTGCGGCCCGTTCAGCGCCTCGACAGCGGCCCATTGGCTGATGGTGCAGGGGTTCGAGGTGGATTGCGACTGCATCTTACGCATCGCGGTGATCAGCTCCACCGGACCACCGGCATAACCGATCCGCCAGCCGGTCATCGCATAGGCTTTGGACACGCCGTTCACCGTCAGCGTGCGGTCATAAAGCGCGGGTTCCACCTCGGCGGGGGTGCAGAATTCGAAGCCGTCAAAGACGAGGTGTTCGTACATGTCGTCGGTCATCACCCAGACATGGGGGTGGCGCATCAGCACATCGGTCAGCGCCTTGAGTTCTGCCCGCGTATAGCCCGCCCCCGAGGGGTTGGAGGGCGAGTTGAAGAGGAACCATTTGGTTTGCGGCGTGATCGCGGCCTCCAAAGCCTCGGGCGTGATCTTGTAGCCCATCTCGGGATTGCCCTGCACGAAGACCGGCGTGCCGCCCCCGATCAGCACCATATCGGGGTAGCTGACCCAATAGGGCGTGGGGATGATCACCTCGTCACCCGGGTTCAGGGTGGCCATGAAAGCGTTGAACAGCACCTGCTTGCCGCCCGAGGACACGCTGATCTGCGCTTGCGTATAGCTCAGCCCGTTCTCGCGGGCGAATTTATCGCAGATCGCCTGTTTCAGCTCGGCGATCCCGTCAACGGTGGTATATTTGGTGCGGCCCTCAGTAATGGCGCGGGCGCCCGCCTCCTTGATGTTCTGCGGCGTGTCGAAATCGGGCTCGCCCGCCGAAAGGCTGATGATGTCGCGCCCTGCGGCCTTCAGCTCTGCCGCCTTGCCAGTCATGGCCACGGTGGGCGAGGGTTTCACACGGGCGAGGCTGTCGGAGAGAAAGGCCATGAGGGGCTCCGTTCGGATGGGTTTGTAACTTGCGTGGTCATGTCTTACGCTCGGGTCAAATGGCGATCAAGAGGAGGCCCCATGGCGGATGACTGGTATGGCGGGGATGCCGCGACCTTTGGCGACAGGCTGGAGGGGGCGCGCGAGGCCGCAGGGCTGAGCCAGACCGAACTGGCCGCAAAGCTGGGCGTGCGGCTGGAGACGCTGCAGTCATGGGAAGAGGATATGGCCGACCCGCGTGCCAACAAGTTGCAGATGGTGGCGGGTATGTTGAATGTTTCGCTGATGTGGCTGCTCAATGGCGAGGGCGCCGGACTTGACGGGCCGCCGCAAGGGGTAGATGAGGCAGAACGAGAGCGGGAGATCTTGCGCGAGATACGCGAGGCCCGTGCGGTGATCAAAGACCTCGATGCGCGGCTGGAACGGCTGGAGCGCAGGGTCAAAGCGGGAGAGAGCCAATGACCGGACAGGTTCAGGAAACGCCGGAAGCACGGTTGAAGCGGATGGTGATGCGCAGCTGGCGGCGCGGGATGAAAGAGATGGACATGGTGCTTGGCCCCTTTGCCGATAGCGAGCTGGCAAAGATGGATCCGGCCACCTTGGACCTCTATGACGCGCTGCTGGAAGAATATGATCAGGATCTCTATCTGTGGGTGTCGGGGGCGAAACCCTGCCCGCCGGAGTATCTTCAACTGCTGCAAGTGATTGCGGCCTTTGCGAAAAAACGTCATTCGGTTGCATGATTCAATTATGGCGGAAGGGGCAAATTGCCTTGCTTCCGCCATGTTGTCTGAAAATTATTGTCAGATTTGCGATAGATTTAATTCGCTTAACCGAAATTTTGGCATTTTCCCGCATGGTGTCTTTCGGGGCATAGATGATGCGGAGAATGAGATGAGTATAGAACCCCCTATGGGCCAGATGGGCGGCGTGGTCGCGGACCGCGCCATGCAGCAGGGGCTCATGACCGGGTATCTGGACACGCTGGCCCTTGTGGAACGGCTGCACAGATTGCTGCTGGATGTGATCAAGGACGAATTCGAACGTCTGGCGATCATCGAGATCAATCCGGTTCAGGCCCTTTTGCTGTTCAATGTCGGCGATAACGAGGTCACGGCAGGCGAATTGAAGAGCCGTGGCTATTATCAGGGCTCGAACGTCAGCTATAACCTGAAAAAACTGGTGGAAAACGGCTATATGCACCACCAGCGCTGTGATGTGGACCGCCGCTCGGTGCGGGTCAAGCTGACGGATAAGGGGCGCAAGCTGCATGATGCGGTGCGCGAACTGTTCGAGCGCCATGCTGACGGGATGGGCACGCGTGGCGTGATCGATTTCGAACAGATGGACGAAATGAACCGGACCCTCAAACGTATGGAACGTTACTGGATGGACCAGATCCGGTATATCTACTGAGTTTCAGAAAAAGGGCAGCGTGGGGCGCTGCCCTTTTTGGGGAAAGGCCCCGCCGCCTGTCCGCCTAAGGGCACGCCTGTCTTGACGGATATCCCGTTCGGGGGCAGGCTTCGGTTGCCGGATTATCGTGATCCGGATGCCATGCGGGGGATAGGATGGATAAGGATCTGCCGGTCAATGTCTTGGGTGGCCCGTTGGAGCCTTGTTCGCTGGTGCCTCTGACCGGGTTCTTTCGCGATGGCCATTGTAATACCTGCGCCGAGGATCATGGCGCCCATACGGTTTGCGCGATCATGACCAAAGAGTTTCTCGCGTGGTCGGCCTATATCGGCAATGACCTCTCGACCCCGCGTCCCGAATACGGATTCGAGGGCCTCAAACCCGGAGATCGCTGGTGCCTGTGCGCGGGGCGGTTTCTGGAAGCGCATGACGAGGGCTGCGCGCCCGAGATCGTGCTGGAGGCGACCCATCAGCGCACGCTTGATGTGGTCCCGATCGAGGTCCTACGGCTGCATCGGCATTTGTCGCCTTTTCAATAGGGGGTTCGACCCTGTTTCTGATGAAGTTCTTCTTTCTATCCGCATCCTTCTGCCTTGCCGCTTCAGCCGCCCTGTCCCAGCCCATCGTCGAGGGGCCGGTCGTTGAGGAGTATCACTTTGACGCGGATGGCGATGGCACAGAGGATCTGATCACCGAGCTTACCACGCGCGATCTTGATCGGGTGCTTGTTATCTCGAAGGATACAGCCGAGCCGCCAGTTGTGATTGGCCCTCTTTGGGCGAACCTCACTATGTTAGACTTGGTTACCTCAACAAAGCCGGGCCGTTTTACCATTGCGATGGGCTGCGATACCTGCGGGCGCAACGGGAGCAGTTTGCAATGGCATGTGGCCTTCCGCGAGGGGCGGTATATCGTGGCGGGGGTGACTATCGTGCAATCGGACAGATTAAGCGCTGAATCGGTGCTCTGCGATGTCAATCTTCTGACGGGCCAAGCCGATGTGTCCCGCGACCCGGATATGCCGGAAACGCGCATCACCACGGATGAGCGCGCCCCCGATCTGCTGGGGCTGCCCAGCGACTACAGCCCCAAGGTCTGCGATGATCTTATCGCGGGCTTCTGGGCCGTGCGATAGGGCTCCAGAGGATGTCGTCGATGCGCGGCGCGCCCGTGGCCAGCATCACCAGACGGTCAAAGCCAAGCGCGATGCCGGAGGCCTCCGGCATCAGTTCCAGCGCGGCAAGGAAATCTTCGTCCAGCGGGTAGCGCTCGCCATAAATGCGCTCTTTCTCGTCCATCTCGGCCTCGAAACGGCGGCGTTGCTCGGCGGGGTCGGTGAGCTCTCCGAAGGCATTGGCCAGCTCCACCCCGCAGGCGTAAAGTTCGAAGCGTTCCGCCTCGCGCGGGTCATCGGCGCAGGGGCGGGCGAGGGCGGCCTCGGCGGTCGGATAGCGGTCGAGCACGGTGATCCGCCCGTGGCCCAGATGTGGCTCGACCCGATCCACCAGCACCTTTGACAGGATATCGGCCCAGCCGTCATCTTCGGAAATGGCGAAACCCACCCGCGCGCATTCGGCGGCCAATGCAGCGCGGTCGGTCGAGCCATCGGCGCGGCAGCTGGCTAGCAGGTCGATGCCCGCATAGCGCTGGAAGGCCTCGGCCACCGAGATCCGTTCGACCGGCGCGAAAGGGTCGCAGGTGGCGCCACGATATTGCAGGTGATTCGCTCCGCAGGCGCGTGCGGCAATGGCCAGCATCGCATGGGCATCCTCGATCAGCCGGTCATAGGGGGTATCGGCGCGATACCATTCCAGCATGGTGAATTCGGCACTATGGCGGTTGCCGTTTTCGCGGTTGCGCCAGACATGGGCGAAGGCGAAGATCCGGGGCTCGCCCGCCGCAAGGATCTTTTTCATCGTGAATTCGGGCGAGGTGTGCAGATACATCCGATGCGCCACCCCGTCATGGCCGATGAGATCGGTGGCGAAAGCATGCAGATGCGCCTCATTGCCGGGGCTGGTTTGCAGGCAGGCGGGGTCGGTTTCGAGAAAGTCCTGATCGGCAAACCACTGCCGGAGCGCGGCCTGAACTTTGTTGCGTGCCAGCAAAAGGGGGCGGCGGTCGGCGTGGCGATGGGGGTGCCACCAGGGTGTTTCGGTCATCTCTTGCGCTTTCGAACAGGCTTTGAACTGGAAATCCGTCTTCAGATGGTTTAGGCGACGGGGCATCCGGGCGCCAGTCTTCACGCCGTGCCTGAGCCTCATTTGCCCAAGCGGGCATCTCGTTCAAAGGAAATGCAATGGTTAAAGTCATCGCCTCGCAGCTGCGCAAGGGCAATGTTGTCGAAATCGACAGCCACCTCTATGTCGTTCTGACGGCAGAAAGCTTCCACCCCGGCAAGGGCACTCCGGTGACCCAGGTCAATATGCGCCGCATCTCGGATGGCACCAAGGTCTCCGAACGCTGGAAAACCACCGAAGGTGTGGAGCGCGCGCATGTCGAAGAGCGTGAATTCGACTTCCTCTATGAAGATGGCGAAGGCTATCACTTCATGGAACCCACCACCTACGAGCAGGTTGCCGTGTCCGAGGACGTGATCGGCGATGCGAAAGTGTTCCTGCGCGACGGGATCCGCTGCTGGCTGAAAACCTATAATGATGGCGTGATCGCGATCGAACTGCCGCAGAAGGTCACCGTGGAAGTCGAAGAGACCGAGCCGGTTGTCAAAGGCCAGACGGCGTCCTCGTCCTATAAGCCCTCGACCTGCACCGGTGGTATCCGTGTGATGGTGCCGCCGCATATCGGCGTGGGCACCCGCATCGTGATCAACACCGAGGATCTGGCCTATCAGGAACGCGCCAAGGACTGAGGGTCCGGCGTTTCGGGTCCGAAAGGGCCACGGCTTCTTTGCAAAGGCGCTCTTCAGGGGGCGCCTTTCTTCATGCGGGCGTCATGGCAAAATGCGCCAGATCAAAGAGGCGGAACTGTAACGGATTTATGTCGTTGTCGAAGGGGATCTCACAGGGAGATGTTGCGCCATGACACTGACGGACACGTTGCATCATTTTACCAACCGGTTGACCGGCCATCCGCAGGGGCCGTTCCATCTGCATGACATCTACGGACCGCAATGGGCGGCGTTTTCTGTCGAGGACAAGCTGAGGCTGGGGCGCGATTTTCTGATCCATGTCCGGCAGGGGGCCATTCCGCAGGTCCATGACAGCGGGCAGAGCGATCTGCAGGGGCGGGTCTTCGTGAAAGGCTGAAGGGCGTGGCTACAGCTTGCGCAGCCGCACCACCACATCGACCGAGGCAATCTCGTATCCCTCTGGCGGGGTCGGGAGCTTGGTGATCTGCATGTCTTCTTTGGGCGCATCGGAAATGCGGGCCTCGTCCTCCCAGAAGAAATGCGGATGGTCATCCATGCGGGTGTCGAAATAGCTGCGCGTGCCATCTACCGTGACCTCATGCATGAGGCCCGCATCGCAGAACGCGCGCAGGGTATTGTAGACGGTGGCAAGCGAGACACGCTCGCCGGCATCCAGTGCCGAGGTATGCAGCAGCTCGGCGGTCACATGACGGTCCTCGCCATCGCCCACAAGCAAGGACGCCAGCGAGAGGCGCTGGCGGGTGGGGCGCAATCCCCCTTTGGCAAGCCATTGCTGGCCACGGTCGCGTGCGTTGGGTGCCATTTAATCCGTTTCTCCTTACCCCAATATGCGCTTGGGGCGGGAAAGTTTCAATCTGGCTGCGTGCAAACTTCATAAAAATGTCGCATATGTCGCGCGGAATTGGCACCCCCAGTTGCATTTGACGCAGGTCGCAAAGCGTCAGCAGCCTTGCGTCTTTGCCTAGACGGGTGTTAGAGGGAACGAAACTGGACCCAAGGGGGGAAGAATATTCCATGGCAGGCTTTCCGACGAGCTTCGACCGGGACGAACTACTGAAATGCGCACGCGGCGAGCTGTTTGGCCCCGGCAATGCGCAATTGCCCGCACCGCCCATGCTGATGATGGACCGTATCACCGAGATTTCCGGTGATGGCGGCGAATTCGGCAAGGGTCATGTTGTGGCCGAGTTCGACATCAAGCCGGATCTTTGGTTCTTTGATTGCCACTTCCCCGGCAACCCGATCATGCCGGGTTGTCTGGGCCTTGACGGTCTGTGGCAGCTTACCGGCTTCAACCTTGGCTGGCGCGGCTGGCAAGGGCGCGGCTATGCGCTGGGTGTGGGCGAGGTCAAGCTGACCGGCATGGTGCGCCCCGAACGCAAGATGCTGACCTACAAGGTCGATTTCACCAAAGCCGTGCAAACACGCCGCCTGACCATGGGCGTGGCCAACGGGATCGTCGAAGCCGATGGCGAGGTGATCTATGTGGTCAAGGATATGAAGGTCGCTCTCTCCGAGAGCTGATCCGAGACAGATTACGAGGAGGCCAGCTATGCGCCGTGTCGTTATTACCGGTCTGGGCATCGTCAGCCCGATCGGCAACTCCGCCGAAGAAGTCACCGCCAGCCTGCGCGCGGGCAAATCGGGGATCACCTTCCAGCAAGACTATGCCGACCGTGGCTTCCGTAGCCAGGTCGCCGGTGTGCCGGAGGTCGATTTCGAGGCGCTGATCGACAAGCGCCAACTGCGCTTCATGGGGCCGACCGCGGCTTATGCCTATATCGCCATGCAGCAGGCGATCGCGGATTCGGGCCTGTCGGACGATCAGGTCTCGAACGAGCGCACGGGGCTTGTGGCAGGCTCGGGTGGTCCGTCGACCTCGAGCGTGTTCCAGGCGCATAGCATCACCGTTGAAAAGGGCAGCCCCAAGCGGATGGGCCCCTTCATGGTGACCAAAGCCATGTCCTCGACCGTCTCGGCCTGTCTCGCGACGCCCTTCAAGATCAAGGGTGTGAACTACTCGATCACCTCGGCCTGCTCGACCTCGGCACATTGCATCGGCAACGCGGCCGAGCTGATCCAGATGGGCAAGCAGGATGTCGTCTTTGCGGGCGGTGGCGAGGAAGTCGACTGGACGCTGTCGTGCCTGTTTGACGCGATGGGCGCGATGTCGTCGAAATATAACGATGCGCCGGAAACGGCTGCGCGTGCCTTTGATGCGACCCGCGACGGGTTTGTCATCGGTGGCGGCGGCGGTATTCTGGTTCTCGAAGAGCTGGAACATGCCAAGGCCCGTGGTGCCAAGATCTATGCCGAAGTCACCGGCTATGGCGCGACCTCGGATGGGTATGACATGGTGGCGCCCTCGGGTGAGGGCGGCGAGCGCGCGATGCGTCTGGCCACCGCAACCCTGCCGGAAGGCCGTAAGGTTACCTATATCAACGCGCATGGCACCTCGACCCCCGTGGGCGATGTGCGCGAGGTCGAAGCCGTCCGCCGCGTGCTGGGCGAAGACCATGCGCCGATCTCCTCGACCAAGTCGATGACCGGCCACGCGCTGGGGGCTGCGGGCGTCAACGAGGCGATCTATTCGCTGCTGATGCTGCAGGGCGGCTTCATTGCGCCCTCGATCAACGTGACCGAGCTTGATCCGGCGCTGCGTCCCGAAGAGATCGCGACCCGGCTGATCGACAATGTCGAGCATGATTCCGTCCTGTCCAACAGCTTCGGCTTTGGCGGCACCAACGCATCGCTCGTCATGAGCAAGTACCAAGAGTAAGGGGTCGCCTGAATGGCCGAGTTGATGAAGGGCAAGCGCGGGCTTGTCATGGGGGTGGCCAATGACCGCTCCATCGCATGGGGGATCGCCAAGGCGCTGGCCGAGGAAGGCGCGGAACTGGCGTTTTCCTATCAGGGCGAGGCCTTCGGCAAGCGCGTGCAGCCGCTGGCAGAGTCGCTGGGCTCGTCCTTCCTTGTGGATGTGGATGTGACCGATGATGCCTCGATGGATGCGGCCTTTGCCCGTCTGAAAGACGAGTGGTGCAGCCTCGATTTCATCGTTCATGCGATTGCCTATTCCGACAAGAACGAGCTGGCGGGCCGTTTCATCAATACTACCCGCGAGAACTTCAAGAACTCGCTGTCGATCAGCTGCTTCAGCCTGATCGATATCGGTCGCCGTGCCGAAGAGCTGATGCCGAATGGCGGCTCGATTATCACGCTGACCTATGCCGGTTCCAACCGCGTGACGCCCTTCTATAACGTGATGGGCGTGGCCAAGGCGGCACTCGAATCCTCGGTGCGCTATCTGGCCAACGACCTTGGTCCGCAGGGCATCCGCGTGAACGCGATCTCGCCCGGTCCGATGAAGACGCTGGCGGGGGCGGCCATTGGTGGCGCGCGCAAGACCTTCCGCCACACGGAGGCCAATAGCCCGCTGCGGTCGAACGCGACGCTGGAATCGATTGGCGGCACGGCTGTCTGGCTGTCGTCGGATTATGGTGCCTGCACCACTGGCGAGACGATTATGGTCGATTGCGGCTATCACGTCTTGGGCATGCCCCAGACCGAGAACCTGTGATCGGGTTTACAGAATTGAAAAGGCCCCGAGGAAACTCGGGGCCTTTTTCATGAGGTGGCGGAAACCGCAGCAACCGTTGGGAGGTTGAATTTCCCGAGGACCTGAAAAATCAGGTGGGCGCCAGGTAACAAGGCCAAGACCCTGACAGAGCCAGCTCCCTCGGAATCGGTATAGGCCACTGGAAAGACGTTCCCGTTACGAGAAGAGCAGTAACCGCCGAATCCACAGATAGGAAAGCGTGCAGCTCTGCGCAAGCCCCTTGATGACATGCGGGGGTAACTTGTGAGGGGAAGGGGGCTGGACTTATGTTCTGCCTTCGTTCATTTTCGGGCTATGTCCGATAGCCGATCTCTTTCCGATATGCAGCCGGGTCAGGTGCTGGCCCGTGGTGTGGCGCGTGCGCTGGCCGATCTGGGGCTGGCCTCGGTGCTGGAGATGCCGCTCCGCCCGCGCCTACGTGCCGATGTGATGGGGCTGACCCGTAAGGGCGAGATCTGGATTGTCGAATGCAAGTCGAGCCGTGCGGATTTTACATCCGACCGTAAATGGCAGGGCTATCTGGACTGGTGCGACCGCTATTTCTGGGCGGTGGATGCTACATTCCCTCTGGAGCTTCTGCCCGAGGATACGGGGCTGTTTATCGCCGATGGCTATGGGGCTGAAATGCTGCGCGACGCCCCCGAGGCGCGTCTGGCCCCCGCCCGTCGCAAGGCGCTGACGCTGGATTTCGCGCGGGTGGCAGCCGCGCGGCTTCAAGGCTTTCGTGACCCGTCCTTGCCGGTTCTGCCCGAAGCCGCCCGCTGAGATTATTTCTTTTTCTTGGGCGATTTGCCGCTGCCGGTTTCGGCTTGGATCTGGCGGGCCGCATCGGCTGCCGCGCGCAGTTCTTCGGCGATCTCCTCGGCCTCGTCAGGATCGAAATCCATCGGCAGATCGAGCCCGTCCCCTTCCAGATAGATTCGCACCATACCGCGATCGGTCGGACCGATTTGCAGGTTCGCGGCGGTTTCATGTTCGCTGTTGATGCTCATATCCTGTCTCCGATTGGGGTGTTGCGCGTTGCCTAGACGTGATTATGGGCTGAGGCAAGGAAAATGCCAAAAACCTGTCACACCCCCCTTGCAATCCTCCGCAGCAATCGGTAAATCCCGCCTCACAGTGCCGCTTTAGCTCAGTTGGTTAGAGCGCTGGATTGTGGATCCAGAGGTCCCCTGTTCAAGCCAGGGAAGCGGTACCATTTTTCAATCACTTAGCTGAAACGCCGTTCCGAGTTGTAACGAGTTGTATCCAACCGTTGTAACGTTGTAATCGGGCCTGATTCACGTGGAACGGCGCAGTTTCACGACCTCTGCCACCGAGTCATTCTTCTCCCGGATATAGCGGTCGGTCGTGCGCATATTGGTGTGGTTCGCCTGATGCTGCAGCTGGATCGGCGTGGCGCCGTGGCGCTTGGCATCGTTGATCGCACCGGCGCGCGCATCCATCATCTTCAGCTCTTTCGGCAGGCCCGCCGCCCGTGCCGCCAGCCGGAACATCCGCGCCCAGTGGTGACGATCGTAAGGCATGCCGTTCTTGTCGATGATCACCGGCCCCACGCGATCATTGACTGGCGTCTCGTCCAGGCGCGCGCGCAGCTCCGGCACGGCGGTCAAGTCGAAGATCATGGCCTCGCTATCGCTGCGCTCGGTTTTCGAGGGCGTCTTCCGGATCTGCGTGAGGTCCGCATCGATCATGTCCCATGTCAGCCCGTCCTGCCAGCGCCGCCCGCCGCGCATGATCCCCGTCCGGTCGTCATCGGTCGGGCGCAGATACTGGCCGCGCACATCAACGGCGCGCAGGGCGAACCACCATTGCATCATGTAGCCGGTGGCAAAGGCGCGATAGCCCAGCTCGTCCGCCTTCTCGATCACGGCGGCGATCTGTTCCGCCGTGGGGGCGATGGTGCGGGGCTTGGGCGATTTGAAGCGCGTCTTCGAGAGAATCAGGGACAGCTTGGCCGCGCCCTCGAACTCGATCTGCACCCCGTAATTGACGAAGATCCGCAGGTGCCGGAAGGAGGTGGCGATAAAATGGGTGCTGCGCCCGTTTTCCTTCATCGCCTTTTCCCAGCGCCTGATCGCCGCGTAATCGGCATCCGTTACCAGCATGTCGCCGATCGCGCCGCGCCAGTAGTTGCCATAGTGGCGATATTGCTCGCGGGTGTTCTGTTTGACGTCCTGCACGGGCGAGATCTCGTCGTTCAGATAGCGGGCGATCAGGTGGTGGAAGGTGCCGCGCTCGAGGCGCTTCTCGTTCTCGGCGGTCTCCATCCAGCGCACCATGTCGCGCGTCAGCTCGCGTGCGCGGCTGGCGCGTTCCTCGTCGCGGTTATCGCCGATCTGTCCGGGCAGGGCGACAGGCCCCACAACATAGCCCATCGTCTGGGCGGTCTTTGTGGCCCGCCAGTAGACGCGGCCCTTCGATTTGGCAGTACAGGGGGCGTAGAGCGGGTCTGACCCGTCCCAGAGCGCATCCTTAAAACGCATTCGTTCTTTCCTTCTTACGGTTCTGCGCCTCGGCCTGTGCCGGCGCCACCGTGCCGTCGCTCACGCGGCGGCGTTTTTCAATCCATGCCATGACATCGGCCTTGATGGTGAGACCGGTCAGCGGGTCTCGTTTCGGGAAGCCCTCGCGGCCCAGCTTCTCGCGGTTGGTCCTAAACCACGCGATCTTGCGCCCCAGGGTGGAGGCTACCCAAAGGTCGGAGCCATAGGCCGATATGACCGAAAAGGTCGGATCATCATTTTGCGGCTTCAGCCCGAAGTTATGGTCGTGCTCACCCATCGTTCCCTTCCTTCCTCACGACCCGATTGGCGGGTGCGCTGTCCTCGTGGTGGCCGGTGGCGCGCTGGCGCTCGGCCTGTTCGTCTTTGGCGTTGGCTTCGGCGGGGGTGGTGTCCTGTGTGGCGGGGGCGGGATCTTCACAGAGCGCACGCATTTCGTCGTCGGTCAGGCTTGCCCAGAACTCGGCGTCTTCCAGCAGATAGATCGGGTCGTGAGGGTCGTGAGGCTCGCCAGTAATATCGAGGCCCGGAGGCCAGTGCAGGAGCAGCCCGCGCGGGATAGCCTGATCAGCAACAAAGCCTGATTGCGAGATCCACTCGGGGCGATACTTTGACCAGCCGTCGAGGCACGGCTCTTCGTCGTCGGCTACCGTGTAAAAGTCGTCGTCCCTGTAGCCGTGGCGCTGAACGAGAAAGTCTTTCGCGGCCTCGGTTCGGCGTATCCACTCTTCAGCGCTGAGGATGTTTGGGGCCGTGACCGCAAGCACGTCCTCTGGGATCGGGTTCGGCATCTATCTCTCCTTCATTCGCTTGTCAGGGGCATCGTGAGACGAGCGGTGACAGCGGCGTGCATCTCCCAGCCTGCCGTCTTGATGCGATCTAACTTTCGCTGCCACGCCGCTTCGTCGTCAGCGCCGAGATTGGCGCGGATCGCGGCGTGAACGCTTGGCCAGTCGATCTGCTTCGTTGCGGCGTCTGCTGCAATCAGAAGCCCGTAAAGGACGCCCACTGAGGCGACCGTGGCTTTGCCCGTCAGGTGGGCGTGCAGGAAGTGTTCAGCTTGGTGCATTAGGGCCTCCTTGCCTCTGCTGTTCTGAGCGGGGCCGGTGGCCCGCGCTGGGGGTATGTGGTCGGGCGCGCATGTCATTCGGCGGTGACCTGTGGGGGCTGGATTAGTCGACCAGGCCGAGCCGATCGGCCAAAAGAAAGGCGAACAAAATCATGCAGATCACCGCCATAGGCGAAAAGATCGCAGCCATCATGGCCTTGTCCTTTGCCACCGCCTCAACTGTAAACGAACAGAGCATCACTATCATTGCAACGGTGCCGATGATGTCGGCATAGCTTCCGATTGTTTCTTTCATGGGGTAGGTCCTCCTCGGACTGGGAAACGGGATTTTTAGGTTTCAGTAGCTGAAAAGGCCAAGGTCACGGGCTTCGGCCCATGCCTCTGCACGGATACGGCGACTCGCCGCGTCAGGTGTTTCTGGCATCGGCGGGTGGTCATGTCTGCGTCACCCTTGCTTGAAGCGCCCTGATGGTATCGATCGCGCGGCGTTTGACCGAGTCTCGGCTATCGTTGGACAGGTCCGCGAGCAGCGCTTTGATCCCGTCTTCACTGGCATCGGTTCGCCGAGCGCGGATCTCGGCAAGCACGGTGTGCCCCTCAACGGTGAGGCCTGCATTTAGCAGCCCCTTGCGGCGCAGGGCACGATATGCGTCCTGCACGTCGCTATGGTGCGTGTTGCCAGCCCCGACATACTCTCCGGCCCGTGCGCAAAGGCAGCGGCATTCCAGATCGGTAAGGTCATCCATGCGGGTCATGCGGCGCGACAGCGCGTCGTTCAGCTGCTTGTCGAGGTGGGTCATGGCCTCGGCCCATGCCTCCTGCCTCACCCGTTCGTCACAGTCGGCTTTCGCGTCGTCTGCGCGCCCTTTCCAATACTCGCGACGCTCTACAGCTGCGCAAAGGGAACGGTTTAGCTTTTGGCATTCGTCTTGCAGAGCCGAGAGTGCCTTGTCATGCGCCTCTTGATATCCCTGACCAAGCGCCATTTGCAGCGCGTCACGCTCTGCGGTCAGGCGTTCGATCAGGTCGGCGCGGACGTATTCGACTCCATCAGGTCCGTGTGGGGTCCAAAACCATTCCCCGAGGACTGCCTTTCCGTTGCCGTCCCGTTCGTCCATGTCTGCCCAGATCCGTTCGGGCGCGTTTGTGGGTGTCTGGGTCATGGGGTGTTATCCTGTATGGTTGGGCGAGACATGAATTCTCGCGCCTTGTGCCAGCTGTCCCAAAAGATGCCGGCTGCGTAGATGAACTGTTCCCGGGTGCTGCCCTCGCTACTTCCAGCACGGGCAGCAGCGACAAGATAGGCTGCCATGTCTTTGTCCTCGTTTTCCATATCGCTCTCTTTCAGCAGGGGAGCCGCTTGGAGCGGCGGATCTCGATCTCCACGCCGAAGCGGGTGGCCAGTGCGATCGCGCCATAGCGGTCGCGCGCGCCGAGCTTCCGGGCGATCTGGCGGATGTGCATCTTGATGCAGGGCTCCGAGAGGTTCAGGCGGTGCGCGGCCTCTTTGTAGGGCAGCGCGATCAGCGGCAGGACGCGGCTCTCGGCGGGGGATAGCAGGGTGATCGTGGTCATCTGAAAGTCCATTCGTGATAAAAGAGGATTGCGAGGCAGGCGGTGAACGCCGCGCCTGCGATGATGGCGATGGTCATGTGCAGGCGATGGCGCGGTCCACGGCTGCAAGCACATCAGCTGCGCCCGGATAGCTGCATTGCGCGAGCTGCTTGCGGACGTCGTGGGTGTCGCGCGCCCATTTCGAATTGCCCATGATGTCTGGCCGAAACTGTGCGACGTGAAGAACCGCCGCGACACGGTCTGCAATGCCTACCAAGTTCAGGTCTGGTCCTTCGATGCATAGGGGCGCGAGTGCCGCATTGCGTTGCTCGACCTCGAAGATTGCGTGGCGCGAGGCAATATCGGGATTGTCGCGCTTGAAATCATAGGGCAGATCGCCCGCCCACATCTCGCCCACATCATGGGTGAGCACGGCGAGGATCGTCGCGCGGCTGGCCTGCGGGTCAAGCGCCAGCGCGATCATGGTGGCCGCCCATTGATGGGAACTATTCGTTTCGGCGATATGCGCCAGATCGGCATTTGTATGCCAGCGTTGGACATAGCCGCTGCGGAGAATGTTCGAGAGATGCATGGCTGCTCCTAAATGTCCGGATCTGCGGGGGCGCGTCGGACAGCATTGCCCCCGCAGATCATCCGCGCGACCGCCGCGCGAATTCCTGTTCTTCGGGATGCCGCCCCGGCACGGGGGCGGGCACCGGAAGATCAGGTGCTTGGCAGAAGCTTGGGGCGGGCGGGCAGGGCAGCGGTGCCCGAGGGTTTATGGCCCTTGCACTTGCCGGGCGTGCAGGCCCCGACATGCGGGCAGAGATCGTCCATCGTCAGATTATGCGTGCGGGCGGCGAGGCGCAGCGCGCCGATCCGGTCGGCACGGCTCGGCAGGCCCATCAGGAAGAAGGGCCGGTTTTTCGCCAGATGGTCGAGATAGGTGATCTTCGCGGCACGGATGGCGCTGGACTTGCGGCGGGATGTGAACATGGCAACCTCTTCGGGGGAAGGGCGCAGCCCGCGCGAGAGGCGGGCGGACGCCGGAGGATCAGGCAGCGGGCTTTTCGAGGGCGGCCCGTACCAGGCAATCCTTTGCTTCCAGCAACTTGCGCAGGCCCGCGCTCTTCTCGGGGCCGTCTGGCAGCGTGCCGTCCATAGCTTCGGCCAGAATGCCGAACGGGCGGCTGACCTCCTGCAGGTGCTCCGGCAGGTGCTTGTAGGTGAAATATTTCATGATGGGGCTGGTCATGGGGGCGTCCTTTCAGATGACAATTTCGGTGGGGTCGTGCGCGTCGCGCGGGCGGCGCAGCTCTTCGGCGATCAGCTGGATCATGACCGCCCCGAGGGCCGCACCCTTCACGCTGCGGCGCGGCTGCTGGGTGAGGATGACCGGCTGGCGCGGCGCGGTTTCGGGGCGGTCGGCCAGCAGGCTGGATTTGCTCTCCCAAGGGGCGCGCGACAGGCTGACCGAGCGGGCGCAGAAATCTGTCTTCCCGAGACCGTCGGGGATGATGACCGCGCGCTTCTCGATCGCGCGCGCCGAAGAGGTAGAAGGCATGGGCTGTCCTTTCATGAAAATCGGCGGAAGCGGCATTTCCCGAAAACAGATCACTGGTGATGCGCCGCTTCCGCCTGTCCGGCGCGCGTGGGATGCGCCGAATTCCTGAACTTGGGGCAGGGCCTGTCTGGCTCTGGCCGAAGGTCGGGGAGGGCCTGGGTCTGGATCTCGGGGCGGCGCGGGGTGAATTTGCGCCGCCCCATATCTGGCCCCCGAAACAGGGAGGATGGGGCCGGATGCTTAGGCGGCAGTCGGGGCTTCCGGCTTGCCGATGTAGAGGGGCAGGTCGGTGGCTGCCGTGGTCATGGTGAAGGCTTCCTCGACCGCGTTGCGCAGCGCCACTTTCGGGTCATGCATCGAGATGATGAACGCCACGCCTGCGCCTTTCTTGCGGTAGCGGAAGCGCACGGGGATGCGGTAATGCGGCCCGCCATCGAAAACGGGGATGGCGATGATAAAGAGGTTCGGCACGCTGACCGGATTGCCCTCGGGGTCGCGGTGTTCGTTCTGGAACTGGATCACCTGTTCGCCCGTATCGCGGTTGAACGAGGTCGAGAGGTTCGACACCTCGTTCACGGTGAACTCGCGCGACAGCATGTTCAGCCGCTGATAGGTAGCAAAGCGCCCGTTCAGCATGCCTGCCACGGCGATGAAATCGCGTTCCCAATCGTCCTGCGGTGCCCCGTTGCCCAGCAGGGCGGCGGTGGGGTTCAGCACGTCTTTGGCATGGGCCTCGATAAATTCGCCCATATCGGGGCCGGACAGGTCTTCGCCGTCGATGCTGGTCCAGTCCTTCCATTCCTGCGACAGCGGGAATTCGTAATGCGCGCGGTGGCGGCCATGACGGGCGCGGGGATCGCGGTCGAGACTGGCTTCGGCAGGGCCTGCGCGGTTGTAATCGATCACGGCGGTCATGCTGGGTGTCTCCGAGATCTCGCCGAAAATCACGCTGTCCTCGTCCTTATGGCGGTTCACCCATGCCTGAAAGCTGGCCAGATCCAGAATGCGGCTGGTGCCGCGGCGCTGGATCGGGGCGAAGGTCTCGGCGGCGGCAATTATATCCGCCCGCAGGTTCTGAACCCGGCGGCTCTCGGGCACCGATAGCAAAAACGGCTCGCTCAGATCGGGGGAAATCCCATAATCACCAGGGGGCGCGATGCGGTCGATCTGCAGAAGTTCGGGAAGCTTGTCGAGGATCGTCTGCGCGATATTCTCTTCGGTCATGGCTTAGGCCTCTTTGGGTTGGGAACGGTCGGTGAAGCTGGATGTGGCAAAGGCGCGCTGGCCATTGCCTGCATCGCGGATTTCCATGCGGGACTGCGCGGGGTTGTGGGCGGAAATGCCGCCTTCGCCGGTCAGCCAGCCCACGCCCTTGCCTTTGGGCGGCTTGGGGCCGGTGATCTTGTGATCGATCTGCAGATCGAGCTGGCCGAAACGGTCGATCTTCATTTCCAGCGTGATTGCGATCTTGGACTTGGCCCCATTGCCGAAATCCAACGCATGCTGGCGCATCTCGACATTGTTGCCCTCCATCTCTTCGACAAGGCGCTGCAGATACATGCCGTCATCGACCAGCGACAGGATCTGGTCGAGGCCGCGCAGGGGGCGTTCCGTCATGGGAATATCCTTCGGGGTTGGAAAGGGCCGGGCGGCGGCGAGCAGCGCACCGCCCGGCAGTTGGGTTGCGAGCAGTAATCAGGCAACCGATCTCAGAAAGCGGGGTGCTCGACCTGCCAATGTGCGTGGGAAATCTGCGCGACGGGGTCGAGATGGATCATTAGGGCAAGGAGAGCCGCGCCAATGCCGACGGCGGCCCAGAGGGGCATCCGTGAGTTGGTGGTTTGTGACATCGTCTGCATTGCGCGGCTCCGCTTCCTTGAACTGCGCTAATGTTGCTACATTCGCAACTTTTTAGTCAAGCTTATTTTTTGCGAAAAACGCAAAGTTTTAGATGAGGAAAAGGAAACCCCTTGTTTTCAAAGAGAACTCAGACGTGCCACTTATGATTTTGTCTTGTAGATCGCAAGATTAGGACGCTAATTCTGATTTTATAAGATATAGCGTCTTTATTTGAGGGGGGCGACTTGTTAAGCTTACGCGGACAGGAGGCCCTATGCTGCGCTACGAGCTATTACACCTTATGGATAGGTTATCTGAAATGCAGCGGGAAGAGCTGCATTTATTTCTTATTTATCTGCAAGAAACCGAAGGAACTCTTCTGCCTGCCTCTTCTTCTCTTCAGATAAGGAATCATAGATCTCGAGCAGATGATGGTTGCTCGACGTCAATCGTTGATCGGCATTAAAGAAGGCAACGATCTTTGGTGCTTCTTCCGATTTAACGCGCCGTTTTCCAGATATTATCTTTGAAACGATGTCAGGCGATACGCCAATAGCATCCGCCAAGCGCGATTGTTCGCCGCGCTCGCCCTTCAGGTGTCGTTTGATCCATTTTGCGTCGATGACTTCCATCCTGCGATTGTCGCAAATCGTTTCAGGAATGAATATCGATGAAATCGCAACTTTTCTGTTGACGAAATCATGCGAAATTCGCAAGTTGCCTGCCATGATGGAACCTGCTCACACAGTAATCAAAATATGCGGTGGCATCTCGGTGGTCGCCGAGATGGTTTCGCGTAGCGAGGTGCGGGTACGCCGATGGGGGTATCCCAAAGCACGTGGAGGGAGTGACGGAATTATTCCTGCGGAGCTGCAACAGCTGCTGCTGCGTGAGGCGATTTCTCGCGGCATCCCTTTACGGCCTGAGCACTTTTTTTCCGCTTCGCTTTTGCAGGCTGAGCAAAAGGAGTGATTGGTTTGGGAGGATGTTTCGAACTGGGCTGTCATGCGACTTTTATCGGCTTCCTGCCGCCTCACGGGCAAGGAAAACCGCTTTCCGAGGTAAACCAATGATTGAAAGCTACGAAAGCGCCGCGCTGCGGGCGATGTTTGCCAGCCTTGTGCAGCATGCCGGAAAAGGCCCTGCCGTGGTGGCCGCGATCCGCGAGACCACGGGGCGGCAGATGTCGGAAGGGACGCTGAGCAAGATCATCAGTGGCGAGGGCCGGTTCGACTGGAACCTCGCCTTCCAGCTGGAAGAGATCGCGGGGCGGTTTCCGATCCGCACGATGCTGATGGCGCGGGTGCCCGGCGATCCGGTCAAGGCGCAGTTTGACGAGCTGGCGGTGCGGACGATGAAAGAGGTGGGCGATATCGGCCCCGCTCTTCTCGATGCGGTGCGCACCGGCGATTTCACCAAGCTCGACAAGGAAGGCCCCGAGGCGGTGACCGCGATCACCGCCGCTATGGCCTTCGGGCGTTCGGCCCGCGAGGGGGATGTGTGATGGTCGAGAGAACAGTCGCCCCGCCGCGCCGCCCGCAGGAGGTGAGGACCACGGTTTCCGCCAAAGTCTTCAATCATACCAATGGTGCAGAGGTCGAAGTGTCGATGTCTCAGCGCGGGTTGATGGTGCGGGTGATCGAAGGAGACGAAAGGCCAGAAGCCTTCGCCTTCCTGAGCGTGCCGCAGGCGCGGTTAATCGCGCGCAATATTCTCGAATTCGTGGGGGATGAATAATGGGAATGACGGTTTTATGTGGTCTCGCCCCTAGTCGGGCGAGACCGATGGAATCAGAACAGCGAACCCTGACCGTCGTTGCTGGCCCGATTCTTCGTGTTCATGGCTCTGATAGCAGAAGACACGCGGGCAGTATTTGTGCCCAACATTGCGGCGATATGGTGGATGAAATGTCCCTCGGCACGAAGCTTCCGTGCGGTATTTCGCTCGGCTCGTGTCAGGTAGGGGCGTTTGTAGTTGATATCGTTCAGCGGAACGCCATAAGGCGTTTCCTTAGGTTTTGTCATGTGTTCTCAAACCTCGTGGCAAAGCGCGCGGCACCTCTTTTGAGGGGTGGGTGTCGTGCAAGTGTTTCCCGGCTACTCAGCGCGGTCGGGCAGCGCTATGGGGCGGTTTGTTGGCGCAAACCGTCCCGCATCTCTTCTGCATCTAGCCAAAACGCACGCAGGTCAACTTCATTGTTGGGGTTCACCAACGGGCCAAAACCCACTAAAAAGTCGCCCGCTTTTCGTGGCGTACATCTGCTGTGTTCATCCATTGAGAATCGGATGGGCGAATCATGAGCGGCCCGTTTGATAGCTGGGCCGATCTCGCCCGCGCCGCCAAGCCGCAGGACTGGTCCGCCCCGATTGTCTTCGGGGTGGGGCCGGTCGAGATGGCGCAGCGCTCGGGCGGGCGGATGGTCTATGTCACCACGCCGGTGCGGATCGATTGCTGGCAGGTGCCGGAGGCCGTGGCGCTGGATGCGGCGCGGGCGGCTGCCGAGCTTGCGCGCTTCCGCGTGGCGGCGGTTTCGCCGGTGGTGCTGGGCGCGGCCATGCTGGAAGCCGATATGCACCTGAGCCTGCGTGAGCCGAAACACTGGGCCCGCTGGGTCGCGCCGATCCGCAATGCGGCGGGCGCTTTGTGGGTTCCGGCCAGCCGTGGCTGGCGGGCCTGTCCGCAGATCTGGGCGGATGTTCAATGGGCGGCCTCGCATGGGGTGCCGGTCATGGTCGAGGCACAGGAGGTCCGTCATGGGGGTTGAGCGCGCCTTTGCTGTGGTCGATACGCAGGATCTTCTGGAGTATCCCTTCGACGAAAACACCCGCCTCGACAGCCATCACTTCATGGCATGGGAGCACGGGCGCTGGCTCAATTCCTCCATGCGGGCGAAGGGCACGGCAGAATGCCGCGCGCTTTATTTCGATCTGATCTGCGTGTCGATGGAGCAGACGCCGGTGGGCACCTTGCCCGATGACATGGATGAGCTGGCCTTTCACCTGCGTGTCGACTCGGCGCATTTCAAGGCGCTGTGCCGCATGGAATACGGGCCGCTGCACAAGTGGCAATCCTGTCTGACGAAAGGCGGGGCGCGGCGGCTTTACCATCCGCATGTGCTGCTGATGGTCACCGAGGCGATCTCGCGCAAGCAGGACAATCAGGCCAAGAACGATGCGGCGAACAAGGCCAAGCGCCTGCAGCGCCTGCGCACGACGCTGGCCAGCTATAACGCGAAGCTGGCCGAAGAGGATGGCGCGGTGCTGTGGATCGAGGATTGGCTGTCGGAACGTTGTTCCGGCTATCGCACCTCGGTCTGGATCGAACAGGCGCTTGGCGCGTGGTCGGCCCATCTGATGCAGCTGAACCGGACGCGTTCGGCTTTCTGACATTCTGTCCAAAGTGTCTCGAATCTGTCCGCAAGACAGATTTGGACGAATTTCGGACAGATTCAAAAGTGTCCTGCACGACAGGGACAAAGACAGAGACATAACAGTTACCCGCATCCCGGACGAAAACGCGGGGTGCCTGTGGATAAGTCGGGATTTGCCGAGAGAAAGGAGCGGTGACATGGACAGTGCAGAACAGGCCAGTGGCGAGAAGCGTGTGCAGGCGATGCTGATCGAGCCGCTTTTGCGGCAGGGGCTGGCCAAGCCCTCGACCCTGACCAAGGCGGGGTTCGAGGAGATGCAGGCGGGGCTGCGCGAGCGGCTGGCCTATATGAGCGAGCTGTCGCTTTCGGCGCTGGCCGAACAGGTGGCGGCCAATCCGGGCGGCAAGGCGGGGGACCGGTTCCCGATCGCGGTGAAGATCCTCGAATGGGCCGCCGAGATCCAGCCGCCCTCCGATGATGGCAGCCCGCTTCTTCGCGCGGTTTTCGCTAACGGGATCGGGCAGGAGGCGTTGCGCGATGGCTGGGCCCCCGAGTTGCGCTTCTGGCTCAAGCAGAACCGGCGCTGGCCGAATGCTTTCGTGGCCAACCAGCTGCGCGAACAGGCCCGCGACAACCAGCGCCGCTTGACGGTGATCGAAGAGAACCTCGCGGCGGACCGGATGGTCAGTGACGCGGATCTGGCCTTCCGCCAGCGGCGGCGGGCGGCAATGGGCAAATGCGAGACAATCGCGCGGTTGGCAGAGGCAGAGCAATGATGATGGCGGATGTGCGGCGGGACCGGATCGTGGCGGCGGGGCCTCGGGTGATGAGCGTGCGCTCGGCGCTGGAATGGGCTTTCGGGCCGGAGAACGCGCGGATGGACTTCGATCATAGCGGGGCGCATGAGTTCGACCGCGTGGGCGTCTCGCCCGAGTGGCGGATGATGCAGCAGGCCAAGCTGGGCTGTCGGATCGATGGCGGCGGCGCTGGCCCTGCGCCACAGATCCACCCCGATGCGGCGATGATTGCGGCGGCGGTCGAGGCGCTGGAGCTGAACCCGATGTTCGGGCGCGAGATGGCGGTGCTGGTGGCGACCCATGCGCGGGCAGGGACTGCGCCTGACTGGCGGGGATCGTGTGTGCGGCGGGTGGTGCCGATGGCGTGGGATTTTGATCGGGCTGGAAACCCTATCGCCTTAGAGGCAAAGGGCGATATCTGGTGGTATCGCCACCCTAAATGTCGCAATCGTTTAGAGCTTACCTCGAAGGTTTGCCCGATTATGTATGTGGGTGGCGGGTCAGATATGGCCGCTCGGCGACGTAGGTATCTTGACTGGTATGGTGCACTTCTGGAGGTGTCCATGCAGTTGCGTGTTCCAGGGTATCTCGACACGATCCATGTCACCTCTGCGCTTCCTGCACTCTCTCCGTGGCAAAATAGTTGTTGACTGCATAAGTCCGATTTGACATTTTGCAGTCACCACACGAGCGCCCGAAGGTTGAAAGACCTTGCGGGCGTTTTGCATTTCCAGACATCGGTGCCTCTCATGCCCCAGCCCATCCTCGACGTGTCGGGCTTCACGACCGCGCTTGATACGCTGGCCAAGCGCGATGTGGTGATCGCCTCGACCTGGGCGCTTAACGACACGGTGGAAGAAGCGCGGGCGCAGGTGGCGGACCGGATGACGGTGGTCTTCGACCGGCCCACGCGGTTCACGCAGAACGCCTTTCGGGTGAAGAAGGCGCGGGCCTCGGATCTGGAAGCGGCGGTGGAAGAGCGGGCCACGATTGGCCGGCGCCATTACCTGAAGGTGCAGGAAGAGGGCGGGCCGCGCGGCCAGACGGGCTTCGAGAAGCTGCTGGCGCAGAACCTCGCCTTCGAGGGTATCATCCAGTCGGTGATCCCTGCCGAGGGCGCGCGGCTCGATGCCTATGGCAACTGGTCGACGGGCGAGCGCAATCAGGTGCTCTCGGCGCTGAATGCCCAGCGGGACCGGAGCGCCAACGAGACCACGGCCTCGCGCAAGCGCCGCCCCAAGCGGGCGCGCTACTTCGTGCCCAAGGCGGGGCTGACGCAGGACATCTACAAGCGCGGGCCGTCGGGCATTGCCGAGCGGGTGGCGATCCTGTCGGACAAGGTGCCGGTCTACCAGAAGCGCTTGGGCTTCTTCGCCGAGGCCGAACGGATCTACGAGACGCGGCTGCCCGCGCATCTGGGCCGGACGCTGGCCAAGATGATCGCCAAACGCTTCGGCTGACCCCGCCATCCGCGCCGGATCGGCCACGGGTCCTTCCGCGGGCCTGCCCGCATGCGGGTAATTCGCACCCCGTGACTTTCGCCTGTTCGGGATCTTCCGGCAGGGGAGGTTGGGGTTGTTGTTGTTATTCTTTTCAAGGGGATGGGCCATGAGCGCCACGACGCTTGAGCAGGTGTTGCGCGATCTGGCCACCCGACGGCTGGCGACCTTCGGGGCGGGTGCCTCGTTGATCGCGCTCTAATCAGGAGAGAGTTTATGGATACCCTTGTCACGCTATCCGACGGGAGCGTGCTCGATGTCGCGCGCTTTCCGCTGCCCGAGGGGCTGACGGATGGCGTGATGAACCGCGCGCAACTGGCGGTGGCCTTTAATGTCTCCGAGAACACGGTGACCAAATGGGTGGGGCAGGGCATGCCGGTGGAAACGGCAGGCCAGAACGGCGTCAGCTACGAGTTCCAGCTGTCGCATTGCTATGCCTGGCGGCGCGCCCGCGAACAGCAGTCGCGCGAGAGCAAGGCGCGCGGCGATGCGCTGGCCATGCAGGCGTCGCTCGCCTTCCGCAATCTCGACGAAGAGCAGGAGGAAGAGGAGGGCGGGCTGACCGCCAAGCAGCTGCGCGAATGGTCGGAGGCCGAATATCACCGCAACCGCGTGGCCGAACAGCGCGGCGAGCTGGTGCGGGCCGCCAAGGTCTCGGAGCTGCTGGAAGACCTGATCGGGGTGGTGGCCACGGCCCTGGGCACGATGCCCGACCACCTCGAGCGCGATCTGGGGCTGGGGGTCGAAGAGGTCGCCAAGGTCGAGGCGCGCTGCGATCAGGTGGTGATGAAGATGCGCAATATGATCGAGCTGTCGATCATGGGCACGGCGCAGGTGACGCAGCTTGCCGATTACGAACAGCAGGATATGGGGCTTTGAGATATGGTCGAGATGATGGATCGCGGGGCCTCGGTGCTGAGCATCCCGCCGCTTCCGGCATGGATCCAGCCGCGCGAGCTCCTGGCCGATGCGCTGCCGCTGCTGGACCCACCCTCGCGGATCTCGGTCACCGATGCCGCCGAAGCCTACATGCATGTGCCGATCGGCACGGACTGGTCGCGCTTCGACCGCGCGGTGGCGCCCTATATGGTCGAGCCCGCCGATATCACCCAGTCGCGCAAGTTCAAATCGGTCTGTTTCGTGGGCCCGTCGCAATCGGCCAAGACCACGATGCTGATCACGGTGGCGGTGCATTCGGTGATGTGCGCGCCCGCGCCGGTGCAGATCATCCATATGTCGAAGCCCGATGCGGATGCATGGGTCGAGGAGAAGCTCGATCCGATGATCGAGAATTCGCGTTCGGTGCGCGACCGGCTGGGCCGCGCGCGTGATGACAGCACCTTCTCGCGCAAGCGTTTCAAGGGGATGCGGCTGACCATCGGCTATCCGGTGGCACGCCAGCTGTCCTCGCGCTCGCAGCGGCTGGTGCTGCTGACCGATTACGACCACATGCCGCAGGTTCTGGGGCCGAAGGACGCGCCCGAAGGCAGCCCCTACGGGATGGCGCGCCAGCGGATCCGCACCTTCATGTCGCGCGGCTGTGTCCTTCTGGAAAGCACGCCCGCCTTTCCGGTCACCGACGAGACCTGGAAGGCGGGGCCGCAGAACCCGCATGAGCTGCCGCCCGTCTCGGGCGGGATCGTGCGGATCTATAACGAGGGCACGCGCGGGCGGTTCTACTGGCAATGCCGCGACTGTGGCCAGCTGTTCGAGCCGCATTTCAAGCTCCTGCGTTATGACGCGACACTCGAGCCTGCCGTGGCGGGCGCGCGCGCCGAGATGGGCTGCCCGCATTGCGGCGCGCTTTACAGCCATCGCCACAAGAACGAGATGAACCGCCAGATCCTCAGGGGGCGGGGCGGCTGGCTGCATGAGGGCAGCACGGTCGGGGAGGATGGCAAACGGGCGCTGGTCACCATCGACGATCCCGATCTGCGCGCCACCGATGTGGCGAGCTATTCGCTCAACGGGGCGGCGGCGGCCTTTGCCAGCTGGGAAGGCATCGTGACCTCTTACGAGCTGGCGCTGCGACAGGCCGAGCAGTTCGGCGATTATACCGAGCTCAGCCGTGTCTACTTTACCGAACGCGGCGAGTCCTATGTGCCGCATGGGGGGCAGGTCGAGGGCGAGCTGACCACGGCCATGCTGGCCGATCATGCCGTGCGCCTCGATCAGCGCACAGCCCCCGGCTGGACACGCTTCATCACCACCTCGGTCGATGTGCAGGGCAACCGTTTCGAGGCGCTGGTCATGGCCTGGGGCGCGCAGGGCGAGCGGGTGATCATCGACCGCTTCGCGCTGGCGCAACCGCCCGAGGACGCCCCGAAGGCCAAAAACGAGGATGGCCAGTTCCGCGCGCTCGATCCCGGTCGCTATGCCGAGGATGCGGGCGTGCTGGTCGGGCTGGCGGCGCGAACCTATCCGGTGGCGGGCCAGCCCTGGGCACTCGCGCCCTGCGCGCTGGTGGTGGATTTCAACGGGCCTGCCGGATGGTCCGATCATGCCGAACGGTTCTGGCGCGCGCGCCGGCGTGCGGGCGAGGGGGATCTGTGGTTCCTCTCGATCGGGCGGGGCGGTCTCAAGCATAGCGACAGGGTCTGGTATGCCTCGCCCGAACGCGGCTCGAACGGCAAGAAGGCGCGGGCGATCAGGCTGTTGAACATGGCCACCGACCGGCTGAAGGATTCGGTTCTGGCAGCGCTGGGGCGGTTCGAACGCGGCCCCGGGGCCCAGCACACGCCCGACTGGCTGGACGAGGAACACCGCGCCGAGCTGCTGGCCGAACGCAAGGGCCCCAAAGGCTACGAGCTGAAGACCGGCGTCAAACGTAACGAGACGCTCGACCTGTCGGTGCAGGCGCTGGCGGTTGCCGAGCATAAGGGGATCAGCCGGATCAACTGGGACGCCCCGCCCGACTGGGCGCTTCTGGGGGCCGTCAATCCCTTCGCGCAGGCCTATGGGCCGGATCGGACGCCACCGGCGGATCCGGCTTCCGGCGCAGGCGCGGCCACCGGTGCGGGGGAGGCCCCCGTGCCCTCCCAATCATCCGCGCCCCCGCCGCCTGCGCGGATGGGGATCCGCTATCTTCGAGGACGCTAGAGCATGGCCTGGACCGAGGCAGACATCACCCGCATGGAACGTGCGATCGCCACCGGCGCGCGGGTGGTGCAGATCAATGGCGAGCGGGTGGAATACCGCTCGCTCGACGAGATGCGCGCCACATTGGTGCTGATGAAGGATGCGCTGCGCGGCGCGCGGCCCGGCGCCTTCAGCGTGAGCTACCCCAAGACCTTGCGAGGCCTCTGACCTATGAACCCCATTGATCGTGTGGTGACCTTCTTCAGTCCTGAAGCGGGTCTCAAACGCATGCGCGCCCGTGCGGGGGCGGCGCAGCTGATGAACTATGACGCCGCCTCGCGTGGGCGGCGCACCTATGGCTGGAAAGCGCCGGGGGCTGCGGCGGATGCGGCGGCCTTCGGCCATCGCGCGCGGCTGCGCAATCTCTCGCGCGATATGATCCGCAACCGCCCCTATGCGGCGCGCGGGCGCGATGTGGTGGTCGCCAATGTGGTGGGCGAAGGGATCACCCCCTCGATCCGTGCGCAAAGCGACCGCGAGCGCGGCCTTGTGGCCGAGGCCCTGCAGCATCTGCTGACCCCCGATATCGACAGCCTCGGCGAATATGACCTCTACGAGATGCAGGGTATCGTGATGGGGACGGTCTTTGGCGATGGCGAGGTGCTGGTGCGCAGGCGGATGCGCAACCCGCGCCATGATCCGCATCTGCGTCTGCCCTATCAGGTCGAGCTGATCGAGGCCGATTACCTCGACCAGACGGTGCAATCGTACGGGCAGAACCTCGTGGTGGAGGGCATCGAATACGGCCCCACCGGCGCGATCGAGGCCTATCACCTCTATAACGAGCATCCCGGTGCCGTGCAGAACCGCAAGGCGCTGTCCTCGACGCGGGTGCATTGGTCCGATGTCCTGCATATCCGGCGCTTCGATCGGGCGGGCCAGTTGCGCGGGGTGCCGTGGCTGGCACCTGTCATGATGACGCTGGGCGAGCTGGGCGATTATCAGGAGGCGCAGATCCTCAAACAGCGCATGGCGGCACTGATGGCCGTGGTGATCGAATGGGAGGACGCGGCCACGCGGCCCGCCAATGCGGGGGCGGGGCTGGAAGAGCTGGCCCCGGGCGCGGTGGTCAACCTCCCCGCGGGGGCCAAGCCCAACTTCACCGATCCGCCGAAGGTCGATGGCTATGACGAGTTCATGCGCCGTGGCCTTGGCATGGTCGCGATGGGGTTGGGGATCAGCTACGAGTCGCTGGCCGGTGACCTCAAGGGGGTGAACTTCTCCTCGGGGCGGATGGGCCGGATGGAGATGGACCGGCTGGTGCGCATGTGGCAGCGCAACCTGATGATCGGCCAGTTCTGTCGCGGCATGGAACGCTGGTTCCGCGAGGGGCTGGCGATGGCGGGCCAGACGGGCCTTGCCTTCACGTTGGACTGGACCCCGCCGCGCCGGATCCTTGTCGACCCCACCAAAGAGATCCCCGCCATGATCGACGAGGTCGAGGCGGGGCTGAACTCGCGCCAGCGCACCCAGCGCGAGCTGGGCCGCGATCCCGATACGATCCGCGCCGAACGGGCGCAGGATCAGGCCGAAGACAGGGCGGCGGGCCTCGCGCCGGTCCAGCCCAAAGGGGCCGAGCCGCCCGCAAAGACAGTGGAGAGTGATGATGAAGGCGACTGACCTGATTGTGGGCGGCGAGCTGATCCTGAGCGGGACGGTGCTGCTGGACGATTATGTGGGGTATATGTGGGAGGAAGATGTGTTCTTCGCCCCGCGTATGGTCCGCGAGGCACTGCAGATCCTGGGCGAGGGGCCGGTGACGGCGCGCGTCAATTCGGGCGGCGGCCATGTCTGGGCGGGCGAGCAGATCCGCGCGATCCTTGCCGCCCATCCGGGGGGCGTGACCATCGTGGTCGAGGGGCTGGCCGCCTCTGCCGCCTCGCTGCTGCTGATGGCCGGACGCACGCGCCTGATGTCGGCAGGCTCGCAGCTGATGATCCATGACCCGTCGGGATGCGTCTTCGGCACCGAGGCCGATATGCGCCGCGAGGCCGATGTGATCGGGGCCTCGGCCAATACCTATGCCGCCGTCTATGCCAGCGCCTCCGGCAAGACCCCCGAAGAGATGCGCGAGATCATGAAGGCAGAGACCTGGTACGGCCCCGAAGAGGCCGTGGCGCAGGGCTTTGCCGATGCGGTTGCGGGCGAGGAGAGCCCCACCGCGCGCCTGACACGATTTACCACGATGGAGGCGGCCCGTGCGGCCTTCATGAGCGCGGGCGCCACCTATGAGCGCCTGCTGTCCCGTCTTCCCCGATTGTCCATTGCAAAGGATGCAACCATGACCACCCCCACCGCACAAACCACCTCCCCGACGCCCGCGCCGGTCCCGCCCGCGCCGCAACCGGCACCGGTGATGGCGACCCCGCCGCAACCGGCCCCCGCGCTGCAACCGGCCCCCGATCCGGTCGCCGCCGAGCGCGCCCGCGTGAAGGGCATCCGCGAGATGGCGGCGCCGTTTCTGACCTCGGGCCGGTTGATGCAGGCCGATATCGACGCGCTTGTCGATGACGGCACGCAGGTGGCAGAGGCCGGTCTGCGGCTGATGGCGCAGATGGCGGCGGCAGAGGCCCCCACCCGCAGCCATGCACCGGCGCAGATCACCCGCGACGAGACCGACACCCGCATGGAAGGGATGATCGGCGCGCTGATGAAGAAGACCGACGGTCCGGCAGCGGACTATCGCGGGCTGCGCCTCAAGCGCATGGCGATGGATCTCGCGGGTGGCTCGCGCGGCTATGACGAGGCCGCACAGGTCAAGCGCGGCATGATGGCCACCACCATGACGGGCGGCGCATTGGGCGTCAGCGATTTCGCCTATATCACCACCGAGGTGATGAAGCGCACCCTGATCGAGGCCTATAACCGCCGCGCGGCCAGCTGGCAGCTGGTGACCGGCGCGCCGATCTCGGCGGCCGATTTCCGCGAGCTGCATGCGGTGCGCTTCGGCGGGGACTTCCAGCTCAAGCCCGTGGGCGAGAACGGCGAATATAAACAGGCCCGTCTGGTCGATGAGGCCGAAGGCCTGAAGGTCGAACGTCGGGGCCGCACCATCAACCTGACCTTCGAGGCGGTGATCAATGACGATATGGGGGCCTTCCAGCGCATCCCGACCGAGTTCGCCACCGCCGCGCGGCTGATGGAGGCGTCGATGGTCTGGACGCTGTTCCGCACCAATGCCAAGCTCAAATCCGACGGCAAGACGCTGTTCCATGCCGATCACGGCAATCTCGCGGCGCAGGCGGCGGCGATCTCGGTCACCTCGGTGGCCGCCGCGCGCAAGGCGATGTGGGAACAGCGGGCCTTCGGCTCGAAAGACAGCGATGACTTCCTGTCGATCGAGCCCGACCGGCTGATCGTGCCGCCGGCGCTGGAGCTGCCCGCCATGCAGTTCGCCGCTGCCATCACGCCGGCCAAGAATGCCGATGCCAACCCGTTCTCGAACTCGCTCACCCCCTCGACCGTGGGCAATCTCGGCGCGGCGGCGGGCGGCTCGGATACGGCCTGGTATCTTGTCTCTAGCGATATGCCCCCGATCCAGCACGCCTATCTCGAAGGCTACGAGGCCCCCACCGTCGAGACGCTCGATGGCATGAACCCCGATGTGGTGACGATGAATGCCCGCCACATCTTCGGGGCGGCGGCGGTGGAATATCGCGGCGTCTACAAGAATGCGGGCCAATAAGCGGGTCGCATAGACCGGTTTCCATGATCGGGCGAACGGGCATCCATGACGGGTGCCCGTCGCCGTTTTGACGTTAAGCGACAGGAGCTTGTGATGAAGAACTATGTAGCACCGGGCGAGCATATCACCCTGACGGCAGAGGCTGCGGTGACCGCAGGCCAGCTGGTGAAGATCGGCGCGGTGACGGGGGTGGCGCAGCACGATGCCGCTCTGGGCGATCCGGTGACGCTGGTCCGCCGTGGCGTGTTCGAGCTGCCCAAGACGGAGGCGCAGGCCTGGACGGCAGGGGCCAAGGTCTATCTGGCGGCAGAGGGCGATGTGCTGACCACCACCGCCTCGGGCAATACGCTGGTGGGGGTCGCGCTCGAGGCGACGGTCGATCCGTCCGCCGTCGGTGTGGTGCTACTGGACGGCGCGATCCGGTGACGGGGGTCTTCGAGGGCATGGCGGGGGTGCTGGCCGATGTGCTGGGCGGGCCGGTGCTCTACACGCCCAAAGGCGGGGCCCCGCGCGAGATCCGCTCGATCTTCCGCACCGAACCGATCGAGGCGGAAGATCAGGACGGCCACCCGATCGTCATCATCGCCCCCAGCTGGCGGGTGGGCCGCGATCTGGTGCCGGAGCTGGCTAGGGGCGACCGGATCGATCCGCAGACGGGGACGCTTTACACCGTCGAGCTGATCCGCCCCTCGGGCTCGCCCGCAGGGGATGCCTTTGTCATCTGCGAGCTGCGCAAGGTGCAGCCATGAGCTGCGCCCTCTATCGCGCGCGGGCCAAGGCCGCCCTTGCCAGCGCCCCCGATCTTGCGGGGGTCACGCTGGTCTCGGCCTGGGCGGGCAACTTCTCGGCCAGTGACCTGCCGGTGATGGGGGTCGCCACCCCGCGCGAGCGGGGGCGTCCGGGCACGCTCAATGCCTTCGAGCGCGAGGTGCTGTTGCAGGTGGTGATCAAACGCCTCGGCGGTGCCGAGATCGAGGATCAGCTCGACCGCGATGCGGCGGCGATCGAGGCGGCGGTGATGGGGGCCTTCGGGGCCGAGCGGCTGACGCTGACCCCCGAAGAGGTCACCACCACGCTCAATGGCGAGGGCGAGGCGGTGATCGGCACCGCCGTGGTCAGCTTCACCCTCAACTATCTCAAACCCCTGCGCGGCTAAGGCGCGGGGATCTTTCCTCATAGCAAAGGAGCTTCGCGATGCCGAAGGTCAAGAATACCGGGGCCAGTGATCTGACCCTGCCCAGCGGTCACGTCCTGCCTGCGGGCAAAGAGACCGAGATCGCGCAATCGGTGCTCGATCTGATCGACAACCGCAATGTGCTGGGCGGGCGGATCCGCTCTGGCGCGATCACCCTTGCGGCGGAGGCCAAACCCGCCACCACCACCCCCGAGAAGAAAGGCTAAGCGATGACCCAACGCACCTATATCGGCGCCACCGTGGAAGTGGCCGAAGGCAAACCGGCCACGCTGGATGCGGCGGGCTTCGGCGCGATGACCGGCTTTGCCGAGGTGGGCGAGATCCTCGAGTTCGGGGAGATCGGCGACACCTCGGAAGACACCACCGAGACCACGCTCAAGGGCCGCACGCTCCACGTCAACGGCGCGCTCGATGGCGGCACCTGCGATTTTACCTTCCTCGTGACCGGCAACACGGATGCGGGGCAGGAGATCCTGAAGGCCAAATCGAACAGCAATGACGACGTGTCGGTGAAGATCACCGATCCCGATGGCGAGGTGGTCTATCTCCACGCCAAGGTCGCCAATGTCCGCGACCGTTCGCGCACGGCCTCCACCGCCAAGGGCATGACCGGCCAGTTCCGCATCAACTCGGCGCTGGTGCGCGTGGCGCCCTAACCCCTGATCCACGCTGGAAGACTGGCGTGGCTGTACGGCCCGGGGCGCGCGTGGTTCACGCATTCCGGGCCGTTTCTTCTGAACCGGAACCACAGGGATTTACCTCATGGACTTTACCAAATTCGACAGCCGCTCTGCCGCGGACACCCCCGCCCGCCTGCATCTGAAGGACCCCGCCAATGGCGAGCCGCTCTTTGCCGATGCCGGGCGCACCAAGCCCTGCATCGTGCTGGTGCGGGGCACTGAAAGCCGGAGCGTGCAGGCGGCGCTGCGGGCGCTGCAGCGCGCCAAGCTGAAGGACAAGCCCAAGAAGGACGAGGAGGTCCGCTCGCTCGAGGATCTGCACGGCCAGATGGTCGATAGCGCCGTGCCGCTGGTCACGGGCTTCGAGAATATCGCGCGGGGCGAAGCGGCGCTGACCACCTCCGAAGATGATTTGCGCTGGTTTTTGAACCTGCAGATGCTCAACGGGCAGGAGGGCGAGAAGAGCTTTGTCGAACAGGTGCTGGCCTTCGCCTCCACCCGCGAGAGCTATCTGGGAAACGCAAACGCGCGCTGATCCGCTATGCCCGCCAGCTGGGCCATCTCCATTCCACGCCCCGCTCGTGGAAGGAGACCCGGCTGGCCTTTGCGCGCCGGATGGGGCGGCCTCTGGGCCTGCCCGATCTGGATGCGGGGGCCTATCTGGTCGAGGCGATGATCCGCCTCGATCCGGTGCGCTCCACGGGGCTGGATCTGCGCGCCACCGACTGGCCCGAACTCTGCGCCTTCATGCAGGCCACGGGCCGGATCAGCGAGGGCTGGGAGGCGGAACTCCTGTTCGACATGTGCGCGGGGTATTTCGAGGCAAGGCAGGCGGGGGAGGATCCGCTGGCGGTGGGATTAACGAGTTTGGACGAATAGACCTAGGCAATCAGTATGTTGGTGATATTTTTGGATTGCTTAATCAGTTTCTCTTTTGCCAATGCCGATCTCATTCATTTTACGTTGGAATGCTCCTATGAAGTTCTCTGCCCTGATTGCAGTCTCGCTCTATGTCTTATCGCTTTCGGCCAGCGTAGCCGAAGCACATGGGGGTGGTTGCCGTAAATCATCCCCACCGGGCCAATGCTGCCACGCTGACAATAGCAATGGCGGGCGTGTCCATTGTCACTGAGCAAGGAATGAGCATCCGATAGCGATCATTCCTCCAACCAATCCCCTAGGGGCGGACCTCACGGTCTGCCCCTTTTTCTATGCGAATGAGGTGCGTTATGGCTATGGGCCAAGCGGGAGCGATGCAGGCGAAGCTGGGGCTGGACCTGAGCCAGTTCCAGTCCGGAGCGCGGGCGGCGAGTGCCGAGGCGCAGAAGATGGCGGGCAATATCAATCAGGCCTGGGCGGGGGTGCGGGCCTCGGTCGAGGGGAAGGCGGCGCGGTCGTTTGACCAGCTGCGCGCCTCGATCGATCCGGCCTTTGCGGCCAGCCAGCGCTATGCCGATATCCAGCGTCAGGTGGCGGGTTTTGTCGAAAGCGGCGTGGCCAGCCAGCGCGCGGCCAATCAGGTGCTTGAACAGGCGGCGGCCAAATATCTGGGCGTGGCGACCGCCGCCGATCGCGCGGCGCAGGCGGTGCGGGCGGGGGAGGCGGCGCAGGCCGAACAGGCCCGCAGCGCGGCCAGTGCGGCGCGCGCCTATGAGAGCCTGCGCGCCTCGGTCGACCCGCTCTATGCCAGCTCGCAGCGCTACAAGCAGGCGGTCGAGGTGCTCAATGCGGCGCAGGCGGCGGGGGTCATCGATGACCGCGCGAGGGCCAATACGCTGAAGCTTCTGGGCCAGCAGCTTTCGGCCACCAATGGCGTGATGCAGAAGGCGGGCGGGGTCTCGGGGCGGATGTCCTCGGCCTTCTCGAACGCCTCGTTCCAGGTGCAGGACTTCTTCGTGCAGATCGCGGGCGGCACCGATGCGATGCGCGCCTTCGCGATGCAGGCGCCGCAGCTTCTGGGCGCGCTGGGGTTCTCGGGCAAACTCGCGATGGTGGGCTCGGCGCTCGGCACGATCGTGGCCGTGGGGGCGGTCGTGCTGCCCCTGCTGACCGATTTCGGCAAGAAGGCCAAAGACCTCGATACCGCGACCAGCGATCTGGAAAGCTCGCTCGGGGATCTGCGTTCGGCGCTTGAGACCGCGACCACCCCCTTGGCCGCGCTGCGCAAGGAGTTCGGAGACAATGCCGAGGCCGCGCGCGAGATGAACATCGCCATCCTCGATGCCAAGAAGATCGAGGGGTTCGACCAGATCGGAGAAAAAACCAAGGCCATCCAGAACAGCCTGAAAGGCGTGATCGGGAGCTTGCAGGACTATGATGATGCCATCACGCAGACCGGCACGTCCTTCATGCTCTACGATCAGGCCGGTGCGGCGGTTGATGAGCTGAACCGGAAATACGGCCTGACGATCGATCAGGCGCGCAAGGTCAAAACCGCGATGGACGAGATGGCCAAAGCCAAAAGCCCGCAGGAGGTCGCGGCGGCCACGCAGGAACTCTACCGCCTTCTGGGCCTGACCGTGGACGAGACGGGCAAGATCCCCAAGGGTCTGCGCGAGGCACGGCTGGCGGCGGCCCAGACGACGGTCGAGGCGTTCCAGATGCGCAACCTCTTCGAGCTGTCCGATAAGCTGGCGGCGGGGCTGCCCGTGAGCCTCGATAGCGCCGCCGATGCCGCCCAGCGTCTGGCCTCGGCGATGGCGGCGGCTTCGGGGTTCTCGGCCAATCTCGACAACCAGATCGCCATGCTCGATGTGCAGATCGAGGCCACGCGCAACAAGCAGAACGTGGCCAATGCCACGCGCATCGCGGGGCTTCGGCTTGAGGCGCAGGCGCTGCGCGACAAGTCGGTGGCGGAAGGGGTGGATCTGGCTTTGGCCGATGCACAGCTTCTGAGCCATAACCAGAAGATCGACACGATGGAGAAGGATCTGGCCACGCTCGACCGGCTGACGGCGGCGCAAAAGGCGGCGACCAAGGCGGGCACGGCAGGTGCGAAGGCCGCCGAGCGGCTCGAGAAGGCACAGGCGAAAGAGGCCGAACGCTGGCGCGATCTGATCGATCCGCTCAACAAATACCGCCGCGAGCTGGCCGAGCTGAACACGCTGGCCACGAAGGGCCTGCTGACCCCGCAAGAGGTGCACAAGGCAATGGCGCAGCTCAATGCCGGGCTGGCCGATAGCCTGCCGCTGGCGGGCGAGCTGACCGACACGCTGGTCGACGGGCTGTTTGCGGGCTTCCGCGGCACATTGGGAGATATCGGGGATATGTTCAAAACCTGGCTCAAACAGATGATCGCCACGGCGGCCAAGAACCGCATCGTGGTGGCGATGGGGCTGACCGGCTCGCTCACCGGCGTGGCCGGAACGGCGGCGGCGGGCTCTGGTGCGACGGCTTCGGGCGGGGCGGCCTCGGCCAACGGGCTGGGGCTTGCGGGCACGATCGGCGGTCTGGGGTCGTCCGCGCTGTCGGGGGCGGCGGGGCTCTGGACCAGCCTCACCGGCGCAGGCGGCGGCTTCGGGGCGGCGGGCACCTATCTCAGCTCGGTGCTGGGCGGGGCCACCTCCAGCCTGTCGGGCTTTGCCGCAGCCGTCGGGGCGATTGCCCTGCCGGTTGCCGCCGTCAGCCTGCTGATCTCGGGGCTGATCGGCAAGACCAAGGTGCTCGATACCGGCATCCGCGCGCTGATCTCGGGCAGCGATGTCACCGTGCAGACCTACCAGCTGATCGAGAAATCCAGATTCTGGGGGCTGTCCAAGTCCACGAAGACCAAATATAGCGCGGCCTCTGCCGATCTGGCCGATCCGGTCACCCGCGCGGTCTATGACGTGCAGGCCTCGATCGTGGCGGCGGCGGACAGTCTCGAGATCGGGGCCGAGGCCTTTGACGGTTTCACCTATGCGCTGAAGTTCTCGACCAAGGGCCTGTCGAAAGACGAGGCGCTCGAGGTGCTGGAAGAGAAGCTGACCGGTCTGGGCGATGCCTATGCCGGCCAGATCGAGGGGCTGGCGGCGTTCCAGGCGGAAGGCGAGGGCGCGATGGCCACGATCACCCGTCTGGCCTCGGCGCTGGCCACGGTCAATGCGGCGATGGACACTCTGGGCAATACGTTCCGCGCCACGGGGCTGGTGGGGGCCGATATGGCCAGCCAGCTGACCCAGCTTCTGGGCGGCGACGAGGCGTTCGGCACGGCGGTCAGCAGCTATTATCAGGCCGTCTATTCCGAGAGCGAACGGCTGGCCACCACCACGCGCCAGACCACCGAGGCGCTGGCGGAACTGGGGCTGAGCATGCCCGCCTCGCGCGCGCAATACCGCGCGCTGGTCGAGGCGCTGGATCTTGGCACGGCGGGCGGGCGCAGCCTCTGGGCGGCGCTGGTCGGCATGGCGGGGGTGTTCGACGAGATCCTGCCGCAGGTCGCCAGTTTCACCGCGCAGATCGAGGCGCTGTCGGGCACAGTCTCGACCTCGCTCGACAGCTCGATCTCGGCCTATACCGCCGCCCAGCAGGCCTCGGCGCAGGCCGCCACCAACTGGTACAAGGCCGCCGATACAATCGCGGCCTTTATCGCCGAGATGCGCGGCACCTCCTCGGCGATGACCTCGCCCGGGGCGGCGCTGTCCTATGCGCAGGGGCGCTACCAGATGACGCTGGCCGCCGCTCAGGCGGGGGATCTGGACGCGGTCACCGGTCTGACGCAGGTGGCGCAGGCCTATCTCGACCGGATGGGCGATCAGGCGGGCACGGCGCTTGAGCTGGCGCGGGCACAGGCGCGGGTGGCCGCCGATCTGGGCCAGACGCAGGGCATCGCGCAGATCGAGGGCGCACGCGCCGAGGCGATGGCCAGCCTGAGCCAGAGCCAGGTCGATCTGCTGACCGAGGCCCGCGATTATCTGGCGGCGGGCAATGCGCTGAGCGATGCGCAGATCGGGGTGCTCGAGACGCAGCTGGGCGCGCTGGACGAGGCGATCACCGCCGCTGCCGCGCTCAATTATGCGGGGCTGCGCAAGCAGATCGATCTGGCCATCGATGTGGTCGAGGACGCGCAGATCCCCGCCTATCTCAAGGCGATGCTGGCCGATAGCGCCACGGGGGTGAGCCGCTATGTGGATTTCATCGCCCGCTCGGATCTGAGCGCCGAGCAGAAATGGCTGGCGCTGACGGGGGCCTCGGAACATGTGAAGACGGTCACCTATCTGGCGCAGAACGATCTGGGCGTGGATCTGACCGCGCTGGCACTGGCGACCACCTCGAGCCTGCAGAAACAGGTGCGGCTCTGGGCGGTCAACAGCCTCGATGCGCAGGAGATGGCGCTGGCGCTGGCGGGCAATTCGACGCTGGCGCGCGGGGTGCGGGTCTATCTGGCGCAGGGGCTCGAGGCCGATCTGCGCGCGGCCCTTCTGGCCACCGACCGCGCGATGACCCGCACGGTGGCGGTGGCGGTCGACCAGTCGGGGCTGAGCGCGGCGCAAAAGACGCTGGTGGCGGCGCTTTCGGGCGGGGCCTCGGCCACGATCCGGCTGGGCGGCAGCTTCAGCTTCGATCCGGGCGCGGCCTTTGCCAGCCTGCTGGGCAGCACGGTCGAGGTGCCGCTACAGGCCGCGCGCGAAACGATGGTGCAGCTGCGCAACCATCTCAACGCGCTGCGGGTCGCGGTGCAGGCGCAGACCGCCTTCGCCCAGGCCCAGGCGCAGGAGGTGAAGCTGGCGCAGGCGCAGGCCAGCTATGCGGCGCTGGCCGAAGAGCTGGCCGCGTTCTCGCCCGCGCAGGCGGTGGCGCTGCCGGTCTATAGCGCGGTGACGCAGCTGATGAAGCTGGGCTCCTATGTCAGCACGGGGCTGCAAAGCTATGTGGTGGCGGGCCAGACCTTCAAGGCCAGCGCCAGCGACCCCTCGCTGGCCGGTCTCAGCCGCTCCGATGGCAGCGAGGCCTATCTGACGGCGGTCAATGCGCTCAACCGCTCGGCCTATGAGAAAGCGCTGGCCTATGCGCAGACGCTCAATGCCGATGCCGCCGCCGAACAGCTCAAGCAATCGGGGCTGCAGGAGGCGCTGGTGGCGGCGGCGCAGGAGCTGCAGGCGATGGGGGTCGATATCGAGATCCCGCAATTCGCGCGCGGCGGGCTGCATGGCGGCGGGCTGCGGTTGGTGGGCGAGAACGGCCCCGAGCTGGAGGCCACCGGTGCCAGCCGGATCTGGACGGCGGACCAGACCCGCAGGATGCTTTCGGGCGGGGAGGGCGCGCAGGACGGGCTTCTGCGCGAGGTGATCGCCGAGCTGAAGAGCCTGCGGCAGGAGAACCGCCAGCTGCAGCTCAATGGCAATAGCGATCTGCGCAAGATCCGCACCCTTGAAGAACGGCGGGAGGCCGAGGCGCAATGACCCAAGCTCTGATGATCATCCCCGTGGCGATTGGCGCGGGGGCGATGCAGGCCACGAATGTGACCGAGGAAGACCATCCCGAATGGGACGCCGCTGCGGTCTATCAGACGGGCGAGCGGGTCATTCTGGCCGCCCGTCACCAGATCTACGAAAGTCTGGCGGACGAGAACTCCGGCATTGCCCCCGAGGGCGCGGATCTGTCGGCGCAATATTGGGTGGCGGCGGGCTCGACCAATCGCTGGCGGGCTTTTGACGCGACGCTCGGGCTGGTCACCAGCTGGCCCGAGGCGATCACCTATCGCATCGGCCTGCCGGCGCGGGTCGATGCGGTGGCCTTTATCGGGCTGGTGGCGGTGTCGCTGCAGCTGGTGATCCGCGACAGTGGCGGCAGTGTGGTCTATGACCGCACCGCCAATCTGCTGGACACGGGCGCGATCCAGAGCTGGCTGGATTTCTTCACCTATGAGGACAGCTTCGACCCCGAACAGATCTTTGCCGATCTGGGCGCGCTGTCGGGTTTCACGCTCGAGATCACCATCGCCAATCCCGGCGGCACGGCCTCGGTCTCCGAGATCGTGATGGGGCGGGGCGAATTGCTGGGCGAGGTGCTGGAAGGGTCCAAATCGGGCTTCACCGATTACTCGCGCCGCGAGGTGGATGATTTCGGCAATATCTCGATCGTCAAACGCGCCACCGCCCGCAAGGCCGAATGGCAGCTCTCGTTCGAGGCCACCGCCAACCGCCGCATCCAGCGCGCGCTCGAACAGGCACGCGGGGCGCCGGCCTATTTCTACCCGGGCGATGACATGACGCCCTTCGCCCTCGCCGTCTATGGCGTGGCCGATGACTTCTTCCCCGCGCTTTCGGGCGGCGGGCATACGATTGCAACCCTTTCCCTGACAGGAGTCGCCTGATGGCAAAACCCACCCTCACCCCCGCGCCCAATGACCCGCCGATCCTTGGCAGCCCGACCTTCGCCGCCGATGCGCAAGGCTTTCTGGGCTGGTTTCCGGTGATGGGCCAGTACATGCAGGACATGGGCGACTGGATCGAGACCATGATCGGCGATGTGCCCTCCGAGAATATCGCAGCCTTCGCCCATCTGACCGGCGCCGCCAACAAGCTGCCCTATTTTACCGGCGCGGGCGCAATGGCGATGGCGGATCTGACGGCGGACGGGCGGTCCCTTCTGAGCCAGTCCGGCGCGTTGAAAGTGGCCGGTGGTCTGGCAAGCGGTACGGCGGTCACGCAGAGCAAGTTCGACACCACCACTGGCCGGCTGTTGAAGGCGGGTGATAACGGCATATTGGGGCCGGTGGTCAATGCGACCGCAGTTGGCATCACAAGTCTCGATGATGCCCCGATAGGCTCGCTGATCAACTGCTATCCCATTGCTACAAATCTGCCCGGATCGGCCTCGATCGGTTTCGTGAGAACGATGGCGATTGATAACGGAAATATTTGTCAGGAATTCACCCCGATCTATCCGACATCCGCACTCAGGCAGCGGTATTTCCGTCATCGTATGTTCGGCGTCTGGACGGGGTGGACGGCGATGCATCCTGAATATGGCTCGAATGCGAATGGCAATTATGTCCGTCTTCCCGATGGGACGCAAATTTGTCATGCAAGGATAAGCGCTGCGGACGCTGCGTGGGCCACGGCGCAGGGCGCTGTATATCGCCAGGATACCAGCAACACTTGGACATATCCCGCAGCATTCGTTGACAATAGTAACCTGACGATTACGGGGTCAATCGAGACGGGCACGACCGTCGTCGGTGGCATGACCTTCAATGGTGTCGGTGCAACTTCTGCCAATTACAGGGCTTGGTCCGTTGTCGCAATGGCAGCGGGAAGCGCAAAAATCATCCACCTGAAGGCCATTGGTCGCTGGAAATAAGGATCACCTCGTGAACATCATCTTTTCACCAATCGTCCGCCGCCCCGGTACGGATGACGCACTTGATACGCTCTCGGTGTCTGGCTCCACGCTGACTCTCAACGGTCAGGCGCAGGATCTCGCCGCGCTGGCCGTGGATCCCGAGACGGGCCTTGCGTTCGATGCCGGCTACATCCAGAGCGCCGTCCGTGATGGCGATGACTGGACCGTCACGCTTCTCCTGCCGATCGGGGACAGCGCCTCCGAGGCGCAGCGGTTTCCCGTGCCGGTGACGGTGGCCAGCGGGCCGGTGCCCTTGCCCGAGCCGCCCGAGGCCCCGCCCGAAGATCCCGCCCCTGAAGACACGCTCTGACCCGCCCACCGAGGCGGTTTTTTATGGGAACACCTGCGCATCCCGATATGCGCGGCCAACCGGAAAGACGAAACAATGCCTGAAAAAGACCCCAGCCTCTGGGAAAATATCTGGCTCTACCTGTCATTGATCATCACATGGGCGACCGGCGCGGCGGGTCAGATCTATGTGTCGGGCGGGGTCGGCGGCGCGGTGCGCTGGATCATGGAAATCAAGGGCAAGAGCCCGATCAGCTTTCTGCGAGTCCTCCTCGACGGGGTCACCGCCGTGATCACGGGGGCGGTCTTTGCCCGCTATCTGGGGCCGGTCATCGCGAACTGGCTGGCGGGCGTCGGTATGTGGCCCGATGCCGGAGACGCCACCACGGCGGGGTTTCTGGCGGGGGTGGGCGGTATGTCGGTGGCCAAGGTCGTGATCGCCATGATCGACGCGCAAAGCCATAAGTTCACGGGGAAGAAGTGATGTTCGAGGCGCTATGGCGGCAGCTTCTGCGGGAGCGCGAGATCTGGTTCCGGCTGGTTGTGGGCTATCTGGTCTTCGTGACGGTGCCGCCCTGGGTGGAAAGCCAGCTCTGGCCGGTCTCGGGGCCGTTGCACATTACGCAGGTCACGCAGACCGAAGAGGGCGTGCGGATCAGGGGCTGGGCCGAGCGCTACCGCTCGGGCTGCGATTTCCTCGGCCTTGTCTGGTGGCTGGGCGCTCGCCACGGTCAGGCGGTGCGGGTGCCCGCGCGGTTCGATGACAGGCCGCAGATCCGCGCGGTCGGGCGCATGGAGTTCGAGGCGCTGGTGGTCGGCCTGACCGAGGCCCAGCTGGCCGAGAGCTACGCCGATGTGCGCCACGCCTGCCACGGGCGGATCGGCGAGAAAGCCTTCCTATGGGCCACAGGGTCCAAGTTCTGGAACTGACACACCCCGCCCTTTGGGCGGGGTTTTTGCTTGGCTCCTGATTTCAGGGGCCGGGGTGTTCCACCACCCCGACCGTGCGACACGCGCTAACGAACCGCACCGACCCAAGCTACTGCAAGAATGGTCGCCTGACCCTAGAGAGGGCGGGCGCCGTATCCGGCAGAATCATATGTATAATCAAGTCAAAAGTGCCCAGCCCGTTGCTCCGTGGCTGGGTGGCAAGAAACACCTCTCGGCGCGTCTTGTGCAAAAGATTGAGGCCATCGATCATCACGCCTATGTCGAGCCCTTCGTGGGTATGGGCGGGGTGTTCCTGCGGCGGCGCTTCAAGCCGAAGCTGGAAGTGGCCAATGATATCAATGGCGAGATCGTCAATCTTTTCCGAATCCTGCAGCGCCATTACCCGCAGCTGATGGAGGTGATGAAGTTCCAGATCGTGTCGAGGCGGGAATTCGAACGGCTGCGCAACACGCCGCCCGAAAGCCTGACCGACCTCGAACGGGCGGCGCGCTTTCTTTATCTGCAGCGGCTGGCCTTCGGCGGCCAGCTGGGCGGGGTGTTCGGGGTCTCGACCGATCGCGCGCGGTTCTCGCTGTCGCGGATCGGGCCGCTTCTGGAAGATGCCCATGAGCGGTTGGAAGGGGTCGTGTTCGAGTGCCTCGATTGGGCCGATCTGGTGCGCCGCTATGATAGCAAGGGCACGCTCTTCTATCTCGACCCGCCCTATCATGGCGGCGAGAGCGATTACGGCAAGGGTCTGTTTGACCGTAGCCAGTTCGCGGTGATGGCCGCGCAGCTGGCGCAGATCAAGGGCGGCTTCATCTTGTCGATCAATGACACGCCCGAGATCCGCGAGATATTCGCGGGTTTCGACTTCGAGGAGGTGGCGCTGAAATATAGCGTGGCTGCCAAAGGTGCGACCGAGGCGCGCGAGCTGATCATTTCGAACCGCTCGGGGGCCGGCCGGTTGATCTGAGCCGCCCTCTTTACCCCGCCGCCGGAAAACGGCGGAAGGTGGCGGAAGCTGTTTGTGAGGGGCTAAAAGAAAGAGGCGCGGGACTATGCTGCCACCCGCGCCCAAGTATCCTTTTTGAGGGTATCAAAACAATGCGTGTTGATGTTCCTAGCCTAGGCCGCGACCATCTATCCGTTCAAGGGAAATACCCGCGTCGCGCGAATTCTGACGCGCCGTAACTTTGCGGAAGGTGGATGCCACACGATCGCCGTTTGGCGGGGTCTCACGCATCGATGTCTTCCGGCTGCAGGAGCGGCAGGATGACGGCTGCCACGAAGAGGATGATGAACAGGACCAGAAAACAAACTGCCGTGTAGAGTGACATGGCCTCGAAGATGAGAGGGGCCTGCGGTGTGCCCGGAACGAACCGGCACAGAAAGAAAACGGCGATGATCAGTTGAAGGCCGGCAATCGCGCCGGAGAGGTGGAATTCGAACTTCCGCAGCTTTTCGGAAGAGAGCGCCAAAATCGTTGCCGCGCTGACCATGATGCACAGGATCGTGCCTCCGGACATCCGGTCGCCCGCTGTCCGGTTGGGGATAAGGTAATCCAGATCCAGATCTGCGGTCAGCCGCAACCCGATATTGACCATTGCGATGACCGCAGCCGTAAGACTGCAAATTCTTGCGGTGTTGTTTTTGGGAGGCAGGGCGAAAACCGCCGCGCTGCCTATAAACAGAAGCGCAAGGCTGACCGCCGTGCTGGGCACCATTGCCGCATCCGGAAACCGGACGAGGGGCTGAAGATCGAAGCTCCATCCCAAGAGGTTGAATGCCACCACCGCAAGGCCGAAAGCCACGAGAGCTTCACCGATATGGCGCCGAACTTTGTCAGTTTGATATGTATGCATGCGGGAGGTCGATATTTGAAACGCAACTAAATTCGGTGAGTCCATCTAGAATATCAGATATTCGGGTCAATCCAAAAAGTAATATTTATTAATTCTTTTTGACGCCCGAACCCTAACCCCCACACCCCGCCCTTTGGGCGGGGTTTTTTCATGGAGAAACCACATGCTGAGCACAGCACATCTGGCGGCCATCGCGGGCCGTCGGGAAACCCCGCTTATGCGGTCGGTGGTGGCCGGTCTGGCCGATCCCCGCGCGCGGGATATGGCCCTGCCACACCGGCTGGCGCAGTTTGTCGCGCAGATCGCGCATGAAAGCGCGCGCTTCCGCTATGCCGCCGAATCCTGGGGGCCGACGCGCGCGCAGCGCCGCTATGAGGGGCGGCGCGATCTGGGCAATCTGCAGGCGGGTGATGGCTACCGCTTTCGCGGGCGCGGGCCGATCCAGATCACGGGGCGGACGAATTATGCCCGCTTCACCGTCTGGGCCGAGGGGCCGGATTTCGAGGCGGTGCCCGATGCGGTCATGGGCGATCCGTGGCTCGGGCTGTCGGCGGTCTGGTTCTGGCAGGCGGGGGCGGGGCGCAGCCTCAATGCCTATGCCGATAAAGGCGATATCGAGATGATCACCCGCCGCATCAATGGCGGGCTGAACGGCTATGCCGACCGGCTGGCCCTCTATACCCGCGCGGGGCTGGTGCTGCTGGGGCAGGGCCCGAACGACGTGCGCGCCTTCCAGCGCCTGGCCGGTCTGACGGTCGACGGCCTCGCAGGCCCCGCCACGCGCGGCGCGCTCCATTCCCATCTTCTCAAGCTCTGAAAGGATCTCCCATGCTTGACGCAATTATCGCGGCGCTGATGCCGCACATTCTGCAACTGCTGGCGCTGGGGGTCACCGCGCTGGTCGGCTGGATCGCCGCCGAGGTCAAACGCCGCTTCGGTATCGAGATCGAGGCCCGTCACCGCGAGGCGCTGCATTCGGCGCTGATGACCGGCGCGCAGCTCGCGCTGGCGCGGCTGGGGGCAGGGGCGGGCCCCACGGCGCTGACACAGGCCGCCGTCGATTACGCCAGAACCTCGGTGCCTGACGCGATCACCAGGCTCGGCCCTTCGGCGCAGGTGCTGCAGGATCTGGCCGAGGCCAAGATCGCGGCGCTGGCCGCGTGATCTTTGACTGGCGCGCGGGCGGATCGCGCGCCGGCTCTATCCGTTTCAGAACAGGAGGACCGTTATGGTCAGCTATACCTTCCCGCTGCCTGCGGGTGAATTTGTCGCCCTGATGCGGGCCGATGCGCAGGCGGCACGGGTGCAGAACTCGGGCGGCTTCGACATTTACCTGCTGGCCGGCGTAGGCGATGAGGCACCGCGCAGCCTTGCGGGGGCGCAGCGGCTTCCGGCAGGGGCGCTGCGCGATGTGGAGATCGCCACGCTGTTTCCCGGCATCGCGGGGGCCGATACGCTTTGGGCCTGGGGGCTGATGGGCGGGGCGGCCAGCGTCTCGCATGCGGGGATGCTGTTGCCGCAGCCGGTGCGCGAGGCACGGCTTGCGCCGGGGGCGGGCGAGGGCGAGGTGACGCTCGATCTGGTCGCGCCCTATGATGGCGGCAGCCCGCTGACCGCGCTGGAATACAGCCTCGATCAGGGGATCAGCTGGACCGCGCTGCCCGATGTGGCGGGCGGCAGCTACACGCTGGCGCTTGGCACCGGCAGCCACCTGCTGCAACTGCGGGCGGTGAACGCGCTCGGGGCGGGGCCGGTGTCGCGCCCGCTGCGGGCTCTGGGCGGGCGTCCGGCGGGGCGCAAGCGTTTCAAGCGCATCGTCTTTGTCGGGGCCTCGATCATGAACCGCACCTTCGGCGGGGCCAGCCTTGCCGAGGATTCCTCGGGCGGCTCCTGGGCCGATATGGAGGCCAAGCTGGCGGCCAATGGCGCGCCGGGGGTCGAGGTCCGTTGCCGCGCGGTGGGCGGCTATACGGTGGCGCAGATCCAGCCGCTGTTGCAGGAGGCGCTGGACGCCTATCCCGGCGATGACACGCTGTTCTGCCTGCATGCGGGCGGCAACAATGCGACCAATGCTCAGGATCAGGCGGGTTTCGAGGCCGAGGTCGATGCCATGCTTGCGGTCATCGCCACGCGCCCGGGGCAGGTGCTCTGGTCCGATATCAGCTGGCGCACGCCCTATGTCACCACCAAGGCCGATGCGGTCTCGACCGCGGCCAATTACAACAGCTGGCTCAAAGCGAAGCTGCTGGCGGCCAAGAGCACGCTGTTTGCGGACGGGTATTACGATGACATGACCGCCGTGACCTGCTTCAACGATTGGGTCTATGCGCATCGGGCGCATTTCTTCGAGACCGATGACATCGTGCATCCGGACGCGGACGGGCAGGAGCGGCTGCGTGGTTGGTTTGCCGAGCGTCTGGCGCCGCTGGTCAGGGGCAGCCGGAAGGCGGTCCGCTTCGGCTGGGCGGATTTTGCCCCGGAGATCACCGCGCCCGCGATCAACGCCTTCGTGCTGATCTCGCCGCAGATCGTGCATGGCTGTCACCGGCTGAGCTTCACCGAGACGGGGACCTATTTTGACGGGCCTGCCGATAAGGTGCTGAATTACGACGGCAGCTATGGGGGCCTGACGGCGAAGGGCACCTATACCGGGGCGGCGGTGCTTTATAACTCGACGGGCCGTGCGGACGGGAACGCCGAGTGGCAGGGCACTCTGGATTACATCGAGTTCACGCGCCGGTCCTGTTCGTGGAACACCGCGCAGGCGGTGAAGATCGAGCTGTATGCGGCCCCGAACACGGTGCTCGATATCGACTTCACGGCTTCGCGCAAATCGACCAGCGTGACCAATGCGCTCTGGACGGGCTCGGACGGCACCAGTGTCGAGCATAGCGGCACGGCAGACCCGACCTCGATCGTCTCGGCGCAGTTCACGACGGACGGGAATGGCCGGCTGGAGCTCGTGCAGACGCTCCTGTCGGGCTATGCCTATGACGGTGTGATCTGGGTGCGCAACGCCGCGTGAGGGGAAAGGAAAAGGGGAGCCGGTTGGCTCCCCTGAAACTCGATATATACGAACCAAGTCAATCGTTATGTCGGCTGCCTATATGCATGGTTCGGTATATCTTGGAAACCTATCTAAAAGGTTAGGTTTAGGTAAGTTGGCCAAAGTAGGTATTGCGGCAATACGTTATTGCTTGTTGGAGGTTTGCCTTCCAAGTATTTTCTACTGCTTTCATTTCTATTGTCACAAAGCGATCGTAATTTATTGCCCTTAAAGCCTGAGCCGCATTTCTATGACTCATAATAGGGTTGCTGAAATTTTTGAGATCTGGTTCTGAAATATGGAAATGTTTAATAGTAGATTTTTCAAGCGATTTTATAATGCTCGAGATATCTTGCTCACCCAGCTGCACACAAGCTATGTCAAGGTGTAAGCCGATGTTGGGGTGATTTACCTTCTCTAGCATTGCTAAAATTTCGGATGTAGATGTTAAATAATCAGCCCCATAGTAGCTTGGTACAGGTTCGAGGCTTAGTATGAAATTTGTGTGTTGTATAGTTTCACCTACCAACTTAAGGCGTTCGCAGACAATTTGATCGAGATCTGCTTTTGATTTTTCACCTCGAAGTTTGATAAGGGGCGCTCCAAAAACGCCAGGTTTGCACCCGACAGTGTCTGCGATTTTGGCAACAAATTCGACGTGCTTAAGGAAGGCATCAAATTGTTCATCTTCTCCTGTTAGTGATATTCCTTTTTTGCCGAAGAAGATGCCTTGGAGTGAGCTGACTGACAATTTATACTTCTGCAGGTCCGCAAGGTAATCTTCGATTAGCGCTATCGAAATGGAGTCCCAATTCGCGATTCTAGCGGGTGCCAGTTCGATCCAATTGATACCCATATCTGATAATAATGAGTACGCCTCATAATCGTGCTCTTTTTGCCATGCAATGTTGGATACGCTTAATTGCATCATTTGTTTTCCGAGACCCATTTGCCTATTTCAGCTAGAACTTTCTGACTGGGCATAATATATGGTGATACCCCTCCAAAATGCTCCGCGAACTGGGTATGGAAGTTGTAGTGTGCCACCGGCGCCGCATCAGAACCAACTTCCACATCAGCAAAAAATTCAGATAGTATCTTCGAAGTGGCAATCGGTTCTACTGCAAGATGTACAAGAGGTAACTGGGCGTCGGTCATCGAGCAGATATCAGACCACAATCTATTCAAGGGGTACCATTGGAAAGAGGACGCAGGATTGATCTTTTCCAGCATGTTCTTGTGCGCAAGGTCAAATAGGATATTCTTTTTGAGATTAGATCCAAATAGTGCCGGAAGCCTTAGAATATGACAGGCAGGAAAGTGATTGGAAAGCTCACGCTCAAGATTGAAACGGTGAAGGCCATAGGGGTGTAGTCCCTCAGTTTCTACTTTCGAAGCTTCAGTTTTTCCGTTGGGATCGGAAAATACGTCTACTGTTGAAATTAAAACGAATTGTTTTGCAGTCACCGTTTTTAAAACGTCTGTCAGCTTCTTAATGCCGAGAAGATCTGCAGAGGGGTCTTGATTCGCTTTCCATTTTATCGCCGACACGCCAGCACAAACGATTGTATCAAAGTTTCCACCGGTAATATCACCGATGTTTTTTGAATTTATTTCTATATCGAATTTGGTCTGTTGGCATAGATTTGAACCAACAAAACCCGTATTTCCGATTATCACGCTGTTCATTAAAAACTCTCCCGTTAGTTTTGTTCGTCTAGCCGACCGATGCTGCTAATTATGCGTTCTGCAGCAATGAAGATTGTATCTATTTTGCCAGACATTACACTAAACGTTCTGCCATGACGGAAGACATAACAAGCACGATTGTCTTCTGCGCCAATAGGCTTGGTTTTCATCGAGATCTGCGGACCTTCGTAGGAAAACAAGTCCTTGAAAGCAGGCAAGTATTCCTCGATTTGTGCTTCAAAGAGTGATCTTTTATGAGCAATCATAGCGTCATCAATAGAACGTACAAAGCTCTCCGCTGCAGCAATATTATCGAAGCGCCCAAGTGGAGTATGAGGAACTGATGATAGAGTTATGATCTCTGGATTATCTGTAGGGTAAATTGAGCATAATGGTCCGTCTACCATAGTTAGCGCCCAGTCTGCTACTTTGCTGCGATAATATAACAATAGCGTTGGTTCGTAGAAAACTTGAATGTCCAGTGGAGTTAACTTTCCCCAAGTTGCATCAATGAGATAATCAAAAGATTCACCAAATACCTCAACGCGATCGTCAAATGTTGCAATGTCACTTAATGCAACTTGAGTGTTAAGTCTTAAGATGTTTGATAGGGAATTACCAAAAAAAGTAGCTGCTTTTGACGTTTCAACAACACGTTCATGTGTATTTACGATGCCAGAAATATTCGACACCATTTTCACATTTGGTCGATTCATGTCAATGTCTTCAAACTCAATACCTGAGCTTGCCATGATTGCTTTATAAGTCCGAAAATCTATTAAACTCGTTCCCTTGGGCACGGCATAAAGGTTTGAGCTTATCGGCGAAGACAAATGAGGATATCGCTCGGTGAAACGAGAGAAGCCATCGCGCGATTGAAAACGCGTAGTGTAGTCTCTGGCGTAATGAAAGCCTAGATGAAGGCGATTTTGGTTTTTGCCGGACGCTCCGGAAAAAACTGAGGTCGATCTATCAAAAATGGCTACTTCAAATCCGATTTGCTTTAGGAACGTAGCGAGGTGGCAGCCGTACCACCCAGCACCTACAATTGCGATTTTCATTTGATCTTCCCTGCTATAATCCAATAGCCGCTTAGCTAAGGGGGAGGCTTCGAACCGCTTGCTTGTAGCTGATTTAATAGAATGATTAAAGTCACTCGTATCCATTGGGAATGTGTATTTCAGGCTCATCCCAATGATTGGTGTACAAAGGAAAATCTTTTAGCGGGGTTAACAATGTCTGTTCGTATTGAGCTTGATAGGAAGGTTGATCGTGCCGTTTGTGTGCATGATTTTGATGCATCTCCATCTGACTCAGTAGCAGTCCAAATTTTCAGGCATTCTCAAGATGTTCCCATGAAGGCGCTTGCCGTTCATGACCCGGACAAAAAAATAGGGGATGAGCAACGTTCTGAATTAGGTGCAACTAGTCGACATTATCCTGAAGTGGCTGTCGTAAGATTGAGAAACGCATGTGTTTCGGGAGAGGGCTTAGTTCTGACTGAAGAAGGCAAGTTACTGCCGGAGAGCAATTTGAGGCCCCCGCATATTATGTCTGTCAATGAAGATTTTGCTGAGCTTAGAGCTTCTCCATGCGCCCCTATTAAAGTTTTGTCAGATGGTCCTGTAGTCGCTTTGAATGGCGTTTGGCCTGTCCACTATGGTCATTGGACATACGATAACTTTGCAAGACTTGGACTTGCCCAGCAATTGCTCGGTTTCCGACCTTATTCGGTGCTTACTGGCTACAAGCATCGAGCGAATCAATGGTGTAAACCGGGCAGTACTCAGGCAACAATGTTGGGCCTTGCTGGGGTTGGTATGGGGCAGATCCACAGGATAGCAGATCATGAATGGATTAAAGTGCGCGACTTAGTCGTTGTTGCGCCGCTAAATAATTTTCGGCCACCTGTAAGCACAATTTTCGCTCAAAAAGAAATGTTTGACTTTCTTGAAACCATTGCAACGAAGGTTAGTGGGACAGGTAAGGGGAAACGCATATATTGTTCACGCAGGGATACCCCAAATAGAATATTGGAAAATGAAAGCGAACTTATAGCTGAATTGGCCGCACGTTTTGGCTTTGTAGAGGTGATGCTTGGTGAGCACAGTGTGGAAGATCAAATTTCGATATTTCGAGATGCTGAGATTGCAGTAGGTCCCATAGGCAACGCGTTCATGAATATGCCTTACATGGATGTCTCAGCAAAGCTGTTGGTATTGTTGCCTTCAGAAACTTGGCACTTTCTTCCGTACTATCAAACTTTCGCTACGGCTGCAGGCTATGATGTTCACGCCTTAATCGGTACGACGGTATCCGCCTCTGGGGATGATTTGAACCGTTTGCGCTGGAAGGTGGATGTACAAAGTGTGCTTCAATATCTTGAAGCCAAACTAATCTGAGAGGCTCAAATAACAACTCAATGTTTCTATATCTTTAGCTGGATACCTCGGATTAAAGCCCCCCTTTTGTTCCTGTAACAAGGGGGGCTTTGATTTCGAGCGTGAGGTTCTTAAGCGTAGAACCAGTCGCTTGCTTCATGAAAGTCAGTTTCAATTTTCTTCTGCCACTCACTTTTAAGTACACGAAGATACTCAAAGGCAATATCGGCGGAAACAGTATTATTTTTCGTGTTTACGTACCGAAGTTCTTTTATGATTGCATAATCAATTTTAAATTTTTCGCCCGCATGATCAAACATTCCTTCCATCAAAGCGCGCGCGTTCATGGCTAGGTTCTCTAACCCCACATAAAATGTTCGTTTAGAGGCCGAATGTTTTTTGAATTCCGAATAACAGTTAATCAAATAAGGTTTTTTCTTTGGTAGATAATCTGAATACCATGCATCGAAATTTTCTGTTTTAGCCCGTTTGAAATCTGAACATACAATGGCTCTTGGGTCCTTGTATGTCACAATTACGGGTGACGAAACGCGCTTTAATACTGAAGATAGCTCCGACAAATAGCGAGGCGTTTTGTCAAAAATTTGAGATGTACCTTCGGGGAGTGTACGAGAAAAATGTATAAGTTTTTCGTAAAATTCAGAGTGACTCTCACATCTACACATTGTCTCCAGTTCCTCTGGAGTTAAGCCCCACCCCTTAAGCATATTTTGAGAAAAGGGCTGCAATGAGAGGAATTCTTTAGGTGTTTCGCGAAGCAGTACGCCGCACTCAAATCCAGAGTCGAGACCAGGAACCTGCCGGAATAAATCCGAAACTAGTGTAGTTCCCGTATGTTCCATGCCGCAAATTATTAGTTTCGGTTCCATATGCGGTCCTTTGCTTCTTTGCTATTAAGGCGATCGGTCTTCGTAACTTTAACTATCGAAAGTTATGTTCATTCAGGGAGCTAGTCATATAGAAGGTTTTGACCCACAACAAGTTCGCGAGTTTACGTTCAAGGGGGAAGCGTGTTTGCCGCTCGTTTTTGGGGAACTCTATCATTTCTTCGCTAGGTGTTGCGTTGTAAATTCAATTGCTATGTACCCCTAAGGCGGTTTCATTTTCAGTCTTATGGAAAGTCTGTTTGGTTGACTGGTAGGGGATTAAATGTGCAGAGAAGGTATGCAGCTTGTGATCAAAACAAGTAATAGGGCGTAAGTGTATGAAGTCGATCAGCACCTCTTTAAAAAAAGTTTTGAAAAAAAATACACCTGTGGTCTTCGATCTGCCTGGGTTTAATTCAGATCAATACTTAAAATATAATCCAGATGTTGCGGAAGCCTTGAAGGCTTCACGCAACTTGGAGCATGATGCTTTACAACATTATTGTAATTATGGAGCATCTGAGTATCGACGCGTTTTTGAAAACGAAATCGGACTCAGCGATTTTTCTAGTCGTTTGATACCCGCTGAATTTCATAAAGCAAATTCATCAGGTGAGTGGTTTCAATATTTTGAACGATTGGTTGCGACTCAAAGTAAGTCTTTGCCGAATATTTTGAAAAGTCATCCGCGTGCAGGTTGGCTATCATCCGGGTTCAATTATACCAGTTATGCTGCGGCTAACCCTGATATTCTTAAAACTACCTTTGACGCGACCGCTATTCATTTGCATTTTTTGGAATTTGGCTTGGAGAAGGGCGAAACGGGCTATCCAGATAGCTGGGATCCACAACTTATTGGTGAAGTGTATGGTGTCTCCTTGCCTGAGGCATTAAATGGACCTCAAGCTTTAAGGGAACTTCGCAGGCAGAAGGGCCCTGGCCCTTACGCAATGAATGAAGCTGAGCTCTTCATATTGAACGGGTTTGCGCCGATTTTGGCAAACCTGTTTGAAGAGGGCTACAGTTACGGTTTCTCCCGTGTTTCCAAATCAAATTCTTTAAAGCTGCCCTCAAGAGTGTCCATCGTTCAGAGTTTTTGTAGGGATGGATGGAAGTCGATTCAGCCTATACGGCCTGATCTCCATTTTGATGCAGACTTTTATAAGAAATCTTATCATCCCCTGTTGAAAGGGCCTGCGGGCCTAACCGAGGCGCAGGCGCTCTATAAGCACTGGCTGTCGGTTGGTATCCTTTTGGATGATGCTCCGAACTTACCTCGTCTAGGTAAGGTGATCTTTGGAACGCTTGTTCCTCAAGAAATACTATCGCAACTAGATCGGTTTAAGATGGGGAGTGAGGGGCTCCCGAAGGAAAGCAGCGCTAAGCGCGTTTTGGAGCACCTAAGAGACCATCCTCGCCCAGGGTTGGAGTGGGTCGATCTATCTGCTCGTGTGAGCCAGAGTTTCGTGCGAAATTTAGGGGACTCCAAAGTCATTGCTGGAGATGCGCCTCTTGGCCGTTGGCTCTACAGTCTAGTGCTTGAAGCCAATGAGCGTCATGTAAAAGCAAACATGGCTATGGCCGACTTGCTTCAACGGACAGGACAAGGTGCGACGGCGCGCGTCTTGCGCCGTAGAGTTCCTATAACGCGTGAAAACGGTTGGAATTCCTTGAATCTGACCGAGTTGTTATTGGGTCAGGGTAAATTTGACGAGGCCGCAGAAGTTCTCCAAAAGAGCGCGCTTCAGATCGAGCATGACATCGTCATGCGTGATCGTCATAAAGCGCTTGCGACAGATGGCTTCTGGAAACTCTGGGACACGATCGCGGACCGAGCAGAGGTTTTCGGCTTGGACAAAGCACGAGCTGATCTGCGTCATCTTGTTCAAAGCTATCGCCCAAATCCCGAGCATAATTATGCGTCGCGGTCCGAGCCTATCCGTAGTGTTGCGTTGGTTGGCAACGAGGATCTCTATCAATGCAAGCTCTACCGCGTTGATCAAAAGGCAGAGCAGCTGCGTGAGGCGGGCTTTGAAGTTCAGGTGTTCTCGCCTTCCAATGACTTGAATGATTTTCTTGGTGCCTTGGACCGGTTCCAGGCGGTGATTTTCTTCAGAGTTCCTGCTTTCCCTCAGATCATGGATGCGATCGTTCAGGCCGGCCAAGCAGGCTTGGCGACTTTTTATGAAATCGACGATATCGTATTCGATACCGCACATTTCCCCCCGAGTTTCGAAAGTTACGCGAACCAGATTACCCGGCGCGAATATAACGCTATGGCATGTGGCGTGCCCCTGTTCGAGCGCGCAATGGAGCTATGTGAATACGGCATCGCGTCCACAGCCACGCTGCGCGAATTGATGGCTAAGAAGGTACGCAGCGGTCAAGTCTTTGAGCATCAAAATGCTTTAGGTCGATTGCATATGCTCGCGATTGCCGACCATGAAATGGCTTTGAAAAAGGCCGATGGTCCGATTGTTCTGTTCTATGGTTCTGGTACAAAAGCGCATAAAGAGGATTTCCACGAAATTCTCGAGCCAGCGCTTGCGGAAATGGCGCGAAAATATGGGCGTAAAATCGAGATCCACTTGATCGGATATTTCGACAAGTTCAATCACTTGGATCTGAAAAAGCATAACGTGAAGATGCTGAAGCCTGTATGGGATTTTGAAGAGTATTGTGGCCTTGTCGCGCAAGCTGACATCAATCTCTCCATTCTCTCGCCCTCATTGCTGACGGATGCAAAGAGCGAGATCAAGTGGATGGAAGCTGCTATGTTTGGCACTCCGTCCGTCGTCAGCGCGACCCGGACACATGAAGAAAAAATCGTTAATGGTGAAACGGGCTTCCTCTGTGAAACGACCGAAGATTTCTCGAAAGCTCTGGATCGCTTGATAGGTGATAAGGCCCTTCGCGCCTCCGTCGGTGCCGCTGCACGTGAGACGGTTCTGAAGGAGTATTCTCTCCCGGCAATGGGGGAAAATCTGCGCAGCATCTTTGAGGCTGTCCGACCGTCATCTATGCGGAAAAAGCGCATTGCTATTGTGAACGTTTTCTACCCACCGCAGGCTATTGGTGGGGCGACCCGTGTCGTGCATGACAATGTTCGGGTGCTGCGCGAGAAATATGGCGATGAGTTCGAGATCGATGTGATCTGCACCTACGAGGGCGGACGCAAGGGATATGAGGTACAGCGGTACGCGCGTGACGGCGTGCGGGTATGGGCGATCGCGACGCCGGATATCCCCAATGTCGATCATCCGATCACCGACGAGCAAATGGGCGCGGCGTTCGAAGAAATCTTGGATAAGGTCCAGCCAGATCTTGTCCACTTCCATTGTATCCAGCGATTGACGACATCCATTGTTCATGCGGCTCGCTTGCGTCAGATTCCCTACGTGATCACAATGCATGATGCCTGGTGGATCTCTAAAAACCAGTTCGTGCTGGATAACGCCGGCAACGCCAGTTTTTACGATTACAAGAAAGACGTGTCAGAGCTTCCTGAACGTGCTCAGGGCTTGCGCCGCGCACTTCTTGGCGCTGCGGCTATCTTGCCCGTTTCCGAGGCGTTCGGTCGTGTCGTTGCTGGAGCGGGAGTTGAAAAACTTCATGTTGTCGAGAATGGTGTCTCGAACCTACCGAACGTTGTGAAAGTGCCGTCCAAGAATGGCCGAGTGCGCTTGGCCCATATTGGTGGAGCTAGCCGGCACAAAGGCTATCACCATGTGCGGAATACGCTTTTGACGACGGATTTTGATAACCTCGAGCTGCTCGTGATCGATCACGCATTGTCGCCTGACATCGAGATTCAAGAGACTTGGGGCAACACTCCGGTTATTCGACGCGGCAAGTTTGCGCAGGATGAGGTTGAAAAGCTGTACGCGCAAATCGACGTGCTGATGGCGCCATCTACTTGGCCAGAAAGCTACGGTTTGGTCACTCGGGAAGCATTGGCTGCAGGAGCTTGGGTTGTTGCCTCTGATCAGGGTGCGATTGGCTCTGATGTTATTGAGGGTGAAAATGGATTTGTGGTCGAAGTCCAGACTGTTGCAGGCGTGCGTGGCGCGCTTCAGAAGATTGACGAGGATCCGGAGCGCTATCGACATTCCCCTCAAGTTAAGCCTGTTCTGAGAAGCGTTGAGCAGCAGGTCGATGAACTCGCCCAGCTTTACAAAAATTGGGCCAAGGGGTGATTTAAAAGCAGCCAATTCGGCTGCTTTTTTCTTTCGAGGGTGAGGCGGCTCTACTCGGGGGGGCGATGAAGAAAAAAGATTTGATCAATATTGCCTGCATTTTGGCGGGCGTGTTCGAGCAATCCAGCTTCAAGAAATCTCGATGCGACAAAGACCATAAAGGGTAGCGGTTCTTTGAACGATTTAAGAGGCCTCATAAGTTCATTCGATCTTCCGAGGCCTCCATGAAATTACCAACGCTCGTTGGTTCTAAACGATTTTCCGGAAATTGTGGATCCAGAGTCATTTCTATATGATTTGTCTTCAGCCGTGGCCCGACTGACCGGCCATGGGGCTTTCCTCCAGCAGCGACTGGAGTCCGTTTAGTGTTTACGCCGATTGGCGCAGGTTGAGCAATCGCCCGACGCGCGGAGCTTTCATCTCGAGCAGCGGGGCGGGCGATTGCGGTGGTCAGGGCCCGCGCGTAGTCAGCCGGGGTCTGGTAATCTAGGGCCGAATGGGGACGCTCGGTGTTGTAGTCTGTGACCCAGGTTGCGATCACAACACGGGCATGAGCCAGATTGCAGAACATGGTCTCGTTGAGCAGTTCCTCACGCATCCGGCCGTTGAAACTTTCGACGAAACCGTTCTGCACGGGCTTGCCCGGCGCGATGTAGTGCTATTCGACCTTGTGTTCGGAACACCATCGCAGAATGGCGTTACTGGTCAGTTTGGTTCCGTTGTCGCTGACAACCATGCCGGGCTTTCCACGACGCTCGATCAGGGCCGTGAGTTCACGCGCGACACGGCGCCTCGAGATCGAGGTATCCAGGATTGCCGCGAGACATTCACGGGTGACATCGTCGACCACGTTGAGCACCCGGAAGCGCTGGCCGCCCGCGAACTGGTCGTGGACGAAATCTAGCGACCAGCGTGCGTTGGGTCGGAGATAAAGGCGGCCATCCGGAACTGGATGACCTTCTATAACCACCAGCGCCCGCATTCAGCCCTGGGCGGCCAGCCTCCGGCGCTAGCCTGTTGGCAGAGAAATGATATGAACCAACCCGATCAGCAAGTACAACGAATAGCGTAATTTACGCCAGATCCTGTCCAAGGGATGGGGCATAGCTCAGAAAGCTCAGCGGTGTTTTTAAGTACATTCGTATATTGAAAGCGGAATGTGTTGTGCTACATATCGTCTTGAAGTTTTGCTTGGCGATATGGAGGCCGGGATGAGCGTGCCATTGGACTGGATCTGGGGGCTATTGGGGGGCTTGATGATTGGCGGTGCCGCCGTGGTCATGCTCTTGGTCAATGCGCGGATTATGGGGGCGAGCGGTATCCTTGCCGGATTGATGCAGCCGGGCGGGCAGGTCTTCAAAGAACGGGTTGCCTTCGCTTTGGGTCTTGTTGGAGCGCCTGCGCTTGTGGGGCTTGTCTGGGGTGCGCCGGAGACACATGCGAGCGGTAACTTGCTTGTGTTGATTGTGGCCGGACTTCTGGTCGGGTTCGGGGCGAGGCTTGGAAATGGTTGTACCTCGGGACATGGCGTCTGCGGTATGTCGCGGTTTTCGCTGCGTTCGATTGTTGCAACCTGCGTCTATGTCGGCTTCGGCATGATTGCAGTGGCTGTGGCGCGTCATCTTCTGGGAGTGATCTGATGCGTGTTTTTGTCTCGTTGCTGTCGGGGGTAGTCTTCGGATTGGGGCTTATGGTCTCGGGCATGACCGACACCCAGAAAGTGCGCGGCTTTCTGGATGTGTTTGGCGCATGGGATCCGACATTGATATTTGTGCTGGGCGGGGCTGTTCTGCCGATGGTCGTGGCATGGCGGGTTGCCGCGAAACGCAAGACCTCGCCGATGGGCGAGGCCTATCCGGGCAAACCCTCGACCAGACTGGATGGCAAGCTTGTGCTGGGGGCGCTGTTGTTTGGTGTGGGCTGGGGGCTGGGCGGCTTCTGTCCGGGACCCGCGATGGCCTCGCTCAGCTATGGCGGCTGGGGCGGGCTGGTCTTTGTGGTCGCGATGTTTGCCGGCATGGCGATCGAACGCCGCCTTGCCTGAGCCTTTCCGAGGCGATCTGTTTTTGGGCGGGCCCGAGCGGTCCGCCTATTTTATTTGCAAGTTTTCGGGTCTTTTCGCGATGCGCGTAAGGGTTGTGGCGGCTTTACTTCCCTTTGACCGGTCTGCGGCGCCCAATCGGGGAAACTATCCCTCGAAAGGAGCGCAAGATGGCCGACCATGTCTCCCTGATCTACAAGCTCGAGGACCGTCCTCCGCCGGCGCGCGCAGCTCTGGCCGCCTTCCAGCACATCCTTGCGGCGATTGTCGGGATCGTCTCGCCGACTTTGGTGATTGGTGGCGTTCTGGGGTTGGGGGAGCAGGTGCCCTACCTGATCTCGATGGCGATTTTCGTCTCGGGGGTCGCGACCTTTATCCAATGCCGACGGATCGGGCCGGTTGGATCGGGGCTTCTGAGCCTGCAGGGCACGTCTTTTGCCTTTCTCGGGGCGATCCTTGCTGCAGGGATGAGTGTGAAGGCCCGTGGTGGCACGCCCGAGGATATTCTGGCGATGATTTTCGGCCTGTGCCTTGTCGGCTGTCTGGTCGAAATCGTGCTGTCGCAATTCATGGACCGGCTGAAGCGGATTATTAACCCCACGGTCACCGGCATCGTCATCACCATTATCGGGCTGAGCCTCGTGAAGGTTGGTTTTACCGACTTTGCGGGCGGGGCGATGGCGGGCGAGGATCTGGGGCAACTGGTCAATCTTCTGTTGGGGGCGATTGTGACGGCGGTGGTCTTGATCTGCACCTTCACTGGCAAGCCGATGTTGCGGATTGGCGCGATCATGATCGGGCTCGTCGTGGGGACGCTTGTTGCAGCGGGGCTGGGAATGGTCAGCTTGGCGCCTTTGGCGAAAGCGCCGGTTTTTGCCCTGCCGATTCCGTTCCGCTACGGGCTGGATTTCGATTTCGGTTTGTTCGTTCCGGTGGCCTTTCTCTATCTGGTGACGGCGATCGAAACCTCGGGCGATCTGACGGCAAGTTCGGTGATTTCGGGTCAACCTGTCGCGGGGCCGCTGTATCTGAAACGCATCAAGGGCGGGGTGCTGGGCGATGGGGTGAATTCCGGTTTGGCGGCGATTTTCAATACGTTCCCCAATACGACCTTCAGCCAGAATAACGGGGTGATCCAGATGACGGGCGTGGCTTCGCGGTATGTCGGGCTTTATGCCGCCGCTATTCTGGTGATCCTCGGGTTCTTTCCCATTCTGGGGGCGGTGTTCACGCTGATCCCGAAGCCGGTTCTTGGCGGGGCGACGCTTGTGCTGTTTGGCACGATTGCTGTGGCGGGTATCCGTATTCTGGCGAGCCAGCCGATGGATCAGCGTCAGGTCTATATCATGGCGGTCAGCTTTGGGTTGGGGCTCGGGGTGACATTGGTGCCGGAGGCGACGCAGCATCTTCCGGTCTTGTTGAAACAGGTTGTGGCCACGCCGATCACCCTGTCGGGGCTGAGCGCCATCCTGCTGTCCCTGATCCTGCCCGAGCACAGGGTGGACCAGCCAGCGGGGGAGGGCGACCATGCAGAACTGCATAGCCCCGCCGAATAGGATGCGGTCGTTCTGTTAAACGGAAAAACCCGCCCGAGGGGCGGGTTTTGCGCGATATGTCGGATCGGCCTTTTGGCCGATCCTCCTGCGGGCGCCTGTGGTTACTGGTCTTCCGGAAGAATACGCACGCCGCCTTTGGCCGCCGAGGAGGCGAGCATTGCATAGGCTTTGAGCGCGGTGGAGACCGCCCGTTTGCGCGGCCCTTTGGGTTTCCACGGCAGCGGCCCCATTGCCTCGCGGCGGGCGGCCAGTTCGCTTTCGGCCACGGCGAGGTTGATGGTGCGGTTGGGGATGTCGATCTCGATCAGGTCGCCATCCTGCACCAGACCGATCGTACCGCCTTCTTCGGCTTCCGGCGAGACGTGGCCGATGGACAGGCCCGAAGTGCCCCCCGAGAAGCGCCCGTCGGTCAGCAGCGCACATTTCGCGCCCAGACCTTTGGATTTGAGGTAGGAGGTGGGGTAGAGCATTTCCTGCATGCCCGGTCCGCCACGCGGCCCCTCGAAGCGGATGATCACCACTTCGCCCTCTTTGACCTTGCCGGTGAGGATGGCCGAGACCGAGTCGTCCTGGCTTTCGAACACACGGGCCGGACCGGAGAATTTCAGGATGGAATCATCCACCCCTGCGGTTTTCACGATACAGCCATTCAGGGCGATATTGCCGAAGAGCACGGCGAGGCCGCCATCCTTGGAGAAGGCATGCTCGCCCGAGCGGATCACGCCGTTTTCGCGATCCCGGTCGAGCTCCTTATAGCGGTTCGACTGGCTGAAGGCCTGGGTTGTGCGGACGCCGCCCGGGGCGGCACGGTAGAACGCGTCGACCGTATCGGAATTCGAGGTGACGATATCCCATTTGACCAGCGCCTCTGCCATGCTTTCCGAATGCACGGTGCGGCAATCGGCATGGATCAGACCCGCGCGGTTCATTTCGCCCAGAATGCCCATGATGCCGCCTGCGCGGTGCACGTCTTCCATATGCACGTCGGCCTTGGCGGGCGCGACCTTGCACAGCACCGGCACCTTGCGCGAGAGACGGTCGATATCATCCATCGTGAAATCGACCTTGCCCTCATGTGCGATCGCCAGCAGGTGCAGCACGGTATTGGTAGAGCCGCCCATCGCGATATCGAGCGACATGGCATTTTCGAACGCCTCGAAGGTCGCGATGTCGCGCGGCAGCAAGCCGGGCTTCTCGTCCTCGTAATGCGCCTTGGTGATCTCGACGATTTTGCGACCGGCCTCAAGGAACAGCTCCTTACGGTCGGCATGGGTGGCCAGCATCGAGCCATTGCCCGGCAGCGCCAGACCCAGCGCCTCGGCCAGACAGTTCATCGAGTTGGCGGTGAACATGCCCGAGCAGGAGCCACAGGTGGGGCAGGCGTTCTTTTCGAACTCGTCAACCTGTTCATCGGTATATTTGTCATCCGCCGCCACGACCATCGCATCGACAAGGTCGACGGCCTTTTCGAGGTCATTGATGGTGACCTTGCCCGCTTCCATCGGACCGCCCGAGACGAAGACCACGGGAATGTTCAGGCGCATTGCGGCCATCAGCATACCGGGGGTGATCTTGTCGCAGTTGGAGATACAGACCATCGCATCGGCGCAATGGGCATTGACCATATATTCCACCGAATCCGCGATGATCTCGCGCGAGGGGAGCGAATAGAGCATGCCGTCATGGCCCATGGCGATCCCGTCATCGACCGCAATGGTGTTGAATTCCTTTGCCACGCCGCCGGCTTTCTCGATCTCGCGGGCCACCATCTGACCCAGATCCTTCAGGTGGACGTGGCCGGGGACGAATTGCGTGAAGGAGTTGACGACCGCAATGATCGGCTTGCCGAAGTCGCTATCGGTCATGCCGGTTGCGCGCCACAATCCGCGCGCGCCCGCCATATTGCGGCCATGGGTCGATCTGCGGGAACGATAATAGGGCATTGGCTGCTCCCTTTCTTTGGGCAATGGCTTCGAGGGCGCATGCGCCCCTGCTTTCGGAGCGCAGCTTTAGCGCAACCGGCAACGGAAGAACAGGCAAAACAGCCATCCGCTTTTGTAATGCCTCGTTCTGCAGGGACTCCGCGAAAGAAAGTTTCGCGAGGAGAGGTGCCACCCCCGCGAGCAGCTAAGGGTGGCACCCAAAGGCCCCCCGTGGCAGCGGCGGGGCTGAGTGTCCGTTACTCGCCATCGGGTATCCGGCATCACGCGGGGATTAGGCCGGTGGTGGATTCGCCTTTGGCTGTCGGAACAGGATCCATCAATCACCAACTGCGGATGGGAGCAAGGCGTTTGCGCGTGATTGTGGTCTTGGGGCCACTTGCCGCAGCGCGCGCGTGATCTGCTTGCAACGCCGCGCAGGGATGAGCGGCTGGCGGTGCACAAGGCGTTTGCGGCGCATTGCGGCTGTGGCAGGGTCGCAGAAAGACCGCTGAGGGAGCGTAGGATGCACAGGCAGAGCTATGGGGTGATCGGGGCATTGGCGCTGATGCTGGGGGCTGCGGCACCGCTTCGGGCGGAGACCGCCGCTGTGGTCGAGACGCTGCCCGCGCAGGGGTTCCATTATCTGGGCTGGTCGCGGTTCCATTATAATGACCTGATCGGTGACGGTCATGACCGCTGGCAGACCGGCGGTCTGAGCCTGTCCGTTCTTGCGGGGGCGGACTGGACGGGGCGGGCACCTGTGGCGCCTTTCTCGCTTTGGGAATTCCGGTTGGGCGGGTCGGTCATCGCGCCCCAGTCGCTCGAGCATCCGGCCGCCGATGACCGCCGTTATGTCAGCCGCACGGAACTGAGCGCGCGCAGCTATTTCGAGCAGGCGGGCTGGCAGGCTATGGTGGGCTTTGGCGTGGTGGGGATCGGGCCGGACCGTTTGCCGGGCAAGGTGCAGGATGCGCTGCATGACATTCTGGACCAGCCCGATCCGCAGGCCGCGCAGGACCAGCAGCTTGGCAATAAGGTCTGGCCGATGGTTGTGGCCGAATTGCGCTATCCGGTGGAGCTGTCCGAGCGGACGCAACTGATTCCCTTTGTTGCGGGCAAAAGCGGCGACGAGGATCTTCTGACCGCAGGCGCCGATCTGGTTTTCAATGCGGGGCATGGAGAGCTGTGGTTGCGCGATGATGTGCTGGGGCGGCTCTATCTGGGGCTGGGCGACACATATGCGCGGGCCACGCGTTTCGGCCTCGGGGCGGATGTGAGCCATGTCGGCCATAGCGACCTGTTTCCCGGCGAGACTATTGCGGCGGAAGAGACGCGCTATCGTTTGCGGGCCTTTATCAGCCACGGATGGGGCTGGGGGCATATCAGCTATGGGGCAACATGGCTGTCGAAGGAATTCACCACCCAGCCGGAGGGGCAGGTGGTGGGAGATCTGCGCGTGGATATCCGTTTCTGAGCGGCCTGCGGTCTTAGGCGTTGACAGCAGGGCTGGTCCCTGTATAAGCGCGCGGATCGGTGGCGCAGGCTGCCGGTTTTTCTTTGGTGTTGGTGGATCTCGCAAGAGAAAACCTGTCGCCGGTCGCAAGGCCGGAGGAGGACAACGCCCTTCGAAACTTTGATGAAGGAGATCAGCCGTGACCAAACGCACGTCTGCCAAGTACAAAATCGACCGCCGCATGGGCGAAAACATCTGGGGCCGCGCAAAGTCCCCGGTCAACCGTCGTGAATATGGCCCGGGTCAGCACGGTCAGCGCCGCAAGGCAAAACTGTCGGACTTCGGTATCCAGCTGCGCGCCAAGCAGAAGCTGAAAGGCTACTACGGCGACCTGACCGAAAAGCAATTCCGCCGCATCTACGGTGAAGCAGAGCGCGTCAAGGGCGATACCGGTGAAAACCTGATCGGTCTGCTCGAGCGCCGCCTCGACGCCGTTGTGTACCGCGCCAAGTTGGTCCCGACCGTCTTCGCAGCACGCCAGTTCGTCAACCACGGCCACGTTCTGGTGAACGGCAAGCGCGTGAACATCCCCTCCTACCGCGTGAAAGAGGGTGACGTGATCCAAGTGCGTGAGAAGTCCAAGCAAATGGCGCTGGTCATCGAAGCACAAGCCTCGGCAGAGCGCGATATTCCGGACTATCTGGAAGTCGACGGTTCGAAGCTGACCGTGACCTTCACCCGTACCCCGACCCTGTCCGACGTGCCCTATCCGGTCGTCATGGAACCGAATCTGGTCGTCGAATTCTACGCAAAGAACTAAGGTGGCGGGCCTTCGGGCCCCACCGGTTCTTTGCCGAACTCCGCAAAATACAAAAGCCGCAGCTTGGTGCTGCGGCTTTTTACGTTTTGGTCAGTCTTGTCGTGTAACGCTGTGGAGGGGCATGACATTCTGTCATTCTGCCGGCTCATCCGCCCTTGAAGACGTTCAGGAAGGACCAGAGCTGGGCGTCGGATTCCTTCTGGAAGTAATCCCCGAATTCGCCGGATTCGAGTTTGGCGATATAGACCTGCGCTTCGCGTTGGGAAACAAGGCGCGGGCGGTACATCAGTTGCGAGCGTTTCGCCACCTCTTCGGCCCCGCGTCGCAAGGCGCGCTCGGTTCCGGGGCTCCAGTTTTCATCGACGCGACCGACGAAAAGCTGATAGCGCGACAATGTCTGTTTGACGGCAATGCGCTTGGCCTTCGGTAGGGACATGAACACATCCTGCAGGCTGTCCGCGCGGACAGTGGCAGGTAATCCCAAGGCACATAGGAAGGTCGTGGCAAATGCCAGAGGAGGGGCCGCATATGCAGGTATTTGGGACATTGAGAACATTCCTTTGGACTATGTAACGCTTAAGTTGTGAAATCTAAATGAGGCGTAAATCTGTCCGGAGAGCGGTCCATAAACGGGTAAGATTTTAAAATTTACGTAAGTTTTTTCTAAATATGTGGGGCATCTCCCACGCCCTCTGCGGCAAATCTTTGCAGCGACCAAAGATTGCTGGAAAAACTCCCGCCTCGCAGATAAAGAGGCGGCGCAAGATGAGGGTAGATGCATCATGAATGACCAAATTCAACCGCAACCCGGAATTATGGATATCGCGCTTTATGAAGGCGGCGCGTCCAAAGTGGCAGGCCGCACGGATGCGGTGAAGCTCAGCTCGAACGAGAACCCGTTCGGGCCGTCCGACAAGGCGAAAGAAGCCTTTGCGCGCTGTGCGCATTCGATGCATCGCTACCCTTCGACCGATCATGCGGGCCTGCGCGGGGCCATCGGTGATGTCTATAAACTGGATGCCGATAAGATCATTATCGGTGTCGGTTCGGACGAGATCATCCACATGCTCTGTCAGGCCTATGTGGGCGCGGGGTCCGAGGTGGTCTTCACCGAGCACGGCTTCCTGATGTATCGCATCTCGACGATGGCGGCCGGTGGCACGCCGGTCGAGGTCAAAGAGCGCGACCGCACCACCGATGTGGATGCGATTCTGGCCGCCTGCAACGAGAACACCAAGCTGGTGTTCATCGCCAACCCCAATAATCCGACCGGCACGATGATCGCGCCCGCCGAGCTGGAACGTCTGGCCCGTGGTCTGCCGCCGCAGGCGATCTTGGTGATCGACGCCGCCTATTCGGAATATGTCGAGGGTTATGATGGCGGCGCCGATATCGCCACCCGTCTGGAGAATGTCGTGATGACGCGCACCTTCTCCAAGATCTACGGCTTGGGCGGATTGCGCGTGGGCTGGTGCTATGGTCCGAAGGCGATCATTGATGTGCTCAACCGCGTGCGCGGGCCGTTCAATATGTCCACTGCGCAGCTTGAGACCGCCGAGGCTGCCGTGCGCGATCAGGACTGGCTGGAACGCTGCCGCAATGACAACACCCGCCTGCGGGCCTGGCTGGCCGAGGCGCTGGCTGAGAAGGGTGTGCCCTCCGATACCTCCACCGCCAATTTCATTCTGGCGCGCTTTACCTCGACCGCCGAGGCGGAAGCCTGTGACGAGTATCTTAAATCCGAGGGCATTATCGTGCGCCGTGTGGCGGGCTATAACCTGCCGCATTGCCTGCGTATTACCGTGGGGGACGAGCCGTCCTGCCGTCGTGTGGCCCATTTGATCGGTCAGTTCAAAGCGCAGTTCATGGCCGGTGATCTGGCATGATCTTCGGGAAAGTGGCGCTGATCGGGATGGGGCTGATTGCCTCGTCCCTTGCTCATGCGACGAAATGGAAAGGGCTTGCGGGCGAGGTGGCGGGCTATGACCGCGACCCCGAAGTGCGTCGTATCGCCGCCGAGATCGGGCTGGTCGATACTGTCTGTGACAGCCTGTCCGATGTCGTGCGTGATGCCGATCTGGTCATGCTTTGCGTGCCGGTGGGCGTGATGGGGGCGGTCGCCGCCGAGATCGCGCCGCATCTCAAACAGGGGGCCATTCTCAGTGATACGGGCTCGGTGAAACAGGCCGTGGTGGAGGCTGTCGCGCCCCATGTGCCGCAGGGCGTGCATTTCATCCCCGGCCACCCGCTGGCAGGGACCGAGCAATCGGGGCCGCGCTCGGGCTTTGCCACGCTGTTTGTCAACCGCTGGTGGTTGCTGACCCCCTCCGAGACGACCGACCCGCAGGCACTGGCCAAGCTGCGCGCCTATCTCGAGGGGCTGGAGGCGAATGTCGACACGATGGATGCGCCCCATCACGATATCACTCTGGCGGTGACCTCGCATTGCCCGCATCTGATTGCCTATACGATGGTGGGTGTGGCCGATCATGTGCGCCGCGTCAGCCATCAGGAGATCATCAAATACTCCGCCTCGGGTTTTCGGGATTTCACCCGTATCGCAGCGTCGGACCCGACGATGTGGCGCGATGTCTTCCTGACCAACAAAGAGGCCACGCTGGATATTCTGGGGCGCTTTGCCGAGGAGTTGTTCGTGCTGCAACGTGCGATCCGCACTGGCGACGGCGAGATGCTGCACGACTATTTCACCCGCACCCGTGCGATCCGGCGCGGGATCATTGATGCGGGGCAGGATACCGATGCCCCCGATTTCGGGCGGGTGCCCAAGCAGGCGGGCGAGTAGAGGCCGCAACCGTAACGGGCCCCGCGCGGGGCCCGTTTTTTGTGTTTACCCTTCGGCCGATTCAGGGATCTGGATCACCGGAGCTTTGCCCAGCGGCAGCGGCCCGAGCTTCATCTGGCCAGCGCGGAAGGTCAGCGGCAATGTCAGCAGGCCGGATTTGTCGACCATCTGCCCCGCCAGAAGCTTGACCATATCCACGCGGTTCCGCGCGATCAGCCCCGCATCGACAGCCACCTCCAGCCAAGCTTCCCAATCCGGCGTGCTCAGCAGGATCTCGCCTTCGGGCTGGCCGGTTTCGGTGATGGTCAGGGCCCCTTGCGCGCTGACCAGCTTGGCGTCCCAATCCAGCGTGAAATTATCAATCCGCAGCGTTTGCAGCGCGGGCATGCGGGCAAGGCTGCTATTGTCCAGCGGTGTGGCCGTGCCGATGGCGGCATTCAGATGGATCTGGTCGATTTTGTCCGCCAGCGGCGTGTCGGTTGCCGCGCCGTCGGGCAGAAGCTTGCGCAGCGCATCCAGCGGGATCTGCACCTCGTCCATATTGGCTGTGACCTGATAGGCATGGGCAGGGGTCAATGTGGATTGCGCATCTGACGGGTCCACGATCGAGGCCGCACCGCTTTTGGCTTCGTTCAGCGTTACGCTGATCTGGTTCGCGCCAAAATCGATCTTTTCACCGCTGATCTCGGGCTGGTCGAGCACAAGCTTGGCCGCGTTCAGCGGTAGCGAACTGCTCAGCCCCAGATCGACATGAAGCTGGTTGGAGATGTTTGACAGCGTGAACTGATGCCCCGCCCAACCCAGATCGGCTTCTTCGGGCAGGGTCATGGTGATCGAGGTCGGGCTGAACACACCGGCATTGAGCTGGGCATATTCGGCAGCCCAGTTAAAGCCGCCATCGGGCTGGGTCAGCTCGGGAGATTCGAAATTGGCAGTGAATTTCGTGGGAAAGCCACTGACAGCCACTGCCTGTGCCGACCCCCAGCCACCGGCTTCGGCGCTGGCGATCAACGTTTTTGCACGGCTTTCGATCGCGCGTGACATCAGCACCCAATAAGTGCCGAAAATGACACCCAATATGATGATGAGACCCACTAATTTTCGCATTATATACCTCTTCACGCCTCTTGATATCTTATCTATTCGGCACAAGAGAAAAGGACCAGAGACATGAACAAGACGTTATGGGTTTTCGGCTATGGTTCGCTGATCTGGAATCCGGGATTTGTACCGGAAGAACAGGCACTTGGTCGTTTGAAAGGGTGGCATCGCTCTTTCTGCATGACGTCCATTCACTATCGCGGCACTATGCGGAACCCGGGCTTGGTGCTGGCGCTCGACGCGCAGGAAAACGCGGTTTGCGCGGGGGTGGCACTGCGGGCCAAAGCGGGGGAAGAGGCGCAGGTGCTGTCCTATCTGCGCGCCCGCGAGCTGGTCTCGGATGCCTATGAGGAGCGTCTCCTTCCGGTGGCGCTGGCGGACGGGCGCGTGGTCGAGGCGGTGACCTATGTCATCGATCCGGCGAACACCCAGTATTGTCACCACCCGCTAGAGGATCAGGCGCAGATTATCGCCCGCTCCTGCGGCAAGATGGGGCCGAATTGCGAATATCTCTATAATACTGCCCAGCATCTGGGCAGGCTGGGTATCGCGGATCCCGATCTGGACTGGCTCGCGGCACGGGTGCGCCATCTTGCCGAGGAGGCGCGCGGATAGCCCTTGGAGAAACCGCCTGTGACGATTAGGGTCGGGCCGGAAACAGATAATCTAGGCCATCCATGTCGAAGCTGAAGCTTGAACCGCAATTCTCCCAGCCCGTGCGGCAGATCTTTATGATGCTGGTGGTGCTGGGGCTGGTCGCCACCGGTGCAGTTTTCGCCTATGCGCGGATTTTCCCGATTTTCCTGTCCAACCCTTGGCTGAACGGCGTGATTGTGGTGACCTTCGTGCTGGGGGTGCTGGCCTGTTTCTGGCAGGTGGTGCAGTTGATCAAGGCGGTTAGCTGGCTGGAAAGCTTTGCGGCGGACCGTCCGGGCCGGCCCGATGTGCGGGCGCCCGTGATGCTGGCACCGCTGGCGGCCCTTCTGGGGACGCGCCAACGCGCCGATATTGCCACCTCTGCGGGGCGCTCGATTCTGGAGTCGGTGGCCGAGCGGATTGATGAAGGCCGCGATATTACCCGTTATATCACGGGGTTGCTGATCTTTCTGGGGCTTCTGGGCACTTTCTACGGGCTGGCGACAACAGTGCCTGCGGTGGTTGACACCATCCGCGCGCTGGCACCGCAGGAGGGGCAGTCGGGGCTAAGCGTCTTTGACAACCTGATGACCGGCCTTGAGGGACAGCTGGGGGGGATGGGCACGGCGTTTTCCTCCTCGCTTCTGGGGCTTGCGGGGTCGCTGATCGTCGGATTGCTGGAACTGTTCGTGACGCATGGCCAGAACCGGTTCTACCGCGAGCTTGAGGAATGGATCAGCTCGATCAGCCGGCTCAGCTTTGCCGGCGGTGATGGCGAGGAATCGGCGGTGATCGAGATCCTTGACCATATGGCCGAGCAGATGAACCAGCTGAACGGGCTCTTTGCCGAGAGCGAGGGCTCGCGCCGTCAGGTGGATGTGCGTCTGGGTCAGCTTGCGCATGTGATGGAGGGGCTGTCCGACCGCCTTGATAGCGAGATCGCCGCGCGCAGTGCGCAGGCCGAAAGCCTTCAGCGCATGGCCGACGGCCAAGAGCGGCTGGTGATGGCGCTCGAGACGATGGCGGCCTATTATGCCTCGGATCTCTCGGCGGAAAATGATGCCGAGATGCGGATGCGCCTGCGGTCGATGGATGGGCAGATGGCGCGTATCCTCGAAGAGATGTCGGCGGGCCGTCAGGAAAGCATGGCCGAGCTGCGCAATGATTTCGCCGCGATGACCCGCGCCATTCTCGCCCGCCCGCGGGAGAGCTGAGATGGCACTGGCGCGGCGCGGACGGCAGCGGTTTTCCACCAATATCTGGCCCGGTTTCGTGGATGCGATGACCGCGCTTCTGTTGGTGGTCATCTTTGTGCTGTCGATCTTCATGGTGGTGCAATCGGTGCTGCGCCAGCAGGTGAATACGCAGGAAAATGAACTGGCCTCGTTGAATGATACGGTGGACGGGCTGGCGCAGGCGCTGTCGCTGTCGCGTCAGAAGGTGGGGTCGCTGGAAACCAAGCTGACCGATGCCGAAACCGAGGCGCAGCGGCAGGCGACCCTGATCGCCAATCTCACGGGCCAGCTTCGGGATCGCCAGTCCGATTTGGCCGCAGCAGATTCGAAAATCACCGCTTTTGAAGCACAGGTGGCGCATCTTCTGGCAGCGCAAAAGGCGCAGATGCAGGCGTCTGACCAGAAGCTGCGCGTCTCGCAAGCGACGATTGATGACCTTCGCACCAAGCTGCAGGTGTCGGGGGAAGAGATTTCCACGATGACCCTCGCACTGGAGGAGGCCCGCCGTCAGGCCGAAGACACGCTGACCAAACTGGCAGCCGCGCAGGCCGCGCGCGATGACCTGCAGGGCAGGCTGGACAGTCAACTGACCGAGGCCGAACGGCAGGCGGCGTTGCAGGCGGTAGCCGAAAAGGCGCTGGCCGAGCAGAAAGATATCTCGCAAGACGCGGCCCGCAAGGTCGAATTGCTGAACCAGCAGATTGCGGCCCTACGTGGCCAGCTGGGGCAATTACAGGCCGTTCTGGATGATAGCCAGACGCGATCCGCGGCTTCCAAAAGCCAGATCGAATCGCTTGGCACGCAACTCAACTCGGCGCTTGCGCAGCTTGCCGCCGAGCAGAAACGCCGCGCCTCTCTGGAAGAAGCCGCGCGCAAGAAGGCGGAAGCCGAGGCGCAGGATCTGGCAAGCTACCGTTCGGAGTTTTTCGGCCGCCTGTCGAAAATTCTGCAGGGGCGCGAGGGGGTAAAAGTGGTCGGCGACCGCTTCGTCTTCTCCTCTGAAGTGCTGTTCCCGCAGGGGTCTGCCACCCTGTCCGATGAGGGTAAGGCGCAAATCGCGCAGGTGACCCGCTTGCTGGACGAGTTATCTGCCGAGATCCCGCCGCAGCTTGACTGGATCATTCGTGTTGATGGCCATACCGATGACGTGCCGCTTTCGGGGACGGGGCAATATCGCGACAACTGGGAGCTCAGTCAGGCGCGCGCGCTTTCTGTCGTGCGCTATATGATCGACAGTCTGAAATTCCCGCCCAACCGTCTGGCGGCGACAGGTTTCGGGCAATATCGTCCGGTTGCCAAAGGCGATAGTCCAGAGGCGCGTGCCGCCAACCGCCGGATCGAATTGAAACTGACCGAACGCTAGGGCACGGTCACCTCTCCGGCGGTGATATGCCCCGTGGTGTCCGTGACGGTAAAAGTATAGGTGCCCGGTTTCAGGCCGGTTTTTACATTGCGCCCGATGTAGCGTAGATAAAGCGCCTGCGGCTTTTCAAAGGCGATGTTCTGGCTCAGGTTCTGGCCGGCCCCAGAAAGGGTTGCATGTAGATCAGCTTCGGGCTGTCCGCCAAAGCCGTAAATCCACAGGATCAGACGGCCCGCGCCCTCTTGCGGCAATGCGGGCAAACGGCCCTGTTTGATGGCATCATAATCGGGGATCTCACTGGTGAGCCCTGCCAGAAGCACGCCGCCCCCGTCATAGGTAATGGGCGTCGTCCAAAGCTGGGCGTGATCGGCGGCAAGGGTGCAGGCGCTGTCGCCTGCGGTGAACGGGTCAAGCGATTGCCCGTTATGCCGGATTTCGAAATGCACATGAGGAAAGGCCGCCAGTCCGGATTGTCCGATTTCTCCCAATGTGGTGCCGGTGGCCACTTTCTGCCCCGGCTGGACCAGAATAGAGCCGTTTTTCAGATGGCAATATTGGGTTTGCCAGCCTGAGGCATGATCAATGATAACCCCGTTGCCGCATTCTTTATCTTTGACCGAGGCACCGTCAGCAAAGGCGGAATCGGGTTCTCCATCACGGGTGGCGCGCACTGTTCCATCAAGCGCCGCGTAGACTGCGATAGTCTTGCGCATATCTGCGCGGGTAGGGACTGCGATATCGGTGCCGTCATGGCCGTCATATGTCAGATCCCCGCAGGCGCTATCGGTGGCCCCGGGGCCGGGATCGTGATCGACATAGTTCTGGATATAGCAGGTTTTTCCCAAGGTGCAGTCGACCGGAAAGGCAAATCGCGGCTCGGATAAAGTTTCGGCCCCGCAAGGCAGGGCCGAAACAAGTAGAAGAAGAAAAGGCCGCATCAATCGGCTGTCAGCAGCGGTGGTTTCGAGCCGGTGATCCGCGGTTTGCCAGGCTCTTCGACCTCGATAACGATTTCGTCGTCCTTCACCGAGACCTTGGCCAGACCGCCTTTGGTCAGCTTGCCGAATAGCAGTTCTTCGGCAAGCGGCTTCTTGATATGCTCTTGGATCACGCGGCCCAAGGGACGGGCCCCCATCCGCTCGTCATAACCTTTCTCGGCCAGCCAGTTTGCAGCTTCCGGTGTCAGCTCGATATGAACGTTGCGATCGATCAGCTGGGCTTCAAGCTGCAGCACGAATTTATCGACCACTTGGATAATGGTCTCGCGCGGTAGCGGGGCGAAGCTGACCACCGCATCCAGACGGTTGCGGAATTCCGGCGTGAAGGTCCGTTCGATCGCGGCCGTGTCTTCGCCCTCGCGGCGATCCCGACCGAAACCGATTGCGGCTTTTGCCATATCGGAGGCACCCGCATTCGAGGTCATGATCAGGATCACGTTGCGGAAATCGACCTGACGACCGTTATGGTCGGTCAGTTTGCCGTTATCCATCACCTGCAGCAGGATGTTGTAGACATCGGGATGTGCTTTCTCGATCTCGTCCAGCAGCAACACGCAATGCGGATGCTGGTCGACGCCATCGGTCAGAAGGCCACCCTGATCAAAGCCGACATAGCCCGGAGGGGCGCCGATCAGGCGCGAGACCGCATGTTTCTCCATATATTCCGACATGTCGAACCGCAGCATCTCGACGCCGAGTGAGCTGGCAAGCTGTTTGGCCACTTCGGTCTTACCCACACCGGTCGGACCGGCAAAGAGGTAGTTGCCGATGGGCTTCTCGGGCTCGCGCAGACCGGCACGGGCCAGCTTGATCGAGGCGGCCAGCACTTCGATGGCCTTGTCCTGACCGAAGACCACGCGTTTCAGCGTTTTCTCCAGATCGCGCAGCACCTCGGCATCGTCTTTCGAGACGTTTTTCGGGGGGATGCGGGCAATCTTGGCCACGACATTCTCGATTTCTTTCGGTGTGATCGTCTTGCGACGCTTGCTGTCGGGTAGCAGATGCTGGGCGGCACCTGCCTCGTCGATCACATCGATCGCCTTATCGGGCAGCTTACGGTCGTGGATATAGCGCGCCGACAGCTCTACCGCAGTCTTGATCGCATCATTGGTGAAGCGGATGTCGTGATGCTCCTCGAAGTAGGGCTTGAGACCCATGAGGATTTTCACGGCATCTGCGGTCGAGGGCTCGTTCACATCGATCTTCTGGAAGCGCCGCGACAGGGCGCGGTCTTTCTCGAAATGTTGACGGAATTCCTTATAGGTGGTCGACCCCATGCAGCGCAGCTTTCCGCCAGCCAGCGCCGGTTTCAGCAGGTTCGAGGCATCCATCGCGCCGCCCGAAGTGGCCCCCGCACCGATCACGGTGTGGATCTCGTCGATAAACAGGATCGCATCGGGATGGTCTTCAAGCTCTTTCACAACCGCTTTCAGACGTTCCTCGAAGTCACCACGGTAACGGGTGCCCGCCAGAAGCGCGCCCATGTCGAGCGAATAGATCGTCGAGCCTTTAAGGATCTCGGGCGTCTCGCCACGGGTGATTTTCAGCGCAAGACCTTCCGCGATTGCGGTTTTCCCCACGCCCGGATCGCCCACCAGAAGCGGGTTGTTCTTGCGACGGCGGCATAGCACCTGCACGCAGCGTTCCACCTCTTCATGGCGCCCGATCAGCGGGTCGATATCGCCTTTCTTGGATTTCTTGTTGAGATCGACGCAATATTTGGCCAGCGCCGACTCCTTGCCCTCGCGCTCGGACTGATGGTTGGTGGTGTCGGCCTTGTTGGTCTCTTCCTCATCGGCACCGGTGACAGACCGGTTTTCGCCGAATTCCGGATCTTTCGCGACACCATGCGCGATAAAGTTCACCGCATCATAGCGGGTCATTTCCTGCTCTTGCAGGAAGAAGGCCGCATTGGATTCCCGCTCTGCGAAGATCGCGACCAGTACATTGGCCCCCGTCACCTCGGAGCGACCCGAAGATTGCACATGAATGGCCGCGCGTTGGATCACGCGCTGGAAAGCAGCCGTGGGCACCGCTTCGGAGCCTTCAACCTCGGTAATCAGGGTCGAGAGGTCATCATCGATGAAGTCGGTTAGGGTTTGACGAAGTTCATCCAGATCGACCGAGCAGGCCCGCATGACGCGATTTGCGTCGGGCTCGTCGATCAGCGCCAGCAGCAGGTGCTCAAGCGTCGCCAGTTCGTGCCGGCGCGCGTTGGCCAGTGCCAGCGCACCATGAATTGCTTGTTCCAAAGTGGTCGAGAACGAAGGCATGTGGTGCTCCTTTCCTATGTTGGCGGCGGTATCAAAGCGACCCGATCACCAACCTGGCCTCATAGTATTAAACTTCGGTGGAAATTCGCGCTGTTCAAGACCTTTGGTGCAAATTCCAGTTAAGTTTCAGGCTCCGCTGGAAAAGTAAACAGAAGGTAACCAGAAAGATCTTTCACGTGGCTTGCCTTGCAAACTGGCCTTTTGCGCCAGCGATTTCAATCCGCTGTCGAAAATTTGCGACAAAATTACGACAAGTTCTGCTAAAAAAATAGGCAGATACAAGATCGGGGCCGCGCGGTTGCGAGATTCGGATTTTCTGACGGAACGGCAAAACCGGCGGAGTTTCTCGTTTTTCCGGAAGTCAGCTAAAAATAAGCTTGATTGCGACAATTCGTACCGGCTTTTCGAAGAGATTGAGACTTGAAACCGGAGAGGCTGCGGCACTAGGGAGGCGGGGGAGCCCAAAGGTTTAAAATATGCGCAGATATAAAATTTCTCGAAATGCAATGTTGCGGCGGTCACGGGCTATGGTGTCCTCGCGCAGATTGTGGAAATCGCGCTTGATTTTCTGGCTCGGGGCTATCGCGATTGGTGTGATTTCGGTGGGTTTTGCGACCGCTGCCGATTACGCCCAAGAGCTGTTTCGCGGGCTTACGGTCGATGCGGGCCGGAACTGGTTGCCCCTGATCATCACCCCGCTTGGGTTTCTGTTATGTGCCTATCTGGCCCTGACCCTTTTTCCGGGCACGTCCGGGTCGGGCATTCCGCAGGCGATCGCCGCCCAGACCCTTACCGAACCGGGAGAGCGCGCGAAGCTCTTGTCGTTGAAGATGGTGTTCGGGAAGATTCTATTGACCATTCTGGGGCTCTTCTCGGGCGGGTCCATTGGCCGTGAGGGGCCAACGGTGCAGATCGGTTCGGCCATCATGTTGCAATCGGCCAGTCTGGGCGGGATGGCCCATTCACGTGGTCTGATTCTGGCGGGGTCGGCTGCGGGGATCGCGGCTGCGTTCAACACGCCGCTGGCGGGCATCGTGTTCGCGATCGAAGAGATGAGCCGCAGCTACCAGTCGCGTACGAATGGTGTGGTGTTGTCGGCGGTGATCATCGCCGGTATCGCCTCCCTCAGTCTGCTGGGAAACTATACCTATTTCGGGATTTCTGACTCGATTGGCGAATTGCCGCGCGATCTCGGTCTGGTGCTCGTTTGTGGCGTGACCGGCGGGTTGTTCGGCGCACTCTTCTCGCGTCTGGTGATCAATATCACGCGGCGTATCCGTCGCTGGAAAGCCAATGGCAACGCCTTTCGCCGCTCGCTTCTGCAGGCGTTGATCTGCGGGATTATCACGGCGGTGATCGGCTATGTTTATGCGGGCTCGACCTTCGGGACTGGCTATGGCGAGGCGCGGGCCTCGATCGAGGGCGAAGCCCTGCCGCTGACGTTCTTCTTTGCCAAGCTGATTGCCACCGTCGCGGCCACCGTTTCGGGGATTCCGGGCGGTCTTTTTGCACCGTCTCTCGCTGTCGGTGCCGGGCTTGGGTCTTCTATTGCCTTGATTATGGGGACAAATGTCGGACTTGCATCGATCCTCGGGATGGCAGGGTATTTTGCGGGGGTTGTGCAATCCCCGATGACGGCTTTCGTGATTATCGTCGAAATGACGGGCAGCCATAGCAATATCGTGCCGGTCATGGCAGCGTCGATGATCGGCTACGGGACCGCGCGCTTTGTGTCGCCAGAACCGCTTTATGGTACCTTGGCACGGTTTTTCATTGCGGATGCGTTGCGTCTGCGGCGCGCCAAGGCGCAGGCCGCGCGCGAGACCGATACCGATGCGGCCCCCGAAGGCGCCGCAAAAGCTTAGAACTGGTCTTTGGCCTGCCGCGCCTTGGTAAAGACATCAAGCGCGGAGGCCGTTGACGGAAGTCCGAGGGCGGCCTTCAGATCCGGATCATCGGCGCGCAGGAACGGGTTGGTGGCTTTTTCCAGCGCAAGGGTCGAGGGCACGCTTGGCTCGCCCCGATTGCGGCGGGTCAGGGTCTCGCGCATGCGGGACTTCAGCGCGGGGTTGTCGGGTTCGAGATGCAGGGCGAAGCGTCCATTGGCTTCGGTATATTCATGCCCCGAACAGACGATGATGCCATCGGGCAGGGCCGCGAGGCGGCGCAGGCTGGCCAGCATCTGCTCGGGCGAGCCTTCGAACAGGCGTCCGCAGCCCCAGCTCATCAGGCTGTCTCCGGTGAATACCATGCCGGATTGCGGAAAATAATAGGCCAGATGCCCGACGGTATGGCCCGGCACATCCAGCACCTGCACCGCGTCCGATCCGATCTGGATCTGGTTGCCCGGTTCAAGCGCCACATCCAGCGGCGGCAGGCGATGGGCATCGGCGGCCGCTCCGATGACCTTGGCACCGGTGCGGGCGCGAATTTCAGTCACGCCCGCGATGTGATCCTCATGGTGGTGGGTCAACAGGATTCCATCCAGTTTTACCCCCGCAACCTTGAGAGCTTCGAGGATCGGCGCGGCCTCGGGCGCATCGACCAGCGTCACGGCACCGGTTGGCGCGTCTTTGACGATATAGGCGTAATTGTCGCTACGGCAGGGGATGATCGACAGTTCGATGGTCATGGCGTTTTCGAGAACCTTCACTATGTTTAGGGCAGGCTAAGCCGAATAGGACAAAAGCTGCAATGCATGTAGATGTGCTTGATCTGCGAAATTTCTATTACCGGACCCAGTTGGGACGTGTGGCACAACGGGCGCTGCGCGATCAGGTGCTGGCGATCTGGCCTGCCGACGGGGCAGGGGCTACCGGGCGCACGGTTGCGGGCTTCGGCTTTACCGCTCCGCTTCTGCGTCCCTATCTGGAGAATGCGCGGCGGGTGATTTCGCTGATGCCTGCGCCGCAGGGGGTGATGCCGTGGCCCGCAGGCGAGCCGAATGTCTCGGTGCTGACCGAAGAACTGCAATGGCCGCTGGAGACCGGTCTGGTGGACCGTCTGGTGGTCATGCATGCCATCGAGCAGTCCGACAATGCCAATGACCTGTTGGAGGAATGCTGGCGTGTCATGGGGCCCGGAGGGCGGGCGCTGCTGATTGTGCCCAACCGTGCGGGGCTTTGGGCCCCGCGCGAGACAACGCCGTTCGGGTTCGGAAAACCCTATACCCTGTCGCAACTTGATAATCTGGCGCGGCGCAACGGGTTTGTCCCTGAACGCCACACTGCGGCGCTTTATATCCCGCCATCGCACCGGCGATTCTGGCTGCGTTCGGCGCAGATGTGGGAAGGGGTCGGGCAGAAGATTTCCGGCCTGCTCGCGGCGGGGGTCGTGATGCTGGAGGTGTCCAAACAGGTCACCCAGCCACGCAAGCCGGGCTTGGGCGCAAGGGTGCGGCGGCCGCTCTCCATTCTGGAAGGCGCAGCCAAGCCCGCGACAGAGCCGTCATGGCGGATCAACCACGGGCGCGGCGGCAATGTTACACATCATCGTCTGACGGATCACTAGGGGCTGGGGCAAATTGACGCAGATTCGGCCCGCTATTTGTGTATTTGGTATTAAAATATGACGAATAGGCGTCTTGACTTGGCCGAACTTGTTAATGGTAGCGCCCTCAGCCAAAAAAACAGGCGAAATCTGTCGGCGATGTTCACGGCTTAGTGCGCAAGAAGGTTGCGGGTGGGGGGCGGCTCTGTTACATCCTGCTACCGAAACGAGGGCGAGCGTGGGCGCGCCCTGAGGAGATCTCCGGTTGTTGCCTTCCGGTCCGTTTAGGGGCGGGGGGCTACGGGTGGAGGATTAACATCGGAAGGGTGGCCGTGTCCGAACCAGCTTCAATTTCCGCAGGCATTGCCGACCGTTATGCAACGGCGGTTTTTGAGATTTACAAAGACTCCGGTCAGCTTGATACGCTGAAGGCTGAGGTCGATGCCTTGGAGGCCGCGCTTGCTGAGAGCGCCGATCTGCAAGACCTGATCAACAGCCCGATCTATACGCGTGACCAGCAGGACGCCGCGATCGAGGCCATCGGTAAGTCGATGGGGCTGAGCGCGACGATGATCCACACGCTGGGTCTCATGGCACAAAAGCGCCGCCTGTTCATTCTGCCCGCATTGCTGCGCGCTCTGAGCGCGATGATCGCGGAAGCAAAAGGCGAGGTCACCGCAGATGTGACCTCTGCAACCGAACTGTCCCAAGAGCAGCAAGCCAAACTGGCCGACGCCCTTGCGGCAAAGACGGGTAAAACCGTTAAGCTGAACATTGCAGTCGATGAGACCCTCATCGGTGGCATGATCGTCAAGCTGGGCTCGCGCATGGTCGATACCTCGATCCGCTCGCAGCTCGCTTCCCTCCAGAATAGCATGAAAGAGGTTGGATAATGGGTATCCAGGCATCTGAGATCTCTGCGATCCTCAAGGAGCAGATCAAGAATTTCGGGCAGGATGCCCAGGTCGCCGAAGTCGGCCGTGTTCTTTCCGTAGGCGACGGCATTGCCCGCGTTTATGGTCTGGACAACGTCCAAGCCGGTGAGATGGTCGAATTCCCGGGCGGCATCCGTGGCATGGCGCTCAACCTCGAAACCGACAATGTCGGTATCGTTATCTTCGGCTCCGACCGTGACATCAAGGAAGGTGACACCGTCAAGCGCACCAACGCCATCGTTGACGTGCCTGCAGGTGACGCGCTTCTGGGTCGCGTTGTGGACGCCCTCGGCAACCCGCTCGACGGCAAAGGCCCGATCGAGGCGACCGAGCGCCGTGTGGCCGACGTTAAAGCGCCGGGCATCATCCCGCGTAAATCGGTTCACGAGCCGATGGCAACCGGCATCAAGTCGGTCGACGCGATGATCCCGATCGGCCGTGGCCAGCGTGAACTTATCATCGGCGACCGTCAGACCGGTAAGACCGCAATCGCGCTCGACACCATCCTGAACCAGAAAGTCTACAATGACGCAGATCCGGCAAACGCGCTGCACTGCTTCTATGTGGCTATCGGTCAGAAGCGTTCGACCGTTGCCCAGCTGGTGAAAAAGCTCGAAGAAGCGGGCGCGATGGCTTACACTACCGTGATCGCGGCAACCGCTTCGGACCCCGCGCCGATGCAGTATCTGGCTCCCTATGCGGCAACCGCAATGGCCGAATACTACCGCGACAACGGCAAGCACGCGCTGATCATCTATGATGACCTCACCAAGCAGGCTGTGGCCTACCGTCAGATGTCGCTGCTGCTGCGTCGTCCGCCGGGGCGTGAAGCCTTCCCGGGCGACGTGTTCTATCTTCACTCGCGCCTGCTGGAGCGTTCGGCCAAGATGAACGAAGAGTTCGGTCTTGGTTCGCTGACCGCTCTGCCGGTGATCGAAACCCAAGCGGGTGACGTGGGGGCCTACATCCCGACCAACGTGATCTCGATCACCGACGGTCAGATCTTCCTTGAAACCGACCTGTTCTACCAAGGCATCCGCCCTGCTGTGAACACCGGTCTGTCGGTGTCGCGTGTGGGGTCGTCCGCTCAGACCAACTCGATGAAATCGGTGGCTGGTGCCGTGAAGCTGGAACTCGCGCAATACCGCGAGATGGCCGCCTTCGCCCAGTTCGGTTCCGACCTCGACGCTGCGACCCAGAAGCTTCTGAACCGTGGTGCGCGTCTGACCGAGCTGATGAAACAGCCGCAATATTCGCCGCTGACCAATGCTGAGATCGTTGCTGTGATCTTCGCAGGGACCCACGGGTTCCTCGACAAGGTCGACGTGAAGGATGTGACCCGCTGGGAAGCCGGTCTGGTGACCTTCCTGCGTTCGTCCAAGAAAGACGTGCTTGACTGGATCACCAACGAAGATCCCAAGATCAAGGGCGAAGCAGCTGACAAGCTGAAAGCAGCCATCGAAGCATACGCAAAGACGTTCGCGTAAGCGGCCCGGAAGGATAGGGATATGCCCAGCCTTAAGGACCTCAAAAACCGGATCGCGAGTGTCAAGAACACTCGTAAGATCACGAAGGCGATGCAAATGGTCGCGGCAGCAAAATTGCGCCGCGCCCAAGAAGCAGCCGAAAGCGCACGGCCCTTCGCCGAGCGTATGAACGCTGTGATGTCATCGCTGGCCGCCTCGGTGGGCGGCTCTGATAGCGCGCCCCGGCTTCTGGCCGGGACGGGTTCGCAGCAGGTACATCTTCTGGTGGTGATGACGGCGGAACGCGGCCTGTGTGGCGGCTTCAACGTCAATATCGCCAAGAAGGCAAAGCAAGCAGCGCATAAGCTCAAGGCCGAAGGCAAGACGGTGAAAATCATCACCGTCGGCAAGAAAGGCCGCGATTCGATGCGCCGCGAGCTTGGTGACCTGTTCATCGATCACGTCGATCTGTCGGGGGTGAAGAACCTGCGTTATGTCGACGCGCAATCCATTGCGAAGAACGTGCTTGCCCGCTTTGACGCAGGCGAGTTCGATGTTGCGACGATCTTCTATTCGCGCTTCCAGTCGGTGATCGCCCAGATCCCGACGGCGCATCAGATCATCCCCGCAACCTTCGACGCACCGGAAGATGCAACTGGCGCTTCGGCAGTCTATGACTACGAGCCCAGCGAAGAAGCGATCCTGCATGACCTGCTGCCGCGTGGTGTGGCAACGCAGATCTTCACGGCGCTTCTGGAAAATGCTGCATCGGAGCAAGGCGCACGTATGTCCGCAATGGACAACGCAACGCGCAACGCCGGCGATATGATCGACGACCTGACCGTGGAATTCAACCGTTCCCGCCAGGCCGCAATCACCACCGAGCTTACGGAAATTATTTCGGGCGCTGAGGCGCTCTGACCGAACCGGAGAAAACACACCAATGGCAAAGCATGGCAAAGTGACGCAGGTCATCGGCGCCGTCGTGGACGTTCAGTTCGAAGACGGCCTGCCCGAAATCCTCAATGCGCTCGAGACCACCAACAACGGCAACCGCCTCGTTCTGGAGGTTGCGCAGCACCTCGGTCAGGGCACCGTTCGCACCATCGCGATGGACTCGACCGAAGGTCTGGTCCGCGGCGCGGGCGTGACCGATACCGGCGCACCGATCTCGGTGCCGGTTGGCGCGCCGACCCTCGGCCGTATCCTGAACGTCATCGGCGAGCCGGTTGATGAAAAAGGCGAAGTCGCGAAAGACGAAGTCCGCGCGATCCACCAGCCCGCTCCGGAATTCTCCGAGCAATCGACCGAGAGTGCCGTTCTTGTGACCGGCATCAAGGTGATCGACCTTCTCGCGCCCTACGCAAAGGGTGGTAAGATCGGTCTGTTCGGTGGTGCAGGCGTGGGTAAAACCGTTCTGATCATGGAACTGATCAACAACATCGCAAAAGTGCACTCGGGCTTCTCGGTGTTTGCAGGTGTTGGCGAGCGGACCCGTGAAGGGAACGACCTCTATCACGAAATGATCGAATCCGGCGTTATCGTTCCCGATAACCTGTCGGAATCGAAAGTGGCACTGGTCTACGGCCAGATGAACGAGCCTCCGGGGGCACGTTCGCGCATCGCCCTGACCGGTCTGACCATCGCAGAGCAATTCCGCGACAGCTCGGGTTCGGACGTTCTGTTCTTCGTGGACAACATCTTCCGCTTCACCCAAGCCGGTTCGGAAGTGTCGGCCCTTCTGGGTCGTATCCCTTCGGCCGTGGGCTACCAGCCGACGCTGGCCACCGATATGGGCGCGATGCAGGAACGCATCACCTCGACGAAGAAGGGCTCGATCACCTCGATCCAGGCCGTCTACGTTCCTGCGGACGACTTGACCGACCCCGCGCCGGCAACTACCTTCGCCCACCTCGACGCAACCACCGTTCTGTCGCGTGCGATCTCGGAACTGGGGATCTACCCCGCCGTTGACCCGCTCGACAGCTCCTCGCGTATGATGGATCCGCAGATCCTCGGCGAAGAGCACTATAAAGTGGCGCGCGACGTGCAAAACATCTTGCAACGCTACAAATCGCTGCAAGATATCATCGCGATCCTCGGTATGGACGAACTGTCGGAAGAAGATAAGATCACCGTGCAACGCGCACGTAAGATCCAGCGCTTCCTCTCGCAGCCGTTCGACGTGGCAAAAGTCTTCACCGGCTCGGACGGTGTTCAGGTTCCGCTGGAAGACACGATTTCGTCCTTCAAGGCCGTTGTCGCTGGCGAATATGACCACCTGCCGGAAGCAGCCTTCTACATGGTTGGCGGCATCGAGGAAGTGAAAGCCAAAGCCGAGAAACTCGCGGCGAACGCGTAAGGAGGCGGCTCATGGCCAATACGATGCAAGCCGATCTCGTGGCCCCCGAACGGAAGCTCGCTTCCGTTCAAGCCACGCAGGTTCTCGTTCCGGGTGCCGAAGGCGACATGACGGTCATGCCGGGCCACGCGCCCGTCATTACCTCGCTGCGCCCCGGCAAGCTGACGATCGTGTCTGAAGCGGGGGAAGAAAGCTATGCCGTCACCGGCGGCTTTGCCGAGATCTCGCAAGACGGTATTGCCGTTCTGGCCGAGCGTGCCCTTCCTGCGGCAGAGTTCACGGCAGAGATTGCCGCGCAACTCGTTGACGAAGCGCGCAAGGCACATGCGGAGGCAACTCCTTCGGTTGCCGAGATGACCGCGAAGATGCTTGCCGACATGGAAGCCCTCGGGGCACATATGCTCGGTTAATTCCGGACACATCACAGAAAGAGCCCCACAAATTTGTGGGGCTTTTTTTTACTTTATCGGTATATGGTCGGGTTGAAAGACGGATGGAGCGGCTTGATGCTGAAAATTGACGCACAACAGGTTGGCATCGGCCAAGGGACCTTGGTGCTTTTTTCGGACTATCAGGATGGCGGCAAGATGTGGACGGGCACCGGCCCGCGCGAATTGCGCCGCGTGGTGAATTTTGACGAGGCCTATGCGATGCCTCCCAAAGTTCAGGTCACGCTTTCGATGTGGGATATCGATCAGCAGCATAATCCGCGTATGGATATCTCGGCGGATATGATCACCACCGAAGGCTTTGTGATCGTGTTCCGGACATGGGGGGATAGCAAGGTGGCACGGGTGCGCGCCGACTGGCTTGCCATCGGTCCTGTGCGTCATGATGACGACTGGGATGTTTATTGAGGCGTCGTGCTTAATGCTGGCGGGGCAGTGGGGCCGGGCGTCCCAGATAGAAGCCCTGACCGTATTTCACACCAAGATCCATCAGGATCGCTTTCTCGTCTTCGGTCTCGATCCCTTCCGCAATCAGCTCGCAACCGGTCTCTTTCGAAAACTGCAATAGCGCACTGACCATCGCGCGGTTTTCCTTTCGATTGGCCAGCTCGGCGACGATCACACGATCGAGCTTGATCAGATCGGGTTTCAGCGCAAGGATATGGGCCAGCCCTGCATTGCCTTGTCCGACATCATCAAGCGCGATCTTGACGCCGAGCGCCCGTAAGGCATCCAACCGCCGTCCAAGCCGTGCGAAATCCTGAATGACCGCTTGTTCCGAAATCTCTACAGCAAGTGCACGCTGGGCATTTCCTTCCAGATAGGCTTCGAAGCGGCTTTGCAGTGACGGGGCCAGAAGGCTGTCCGGCGAATGGTTGATGCTGATCAGGCTGGTGAGGTTCAGACGCTCGGCCTCGTCAAGGATGCAGTTTGCGGCGTTCAGTTCCAGCTTTGGTCCCATGCCGTAATTCTGCGCCAAAGCGAACATGTCTTGCGGGCTGTGCTGCGGCATTTCCTGAAAACGCGACAGCCCCTCATAGCCGATGATATGCCCGTCCTCGAACCGCTTTATGGGCTGGAAGACAGGGCTGATTGCAGGCTTGCGGAGGGTTTGCGCCAGATCCTCGCAGAGCGGCTCGTCAAGTCCGGAGATCTTCGCATGCAAGCGCAGATTGGCGGAAATCATTTCGGCCATCGTGCGGAACATTCTCAGCTCTACATCGGTCAGCGGCGGGCGTTCCTTTCTGGAGAAACAGCAGATGGTGCCGAAGGGCAGACCCGGGTGGATGTGGATCGGAAAAGAGACATGGATCCCGATATCGAAGTTCTCGTCGTCGCGGAGATGGCGCACGGTCTCCATGATCGGATCGCGGGACTGGATGATATGCGGCAGGATGTCGTTGCAGACCCAATAGCAAAGCGTGTCGTTGAGGGGCAGGCCATTACCGGGGATCAGCGGCTTCAGAAACGGGGTGGCTTCATCAACGGTCAGAAACCACAAGCGCCCGTCCTCAATTTCCGACACGAAGATGGTTTCCATGCCAAGATAGTCGCGTAACGCGCTTAACGATTCTTTGAGCGTGTCCACGACGGCTTCGCGGATCGTTTGATGTTTCGATCGGTTCAATACCGAGGTGAAATCAGCATTCATATCAGACCCTGCATCGGAGCCCACCAGTTACTCTATAAGGTAAACAATTCCCTATTAACCGATTCGTAATAGAGGAATGATGGGCGAGCAACCGCTGATTGTGAATTTTCGTTTCGAATTATCTGAATTTGTGAAGACGTTGCACAAAGGCCTGTTTCGGGTGAAATGTTCTGCGTCTGTTCGCCTCTTCGTTGCACGCGCCGCCCGTCCTCGGGGAAAAGCGGCCTGCCGCATCGCATGAATGCAAAAAGGGTGCCCGAAGGCACCCTTTTCGTTTCCAAGGATGGAAAGCGGATGATTACATCATGCCGCCCATGCCACCCATGCCGCCCATATCCGGCGCGCCTGCGCCTTCTTTTGCGGGCTTGTCGGCAACCATTGCTTCGGTGGTGATCAGCAGGCCTGCGATCGAGGCTGCGTCTTCCAGCGCGGTGCGGGTGACCTTTGCCGGATCGATAACGCCGAAGGAGAACATGTCGCCATATTCTTCGGTCTGTGCGTTGAAGCCGAACTTGAGGTCGCTCGATTCACGGATCTTGCCAGCGACAACCGCGCCGTCAACACCTGCGTTTTCAGCGATCTGACGCAGCGGAGCTTCCAGTGCGCGACGGACGATTGCGATACCCGCATCGACATCGGCATTCGCGCCGGTCACGCCTTCAAGCGATTTCGCGCCTTGGATCAGAGCAACACCACCCCCCACAACGATGCCCTCTTGGACAGCGGCGCGGGTTGCGTTCAGTGCGTCATCAACGCGGTCTTTGCGCTCTTTCACTTCGACTTCGGTCAGGCCGCCAACGCGGATCACTGCCACACCGCCTGCGAGTTTCGCAACACGCTCTTGCAGCTTCTCGCGGTCGTAATCCGAGGTGGTTTCCTCGATTTGCGTGCGGATCTGGCCAACGCGTGCCTCGATCTCCGCCTTGTCGCCAGCACCGTCCACGATGGTGGTGTTGTCTTTGGTGATCGTGACTTTTTTCGCGGTGCCCAGCATGTCCATGCCGACGCTTTCCAGCTTCATGCCCAGATCTTCCGAGATCACCTGACCGCCGGTCAGGATCGCGATGTCCTGTAGCATGGCCTTACGGCGATCACCGAAGCCAGGAGCTTTGACAGCCGCAATTTTCAGGCCGCCGCGCAGCTTGTTGACCACGAGGGTCGCCAGTGCTTCGCCTTCGACGTCTTCTGCGATGATGAGCAGCGGTTTTTGCGACTGGATGACTTGCTCCAGCAGCGGGACCATCGGCTGCAGCGACGAGAGTTTTTTCTCGTGAAGCAGGATGAGGCAGTCTTCCAGCTCGGCAACCATTTTGTCGCCATTGGTCGCGAAGTAGGGGGACAGGTAGCCGCGGTCGAATTGCATACCTTCGACGACTTCGACCTCGGTCTCCATACCTTTGTTTTCTTCGACGGTGATCACGCCGTCATTGCCGACTTTCTGCATTGCGTCTGCAATGAAGCGGCCGATGGTGGCTTCGTTATTGGCCGAGATGGTGCCAACCTGTGCAACCTCGTCGGAATCCGCAACCGGACGCGACGCGGCTTTGATCGCTTCGACAACCTTGGAGGTCGCTTGGTCGATCCCGCGCTTGAGGTCCATCGGGTTCATGCCCGCTGCGACAGCTTTCATGCCTTCGCGAACGATGGCTTGTGCGAGAACGGTCGCGGTGGTGGTGCCGTCGCCTGCTTCGTCATTGGTGCGGGAAGCGACTTCCTTCACCATTTGCGCGCCCATGTTCTCGAACTTGTCTTCGAGTTCGATCTCTTTTGCGACCGAAACACCGTCTTTGGTGATGCGCGGTGCGCCGAAGGATTTGTCGAGAACGACGTTACGGCCTTTCGGGCCCAGCGTCACTTTGACTGCGTCTGCGAGGATGTTGACACCCTTGAGCATGCGATTGCGTGCGTCGGTGCCGAATTTTACGTCCTTGGCTGCCATATTCTTTGGCTCCTTGACTGGAATTTCTTGAAATCAGGGTTCAGGTAAGTCCTTGGACTTACGCGATGATGCCCATGATGTCGGATTCTTTCATGATCAGGTACTCAACGCCTTCCAGCGTGATCTCGGTGCCCGACCATTTGCCGAACAGGACGCGATCGCCTGCTTTGACGGAGGGTGCGATCAGCTCGCCCGAATCCTTACGTGCGCCTTCGCCCACGGAAACGATTTCGCCTTCTGCCGGCTTCTCTTTTGCGCTGTCGGGGATGATCAGGCCGCCTTTGGTCTTTTCTTCGCTCTCGACGCGCTTGACCAGAACACGGTCATGAAGCGGTTTGAATGCCATCTGGGTCACTCCCAAAATCTGTGTTGTTGCTTTTAGCACTCGCTGTTGGTGAGTGCTAACGATGCCGGAGTTAGGCATTGCCCCCCGAACATGTCAACACCCCGTCGCGGAATTTTTTGCGTCAATCTTTAAAACCGAGCGTTGGCTCTTGTCTGGCCGGATGGTCGATCTTCGGGCTGGTATTGGCCGCGCGCTGCGATACACTGGTGTCGCAACTGGGGAAGAGTTTGAAGATGCTACGTAAAATCCTGCGCTCGGCCATGCTTCTGGGCAGTCTCTTCGGGCCGGTCGCGTCACATGCGGCCTGTTCTGGCGCAAATCTTTTTGACGCGCTGCCCCGCGAAGTCCGTGCCACGATGCTGGAACGGGCGCATGCCGTGACGCATGGTCAGGGGCTTGTGTGGCGCGCCACCAAGGGGCGGCAGTCCATTTTGCTGATCGGCACCAATCACGTGCCGGATTCGCGTCACATCGCCTTGTTGCAGGAGGTGCAGGCCGAATTCGGTCGGGTGAAGGCGCTTTATGTCGAGGCGGGGCCTGACGAAGAGGCGGCCTTGCAGAAGGCTATGGCCGAGCGGACCGATCTGATGTTCATGACAGACAAGACCCTGCCCGACATCCTGCCGGAGGCCGATTGGCAGGCCCTGCGCAAGGCGGGGAAAGACCGCGGTATTCCGGGGCCACTTCTGGCCAAGATGCAACCGGCATTCGTCATGATCACACTGGCGATGCCACGCTGTATGATCGAGGCATTGCAGACGGGCCAAGGCGGGGTGGACAAGCGGCTGATCGCCGAAGCGACCAGACAGCACGTGCCGATTGTGGCGCTTGAGCCTTATGATACCCTGTTTCGGGTGATGGACGGGCTGTCGCAAGAAGACGCCATTGCCATGTTGCAATCGACTTTGGCGGCCACCGAGGATGGTGATGCCACGATGGCCACGATGGCCGATCTTTACGCGCGCGGCGAAGTGCAGCTGATCTGGGAATTCGAACGCCAGCAGGCCTTGGAGCGCGGTGATCCACCGGCAGAGGTCGAGCGGCAACTGGCGCTGACCCATTCGCTTTTGATTGCCGGGCGCAATCGGTCATGGGTGCCCGAGATCGAAGAGGCGGCTGCGAAAGGCCCGATCATGGTTGCTGCCGGTGCGCTGCATATGGTGGGCGAGGACGGGGTGCTGGCACTTCTGGAGCGCGATGGCTGGAAGGTTTCGCCGCAAATGCGGAAGCTGGGCTTCTAGCGCCGCCTGCCGATAGGTGCCATAAGCCATCGCTGCTAGGTGACAAGTGTTAATCCAGCGTCTAAGACATTGCCCAAAGTCATTCAAATCCGAGGAATCCGATGACCACCAAGGTTTTTGGCCATAAATCTCCCGACACCGACTCGACCGGCTCGCCCATCATCTGGGCGTGGTATCTCAACGAGATCAAAGGCATCGACGCCAAGCCCTGCCTCTTGGGCGAACCCAATACCGAAGCGGCCTTCGTGCTGGAGCATTTCGGTCTGGACAAGCCCGAGATCATTTCGGGCGTCGAGGCGGATGAGAAGGTTGTCATCGTTGACACCAATAACCCCGCCGAGCTGCCCGAGGGCATCAATACGGCCGATATCACCGCGATCATCGACCACCACAAGCTGGTCGGCGGTCTCGAGACCAAAGGCCCGATCGATATCACCATCCGCCCGCTGGCCTGCACCGCGACCATCATGCATGACCTGATCGGCGATGATCTGGCCAAGGCACCTGCGGGGATCAAGGGTGCGATGCTGGCCTGTATCCTGTCGGATACGCTGGAATTCCGCTCGCCCACCACCACCGATCACGACAAAGCCGTTTGCGAGAAACTGGCCGCGGATCTGGGCATCGAGATCAATGATCTGGCGACCAAGATGTTCGAGGCGAAATCCGATGTTTCGGAGTTCTCGGATGCCGAGCTTCTGCGCATGGACTCCAAGGAATATACCGTGGGCACGACGGGCCTGCGCGTCTCGGTTCTGGAAACCACCGCGCCGCAGCTTCTTCTGGACCGTAAGGATGCGCTGATGGGCGCAATGCCCGCCGTAGCCAAGGAAGATGGCGCCGATGAGGTGCTTTTGTTCATCATCGACATTCTGAACGAAGAGGCCACGCTTTTGGTGCCCAATGACACCGTGAAGCAGATCGCCGAAGCCTCTTTCGACTGCTCGGTTTCGGGCGATACGGTCGTTCTGCCCGGCATCATGTCGCGCAAGAAACAGATCATCCCGAATCTGAAAGCCTGAAGGGTGGGGCGGGGGCTTTCCCCGCCCCTCTTACCCCAGCCGCTCGGCCAGCTCGCCCGATAGAAACACCGGACGACCGGCGGCAAAACAGCCCATAACGCGGCGGCGCTCGGGGCAGAGGATCACCAGATCCCCGCGCTTGCCTGCCTCAAGGGTGCCGCGATCCGTCAGCCCCATGACCTGCGCAGGCCCTTCTGATACCAGCCGCCATGCCTGCGCCAGATCGCAGATCCCGCGATCCACCAGCGCAAAGACCGCGCCGATCATCGCCGGATAGTGGTAATCCGAGGCCAGCGCATCCACCAGACCTTCCGCCACCAGATCGCCTGCCGAGACCGAGCCGCGATTATGCGACCCCCCTCGCAGCACATTGGGCGCGCCCATGATCACCGCATGGCCCTGTGCGCGGGCCGCCACGGCCGCCTCGCGCGAGACCGGAAATTCCGCAATCCCCACGCCACGGGCGGCCCAAAGAGCCCGCAGTCCCGCGTCATCATCATGCGAGCCGAAACGCAGATCGGGCAGGGCCTGCATCACCGCGCGCACAAAGCCCTCGACCTCTGCATCACGGGCCTTCAGCGCGTGCATCATCGCGTGATGGGCCTCGGGCGAGCGCCCCGCCTTCAGCGCCGATCCGTTCAGCCGAGGCGGTTTCTTGCCAGACTCCAAGGCCTTATGCGGCAGGTGATCGTTGAACAGCAGATAATCCAGCCCCGTCTCTTTGGCTAGATCCACCACCGCCTTGAGATCATCGATCATATGGGTTTCCAGCCGCAGCTGCATCCGCATATCCAGCCGCAGATCGGTCGCCTTCAGCGCATGGGCCAGCCGCGTGGCAAACTCGGGGCCGCGCATGCCGCCCTCCCATGACCAGAATTGCGCCAGCCAAGCGGTGGTGATGCCACAGGCCGCCAGTTCGCCCTCGACAAAGCCCAGATTGGCCCCCAGATCCGAGACCATCCCACGGCGCGGCGCCAAGTGACGTTCAAACGCATCGCCATGCAGATCCACGATCCCCGGCAGGATCCAGAAGCCCCGCGCATCCAGCTGGTGACGCGCCGTGCCCGTGCCAATCACGCCCGAGGCCAGCGTCAGCGCGCCTTCGCTCAGGGTATCATGCAGGATCTGCCCGCCTGTGATCTGCCAGCTCATGGCGTTCTCCTTTTGCTTGGGCGCCGTCTTCATGGGCGTTCCCTAACGCGGGTGGGCGCCTGAGGCCAGCGAAACCATCTGCGCTTTGGCCGCCTGCTGCAAGGCGCGCGACAAGGGCGCCAGCGGCTCTTTGAGGTTGCGCAGGAATTGCCAGTAAAGCGGCACCTCGGCCTGAGTTTCATCCAGCGCCACCAGCCCGCCAGAGGCCAGATGGTCCCGCGCCAGCATCTCGGGGTGCAACGCCCAGCCCATCCCCAACAGCCCCGCGCGCAGGAAATCATGGGTCGCGCCAATCTGATGGCGCTTCAGCGGGCGGGTCACCCCATAGTGCTGCCGCGCCCAAGCGGCCTGCAGCCCGTCTTTGGCGGAAAACACCAGCGCGGGCGCCTCGGCCAGTGCCTGCGCCGTGATACCTTGCGGGAAATGGCGCGCGATAAAATCAGGCGTCGCGCAGGGGATATAGCGCATCCGGCCCAAAGCCACGATGTCGCAGCCCGCCACGGCTTGGGCATTGGTGGTGACCGCGCCCATGACCTCGCCGCGTTTCAGCCAGCCTTCGGATTGGGTCTCATCCTCGATCACTAGATCAAACAGCGCCTCAAGCCCTGCCAGCGCCGGAAGCGCCCAAGTCGCCAGACTGTCGGCATTGATCGCCACCCGCAGCCGCGCCTCGCCTTGCGCCCTCAGGCTATGTTCCAACAGTTGCACCTGTGCCAGATGCTGCGTCAGACGCAGCCCCTGCGCGGTGCCCAAACATGGCTGGCCGCGCACCACCAGAACCGTGCCCATGCGGTCTTCCAGCGTCTTGATCCGCTGCGACACCGCTGAGGGCGTGACCCGCAGCGCATGGGCGGCTGCCTCAAAGCTTCCGGTCTCGATCACAGCGGCCAGAGCCTGTAGCGCGGGATAGTCCAACATTAGCCTGCCTTAATCTGAGTTAGTCCATTTCAGTATGACTGAAGCCCGCCCCATGCGATAGGGCGCAAAACGAAAGGAAGGCAGATGGAGGCAGCTTTTGCAGGGTTCCTGATCGGGCTTGGTCTGATTGTGGCGATTGGCGCGCAGAATGCCTATGTTCTGCGCCAGGGTCTGCGGCGCGAGCATGTCTTTGCGGTGGCGCTTTTCTGTGCGGTCTCGGATGCGGTGCTGATTGCGCTGGGGGTGTCGGGCTTTGGCGCGCTGACGGGCTCTGTGCCATGGCTCGGGGAGGTGCTGCGCTGGCTGGGGGTGGTGTTTCTGACCTATTACGCTTTGCGCGCCTTTCGGGCGGCATGGCGGGGCGGGGCGCATCTGGACCCTGCGACCGCGACCTCCGAGCCTTTGCGCAAAGTGCTGGCCGTGCTGGTGGTGCTGACATGGGCCAATCCGCATGTCTGGATTGATACGGTGCTGTTGTTGGGGGCGGTCTCGGCGCAGTTTCCGGCGCAGGGGCTGGAATTCGGGCTGGGGGCGGGGGCGGCCTCTTTCACGTTTTTCTTCGCGCTGGCCTATGGGGCGCGGCTGATCGCGCCGCTCTTTGCCTATCCCCGCGCGTGGCAGGTTCTGGATTTCGGCGTGGGCTGTCTGCTGCTATCGGTGGCGGGGCGTTTGGCCCTGATGGAAATGTAAGCATACATCTGAGTGCTTGCCTTCCGCACGGGGCCTGCCAATGATCCGGTCATGGAAAAGACGTCTCCCTCCGCCCGCCAGGCCTGTGGCCCCGCCTTTGCGCCGGCATCGGGCCATGCGCCCTTGCGTGCCATCCTGTGGATGCTGGCAATGACACTGTGCTTTGCACTGGTCAATGTCATCGTGCACCATCTCGGAACCGGCCTGCCTGCGGCACAGGCATCGTTCATCCGCTACGCCTGGGGGATACTGTTCATGGCACCGGTGCTGGTGCGGATCGGGCGGCGTGGCTATGCCCCGAAAATCTGGGCGCTCTTCGGGCTGAGAGGGGCGTTCAATGCGGCGGGGGTGGTGCTGTGGTTCTATGCGATGGCGCGCATTCCGATCGCGGATGTGACGGCCATCGGCTATCTCAATCCCATTGTGGTCACTTTGGGTGGGGCGCTTTTGCTGGGCGAGGGGCTGGCATGGCGGCGGATCATGGCGATTGTCGTGGCGCTTCTGGGGGCGCTGATCATCCTGCGTCCGGGCCTGCGCGAGATCACCCCCGGCCACTGGTCGCAACTGGCGGCGGCGGTGATGTTTGGCGGCTCCTATCTTCTGGCCAAGCGGCTGACGGGGCTGGCGGCGCCCACCGAGATTGTGGGGATGCTGACGCTGGTGGTCGCGCTTTGTCTGGCGCCGCTGGCGATGGCGCAATGGCAGCCGGTATCAGGAACGCAGGTGGGGCTTCTGGGGCTGGTTGCCGTGCTGGCGACCTCGGCCCATTATGCGATGACGCGGGCCTTTGCGGCGGCACCTGTCAGTGCGACGCAGCCTGTCGTGTTCCTACAGCTTGTTTGGGCGGCGCTTGCGGGCTGGTTTGTTTTTGGCGAGGCGATTGATCCCTATGTCCTTTTGGGCGGCGGGATCATCGTGCTTTCGGTCAGCTATATGGCTTGGCGCGAGGCCCGATTGCGCCGCCGTGTCACCCCCCTGAGCGGGGCCACCAAGCAGATATGACAACGCGCGCCGCAAGGGCGCGCGTTTCGGGAGCTGTTTTTGGGGGCCTCTGGCAGGTCAGGCAGCCGAGCCCTGCGGGTCGATCAGCTTGCCGATCACACCTTCACGGGTAATCTTGCGGCCATCCTCAAGCGCCACCATCGGATGGGTGCGCAAAAGATGCATGACCTCCTTGACCGGCGTATGGGCATTCAGGACCGGCGCTGCGGCAACGCCTGCCGCCCCGTTTGCAGGAGGCACGTCGGCGGGATCTTCGGCCAGATCTTCAGCGGTCAGCACGCCCATCGGGTTCATATGCGCGACAAAGTCCTGCACATATTCGTCGATCGGATTGGCGATGATCTCGCGGGCGGTGCCCACCTGAATGATCCGTCCGCCTTCCATCAGCGCGATGCGGTTGCCCAGCTTGAAGGCCTCGTCCAGATCGTGGCTGACGAAGATGATCGTGCGCTTCAGCTTGGCCTGCAGCTCTAGCAGTTCGTCCTGCAGCTTGGCGCGGATCAGCGGGTCCAGCGCCGAGAAGGGCTCGTCCATCAGCAGGATCGGCGCGTCGGTGGCAAAGGCGCGGGCCAGACCCACGCGCTGCTGCATGCCGCCCGACAGCTCGCCCACGCGCACATCGGCCCATTGCGCAAGGCCTACCAGTTCAAGCTGCTCTTCGACCTTGGCGCGGCGTGCGGCTTTGGACATGCCCCCCAGTTCCAGACCAAGCCCCACATTCTCGCGCACCGAGCGCCACGGAAACAGGCCGAATTGCTGGAAGACCATCGCGATCTGGTGGCGGCGCACATTCAGCAGCTCTGCCCCTTTGGCATGGCTGACATCGACACGGCCCTTGGGCGTGTTCACCAGCACCGAGCCACGGCAGACGGGATTGAGCGCGTTGACCGCGCGCAAGAGCGTCGATTTGCCCGAGCCCGAAAGCCCCATCAGCACAAGGATTTCGCCCTCGGCCACCTTGAGCGAGCAGTTATGCACGCCCAGCACCTGACCGGTGGCCTCCTTGACCTCGGCACGGGTCTTGCCCGCATCCATATGGGGCAGGGCCGAAAGGGGCTCGTCGCCGAAGACGATGGAGACATTGGCGAATTCGATTGCGGTTTTGGCCATCTTAATTCTCCTTGCGCACTTCGAGCATCAGGCGCAGCACGGTCGCCAGCGCCACAATGACAAAGCCCGATTCAAAGCCCAGATCGGGTTTCATCCGGTTGAGCCCGTTCATCACCGGCGTGCCAAGGCCCCCTGCGCCCACGAGGGTCGCGATCACCACCATCGACAGCGACAGCATGATGGTCTGGTTCAGGCCAACCATGATCTGCGGGAAGGCAGCGGGCAGCTCGACCTTCCACAGCTTCTGGAAAGAGGTCGCGCCAAAAGCCTCAGCGGCTTCGGTCAGCGCGGTGGGGGTCGAGGAGATCCCCAGATAGGTCAGCCGGATCGAGGCGGGCAATGCGAAGATCACCGTGGCAATCAGGCCCGGAACCATGCCGAGGCCGAAGAAGATCACGGCGGGGATCAGATAGACAAAGGTCGGCAGCGTCTGCATCAGGTCCAGCACCGGCTCCATACCGGAATAGATCCAGCGTTTGCGCGCGGCCAGAATCCCCAGCGGCACCCCGATCCCCATACAGACGATACAGCTTACAAGAATAAGCGACAGCGTCTCGGTGGTGTCTTCCCAATAATCCTGATTGAGGATGAACAGCATCCCCAGCGCCACAATCAGGCATTTCTTCCAGCTGCGCTGGAGGCCCCATGTCAGGGCGACAAAAATTAGGATCAATACCAGCGGTGGCGGGGTCTGCAGCAGCCACAATACCGCGTCAATCAGGGTTTCCATAACCATCGACAGCCAGTCGAAGAAACCGGCGGCATGGGTCTTCAGCCAGTCGACCGTTGCCTCGGCACCATCGCCTATGCGGATCTTTCCGTCGTCATCGACAAAATAGGCTATGATCCTGTGGAACCATTCCATAATGCGTTTACTCCGTCATTCCCTGTGTTCCCGCTCCGGTATCCGGAGCGAGGCGGAGCGGCAGAGGTTCTACCGCTCTCTGTTATCACTTCATTGCCGCCTGAAAGGCCGCATATGCGTTCTGGCCGTCACGGGTGGTTACCCCTTCGAGCCAAGGAGAGACGGCCGCAATATGCGCCTTCAGCCAAGCTTGGGCAGCCTTGTCGGGGTCTTGACCATCATCCAGGATCGCCCCCATCAATTCGTTTTCAGCCTCAAGCGAGAATTCGAGATTTTCCAGCAGCTTGCCAACATTGGGGCAGGCATCGACATAGCCTGCGGTCGTGTTGGTGCGCACTTCGGCCCCACCAAAATCCGGACCGAACCAGTCATCCCCTCCGGAGAGGTAGGTCAGGTCGTAATTGGTGTTCATCGGATGTGGTGCCCAGCCCAGAAAGACAATCGGTTTCTCGCGGTCGACCGCACGGCCAACCTGTGCAAGCATCCCTTGTTCCGAGCTTTCGACTACGTCAAAATCGGCAAGATTGAACGCGTTTGCGTCAATCATGTCTTCAATAAGCCTGTTTCCGTCATTGCCCGGCTCGATACCATAGATCTGGTGGCGCAGCTCTTTGGCATGTTTGGCGATGTCCGCGAAATCCTTGATTCCGAGGGCGGCTCCGGCGGCGTTGGTGGCCAGGGTATATTTGGCACCGGTCAGATTCGTGCGGACCGTGTCCACAGTGCCAGCCTTGATATAGGGGGCGATATCGGCCTGCATCGTGGGCATCCAGTTGCCCAAGAAAACATCAACATCGCCACTTGCAAGGGCAGAATAGGTGACGGGCACGGATAGAACACGCGTTTCGGTCTTGTAGCCCAGTATTTCGAGAAGTTTCGTCGTTACAGCGGTTGTCGCGGTGATGTCGGTCCAGCCAACATCGGAAAATACCACGTCGTTGCATCCTTTCGCCTGTGCCGAAACCGCAAGGGTCATCGAGGCAGCAGCCGCGAGAAGAAAGGAACGATAGGTCATACAGTACTCCAGAATTTTGCCATGTTTTTTCTTGATTGACGAGTCAATAAACTATCTTGTAGCCAAGGAATGCAAGTCATTTCTGAGTCAGGAATAAAGCAAATGCCCAGAGTTGGCGCCGAACCGATTAGAAAAGCAGCGTTAATCGACGCGACCATCGCCTGTGTCGGCGAGGCCCGTTCGCTTGAGGTGACGGTGGCGCAGATCGCCAAGCGGGCGGGCATGTCCTCGGCCTTGGCGCATCACTACTTCGGGTCAAAAGACCAGATCTTTCTGGCGGCGATGCAGCATATTCTGGCGACCTACGGGCAGGAGGTGCGCGGGGCGCTGCGCGGCAAGACCGATCCCGAAGAGCGACTGCGCGCCATCGTGCGTGGGAACTTCGCCGAGGCCAGTTTCCAGCAGGCGACGATCTCGGCATGGCTGAATTTCTACGTTCTGGCTCAGAAAAACGCGAATGCGCGGCGGCTGTTGTCGATTTACCAGCGGCGGCTGCGGTCGAATCTTCTTTTTGCGCTCCGTCCCTTGGTGGGGGCGCATGCGCTGGCTGTGGCCGAGGGGCTGGGGGCGCTGATCGATGGCGTCTATATCCGCGCCGCTTTGGTTGATGGCCCTGCCGACCCCAAGCGGGCGGTCGGAATTATCATGGAATATCTGGATAGAGAGTTGGAGGGCCACCGGTGAAGGCACAACCCAAAGCAAGCCATTTTGTTGATGGCGACTATATCGAGGATACCGCAGGCGAGGTGATCGAGGTCACTTATGCCTATACCGGCGAGACCATCGCGAAATTGCATGCGGCAACGCCTGCGGTGATGGAAAAGGCGATTACTTCGGCGGTACGGGCGCAGAAGGAATGGGCGGCACTGGCTCCGGCCGAACGTGGGCGCATTCTCAACCGTGCCGTGGCGATCATCCGCGAACGCAATGACGAGCTGGCAGCGCTTGAGACGCTGGATACCGGCAAGCCCTTGCAGGAAACGCTGGTAGCGGATTGGCCGTCGGGGGCGGATTCGTTGGAATATTTCGCGGGTCTGGCGGCAACGCTGACCGGTGAGACCATGCCTTTAGGCGGGGATTTCGCCTATACCCTGCGTGAGCCTCTGGGCGTTTGCGGCGGCATTGGCGCGTGGAACTACCCCAGCCAGATCGCCTGCTGGAAGGCCGCGCCCGCGCTATCGACCGGCAATGCGATGGTGTTCAAACCCTCCGAGGTGACGCCGCTTGGTGCGCTGAAGCTGGCCGAGATCTTCATCGAGGCCGGTGTGCCTGCGGGCGTCTATAACGTCGTACAGGGCTATGGCGCGGTGGGCGCGCAGCTTGCGACCGATCCGCGGATTGCCAAAGTGTCGCTGACGGGGTCGGTGCCGACGGGGGCCAAGGTCTATGAGGCGGCTGCTCCGCATATGAAGCATGTGACGATGGAGCTGGGCGGGAAATCGCCGCTGATCGTTTTCGAGGATGCCTCGATCAAGGATGCCGTTGGGGCGGCGATGCTGGGGAATTTCTATTCCTCGGGCCAGATCTGCTCGAACGGGACCCGCGTCTTTGTGCATAAGTCGATCAAGGCGCAGTTCTTGAAGGAGCTGGCCGAGCGCACCGCCAAGATCCGTATGGGTGACCCGATGGATATGGCGACCGATTTCGGGCCGCTGATCACCAAGCGCCAATATGATCAGGTGGCGGGCTATCTGGAGAAGGCCAAGGCCGAGGGTGCGCGTCTGGTCTGTGGCGGCAATGCTCTGGACGGGCAATTCGTCGAGCCGACCGTCTTTGCCGATGTGAAGGACGATATGATCATCGCCCGCGAGGAGATCTTTGGCCCCGTGATGTCGGTGCTGGAGTTCGAGACCGAGGACGAGGTCATGGCGCGCGCCAATGACACGCAGTTCGGTCTGGCGGCGGGTGTGTTTACCCGTGATCTGGCGCGGGCCCATCGGGTTGTGGCGGGGCTTGAGGCAGGCACCACCTGGATCAACGCCTATAACCTGACGCCGGTGGAGATGCCCTTTGGTCCGGTGAAGGCTTCGGGCTTCGGGCGCGAGAATTCGCGTCATGCGATCGAGGCCTATACGCAGGTCAAAGGTGTCTATGTCGGGTTGAACCCTGTCGACAGCCCTTGGTGACACACGGGCAAGGGGGGCTGTCTGCCCCCCTCAGGCGCCAAGGCGCCTACACCCCCCGAGGATATTTGGAGCAAATGGAAAATGGGCGTGGAAGCTGATTATGTTGTGATTGGCGCCGGATCGGGTGGTACGGCGCTGGCCTACCGTCTGGCCGAGGCCGGTAAGCGCGTGGTGATTATCGAGCATGGGGGGTCGGATGCTGGCCCCTTCATCCAGATGCCCGGGGCGCTGTCCTATCCGATGAATATGGGGATTTACGATTGGGGTTTCCAGTCGGAGCCCGAGCCGGGGCTGGGCGGGCGTGTTTTGGCGACGCCGCGGGGCAAGGTGATCGGGGGGTCGTCTTCGATCAACGGGATGGTCTATGTGCGCGGCCATGCGGGCGATTACGAGCATTGGGCCGAGCAGGGCGCGGAAGGCTGGAACTATGCCGATGTGCTGCCCTATTTCAAGCGGCAGGAGACATGGCACGGGGCGCAGGATGGGGCGGATGCCGATTGGCGCGGCCAGTCGGGGCCTTTGCATGTCAGCCGTGGCCCGCGCAAGAACCCGCTGTTTGACGCTTTTGTGCAGGCTGGCCAAGAGGCGGGTTATGGCTATACCGCCGATTACAATGGCGAGCGTCAGGAGGGCTTTGGCCCGATGGAGGCCACCATTTACAAGGGCCGTCGCTGGTCTGTGGCCAATGCCTATCTGCGCCCCGGCCAGAAGGCCTTCGGGGACCGTCTGGCCGTGGTGAAGGCTTTGGCGCTGCGGGTTGTCTTTGAGGGTAAGCGCGCGATTGGCGTCGAGGTCGAGAAGGCGGGGCAGAAGCAGGTGATTGCGGCGCGGGCCGAGGTGATCGTGGCGGCGAGTTCGATCAATACGCCGAAGATCCTGATGTTGTCGGGCGTGGGGCCTGCCGATCATCTGCGCGCGCATGGGATCGAGGTTCTGGCGGATCGGCCCGGAGTGGGTGGCAACCTGCAAGACCACCTTGAGGTCTATTTCCAATATGCCGCGAAAGAGCCGATCACGCTTTATAAATACTGGAATCTTTGGGGGAAGGCTTGGGTGGGGGCGCAGTGGCTGTTCACCAAGACCGGTCTGGGCGCGTCGAACCAGTTCGAGGCCTGCGGCTTTATCCGTTCGGATAAGGGGGTGCGTTACCCCGATATCCAGTACCATTTCCTGCCGCTGGCCGTGCGCTATGATGGCAAGGCCTCGGCCGAGGGGCATGGGTTCCAGGTTCATGTGGGTCCGATGCGGGCGGCCTCGCGCGGGCGGGTATCGCTGCGCTCGGGCGATGCCAAGGACAAGCCGAAGATCCTGTTCAACTATATGACCGAGGATCAGGACTGGGTGGATTGGCGCAAGACCCTGCGTCTGACGCGCGAGATCTTCGAGCAGCCCTCGATGGCGCGTCATGTGGCGCGCGAGATCCAGCCCGGTTCGGATGTGACCTCGGATGCGGCGCTGGATGATTTCGTGCGCGAACATGCGGAAAGCGCCTATCATCCCTGCGGCACCGCGCGGATGGGGCGTGCCGATGACATCCATGCGGTGGTTGACCCCGATGGCCGCGTGATCGGGGTCGAGGGGCTGCGCGTGGCCGATAGCTCGATCTTCCCGCGGGTGACCAATGGGAACCTCAACGGGCCCTCGATCATGGTGGGGGAGAAGATTGCCGATCATATCCTTGGCCGCCGTCTGCCTGCCGAGAATGTCGCGCCGTGGTTCCACCCTGACTGGGAAACGTCTCAGCGTTAATTCGCCGGTAATGAGCGGTGGTAACCACCATATCTCTGGACAAATCAGCCATGCCCCGCGATATGTGGGGCATGTTTCGTTTATGGTCTGTTCTGATTTTTGCGTGTCTTGTGCTGGGGGTGACTGCGCCCGCGCATGCCGAGACCCTGTATGGCAAGGCACGGGTGGTCGATGGCGACACGCTGGACGTCGCAGGCCGCAAGATCCGGATTTATGGAATCGACGCGCCTGAAAGCAAGCAGACCTGTCTGCGTGACAACGGCCAAAGCTGGCCGTGTGGGCAGGACGCGACGACCCAGATGCGCAAGCTGGCCACAGGGCGGGTGGCCTGCACCGGAACGCAGGCCGACCGCTATGGCCGTCTGATTGCCCGATGCGAGGCGCATGGTGTGGATCTGGGGGCGCAGATGGTGGCGCAGGGTTATGCGCTTGCCTATCGGCAATATTCCACGGCCTATGTCAGTCGGGAAAAATCCGCGATGATTGCCAAGCGCGGGATCTGGGTGGGGCAGGTGGAAACACCCGCGCATTACCGCGCCCATGTGAACGACCCGCAAGGCCGTTGTAAGATCAAGGGAAATATTTCGAAAAACGGCCATTTGTACCATGTGCCGGGCATGGCGTCCTATGCCGCGACCAAGATCGATACCGCAAAGGGGGAGCGCTGGTTCTGCACGGAGGCAGAGGCGCGTTCCGCCGGATGGGTGCGGGCGAAATAGGTCCGCTTTGATCCTTATCAAAGCGGTGCATGTTCCGGGCTGTTAGTATCGGGGCAGATACCAACAGAACGGAGGTCGCACATGTCTGAACATCTTCATACCCTGAATGTCGAGTTTCCTGCCTATCGGGTGCAGCTGCGGGAGCTGAAGGCAAGCGACCCCCATGCCGCGCGTCTCATGGACGATTATGAAGAGGTCAACGAGCAGGTCCTGCGCGCGATGGAAGGGTTGCAGCCGATGGAGGCTCTGGCCGAGGTGGATCTGCGTAAGAAACGGGCCCAGTTGAAAGACCAGATCGCGCGGGCGCTGGCCGAAGAGGTCAATGCCGCCTGAGGTTTCTTGGACCGTATCAGGGGTTCGGTTTTTAGTCAGTGCGAGGTTTGTTGGCCTCCGGCGTCCTGCCGGAGGCTTTCGCATGACCGGTCAGGCGATGTCATAGGGCAGCAGGCCGCGACGGTCGAGGTCGACGGTCAGTTTGCGCTCCAGCGGCGGCACCGATCTCTGGTGGCAGTTACGGCGCTCGCAGATGCGGCAGGAGATGCCGATGGGCTCGTAGGCGCGGGGGTTGCCCAGCTCCATATCATCGGCATAGACAAGATCCTTGGCATGGCTGACCTCGCAGCCCAGACAGAGCGCATAACGGCGCACCGGCGCATGGAAGCTGCCCCCCTGTTTCGAAACATCCTTGGCCACGCAAAGATAGCGCGCCCCGTCGGGGGTCTCGGCCAGCTGGCGCAGGAAGCGGGTGGGGGTTTCAAAGGCCTGATGCGCGATCCATAGCGGGCAGGAGCCGCCGAAACGGGCGAATTGCAGCCGCGTGGCCGAGTGGCGTTTGGTGATGGTGCCCGCCTGATCGATCCGCATGAAGAAGAAGGGCAGACCCTTGGCGCCGGGGCGTTGCAGCGTTGATAGCCGGTGGGCGACCTGCTCGATCGAGGCGCCGAACAGCTCTGCCAGTATCTCCAGATCATGGCGGTTATCCTGTGCCGCATCCAGAAACTGCTTGTAGGGCATCACGGCGGCCCCCGCGAAATAGTTGGCCAGACCGATCTTGGCGATGGCGCGGGCGGTGCTGGACTGGAAGCGGGCCAGATCCAGCGTTGCCTCGAGCAGTTCGTTCTGGGTGATCAGCGCGACCTGATGCATCAGCTGGAAAGCCTGCGTGGATTTCTTCGCATGGGTGGCGATGGTGATCACCCGCCCGTCTTTCTCGCGCACGCTGGTGATATCGGCAAATTGCACGGTGATCCCGCGCGCCTCCAGCGCCGAAATCGCCCGTGGAATGGCATCGACGCGCGGTCCATCGGGGCAGGCGAAATGTTCGGCTGCGCGGTCTACCGCATCAATGTAATTGTCACAGTAATGGAAGAAATCGCGCACCTCTTCCCAAGGGCTCTGCACGGTGGTGTTGGCATCATGACCAAGCGCGGCATTCAGCGAGGCCAGCCGTTCATGGGTCCGGCGATAGGCGCTGTGCAGTTCGAGGAAAGAGCGCGCAAGGGCAGGGGCATTGGAGGCTGCCAGCCGGATATCGGCCAGCGGCGTGGCGGCATCGGAGAAGATCGGATCGGCCAGCGCCTCGCGCATGTCCGAGACCAGCCGTTCGGCATCGCCTGCCGAAAGCTCGGTCACATCCAGTCCGAATTCCGTGGCCAGTGCCAGCACCACCTGCGCCGACACGGGGCGATGGTTGTTTTCCATCTGGTTGAGATAGGGCAGCGACACGCCAAGCCGGTCGGCAAAGAGCTTTTGCGTCAGGCCGAGCCTTGTGCGCGTCTCCCGCAGCTTGATACCCGCATAGAGTTTTGGAGTCGCCATGATCTACTCTCCTTTGCAAACCCCGCTGATACATATGCAAACTGTATTTGGTCAATTGCCTTTGCGGCATTTTTGACCTTATTTGAGAGAAGCTTTGTCGGAGGCCTTATGCGTATTGTGGTTTTGTTGCAGACACTTGGTTTTGCTGCGCTGTTCGGGCTTGCAGGATGTGCACCGGCTGCGCTGACCGAAGGGGATCTGGCCGCGGTGGCACACCCTTCGGCGCAGGTGCAGGCCGAGGTGGCGCAGTTGTTGCCGGTGGCGATGCGTGAACTGGACCCGATCGAGGCGCATATTCTGGCTGCGGGGCGCCCGCTGACCCCCGTTGAAATGGGCTTTGCCCGCCGTGCCGGTGTGGCGCATCCTGAAAAGGTGCGCGTTCTGGCATGGCCGCAGGCGTTCCGCCCGCCCGAGGATAAAGCCTTTGCCAAGGTCTATCATCCGCAGGGGGCCTTCGCGATTACCTTTGGCTACGGGATTGCCCTGCGCAAGGAGGCGCCTTGGGTTCTGGCCCATGAGCTGGTGCATGTGGGCCAATATGAACGTCTGGGCGGGCGGGAGGCGTTTACCCGCGCCTATCTGACCCAGACGCTGGTGCTGAAGACCTATGCGATCCCGCTTGAGCGCGAGGCCTTCAAGCGCGGCAACCAGATTTCGCCGGTGCCCCAAGGGGCGACTCGCCGCTGGATTGAAACTTTGCAGTAAGAGACGTGACGTCAGAGCTAAGCCTTTGGTCGTGGGCGGATTGTCTTGCCCGATCTGGCGACGGACCATCTACGCGTTTTCGCGGGCAAGGGGGCTGTGGTTTGCAAGGATTTTTGTTGTTTTAAAGTGTCAAATGGGATTATTTGCAATTCGCAACATTCCTTTTGTCAAGATTTTGCAAATTTTCTGATTTTTGCTTCCAACTCGTGATGGGGCTGCATAAGGTGACCACGAGGATGAGGGGAGCCACATGAGAGATATCCTGCAAGAGCTTGAAGATCGTCGCGCACAGGCCCGTATGGGCGGAGGAGAGCGGCGGATTGCAGCACAGCACAAAAAGGGCAAGCTGACCGCGCGGGAGCGGATCGAACTCTTGCTCGACGAAGGGTCCTTCGAAGAATTCGACATGTTCAAAACCCACCGCTGTGTGGATTTCGACATGCAGTCGGACAAGCCTTATGGCGATGGCGTTGTCACCGGCTGGGGCACGATCAATGGCCGTATGGTCTATGTTTTCAGCCAGGACTTTACCGTTTTTGGCGGTTCGCTGTCGGAAACCCATGCCGAGAAGATCTGCAAGATCATGGATATGGCGATGCAGAATGGCGCGCCGGTGATCGGGCTCAATGACTCGGGCGGGGCGCGGATTCAGGAAGGGGTCGCCTCGCTTGCGGGCTATGCCGATGTGTTCCAGCGCAATATCGAAGCCTCGGGTGTGATCCCGCAGATTTCCGTGATCATGGGCCCCTGTGCGGGTGGCGCGGTCTATAGCCCTGCCATGACCGACTTCATCTTCATGGTGAAGGACAGCTCTTATATGTTCGTGACCGGCCCCGATGTGGTGAAGACGGTGACCAACGAGGTGGTGACCGCCGAAGAACTGGGCGGCGCGCTGACCCATACCAAGAAATCCTCGGTGGCCGATGGGGCGTTCGAGAATGATGTCGAGGCGCTTTACGAAGTCCGCCGTCTGGTTGATTTCCTGCCGCTGTCGAACCGCGAGAAAGCGCCCGTGCGGCCCTTCTTCGATGATGTGGCGCGGGTGGAGGACAGCCTTGACACATTGATCCCTGCCAACCCCAATATGCCCTATGACATGAAGGAACTGATCCTGAAGGTCGCGGATGAGGGGGATTTCTACGAGATCCAGAAGGATTACGCGGGCAATATCATTACCGGCTTCATCCGTCTGGAAGGTCAGACCGTGGGCGTGGTGGCGAACCAGCCGATGGTGCTGGCGGGCTGTCTGGACATCGACAGTTCGCGCAAGGCGGCGCGTTTCGTGCGTTTCTGTGACTGTTTCGAAATTCCGATCCTGACCTTTGTCGATGTTCCGGGCTTCCTGCCGGGCACCTCGCAGGAATATAACGGCGTGATCAAACATGGCGCGAAGCTGCTTTTCGCTTATGGGGAAGCGACCGTGCCGAAAGTGACGGTGATCACCCGTAAGGCCTATGGCGGGGCTTATGACGTGATGAGCTCGAAACACCTCAAGGGCGATTTCAACTACGCCTGGCCGACGGCAGAGATCGCCGTTATGGGAGCGAAAGGGGCGGTCGAGATCCTTTACCGTTCGGAACTGGGCGAGCCCGAGAAGATTGCCGATCGCGTCAAGAACTACGAAGACCGTTTCGCCAATCCGTTCGTTGCCGCCGAGAAAGGCTTCATCGACGAGGTTATCCAGCCGCGGTCTACTCGCCGCCGTGTGGCCCGTGCCTTCGCGTCGCTACGTTCCAAAAAACGCAGCATGCCCATGAAGAAACACGACAATATTCCGTTGTAAGAGGGCATGATGCGGTTCCGGTGCGGCGGGCTTGTTGCAGTATGTCTTGGGATGCTGTGTGTCGGGCCTGTCGCGCTGGCCGATGGCGGGGCCACGCGTGGCGTGGTTGTCGCCGTGCCTTCGGGGGCGCATGTGGAATGGCTGCAAAGCCAGACCGATGCCAGCGGCCCCGATGGTCTGACCCTTCGCCATTTCTTTCTCGCGCCGGATCTGGCGCGGGAAGATCCCGATGTCGCTCTGACGGATATGCAGGCGCTTTGCGAACAGTTTGCGCTGCCGCATCTGTCGTCTGTCGGGCCCCAGCCCCAACAGATCGTCATCTCCCTTTCTGATCGTCCTGTTGCCTTTGGTGATAGCGATCCCGAGGCAACGCAGCTCTTCGCGGGCTATGCGATTTCGCCTCCTCACTGTGTGGAAGAAATGTTCTGATGCTTGATCGGCGGGAAAGTGATGATGCGATTGTGATGCCTCTGGGCAAGCGCATAGAATCTGCTACGCTTTGCGCGGGCCGCTTCGGCTCGGGGCTACTGATCGCACAGGATTATCTGTCTGATATCACGGCCTCCTTCCCAGCCATCGTCACTCCGTTGCGGATGCGTTCCCTCGGCGTGAAAAGGAGAAGAACATGTCGACCAAACTCATTCTCGCTCTCGGTCTTGTCGGTTTCATGGCAGCCTGCGCCCCCAAGCCGGAGCCGCAGCCCGTTATGCAAGAGCCCGTCACCACGGAGCCGGTCTACCACAGCAAGCTCTGACCTTGCAGGCGGGCAGGGGCCTTCCCCTGCCTGCCCCCCTTTTCCGGTGCTTTCGGCATTTGCCGGAAAACTGGGACGGACAGCGCCTTCAATAGTGTTTATGAGGAACAGGCCCGCGCATTTGCGTCCGGCACTGACCCATAGCATGGCACGAGCCCGCTCTTGCCCTGCTGCGAACACGAAACCGGAGAGGATTGCTCCGGAGAAGAAAGGCGCCACATGCTAAAACACCGCGGTTTTCCCGGGCGTTTGCCCAGCACCGATTTCCAATTCACCATCCGCCGCGCCAATAAGAAAGGCGCGACCAAGATCATCCGCCGCGAACGGTTCAAGGACCGTGCCGCCGGTGATCGCCGCGCGGATGAAGGCTTTCTGGCCGCTTTGTGGACCCATTTCGGCGAAGAGCCCTTTGAGCGGGGCAATCTGGACGCCGGCCGCCTGAGCTGGCTGTTCGGGCGTGAGGTGGTTGCCGCCGAAGACCCGTTCGATCCCGAATCCTACGACGCCCTTCTGAAAATCGACCGTCGCCGTGCCGAGGCGTCGTTCCCCGAGGTATTTGCCGATCCCGACGCGTTCGATTGGGGCCAAGAAGACGAGGACGACTGGGACTGATGCGGATGCGGCTTGACAGAAATCGGCAAGGCTTTGCTGTTTTCCCCGCGAATGGGGTTGCAAGCCGCGCGTTTCGCGCGCAGGTTGATTTCTGTCGGCCCGCCTTCGGGTGCTCCGGCATCTCTCCCGCGAGGGAACTCCCTGTTGGAACTTGCCGGCTCCGGGCTGTCGCTATGCGCAGTGCCTCTACCGGGCCGGATCTTTCCGGGGATATGATCCCCGCCATGTTCACGCCTTCCGCAGTTGCGGACGGGCAGGATCGGCAAACGCTTGCCGAGGCAATGCGTTACATGCGTTCTTGTGCAAGAATCCGCTTTTCTTCCCCGCTGGCTGTATTAGGTTCACAAAGGAACACTAATACTCACGGAGTAGAAATCTCATGCGTAAATCCGCACTTCTCATCGCGATTCTCGGTGCGACGGCCCTTGCTGGCTGCCAGAACTCTGGCAATGGTAACTTCCTCAGCACCGATGGCGGTCGCGCATTGGTTGGCGCGGGCGCAGGCGCGCTGGTTGCCGACGCAACTGACAACAACGTTCTTGCAGGTGCTGCGATTGGCGCAGGCGCAGGCGCGCTGTGCGACGATGCAGGTGTCTGCTCGCGTAGCTACTAAGATCTGCAAGGCAGGCGCTTTTTGCCTGCCCGAAGGTATGCCGATTGAAACGTCATCGGGGCGCTCTGCCTTGGTGGCGTTTTCTTTTCCGGACGTTAACATGAACATATTGGGGGGGAGGGCAAGCCGCGGCTAGAGCCTTCTGGCCCGCGGGCTTGCTTCCACCGGAAGTGGAGGAAAGCCGATGTTCAAGAAGATCCTGATTGCCAACCGTGGGGAAATCGCGTGCCGCGTCATGAAGACCGCACGCGAGATGGGTATCCAGACGGTGGCCGTCTATTCCGATGCCGATGCGCAGGCGCTGCATGTGCAGATGGCCGATGAGACGGTGCATATCGGGCCGCCGCCTGCCAAACAATCCTATATCGTGATCGACAAGATCATGGAGGCGATTGCCAAAACCGGTGCCGAAGCGGTGCATCCGGGCTATGGGTTCCTGTCGGAAAACGCGAAATTTGCCGAGGCGCTGGAAGCGGCAGGTGTGGCCTTTATCGGACCGCCCGTCAAAGCCATCGAGGCGATGGGGGACAAGATCACCTCGAAAAAGATCGCCCAAGAGGCCGGTGTGAACACCGTGCCCGGCTATATGGGGCTGATCGAGGATGCGGATGAGGCGGTCAAGATCTCGGAAGAGATCGGCTATCCGGTGATGATCAAGGCCTCTGCGGGCGGCGGCGGCAAAGGCATGCGGATTGCATGGAACGCCACCGAGGCGCGCGAGGGTTTCCAGTCGTCGAAAAACGAGGCGGCCAATTCCTTCGGGGATGACCGCATCTTCATCGAGAAATTCGTGACGCAGCCGCGCCATATCGAAATTCAGGTTCTGTGTGACGCCCATGGCAATGGCGTCTGGCTGAACGAGCGTGAATGCTCGATCCAGCGCCGGAACCAGAAGGTGATCGAAGAGGCCCCCTCGCCCTTCCTTGATGCGGCCACCCGTAAGGCGATGGGCGATCAGGCGGTCGCTCTGGCCAAGGCGGTGGGCTATACCAGCGCTGGCACGGTGGAGTTTATTGTCGATGGCAACAAGAACTTCTACTTCCTCGAGATGAACACCCGCCTTCAGGTGGAGCATCCCGTGACCGAGATGATCACCGGCATCGATCTGGTCGAGCAGATGATCCGTATCGCCAATGGCGAGCCGCTGTCGATCACCCAGGACGACGTGAAGATCAACGGCTGGGCGATGGAAAGCCGTCTTTATGCCGAAGACCCCTATCGCAACTTCCTGCCCTCGATCGGTCGTCTGACCCGCTATCGTCCGCCGGTCGAAGGCCCGACCGCCTCCGGCGGTGTGGTGCGCAACGATACCGGCGTCTATGAGGGCGGCGAGATCTCCATGTTCTATGACCCGATGATCGCCAAGCTCTGCACATGGGGAGAGACCCGCGACGCGGCCATCGAGGAAATGCGCGTGGCGCTTGACCGTTTCGAGGTCGAGGGTATTGGCCATAACCTGCCGTTCTGTGCGGCTGTGATGGATCATGCGCGCTTTACCTCGGGCAATATCACAACGGCTTTCATCGCCGAGGAATATCCCGAAGGGTTCCACGGTGTGGAGCTCGGGCCGGAGATGCTCAAGCGTGTGGCAGCGGCTGTAGCGGCAATGGAGCGGGTCGCCGAAATCCGGCGCACGCGCATTTCCGGCACGCTGGGCAATCACGAGCGGCTGGTGGGCGATGACTGGGTTGTGAGCCTGCAGGGCACGACCTATCCGGTGAAAATCTCGGCGGATAAGGCGGGCGCGGATGTCAGCTTCTCCGATGGCACGATGCATCGCGTCAGCTCGGACTGGACGCCGGGCGACCAGCTTGCGGAACTGCTGATCGATGGTGCGCCGCTGGTGCTGAAGGTCGGCAAGATCTCGATGGGCTATCGCATCCGCCTGCGTGGTGCGGATCTGAAAGTGCTGGTGCAAACACCGCGCCAACACGAGCTGCATCTGCTGATGCCCGAGAAGCTGCCGCCGGATACCTCGAAATTCCTGCTCTGCCCGATGCCGGGTCTGGTGGTGAAAATCAACGTGGCCGAAGGCGACGAGGTGCAGGAAGGGCAGGCGCTGGCCACTGTCGAGGCGATGAAGATGGAGAACATCCTGCGGGCAGAGCGTCGCGGCGTTGTGAAATCCATCAATGCCGAGGCCGGGGCGTCGCTGAAGGTGGACGACATCATCATGGAGTTCGAATGACCCCATGACGGGCCGCGCCGATCATAACTTGGCAAATGTGCGGGGCGCTTTGCCCTGCACGGTTGCGCCGCGACGGAGTTCCTCGCGGCGCAGCGGCATCTTGTCGATCGAGCGGATGATTTCACGCCCGCTCCAGGGCAGCGGTTTGCGCAGCGCCACCGTGCCGTCCTTGGCAATGATCACCAGCGAAAATCCCGATGGGCGCAGCTTGCGGCGGATGGCGCTTGGCGTGGCGGGGTCGGTATCGGTGATCACCACCACGTCGCGGGCGGCCAGCTCGGGCCAGCGTTCTTCCAGTGCGGCCATCTGGTCCGCGAAGGACGGATCGGCCGGGCTTTCGGCAAAAACCACGATCGGGCGTTTTTTCCAGACGAAATCATTCAAATTCGCTGTATCTGCGGGCAAAGGCGCAAAGCCTTCGGCGGGTTCAGTCGCTGGAACAGGGGGGTCGCCCTGCGGTTGTGTATGCCCTGCCGACGCCCAGCAACCGACCGATATCGCAAATAAAAATGCAGCTCCGATGGGGGAGAGGACTGTTGCTTTTGATGGAACAGTTTGTTCTCGCGCCCCTGCGCTCCCCGAGTTTTGGGTAAAATACAATTCAATTCCTCCTGTTAAGCAGTTTTCCAGAGATCGCGGCGCATATTCGACGCTGAGGCAGGTCCTCGCGTGGAGTCATGGCATCATGCCAGACGCGCTTTCCGGAAAGAGCTTTCTCTTGGACGTTATACTACATTTGGGGGTGCACCGCACCGCCACGACATCGTTTCAGAACTGGATGCTGGCAAATTCCGAGATATTGTCGCGTCAGGGTATCGCTTTCTGGGGGCCGGAGCGCACGCGTGCGGGGTTGTTTGCGGGGCTGATCAAACGCGCCGATCTGGTTTCGGCGCAGGATATCCTTTCGGCACGACGCTCTGCGACACGTATCCGGATGGAAATCGATCTGTTGGAAGATCAGGGCTTCCACACCCTGATTATCAGCGAAGAAAATCTGATCGGTTCTATTCCACATTGTCTTCAGCACGGAATTCTCTACCCTGACGCGCGGGGCAGGTTGGAACGGGTCGCAATGGTGCTGGGGCCGCATCTGACGGGCGTGGCGATGGGGATCCGGCGCTATGACGCGTGGTGGGCATCGATGCTGGCGGTTGAACGGGCGCGGGGCGGCGAAATGGTCAACCCGCAGCGGTTGCGGATGCTGGCGCAAAGCGGTCGTGGCTGGCCTTGTGTGATCGAGGCCGTCGAACAGGCCTTCGGGAAGCGTCCGCATGTCTGGACCCACGAGGCTATGGCCGGTCGGCACGAGGTTCTGCTGCGGCGTCTGGCACCGCGCGCGGCGCTGTATCCGGGCCAGACGGTGCCGGTTGCGCGTTTCAACGCCGCCGCTGCCGTGCAGGGGCAGCTTGGTCGCGGTTATATGCCTTTTAGCGTTGCTCAACGTGGTCAGATGACTGCGCGCTATCAAAACGAGCTGGAACGGCTGCGCCAAGGGCACCGGGATCTGGCAATCATGGAAACGGGAGGGGCTGCGCCGGGAGGATATTCGGCCATCCCTCTCACGGAGGAAGGATGGGTCGATGACCAGCAACACCGAGGCCGACAAGCAAGCGGCATGGGCTGAGCTTGCCACGAAAGAACTGCGTGGCAAGCCGTTAGACAGCCTGACCTGGGAGACATTGGAAGGGATCAAGGTCAAGCCGCTTTACACGGCGGAAGACACGGCAGGGCTGGACCATCTTGGCTCCATGCCGGGGATCGCGCCCTATACCCGTGGTCCGAAGGCGACAATGTATGCGGGCCGTCCGTGGACGATCCGCCAATATGCGGGCTTCTCGACGGCCGAGGAATCGAACGCGTTTTACCGTCGCGCTCTGGCTGCGGGCCAGCAGGGGATTTCGGTGGCCTTCGATCTTGCGACCCACCGTGGCTATGACAGCGACCATCCCCGCGTTGTGGGTGATGTCGGTAAGGCGGGCGTTGCCATCGATTCGGTCGAGGATATGAAGATCCTCTTTGACGGCATCCCGCTGGATAAGGTCTCCGTCTCGATGACCATGAATGGTGCGGTGATCCCGATTCTGGCGAATTTCATTGTGGTGGGGGAAGAGCAGGGCCATGACCGCGCCGTGCTGTCGGGCACCATCCAGAACGATATTCTCAAAGAATTCATGGTGCGGAACACCTATATCTATCCGCCCGAACCCTCGATGCGGATCATCGCGGATATCATCGAATATACCGCCAACGAGATGCCGAAATTCAACTCGATCTCGATCTCCGGCTATCACATGCAGGAAGCGGGCGCGAATCTCGTGCAGGAGCTGGCCTACACGCTGGCGGACGGGCGCGAATATGTGCGCACCGCGATTGCCGCCGGTATGGATGTGGATAAATTCGCCGGGCGTCTGTCGTTCTTCTTCGCTATCGGCATGAATTTCTTCATGGAGGCCGCCAAACTGCGCGCCGCCCGCACGCTCTGGTCGCGGATCATGGCCGAATTCGAGCCGAAGAACCCCAAATCCAGCATGCTGCGCACCCACTGCCAGACCTCGGGCGTGTCCTTGCAGGAGCAAGACCCCTATAACAACGTCATCCGCACCGCCTATGAGGCGATGGCGGCGGCTTTGGGCGGCACGCAGTCGCTGCACACCAACGCGCTGGACGAGGCGATTGCCCTGCCCACCGATTTCTCGGCACGAATTGCACGTAATACCCAGCTGATCTTGCAGGAAGAAACCGGCATCACCAATGTCGTCGACCCGCTGGCGGGCAGCTATTATGTCGAAAGCCTGACCGCGAACCTGATCGAGGAAGCGTGGAAGCTGATCGAAGAGGTCGAGGAAATGGGCGGCATGACCAAGGCCGTGGCCTCCGGCATGCCCAAGCTGCGGATCGAGGAAACCGCCGCCCGTCGTCAGGCGCTGATCGACCGTGGGGAAGACGTGATTGTCGGGGTCAATAAATACCGCCTCGCCGAGGAAGAGCCGATCGACATTCTCGATATCGACAACGTCAAGGTGCGCCTGTCGCAAATCGCACGGCTTGAGAAAATGCGGGCCGAGCGTGATGAGGACGCCTGTCAGGCTGCGCTGGCCGAATTGGGCCGCCGCGCGAAAGAGGGCGGAAACCTGCTGGAAGCTGCCGTTGAAGCGGCGCGCGCGCGGGCCTCGGTAGGGGAGATCTCGATGGCGATGGAGAAGGAATTCGGGCGTCACCGCGCCGAGGTGAAGACTTTGGCAGGGGTCTATGGCTCGGCCTATGAGGGCGATGAGGGCTTTGCCCAGATCCAGCGCGATGTCGAGGCCTTTGCCGAAGCGGAAGGCCGTCGCCCGCGTATGCTGGTGGTCAAGATGGGGCAGGACGGCCATGACCGTGGTGCCAAGGTGATCGCGACCGCCTTTGCCGATATCGGTTTCGATGTCGATGTGGGGCCGCTGTTCCAGACGCCGGACGAGGCGGCGCAGGATGCGGTGGATAACGACGTCCATGTGGTGGGCATCTCGTCGCAGGCGGCAGGGCACAAGACCCTTGCGCCGCAGTTGATCGAGGCGCTGAAAGCCAAAGGGGCAGAGGATATCATCGTGATCTGCGGCGGCGTGATCCCGCATCAGGATTATGACTTCCTGAAAAAGGCCGGTGTGAAGGCTATTTTTGGTCCGGGCACCAATATCCCGACGGCCGCGAAAGAGATCCTGCAGATCCTCGAAGCGCAGCGCGACTAACGAAAAAGGGCCGCTTCTGCGGCCCTTAACATGCCCGCCATTGGTCGCCGTCTTGCCCGTAATCACGGGCAAGTGCCGCGATCAGCGCCATGTCGGTCGGGTCAAGTGGGCCTGTGTGCAAGGGGCGGAACCGCAGCCGGAAGGCCGACAGAACATGCTCGTGATCCGGCGAGGTATAGCCGAAAAGCTGCGCGAGGATCAGAAACTGCGCCTTGTCCGGTGCCCGTGGTAGCAGCGGGGCCTGCGGCAGGACAGCCAGTCCCTGACGTGCAAGCCGCGCCCAGTCGAAGCGCGGACCGGGGTCGAATTTACGCGCCGGGGCCATGTCGGAATGGGCGATCACATTCTGCGGGGCGATCCGCCAATCGTCGAGGATCCGCCGCAATAGCGTTTCCAGCGTCTCCATCTGCCGGTTGGAAAACGGCCTGTCGCCCGGGTTATCGAGCTCGATCCCGATGGAATGTGAATTCAGGTCGCTACATGCGCCCCACCGCCCGACACCGGCATGCCATGCGCGGCGCGCCTCATCGACCAGTTGCACCGCCGTGCCGTCATTGCCGATCAGCCAATGCGCCGAAACCTCGGCTGCCGGATCGCACAGGCGGTCGCGGGCCGAGGCCATGTCCTGCATCGCGGTGAAATGCAGAACCACATGGTCAGGCTCTGCCCCATTGCGCCGTTCCCCGTGATTGGGCGAGGGGAAAGCCGCCGCCATCAGTTGCGGGCGTTCTGGAAGGGGCGGGGGTCCCAACCACAGGCGAAACCGTCGCCATCGGGGTCAAGATTGCCCGGATCTTTCTCGGGGCCGCCATTGGCCAGAAAGGCGATCTGGGCCTGATCGGGCGAGACATATTTCGCGCAGGCTTTGGTGGTCGAGGTGAATTTGATCCCGCCACGCGGATAGGTCGCTTGCCCCGGCTGGTTGCTGACCGAAAGCGCATAAGCGGCCAGATTGGGGCCGCTGGCACCAGAGCCCGCGCTATAGGTGTCGCCCGAGGTCTTCTGGGCCGGTGCTGGCGTCTGGAACGTGTCCTCGGCCCGCTCTGCCGCTGTGGCCGTGCTGGAATAGGGCGAGGAGGCCGGTGCGTAATCGGTGACTTCCTGCGGGCTGGATTGCGCCGCTGTCGCATTCAGCGCCGCAAGCGTATCGGCCCCGAGCTGCGCATTGGGATCGTTGCTGGCGGGGGCCGCCGCATCGCCCATCGCCGACATCGGCTGCCCGCCGGTGACGGGGGTGGTGGTGGCGGCTGTGCCGCCCTGAAGTTGCGCCTCGCGCTGCGCCATGTAATCGCGATAGCTTTCGTTGCCCGCGATTGCGGGCGCACCGACGCCAGCGGCCGAATTCGGCACGCTGGGTTGGCAGGCGGCCAGCGCCAGCACCGAAAGGGTCAGGGAAAGTCCGAGAACTGGCGCGCGCATGTGTTTACTCCATTACCACCATTGGTTCGGCTTGGCATTGAAGCCTGCCGCACGTTCAAGCACAAGGGCGTGGTTCAGCAGTTCGCCTTCTTCCCACGGACGCCCGATCAGTTGCAGCCCCAACGGAAGCCCTTGTTTGTCAAGGCCAACGGGTACCGCGACACCGGGCAGGCCCGCAAGGTTCAGGGTGACCGTGAACACGTCATTGAGATACATCTTGACCGGATCGGCATCCTTCATCTCGCCAAGGGCGAAGGCCGAAGAGGGCGTCGCGGGGGCAAGAATGGCGTCGATGCCAGCAGCAAATGCCTGCTCGAAGTCGCATTTGATCAGGGCGCGGACCTTACGTGCGCGGTTGTAATAGGCGTCATAGAAGCCCGCCGACAGCACATAGGTGCCGATCATGATGCGGCGCTGCACCTCGGGGCCGAAGCCCTCGGCGCGGGTTTTCGCATACATGTCGTCGATGCCATCGCCCTTACCCAAAGTCGCGCGGTGGCCGTAGCGCACCCCGTCATAGCGGGCGAGGTTGGACGACGCCTCGGCAGGCGCGATCACGTAATAGGCGGGCAGGGCGTATTTGGTATGGGGCAGCGAGATATCCACGATCTCGGCGCCTGCATCGCGCATCATCGCCATGCCGTTGTCCCAAAGGGCCGCGATCTCTTCGGGCATGCCGTCGAGGCGGTATTCCTTCGGGATGCCGATTTTCTTGCCACGGATGTCGCCGGTCAGCGCCGCTTCGAAATCCGGAACCGCGATCTCGGTCGAGGTCGAATCCTTCGGGTCATGCGAGCACATCGCCTGCAGCATGATTGCCGCATCGCGCACGTCCTTGGTCATCGGGCCGGCCTGATCGAGCGAGGAGGCATAGGCCACCACACCCCAGCGCGAGCAGCGACCATAGGTCGGCTTGATGCCGGTGATGCCGGTGAAGGCCGCGGGCTGACGGATCGAGCCGCCGGTATCGGTGCCGGTCGCCGCCAGACAGAGGTCGGCTGCAACAGCCGCCGCCGAACCGCCCGAAGACCCGCCCGGCGTACGGGCTTTGTCATCGACTTTCCACGGGTTGATCGCGGGGCCGTAGCAGGCGGTTTCATTCGACGAACCCATCGCGAATTCATCCATCGAGAGCTTGCCCAGCATGACCGCGCCCGCATCCCAGAGGTTCTGGGTGACGGTGGATTCATATTCGGGTTTGAAGCCCTTGAGGATGTTCGACCCTGCCTGCGTGGGCACGCCCTTCACGGCGAAGAGGTCTTTGATCCCCAGCGGGATGCCGCACATGGCGGGCGCATCGCCTGCCTTGATACGGGCATCCGCCGCTTTCGCCATGTCCAGCGCCATCTCGGGGGTCTTGGCGCACCATGCGTTGAGCGCATCCGCGCCCTCAATCGCCTTCAGGCAGCTTTCGGTCAGCTCGACCGACGTCGTCTCGCCCTTGCGCAGCGCGTCACGGGCTTCGGAGATTTTCAGCGTATTTAGGGTCATTCCACCACCTTCGGCACGGCAAAGAAGCCCTCGCGGGCATCGGGGGCGTTCTTGAGGATCTTGTCCTGATAATTGCCATCGGTCACCTCGTCGACGCGGCGCTTGAGGCGCTGCGGGCTGACCGAGGTCATGGGCTCTACGCCCTCGACGTCAACTTCGGTCAGCTGCTCCATGAGGTTGAGCATATTGGAAAGATCCGAGGCCAGCTCGGGCAGATTGTCTTCGGCCACTTTGATGCGGGCCAGATGCGCCACCTTGCGGGCGGTGTCGATGTCGATGGACATATGTTTCTCCGCTGGATTTGGGTTCGGGTTTAGCCGCAAGCCCCCGTGCTTTCAAGGTGAAGCGGGCATGGGACTTCCCTTTTCGGGCAAGACACCTACAGTCAGGAGGGAATTTCGGATTTTATAAAATGACGGGAGCGTTATTCATGAAACTCACCTGGCTTGGCCATTCCGGTTTCCGGCTTGAAATCGAAGACGCGGTGCTGCTGATCGACCCGTGGCTGTCGGGCAATCCGGTCTTCCCCGAGGGCCACCGTGCCGAGGCGATCTCGGGGGCGACGCATATCCTTCTCAGCCACGGTCATGGCGATCATTCCGCCGATACGGTGGCGATCGCGCGCGAGCTGGGTATTCCGGTGGTCTGCATCGCCGATATCGCAGGCTTCTGGGCCGAGGCCGAGGGGATCGAGACGCTGGGCTTCAACAAGGGCGGCACGGTCGATCTGGCGGGTGCCAAGGTGACGATGGTCAATGCCACCCATTCCTCAAGCTATGATGGCCCGAATGGCCCTGTCTATACCGGCACCGAATCGGGCTATATGATCAAGGGCGAAGGCCATTGCATCTATTTCTCGGGCGATACCGATATTATGGCCGATATGGCGTGGATGGGCGAATATCACGCCCCCGATATCGGCATTCTCTGTGCCGGTGGCCATTTCACGATGGATATGAAAGCGGCCACTTGGGCGGCCAAGAAGTATTTCGACTTCAAGACGGTGATCCCCTGCCACTACAAGACCTTCCCGCTGCTGGAGCAATCGGCGGAAGAGATGGTCAAAGGCCTGCCGGGTGTGGATGTGATCGAGCCGGAGGTGCTGAAACCTCTGACCCTTTAAAAAGGCGCAACAAAAAACCGCGGCGGGTTTCCCCTGCCGCGGTTTTTGACGGGTGGGGCCGGATCAGGCCGGCACCTCTATCCCTTTTTCGGCCGCCAATTCGCGCATGCGCTTTTGCAGCTTCTCGAAAGCGCGCACCTCGATCTGGCGGATACGTTCGCGCGAGACGTCATATTTCGACGAAAGATCCTCAAGCGTGACGGGGTCATCGCGCAGGCGGCGCTCCATCAGAATGTCTTTCTCGCGATCATTGAGCGTGTCCATCGCGGCCAGCAGCATCTCGCGGCGCATATTCAGCTCGTCGGATTCCGCATAGGCCTCGGCCTGATCGGCATCCTCGTCTTCCAGCCAGTCCTGCCATTGCGCGGCCCCGTCCTCGGACGCGCCCACCTGCGCATTCAGGGACGCATCCGACCCCGACAGACGCCGGTTCATCGAGATGACCTCATCCTCGGTCACATTCAGGTCATGCGCGATCTGGGCCACATTCTCGGGCCGCATATCGCCATCCTCATAGGCACCAATCCGCGATTTCGCCTTGCGCAGATTGAAGAACAACTTCTTCTGCGCCGAGGTCGTGCCCAGCTTCACCAGCGACCATGACCGCAGGATATATTCCTGAATGGCCGCACGGATCCACCACATCGCATAGGTCGCAAGGCGGAAGCCTTTCTCGGGATCAAAGCGTTTCACGGCCTGCATCAGACCGACATTGGCCTCGGAGATCACCTCGGCCTGCGGCAGACCATAGCCGCGATAGCCCATGGCGATCTTGGCGGCCAGACGCAGGTGCGATGTCACCATCTTATGCGCGGATTTCGCGTCCTGATGGTCCACCCAGCGTTTGGCCAGCATATATTCCTCTTCCGGCTCCAGCAGCGGGAACTTGCGGATTTCCTGAAGATAGCGGTTCAGCCCCTGTTCGGGACTTGGGGCTGGAAGGTTGGTGTAACTCGACATGTGAACCCCTTTCTTTTGGTGTGTGGCGGCCCGATATGGGAAGACGGGCCTTTCATTACAAGATGTCGTTTCAAACCCCTTAACGCATAAGGGCGGCGAGAGGTCCGAGATTGACCCTTTGGCTTGGACACAGAAAAGAGCATGCGTCTCCTGCTTGCAAGCAAAAGACGCATCGGTTGACAGTTAAGTGAACCAATCAGTTCAGATTGAAACATTTCCGCGCAAGGCCGCCAGCAGCTCTTCCATATCCGCAGGCAGGGGCGAGGAAAATTCCAGTTCTTCGCCCGTCACCGGATGCACAAAGCCCAAAGTCGCCGCATGAAGCGCCTGACGGGGGAAATGCGCCGCTGCCTCGATGGCCGCCTCGCCCAGCGATTTCGGCAGCTTGCGCCGCCCGCCATAGACCGGATCGCCGATCAGCCCGTGACCGGCATGGGCCATATGCACGCGGATCTGATGGGTGCGTCCCGTTTCCAGCCAGCAGTCGATCAGCGCCGCCACTCCTTGCAGGTCTTCCACGGTGCGCGCCCGCGTCACCGCATGACGCCCGCCGTCAAAGCACACCGCCTGTTTCTGGCGGTCGGTCTTATGGCGCGCCAGCTGCGAGGTGATCTTCAGCACGCCGCCTTGTTCGAAATTCACCCCCTTGGTGCCGCGCAGACGCGGATCGGCCGCCGAAGGCACCCCATGACACACCGCCATATAGTGACGATGTACCGTGTGTTTCTCGAACTGCTTGGCCAGCCCGTGATGTGCCGCATCCGATTTCGCCACGACCAGCAGCCCCGAGGTCTCCTTGTCGATCCGGTGCACGATGCCCGGGCGCTTCTCGCCGCCGATGCCCGACAGATTGCCGCCGAAGTGATGCAGCAGCGCATTGACCAAAGTCCCGTCGGGTGTGCCGGGGGCGGGGTGCACCACCATACCCGCAGGCTTGTTGATCACGATCAGGTCGTCATCTTCCCACAGGATGTCTAGCGCGATCTGCTGCGCCACCGTCTCCACCTCGCGCGAGGCTTCCACGAGGATTTCATAGACCTCGCCCGCCGCCACCTTGGTCTTCTGCTCGGTCACGGCCACGCCCTCGCGGCTGACCGCCCCATCGGCAATCAGCTTCGCCAGCCGCGACCGCGACAGGTTTTCTTCGTCTGGCACAAGTGCGCTCAAGGCCTTATCAAGGCGGTCGGCAGGGGGCTCTTCCCCGATTTCGATGCGAAGGATACGCTGTTCCATGTCCGATCCGATCTCCGATCCCGACGCGCCCGTGCCAGAGCTGCGCTTTCTCAAATGGCTGGTGACCGCTCTGGCCGTCACCATGATTGCGGGCCTTCTAACCATCGTGACACTGCTTGTCATCCGCTTCAATCAGCCAAGCGGCAATAAGCTGACCCTGCCAGAGGCGATTTCCCTGCCCGATGGGCTACAGGCACTGTCGCTCACCCAACAAGCCGACCGGATTATCATCGTCACCACCGACAACCAGGTGCTGCTGTTTTCGCCCGATGGCCGCCTGACCGCCCGCACGAAGCTTGCGCCATGACGCAGCCCCGTCTCGGCGTGCTGGCCGTCTGCCTGAGCGACACCCATGCGCTTCTCGTCAAACGCAAGAATCCGCCGGATGCGGGGCTTTGGGGCTTTCCGGGCGGCAAGGTCGAATGGGGCGAGACCGTGGCCCAAGCCGCCCTGCGCGAACTGGCCGAGGAAACCGGCGTTCGGGCCACCGCAGGCGCAACCATCGACTCTGGCGACTTCCTGACCAGGGATGCGGCGGGCGGGACGCTCTGGCATTACTACCTCGTGGCCATTGCCTGCCATGCCGATGCCCCGCAACCACAGGCCGCAGATGACGCGTCTGACGCGCGCATGATCCCCTTTGAGGACATCGAAGCGGGCCGCCTTCCCATGAGCGCGGGCGTCAAAGACCTGCTGATCAAGGCCCGCGCCTGCTTTCCAGCTGCCCAAAATATCCTCGGGGGATGAATTCCATACGGGCCTGCCCGAATGGAAGAAGGGGGCAGACAGCCCCCTTTCACACACGCAAAAACGAAAGCCCGCTCAGGCCTTGCTTTCCAGCGCCTCCAGACGCGCCTTCAGTGCCTCGTTCTCTTCGCGCGCTTTGGCGGCCATCGCTTTCACGGCGTCGAACTCCTCGCGGGTCACAAAGTCCCGCTCGGCCAGCCAGCGATCCATCCACGATTTCATCGCCGTCTCGGCTTCGGTGCGGGCACCTTGCGCCACACCCATCGCATTGGTCATCAGCTTGGACATTTCGTCAAAGAGTTTGTTGGGCGCGGTCATAGCGGCTTCCGATCCTCGGGCTTTGGCTTGCAGTTAACGTCTATATGAGGCCTTCGCCCTGCGCTGACAAGGCCCGAGCGACAGCCGATGATGCGTGCCCTGTGCTGACAAGCCCGTGTCCGCTCGGCTTGGACCAGTCTCCTGCCTTGACTTCTTTCCTTCGGACGGGCTTTCTCCGCCCCGATAAAAGACGATTTTTCGGCCCGATAGAGACGGCCCTTCGAAGGAGACAGCCGATGCTGCCACTGGCGATTGATTTTCCGCAAATCGATCCGAATGCCTTTGTGATCCCGGGGCTGAACCTGCCGATCCGCTGGTATGCCTTGGCCTATATCGCAGGGCTTCTGGCGGGCTGGCAGATCATTGTGGCGCTGATGAAAGCCCCGCGCCTTTGGGGCGGGCAGGCACCCATGCCTGCCAAGCAGGTCGAGGATCTGCTGACATGGGTGATTGTCGGCGTCATTCTGGGCGGTCGGCTGGGCTTTGTGCTGTTTTACGACTTCGGCTGGTATCTCGCGCATCCGCTCGAGATCTTCATGGTCTGGAAGGGCGGTATGGCCTTTCATGGTGGTTTTCTGGGGGTCGTGGTGGCGGTCTGGCTGTATTGCCGCCGGCATGGGCTTGCGGTCTGGTCCATCGGGGATGCCGCAGCGCTTGTGGCGCCGATCGGGCTGTTGCTGGGGCGCATTGCCAATTTCATCAAGCCCGAGCTTTGGGGCCATCCGACCGATATGCCTTGGGGCGTGATCTTTCCGGGCGAGGCGGCGCAGACCTGCCTCGGTCTTGCGGGGCAGGTGGACGGTATGTGCGCCCGTCATCCGTCGCAACTCTATGAGGGCGGGCTGGAAGGGATCGTGCTGGGCATCCTGCTGTGGATACTTGTCTCGCGCGGGCTTTTGCGCCGTCCGGGGGGCGCATGCGGGATCTTCCTGATCGGCTATGGCTGTTCGCGCGCCTTTGTCGAACTCTTCCGTCAGGCCGACCCGCAATTTGTCACGCCGACCGACCCGATGGGCTATGTGGTGCAATTCGGCCAATATGGCCTGTCGATGGGCCAGCTTCTGTCGCTGCCGATGATCGCCATCGGTATCGTGCTTGTGCTGCGCGCCCTGCGTCGGCCCAAGGTCGGGGCGGCGGCGTGACCGGCGATCTGACCTCCCGTCTGCTTGCGGCAATCCGCAGCGAAGGCCCGATGCGGCTGGACCGCTATATGGCGCTTTGTCTGCTGGACCCCGAGGCCGGATATTATGCCACCCGCGACCCGTTCGGGCAGACGGGAGATTTTATCACCGCCCCCGAAATCAGCCAGCTTTTCGGCGAGATGGTGGGGCTGTGTCTTGCCCAGTCATGGATGGATCAGGGCTGCCCCGCACCTTTCCTGCTTGCCGAAGCCGGTCCGGGCCGTGGCACTTTAATGGCCGATATCCTGCGGGTCGTGGCCCGTGTGCCGAACATGGCTGATGCCGCGCGGATCCATCTGGTGGAGGCCTCGGCCACGCTGCGCGGAATACAGGCTGAAACCCTTGCAGGTTACGAGGTGACATGGGCCGATGCTGTGGACGCCCTTCCACAGGACAGGCCGCTGTTTTTTGTGGCCAATGAATTTATCGATGCGCTGCCCATCCGGCAGTTCACCCGTACCGAGACCGGCTGGGCGGAAACGCAGGTGGGGGCCGAGGGTGGCCAGCTCAGGGCAGGGCGTTCGCCGGCCACGCGGCTTGCGAGGCTCGAGCCGCGCTTTGCCGCAACCGCCCCCGGAGATGTCGTCGAGATCTGCCCGCAAGCGGCCACGGTCGTCGAGGCGGTCGCGCAGCGTCTGGTGCGGGGCGGGATGGCGCTCTTTGTCGATTACGGGGACTGGCGCAGCCTTGGCGATACATTTCAGGCGCTGCGCGCGCATGTGCCTGTTGATCCTTTTGCCACGCCCGGCGAGGCGGATCTGACGGCCCATGTGGATTTCGAGGCGCTTGCCTGCGCTGCGCATGCCGCAGGCGTGGCTGCGAGCGCGATGACGCCGCAAGGGCTGTTTCTGGAGCGGCTGGGCATCACCGCGCGGGCGCAGGCGCTCGCCAAAAAGTTGAGCGGCGCGGCGCTTGAGGCGCATATTGCCGCACATCGCCGCTTGACCCATCCCGAAGAAATGGGTCAGCTATTCAAAGCCCTCGCGCTTTATCCCGAGGGCGCCCCATTGCCGCCGGGGCTTTCTCCGTCGGGGTGATCCTGTGCTCTTTACGTTTTGGCCCCTCTGCCGAGTATGGGCCGGTTTCCGATCCAATAGAAGCTGAAGAAGATGACAGATACGATGGCCACCACGCTTGAACTCCTGACTTCCCCGATGTTGCGCCCGATCCGGCACGGTTTCTTCACGCGAAAGGGCGGCGCGTCTTCGGGGATCTTTCAGGGCTTGAACTGCGGCGGGGCGTCGAGCGATCTGTCCTCGGCGGTCGAGGTCAACCGTGCCCGCGTGGCCGAGGCGATGGAGGCGACCCCCGCCCGTCTTGCGGGGATGCGTCAGATCCATTCGGCGGTGGCAGCGGTGGTCGAGGACGCTGCGGCCCCTGCGCCCGAAGCCGATGCGCTTGTGACCAGAACGCCCGGCTTGGTGCTGTCGGTCCTGACCGCGGATTGCCAGCCGGTGCTGTTTGCCGACCCCGAGGCAGGGGTGATCGGCGCGGCCCATGCAGGCTGGAAGGGCGCGTTGAACGGCGTGCTGGAGGCCACTTTGGACGCGATGGAAGGTCTGGGGGCGGCGCGGGCCAATATCCGTGCGGTGATCGGGCCGTGCATCTCTCAGGCAGCCTATGAGGTGGGCGAGGATTTCATGGAGACCTTCCTGATGGAAGATCCTGCCTATAGCCGTTTTTTTGCCGGTGGCCCCAATGGCCGCCCGATGTTCGATCTGCCGTCTTTCGGGCTGCACCGCTTGCGCGCGGCAGGGGTGGGGCAGGCCGAATGGATTGGCCGCTGCACCTATGCCGAGCCGGAATTCTTCTATTCCTACCGCCGCACCACCCATGCCAAAGAGGCCGATTACGGGCGGCTCATCTCAACCATCCGGTTGTGAGACGCCCGCTCGCTGCTTCGGAAGTGATAAAGCCGCCCCGAAGGGCGGCTTTTGTGTCAGGCTCAGTCTTCCATCGCTTCGAGTTCGTCGATGAAGCCCGCGATCATCGACAGGCCCTTGTCCCAGAAGGCGGGGTCCGAGGCGTCGAGGCCGAAGGGGGCCAGAAGCTCTTTGTGGTGTTTCGATCCGCCCGCTTTGAGCATGTCGAAATATTTCTCCTGGAAGCCCTCAAGCCCGCCCTCATAGGTGGCGTAAAGCGCATTCACCAGCCCGTCACCGAAGGCATAGGCATAGACGTAGAAGGGCGAATGGACGAAATGCGGGATATAGGTCCAGAAGGTCTCGTAGCCGTCCATGAATTCAAACGCCGGACCAAGGGATTCGCCCTGCACCGACATCCACAGCGCGTTGATCTGATCCGGCGTTAGTTCGCCCTCGCGCCGCGCGGCATGCAGCTTGCACTCGAAGTCATAGAAGGCGATCTGGCGCACGACCGTATTGATCATATCCTCGACCTTGCCCGCCAGAAGCACCTTACGCTCGGCAGGCGTTTTGGCCTTTTCCAGCATCTTGCGGAAGGTCAGCATCTCGCCGAAGACCGACGCCGTTTCGGCCAAGGTCAGCGGGGTCGAGGCCAGCATCTCGCCCTGACCTGCGGCCAGACATTGGTGCACGCCGTGGCCCAACTCATGCGCCAGCGTCATCACATCACGCGGTTTGCCAAGGTAATTCAGCATGACATAAGGGTGCACAGTGGTCACCGTCGGATGCGCAAAGGCGCCCGGAGCCTTGCCCGGTTTCACGCCAGCATCGATCCAGCCGCGGTCGAAGAAGGGCTTGGCGATCTCGGCCATGCGGGGATCGAAGGAGGCATAGGCCTCATCGACAATCGCGCGCGCCTCGGACCATTGCACATCGCGCGGCGCTTCAATCGGCAGCGGCGCATTGCGGTCCCAGACCTGCAGCGTTTCAAGGCCCATCCATTTGGCCTTCAGCTTGTAATAGCGGTGCGAGAGCTTCGGATAGGCCGCTACAACCGCATTGCGCAGCGCCTCGACAACCTCGGGTTCGACATGGTTCGACAGGTGGCGCGCGGCCTGCGCCGAGGGCATCTTGCGCCAGCGATCCTCGATCTCTTTCTCTTTGGCCAAAGTGTTATGCACGCGGGCAAAGAGCTTGATATTGGCCCCGAAGACTCGGGCCAGTTCGCGGGCGGCGGCCTCGCGGGTGGCGCGGTCGTGATCGGCCAGAAGGGTGGTGGTGGATTCGAGGTTCAGCACCTCGCCATTGACGGTGAACTCCAGCGCGGCGGTGGTTTCGTCAAACAGGCGGTTCCAGGCAGCAGACCCCACAACCGACTGGTCGTGCAGGAATTTTTCCAGCTCATCCGATAGCTGATAGGGCTTCATCGCGCGCATGCGGTCAAAGACCGGCTTGTAACGGGCAGCCGCCGCATCCGCGAATTGCGCCTTATAGGTGTCATCCTCGATGCGGTTGAACTCGAGGCTGAAGAACACCAGAGGCGTCGTGAAAGCGGTGATCTTGTCTTGCGCATCCGACATCATCTTGGCGCGCTCGGGGTCGACGGTGTTCTGGTAATAGCGCAGACCGACGTAGGACATGATGCGGCCCGCCGTGGTCTCGATTTCCTCGTAGCGGCGGATGCATTCGGCCATTTCCGCGCCCGTAAGCGAGGCCAACTTGCCCTCGTAATCGGCGGCAAAGCTTGCACAATCCTTTTCGACCTTGGCCATATCGGCGGCATATTCGGGGCTGTCGGGCGCCGGATAGAGGTCGCTCAGGTCCCATTCGGGCAGGGCGCCGAACTTGCCGGTGCCTGCGGTTGCGTTTGCATCCATGACGGGGGTTTTGAGATGAAGCGTCATCATATCCTCTTTGCCGTATCTCCCAAGAGATAGGATGCATGGCGGGCGAGGGGAAGGGGGCTGCGGTTTTGCAGGGCCGCGCCCTGCCGGTTTTTTGCGGGGTTTGACCAATTTGCCAAGCCCGAGCGATTTTTGTCAGGGAATTCTTGCCATTCGGCAAAACCGGACAAATTATTATCGTCATAATGATCAAAAAAAGCGTCCGGTCATCGGGCGGGCTCGGGGAGAAGAAGATGCGGGTTCAGCAAAGGATGCGCCCATTTGCAGGGATAGTTTGCCTAAAAAATAATCCTGCGACTAAATTTCATACGTTTTTTGCGGGTTCGATACCATGCAGGGCGCGGGTCAGCTTCCGTTCGCGAAATGCCTTGCCTAGGCTTTCCTTAAGTGGCGAAGGAGTCGAGGCACAATGACCCAGCATTTCAACGAGATGTATGATGGTGGCCGGGTGCGGGAGCCCTATGCGCGGCTGGAGGGCTGGACCAATGCCATGCCCGCCGAATTGCGCCAGATGAAACAGGCAGAGGCCGAGCAGCTGTTCCGTCGTATCGGCATTACATTTGCCGTTTATGGCGAAGGGGGTGACCCTGACAGGCTGATCCCCTTTGACATGTTCCCCCGCGTGTTCACCCAGAAGGAATGGCGCAAGCTGGAAGCGGGGATCAAGCAGCGGGCGCGGGCGCTGAATGCTTTCCTCAAGGATGTCTATACCAAGGCGGAGATCGTGCAGGCCGGCAAGATCCCTGCAAAGCTGGTCTACCAGAACGAGGCGTTCGAGCGGGCTGTCATGGGGTTTGTGCCTGCGATGGGCATCTACAGCCATATCGTGGGCATCGATCTGGTGCGCACGGGGCCGGAGGATTTCTTCGTGCTGGAGGATAACTGCCGCACGCCCTCGGGTGTCAGCTATATGCTGGAGAACCGCGAGATCATGATGCGGATGTTCCCCAAGCTGTTCCATGAAAACCGGATCGAGCCGGTGGATGGCTATGCCGAGGCGCTACGCCGGACGCTGGCCTCGGTCGCGCCTGCCAAATGCGACAAGGACCCGACGATTGCGATCCTGACGCCGGGCCATTTCAACTCGGCCTATTATGAACATAGCTTCCTCGCCGATCTGATGGGGGTCGAACTGGTCGAAGGGCCGGATCTATTCTGCGAGGGCGGTTTTGTCTGGATGCGCACGACGGAAGGCCCGAAGAAGGTCGATGTGATCTACCGCCGGATCGATGACGCCTTCCTCGACCCGCTGTGTTTCCGCCCCGATTCCATGCTGGGCGTGCCGGGGCTGATGGATTGCTACCGCTCGGGCGGGGTCAGTATCTGTTCTGCGCCCGGTGCGGGTGTGGCCGATGACAAGGCCGTCTATACCTTTGTCCCCGAGATGATCCGCTTCTATCTGGGCGAAGAGCCGATCTTGCAGAACGTGCCTACTTGGCAATGCGCCAAGCCCGATGATCTGAAATATGTGCTGGCGAACCTGCCGGAGCTAGTGGTGAAGGAAGTGCATGGCTCGGGGGGCTATGGCATGCTGGTCGGCCCCAAATCGACCAAAGAGCAGATCGAGGCCTTCCGCCGCAAGATCGAGGATGATCCCGATAATTACATCGCCCAGCCGACGCTGGCGCTGTCGACCACGCCGACCTTCGTCAACGAGGGGGTGGCCCCGCGCCATGTGGATCTGCGGCCCTATTGTCTGGTGGGCGAGAAAATCGAACTTGTGCCCGGCGGTCTGACGCGGGTTGCGTTGACCGAAGGATCCCTGGTGGTGAATTCCTCGCAGGGCGGGGGCGTTAAAGATACTTGGGTTCTGGCGGAATGAGGGGGGAAAGGCCATGCCGAGAGACAGCTATACTGGAAATGCCACCCGTTTCGAGAGGAGAGGTGGCATGCTAAGTCGTACCGCTGAAAACCTGTTCTGGATCGCGCGCTATATCGAACGCGCCGAGACTATGGCGCGGCTGCTTGAGGTCGGCGCGCGCATCACCATGATTCCGCAGGCGCATGGCGATGGCTATCGCAGCGAGTGGGAGAGCCTGTTGCAGGCGTCGGGCACGGCCAAGGGCTTCGATGCCAAATATGGCGACCCTGTGCAGCGCAATATCGAAAGCTATCTGTTCTTCGACCGCGACAACCCGTCTTCGGTGATTTCCTGCATCGAGCGGGCGCGGGAAAACGCGCGTATCGTCAGAACCGCGATCTCCGGCCAGCTCTGGGATGTGCTGAACATGGCCTTTCAGGAGCTGCGCCAGCTTGAACGCCGTCCGCGTTCCGAACTGGAGCTGACCGATCTGACCGAATGGGTCTCGCGGCAGGCGACGATGGTGCGTGGCGCCATCGATTCCACGCTTTTGCATAATGACGGCTATCATTTCCTCAATATCGGCTTCGCGCTGGAACGGGCCGATAATACGGCGCGGCTGCTGGATGTGAAATATTATGTGCTGCTGCCCTCGCTGGATTTCGTGGGGTCCGAGCTGGACAGCTATCAGTGGCATACGCTGCTGCGCACGCTGCAATCGCATCGGGCCTTCCACTTTGCCTATGGGGGCGAGCTTTCGGCCCGTAAAATCGCGCATTTCCTGATTCTCAATCCGCAAAGCCCGCGGTCGCTGATCACGGCGACCGAGAAAGTCACCTATCATCTGGAATGCCTTGCCCGCGATTACCGCAAATCCGGCCTGCCGCAGATGCGGGCGCGCGCGCTTCTGGGCGAGTTGCAGAAGGCCACCGTCGAGGAGGTGTTCGACGAGGGGCTGCATGAATTTCTGACGCGGTTCATCGGGGAGGTCTCGGGCCTGACCTCGACCGTGTTCGAAACCTATCTTTCGGGCGAGGCGCGATGATACTGACGGTCGAACATGTGACGGTATACGACTATGACGCGCCGATGCGCAGCTCGGTGCAATCGCTCAGGCTTTTTGCCTCGCGCCATGACGGGCAGCGGGTGATTGACTGGGATGTCTCGGTGCAGGGCGGCATATTGGGCGGTGCGTTCCGCGACGGCGCGGGCGACCGCATCGAGGGCTGGTCGGTGCGCGGGCCGATGGAACAGCTGCGCATTTCGGTGCGCGGGCGGGTCGAAACGAATGATACCGCCGGTATCCTGCGCGGCCATCGCGAAACGATCAACCCTCTGGCCTATCTGCGCGAGACCACGCTGACCCATGATGATGGCACCTTGTCGAGCCTCGCCCTGCGCGGTGTGAAAGGGGAGGAAGATCCGTTGGAGCAGGCGCATCGGCTCTGTGTACTGACCGCCGAGGAGGTGGAATATCAGGCCGGAGCAACCGAGACCCGCACCACCGCAGCCGAGGCGCTGGCCCATAAGAAGGGTGTCTGTCAGGATCAGGCCCATGTGCTGATCACTATGGCACGTTCGATGGGGATTCCCGCCCGCTATGTCACCGGCTATCTTTTTGGCGAGGGAGACACCGCGCGCGAGGAAGCCAGCCACGCCTGGGCCGAGCTTCATGTGCGCAATTACGGTTGGGTCGGGTTCGATCCGGCAAACCGGTGCTGTCCCGATGCGCGCTATATCCGTATCGGGTCGGGCCTTGATGCGCAGGATGCCGCGCCCATTCGCGGCATTGCACAGGGGCTTGGCGAAGAGCGCATGAATGTTTCCGTTGCTCTGGAAAGCGTGCAGCAATAAATCGGCGCTGTAATGAGTGCTGACGAATCGCCCGGGGATCATCATGACCTATTGTGTCGGACTGCTGCTGGATGCCGGAATGGTGCTATTGTCCGATACGCGGACCAATGCCGGACTGGATAATATCTCGACCTACAAGAAGATGTTCACCTTCGAACGTCCGGGGGAGCGGGTGATCACTGTGATGACGGCGGGGTCGCTGTCGGTCACGCAGACCACCATCGCGCAGTTGCGCGAGGCGATCGATGATCCCGAAGCGACGGCGGACCAGTCGATCATGCTGGCTCCCACGATGCTGAAAGTGGCCGAGATCATCGGTGCGACGCTGGCGCGGGTGCGCAGTTCGATCAATGCCAAAATGGAGATGTCGCAAGTCTCGACCTCGGCCTCGATGATTGTGGCGGGGCAGCGTCAGGATGGCGCGATGCGGATGTTCCTTGTCTATCCCGAGGGCAATTTCATCGAGGCCACCGAAGACACGCCCTTCCTGCAGATCGGCGAGCATAAATATGGCAAGCCGATCCTTGACCGCGTCGTGCGCATGTCGACCTCGCTTGACGATGCCAAAAAGGCCGTGCTGCTGTCGATGGATTCCACCCTGCGGTCCAATCTGTCTGTGGGGATGCCGCTGGATCTGGCCGTTATCCGCAAAGGTGCGCTATGTCTGGGCGAGACCACGCGGATCGAGGCGCAGGACCCGCAATTCATGGCGATGTCGCAGGCATGGTCGGATGTGCTGCGCGACGGGTTCTCCGAGATCCAGATCTGAGGGTCAGAGCGCCTTTTCGAAAGCGGCGACGCACCCGTCAAAAAACTGTTTGCGTCGTGCGGCGCTGTCCATCATGACCTCGTGCTCTGCCCCGTCGATCCAGTCCAGAACGCCGCGGCGCCAGCCGCGCATGCGGTAATCGACCGCCGCGACATCGATGATGCGCTCGTCGGTGCCCACCGAGCAGTAGCAATGCATATCGGGGGCAGGGCGCATCGCCAGACGGTCGCATTCCAGTACGCTCTCGGCGGCCCAGCCCAATGTCGGCCCGCCAAGAGCCAGCTTGGGCACGCGGGTGACGTGATCGACAAGAAACGCCCACATCTCGCGGTCTTTGGTCAGCAGGTTATCCTCGAAACGGGTCTTGAGCACATAGCATTCCGGCCCCATGCCGGGCGGGAAAAGGCCGGTAAGGCGCATCTGCCGGATCAGCTTGGCAAGCGGTTTGCGGATCAGATGCAGGGGCGGGGGCAGTTTGAGGCCGAACATCGGGGCGGAAAAGGCACAGGCCGCAAAAGGGCTGCCATCCATGATCCGGCGCAGCGCGATGGCACCGCCCATCGAATGGCCGACCACAAACCAGGGGCGCGGCAAGCCGAGCAGGGCTGCGTTCTCGATCACTTCGTCAAGGTCGCTCTGGAAGGCGTCGAAATGGCTGACATGCCCTTTCATCCGGTCTTCCAACGCACGGTCGGCCAGCCCCTGCCCACGCCAGTCTATTGCCAGCGTGGCAAAGCCGCGGGCGGCGAAATCGGCGGCGGCAGGGCCGTATTTCTCGACATATTCGGTGCGGCCCGGCAGAAGGAATACGGTGCCACGGGCGCTGGGCGGTGCGGGCCAGATACCCATGCGGATGCGCACCCCGTCTGCCGTGCGCAGCCAGAACGCCTGACCGCCATCGGGTCCGCGCGCCATGTCGGCATAAAAGGGGGCGGGGGTCATTTGGCCAGCGCCTGCCCCAACTGCATGGCCAGCCCCATCGGGCCGTCCAGTTTCAGCTTGCCGGTCATATAGGCGCTCATCGGATTGACGGTGCCCCCCAGCATGCCCTCGAAGGTCTCGCGCGAGGCACTGAGCGTGACATCGGCGGGGGTTTCGGCGTCGCCTGCGCGCACGCCTTGCGGGTCCGCGATGATGGCGCCTTCGTCATGGATCACGAATTTCGCGACCTGCGGAAACCCTTCGGGCAGGCGTTTTTCGAGGGCTTCGACGGCGGCGGCGATAACTTTGCTCATGGGGTGCTCCGAAAAGTGATATCAGGGGGCTCGATTTCGAACTCGTTTCAGGTACTCTTTCACCATGAGCACGATCCAATGGACAGACAAATTTTTCGTTTCTTTTCGGCGGCTATGTGCCGTTTGTCTGTGTATGAGCCTGTGTTTAGCAAAGGCATGGGCGGAGTCTGCGGCCACGCATGCCGATTCGGGGGTGGATAGTGCCTTCAGCGAGCTGGCCGATCCCGACAATGCGGCATGGGCGCGGGCGCAATCGGATATCGAAAGGGCATGGTCGCGTTCGGGGTCTGCAGCGATGGATCTTTTGCTCAAGCGTGGGGAGGATGCGCTGGATGCAGGCGATAGCGAGGCCGCCATCGAGCATTTGACGGCGCTTGTCGATCATGATCCCGACTTTGCGGCGGGGTGGAATGCGCGGGCGCAGGCCTATTATTCGGCGGGGTTTTATGGCCCCGCGATTGCGGATCTGGCGCAGACCCTGCGTCTGGAGCCGCGCCATTGGGTGGCGTTGGCAGGCATCGGAACGATCCTCGAGGAAACCGGAGACAATAAGCGCGCGCTGAAAGCCTATCAGGCGTCTTTCGGCTTGAATCCGCATCAGGAGGATGTGAAAGACGCGATTGACCGGCTTGAAAAGGAGCTTGGTGGCAAGGCGCTCTAGCCTGCCACGGGCACGAAAGGAACCATGTCTGGACGAGTGACAGCGGTCCTTGGGCCGACCAACACCGGCAAAACGCATTACGCCATCGAACGGATGCTGGGGCATCGGACGGGCATGATCGGCCTGCCGCTGCGTCTTCTGGCGCGCGAGGTCTATGACCGGATCGTGGCGATGCGCGGGCCCTCCGTGGTGGCCTTGGTGACGGGGGAGGAACGTATCGTCCCCGAGCGCACGCAATATTGGGTCTGCACCACCGAGGCGATGCCCGATAATATGGGCGTGGATTTTCTGGCGCTGGACGAGATCCAGCTTTGTGGCGACCCCGAGCGCGGCCATGTCTTTACCGACCGTCTGCTGAATGCGCGCGGTCTGCACGAGACGCTGCTTCTGGGGTCCGAGACCATGAAGGGCGCCATTGCCGCGCTGGTGGATCGGGTGCAATTCACCCGCCGCGAAAGGTTTTCCAGCCTGAGTTATTCGGGCTCAAAAAAGACCTCGCGGATGCCGCCGCGCTCGGCCATCGTCGGGTTCTCGGTGGATAACGTCTATGCCATTGCCGAGCTTCTGCGCCGTCAGAAGGGGGGCTGTGCTGTGGTGATGGGGGCGCTCAGCCCGCGTACCCGCAACGCGCAGGTTGCCATGTATCAAAATGGCGATGTGGATTATCTGGTGGCCACCGATGCGATCGGCATGGGGTTGAACCTTGATATCGACCATGTGGCCTTTTCCTCGACCGTGAAATTCGATGGCCGCCGGATGCGGTCGCTGTTTCCCTATGAGATCGGCCAGATCGCAGGGCGGGCAGGGCGCTACAAGACCGATGGCACCTTTGGCGTGACCGGCGAGGCGCGGCCTTTCGAGGAGGGCGTTGTCGAGGCGGTGGAAAACCACCGTTTCGCGCCGCTGGACCGTTTGCAATGGCGTAACTCCAAGCTGGAGTTCGGCACGACCGAGCGGCTGATCGCCTCGCTCGAGATGCAGCCTCAGCATGAACGTCTGACGCGGGGGCGCGAGGCCGATGATCTGCGTGCGCTGAAGGCGCTGACCGCGATGCCCGAGGTGATCGACCGCCTCTCCAGCCCAAAAGATGTGCGGCTTTTATGGGATGTGTGCCGCATTCCGGATTTCCGCTCGATTTCTGAAATGGAACATGCGACCCTGCTGGCGCGGATTTTCGAGTTCTTGCAGACCGGAAAAGGTGTGCCCGGCGATTGGCTGGCGCGTCAGGTCGAGAGGATTGATCGGGTGCATGGCGATATTGATGCCATTTCGCGCCGATTGGCGTTTATCCGCACATGGACCTATGTCGCTCAGCGCAAAGGCTGGGTAGAAGACGAAATGCATTGGCGTGAGGAGACTCGCGCTGTAGAAGACAGATTGTCAGATGCGTTGCATAGCGCGCTGACCCAACGATTTGTGGACCGGCGCACGAGTGTGTTGTTGCGGCGGCTCAAGCAGAAGGAGACCCTCGTGGCCGAGGTGAACGACAAGGGTGAAGTGACGGTTGAAGGCGAATTCGCTGGCCGTCTGGATGGATTCCGCTTCCAGCAGGACGGTACGTCCAGCCCCGACGAGGCGAAAATGCTGGCCCGTGCGGCCTATGAGGCGCTCAAGCCCGAATTCAGCCTGCGGGCGGATCGGTTCTATAATGCTCCCGACACAGAGATGGATTTCACCGAACAGGGTGGTCTGATGTGGGGCACGACGGCTGTCGGCAAGCTGGTGAAGGGCGATGATCCGCTCAAACCCTCCGTGCAGGCTTTCGTCGATGACGAGGCGGGCGCGGATGTGGCCGAGAAGGTCACGCGCCGCTTGCAGCATTTCATCGACCGCAAGGTTGCAGCCCTCTTCGAGCCGCTTCTGGCGATGTCGCGCGATGAGGGCGTGACGGGGCTGGCACGCGGTTTTGCCTTCCGTCTGGTGGAAGGCATGGGCATCGTCCCGCGCGAGGATGTGGCCAATGAGGTCAAGGATCTGGATCAGGAATCGCGCGGCCTTCTGCGCAAGCATGGTGTGCGCTTCGGCCAATATACCATCTTCCAGACCCAACTGCTGAAGCCCGCGCCGACCCGTCTGCGTCTGGTTCTGGCCTCGCTTTACGACGGTCTCGATGATTTCCCCGAAAGCCCGCCTCCGGGTCTGGTGACTATCCCGAACGTCGAAACGGTCGACCGTACCGCCTATATCCGCGCGGGCTATCGCCCCGCAGGCAGCCGCGCAATCCGCATCGACATGCTGGAACGTCTGGCCGATCTGCTGCGCAGCCAGGACAGCCGTGGGGGCTTTGAAGCCAACCCCGATATGCTGTCGATCACCGGCATGACGCTCGAGCAATTCGCCGATCTGATGCAGGGTCTGGGCTATGAGGCCGAGAAGGGCGAGCGCGAGAAAGCCAAGCCTGTCGCGGCCCCCGCGCCGAAGGCTGAAGGCGAAGCCTCGAACCCGATCCCCGAAGAGCAGAGCGTTGTGGCCGAAGAGGCCGAGGCAGCCGCTGCCGAAGGCCCCGAGATGGAGGTCTTCTACACCTTCAAATGGGTGCCGCGTGCGCGCAACCGTGGTCCGCGTCGCGAGGCGGGCGAAGGTCAGGGCCGTGGCAATCAGGGTGGCAAGCGCCGTCCCGAGGGCAATCGCCGCAACGAGGGCGAACAGCGTCGCGGTGGCAAGCCGGGCAATAAGGGCAAAGGCGGCCCCAAGGGTGGCCAGAAATTCGAGGCGCGTCCGCCGAAGAAAGAAAAGCCCATGGATCCCGATAGCCCCTTCGCGATCCTCGCCCAGCTCAAGGACAAGAAATAGGTCCGATGGCCGGGGGGCCGCAGATCCGCATCGACAAATGGCTGTGGCAGGCACGGTTTGTAAAAACCCGCACGCTTGCCGTCAGTCTTGTGTCGGGTGGAAAGCTGCGGATCAATGGCCAGAAAATCACCAAGCCCGGGCGGTCCATCGGCCCGGGCGATATTCTGACCCTTTCCATGCAGGGCGGGGTGAAGGTGCTGGAAGTGCTTGCCTGCGGCGAGCGGCGCGGACCGGCACCGGAGGCGCGTCTTTTGTATCGCGACCTTGACGAAACAGGCGTTTCGCCCGACCCCGATGATGTAGAACAGCCCGTCTGATCCGTGTCGCTTTTGCGCAAGGCCCGTCTTATGCTGCGCGGCTGTCTTGCATCACGGGCGTCTTGAGGCTACGAAGCCTCAACATCCAATTATGACCGGATTCGTGCCATGACCTATGTCGTTACCGACAACTGCATCAACTGCAAATACACGGATTGCGTCGAGGTGTGCCCGGTGGATTGTTTCTACGAGGGCGAGAACACGCTGGTGATCCACCCCGACGAATGCATCGACTGCGGCGTTTGCGAGCCTGAATGCCCCGCAGATGCGATTCGCCCCGATACGGAACCGGGGATGGAAGACTGGGTCGAGATGAACCGTAAGTATTCGGAACTCTGGCCGGTTCTGACGCAGAAAAAAGATCCGATGCCCGATCACGAGAAATATGACGGTGAAACCGGCAAGCTGGAGAAATATTTCAGCGAAGCGCCGGGTGAGGGCGATCAATAACTCTTTAGAGTTGTTCAGGAATTCCTGAAAATGCCAAAGATGCCTTGTCGCGTCTTTGGCATTTTTCTGTTGGCGGGGCTGTTGCAGAGTGCCGGTTAACTAAAGGTTTTATTAATCTTGAGCTGTGCGGCTGTGACGCCGTGCTTTCCTGAGGCCCAATTTTATGGTATGGTCTTGGCACAATAGATCCGGACCTACCTGCTACGGACTGCTCACCGTATCAGTGATCTCACAGACCTACGGCACCTCAACGGCGCTTCGGCAGCCGAGGGTGTCTTTTGCTCTGTTTGTAAGGGCCAAACGGATTGGCTGCAAGGAAGCGACTGAATGACCAAGACCAAAAAATCGGAATTCCGCCCTGACGATTACGTTGTGTATCCCGCTCATGGTGTCGGCAAGATCATGTCGATTGAGGAACAAGAGATTGCCGGCCTGAAGCTTGAACTTTTTGTCATCTCCTTCGAAAAAGACAAGATGACCCTTCGCGTTCCCACCGCAAAAGCGACCGAAGCAGGTCTGCGCGGTCTGGCGTCTGCAGATGAGGTGGCGCGTGCGCTCAATACTCTCAAGGGCAAGGCCAAGGTGAAACGTGCCATGTGGTCGCGTCGGGCGCAGGAATACGAACAGAAGATCAACTCGGGTGATCTGCTGTCCATCGCCGAAGTCGTGCGCGACCTGCACCGTGCCGATGACCAGCGCGAGCAATCCTATTCCGAGCGTCAGCTTTACGAAGCGGCTCTCGAGCGCCTGACCCGCGAAATCGCAGCCGTTTCGGGCACCGACGAGGCCGGTGCCGCGAAGAAAGTCGACGAGGTGCTCGACAGCCGCGCTGCGGCATGATCGGGCGACCAGTCATGAGAACAGGGCGGGTCCTTCGGGGCCCGCTTTTGCTTTTGGGCCCGCTTTTATTTTTGGGTAGGCCGGTTTTCGGGCTCCGGCTGTTTTGCCGGCCCCATGCGATGACGCATCCTCGGGCAAAACCTCATGGCCGCATGTCTCCCGCTTTGTGCAAGGCGCGTGCCTAAGAGGCGCGGCGAACAGGCCCAGCCGATATGCGGGCCGCGCTATGATTGATCCAGTTCGCCGACACTTGCCGGACGGTCGGTATCGACCTGCGGCGGGGGGGCGGTATCGCCCCGCATGGCAAAGCGCTGCGCGATCGCGGCCTGCAGACCCGCATTCAGCTCTTTGGTGCGCGCGATATATTCAAGGTTCTGTTCGATCGGCACACCGGGTTTCCAGACCTCGGCCAGCTCGCGGACCATCGCGCGATCCATCTTGAAGAAGATCCGTTCCAGCTCGGCCGCCTCATATTCGGACAGTCCCACATTTTCCAGCACGTAGCGGCCCACCCGCAGCGAGCTGTCATACATCTCGCGGACGATGTCATTGGCACCGGCCTTGTAAAGTTCGTAGACATGGACACGGTCGCGGGCACGGGCGACGATATGCAGATCTGGCCGCAGCTTGCGCGCATAGGTCACCAGACGGGTCACGGCATCCTTGTCATCAAGGGCGGCCACCAGCACCTGCGCTTTCATGATCCCTGCAGCGGCCAGAAGCTCGGGGCGGGTCGGGTCGCCGAAATAGCCTTTGTAGCCGAAAGCACGCATCAGCTGGATCATCTTCAGGTCATTATCCAGCATGGTGGTCCGGAAGCCCGACATGGTGACAAGCTGGTTCACCACCTGACCAAACCGCCCGATCCCCGCAATGATGATGGGCTGCTGCTCGTCGATCTCGTCGGGCTTCGGGGTCTCTTCGCGCTGGCGCGAGGCAAGGACGCCCTGCAGGATGAACAGTAGCGGCGTGATCAGCATCGACAGCGCGATGACCAGCAGCACTTTTTCGGCCAGCGCCGTGGGGAAAATCCGCTGTCCGACAGCGAAGGACACCAGCACAAAGCCGAATTCCCCCGCTTGCGCCAGACCCAGCGTGAAAAGCGAGTGGTCGCGCCCCTGCATTTTGAACAGGTGGGCCAGCCCGTAAAGCACTGCGATCTTGATGGCGACAATGCCGACCACCATGCCGGTAATCTGTAGCGGGGCGCTGAGGAAGACGGCAAAGTTGATTCCGGCCCCGACGGTGATGAAGAACAGCCCCATCAGCAAGCCCTTGAACGGCTCGATCGAGGCTTCCAGCTCGTGGCGGAATTCGCTATCGGCCAGAACCACCCCCGCAAGGAAGGTCCCCAAAGCGGGGGAAAGCCCCACCATATTCATCAGCGTCGCGATGCCGACCACGATCAGAAGCGCAGTGGCCGTGTTCATTTCCGGCAGGCGGGTGCTTTGCACAAAGCGGAAAATCGGGCGGACAAGATAATGCCCCGCCAGCACGACAAAACCCACGGCAGCCAGCGTCAACAGCGTCACACCCCAGCCGGGCAGGGTGGCGATGAAGGTGGAGACGGGGTTATGGGCTTGCGCCTCGGCCTTGGCAAGCGCCCGTGCACCCGGTTGTGCCAGCAGGGGCAGGATGGCCAGCATCGGGATGACCGCGATATCCTGCGTCAACAGCACCGCAAATGTCGATCGTCCGCCCTGCGTCTGCATCAGCTTGCGCTCGTTCAGGGTTTGCAAGACGATCGCCGTCGAACTGAGCGAGAAAATCATCCCCAGCGCGAGCGCAATCGAGAGCGGCTGTCCCAAGATCATCGCGAACAGCGTGACCACGACAAGCGTGATCACCACCTGCAAACCGCCAAGGCCGACCAGCTTGTCCCGCATGGCCCAAAGAGCGCGCGGTTCCAGTTCCAGTCCGATAAGGAACAGCATCATCACCACACCGAATTCGGCGAAGTGCTGCAGGTCATCCATTTCCGAGCCGGTGAGCCCGAGAACGGGGCCGATCATCAGCCCCGCGATCAGATAGCCAAGCACCGATCCAAGCTTGGCACGGGTGGCCAGCGGCACGGCGATGATCATTGCCAGCAAATAGAGCGTTGCCTGAAGCAGAAAAGCTTCCATAGTCCGATCACGTCTTTCAATTCAGGGTGCCACGCACCGCCCGTCACCGTGCGGCGCGCAAGTCCCGCAGGGTTTTTGCAAGGCTAGTCTAGATAGCGGTCCGGAAAAACTGGATTTTCCGTGTAATGCGTCGCAATACCTGCTCACGCCCAAGCGATGGGCAAGGATCAGCCGTCGATCAGGTTGATCCGGTACGCTTTCGAGCCTTTCTGGTAGGTCAGCGACTTGTCATTAATGGCTGTGACCTGACCGCCATCGAAGCGATCCCCGATCTGCACTTTCACAAACCGCCCGTTGGGCATCCGTAACAGGGCACGGCGGTTGCTCTGGCTGCCATAGACGCCGATCAGGTTCACCTGATTGAGACGAATCGCATTATCATCCGTTGCCGCTTTGGCGACAGAGGCGGCCGTGGGCATGTTGGGCGCGGCTTTCGCCTCGGGCTCGTCATCCGCTTCAGGCGCAGTCGGGGCCGAGCGCGCGGTCTGCACGGGGGCGGGTTTGGGGGCGGCCTTGGGGGCTGCGGGCGCTTTCGGGGCAGGGGCGGCTTCGGCAGGCCGGTTGGCCATAGCGGCGGCCAAAGCGGATTGCACCGCACTCGAGAAATTCTGCGGGCGTCCCATCGGTCGGCGCGAGACGGTGACCGCCTGATCGGTGGCCGATGCCATCGCAGCTTGCGCGTCCTGCGCGGCTTTTTCTTCGGCGGCGCGACGCTCGGCCTCGGCCTTGGCGGCATCGGCCACAGCCGCAGGGCGCGCCCTGAGCGGCGAGGCGCTGGACAAGCGCGGATCATTGACCACTGCGCGCGCCTGTTCGACAGGGGCCTCTTCGGCAGCTTTGGCGTCTTGCGATGCCTCGGCCTTTGTCTGCTCGGGCTTGGCAAGCGGTTTCGCATCGGGGGTCGTGGGGGTCGGGGGGGCAGTCTTGGTGTCCGCAACCGGCGCCGCGGTGGCTTCGGGCGCAGCAGCGGGAGCCGGTTTGTCCTGCGCCGCTTGCGCGGCTTTCTCGACCGCAGCGGGACGGGCTTTCGGTGTTTTGCCTTTGAGAGCCGGTGCCTGATAGGGCATCGGTTTGCCGGTCGCCTCGCTATAGGCGAATTTGACATCCTCCGGACGGGCGCGCGGCAGGCGGTCCGGCTTGCCTGCCACCAGCATGAATTTTCCGGGCATCAGCACCCCTTCGGGGGTCGGCGTGACCGTGCCATCTGCCTGCACGCGGGCAAGCTGGTTATAGGGCGGCGGCGCAGCGGGGGCTGTTGGCTCGGGGTCGCGTTTGGGCGGCGTGCTGAGCGTGTCGACATGCCCCGTCAAGGCCTGAGCGGCAGCCTCTTGCCCCGTGCCGGTCGGGGCCGTTTGGGGCTGTACCGCCGGAACGCCTTGTGCGGGCGTGTTCTCGGCTGTGGAGGTTTGTTCCGAGCCGGCTTGCGCAAGCGCCGTCGGTGATAGCGCCTGCTGTTCGGTGGCGCTGACATCGGTCTGCGCGGGGTCGGTCGTGTCTTCTCCGCCCATCAGCATGGCGATAATGGCCAGAACAAGGATCAACGCACCCGTCAGGATAAGGCCCAGATAGCGGGGCTTGCCGCCGATGGTGTCACCCAGATCGCGCGTCGGCGCGTCGGTTTCGTCCTCGGCGGAGGGGGGCGTGGTGCCGACACGCGCGGTGATCGAGATCCTGTCGCGCCCGTCGCGTGCCCCCGAGAGGGGCGGGGAATCCTCGGCCAGAGGTCGGCGCGACACTGCGGGCGTGTCGAACGCCTGATCGGCCACGGGCTTGCGCAGCGCGCCCTCTTTGCGGGCCGGTTTGTCCTTGCGCCCTGCGGCGCGGCTGTCGCGATGCTCTGACTGCGCCACAAGATCGGCTGCACTATGGCGGGGCTCTGCCGTTTCGCGTTCGGCATAAAGGGCGGGTCCGGCGGCCTGTCCCGAAACCGGCATATCACGGCGCGCCCCTGAGAGCTTGCGGGTCGGGCATGCACCTGCCGCCGTGCCTTCGGACATATGCGCGGAAAGTGGGGCTTCGCTGCCCGGCAGTTCTTCCGGACGATCCACACCGAATTCCGCCCGCAGGCGGTCAAGGTCGCTTTCCGGAATCGAGATGCGGTCCGAGCCGTTATGATGCCACTGGTTTTGCGGTGCGGCGGGTGCGGACATCGAGGGCGTCGGCGCGAAACCGTCCTCGTCCTCGGCATAGGGGCCGGGTTCGGTGCCGAAATCGCTATCGTCCCACTGACGGTCCTGCCAAGGCTCGTCTACCGGCTCCTGACCATATTCGGCCAGCTCCTCTGCCAGCGACGGTGGAGGAGGGCTGTCTTCGGGGGCGTCTTGCCATTGCGGCGCGGCGGGCGTGGTGAATTCGGATGGGGCAGGGCTCTCCGGTTCGGCTGGAGGAACCGGTGGCGCGGGCTGTGGCAGCTCCTGTGGCGGATAGTCCGGTGCGGGCAGGTCCTCTGCCGGAGGAAGCTCGGGCGCGGGCAGGTCCGGCTCTGGCAGATCTGGCGCGGGCAGCTCCGGCTCTGGCTGTTCCGGCTCTGGCGGTTGCGGCGCAGGGTCTTGTGCGGGGGGGATATCCGCAGGGGTATAGGCTGCTTCTTCGGCTTCGCGGGCCGCCTGTTCGGCCATAAGCTGGTCATTCTGCGCCGCGCGCGCGGCTGCGGCGGCAAAGGCGGCCGCCCCGTCTTCGGGGGTGCAGATGACCATCGCATCGGTATCGGGCTGCACATGTTCGCCCTGTGCCAGATAGTCCGGTGCGAATGTTGTTATGCCGAACCACGGCTCGCCAACAAATTCCTCGCCCTTGGGGATCGCTACGAAAGACACGGGGCGCATCCCGTGGGTTTCGGCAAAATCCTCCGCCTCGCGCAGCGTGTCGCGGGCGATCACGGCCACATGCACGGTCTTTCCGGGGCCGGACCAGTCAAATACCAGATCGCTGACCGGATAAGGCGTCATGTCGATAAGCGCGGCTTCGATCTGGCGGCGGCGCTCGGCAATGGTGGGGCCGGGCGCATGCACCGCCGTATAGAGGATCTGCGTCGCGGGAATCGCAAGCTTGGTGGTGAAGCCCTGGCCGCCCAGCTGGACCGCTTTGGCGCGCAGCTTCGACATCTCGCTTTCCAGCGTTTCGGCGTCACCAATCGATACCTGACCATGCTCTGACCAGCCATATTGATGGCGTTCAAGGAGACTGACATTCTCTGCCGAGAAATTCAGGGCGAATTGAGGTTTCATGGTCTAGCTCGGTGCGTCTCATCGGTGCCTGTAAGCACCGTTTTGGTGTTTTGTTACTGGTAGCCGAGAACGGCCTTCAAGAAAAGCGGCGAACCACTGACAACGAAGAAATTGATCGCCATATCGGCGAGGCGCTGCCGGTTGGAGCAGCCAAGTCTGGCAGGGCGCGCGGCACTTTTCCCGCTAGGATTCAGCGCAGCCACAGGCCCTCGCGCTTGATCGCGTTACGGATCACTTTTTCGCGGCGGGGCAGGTCGTTCTGGTCGAAGAGCGCGCGGATCTTCTTGCCCTTGCCTTGCAGCACGAGCTTCTTGATCGGTTCATAGGCTTTCAGGATTTTTTTCACCTTGTTCGGTGTGCAGACCTCTTCGACCATCGCGATCGCGGCATCGCTTTCGCGGGCATAGAGCAGAGGCAGCGTGCGGTAATGGCAGGATGTCAGGCTGTCGAGGCCCGCCAGTTCCGGTCCGGGGCGGCCACCTCCCAAGGAGGCGATCACAAGCGGCAGCGCAATCTGGTCCAGCCACGGGTCAAGCGACTGGCAGGCCAGTTCGTCAGGGGTATTGTCGCGGATCGACAGGGCATAGCGCAGAAAGCGCGTGCCGAATTCCTGCGCATCCGCCCCCAGAAACCAGCCAGCATTGAAATAGAGGAACCGCTCCCAGTATTCTTCCGGCTGGCCGAGGTCGAGTGTCGGCTCGAAGGGGATCTCGAAGCGGTCATAGAGGCACTTCCAGATGTCATGGTAGCCCGGCCCGTAAAGCGGAGGCTCGGGCCATGTGCCTTCGCGGCGCATGGAGGCCGTGGGATAGTCGAAATCGATCGCCAGATCGCTGAGCGGCCCCGTAAAGACGGTATCGGTGTCGAAAAAAAGAAAGGGCTCTGGGGGGAGTGCCAGCAGGGCCTCGATCTTGTTGCCATAGGGGTAGCTCTCGCCGAAATGCCGGTTCTCGAAGCTGATGATCTCGGCGCCTTCGGCCTCCAGCAGGGCGCGGGTTTCGGCAGAGATGGCCGTTGGCTGCGACCAGCGCGCGCCTGTCGGCTCGGCCACGATGAGCCGCCCCTTGAAATCGGGATTGCAGGCCCGGAACGAGCGCACGAAGATCACGGCCTCATGTTCCAGCCGCCCCTGCTGCGCGACGCAGAATACGATGAAGTCTTTCTGGGTCTTTGGCATCGACATGCAAAGGCGCTCCGGAATTATGGAATATTTATAATACGAGTCAGACTAGCACGGATAATGCCAGAATGTCTTTCGAATATTTCGCGGATTTTCAGGAGCTTACAGCGTCTCACCAAACCCTTGGAGGGTAGTGGTGGGTGACCCTGGAATCGAACCAGGCATGGGTCTCCCCGGCGGAGTTACAGTCCGCTGCCGCACCTTGCAGCACGTCACCCGACGCTGTGAGGGGGCTTTTACGGACAGTGATCGGGAGCGTCAAGCGCCTTTTTTCATTTTTCTTGCAACTCTTTCTCGGGCTTGCCAATCGTCGCGCAAATGCGCAGGAAGAAGATCAAGTATATAAGGGGAATCCGATGAAAAAGCCGGCTTGGGTTATCGATAAAGAACGCTCCAAACGCGCAGCGGCAGCCGAAACCGTCTGGTTGTTCGGCCTGCATGCGGTGCGGGATGCGCTTGTAAACCCTGATCGCACCCGTCTGCGCCTTGTCCTGTCGAAGAATGCGGCTGACAAACTGGCCGAGGCGATCGCGCAATCCGGTATGGAGCCGGAAATCGTCGATGTGCGCCGCTTTGCGAAAGATGTGCCGATTGCCGAGGATTCGGTCCATCAGGGGGCGGCTTTGGAAGTGAAGCCGCTTGATTGGGGTAAGGTGACGGATTTGTGCGAGCCGGGGCAGGCATCGCCGGTGGTGGTCCTGCTGGACCGTGTCACCGACCCGCATAATGTGGGGGCGATCTTGCGCTCTGCCGAGGTGTTCGGGGCGCGTGCCGTGGTGGCACCGCATCGCCATTCGGCCCCCGAGACAGGGGCTCTGGCGAAAACCGCCTCGGGGGCGCTGGAGCGCCAGCCCTATCTGCGGGTGAAGAATCTGGGCGATGCCATCGAAGAGCTGCAGAAGATCGGCTATGTTGTCTATGGTCTGGCGGGCGAGGCCGAGATGACCTTGGCCGAAGGTCTGGCAAAATCGCCCCATCTGCCGATTGCTCTGGTGATGGGTGCCGAAGGGCCGGGGCTGCGCGAGCGCACGCGCGAGCTGTGCGATCATCTGGTGAAAATCCCGTTTGCTGCAGATTTCGGGTCGCTCAACGTGTCGAACGCGGCCGCCGTGGCGCTTTATGCGGCCCAGAATCGCGGCACCACCAAGGCGTGACCCAAGCGCCACATTCGAGGAAAAATGCGCTTCCGTCGTTCACATGCGCGCGATTTCAAGATTGTGGCCTTTTAATTGCCCGGATGCTTTCTAACTTGAATGACAGGAGGCGCAGTATCGGAACCACTGCGCTTCGAACACTGTCCCTCGTTCCGCACTCGCGCCCGGCCTTATGGTCTGGGCGCTTTTTTCTGGGGCAGGGCGTTACCGGAGGATATGATGGTTTCTGATGCCAAGCTACGCGAGATATTCGCAACCACCAAGACCATCGCCCTGGTCGGCTATTCCGCGCATCCCGACAGGCCGTCGCATATGGTGGCCCGTTTTCTACAGGCCAAAGGCTATCGGGTGATCCCCGTCAATCCCGGCCTTGCGGGGCAGACGGCCTTGGGCGAAACCGTATATGCCGATCTTGCCGCGATCCCGCCGGAGATCGAGGTGGATATGGTGGATATCTTCCGCCGGTCGGAGGCCATGCCGGACATCACCCGCGACGCCTTGGCCCATCTGCCGCATCTGCAGGTGGTCTGGATGCAGATCGGTGTCGGCAACGAGGAGGCCGAAGCTCTGGCACGACAGGCGGGCAAAACCGTGGTGGCTGATCGCTGTCCGAAGATCGAAATGCCGCGACTTGGCCTGTAAAAACCAATAGATCTTGCAGTGGCTGCTTAATATTTTTGCACTGACCGAATAAAATCACTGCAAATGCGTGAAATTGCGCGATTTTCTCGTCAAAATTCAAAAGCACTGCTATGAAAATGTGCCGGAAGTGAAAAGACAAACGGGACAGGCGATGGAATTTGATGTGGGTGCGAGATTGCGCGCGGTTCGTAAGGCGCGCAAGATGTCACAGCGGGAAATGGCGACAAAGTCGGGCATTACCAATGGGATGATCTCGTTGATCGAGGGCAATAAGACCAGTCCGTCGATCTCGTCCCTCAAGAAAATTCTTGAGGCGCTGGATCTGACATTGTCGGAATTCTTCGAGAGCGATGCGGCGGTGGTGGACAAGTTCGTGTTCCGCCACAACGAGTTGGAAAAAATCACCCCCGAGCAGGTGGACGGGGCGGGGATCAACCCGCTGTCCAGTGCGGCCACGCTGCGGCGATTGGGCTATAGTCAGGGCAGCTCCCTGCTGATGCTTTACGAGACCTATGAGCCCGGCGCCGATACGGGCGAGCCCTATACGCATGAGGGCGAGGAAGCGGGGTTCGTGGTCGAGGGAGAGCTGCTTTTGGAAGTCGATGGCGAGGTCGAGGTGCTGCAGGTCGGGGACGGGTATAAATTTGCCAGCACCAAGCCGCATCGTTTCCGCAATATCGGCTCGGAACGTTGTGTGGTGATCAGCGCCTGTACGCCGCCAACCTTCTGATCTGTCTGCTGCATGAAAAAACGCCCGAGGAATTCCTCGGGCGTTTTCATTTGTCGGATCCGGCGACAGTTTTACTGGATGCCCATCAACAGGCGCGGCAGCCAAAGCGACAGATCGGGGCAGAAGGTGACGATCATGGTCATCGGCAGGTGCCCGAAGATCAGGAATTTCATCGTCGGTTTGATATATTTATCAAGCGTCAGTTTCGAGACACCCCCCGCCATATAGAGCATCGGCGCACAGGGCGGCGAGACGTTGCCCAGACCCAGATTGGTGCCGACGATGGCGGCAAAGTGGATCGGGTGCACGCCCAGATGGTTGATGACCGGCAGGAAGATGATTGCGGCCAGAACCGAGCCCGAGATGTCATCCACGATCATCCCGATGAACAGCAGCACGACGTTGATCAGCAGCAAGATGACGATCTTGTTGTCCGACAGCGACAGCATGGCCTCGGCCACTTCTTTCGGGATCTGCTGCAAGATCATCGCGCGGCTCATCATGAACAGGAAGAACAGCACCGAGATGATGGATCCGGTGGTGATGGCCGAGCGCACGAAGGAGGTGGCGAAGCTACGCACCGTCAGCCCCTTATAGATGAAGAAGCCCACCGGAATGGCGTAGACCAGCGTGATGGCGGCAGCTTCGGTCGGCGTGGCGATCCCCGAATAGATCACGCCAAGGATCAGAACCGGCATCAGCAAGGCCCAGAACGCCTTGAGGCCCGAACGGCCGATATTCTGCACCGATTGCTGGAAGTCGAGCTTTTCTTCGACCTTGATCGTGTCGACATTCCGCAAGAAGACGAAGTTCAGCATGACATAGATCAGTGCCAGAAGCAGGCCGGGCACGAGGGTCGACAGGAAGGCTGCCCCGACCGACAGGCCGCCGGTGATCGCGAAAACGATCATCGGGATCGAGGGCGGGATCATCAGCGCCAGCACCGAAGAACATGCCACAAGGGCTGTCGCATGTCCGGCGGGGTAGCCTTCGCGCACCATGCGCGGGATCATGATCTGGCCGATCGCGGCAATGGCTGCCGAAGACGACCCCGATATCGCGCCAAACAAGGCGCAGGTGATCACGGTCACGGCCCCGAGGCCGCCTTTGACGCGCCCGACAAGCGAGTTCACGAAGTTCAGAAGGCGTTCGGAGATTCCGCCTTCGGCCATCAGCGTCCCTGCCAGAACAAAGAGCGGCAGCGCCAGAAGGGCGAAGCTGGAGGTGGTCTGATAGGCGTAAGGCAGCAGGAAGGACACATCCGAGCCGCTTGCCAGCCCGAAGATCAGCGCGCCCGTCCCGAAGGCCAGCGCAATCGGCATTTCCGCCAGCAGCAGGATGACGACAAGCGCCATAGAAAGGAAGAAGATGGTCATTGCTCGGACCCTTTCGACTGGCTCGCCGCCAACAGGACAGGATTGCGGAAGACGCAGATCTGGTTAACGAATTGCAGGGCCAGATAAAGAACCATGCCGCCGAAACCGAAAATCAGTGACGACGACCACAGCCAGCGCGGCCAGCGCATGTAGGAGCTCATGCGGTTCTTGTCGATTTCGAACATGGCATAGCGGATGGCGTAATAGGCGAAAACCGCCGCAGCGATCAGCGAAAGCACCGTCATCACGATGCGCACAAGCTGGATGGCGCGCGGGTTCTTGACCACCAGCGTCAGGATGCCGCCGTGGATATGCTCGCCGTTGCGGGTCACATAGGCCATGCCCAGAAAATAGGTCCACACCCCGAAAAGAAGGGCGATCTCTTCAATGCCAACGAAGGGCGAATGGAAGACATAGCGCAGAAGAACCTGCGCGAACATCAGCCCGGCCAGAGCGAGGCCGAACACGAATAAGGCGGTAAAGATAATCCCCGCCAGAACTTTCTCTGCCGACAGGACGGCTTTGTAGAAGCCTGTGGGCTGCCATTCGGGAATGGCTGTCAGTTGATCGGGGATCTCGGTCGGGTCGATTTCAGCGACATAGATATAGGAATCCGCGCCGACCGGTTCGCGCGGATGCTGCTTGGATGAACGGGTCATGAAAGCCTTCGGAGGATCAGGAAAAAGAAACCCGGCGTTGTCAGACAACGCCGGGACGACACAGGCAGAGATTACTCGATGCCCGCAGCTTTACGCAGTTTGCCCATGATCTCGGGGCCAACCACTTTTTCCATTTCCGGCCATTCGGTATCGTAAACGATCTTCTTGGCAGCGGCCATCTGTTCGTCGTTCAGGTGAACAATCTCGACACCGGCATCTGCCGATTTCTGGATATATTCGTCGCTTTTCGCTTTGGCTTCGACCCATGCATGGTCGATGACCTTATCGGCAGCCGCCTGAATTTCGTTACGCTCGTCTTCGGGCAGGCCATCCCACCAGTCTTCGTTCACTAGCCAGAAGGCGGTTTCGAAATAGTCGTTGGTCAGGATGTTGGCATCCAGAACGTCGCGCATGTTGTAGGTCTCGACAGCGGTCGAGAAGGCGCGGGCATCAACGGTGCCCAGCTGCAATGCGGTGTAGACTTCGGCCAGCGGGATAGGCACGGCCGAGAACCCGAGATTGGAGAAGCGGTCCACTGCGATTGCGACACCGGGGACGCGGATCTTCACGCCTGCCGCATCGGCAGGGAAGTTGACCGGACGCGCCTTGACGCCCTTACGGATGACCACAGACCCGAAATCGGTCGGGATTAGGCCGATGGCATGCAGGCCCATATCGTGCAGGATGTCGTTATAGACCGAAAGCATATCCGAGCCGGGGCCATAGACGCGCTTCGCGTCGTCCCAGTTGTCCACAACATAGCCGAGCCAGCTGAGATCGAGGCGCTGATCGAACTCGGATGCGCCCCAGGTCAGGCTCATCGGCACGACGCCTTGCATGGTTTGCTCGAACAGCGAGGTCCAGTCGCCCAGATCACCGGCGGGATGATAGTCGACATTGATGTCATCGCCCAAGTCGGCAATGAATTCCTCGGAGAGCGAGTGGAACACGTGTTCGGTGTTCATGGCATGCGCCAGAATGAACGTGTCTTTTGCGTGGGCGGGCGCGAAGCTGGCAAGCGCACAGAAAGCGGCTGCGCTGGTTGCGCGAAGAAGAGTCTTGATCGACATGTTAATTTTTTCCCCTGTTGTAGGTCCAAAGGACCGATAACCGGTTTTGGCTAACATGCACGGCCTTGTTACACAAATATATTAAACAACGATCTACTGTATCGGGGAAATATTCGTGCAAACTTCTGCCGAGGCCACAAATTTTATTACAAAGATGCATATATATTAATCATCACGCGGCGGTGACTGGCGCGAATTTAAGCAAATATAGGTTAAGTTTTTTCCCTAAGCAGGCTTGTTTTGCAAACTGCCGAACATCGCGAAGGGCAATGCTCGGCAGTGTTTTATATATTGTGGTTTTTTCCGAGCCTTAGCGCAAAAGTATGGGCCGAATCTTCAATTTCGCGACTGCGCCCGGCATATGGCGGTTCAGGCGGCGATTGATGAGCCCGAAAATCGTGATCACGGTCAGCGTCAGGCAGATAAAATAGAACGCGGCAATCGGGTAGGCGACAAAGGGGTTGAACGTCTTGTCGGCCAGATAGCTGGCATAATAAAGCGCATCGCCCTGTTGCCGGAAGGCGGGGAAGCCGGAAAAGAAGACCAGCGCCGTCGAGTGGAACAGGAAGATCGCTTCGTTCGTATAGGACGGCCACGCCAGACGCAGCATGGTCGGCCATGTGATCTTGCGGAATTTCTTCCACCCCGAGAACCCATAGGCATCCGCAGCTTCCAGATCTCCCTTGGGAATGGAGCGCAGCGCACCATAGAAGATCTCGGCGGCATAGGCCGAAGTGTTGAGAAACAGCACCAAGGTCGCTCCGGCCCAAGCACGGGTGATCCACGAGGTCTCGATGGTGATCCCCAGCACGTCGATGCCGCTTTTGGGCAGCGAGGTCAGCAGTTCGTAGGCCAGAAAGAACTGGATGAACAGCGGCGAACCACGGAACAGGAAGACAAACCAGTCTGCCGGTTTGCGGATCCATGCCTGTTCGGCGGTCTTGCCAACGGCCAGCGCGGTGGCGAACAGAAAGCCCAGAGCCAGAGCCAGCACACCAAAATAGATATTCCACAGCATCCCCGAGCCGATCAGGGTGAATTCGTGGCAGAGTGTTAAATCGGTGCGCGGCAGCATTCTTTCGCCAAGCCCGATCGAGCGCAGACCGTAATCATGGATGATCTGGAAGCAGCTATCGCTCATATCGAAGCCTTTCGCATCTTTTCTCCGGCCAGAGTGGCCTGCCCGCGCGAGAGCCGCGTATTGATCCGGTCGAAGACCCATTCCGAGACTTTGGTCATCAGCAGATAGAACACCAGCAGGGCAAGGAAGTACCAGATCCGCCAGTCGGGATGCGGGAAATCATAGATGCCGGATTTGGTGGCCCCCAGCTCGCGGGCCCAGTAGACGATATCCTCGACGCCCAGCAGGAACAGCAGCGGCGTGGCCTTGATCAGGATCATCCACAAATTCGACAGCCCCGGCATGGCATAGACCCACATCTGCGGGATCAGGATGCGTCGGGTGATCTGGCGCTGTGTCAGCCCGTAAGCTTCGGCGGTTTCAAGCTGCGCGCGCGGCACGGCATTCATCGCTCCGAACAGCACATTGGCCGCAAAAGCACCGAAAACCACCGAAAACGCCACAACTGCCAGAATGAACCCGTAGATTTCATGGACGATCTGGGGGGCGGAATTGGGCGGAAGTTTTGCAGCGGGGCAGACGAGGAAGTTCATGTTCTGGCGCACCGGCTCTGTCCAATCGGGGCAGAGCGTGATGTGGCGCAGATATTCCAGCCCCTGATCCAAAGCGATCGGGACGAACAGGAAAAAGATGATGTCGGGAATGCCGCGAACCATCGCGGTATAGGCTTTGCCGAAAACCCGCAAGGGCCACAGCCGCGAACGCGCCGCCAAGGCCCCGCCGAAGCCGAAAGCCAGAGCGATAGGGGCAGTGATCACCAAAAGCGCCAGAACCGTGCCGAAGGAGGCATAGAAAAGCAGGTGCTTGCCGGTGGTCAGATAGCATAAGAGCCAGCCGAGGCCGGAGAGGGCTGAAAGGTCTGTGCAGCTTTCGAACATCTGGGGAATAAGGGGCGGGACAAGCCCGCCCGCCTGTCCTTAATAGGTTTGTGCGTCGTCGCCAAAATACTTGACGATGAGTTCGTTCAGGGTGCCGTCTTTCTTCATCGACTCGATGGCGGTATTGAATTTGGCTTTCAGCGCGGTATCCGATTTGCGCAAGCCCATGCCGACGCCATCGCCCAGTTGCACGTCCTTGCCGACCCAATGCAGATCGCCCTGCTCGGCGAAGGGTTTCAGCGCGTCATAATCGGCAAAGACCGCATCTGCCTCGCCATTGCGCACGGCCGCAACCGAATCGTCCAGCGTGGCGAATTCCATCAGGGTCTGGCCCGCCGAGGCCACATATTCCGATTGCAAGGTGTTGACCTGTGCCGCCACCATCGCACCTTTCAGATCGGTCGTCTCGTCAAGGGCCAGATATTTCGAGGCCGCAGGCGGGGTGTAGTTTTCGGTGAAGTCGATCGTCTTGGCACGTTCTTCGGTGATATTCATACCCGCCATGATCGTGTCGTAATTGCCCGACAGAAGGTTCGGGATGATCGAATCCCAATCATTGGTGACCCATTCGCAGGTCAGTTCGGCACGGGCGCAAAGCTCGTCGCCCAGCTCGCGTTCAAAGCCCGCGACCTGACCGTTATCGTCGATGTAGTTATAGGGAGGGTAGGCGCCCTCGGTCCCCATACGCACGACATCCTGCGCCAGCGCCGCGCTGGCACAAAGCGTCAGGGCACTCGCGGCCAAAAGAAGTTTTTTCATCGGATTCCCCTGTAGGTTTTTGTGGTCTTTATGGATGAAGAACGGTGTGTCAGGCCGGTGCGGTGGCTGACAGGAATTGCTGCAGGCGCTCGGATTTCGGCGCACCGAAGACCTCTTCGGGCGGACCTTCTTCCAGAAGTTTCCCCTGATGCAGAAACACGACATGGTCCGAGACATCCCGCGCCAATCGCATGTCATGGGTCACAAGGATCATCGTGCGGTGCTCTTTGGCAAGATCCTTGATGACCTTGACCACCTCCTGCTGCAATTCGGGATCAAGCGCCGAGGTCGGCTCGTCCAGAAGCAGGGCTTCGGGCTGCATACACAGCGCCCGCGCGATGGCCGCCCGCTGTTGCTGGCCTCCCGAAAGCTGGGCAGGCCATGCATCGCATTTGTCCCCGATCCCCACCTTCGCCAGATAGTTGCGCGCCAGCGGCTCGACCTCTTTCGGGTCACGTCCCAGCACGGTCACCGGCGCTTCCATGACATTTTGCAGAATGGTCATATGCGACCATAGATTGAATTGCTGGAACACCATGGACAGATTTGTGCGCAGCCGCGTGACCTGCTTGCGATCTGCCGGACGGCGGCTCATTCCCGCGCCGCGCCACTGAACCTTTTCGCCCTTGAACAGGATCTCGCCGCCCTGACTGTCTTCCAGCAGGTTGCAGCAGCGTAAAAGGGTGGATTTTCCGGAACCGGACGAGCCGATCAGCGAGACGACCTCACCGCGCTTCGCCTCGATCGAAACGCCGCGAAGCACCTCAAGCTGCCCGTAGCTCTTATAAAGATTACGGATTTCAATAACAGCATCCGTCGGGGCTGAGCGGGGGTCAACTGTCACGGGGAACCTTCTCTAAGTCGGCTTCTTTGCACCAAATTGCAGCAAAGAGCATATAAGAGGCAATCCCGGATACGGTATTTAGTTGAATTTTACGACTAAGTTGATTTCGTGCCTATTTTTTAATCGATAGGTCGCTGCGGTGCAGAGCCGGTGTCATGGCGTTTCTCGACCCTCTGGCGGGCAAGGGCGGAATCCACATCGGTGATGCCCAGCAGCTTCGAGGTCAGCCGGATCAGTGCATCCTCATCGGCATCGCGCGCGCCATCGGCCAGCGCCACTTCCCACAATGCCTCCAGAATGGCCGAGCGGTCGCCATAGGGCACCTTGTCTTTCAAGGCACGGGTAAAGCGCACGGTATCGGGGGCCTGTGCTTCCAGGTCTTCGGCCGCGTGGCGCAATTCGAGGGCGGCCTTTGCATCAAGGCCGCGCCCGATCAGAACGCGATGGATACGCTCGCGTTCGGCCTCGCTATAGGTTTCATCGGCCCGCGCAAGACGCACCAGAAGTGCGGCCAGAGCAAGCTCGCAATCTTCGGTATTCAGCGGATCAGGGTCAGGCGCGGACAGGGCCGCAAGAAGCGATTTGAACATGTAACAATCTTAATCCGGTTCCCTACGCGGGCAAATCACAGCGCCGTTTGGCGGGTGTTACTTCGGGCGTGCGGCTTTTTCGGCAATCCCCGAGATGCCCTCACGGCGTTCCAGCTCGGCCATCACCTGATCAAGCGTGACATCCCGTGCGGCCAGCATCACCATCAGGTGGTAAAGCACATCCGCCGCCTCCGAGGTCAGACGCTCGCGGTCGCCTTTCACCGCCTCGATGATCGCCTCAACGGCCTCTTCACCGAATTTCTCGGCGCATTTCTCGGGGCCTTTCGCAAACAGCTTGGCCGTCCAAGACGTTTCAGGGTCCGCCCCTTTGCGCGAGGCAACCGTCTCGTAAAGTTTCTCTAGTGTATTCATGACAGCCTCATCGGAATTCCGGCGCGCGCCATATGCTCTTTGGCCTCGCCAATCGTATAATCGCCAAAATGGAAGATCGACGCGGCCAGAACCGCGCTCGCCCCCCCCTTGGTCACACCTTCCACCAGATGGTCCAAGTTCCCCACACCGCCCGAGGCAATCACCGGTACATCCACCGCATCGGAAATCGCCTTCGTTAGGGGCAGGTTGAAACCGGCCCGTGTCCCGTCGCGATCCATCGAGGTCAGCAGAATCTCCCCCGCGCCCTTCGCCGCCACAGTGCGCGCAAATTCCACCGCATCAATCCCGGTCGATTTACGCCCGCCATGAGTGAAAATCTCCCAACGCCCGGGCTCGACGGTTTTGGCATCAATCGCACAAACGATGCATTGGCTGCCGAAACGATCAGCCGAGGCCGCAATCACATCGGGGTCATTCACCGCCGCCGAATTGAACGACACCTTATCCGCCCCCGCCAGAAGCAGTTTGCGCACATCCTCATGGCTGCGCACACCGCCCCCCACGGTCAAAGGCATAAAGCACTGCTCGGCGGTGCGGCGCACCAGATCATACATGGTGCCACGATTCTCATGGGTCGCATGGATGTCCAGAAAACATAACTCGTCCGCGCCCGCCGCATCATAGGCCTTGGCCGCCTCCACAGGGTCGCCCGCATCCACCAGATTGACGAAATTGACACCCTTCACGACACGGCCATCCGCCACGTCCAAACAGGGAATAATCCGCGTCTTCAGCATATCTCGCGCTCCTTTCGCGCTCCCCGGGGTTTCCAGCTGCCTGAAATATCCCGGGGGTGAATTGGGCCGAAAGGCCCAAGAGGGGGCAGAGCCCCTCAGCCCTTCAGCGCGGTCAGCGCCGCGCCCAGATCCAGCGCACCATCATAGATCGCCCGCCCCGAGATCGCCCCCGCAATCACGCCGGTATCGCGCAACGCCACCAGATCGGGCAAAGACGACACTCCACCCGAAGCAATCACCGGAATCGACACCGCCCGCGCCAAAGCCTCGGTCGCCTCGATATTCGGGCCGCCCATCGCACCATCACGCATGATATCGGTGTAGATGATTGCCGCCACACCGGCATCCTCGAAGGATTTTGCCAGATCGGTGACCATCACATCGGTCTCTTCCGCCCAGCCCTTGGTCGCCACGCGGCCATTGCGGGCATCAATCCCCACGGCAACCTTGCCCGGAAACGCCTTCGCCGCCTCGCGTACGAGGTCTGGGTTTTCCACTGCGACAGTGCCAAGGATCACACGGCTCAGCCCCTTATCCAGCCAGCGCTCGATCGTGGCCATATCGCGGATACCTCCGCCCAGCTGGGCAGGCACCTTGATGCGCGCCAGAATCGCCTCGACGGCGGCGGCATTCACCGGCTCGCCCGCGAAGGCCCCGTTGAGGTCCACCAGATGCACCCACTCGCAGCCAGCGGCCTCGAATTTCGCAGCCTGAGCGGCAGGGTCATCACCAAAGACGGTGGCCTTGTCCATGTCACCATGCAGAAGGCGCACGCATTGGCCGTCTTTAAGGTCGATGGCGGGATAAAGGATCATGATCGTCTCCGGTACTTACGGCTTCCAGCCGAGGAAATTGGCGATAATGCGCAGGCCAGTGGCCTGAGATTTCTCGGGGTGGAACTGGGTGCCGATGATATTGTCGCGCCCCACAATGGCGGTCACATCGCCTGCGTAATCCACATGGGCCAGCCGGTGCGCGGGATCTGCCACGCGGAAATGGTAGCTATGGACGAAATAGGCGTGATCGCCCGTCTTGACGCCTTCGAAGACCGGATGCGCATGGTCGATCACCAGATCGTTCCAGCCCATATGCGGCACCTTCAAGCTGCTATCCGCAGGGGTGATCTTCACCACCTCACCTGGTATCCAGCCAAAGCCTTGGGTCTCGGTGAATTCCAGCCCGCGGGTCGCCAGCATCTGCATGCCGATGCAGATCCCCATGAAGGGCTTGCCAGCGCTGACCCCCTCAGAGATTGCCTCGTATAGCCCGGTAAAATTCTCCAGCGCCGCACGGCAGGACGGAAACGCCCCATCGCCCGGCAGCACGATACGGTCGGCCTTGGCCACCACATCAGGGTCCGAGGTCACCACGATCGTGCCGGCATTGGTCTCGCGGGCCATCCGCTCGAAGGCTTTCTGCGCCGAATGCAGGTTGCCGCTGTCGTAATCGACAAGTGCTGTCAAGGTCATCACAGCGCCCCTTTGGTCGAGGGCAGCGATGTCGCCATGCGCGGATCGGTCTCGACCGCCATACGCAGGGCGCGGGCCACCGCTTTGAAGGCGGCCTCGGCAATATGGTGGCTGTTGATCCCATGCACCAGATCGACATGCAGGGTGATCCCGCCATGCGTCGAGAAGCCTTGGAAGAACTCGCGCACCAGCTCGGTGTCGAACATGCCGATCTTGTCGGTCGGGAAGGGCAGGTTCCATACCAGATAGGGCCGCGCCGAAAGATCCAGCGCCGCACGCACCTGCGTATCATCCATCGCCAGCGCGAAATGGCCGTAGCGGTTGATGCCCTTCTTGTTGCCCAAAGCCTGTGTCAGCGCCTGACCCAGCGCAATGCCCACATCCTCGACCGTGTGGTGATCGTCGATATGGTAATCGCCCTCTGCGCGGATCGTCATATCGATCAGCGAGTGCCGCGAGAGCTGGTCCAGCATATGGTCAAAGAAGCCAACGCCGGTCTGGTTGTCATAGACACCGGTGCCGTCCAGATCGAGGGTGACCTCGATCGCGGTCTCATGGGTCTTGCGGGTGATGGTCGCCTTGCGCATGGGCCTATCCCTTGTTGTCTTGAGGGCCTTATAGGGCGGGGGATCGGGCCTTGCCAAGGGGAGCGCCGCCGATCACGGCGTAAAAGGCGCGATTGCGGCGGTAAATGCGGCATTGTCGTCCGTGGCGCGGGCCAGAACGATGCCGCCCTGTATCGCCGCCAGCATCTGTATGGCGCGCTCCTGCGCTGTTTCGGGAGAGAGGCCGCCGCGTTCCAGACATTGCGCAAGGGCTGCCTGCCAGTCGCGGAAATAGCCCCGCACTTGGGCGGCGAACTGGTCGCGGGTCTGGTCCAGCGCGAAAGCCCCCACAAGGCAGATCCTCTGGCCGTCATGGAAATAGCGCGTCACCGCATGGAACATATGCGCAATCGCAGTCTCCGGCGGGTCATGCCGCAGCGGGGTGAAGATATGTGCCTCGAACCACTGGTCGATATCGGCCAGAACCGCACGGGCCATATCCGCTTTGCCGCCGGGGAAGAAATGGTACAGCGAGCTGCGCCCCGCGCCGGTCTTGTCTACAATGATGCCGATGCTGGCCCCCTCGTAGCCATAGGTCCGGAACAGTTCGGCAAGCTGGCGGATGAGGTCTGGCTTGTCGGGCATCGCTCAGCTCTTCCGTTGCGGGAGGGGGGTGGGGTAGGCGACGCCCTGCAGTTTGTGGAAGACGATCGCAATCCCCACAAGGCTGACCGCCCCCAGCAACACTGGCGTGAGCAGGAACATGAAGCCCGGATCGGTGGCAAAGACGATCAGCGGGTCGGCCCCTGCTGGCGGGTGGGTGACCCGCAAGGCGACCATAAGCGCGATGGCCAGCCCGACTGCCAGCGCCAGCGCCCACCAGCTTTCGGGCAGCGCCAGCCGCAGGCACAGGCCGGTCAGGCTGGCGACGAGATGGCCGCCGATCACGTTCATCGGCTGCGAGAGCGGGGCCGATGGCGCGGCGAAAAGTAGCACGCAGCTTGCCCCGAACGGGGCCATCAGCAGCAAAAGGCTGGTTTCATTGCTGCCCAGAGCCAGTGCGGCAATGGCCGCAAAGCCGCCGAGGCCGGAGAGGGCTATGGCTTTGAATGTGGGCTGTGGCAGATAGCGGTGAAAAACGGGCATGGGGTGTCCTGTAATGATCATTCCATTATGTGAAACGATCATTACATCGCGGTGTCGGCAGTGTCAAAGTGCAATTCCGGATCTGGGGTGAAGATGGCGATATGGGGAAAAACAAAAAGCCTCCCGCGAGGAAGGCCTTTTGATTGGAGCGGGCGAGGCGATTCGAACGCCCGACCCTAACCTTGGCAAGGTTATGCTCTACCCCTGAGCTACGCCCGCACCGAGCTATGTGTTGTCGTGGAGCGGGCGAGGCGATTCGAACGCCCGACCCTAACCTTGGCAAGGTTATGCTCTACCCCTGAGCTACGCCCGCACTTCACGACAAAACCTCTTTCGAGGCTGGGTTTTACCGAATTGGAGCGGGCGAGGCGATTCGAACGCCCGACCCTAACCTTGGCAAGGTTATGCTCTACCCCTGAGCTACGCCCGCACCGTTTCGGTGAGGGGCGATTTAAGGGATGGCGCGCGGACCTGCAAGGGGAAAAATCCGGAATTGCAAAAAATCTTTCCCATTCACTCCGTAGCCGAGCACTGTAAGCTGCGCAGAGCACGCAAACGACACGTAGGATTGGTTGGCTGGTTTCGCCTTATGTCTGAAGAAAGGGAGCAGCCGATAATGGCCAATTTGATTTTGTTGCATAAACCGAATTCTGTGTATGATGATCGGATTGAGGATAATACATTATATTACAGGCGCTTAGGTTGAGATAGTGAAGCATGGTTCCCGGCGGGGCCGTTCAGCGGGCGGTCAGAGTCATTCCTGCCGATGAGTTTCGGAAAATAGTGGATCTGGGAAAGCCGGTGTGAAACCGGCGACGGAACCCAAGCGCAACTTGCGGGTTAGCACCATGAACCGCGCTTGACGCGCTTTGCATGGAGGAAATGCGATGAATACCGATATGATCGAAGGCAAATGGAAAGAACTCACCGGCTCGGTCAAGGCGCAATGGGGCAAACTGACCGATGACGAAATCGCCGAAGCCAATGGCAATCGCGAAAAGCTGGAAGGCATGATCCAGCAGAAATATGGCAAGACGAAAGACGAGGCCAAGCACGAGGTCAACCGCTTCTTCGATAAGCTCTGAGCCTTCCGCTTCTGAAAAAGGCGCCCACCGGATCTGGTGGGCGCCTTTTTTGTTATTCCAGCTCGATCAGAAGATCTTTCGCATCGATCTGCGCGCCGGGGGTGACGTGGATTGCCTTCACCACCGCGTCGCGATCCGCCGAGAGGCCCGTCTCCATTTTCATCGCTTCGATGGTCAGAAGCAGGTCGCCTTGGCTGACCGTCTGTCCGACGGAGACCGCGATCGAGGCCACGACCCCGGGCATCGGCGCACCGATATGGTTGGGGTTGCCCGCATCCGCTTTGGGGGCCGCTTTCGTTGCGGCCTTGACGCTGCGATTGGGCACGCGCACGGCGCGCGGCTGGCCGTTGAGTTCGAAGAAGACCTTCACATCGCCCTTCTCGTCGGTCTCGCTGGCCGTCTGGTAGCGGATTTCCATCGTCTTGCCGGGGTCGATTTCCACCGCAATCTCGTCGGCAGGTTCCATCCCGTAGAAAAACACCGGCGTGGGCAGCGCACGCACCGGACCATAGGTCTCGTGGCGGCGGGCATAATCGGTGAAGACCTTCGGATACATGAGATAGGCGGCGAGATCCTCGTTATCGATCTCGGCCCCGTCCAGTTCCGCCGAAAGTTTCGCACGGGTCTCTTCCAGATCAACGGCAGGCAGGTGCAGGCCGGGACGTTCGGTCGAGGGGCGCTCGTCTTTCAGCACCTTCTTCGAGATCGCTTCCGGCCAGCCTCCGGGCGGTTGGCCCAGATTGCCGCGCAGCATATCCACCACCGAATCGGGGAAGGACATTTCGCGTTTGGGGTCGAGCACATCGGTCTTGGTCAGACCCTGCGCCACCATCATCAGTGCCATATCGCCCACAACCTTGGATGAAGGGGTCACTTTGACGATATCACCGAAGATCTGGTTGGCATCGGCATAGGCCTGCGCCACCTCGTGCCAACGCTCTTCCAGCCCAAGCGAGCGGGCCTGAGCCTTGAGGTTGGTGAACTGCCCGCCGGGCATCTCATGCAGATAGACCTCCGATGCAGGGGCCTGCATGCCCGATTCAAAGGCCGCATACTGGCCGCGCACGGCTTCCCAATAGTTCGACATGCGGCGGATGGTTCCGATATCCAGCCCCGTGTCGCGCGGGGTATGGCGCAGAGCCTCGACGATCGAGCCAAGGCAGGGTTGCGAGGTGCCGCCCGAAAACGCATCCATCGCCGCATCGACCGCATCCACACCGGCTTCGGCGGCTGCTAGAATGGTCGCCCCCGCCACGCCCGAGGTGTCATGCGTGTGGAAATGGATCGGCAGGCCGACCTCTTCCTTCAAGGCGCGCACCAGCATTCCGGCCTGCGTGGGTTTCAGAAGCCCCGCCATATCCTTCAGCCCCAGAACATGGGCGCCTGCGGCCTCAAGCTCTTTCGCCATGCCGACATAGTATTTCAGGTCGTATTTTGACCGCGCCGGATCCAGAAGATCGCCGGTATAGCAGATCGTGCCTTCGCAGACCTTATTCGCCTCGATCACCGCATCCATCGCGACGCGCATATTCTCGACCCAGTTGAGGCTATCGAAGACGCGGAACACATCCACGCCCGAGGTCGCGGCCTGTTTCACGAAGAACTGCACCACATTATCGGGGTAGTTGGTATAGCCCACACCATTCGAGGCGCGCAGCAGCATCTGCGTCATCACATTGGGCATCGCCGCGCGAATGTCGCGCAAGCGCTGCCACGGGCATTCCTGCAAGAAGCGGTAAGCCACATCGAAGGTCGCACCGCCCCAGCACTCGACCGAGAAGAGATCGCCCAGATTGGCCGCATAGACCGGTGCGGCCTTGATCATATCGATCGACCGCATCCGCGTCGCCAGCAGCGACTGGTGGCCGTCGCGCATGGTGGTGTCGGTCAGCAGCAGCTTCGTCTGCGCCTTCATCCAGTCAGCTACGGCCTGCGGGCCTTTTTCTTCCAGCAGGTTGCGCGTGCCGGGTTTCACCGTGCCGCCGAGATCGGGCAGGACAGGCGGTTTGGCATCGGCCGCAGGCTTGGCACGACCTGTCGTTTCCGGATGCCCGTTCACGGTGATATCGGCGATGTAGTTCAGGATCTTCGTGCCGCGGTCCGCGCGGGTCTTGAAGTCGAATAGATCCGGCGTGGTATCGATGAATTTCGTCGTATAGCTCATATCCAGGAAGGTCGGATGCTTGAGCAGGTTGATGACGAAATCGATATTGGTCGACACCCCGCGCACGCGGAATTCGCGCAGCGCACGATCCATGCGCGAGATCGCCTGTTCCGGTGTCGGCGCACGGGCGGTGACCTTGACCAGAAGGCTGTCATAATAGCGGGTGATCACGCCGCCAGCATAGGCGGTGCCGCCATCCAGACGGATGCCGTTGCCGGTGGCCGAGCGATAGGCCTGAATGCGGCCATAATCGGGGATGAAGTTGTTCTGCGGATCTTCGGTGGTCACGCGGCATTGCATCGCATGGCCCAGAAGGTGCACATCCGCCTGACTGGCGACACCGGTCGCTTCGGCCAGAGTGGCGCCTTCCGCGATGCGGATCTGGCTTTGCACGATGTCGATGCCGGTCACCTCTTCGGTGACGGTATGTTCCACCTGCACGCGCGGATTGACCTCGATGAAGTAGAACTTCTCGGTGTCCATATCCATCAGGAATTCAACGGTGCCTGCGTTCTGATAGCCCACAGCCTGACCGATTTTCAGCGCCAGTGCACAGACCTCTTCGCGCTGCTCTGGCGAAAGATAGGGGGCAGGGGCGCGCTCGACGACCTTCTGGTTGCGGCGCTGCACGGTGCAGTCGCGTTCGTAAAGATGATAGAGATGGCCATGCGTATCGCCCAGAAGCTGCACCTCGACGTGGCGGGCACGCAGGATCATCTTCTCCAGATAGCCCTCGCCATTGCCAAAGGCGGCCTCGGCCTCGCGGCGGCCTTCGCGGACCTTCTCCACCAGCTCCTCGGGGCCGTTGATCGGACGCATGCCGCGCCCGCCACCACCCCAAGAGGCCTTCAGCATCAGCGGATAGCCGATCTCGGCGGCCTCTGCCTTGATCGCGTCGAAATCATCGCCCAGCACTTCGGTCGCGGGGATCACCGGCACATCGGCCTTGATCGCCACACGCCGCGCCGAGGCCTTGTCGCCCAAAGCCCGCATCGTTTCGGCCTTGGGGCCGATGAAGGTGATGCCGTTCTTGGCACAGGCTTCCACGAAATCGGGGTTCTCCGACAGCAGACCGTAACCGGGATGGATCGCATCCGCACCCGAGAGCTTGGCCACGCGGATGATCTCGTCAATCGCCAGATAGGCGCCGACGGGGCTGAGCCCCTTGCCGATCTGATAGGCTTCGTCGGCCTTGAACCGGTGCAGGCCCAGCTTGTCTTCTTCGGCATAGACCGCAACGGTCTTCTTACCCAGTTCATTGGCGGCGCGCATCACGCGGATGGCAATCTCGCCTCGGTTGGCAACAAGGATCTTTTCGAACATCGAGCCATTCTCCTCCTACTCGTCCAGGCCGAAGCCTAGCGATGCCGCAGTGCAGCGCAAGTCTTCATGCTTTGAAAATATGCAAAACCGGAAAGTTTTTTTTACCAAAACTTCGCATTTTGCCCGAACGGCTCCGCGACGTCGATTTTTGCAGCGTTCGCGACCTGCCGTGGCACACCGATCCGGCAGGCTATTGACAGATGCCCCGCTTCGGGCAAAGCAGGGCCCATGACGGATTTCCGCCCGGTGGGCTATATCATTGGTCTTCTGATAACCGCGCTGGGCATTTTCATGCTGATTCCGGCGGCACTGGACCTGTATCGCGGGGACCCCAACTGGTATGCCTTTGCCGAAAGCGCGTTTATCTGCGTGGCAAGCGGCGGACTTCTGGCAATGGCGGCGCATGACAGTCTGGGCGCGGTGCTGACCCTGCGCCAGAGTTTCGTGCTGACCAGCGGCGTCTGGCTGGCCCTGCCTGCGATGGGGGCGCTGCCCTTTATCATCGGGGCGCCGCATCTGTCGTTCACCGATGCCTATTTCGAGGCGATGTCGGGCATGACAACCACCGGCACCACCGTGATCCCCAAGCTTGATGCCTTGCCGCATTCGGCCAATCTCTGGCGGGCCATCCTGCAATGGCTGGGGGGGCTGGGGATCATCATCGTTGCCATGATCTTCCTGCCGGTGATGAAAGTGGGCGGGATGCAGTTTTTCCGGTCCGAAGGGTTCGATACGCTTGGAAAGGTGCTGCCCCGTGCCCGCGAGATCTCGCGCGCCCTGATCCGTATCTATCTCGGGCTTTCGATCCTGTGCTGTGCGGCTTTCATGATGTCGGGGATGAACCTCTATGACGCGATCCTGCATGCGCTGACCACCATCTCCACCGGCGGTTTCTCCAGCGAGGACAAAAGCTTCGGCGCCTATCTGGGGGCCCCGGAATATGTGGCCTCGGTCTTCATGCTGCTGGCGGCCATGCCCTTTATCCGCTTCGTCCAGCTTGTGCAGGGGGATGCCCTGCCGCTCTGGCGCGATCCGCAGGTGCGCGCTTTCCTGCGCTGGCATCTTTATGCGATCGTTGCCATCGTCTTCTATCGCATGATGCGGAGCGAGGATCCGTTCTGGCCGACCCTGCGCGAGACCATCTTCAACGTGGTCTCCACCTTTACCGGCACCGGATATTCCTCGGTGGATGTTACGGCTTGGGGGCATATGGCCTTCGTGATCCTGATCGTGGTGGGGCTGATCGGGGGCTGCACGGCCTCGACGGGCTGTTCGGTCAAGGTGTTCCGCTACCTGATCCTGATCGAGTCGATCAAGGCGCAGGTCCGCCGCCTCTACAGCCCGCACCGCGTGACGCTGATCCGCTATGACGGGCATCCGGTGGCCGAAGATGTGGTGAACTCGGTCATGGCGTTTTTCTCGTTTTTCATTCTCAGCTTCGGCCTGCTGATCGTGGCCTTGGCGCTGACGGGGCTGGAAACCCGCACCGCGATCACGGCGGCATGGACTGCCATTGCCAATGTCGGCCCCTGCTGGGGGCCGGAGGTCTCGGCCAATGGGTCGATCGTCAACTTCCCCGAAACCGCGAAATGGCTGATGTCCTTCGGGATGTTCCTTGGGCGGCTCGAGCTACTTTCGGTGCTTGTGCTGTTTCTGCCGCGGTTCTGGCGCGGGTGAAGGCGGAATTTTTTCAAACGTCTGTCTAATCATACACCAGCTGGCAAACAGGGCGGTGATACCGAACAGGGCCATAAACGCGTCTGCCTCGTAGCGTGGGCGCGTATATCGTTTTAAGGCGATCTCGCGCGTGTTCAGGAAGGGATGGATTTCGGGGATTGTTCCTTCGACTTTATAGCCCTGTTGCAGGAGCATTCTTCTGGCGGCATTCGGGACCACGGGCCTCTGCGACAGGACGCCCTGTACCGTGACTGACCAATAGGCGCGCAGGGTGGTCATCTGTTGGGGGTGGGGAAGGCTGTTCCATCGCTCAAGTTCCCGCTCGTTCTTGAAGACGATAATCGCAGCGACCTGCCGGTCTGCAGCGTTGACGATTGTACCGAACACAGGTGTGATGATGCGCTTGCGTGTCACCCTGCTGCTGCGTTCTTCAACGCGGTAGGCGGCGCTTGACATGATGACTAAGGCATTAATTTCGTGAAAAATAGAGGTGTCTTCGGAAAGCTGTGCCGTGATGCTATCAAGGCGTGGCTCTGGCCGCGACAGTGCCTCGCGGGCGGTTTTTGCATAGCTGTGATGATCGTGGATTGTAGTTGGCAGGACGGCGAAGAATATGCCCACCCCGAACACAAACATTATGACGCTGCCGATTGCCCATAGCAGCCGGACGCCTGCATTCTTCAAATAGCTCATGAAAATCCTTGAAAAAGTAAGGCGCCCCGAAGGGCGCCCTTTGTCGTCAGCCAAGCGCATCGTTGCAGCGTTGGCAGGTGTGGGGGTGCTTATGCGTGCCGACATCCGGCAGGATACGCCAGCAGCGCTCGCATTTCTCGCCATCGGCCATCTCGAAGACCACAGCGACGCCCGTCACATCGGGCAGGCGGAAGGCTTCGGCGGGGGCCGGATCGGCGGTCAGCGTCAGGGCGGAGGTGATGCAGAGATCCTCGAAGGGCACCGTTTTCAGCAGCTCCAGCAGATCGGCATCTTCCACATGAACCACCGGTGCGGCTTCCAGCGAGGCGCCGATCACCTTGTCGCGGCGCTGCACTTCCAGAGCCGCCGTCACCGCGCGGCGAGCACGGCGGATCGCTTCCCACTTCTTGGCCAGAGCCTCGTCACGCCAAGCATTGGGCGTTTCGGGGAAGTCCTCCAAGTGGACCGAGGCCTCGGCGCCATCAAAGCGCGACAGCCAGACGTCTTCCATCGTGAAGGGCAGGATCGGCGCCAGCCATGTGGTCAGGCGGTGGAACAGGATATCCATCACCGTACGCGCGGCGCGGCGGCGGATGCTATCTGCCGGATCACAGTAAAGCGCATCCTTGCGGATGTCGAAATGGAAGGCCGAGAGCTCGATCGTGCAGAAGGTGAAGAGCTTCTGGAACACGGACTGGAAGTTGAAGGCCCGGTAATCGGCCTGGATTTCCGCGTCCAGCTCCGCCAGACGGTGCAGGATGAAGCGCTCGAGTTCGGGCATCTGCGCGACATCCAGACGCTCGCTCTCGTCGAAATTCTTCAGCGCGCCCAGCATATAACGCAGGGTATTGCGCAACCGGCGGTAGCTATCGGCCACGCCTTTCAGGATCTTCGGGCCGATCCGCTGGTCTGCGGTGTAGTCCGATTGCGCCACCCACAGACGCAAAATGTCCGCGCCATATTCCGAGATCACCTCTTGCGGGGCCACGGTATTGCCGATGGATTTGGACATTTTCATGCCCTTCTCATCCAGCGTGAAGCCGTGGGTCACCACATTGCGGTAAGGCGCACGGCCCTTGGTGGCCGAAGCCTGCAGGAGCGAGGAATGGAACCAGCCGCGGTGCTGGTCGGTGCCTTCCAGATAGACATCCGCGATGCCATCCTTAGTGCCGTCCGCGCGGTCGCGCAGCACGAAAGCATGGGTGGACCCGCTATCGAACCACACGTCGAGCACGTCGAAGACCTGATCATAGTCGTCGGGGTTCACGATGCCGTCCAGAACGCGGGCCTTGAAGCCCTCCTCATACCAGACATCCGCGCCTTTTTCCTCGAAGGCTGCGGTGATGCGGGCGTTGACTTCCGCATTGCGCAGCAGGAAGTCCTCGGCATCGGGTTTGGCGCCGCGCTTGGTGAAACAGGTCAGCGGCACGCCCCATGCGCGCTGGCGCGACAGAACCCAGTCGGGGCGGCTCTCGATCATCGAATGCAGGCGGTTCTTGCCACGCTCGGGGGTGAAGGCCACCAGCTCTTCGATGGATTTCAGCGCGCGCTCGCGGATGGTGTCACCATAGGTGCCCATGCCATCGTCCATCTTCACATCGATCGCGGCAAACCATTGCGGCGTATTGCGATAGATCAGCGGCGCTTTGGAACGCCAGCTATGCGGATAGCTGTGCTTCAGTTTGCCTTTGGCCAGAAGCGCACCGGCATAGGCCAGTTGCTTGATGTTTTCCACATTGGCGGGGCCGTCCTTGCCATCATCGGCCACGATCTTCATGCCTGCAAAGATCGGCAGATCGGCGCGATAGGACCCATCGGCCTCGATGTTATAGGTCATCTTGAGGCCGAATTTCAGGCCCAGCTGATAGTCGTCATCGCCGTGCGAGGGCGCGGTATGGACAAAGCCCGTGCCGGCATCATCGGTCACATGATCGCCCGGCAGCATGGGGACATCGTAATCCCATTCGCCATTGGCACCTTCGACACCCGCATAGGGGTGGTTCAGAACAACGCCTTCAAATTCCGACGTCGCCACATCGCGGATGCGCGAATAGCCCTCGACCTTGGCGGAATTCATCACGTCATCGGCCAGCTTGTCAGCCAGCACGATCAACTCGCCCGCCTCAGCGGTCGATTTGTCGGCGGGGATATCCACGCGGTAAAGCCCGTAGGACATCGACGGACCATAGGCCACCGCGCGGTTTTGCGGGATGGTCCAGGGCGTGGTGGTCCAGATTACGACCGAAGCCCCTTCCAGCACATCGGCCTTGGGCTTGAAGCGGACCCAGATCATATGGCTGGTGTGGTCGTGATATTCGACCTCGGCCTCGGCCAGAGCGGTTTTTTCAACCGGCGACCACATCACGGGTTTCGAGCCCTGATAGAGCGTGCCATTCATCAGGAATGTCATGAACTCTTCCGCAATGACGCGCTCGGCGTGGAAGTTCATGGTCAGGTAGGGGTCGTCCCAGTTGCCATAGACGCCGAGGCGCTTGAATTCCTCGCGCTGGATATTCACCCAGCCTTCGGCAAACTTGCGGCATTCCTGACGGAAGTCGATGACAGGCACCTCGTCCTTGTCCTTGCCCGCCTTGCGGTATTGTTCCTCGATCTTCCATTCGATCGGCAGGCCGTGGCAATCCCAGCCCGGCACGTAACGGGCGTCATGGCCCATCATCTGATGCGAACGGGTGATGATATCCTTGATGACCTTGTTCAGCGCGTGACCGATATGCAGGTGGCCATTGGCATAGGGAGGGCCGTCATGCAGCGTGAAAGGTGTGCGGCGGCCCGCTTTGGCCTTGTCGCGCAGGCGGTCATAGATGCCGATTTTCGCCCAACGCTCGAGCCATTCGGGCTCGCGCATGGGCAGCCCTGCGCGCATCGGAAAGTCGGTTTCGGGCAAGAATACGGTATCGTGGTAATCGACGGATTTGTCGGTTGTGTCGGCACACATAGGGGGAACATCCTTGGAAGGGGATCGGTCGGGCGGCGGCTTGCCTGCCCGTCATTCGGTACACATCACCCGGCTACCCTGACGCGTCAGAGCGCCGGGCCGGTAATTCGCAGGATGTGGTCACGCAATGTCATGAGGGCCTTATAGGCGGGGAGGCAGGTCTGGGCAAGCGCTTGCTTGCAGGAGATGGCAGGCAGGGGCGCTGCCCCTCTTGGGGCTTTGCCCCAATTCACCCCGGGATATTTGGGGCAGCTGGAGGCGGTCATGAAAAAGGCACCCCGAAGGGTGCCTTTCCTTGGATCTGGTCGGGCGCTTAGTTGCGCGATTTGTCGACCAGTTTGCCTTTGCCGATCCAGGGCATCATTTCGCGCAGTTTCGCGCCGACGCGCTCGATCTCGTGCTCGTCATTGGCACGGCGCGAGGCTTTGAGCGTCGGTTGGCCGACGGAGTTTTCCAGCATGAAGTCGCGGACGAATTTGCCGGTCTGGATGTCCGACAGGACGGCTTTCATGCGGGCTTTGGTTTCCTCGTAGGGAAGAACGCGCGGGCCGGACACGTATTGGCCGTATTCTGCGGTGTTCGAGATCGAGTAATCCATGGTGGCGATGCCGCCTTCATAGATCAGGTCCACGATCAGTTTCATTTCGTGCAGGCACTCGAAATAGGCCATTTCCGGCTCGTAGCCCGCTTCGACGAGGGTCTCGAAGCCGCAACGGATCAGTTCGACCACGCCACCGCACAGAACGGCCTGTTCGCCGAAGAGGTCGGTTTCGCATTCCTGACGGAAGTTGGTCTCGATGATGCCCGAGCGGCCGCCACCGATGGCCGAGCAATAAGAGAGCGCGATATCCTGCGCGCGGCCCGATGCGTCGGTTTCAACGGCGAAGAGGCAGGGCACGCCGCCGCCTTTGACATATTCGCCACGCACGGTGTGGCCCGGGCCTTTGGGGGCCATCATGATGACGTCGACGCCGGCTTTCGGCTCGATCAGGCCGAAATGCACGTTCAGGCCGTGTGCGAATGCGATTGCCGCACCTTCGCGCAGGTTGTCATGGACGTATTTCTTGTAGGTTTCGGCCTGCAGCTCGTCGGGCATGGCGAACATGATGACATCTGCCCAAGCGGCGGCTTCAGCGATGCCCATGACTTTCAGGCCTTCGGCTTCGGCTTTCTTGGCCGAGGGCGAGCCTTCGCGCAGCGCGATGGCAAGGTTTTTCGCGCCCGAATCGCGCAGGTTCAGCGCGTGGGCATGGCCTTGGCTGCCATAGCCGAGGATGGCAACCTTGAGGTCCTTGATCAGGTTCACATCGCAGTCGCGATCATAGAATACACGCATGTTCTTTCCTCCACTTGCGTTTGGTGCGCAGTTTACAGGCTGTGGTCGGAATTCCCATGACGTTTTGCATGAATTATGTATAATAATGAAATTCCAATTCGGAAATAATGCATATGGTGTAATGGTCATGCAAATTGATGATGTGGACCGGAGGATTTTGCGCCATCTGATGGCCGATCCCTCGCAAAGCAATGCCGATCTGGCCGAGCGGGCGGGGCTGACCACGGCCACCTGCTGGCGCCGGATCGAGAAGATGCAGGCCGAAGGGGTGTTGCAAGGGCGGCAGGCGATTATCAACTGGCGCGCTTTGGGCTGGGAGGTGGAGGTGTCTTTACGCTTCACGCTGGATAAGACCAACCCGCGGTCCTTCGACCAGTTTCTGGAGGCGGCGCGGCAGGTGCCCGAGGTGATCGAGATCCAGACTTTTCTGGGCCAGACCGATGTGCGGTTGAATGTGATTGCCCGCGATATGGCGCATTACCAGCAGATCTACCGCAGCCAGATCCTGTCATTGCCGCATATCCAAGAGACAGACGCCCTGATGCTGATTTCCAAGGTGAAGGACAGTACGGAGCTGCCGCTATGATCGCGCTGGATGATACGGACCGCCAGATCCTGCGGGCCTTGGCCGAGGATGGCACGCTGAATGCCGGTGCTTTGGGGCGGCGGCTGGGGATGTCGCAGCCCTCGGCGTGGCGGCGAGTGAAGCGGTTGCAGGAGGCGGGCGTGCTGGCGGGCACGCGGGTGGTGATCGACCGCGCGGCGGTGGGCTTTGGGGTGACGGTCTTTCTGGGGATCAAGCTGGCGACCCGTGGCCGTGTCAGCCTTGAGGATTTCGAGCGCGCGGCAGGGGCGATCCCCGAGGTGCAGGTGATCCAGCACGTTCTGGGGCAGTTCGACTACCGCCTTCAGGTGACGGCCCGTGACATCCCCGATTTCGAGCGCGTCCTGCGTCGCCGGATCATGACCCTTCCGGCTGTGGGCCATGTCGAGGCGAATGTGATGCTGTCGGAAGAGCGGCGGCTTGGGCCGCTTGGGTGATGGTCAAATATACGCCTTTTGGTTACTTTTTGGGCTATCCTTGGTAATGCTAGGTGAAATCAGGCCCTTGGCTTCGGGGCAGCATGGACCTTCGCGATATTTGCGGGGATCTATGCGGAAAGAGGAGAGCGTATGTTTGACCAGAAGGGCCTGCCGCAGATGCAGCGCAGTCATGGCGAGGCTGCCGTGCGCTTTCATGCGGGGCGGCTGAAAGGGTTGCGTCAGCGTGGCTCGGCCAAGGCGCAACTGCCGCGGGTGGGTGATGTGCCGGAGGTGGTGTTTCTGAATACCTCGGGCGGGCTGACCTCGGGCGATACGCTGTCTTATGCGCTGGAGGTCGAGGGCGGGCGGGTCGTGGCGACCACGCAGGCCGCCGAGCGCGCCTATCGCGCCGATCAGGGCGCAGCGCTTGTGCGGGTAAGCCATCAGGTGGGCGCGGGCGGCTGGCTGGATTGGCTGCCGCAGGAGACGATCCTGTTTGATCGGTCTAATATCGACCGTCACACGGTGATCGATCTGGCCCCTGATGGGGGCTGTCTGATGCTGGAGGCCGTGGTGCTGGGGCGGCAGGCGATGGGTGAGACGGTGGAAACGCTCGCGCTGCGCGACCGCCGCGAGATCCGCCGCGCGGGGCGGCCCGTGATGATCGAACCCTTTGCCATGGGCTCGGCGGCACTGGGGCAGAGGGGCGCGATCTTGGGCGATGCCCGTGCCTTTGCCACCGTGGTGATGTGCTGTCAGGGGGCGGAGGACGCGCTTGGCCGCCTGCGCGATGTGCTTGACGAAGAGGGGGTCGAGGCGGCAGCTTCGGGCTTTGACGGTAAGGTGATTATGCGGTGCATCGCCAAGGACGGCTGGCCGCTGCGGAAACAATTATTGCGGGCGATGGCGGTCCTGCGGGGCAATAGGCCCGCGCCGCGTGTCTGGCAGATCTGAAGAAGAGGGATAAGATGAACCTGACCCCGAGGGAAAAGGAAAAGCTGATGGTCAGCCTTGCCGCCATGGTGGCGCGCGGGCGGCTGGAGCGCGGTGTGAAGCTCAACCACCCCGAGGCGATTGCGATCATCTCCGATTTCGTGGTCGAGGGCGCGCGTGCGGGCCGGTCGGTGGCAGAGCTGATGGAGACCGGCGCCGAGGTGATCACCCGCGAACAATGTATGGAGGGCATCCCCGAGATGATCCATTCCATTCAGGTCGAGGCCACTTTCCCCGATGGCACGAAACTCGTGACCGTCCACCACCCCATTCGCTGATACCAAGGACATCCCATGAAACATCTCAAGAAAACCATCGCCGCAGCCGCCCTTCTGCCCAGCGTTGCTATGGCGCATCCGGGCCATGAGGCAGGCACTGTTTTGGCCGGTATGGAACACCCGCTTTCCGGCGCGGACCATATTCTGGCGATGGTCGCCATTGGCCTGATGGCCGTGCAACTGGGTGGCCGCGCGCTTTGGGCGGTGCCTGCGGGCTTTGTGGGCTCCATGCTGGTCGGTGCGGCGATGGGCGCACATGGCGTGGCGTTCTTCTCGGTCGAGCCGCTGATCCTTGCCTCGATCATCGTGCTGGGCGCGGTGGTGGCTCTGTCGGCACGCCTGCCGGTGGCGGCTTTGGTGCCGATGGTGGCGCTTTTCGGCATGGCGCATGGCTGGGCGCATGGGGCGGAAGGTCCGGCCCATGGGATGGCGGCCTATTTCGCGGGCTTCACGCTGGCGACGGCTGCTCTGCATGTTGCGGGCATGGTCTTTGGCCGTGTGATCCACCGCTTCGCCCTGCGCGGTATGGGCGTTGCCACGGCGGTGGCGGGTCTTGCTTTGGCCTTTGCGGGGTAAGCGCATGATCCCCGGTGAAATCTTCCCCGCTGCAGGCGAGATCACGCTGAACGAAGGGCTGACCCCGATCACCCTTCTGGTCGCCAATACCGGAGACCGGCCCATTCAGGTCGGGAGCCACTATCATTTTGCCGAGACCAACCCCGGTCTGCAGTTCGACCGCGAGGCCGCGCGGGGCTATCGTCTGGATATCGCCGCAGGCACCGCCGTGCGCTTCGAGCCGGGCCAGTCGCGCGAGGTCACGCTTGTGCCCTATCGCGGCACCCGCGAGGTCTGGGGCTTCAACCAGAAGGTCATGGGGAAGCTGTAACCCCGAGGGAGCATATCATGTCGCCAGTGACGGCCTATCGTTTATGGTTTGAATATGCCCGTATGATGGGCGAGGCGCAGATGGTGATTGCCATGCGTGTCGCCGGAATGGCCGGTTTCTGGTCGATGGCGCCCTCTGAGATGACGCGGATGGTCGCGGAAAAGCAGAAGGCCGCGGTGGAAAGCTGGACCAAAGCCTCGCAGGCGGCAGTCTCGGGTAAGTCGCCGGAGACGGTTGCTCGGGCTGCGCTGCGGCCTGTGGCGCGGCGCACTCGCGCCAATGTGAAACGGCTGGGCAAACGTGGCCCCTCTGTACCGGGGCGCAAATGAGGGCGGCTGTGGTTGTGGCGCTTTTGTGGGGTGCACCCCTCTGGGCGCAAGACTGCGCGGACCCGCAGACGCAGGCCGATATGACGGGCTGTGCGGCGCTTGATTTCTCGCAAGCCGATGCCGCTCTGAACGCGGAATATGCTGCGACCCGCGACCGTGCCAAGGCGCGGGGCGTAGCTCAGGCCGATGCGCTCTTGCAGGCACAGCGGGCATGGATCGCCTATCGTGATGCCGCCTGCAAGGCGCAGGGGCTCGAATTCGAGGGTGGCTCCCTAGAGCCCATGGTCGTGGCTATGTGCAAGACCGAGCTAACACAGCGGCGCAGCGAGGATCTGCGCCGCCTCTACGAAAACCAGTGAGTGGAGGCTTAGATGCCCGCCAAGATTTCCCGCGCCACCTATGCCGATATGTTCGGCCCGACCACCGGCGACCGTCTGCGTCTGGCCGATACCGATCTGATCATCGAGGTCGAACGCGACCTGACCACCTATGGCGAAGAGGTCAAATTCGGTGGTGGTAAGGTGATCCGCGATGGTATGGGCCAGAGCCAGATCACCCGTGCAGGCGGGGCGGTCGATACCGTCATCACCAATGCGCTGATCGTCGATCATTCGGGCATCTATAAGGCCGATGTGGCTTTGCGCGACGGGCGGATCCATGCGATTGGCAAGGCGGGCAACCCCGATACCCAGCCGGGCGTGGATATCATCATCGGGCCGGGCACCGAGGTGATTGCAGGCGAGGGCAAGATCCTGACCGCAGGCGGGATGGATGCGCATATCCATTTCATCTGCCCGCAGCAGATCGAGGATGCGCTGGCCTCGGGCATCACCACCATGCTGGGCGGCGGCACCGGCCCCGCGCATGGGACGCTGGCCACCACCTGCACGCCCGGTCCGTGGCATATCTCGCGGATGCTGCAGTCCTTTGATGCCTTCCCGATGAACCTCGCGCTTTCGGGTAAGGGCAATGCCTCGCGCCCCGAGGCGCTGGTCGAAATGGTCAATGCCGGTGCCTGTGCTATGAAGCTGCATGAGGACTGGGGCACCACGCCTGCTGCCATCGATTGCTGCCTGTCGGTGGCCGATGACATGGATGTGCAGGTGATGATCCATACCGATACGCTCAATGAATCGGGCTTTGTCGAGAATACTCTGGCCGCGATCAATGGCCGCACGATCCACGCCTTCCATACTGAGGGCGCGGGCGGCGGCCATGCGCCCGATATCCTGCGTGTGGTGGGCGAGGAAAACGTGATCCCGTCCTCCACCAATCCGACGCGCCCCTATACCGGCAATACGGTGGAGGAGCATCTGGATATGCTGATGGTCTGCCACCACCTTGATAACAAGGTGCCCGAAGATGTGGCCTTCGCTGAAAGCCGTATCCGCAAGGAGACCATCGCCGCCGAGGACATCCTGCATGACATGGGTGCTATGTCGATCATCTCGTCCGACAGTCAGGCGATGGGCCGCGTGGGCGAGGTCATCATCCGCTGCTGGCAGACCGCGGATAAGATGAAGAAACAGCGTGGCCGTCTGGCCGAGGAAACCGGCGATAACGACAATGCCCGCGTCAAACGCTTCATCGCGAAATACACGATCAATCCGGCGATCTGCCACGGGATCTCGCAGCATATCGGCTCGGTCGAGGTGGGCAAGCGCGCCGATCTGGTGCTCTGGAACCCTGCCTTCTTTGGCGCCAAGCCCGAGATGGTGCTGATGGGGGGCATGATTGTTTCGGCGCAGATGGGCGACCCCAATGGCTCGATCCCCGCGCAGCCCTTCTATACCCGCAATATGTTCGGCGCCTATGGCGGGGCGCTGGGGGCTTCGGCTGTGACCTTTGTCTCTCAGGCGGCCGAGGCCGATGGGGTCGCGGCCAAGCTGGGGCTGCAAAAACAGGTGCTGGCGGTGAAAGGCACGCGCGGCATCGGCAAGGCGGATATGATCCATAATGCCGCGCGCCCCAAGATCGAGGTGCATCCCGAAACCTATGAGGTGCGCGCCAATGGCGAGCTATTGACCTGTGAACCCGCCACCGAACTGCCGCTTGCGCAGCGCTACTTCCTGTTCTGAGAGGATGTGGCGCAGGCCCTCAACTGGCCCTGATCCGGCGGAACAGCGTTTTGCGCGGCGGCGGGCCATCGATCTTGGCGATCTCGGGCAGATGCGCCAGCACGTCGACCTGTGTCTTGCGGCGCAGGCGGATGGTGCGGGTGATCTTTTCGCGCGAATAGGACGGGTTCTTACGGATGTCGTCGGGCAGAAGACGCGGGTCGAAAATTCGCTCGCGGCTGGTGACAAGCTCGACCTTATGCCATTGGCCGATGCGCGGCATCTCGGCTTCGGTCAGCCATGCTTCGCGCAACTCTGCCTCTCGCTGGCGCAGCCGCATGATCTCCGAACGGATCTGCGCAAGTTCATCGGCGGGGGTAAGACCTGACATATGCCTCTTCTCCTATGCATCCTCGGGGCGAATATTCCGCAAGAATGTTAAAGACATATCTAACAATGAGGCCATTATGAGCGAAAAAATCGTATCATCTGCAGTTGAATCCGCTGGACAGTGGCATTCCGCCGATGGCGCGGTCGCGCTGGATTACGAAGGGCGCTTTCTGCGGCGCAAACGGTTGACCATGCTGTCGGGGGAAAGCTTCCTTGTGGATCTGCCCGAGGTCACCAATCTGCGCGGCGGCGAGGCGTTTGTGCTGTCCGATGGGCGTCGGGTCGAGGTCACCTGTGCCGAAGAGCCTGTGCTGGTGATCACCGGAGATCTGGCGCGGCTGGCATGGCATATCGGCAACCGCCATACGCCTTGCCAGATCGAGGCCGACAGGCTGGTGATCCGTCAGGACCATGTGCTTGAGGCGATGCTCAAGCAACTTGGCGCAACCGTCAGCCATGCGGATGCGCCCTTCGCCCCCGAGAGCGGCGCCTATGGCATGGGCCGCACGATGGGCCATGACCACGGGCCAGATCACACCCATGCCCACCACGATCATGACCACGGGCACAGCCATGACCACGGGCATGATCATGGGCATCATCACCATCACGACCATTCGCACGGGTAAGGCGATGGCAGCGGCACTTCTGTCTTTGGTGCAATGGATGTCTCCGGCCTTCCCGACCGGAGCCTTCGCCTATAGCCACGGGTTGGAACAGGCGATAGCTATGGGAGAGGTCTCGGATGAGGCGGGGCTGTCGCAATGGCTGCGCGATATCCTGCATCACGGGGCAGGGTGGAATGATGCGGTTCTTCTAGGCCTCGGGCTTCAGGGCCATGCGCTGGAGGATCTGGATGCCCATGCCCGCGCGCTTTCCGCCAGTGCCGAGCGCCTGCGCGAAACGCTCGAACAGGGCACGGCCTTCGCCAAAGCACAGGCACAGATGAATGGCACGGATGAGCCCGCCGAGGTCTCGCTGCCGGTGGCGGTGGCGCAGGCCGCGCGGGGCATGGATCTGCCGCGCGAAGAGATTATTGCTCTGTTTCTGCATAGCTTTTCCTCGAACCTTGTGTCCTGTGCGGTGCGCTTTGTGCCTTTGGGTCAGGCGCAGGGGCAAAGGGTGCTGGCGGGGCTGCATCCCGATATTGCGCAGATCGCCGCGAAAGCCAGCCACGCGGGGTTGGATGACCTCGCAGCGGCGGCCTTTCGTGCCGATCTGGGAGCGATGCTGCATGAAACTCTGGATGTGCGCATCTTCAAGACATAGGGGCAAGCGGCCCCGCAAGAAGGAGACAGAAATGGCAAACGGACCTTTGCGCGTCGGTATCGGCGGCCCCGTTGGCGTAGGTAAGACGACCCTGACCGAACAGCTGTGCCGCGCCTTGGCGGGGCGGTGCTCGATGGCGGTGGTGACCAATGACATCTACACCCGCGAGGATGCCGAGGCCCTGATGCGGGCGCAGGTGCTGCCTGCCGACCGTATCCGAGGCGTCGAGACTGGCGGCTGCCCGCATACCGCAATCCGCGAGGATGCCTCGATCAATCTGGCGGCGATTGCCGATCTGAACAAGGCCTTCCCCGACCTTGATCTGGTGCTGATCGAATCGGGCGGCGATAATCTGGCGGCAACCTTCAGCCCCGAGCTGGCCGATCTGACGATCTATGTCATCGACACGGCGGCAGGGCAGGACATCCCGCGCAAGCGGGGGCCGGGGGTGACGCGCTCGGATCTGCTGGTGGTCAACAAGACCGATCTTGCGCCTTATGTCGGAGTGGATACCGACCTTCTGCAAAGCGATACGGCCAAGGCGCGCGGCACGCGGCCCTATGTGCTGGCGCAGCTGAAAGCGGGCAAAGGCGTGCCCGAGATCGTGGCTTTTCTGGAGGAAGAAGGCGGGCTGGCTCTGCGGGAGCCTGCCTGATCACCTCATCCCCAAACCCGCGCGCATCATCAGCTGGCGCACGGGTTTCAGCCCGTAGATCGCCCCCAAAGCGCCCGCCCGCAGATCGCGCAGCGGGCGCGGGGCGATCATCGAGACACGGTTGAGCATATCGATCCCCGCAATCCGCGCACGGACCTCGGGCCAGCGGGCGCGGTGGTAGGCGGTCAGCATCTGCGCCGAGCCCAGATCCTCGGCATGTTTGCGCGAAAGCTCCAGCAGGCAGCCGATATCGGCAAGGCTCATATTTAGTCCCTGCGCGCCAATCGGCGGGATGACATGGGCGGCCTCGGCAATCAGCGCGACCCGCTCGCCGTTCAAAGCCTGTGCATGCTGCACCCGCATCGGCCATACCGCGCGGCGGGTGGCCAGCGTCAGCGGCCCGAGGATGCCGGTCGAACGTTCCAGCATGGCGGCTTCAAAGGCCTCTTTGTCCAGCGCGGCCAGACGGTCGGCTTCGGCACCGCGCTCCATCCAGACGATAGCGGAACAATGCGCCCCATCGCGGTCGGGCAGGGGGACGAGGGTGAAAGGCCCGCCCGTGCGGTGGACCTCGGTCGAGACATTCTCATGCGGGACCGGATGGGTGACAGCAAAGGCCAGCGCCTTCTGGCCGTAGTGATGCAGCTTGGCCCCGATGCCCGCCGCCTGACGGATGAAACTGTCGCGCCCGTCGGCGCCGATCACCAGCTTGGCCTGAACCAGAGCACCATCCGACAGCGTCACCCGCGCCTCGGCCCGCCGCGTCACCAGCCCCGTGGTGGCCACGCCCGCGCGGAAATCGACATTGGGCAGCTCGGCCAGACGGGCAACCATCTCGCGCCGCAACAGCCAGTTGGGAAGGTTCCAGCCGAAGGGCTGATCCGAAATGTCGGAGGCGTCAAAATCACGGGTCAGCCGCGCCTCGGGCTTTTCGCCGCCCGCATCGACGATCCGCATGATCTGCAGCGCCGCAGCAAAGGGCGCCAGCCGCTGCCACAGCCCCGCCGCCTCAAGGATCTTCACCGAAGGCTGCAGGAAGGCCGTGGTGCGCATATCGGCCCCTTCGGCCTGCGCATCAGTGACGGGGGGCATCGGGTCCACGCAGATCACCTTGAAACCGGCCGTGCCGAAGGCTGCCGCTGCCGTCAGCCCCGCCACGCCACCGCCCGAAATCAGGATATCGGTCTGGATCGGATCTATGCTCATGGCGGCGGTCTTTCCTTGCTGTGTCTTGACCCTATCATAGCGCGGCTGGCGGTGAAGGCCAGATCATCCGGCCTTGATCAGCTGCGCCAGAAAGCCGCTTAGGTCATTGGTATGATGGCCGATATGATCTGCCTCAAGGGCCATGGGCGCGACATGCACGGTCTGCATCCCCAATTTATGCGGCACCTCCAGATTGCGGGCATCATCTTCGAACATCGCGCCTTCCTGCGGGCGGATGCCTGCCTTGCGGAAGACCATGTCAAAGGCTTCGGCACGGGGCTTGGGGTGGAAGTCCGCATGTTCGATGCCGTAGATCCCGTCAAACAGCCCCGAAAGCCCGCGCGCCGCCAGCACCTGTTCGGCATAGGGGGCCGAGCCATTGGTATAGACGATCTTGCGCCCCGGCAGCGCGCGGATGCCCTGCGCCAGCATGGGGTCGGGCGTGAGCGCGTCAAAAGAGATATCATGCACCTCATGCAGGAAGGGCAGCGGGTCGATCTGATGTTCATGCATCAGCCCCGCCAAAGTCGTGCCATAGAGCTTCCAGTAGTGGCTGCGCAGATGATGGGCGCGGGTCGCATCCACCTTCAGCTCGCGCATCACGTAATCTGCCATCTTTACCTCGATCTGTGAAAACAGCGCCACCTCGGGCGGATAGAGCGTATTATCAAGGTCGAAGACCCAGTCCGACACATGGTCGAAGCCGGAAAGCGGGGGGCGGTTCGGGGTACTCATACTATGGTCCATAGCGCGTTCGGGGGAATGGTGTAAATGTCGCACTTCTTCCGCTTGTCATATCCGGCGCTGGCTCCTAGGGTCGTCCGATGCAAAATGCGAGCCTGACAGGCGAGAGGGACCATGCAAAAAGACGCCTATACGCTGATCCTCGAAGCGATTGATGCCGGAACCTATAAACCCGGTGACCGTCTTGTTGAATCCGAACTGGCCGAGAGGCTGGGGGTGTCGCGCACGCCGGTGCGTGAGGCGCTGCAACGCCTCGAGACGCAATCCATGCTGGCGCGTGACGGACGCTCGCTGATTGTCGCGTCGCTCGATCATAACCAGTTGGCGGAACTCTATACTGTGCGTGCCGAACTCGAGGCGTTGGCGGCACGGCTGGCGGCGCGGCATGCGGCCCCCGAGGAAGTGCGCGTGATGCAGGCGATGATCGAGGAAGACCATCAGAAACTCGGAGATCCGATCGCGCTCAGCCGCGCCAATAAGCGGTTCCACCGGCAGATCCATCTGGCCTCGCATAACCGCTATCTGGTGCAACAGCTGGATCTTGTGCATCGGTCGATGGCGCTGCTGGCGACGACCTCGCTTGCGGCGGAGGGCCGTGGCGAGATCGCGCTTGCCGAACACCAGCGGATTGTCGATGCGATTGCGGCAGGTGACGAGGACGAGGCAGGGGCCGCGTTGCGCGCACATATCTCGGAGGCCTTCGTGACCCGCCTCAAAAGCGATGCGCGTGCTCATGGCGGGCAGCCGCAGTGATCAACTGATCCAGGGCGCCCGTTGGGGCCGTGGCGGGGCGGCAATCGGCACCTGTTCCGTCTGGCTGGCGGGCAGGGTGATGTGCAGGTCGAAGATCCCATGCGTGGTCTTGTCCCAGTAGAAGGGCTTCTGGACCAGTTCATAGATCGCTTTCCATCCTGCAATCGCTCCCAGCGGAAAATACAGATGCATGCTGGGCACCCAAGGGATCAGAAACCGGTGGCTTTCGCCGCGGACCGCCCACGCCGCAAGACAGATATTGAGAATCTCTGCGGTGACGAAAACGGCCACAAGCAGGGTGATCTGGGTGTCCGAAAGCAGGCTCTGGACGGGATGGGGCAAGCCGAAGACCATCAGCCAGAAGCTCCATAGCAGCGGGGCCAGCACGTATTGCGAAAGCGAGCCGAAGAACATCACCTGAAACGCCCAGAACCTGCGTGGCCCGAGATCTTCCATCAGCTTGCGGGGCGAGCGCATATGCACCGCCCAGGTGATCGCATAGCCCTTCAGCCAGCGCGAACGTTGTTTGACCCACGGCACCATGCGGCAATTCGCTTCTTCCTGCGTGACGGTCGGCACCAGTTCGGTGCGATATCCCTTGCGGGCCAGACGCACCCCGAGATCGGCATCCTCGGTCACGTTATGCGCATCCCAGCAGCCAAGCTCTTCCAGCACCTTGCGCCGGAAAAACAGGGTTGTGCCGCCCAAGGGGACCACAAAGCCAAGCTTGGCAATACCGGGCAGGACCATGCGGAACCATGTCGCATATTCGATGGTAAAACAGCGTGACAGCCAGTTCGTGCGCGGGTTGTAATAATCGAGAATGCCCTGCAGGCAGACGACTTCCGGCGGCGCTTTGGCAAAGCGGCGCGCAATCATGTGCAGCTGGTCGGGATGGGGCGCATCTTCGGCATCATAGACACCGATGATGCTGCCACGGCAGAAATTCAGCGCATAATTGAGCGCGCGGGGTTTTGTGCGGATGGGTCCGTCGGGCACGGGCAGAACCCGCATCCAGCGCGGCAGATCGGCCTTGGCCAGTGCATCGCGGGTCACATGATCGTCTTCCTCGACGACAAGCAGCATATCGAGCAGCTCGCGCGGATAATGCAGCCGCGACATGCGCGCCACCAGTCGCGCGGCAATATCGGGCTCGCGGAACATCGGGACCATGATGGAAATCACCGGGAGGCGGGCGGCAGGAGCAGGCGTGGTCTGGGGCATGTAGCGCGCGCTCCGTGCCTGCGTGATGCCTGCCCAGAGCTTCAGGGCGGAAGTCAGAACCAAGGTCAGGATGGCCCAGCCCGAGAGCAGCGCGAAGACAGCCAGAGGCATCAATGTCAGCCCCAATGCGCCCGCAAACAACACGCCGAACAGCCAGGTTGCCGCACGTCGTTCATCGCGCTCGCGACAGCTCATCTCGGAGGCAACGCGCGATTCCGCCCGACGAATCATCTGTGTCTTGCGGCGGGCCAGAAGACTGTCGGTAATGGTGCGTTCGGTCGCGATGGCCATGCGATAGGGGTCGTATTCCTTGGGCAGATCTTTCTGGATGCTGGCAAAGAGGTCGGGATGGGCGCAGGCCAAAAGCGTCACCCCGCCGACGCGCCGTATCGGCGCGATGACTTTGGTGCAGCAGAATTCCGCCCCGAGCGCGTCAATCAGGCGCGGATCTGGTGATTCGCGCGTCAGATCAATCGGGCTGGCGCCCCATTGCTGGGCAAGCGCGTGCATCAGCTGGGTCTCCGTGATCCAGCCATGCGCGATCAGGATATCGCCAAGCCGTGCATCCTCGCGCCCCCGTAGCGAGACGGCTTTCAGCAGGTCGCCCGGGCTGAGATAGCCCAGATCGACAAGGATCTGCCCCAGCGGCGCGCGGCCCACCCGTGCCCGCCTTGGCGGCGGTACGCGGCGCTTCTGGGCCGGTCGCAACAGTCTGAGATCGGACAGGTTGTCCGAAGTGACGGCCTTCTGGCCGTGCAAGGTCGTCTCCATGATTTCGCCCCCAGGCTAAAACTGGTGACAAGATTTCGCCCAAAAGTTGAATCAATCGTTAACTACAAATAAAAAGGGCGCTTTCTGTTTCCAGAAGGCGCCCCAGAAGCTGTGGATAACTCTGTGGGAATTATTTCATCGCGGCGATGAAGCGGTCGAACAGATAGTAGCTGTCCATCGGACCCGGGCTGGCTTCGGGGTGGTATTGCACGGAGAAGACCGGACGGTCTTCCATTGCAATCCCGCAATTCGACCCGTCGAACAGCGACACATGGGTTTCCTTCACGCCGGCAGGCAGCGTCTGGCTGTCCACAGCGAAACCGTGGTTCATCGAGGTGATCTCGACCTTGTTGGTGGTCAGGTCTTTCACGGGGTGGTTCGCGCCGTGATGGCCGTGGTTCATCTTGATGGTCTTGGCACCCAAAGCAAGTGCAAGCATCTGGTGACCAAGGCAAATTCCGAATACCGGCAGATCCTTTTTCAGGATTTCCTGAATCATCGGCACGGCATATTTGCCGGTCGCAGCAGGGTCGCCCGGTCCGTTCGACAGGAAGACACCATCGGGGTTGAGCGCCAGAACGTCTTCCGCCGTCGCCGTCGCCGGAAGCACAGTTACATCGGCCCCGGCCGAGGCGAGGCAGCGCAGGATATTGCGCTTGGCGCCGAAATCGATGGCAACCACTTTCTTGCCTTCTTCGCTGCGCGGCTTGTAGCCGTCGGGCCATGCCCAACGCATTTCGTTCCAGCGATAGGATTGTGCACAAGTCACATCCTTGGCCAGATCCAGACCGACCAGACCGGACCACTCGCGGGCCTTTTTGATCAGCGCTTCAATGTCGAATTCACCGTTCGGGTTATGGGCAATCGCCACATTCGGGGCGCCCAGCTGGCGAATCGCACGGGTCAGGCGGCGGGTATCGATGCCGCCCACGCCGATGCGGTTGCGCTTTTCGAGCCATTCGACAAGGTTCGAGGTGGCGCGCCAGCTTGACGGCTCGGTGGGGTCCCATTTGACGACCATACCGGCAGCAACCGGATCTTGGGTTTCGTCATCTTCGGGGTTCACCCCCACATTGCCGACATGCGGGAAGGTGAAGGTAACGACCTGACCGGCGTAAGAAGGGTCGGTCATGATTTCTTGATAACCGGTCATGGCGGTGTTGAACACCAGTTCCGCGACGGTCTCGCCGGTGGCACCGAAGCCTTTCCCGTAGAACAATTGTCCGTCCGCCAGCGCGATCAGCGCGGTGGGTTTTTCGGATGACTGGTGGCTTGCAGGCATGGCGCGACTCCCCGGGGCAAAATCTGCCGGAACCTACGAGGGTAGGCGGCAATGGTCAAGGCCCGATATTGAAAACATTATTTCCAACAAATACAGAGGTTTAGTGATGTTGTACCTTGGCCGGAGACGGAGTATCCTATGCTCTTCCATTAACGAGGGGTTTCACCGTGGATATGCGCGCAAAAATCAACGCAGCCTTGAAAGAGGCCATGCGCGAGAAGGATCAGGGGCGGCTTTCGACGCTCCGTCTGGTGAATGCGGCCATCAAGGATCGTGAAATTGCGATGCGGGGCAGCAATGAAGAACATGAGATCAACGATAGCGATGTCATGCAGATTCTCGGCAAGATGGTGAAGCAACGCCATGAAAGCGCGCGGGCCTATGAAGAGGGCGGGCGGCTGGAACTGGCCGAGCAGGAACTGTCCGAGATCAAGATATTGGAAACGTTCCTGCCGCGCCAGTTGACCGATGACGAGGTCAAGGCGGCGATCGATGCCGCGATTGCCGCGATTGATGCGCAGTCGATCCGCGACATGGGCCGTGTGATGGCGGTTCTGAAAGAAAAATATACCGGCCAGATGGATTTCGCCTCTGTCGGTCCGCGTGTCAAAGATCGCCTTTCGATCTGAGACGTGACAGGGCATAGCGAAAGATGGCGGCCTGGCCGCCATTTTTTATGCGCTGGCGACCTGTGTCCGGCAAGAAATGGCCTATCCTTGCGGTTGAGCGGGAACGCATCTTTAATCCTTTCATTGGCATTCTTTAATCGGAATCCAAAAGGGGTGAAGAATGGAAAAGCTCTCTGTTTCGCATGCGCGCGCGGCATCGGCTGCTTTGGCCGCACGGCGTGGTCAGCGTCAGGTTCATGACCTGCGCGGTATTTCACGCGATATGTATGACCAACTGACATTGGGCGAGCTGGAAGAGATGGCGCAATCCGTCTCGGTGCGAGGGATGTCCGATATCTAGAGCGTCGTAATGGGCGGAAATCCACAAAGCGAAAGGTGACTTTCGAAGCCGTGATTTGCCTTCGGCGCGCGCGCTGCCCACATCCATGTCTTTGTTCATTACGAGATATGGGGTGCTATGACCGGCTTTGGACATCTGAAAACCGGAATTCTCTGTCTGGCGGGGCTGATCGTTTCGGGCTGTAACACGTCGCTCGGGCAGGTCAAACAGGCGATGCCGGAGCGCGAGTTCCTGTCTTTTGCCAGCCAATCGGGCGGTGCGTTCACCTATGCCTGTGCGCGCGGCGCAACCGAGGCCGATACAAGATCGCGCGGGCAGAAGGCGCATCTGGCCTATGAGCACAAGATGGCTTCTTACGGGCCGACATTCGCCAAAACACTGGTTTCGGTTCTGGATTCTGGCGTATCGGATGCGGCGACATTGGAGGCAACCGTGAACGGCACATCAGACCGCTGGGCACGTTCGGCGGCATTGGAAGTGGAACGCCAATATAGATGTCTGCCGGTCGGCCCGAACCGGAGCAGCTCTTAAACCGGCCGTTCGAAGTTATGCGGCGGCGGCGGAGAGGGGAGCGTCCATTCGGCGGTCATGCCCTCCTGCATGGCAGCAGGGACGCGCCGCCCTGCCAGAACCGTCCACAGGATGATGCCCAGGAACAGCAAGAAGGAAAAGAACGACAGGAACGCTCCGATCGACGAGAGCTGGTTGAGCAGGGCGAACTGGTCCGGATAATCCAGAATGCGGCGGGGCATACCCTCTTGGCCCAGGATTTGCTGCGGGAAGAATGTCAGGTTCGTTCCCAGAAACATCAGCCAGAAATGCAGTTGTCCGGCCCATTCCGGATAGTTGCGGCCCGACATTTTTCCGATCCAGAAATAGAGGCCGCCGAAAAGGGCGAAAATCGCCCCGAGGCTCATGACGTAATGCGAATGCGCGACCACGAAATAGGTGCCCGCATGGTTGATATCGACCGGAGCGCCGCTGATCAGCAGCCCGCTCAACCCGCCCATGATAAAGAGGAAGATGAAGCCAAGCGCCCAGAGAAGCGGGGTCCGCCAATGCGGGCGCGCCTGCGCCAGTGTCATGATCCATGAAAACAGGATGACCAGTGTTGGTAGGCCGACAATGGTGGCGGCCAGTGTGAAGCCGCTATCCTCGCCTGCCATCAGCCCACGGGTGAACATGTAATGCGCCCATGTGGCAAAACCGAGCAGGCCGATGGCCAGCATCGCATAAATCGTGACTTTCTGGGCGTAAAGCGGGCGCCCCGAGAAGGTGGAGATGATCTGCGAGATAATCCCGAAGCCCGGTAGAATGATGATGTAGATCTCGGGATGGCTGAAGAACCACAGGATCTGCCGGTAGAATTCGGGGTCATCCTCGTGGATCGCATGCCGGTAGCTCGGGTCGAGCATCATGGTTATCGCTCCGGCCAGCACGGGCAGCGTGCACAGCACGAGGGCGGCTGTCACAAGGATCGACCATGCAAAAGGCGATGCGTCATGCAGCGTCACGCCGGGGCCGCGCATATTGAGAAAGCTGGTAATCATGTTGATCGCGGTCAGGATCGTCGAGATCCCCATCACGAATAGCGCCGCAATGGCCACCGGCACGGTATGGGCCGAAAACAGCGCGCCGATGCCCATGATGCAGGCCAGAACATATAGCTGGTAGGCGCTGCGGTTCAGGCGCGGAAACGCCAGTTCGGGTGCGCGCAGATGCAGCGGCAAGAGATAGGAGCCGAAACCGGCAAAAAGGCCCGGGATGGCGACAAAGAACATCATCAGCACCCCATGCGAGGCGGTCAGCACATCCCAAAGCGCGCTATTGGCGGAACAGGGGGCCTGCGTCGGCCAGAGCCGCGCGCCCTCGGCGCACAGATATTGCACGCCCGGTTCCATTAGCTCGAGCCGCATATAAACGGTCACCACCACCGAAATCAGCCCGACAAGAGCCGCAGTCACCAGATAGAGCAGACCGATCGTCTTGTGGTCGCTTGATCCGCCGGTCTGCGTGCCCTTCTGGCCATCTGTCGCGGGCAGGCTGCTGGCATCGGGTCGGGGCATGGCGTCTCTCCTCTGGGCCGTGCGGGGCCGGATCGCGCCCCGCATACAATCAATCCCTGCCAAAGGAAATGCCCGCCAAAGGCTGGCGGGCATGTTCATCGGCTGACATCTCTGTGGCGGGCTTATTTGGCCACGGATTCCAGATAGGCGGCAATATCGCCCTGACCTTTCTTGGCTTTGAAGGTCATGCCCGAACGCGCGGCCTTGTCGCCGGTTTTCTCTTCGAGCCAGGCATTGGGGTCGGTGATATAGACTTCGAGCTCTTCCTTGGTCCAGACAGCGCCGGTCGCGCCGACGGCCTTGATCGAATCCTTGTATTTGAACCCTTCAAGGCTGCCCACCTGACGTCCGATCACGCCATAGAGGTTGGGGCCGACCTTGCCCCCCTTGACGATGGCTGTGCCGTCGGGGGCCACGATGGCGTGGCAGGCTTTGCAGGCACGGAACTCTTTTTCGCCTTTGGCGGCATCCTGCGCGAAAGCAGGGGCGGCAAGGGTGACTGCGGTGAGTGTGGCAAACAGGCTAATCTTCATCGCTATTTCCTCGTTCGAACAGGTGGTTCTTTCCCGAACCGATCCGGACCTGCCTCCCGCAGGCCCAAATGCGCTTGGGGCGACTGTATCATGCCTGTAAAAAGGCTGTTACGGGATTTTAGTCCTGCTCCACAGGACTTTCGTCGAAAATCTCGTTGAAATGGGCCATGAGCGCGGCGTCCAGATCGCCCATTTCCACCGGCAGCCCCAGATCGACAAGGCTGGTCACCCCGTGATCCTTGATCCCGCAGGGCACGATTCCGGTGAAATGTTCCAGATCGGGTTCGACATTGATCGAGATGCCGTGAAAGCTGACCCATTTGCGCAGCTTGACCCCGATGGCGGCGATCTTGTCCTCGGCCAGCGCGCCGTCGATGCCGCGCGGGCGGTCGGGGCGCTCGACCCAGACGCCGACCCGGCCTTCGCGAATCTCGCCCTTGACGTTGAAATCCGCCAGCGCCGAGATCACCCAGTCTTCCAGCTTCTTGACAAAGCCGCGCACGTCGCGCCCGCGTTTGTTAAGGTCCAGCATGACATAGGCGATGCGTTGGCCCGGCCCGTGATAGGTATATTGCCCGCCACGTCCTGCCTCGAAAACCGGAAAGCGGTCGGGGTCCACCAGATCTTTCCGCTGCGCGGACGTGCCTGCCGTATAAAGGGGCGGGTGCTCAAGAAGCCAGATCGCTTCCTCTGCCTCACCGGCATGAATCGCGGCGACCCGCGCTTCCATGAAGGCAAGCGCCTCTTCATAGGGAACGGGCTGATCTGCGTGAATCCATTCGACCATGGCATCCTCCGATTTTTCCCCCTGATGTCGCGCTTTCGGGCCTTGGATGCAAGGGCAGAACGCCTTGCGCAAAAGGCCCATCGCGCAGGGATCAAAGAAAAAATCCGGCAAACGCATTTTTCCTCTTTTCAAGCTCGCAGACAGCCGCTAGATAGCCCTCACCAAGCCAGAGACAGTGCGGTCGTGGCGGAATTGGTAGACGCGCAGCGTTGAGGTCGCTGTGGGGTAACTCCCGTGGAAGTTCGAGTCTTCTCGACCGCACCATTTCTCTGAAGGAAATTTGTCCTTCAGAGTCATAATGTTGGTGATAATCAACAACATTCGTATAGTTCTCCTGTTGCAAATCGTCACACAGAACGTCACGCTGCGTTGTGTGACGTTTGACGTTTAGGTGACGCCGTGGCCCTTCCAAAAGTTCCCGATACGATCCAGTTACGGGGGAAGTATCATGTGAAAATTCGCGTGGACTCTCGCATCCGTAAGGAGTGGGACGGTAAAGACATTTATCAGCGTAGCCTAAAGACCTCTGACCCCGCGCAAGCGAAGCGGGAGGTTCGTGCCATTCGCGCGATTATGGATGCGCAAATAGATAAAGCCAAAGCTGCAGAGGGCATAGAGGCGCTCAAACGAAACCTTACAAAAGATCAACGAGCGCTTCTTGATCGCTCTGGTGGAGTGGATGGGCTCTTAGCTTCGTTTGAGCGAGGTAAGATCGCTTTAGCCTTTCGGCAGGCTGGCGTTCCCGCTGACGCGGGGGATATTGATGTTGAAACCTATGCTAATGGAGCGCCCTATAAGCTCGAAGTAGGTGGTCTCTCCTCGGCAGAAGAGTTAGCAATCGCTAAGGCGGAACACTGCGCTGGGTCCAATGAGCTTCGTGCACAGGTGAATGCTGAAGGTCGGGCTCTGCGGCAATTGGGGCAGAATGTTGCACTCATCGGTGACGTGTTCAGTTTGCGTGATCTGGTCGAGGAATGGGCTCCAGCGGTTGATCCTCAAACCGCAGATTCAGCTCGTTATTTCGTGCGCCGATTTACAGAGATGCATGGCGAAATAGCAGTCAAAGATCTTACAGCAGCTCATCTGCGCGATTTTTTGAAGGCCGTAAAAGGGCTCCCCAAAATTACATCGGGTAAGCTAGATGATGGCCGCTTTGTTCGTGATCTATCGCTGGATGAGGCGGTGAAATGGGCTAAGAGCAATCGCAGAGAAACGCTTGGAGATGCGACGCTCGCCAAATATCACTCGATGCTTCGGCGTCTTCTCGCTTTTGCTGTCGAGCAAGGCTATCGTTCCGATGATCCTTGGAAGAACGTAAAACTAGCTAAAGTGAAGCAAAAGTTTAGTGCTCAGAGGATCGATGCCAGAAGGCCGTTCACTGCGGCTGAAGTTCGGCAGTTACTGGATTATGTGAGCCAGTCAGATGACCCTAAATATGGTCGAGAAACCGTTGATTATTGGGGTCCATGGATCGCGGCCCACCACGGCATGAGATTGCAAGAGGTCGCTCAGATTCGTCTTTGTGACTTTGAAATGCGAGATGGCGTCTTCTCAATGCAGATTACCGATGAGGGTGAAAATCAACGAGCAAAAAGCCGCGCCACGGTTCGGTGGGTGCCGGTCCATCCAAGGCTTTTGGAGATCGGGCTGCGTGAGCACATTGAGCGTCGCCGAAGCATTGTTTCTGATTGGCAAGCAGGTGCATTCGTGGAGTGGGCTCGATACGCAAAAGGTTATGTAGAGCTCACACCAGACGCTCGAGGGCGTGTTAGCTCGAATTATGGAAAGCGTTTTAATCGGTTGAGAGAAGAAACTCTCAAGATTACCGGTGAGAATGTTTCATTTCATAGCTTCCGGCACCGGCTTCAAGATGCTGCTGATAATGTAGGTATTCCGGATTCTCACCGAAGATACCTGACGGGCCGTGCGAACCCTGATGTAGTGGAAGGTGGATATGGTAACGGGGCGGCGATGCGATACTTGTTTGATAGTCTCGCCAAAGTGGATCCAATGGCAGACTGAGTTTCAGATATCTAATGGAAAAAATGAGCCCGCGTTTAGCGGGCTTTTCTATGTATTTAGAAAATTTGTGACCCGTTTTGTCGTGATTCGTGACAATTCAAAATTATTATGATATATATTTGTCAAGGGAAAAATAAAACGGAAACTCATGACTCTGACTGTATCGACCGATGACGTTGCTAGGGCTTCGGGAAAAACGCATACGACCGTTTTGCGATGGACTTCGGATGTGCCGAAAGTATCTGAGCCTGGTGCGCGTGCTCATCGTTACAATATCGCCCATATTTTGCCGCGCCTAAACGCTAGTCAATCTAGCACGCTTCTGGGACTGGCGCAGCATGATGCGGGCCTGTGGGTCGGCGGGGACGATATGCTCCCCGCCGCAGAAGGTGTATGTTCCTGGATGGAGCAGCACCCAATGATGCTAAAGCGCCTGAAGATGGTGCGCATTTCGTTTTTCAACGCGCTCGCATGCAAAATCGATACCGGACTATTGGTTTCGGATACTGAGCGTCTGCGGACCCTGTTGGTTCTATCGCAGTATGTGCTGCCCTTCCTAATCACAGGCGACAATTCAAGCTTGCCTGAGTTCTCGCTGTTTGCACCGACTTTTGCCGTGATGCATTCCTCTACACCTCGTGAAGTGGAGTTTTTAGCTGCCGCTTGATCGAATGTGGTGTCTCTCAAAACATTGCGCTCGGCGGACTAATTGATCGCCGAACGCTTCCTAGCGTCAGCTTGTAGATCCGAGAGGACTTCCGTTCGGTAGTCAACAGCTAACGCGCTCAAATTCCCAGCCGTTTTTATTGCTGAATTGCCGTCTTCAATCGCGAGGCGGCAACTACCAAAGATATGCTCTCTCGGCTGAAGAGCGTCAATCGGGCGGTGAATACACACCCCCAGAAAGTAAAACATGAAAACAAACTTCCAACGAATTATGGATGATGACCCTGAAGTGGCAAACCGTTTTGCTGCTCTCGCCGACACAGTCATCCAAGAATTTGCGGCTATGGGTGTCCAAATCACTGCCGATGAGCTTCAAGAAAATCGTTCTTTGAAGCTTGCCTCGATCACACCTGAGGCGGGTTTCAATCTCGACGCATGTTGTGAGGAGGCACGAAAGAATCCGTTGATCGGCAAACGCGTCTACACTCGCGATATTCGAGACAAGCTAGAAAGTGGTGCCGAAGACCTGAGTGGTTGGAGCCGCTATCAACGCATGGAGCTTGGTCGCGAGATTGAAAAAAACAAGAAGGCAGAATTGCCTCTGGTCGAAAAGGTTGATCCGGATACTCACGCGCAACGCCTACGTATTTTGCGTGAAATCGGCGATCCTCAGGCACGTATCAATCTAGCAAGAAAATGGGATATGGTATGAGCGTCTCCGAAATTATTCGCCATATTTCTAACAGCCCTGGAGGCCCCGCTGGCTGGGCGCAGTTCTTTGGCCGCGATAGGGTCACCGGAGTAACTTATTTTCTTCCAACCAAAGAAGAAGTTTCGCCCACTGACCTACTGGCCATTCAAAATCGATTTATCAAACGAAAGATCGAACTCTCGCCAGCCGCAAGAAGGGCAAGAGCAGCTTGTGATCGCACAACTATGCTCAACGATTAAAACTGACCGCGTTAGGCGTTAGCTTCGCGCCTACGCAAAAGTAGCTGCTCAGAACGCAGCTCTCGTCTGGTCCATCGGCGTCCTCGTGGACCACTTATCAAACATAAAACTCCAGAAACCTAGGTTTGCCTTCATGACCCTCTCACTCGAATATATCGAGCGCTCTCTGCTGCGCGAATACGCTGCATTGTTCTCTGACCGTTGCCATTCGAATAGTGGCAATTACACCGTGTCGGCTGAGCAAGTATCTAAAATTGAAACAAAAATTAGTGCTCGTGCATGTCGCATTGCGCTTCGTCTAGCTCAATTTCAGCCCGCAAGCGATGGGTCGGGAGCGTGGCATCGAGGGCGTTCTCCTGGGTATGCGAAGGAGTGCCTGCCGCTAAATATCGAAGACTTCGTAGCCGCTCGCGAACTTCTAGATCCAACGAATGCGTTGGGGCTCTAAAAAAGGGATGGCTGGTAACCGCGTTTGTATATCGCCAGCACATCTGCCCAGGAAGAGACGACTTGGACACGTTCAAAGGCTGCAGAAGGAAGAGTTATTAAATTTGGAGAGCAAAATCTCTGCTTTGATTCGCGCAGTAGATATCGCCCACTAAAAACTTGATCGGCCCTCCTCCAGCTTCAAGCTGAAGTTCTATGAAACAATATGCGCTTGAAGCTAAACCTTCGTCTTCAAGCCGACAAAGATTGTGCTTTTAAGTGCCGGATTTCGGCTTCAAGCTGAAAAAAAATCATTAAAAATCAAACGCTTGACTTAATTTCAATCATGTGGAAATTGTTTGGAACAGAAAGGAGGGATCAAACATGAGCAACAATTGTGAAGAGCACCTTATTCAAATCACTTCGCTACTTTCGGACGTAGCGCTTCAGCCTGTTAGTGAATTTACGAAAGCGACCATGACAAGTCTTGCTCGCGAAGTGCTGCGATTAACAGCACCACCGGCATCTGTGAAAGTGGCTTATCACTGATCCAGAAAGTGCCGATCTAACACGTATGTTGAACGTAAAACGCGCTTAGAGCGCATACCGCGTTCTGACGAAAATCGACGTAACTCAAACACATGAGAAGAATGAACTCGTCTTGCGGGAATGGATACCCATGCCTGCAACTCAGATAGAAGCTTAAGGAGCTAAACAAAATGACATATGACATTAACCCTGACCATTCTGATGAAACGGTCGCATTCCAAGGTGGATCTCACAATTTTGACGATGTTGGGATTCTTGAGGGTCAGGAGAGTGACGAGAGAGTAAGGAAAAGTCAGGTAGCTCTATCGTCCTCGGCGAATCCATCGGCAAAACGCGTAAAGCGAAAGCTATGGAGACCATGTATGCAATGGGGATTGATATCGACGCAGGCGCTGCGCTTGATGACGTGATCGCGATGGTGGAAGAGAAGGGCCTATTTGCGCTGATCTATACATCGCACAGCCATGGTAAGCGTGGTCTGCAGCTCAAATATGATGACGTTCTCCGCAAGCTCAAGATCGGGCCGGATGAATTGAACCTTACGCAGGTTCAGCGCTACCTTCGTGACTTCGATAAGAACCGCTACGAAGAAAGCTTTATCCAAGGCATCGAGATCCTGCATATTAAAAAGCAGGTAAAGGATGGCGTTGTCATCGATCTTGATACGCCTCCTCTAGACAAGTTCCGTCTCATCTTCCCGCTGAAAGAGCCGGTGAAGATCGTTGATCTGGCAGGGACCCACGCGGATGCACTTGACTGCTGGGAAGACGCCATCACAGGTCTTGCTCAGAATATGTTTGGGATCCACTTCGATACGAGCTGCACCGACCCGTCGCGTCTGTTCTTTACAGCACGTCACCCTAAGAATGCAGATGACTGGTATTGCGCGATTGTGCGCGGGGATCCTCTCGACTTCAAAGACGTGAAGCCGATGAAGAAAAGCACCTATACAAAGACGCGCATCACTGGGGATATGAATGCCTTCGAGATCGCTGGCGGTGCTTTTGAAGAGGGTGCCGTTCCGCAGTGTGTGACGCCGTCTGGTAAGAGCCTGAATGACTGGCATTACAAGGCCGGTAAGCGGTTCCAGCTTGCAGACCTGCTTGAGGATTACTGCTCGGATCGTATCCGCGTCAGCGGTGGCGAAGCGCAGGGGCACGTCCATATCGAGTGCCCGTTCGAGAGTGAGCATACGCAGGAGGGGGGCACTGCGACGATGGCAGTCAATGCTCTTGACGCACAGCACGGATATTGGACCATCTTCTGTCACCATGACTCATGTCAGGGGCGGCATAAGCTCGAATTCCTTGAAGAGATGCTGCGGCAGGGCTGGTTCGACGAAGATTTGTTGTTCGGTGACTCGGTTTACCTGATCGAAGGCGAGGATGAAGAAGAACTGATCGAACTCGACGAACACCCGCTGGTAACTGAGGCCCGCGCTATTGTCGCTGGGGACTTGAAGGCCACCAAGAAGACTCGGGCGATCATTCGCAAGGCGTTGCCGGACACCGAAGCGGATTCCTTGAAGGGCCAGATTCGCGCCCTTGTCACGGATAAGGCAAACCGTGTCTTCGACCTTTCGACGTTCAACAAGATGTGGAAGGAGGAGGACGACAACCGCGCGGAGGATGATCGCGAAGCAGACCGGGCAGAGCGCCGCAAGTTGGGAATTGAAAGCGTCGTCCTCACGACTCCCTTCCGTGATCGCTGCGAAAACATCTACCGTCTAATGACCAAGGCCACCGACGCCCCCGTCATCTTCCACCACAACGGCCTTCTTGTTGACGTCCAGCACGACGAAGACGGCAACGCCCGAATGAAGGAGATCAGGAAGGACAGGTTCAAGTATCATCTGGAACGCCGGTTCGACTTCATCAAGGAGGACGAGTCCAAGCCCGCGCCCATGGACGAAGTGAATAATGTCTTCCACCGTGACCGGAACGGCTACCCCGCCCTTCATCGCATCATCGAGTCCCCGGTCTTCGGCTCGGACATGTCGCTGATTACCGAGCCCGGATACCACGCCGCGAGCGGCTTGCTTTATCGCCCCCGTGAGGGGGTGGAGGTGCCTCCCGTGCCCGAAGTCCCCAGCGACAAGGAGGTGACGCAGGCGGTGGGTGAGCTGCTCGACGTGCTGGCAGACTTCCCCTTCGACGGCCTGACCACGCGGGACGCAGTAATCGAGGCCGTGACGGGCGGCGAGAACGTGCCTTCGTTCTGTCACGCCCTGTCTGCCGGACTGACGCCCTTGTGTCGCGCCTTCATCAATGGACCGACGCCGGGGCACCTTGCCCGGAAGGACAAGCCCCGCACCGGGGCAACTAAGCTGCTGTCGAACGTGTCGCAGATGGCCATGCTCAACAAGATGGGCAGGCCCCAGAGTCTGCCTGACAGCAAGTCCGAGGTTCAGAAGACCTTGGTGGCATCAGCGGACAGCGGGGCACCGTTTATCTTCTTTGACAACCTGCCGGACAGCGGCAAGGTGGACTTCGGGGAATTGGCGGCGGCAATGTCCGCGTGGCCGGGGTATACTGGGCGGCGGCTGGGTGTGTCCGAACTGGTCGACGTGAAGATGGACGCCGCGTGGCTCTTCACCGGGAACCGGACTCAGCTCTCTTCCGAACTCGCATCCCGGATGCTCTTGATCAACCTCGACCCCAAGATGGAAAGCCCCGGCGACCGGGACGGCTTCAAGTATAACCTCGACGAACACATCCCCGCTAACGCGGGCCGTTACCTTCACGCCTTCTTGGTCCTTGTCCAGAACTGGAAGGCCAAGGGATGCCCGATGTGGAACGGAAAGCCTCTGGGTGGCTTTGAAGCCCATAGCCGTATCATCGGGGGCATCCTCGACGCCGCCGGGGTGATGGGCTTCCTTGGCAACCGGGAACAGATGCAGGAAGTCGGACGGGTCGACGCCCCCGAAGACATGCTGATGGATGCTCTGATCGAAGCGCACCTTGCACCTCGCGCCGAGAGCGTTCCGGGCACCCTGTTCCGTGTCTGGGGCGATGAGAAGCCGCCCCAGAAGACCAAGGATGACTCCGGGAACATGGTAGACGCACCGTTCAAGGGCTACCGTGTGGTTTCCATCCGTGACACCCTCATGGACTGTGGCATTGCCCTTGCGCATTCCGGCTATATGAAGGTCGATGACGGGAAGGTCTTCTACCCCGACGCTGCCAAGACGAACCTCGCAGCGCGTGTCGGCGCGATGGCTGGGGCGGTCAGGGAGTGGCGCGAGGATCGGCACGACGACAAGAAGCGTCAGGGGCGCTATGTCTTCCAGAGGGCGGGGAACGATAACAAGGGCACCCTTTACGAACTGGAACGGCTGGACCTGATCGAGCGGTAGGCCTTTGTATGACGCCCCCGGTGCGTTTCGGGTCTGTGGTGGACGTGGAAATGCCGGGGTTCGTCATAACCTCGCAACCTTTCAGACTGCGGAAACGCCGGGGTTCGTCATAACAGACCCGCTGAAACAGCCCGAAATGACAGGATGCAGGCCCCCGTTAGGGGGTCTTCGTCGGTTTTCCCTTTGTTTTCAATGAGGTAAGGGCGGTAAGGGGGTTACCACTGGGTTACCGAAATTTCCCTTTATTTCCAAGGAGGTAAGGGAAGGGGGTGGGTAAGAGCTTTTTCCGCTCCGGGCTATAGAAATGCGCGTTACTCGTTAGAGCGAGAGAGGGCGGAAGGGTAGGTCACGCTACGCTGTGATTTTCTATAATTACTGTTACAACCCCTTACCCTAGGGGGTGTCATTACCTTATTGAAAATAAAGGATAATTTCGGTAAGTCTTCGGTAAGGGGGTTACCGTTTTCTGACCCCTCCCTCCGCAAGGGAGATGGCCCGCGTTAGCGGGCTTGCCACTGCACAGTTTCCGTGTAGCCTTGAGCGAAAGAAAGGAATTCCCGATGGAATACGAAATAGTCCCTCTTACCATATCGCACCCTGAGCGCGGGGACGTCACTCTATACGAAGTTGTCGAGATCATCGCGGGGAAGCAGCATCGGTCACACGACCGCGCCCCGTTCTCCACGCAGGCAGAGGCCTCAGCATGGATCGCCCGTCAGTCGCGAGCGAACAACTAACCTTAGTCATATGGGAAAGAGCTGAGACGCTGGATAGTCCCCTGTTCGCCTCGCTCGACCTGTAGGCACACTACACCACTCTTCATCACTTCGATCATCATGACGCGGGGGCCGTATTGAACCACGGTAACGTTCTGACCAAGGCGGACCTGTCTAGCCATTCGCTTCATCCTTGAGAGAGGCAAGAAGCGCATTGACACTGGGGCGCTTCGCGAAGTCGGGCACAGGCAACGTCTGTTTCTGTCTGTTTCCTTCGGGGGTGATTATCAAGTTGAAGCCCTTTTGGCGCTTGTACAACTCCACCTCTTAAGCGCTCGACTTAACTTTTTGGGCGAGTTTCGATAGTTTCTTCACGTTCTCCTTCGTGTAGAATTGGGCACACAAGTCTAGGAACCGGCAGGCATCCCTGACGTCCCGAATGACTTGGCTTCTAGCTTCTGTCATCCGGTCTATGACGATGTCACTCAGTTCTTTCGAGGTGTCGACGGCAAGCAATTGTGAAAGCTGCTTACGCGCCCTCTGGAACCTGAGAAGAGGTAGAGCGTCACCGCCACGCAGGATCGCCGCGCCCTCAACGGTCAAGACGACTTTGGATTCATCTATCGGCACCCGCTGCGTCACCCCGTAACGGTCTTCGCGTTCGACCCAGCGTCGTTTCAACTCTTTCAGCTCATACCGTCCTTGCTCTGTCAGCTCCGACTGTATGCCACTGTAACGGAATTCCCCGAAGAGCGCGTGTGACGCGGCTGCGGCTTGTCGCTCCATCTCGACCAGCTCTTCGGAGATGAGGCCCAAGGCGTTAGGAATTCCGTCCAACGTCCTCTTGATGATCTTGCGCTTGGTCGCACGCCTGATCTGCTTTTCCAGCTCTTGTTCGTGGTTGTCTGCGACCTCTTTCCCGAAAAACTCTTCCGCGCAGTTCTTACCGCACAGGGCAATGCGCCCGTCCTCCATCTGGACCGTGAAGCCCTTGTTATGAGGCATGTGACTGTCGCAGAAAGCGCAACGCACCTTGTGCTCTGCATGGTATCTGTTGAGGTAGTGAGATGGCTTCTCTCCCTTAGCGATACTCTCTTTCAGTCCGGGCTGCAAATCCGGCTTCGAGATAATCAAGCTTTCAAGGGAGAACTGTTCATGGGTCCCCATATCTAACTCCATATTCCGCAACATACACGATATATAGCGTGCGTTCTCTTTTTGTCCGAGTCATTTCTTACTTTACCAAAAAGCGCTAAAAGTCCTTCGTAGTCGCCCCGCGCGTTCGACGTGGCAACCTCGACCATATGTTCTCATTTTGTTCTCACTTCGGCAATCCCGCCTCACCGCGTTAAGAAACAGTCCGTTTTCGACTCAAGTCATTGTTTTGAATCGACAATCATGCCTGACACCTTTACAAACCGGCCTAACGGACGTTACGCTAGTTTGGAAAAGGAGGCCCTGCTATGAAGATTGTGACCTACTGCCGAGTCAGCACCCGCTCTCAAGGTCAATCGGGCCTTGGCCTCGAAGCTCAGCAAGCAGCCATCGGGAACTTTGCAGCCGCTAACGCGGCCCAGATCGTCGGGGCGTTCACGGAAGTGGAGTCCGGGCGAAAGGCTGATCGTCCGCAGCTCCAAGCGGCGCTGAAACTGGCAAAGCTCACCGGCTCTAAGCTTGTGATCGCCAAGCTCGACCGCCTCAGCCGAAACGCCGCTTTTCTCCTTAATTTACAGGACTCTGGCGTTGACTTCGTGGCGTGCGATAACCCGTCTGCCACGCCCCTGACGGTCGGTATCCTCGCTCTCGTGGCACAGGACGAAGCCCGCGCGATCCGTGAGCGCACCAAAGCAGCTCTCGCCGCCGCTAAAGCAAGAGGTCAGCAGCTTGGGAACCCCAACGGCGCAGAGGCCCTGAGACGCGCAGGGAAGGGCAACGTGGCTTCCCGGCAGGCAGCATCGGCTAACGCCGACGCACGCGCACAGGACCTCGCTGAGACGCTGGCAGAGGTGCAGGCGAACGGTATCACGACGCTTGCGGGCATCGCCAAAGAGCTGAACCGCCGTGGCATCAAGACGGCACGCGGCAAGAGCTGGCATCCTTCGAGCGTGGCTAACCTGCGGGCGCGGCTCGCCGCCTGACGGCAATACGACATAGCGGGGTGTCGGCTAGTCTGAACGTTTCGCTGTGTTAGCGGAAAGGAGATCTTTGCGCCATTCTACAACCCGCAGAAAACGTTGTTTATGCAATGAAAATAAGCCTAAGGGACCCATTAGGGGGGTAGGGGTGGGGGTATAAAACGGCCGCAGCAGCTGCTTCAGTTAAGTATGTAAACTTCACTATGTCATGTTTAGCAACTCGGTTCACATCCATCCTTCTAATGCAGCGTTGGCTGAAGTCTGTGGCGGGTGAGATAAGCTCCGTGCGCGAGGCCTTGTGGTATTCTTACAGAATTCTCGTAGAGATAGCACAAATGGTTCAGCAAGATTTTTTCACGCTTTGCGCAAACGCGGCATTTCATGGCACGTTGAACAGCGTGTTTGTATTTCTTCCGTCACTAACCTACCAGCTTGTCTCTTTTAGTAAGTTCAGTCGTTTCATCGAACAAACTTGCGGGGAGGGACCCAGGAGAGAGGGGGGAGGAGGGCCTTCTAGAAGTTACAGTGGCTGTGCGCAAATAACGCGAATTTCCTTTTAGTTGCAGTTCTGTAACTTAGCTTAATGACACGCCCTAAAAAATTAGGTCTCGGCCATGGTGGTCAGTTTGTTCTTTAAATATGCTCACTTTCGTAGAGCTCGAAGGCGAGTATATCGGGGGCATTGATTGTTGGAAGAATTGATTGAGCGATTGCGTGATTTTAGAGATGCGCGAGATTGGGCGCAATTTCACACTCCCAAAGATCTCGCTATCTCGATTTCTGTTGAAGCGGCGGAGCTCTTAGAGATTTTTCAGTAGCGGAAAACTGAAGACGAAATCACTGGGGCTGAGCGCGAAGCACTCACCGGTGAGCTCGCTGATATATTTTCATACATGCTACTTCTTTGTGACCGTGCTGAAATTGATTTAATCGAGGCTACTAATGCCAAAATCGATGTGAATGAACTTCGCTTTCCGCCAGAAAGCAGTCGTTCTCAAGCAAAACCGAGTGATAGACTTAAATGATTGAAGCTGACCCCTCTGCTATGCAGGTGTTTGAGCGTTGGAAGAACGCGCCTACCAATGCATTTGGAAGTAAAAATAATGCTGGTATCATACCAGATGAAGATAAAGCGAAATATTCGTTGATTTACGATGAGCTGATGAGCGCGGCTCATGCAGCTCAAAATTCGCTTCAGAACCCAAACGTCGTAGAAATAAAATCTATGAACTATTCGCGGCAATATGGTTCGCGTGGTCATAGACCAGTAGACGTGTGGGTCGCGATCTGCGGAGCAGGTTCGGAAGCATTCGGTAGAATGCCGCAAATCTATATTATTGCTTCGGACCGTGGGCTCGAAATTGGCTTTGCAATTAGCATTAACGAAAACGACTATCACGATCCGTTGGTGAAGGCTCGAAATAGAACGATTGTTCCGTCGATCAATCAGAAGCTGCCCAGTCTCGTTGACCCTTTAACCGTGGCTCTCTCTGATGAACTGCAAGACGAAGGCGGTTGGCATTTTAACAGTAAGGCTCGTTTGTCTCGTGGCGAGCAGGGCTATGATGAATGGTCCTCATTTGAACAGTTCATACACAGTGTCAAAACCTCTGGAACAGATGCCGGTGGCGGATCTGTTTGTAAACTCTATCAAAATGATGAGCTAATTTCTTTAGACCTTGAGGCCGAGTTTAGTCGCGTTGTGAACCTCTTTTTGCCGGTCGTGTTGCGGTGTCTACCTAATTCTTGGGATGTAGAATTGACCGAGATGCAGGCTGAACTCGAAACTCATTCTACGGATGTGGTCTTTAATCCGAGCGATATAGTAGACGCACGAAGTAAAGTTCTAAGGGCAATTGCGGAGCGAAGGGGACAGAGAAAATTTAGACAGGCGTTACTTAAGGCTTATAACGGAGCCTGTGCTATAAGTCGGATTCCAGTAGAAGCCGTTTTAGAAGCTGCGCATATCACACCATACCTGGGCGACGATACGAATGAGATTTCGAACGGTTTGCTACTTCGCGCCGATTTGCACACGCTGTTCGATTTATATCTCATAAAAATTAATCCTGAGACTTATCGCGTTGAAGTGTCTCCGAGTTTAGCTTCGACTCCCTACTGGAATTATAATGATCTTGAAATACAGCTTCCTAAGCGAGTTTCCGATAGACCAAGTGTTTTAGCACTCGCGCAGCACTACGGGAGCTGATGCGCTGGCGCCTACCTCTGGCTATTTCCCTTCTATGATATCGCAAATGGTGTCTAGAAGGGGCTTGAACGCAGAACAATCTACCTTTCCTCGATTGGCTCGAATAACTTTTTCAGAAAACTCTCCTTTGCCATATTCGGTTGATTTGAGTTTTTCGTTTTTCGCTTGGTCCAGCTTCAGCTTTCGTCCGTTCAGTTCGTAATTGAGCCAACTGTCGGGAAAGAGGTGCTCAATATAAATGTTACCCGTTTTCCCAGCTGGTTTTGGGATAGGGATAACGTAGAGGTCCTCTGAAAGCTGATAATAAGGCTCTGATCCATCAACGGTTTTCGTGTTTGTTGTTTTGCTGACAAAAGACCACATACCTCTGCTCTGACTGTCATTATCAACAATGACTAAAACTGGCCTAGATTTAGGCGAGTTGAGTGAATGGAAGCGCGGAACTCGTTCTAGGTGCCGCGTGCAGAATTTCACAAGATTTCCACCACCACCGCTAAGGTCCAATAAATGGTCGCTAGTGGCAGAATGTTTCACGAAATCTACTTTCCAACGGTTTTCCTTGGAAATTTTTCCTGAACGTGTGGGTGGTATTAGAAGGTTAATGAAATTTTCCGCAATCCGTTTATCCTTAGTATGCCAATGGATGGCTTCTTTGAGGTATGTGTAATCGGTCTTCCCTTCACATATTATAAGCGGCTTAGGGGAGAGGTGGATGCGGTGATAATGGAAGTAATCCCCTGCAAGCCGAAGGTAATGCGGGGCTGGGTTAATCTTCGTGTATTGCCTAAGTGGTAATGCTGCTTCTGACATACCTTTGATATGGCAAATGTGGCGAAGCTTCCCCCAGATTTGATCAGAGCTAAGTTTATCATAGCCTAAGTTTAGTTTGTTTTTCGCTATCGCTTCGCCTTTGGTCATCATTGCATGAGCACAATAACGAGCGCCTTTGTAGTATTCCTTTTTAATGTTTACATGCTCGTTAACCGTAAGATTAGTTACAGATTTCCATTGGCTACCGCTTTGCATACGTGTTTTTTTCTTATTTATCTGGAAGCCATACCTTGAGATATTATTCTCAAGATGCGGGGAAGCCACCCAAATCTCTGGAACCGGAAATTGGAATGCGAGCTTGCTCGGAAATTGGCGTAGATTAGTAGAAAACGTGATGTCGTCAGCGTAGCGTGAGTAGGTGCAGCGATATTTTCTCGCTAGAGATTGAAGCGCTATATCTAATGGTTGTGTGAGAAACTCCGAAATAATCGGGGATGATGGCGCTCCTTGAGGTAAAGAATTTTCAAAGCATGCGAGCTGTGCCACCGCAGTTGCAGCTTTATCTCCTAGCTGGAAATTCCTATTTTTTAAAAAAAAGCCGCGAACTCTGCCGAAATTTAAACTCGGGAAGAAGTTCTCCAGATCAATGTTTAACACATACCTTTTCGATGTATGCCTCGCGGCGTTCGTAAATATTGACAGCCCGCGATCTCGTTGAAAGCCGTGTGAGAGCACACGGAAGGGCGTCTGAGGGGCTCCATAGATATCAAAATAACATTGATACAGAAGTCTACTGAGACGAGATTGCATGAACTCCAGGCTACTGGTCGGTGCGCAGATTTCGCGGACCCCGCCATTTTTCTTTGGAATTTCGAATTTGGAATATTTGCTTTCGTCGTCCATCTTGTAAATGATCTTCGACAAGAATTGAGGCTTAACTTCAAGCAGTGCTGCAATGTCGGAAAGGCTGTCGCACGCCGAAAGTTCTTTCAGCCCGTATTTATAGATTTTTCCCATAAAAAATGATCCGCAAGCACTCTTTGAAGTTAACGGTAATTACCGTTCTGTAAGGATGGCCTCGAGAGAAAGCCGACTAACATACTATATAGCCATCACAATTCATGATGGAAGGATCTACTTGCGGATCGCCTTTCTGGTTAAGGGCATTTGGTGAGAAATACAATATTTAGCTGTCTCATCAGACCCGAAAAACCTCACTCAACTACAACCATAACTGATTCATGTGTTGCCGGATGCGCTCGAAGACTAATGTCTGGCGTGTTCATTTGAGGCCGCTCTGATTTTCGCCTCGGTCCAGCCCCCGCTTAATTTTCGAATCGCCAAATTACGAAAGCAAATACGGAAAAAACGTCACACATGACGACACTTTTCTCTGTGTGACTCTTCTATTTAAGCTATTGAAAACAGGTAGATGAATTAAATTTCGGAGAATCGAGTCTTCTCGACCGCACCATTCTCCGGATGGAGAGCAAAGCCCCTAGCGGGGCTTTTTGCATTTGGGGTCTTGGAGTTTTTCGGGCTTTCGAGTTTCCAGAGTTTCTAACCCTATGCGGCATGAAAAACGCGGCCCTTGGGCCGCGCTGTGTCAGGCTAGATTGGCGCGCAGGCCTGTTCCATCCACTCAGCCGTGGGGGCAGAGACATGCGGCCCGATCTCGGCCAGACAGGTCGCGTGGTAATGGTTCAGCCAGTCGCGTTCGGCTTGGCTGAGCAGTTCAACCAGCACCGGACGGGTGTCGATGGGCACCCATGTCAGCGTCTCGAAATGCAGCATCTCGCGCTGGGGATCGGCCTCGGGGCCTTTGTCTGCCGCAAGCGCCAGCACCAGATTCTCGATACGGATACCGAAGGCGCCGTCACGGTAATAGCCCGGCTCGTTCGACAGGATCATGCCCTCTTCAATCGGCAGGGTCGAGGCGCGCGAAATCCGCACCGGCCCCTCATGGACACAAAGCGCCGCCCCCACGCCATGCCCCGTGCCATGGTCGTAATCCTGACCGGCCTGCCATAGCGGCATCCGCGCCAGCGCGTCCAGATGGCTGCCAGCCACGCCCTTGGGCCATTGCGCCATCGACAGCGCGATCATCCCCTGTAGCACGCGGGTATAGGGCGCGCGGGCCTCTTCGGGCACGGGGCCAATCGCGATGGTGCGGGTAATATCGGTGGTGCCATCCACATATTGCCCGCCCGAATCCACCAAAAGCAATTCGCCCGCATTCACGGGACGGTCGGTCTTTTCGGTGACGCGGTAATGCACAATCGCCCCGTCAGGACCCGCGCCGCAGATCGTGTCAAAGCTGATCTCGGTCAGCGCATTGGTCGCGCGACGAAAGCCCTCAAGCGCGGTCACCACCGAAATCTCGGTCAGCCCGCCCTTCGGAGCCTCGGCATCCAGCCAGGCCAGAAACTCGGCCATTGCGCAGGCATCGCGGTGATGGGCCTCTTTCATGCCCGCCACTTCGGCGGCATTCTTGCGCGCTTTGGGCAGCACACAGGGGTCGGTCGCATAATGCGGCGTGGCGCTTGCTTCCGACAGGATCGGACCCACCGCATAGGGTGCGCTTGCCGGATCCACCAGAACCGAGCCCGAAAGCGCGCAGAGCCCTGCGCCAAAACTATCGGGCGGGCACAGGGTCACATCCGGCCCCAAAGCCGTCAGAAGATCGGGCGAAAACTTCGCGCCCTCGGCAAAAAGATCGACCGAACCATCGGCATGCAGAATGGCGAGGCTTTGTACCAGCGGGTTGCGGGCAATGTCATCGCCACGGATATTCAGAAGCCAGCAGATGGAATCCGGCTGGGTCAGCACGGCGGCACTATCTCCGGCCAGTGCGGCCGCCAGTCGGGCGCGTTTCGACGCCGAAGCCTCGCCGGCAAGTTCCGGCGGATGCAGACGGGCGGGGGCAAGCGGCGGGGCAGGGCGGTCCGTCCAGATTTCGTCGATCGGGTTGTCGCAGGGCACCAGTGTGACAGCGGTCTTGGCCAGCGCGGCTCGGATCGCCTCGATCTCGCTATGGGTGTGCAGCCAAGGGTCAAAGCCGATCCGCCCCTCGGTCAGATGTTCGGCAATCCAGGGGCCCGCCTGCGTCTGCGGCCAGTTGACCGGCGTATAGGCTGCCAGATCCACCTCGGAACGCACCTGCACGCGGTAGCGCCCGTCGATGAACACCCCCGCCACTTCCGGCAGCACCACACAAAAGCCCGCCGAGCCGGTAAACCCCGTCAGCCAGCCCAGCCGAGCATCGCGGTCAGCCACATATTCGCCCTGATGGATATCGGCGCGCGGCACGATAAAGCCCGCCAGCCCGCGCTTGGCCAGAACCTCGCGCAGGGCGGCCAGACGGGGCGCGCCGGTTTCGGGGTTCGTCTTGACCGAGAAATCCTGAAACATCAGCCGGCTCTCCGCATGCCCAGCACACGGGCGCGTTTGCGCGGGTCGGCATCAAAGAGGCCCGCCAGTTGTTCGGTCATGGCGCCTGCCAGTTCCTCGGCATCCGAGATCTTCACAGCGCGGTTGTAATATTTGGTCACATCATGGCCGATCCCGATGGCCAGCAATTCCACCGCACGGCGTTTCTCGATCATGGCGATCACATCATGCAGGTGCTTGTCGAGGAAATTCGCGGGGTTCACCGACAAAGTGGAATCATCCACAGGCGCGCCATCGGAAATCACCATCAGGATCTTGCGCGCTTCCGAGCGTTTGGTGATCCGGCGGTGCGCCCATTCCAGCGCCTCGCCGTCGATGTTTTCCTTCAGCAGGCCCTCTTTCATCATCAGACCCAGATTGGGCCGCGCGCGCCGCCACGGCGTATCGGCGCGTTTGTAGATGATATGGCGCAGGTCGTTCAGACGGCCCGGTTGCTGCGGACGCCCCGCATTGAGCCATTCCTCACGGCTTTGGCCGCCTTTCCACGCACGGGTGGTAAAGCCCAGAATCTCGACCTTCACATTGCAGCGCTCCAGCGTGCGCGCCAGAACATCGGCACAGATCGCCGCAATCGAGATCGGACGCCCGCGCATCGACCCCGAGTTGTCCAGAAGCAGCGTCACCACCGTATCGCGGAATTCGGTGTCATGTTCGATCTTGAAGGACAGTGGCGTGGTGGGGTTGGCCACAACCCGCGCCAAGCGGCCCGCATCCAGCATGCCTTCCTCGCGGTCGAATTCCCACGACCGGTTCTGCTGCGCCTGCAGGCGGCGCTGCAGCTTGTTGGCCAGCCGCGATACGGCGCCTTTCAGCGGCTCAAGCTGCTGGTCGAGATAGGCGCGCAGGCGTTCGAGCTCGGCCACTTCGGCCAGCTCTTCGGCCATGATCTCTTCGTCGAATTCCGTGCGGAAGACGGTGTAATTGGGGTCCGCATCCGAGGCGGCAGGCGGCGGAGGCGGCTCCATCGCGGCCTCGGGGTCGGGCATCTCGACCTCGTCGCCATCGGCAGGGTCAGCCAGTTCCTCGGTCGAGGTGGCGGCCTGCTGCTGGTCCTGCGTCTGCTCCTGCGCGCGCTCGGGAGAGGCATCGGCCTCTTCCTGCTCCTGTTGCTCCTGCTCTTCCATCTCGCCGCGATCATTCTCGGGGGCGGCCTCTTCGGCATCCTCCCCGTCATCGCCCATCTCGTCATCGGGGTCATCGCCCAGCTGGTCGCCATAGCCCAGATCGGAGATCAACTGCCGCGAGAATTTGGCGAATGCCGTCTGGTCGGAGAGCACATCCTGCAGACGCTCGAGATTGATGCCCTGCTGTTCCATGAACGGGCGCCACAGGTCGAGCACATGCTCTGCCCCTTCGGGCAGTTTGCGGCCCGTGGCCATTTCGCGGATCATATAGCCCGCCGCCACCGGCAGGGGGGCCTCGGCCTGATTGCGGATCTGGGCATAGCCCTTGCGTGCGGCCTCATGGGCGATCTTCACATCGATATTCGACAGCGTGCCCGGCATGTCGCGCGCGCCCAGAGCCTCGCAACGGGCATATTCCATTTCTTCATAAAGCGCGGCGGCCATATCGCCTGCGGGACGATACCGCCCGTGGGTGCCCGCATCATGGTGGCGCAGACGCAGCGCCAGCTGGTCGGCGGTGCCGCGTGCCAGTAGAACCTCGTCGCGCGTCATCCGCCGCGAGACCTGCGGCAGGCGCATCGTATCGCCTGTCGAGCCGGACGGATCGACCGTATAGCTGACCGTCAACTCCGGCCGGTCGGCCATAGTTTTGGTCGCCTCGGCGAGGGCTTTTTTAAACGGATCGGCGGGGTTATCGATGGGCTTGCTCATGCCCAAGATAAAGCACCACGCCCGTGCCTTCGCAAGAGGGGATCCGCGTGTTCGGCTGTCCCGCCAGACGGGCCAAGGCGGGCTGTGCAGACGCTTCGTGCAGCTTTGCACCAAACTGGGGGTTGTCGTCACATTTCTGCACTGTACCTTGAGGCCAAACGGGCAGCAGACCGGTTGCCCTGTGCAGAAGCGAAGGAGACCCCCATGACAGAACCGCTTAAAATTGGCGTTATCGTCGGCACCACGCGCGAAGGCCGCTTTGCCGATGTGGTGACGGAATGGTTCATGGACAAAACCGCCAGCCGTTCGGCTTTCAAATTCGATGTGATCGATCTGCGCGATCATGTCCTGCCGCATTTCGAAGAGGCGATGGCGCCCGCCTATGCCGAACCCTCCGAAGGGGCCAAGGGCAAATGGAATGATCTGCTGAAAAGCTATGACGGGTTTATCGTGGTGACGCCGGAATATAACCACTCGATCCCCGGTGTGCTGAAAAATGCGTTCGATTACGCTTATACCGGCTGGCGTCGCAAACCGCTGGGGATTGTGGGCTATGGTCCCTCGGGGGCGATGCGCGCCGCCGAGCATCTGCGGGTGATCGCCATCAATTTCGGCATGGTGCCGGTGCGCGGGGCGGTGCATATCGCGGGCGCGGATTTCTTTGCCAATATGACCGAGCGCGACCCGAAAGCCTTCCCCGAACATATCGATCCCACGCTGGACGAGCTGCTGGGCGATATGGAGTTCTGGGGCAATCTGACAAAGCCCGCGCTCAAGGCGTAAGCTTCGCGCGCTTTCCAGAGCCATAATTTGCGGCGGCAGGTCTGTCGCTTTTATTGTGTAGGCCGGAAGGGGCCTCCGGTTTTTCGGGGGCCCGTTTTTATGGGGGCGGCCCTACTTCGGTCGGCGGCCTTACTCCGGCAGGCGCCGGTCAAGGATGAGGATGTCATCGCAATCCTCGACCTTGCGCGGCTTTTGGGCTTTTTGCGGCACCAATATGGCCGTCATCGAGGGCACATGCGGCCCACGATAGCCCATCAGGGCTTCGGAGGCCAGATTGGCATCCGTCAACCGGTCTGCCTCGGCATAGAGCGTGCGGCATTCCAGCAAGGCATCGCGCGCCGAATAGTTTGGCTCGCAGGCCATCAGAAGGCCGGTTGTGCAGAAAAGAAGGGCAAGGCGAGAGGGGCTTAGCATCATAGGCACAGCCTCGCCGTTTTTGCTTTCCAAATCGTAAAGAAAAGGCCGGGAACGCGTCCCGGCCTTCACTTTATTCGACTGGCTCGCGTGATCAGATCGCGATGGAGGCCGCGCTTTCGGGCAGTTCCTCGTCAAACAGGCGCTGGTAGAACTCGGCCACGGTCTGACGTTCAAGCTCGTCACATTTGTTGAGGAAGGTCAGGCGGAAGGCATAGCCCACATCGTTGAAGATGCGTGCATTTTGCGCCCATGCGATGACGGTCCGCGGGCTCATGACGGTGGACAGATCGCCGTTCATGAAGGCCGTGCGCGTCAGATCGGCCACATGCACCATCTGGCTGATGACCTTGCGACCGGCCTCGTTATTGTAGTTGGGGTTCTTCGCCAGCACGATGGCGGCTTCGGCATCATGGCTGAGATAGTTCAGCGTGGCCACCAGCGACCAGCGGTCCATCTGGCCCTGGTTGATCTGCTGGGTGCCGTGATAGAGGCCGGTGGTATCGCCCAGACCCACGGTGTTCGCGGTCGCAAACAGGCGGAAATAGGGGTTCGGGGTGATCACCTCGTTCTGGTCCAGAAGGGTCAGCTTGCCCTCAGCTTCCAGCACACGCTGGATCACGAACATCACATCGGCGCGGCCTGCGTCATATTCGTCGAAGATGATCGCGGTGGGATTGCGCAGCGACCACGGCAGGATGCCTTCATGGAAGACGGTGACCTGCTTGCCATCCACCAGCTTGATCGCGTCCTTCCCGATCAGGTCGATCCGGCTGACATGGCTGTCGAGGTTCACCCGCACACAGGGCCAGTTCAGGCGCGCGGCGATCTGTTCGATATGGGTGGATTTGCCGGTGCCGTGATAGCCCTGGATCATCACGCGGCGGTTATAGGCAAACCCCGCCAGAATCGCCAGCGTGGTGTCGCGGTCGAACTTGTAGGTCGGGTCGATTTCCGGCACGCGTTCGGTGCGCTCGGCAAATCCCTTGACCTTCATATCACTGTCAATGCCGAAGACCTCGCGGACATCGATCTCTTCGGTGGGTTTTGCATTCATATCGAGCATTTCGGGCACCTTTCTCTTGGTCGCCGCAGCCGTCATCGAAATCGGACGCAGGGCGTGTCTGACCGAGTTGTGGAGCATATCGCGGGGCGCTGCAAGGGCAAGCGGCCATTTGGGGAACCGCAATCGGGGGATGGTGCGTTGCGCCTGCAAGACGGAGCAAGTAGCCTGCAGGACGCATATCCCGCACGCGCGTGCGCAAACATGCGAAAATTGTGAACGGAGATTGGTATGAGCGGCCTTCTGGCGCTTTTGGATGATGTGGCGGGAATCGCCAAGATCGCGGCGGCTTCGGTCGATGATGTGGCAGGGCAGGCAGCCAAGGCCGGGGCCAAAGCGGCGGGGGCGGTGATTGATGATGCGGCGGTCACGCCCAAATATGTGCATGGTTTTGCCGCTGCCCGTGAATTGCCCATTGTGGGCAAGATCGCGCTGGGGTCGATCCGCAACAAGCTGGTCTTCCTGCTGCCATTGGCGCTGCTGCTGTCCAGCTTCGCGCCTTGGGCCATTACGCCGCTTCTGATGCTGGGCGGGGCCTATCTGTGTTTCGAAGGGGCCGAGAAAGTGTGGCATGTGCTGCACCCCGCCGCCGCCCATCCGGCAGAAGACGCGGCCCCCAAGGCCAAAGAGAACGCGGCCCTGCTTGAGGAGAAAAAGGTCAGAGGTGCGGTAAAAACCGATTTCATCCTCTCGGCAGAGATCATGACCATCGCGCTTTCCGCCTTGCCGGAAGGGGATGCGCTATGGATCGAGGCCCTGACGCTGGCGATTGTCGGTATCGGGATCACGGCGGTGGTCTATGGGGGTGTCGCGATTATCGTGAAGGCCGATGATGTGGGGCTGTGGCTGGCGGAAAATGCCAGGCTTGCGGCCACACGCGCCTTTGGCCGCGCGATCGTGCATTTCATGCCGCTTTTCATGAAGATCCTGATGATCGTGGGCACCGCTGCGATGATCTGGGTGGGGGGCAATATCATCCTGCATGGTCTGGCCGAACTCGGCTTCGGGGCGCCCTATGACTGGATCCACCATCAGTCCGAAGCGGTCGCGGCGAAGGTGGGCGAGGCATGGAAGCCCGCGCTTGGCTGGGCGGTTACCGCCTTCTGTGACGGAATCTTCGGGGTACTGTTCGGCTTCGTGCTGATTCCTGTCGTGACATTCGTGATCTCGCCGGTCCTCGGGATGTTTGCCAAGAAAGAGGCGGCATGACACAGGCGCTGCGCCCGCATCATGTGGCGATCATCGCATCGGATTACCAAAGCTCCAAGCACTTTTACACAGAGGTGCTCGGGCTGAAGGTGATCGCGGAAACCTATCGCGCGGCGCGCGACAGCTGGAAACTGGATCTGGAGATGGCGGAAGGGGTGCAGATCGAACTCTTCACCTTCCCGAATGCCCCCAAGCGCCCGACCCGTCCCGAGGCGCAGGGGCTGCGGCATCTGGCCTTCGCGGTGGGCGATATCGATGCATGGTGCGCGAGGCTTGCGCATCATGGGGTGGAGGTCGAGCCGATTCGCGTGGATGCGCTGACCAACGCCCGTTTCACCTTTTTCCAAGACCCCGATGGCCTGCCGCTAGAGCTTTACGAGACGTAATTCTCCTTGCCAATCCTGACCGGTCATGTGTTCCTTGCGGTATTTCGCCCAAGAATTTCAATGAGGAATATATGACCATCCAGACATCAGAGGCCTTCGAGGTCATCGGCCTTTCGGAGATTGTCCAGAACACAGACCCCGTGAAGATTGGCGCGCTTTGGGCGCGGTTTCAGTCACAAGATGTCAGGGGCGCTTTGGGAGAGGCGGCCTCTGCCGAGCTTTACAGCGTCTATCATGACTATAGCGGAGGGTTTCTCGACCCCTATCGGGTGACCCTCGGCTACCGCGTGCCGCAGGGCACAGCCATTCCCGAGGGCTTTCATAGCGCGCAGGTGCCTGCGCAGAAATATGAGGTTCTGCCCACCCAAGGGCCGCAGCCCCAAAGCCTGATCGCGCAATGGCAATCCATCTGGCAAAAGGACATCCCGCGCGCGTTTCAGGCGGATTTCGATCTCTATGATACGCAGGACCCGACGAAGATAACCGTCTATCTTGGCCTAAGCGCCTAGGCTCTGCGCTCGGCTCTGAGGCAAGCCCGCAAGGGAAAGAACCAGCGGGCAGCTTTGGCGCATGGGAAAGCGAAAAAAGGGAGGCCAATGGCCTCCCTTGGTGTCCGGTGCTTAGCCGTGGCTGGCCAGTAGCTCGCGCAGCTGCGAGGGGAAAAGCTGCAAAATCAGCGTTTCGCTCATCGCATCGCCTTTATGGTCCAGATACATGCGGATATCGATCGGATCGTTATTGTCCGTGGCCACGGCCGAAAAATCCAGATCGAAGATCGCGCGCCAGTAATCGGCCCCGACAACGGGGAAGGCGCTTGTAAGAGAGGTCGTGCCCACCGAGGCGGTAACAACCGGCTCCAGGCCGTCCGCACGGCTCAGCCCCTGAAGGCCGGTGCTGTCGAGATCGCAAACGATCTTCACGGTGTTGGCCGGACGGTCCTGCCCCGGAATGCCGCCCGTGCCGATACGGATCGCGGTAAACTGCGCTTTCTGGCGCGGCACCGGCACATCCTTCACCCAGCTCAGCCGATAGTTCACGCTGAATTCCGAGCCTGTCGCGGACGGGTCGGAGGGGGTCCAGAAGGCCACGATATTGTCCATCGTTTCGTCATCGGTGGGGATCTCGATCAGGGTCACGGCCCCTTCGCCCCAGCCCTCTTTCGGCTCGATCCAGGCGGTGGCGCGTTTTTCATAGAAAACGCCATCATCTTGATATTGCTTGAAGTCACGCTCGCGCTGCGCAAGGCCGAAGCCTTTGACATTGGGCGAGTGGAAGCTGTTCGCCATCACCCGTGGCGGATTGTTCAGCGGACGCCAGATCTTTTCGCCGGTGCCGGTATGGATCTCCAGCCCGTCGCTGTCATGGACCTCGGGGCGCCAGTCGGGGGATACCTGCCGGTCATGCTTGCCAAACCAGTACATCGAGGTCAGCGGCGCGATGCCAAGCCGGTTCACATCGCCGCGCAGGAAGATATCTGCCGAGACATCCTGCACCACGCCGCCGCCCAGACGCGAAACGATCTTATAGGCACCGGTCGCGCGCGGGCTTTCCAGAAGCGCATAGGTGACAAAGCTGCCATCTTCGGGTTCTTCCAGCCAGAAGCGGGTGAAGCGCGGAAATTCCTCCGGCCCTTCGGCCACAGCCGTATCCAGCGCCAGCCCGCGCACCGACAGCCCGAACTGGCCCGAATAGCCCGCAGTCCGCCAGTAAGACGCCCCCAGAAAGGCCATCCAGTCGGCATTATGTTTGCGGTCCTGCACCGAAAACCCTGCAAAGCCTTCGGTCCCATGCAGGTTCTGGGCGGGGCTGTCGGCGGGAATATCGAAATAGTTTTTCGAGAACGGCACTTCGCGCGCCATCCCGCCATTCACGGCGTAGATATGCACCGGATCGGGGAAATACCGGCCCGGAAAGAAGAAATGCACGGGGTAGTCGTCGCCATTGCCCCAAAGCGCGTGATCCTTGCGGAATTTGATCGCGCCGTGGGCGTCGTAATCGATCTGCTGGATGATCTCGGGATCGGCGACTTTCATCGCATTATAGGGGCCGTTGGCCAGCGTGCGGGCCATGTCGCGCAGCATATCGAACGAGAACGGCTCCGCTTGGCCCAAAGGCATGCCATGCGCGATCTCGTCGGCTTGGGCGCGCGCCATTTGCGGCAGCAGGAAGAAGGCGCCGGTTCCGAGGGCGGAGGCAAGGACCTGACGGCGGGAGGGGTGAGAATCTGTCATCAAATGCTCCGGATATCGTGCTAATTCCAGATAAGTGCGGGGATTGTGGCAAAGCGCAACAGAAGATCCCGTGAATGGGCAGGAAGATGCTGAAAAACTCGAGTTTTTATGTCGAGTAAGCGGATTTTTAGCCCCCTGCGGCTTTGGCAAGCGCCAGAAAGGCGGCTTCGGCACGGGTAAAGGGACGTTCGCGGTGGCGCAGCAGCGAGAAGGGGCGCTGCGGCAGGGTCGCTTCCAGCACGCTCAGCCGTCCGCTTTCAAGCGAATGGGCGACCACCAGTTCGGAAAGGATGCTAGCCCCTGCACCGGCCTCGACCGCCGCGCGCACGGCTTCGTTGGAGGGCAGTTCCAGCACAGGGGGCAGGTCGCCTGCGGCCAGTCCCTGTGCGGCAAGCCAGTGGTCGAAGATCGCGCGGGTTCCCGACCCCGGTTCGCGCAGCACCCAGCTTTGTGTCGCTGGATCGAATGGCAGGCTAGCCAGTCCGGCCGCGCGCACCAGTTTCATATGGTCGCTGGCCAGCGGGTGGACCTCCAGAAGGTCATCATGGCAGCGGTCCTCGATCACCGCCAGATCGGCCTCCAGCTCATGCACCTTTTGCGCGGCCTCTTCGGAATTGCCGATCCGCAGCTGCAACTCGATGCCGGGATAGCTTTGCCGGTAGCGCGCCAGAACGGGAGGCAGCCAGTAATTGGCGACAGTCTGACTGGCCGCGATGCGCAGATGTCCGCGGGTCAGACCGGCGAGATCTTCCAGCATCCGTTCCGCCTGCTCGGCCTGCGCCAGCAGCTTGCGCGCCTCGGTGCGGAAGCTGCGCCCCGCATCGCTCAGGACGATCCGGCGTCCGATCCGGTCGAACAGCCGGACACCGTGGCGCTGTTCGAGCGCCGAGATCGCGGCGCTTGTCGCACTGGGCGTCAGATGCAGGGCTTCGGCGGCACGGGTGACATGTTCGCGCTCGGCCACCGCCAGAAAGATACGAAGCTGGTCTAGGGTCATCAGGGCCGCCTTTGCGCGGAGTTACTGCGTCAGACATACCAATAGCAGGCTGAGGCCGGAGATGAAGACCCAAGCCGCCGCCCCCAGAATAGCGGGGCGCAGGCCCGCCGCGACAAGCTTGCGCAGGTCGGTGGACAGGCCCATAGCCGCCAGAGCCACGCTCAGCAGGATCTGGGTCAGGGTCGTGCTGGTATCGCGCATAGGGGCGGGCACCAGCCCTGTCGATGCAAGACCGACCATCGCGATGAAGCCGAAGACAAACCACGGCAGGGGCGCGCGGCCAAGGCTTTCGCCCTTTTTCGGGCGGTTGCGGGAGGACAGGCCCAGAAGCAGCACCATCGGGGCCAGCATCATCACGCGGGTGAGTTTGGCGATGGTGCCGAAATGTCCCGCCTGATCTCCTTGCTGGAACGCGGCAGCCACCACCTGCGCGACTTCGTGGATAGAGGCCCCCGTCCAGAGGCCATAGGCTTTTGGCCCCAGCGACAGCAGCGGTGCCGCTAGCGGCATCAGCGCCATCGAGGCCGAGCCGAAGATCGTCACACAGGCAATCGCATAGGCGACATCCTCGTCACGGGCGCGCGTCACGGTATTGGCGGCGATCACGGCGGAGGCCCCGCAGATGGAGCTGCCTGCCGCGATCAGATCGGTCAGCCCCGCCGGAAGCCCCATGCGCCGCCCCAGCCAGCGGGTGAAGGCGAAGGTTGCCAGCAGGGTCACGAGGATGAGGGCCAGACCGCTCACTCCGACCGAGAGCACCTGCCCGAATGTCAGTTGCAGGCCCAAAAGCACGATGCCGCCCCGCAGGACATAGCGCAGGCTGAAGGCGATCCCCGGGGCGAAACAGGGCGGCAGAGGGTGCATGGTATTCAGCGCCATGCCCAGCAGGATGGCCAGAATAAGCGGCGAGAGCGCCGAAATCCCCGCAAGGTGATGGGCGGCAAAGGCCAGTGCCGCAAGGGCGGCACAAAGCGCAAGGCCGGGGAGCGCCGTGCGAAGGGTCAAGACGCGGCGGCGCAGAAGGGCGGGAATATGCGTTCGGGGGGCGGGAGCTATCATGGGACACCTTTTTGATCCGGTGTCCCGAAGATGGTGGCAGGGCCTTTGTAAGTCCAACTGAACGTATTGGACGTTTCATTCGATCAGGTCGAACGATAGGCACCCGCAGGTCCGAAAGGGCTGTCAGGGCAACCGGTGCGTCAGAGGATCTCCAGCACCTGTTCGGGCGGGCGCCCGATACGGGCGGCGGTGTCATGGATCAGGATCGGTCGCTCGATCAGCTTCGGAGTCCGGGCCAGATGGTCGAGGATTTCCTCGGCGCTGGCTGTTGCATCGAGGCTGTCCTTGGCCTCTTTCCAGCGGATCAGGGCGCGGGCGGGCTGGTCGAGCTTGTCCACAAGCGTCTCTAGTTCCGCCCGACTGGGCGGGTCGTTCAGATAGAGCCGCAGCTCGGGGGTGATCCCCCGCGCCTGTAACAGGGCCAATGTTTCACGTGATTTCGAGCAGCGCGGATTGTGCCACAAGATCAAAGCCATTGATCGCGCCCTTTGCCAACGGCATCGGAAATATGGGCATAGCCGTTTTCCGCAAGAAGCGCGTCCAGTTCATGGGCGATGCGGTCGGCCAGCGACAACCCGTGATAGACGAGCGCCGAATAGAGCTGCACCGCCGAGGCCCCTGCGAGAATCTTCTGATAGGCCTGCGCACCGGAGGAAATGCCGCCCACGCCGATCAATGGCAGCTGGCCTTCGGTCGCGCGGGAGAGTTTGGCCAGAACCCGCGTCGATTTCTCGAAAAGCGGCGCGCCGGACATGCCGCCTTTTTCCGCGGCATGGGCACTGTGCAGCCCGTCGCGCGACAGGGTTGTGTTGGTGGCGATGATCGCGTCGATACCGCTGTGGCGGGCCACCTGCGCGATGTCGATAATTTCGTCATCGGTCAGATCGGGCGCGATCTTGAGGAAGATCGGGATCGGGCGGGCCAATGTGTTACGGGTGCGGATCACATCCGCCAGAAGCGCGCCCAAGGCCTCGGGGCCCTGTAGGTCGCGCAGCTTTTCCGTATTGGGCGACGAGACATTGACGGTGGCAAAATCAAGCCACGGTCCGGCATGGGCCAGCACCTTGGCAAAATCCGCCGCGCGATCCACGCTGTCCTTATTGGCCCCCAGATTTAGCCCCACCGGAATGCCGGCAGGCCGTCCCGCAAGGCGGTGGGCGATGGGTTCCATGCCTTCGTTATTGAAGCCGAAGCGGTTGATGACGGCACGGTCCTCGGTCAGGCGGAACAGGCGCGGTTTGGGGTTTCCGGGCTGGGCGCGCGGCGTGGCGGCCCCGACTTCCAGAAAGCCGAACCCCGCCCGCATCAGCGGGGCGACCGCTTCGGCATTCTTGTCGAACCCTGCCGCCAGTCCGACCGGATTGGGCAGGGCAAGACCGGCGATTTCGGTGGCGATGCGCGGGCTTGTCCAGACGCCTTTCATCGGCACCAGACCAGCAGCCAGAGCGCGGATCGACAGACCATGTGCGCGTTCCGGATTGAAGTAATGCAGGGCGCGCAGGCCAAGGGACTCGATCAGGGGCATCACAGGGTCTCCGGAAAGATATGGCCCTCGGGGCCTTGGGGAAGCGGATGGGTGGCGTGGACCTCGTTCAGGGCCAGCGCGCGGTAGAGATGCGGGAAGAGCGCCCCGCCGCGCGAGACCTCCCATCTGAGCGCCGCACCCAACGCATCGGCGTCAACGCTGGCCAGCACCAGATCACCGGCACCGGCGAAGTGCTTTGCCGCGGTTTCGCGCATCTGCTCTGCCGTGGAAAAATGGATAAACCCGTCGGCCAGATCGACCGGCGCGCCCGATGTGGTGCCCTGCGCCTGAAGCGCCTGCCATTCGGCGGGGCGAAAGATCTTGTAAATCAGCATGGCGTTCACATGCCCAATGACGCGGAAATAATCAATCTCTTTCGGAAAAACCGAAAGAATCCGTCTTGCGGGCAGGGGCTGTCACACAGAGTTTTGACAGACTGGTCAAATTCTGGATCACTGGGACGCATCTGAGCGGAGGAATTTCATGACAACCCGAATTTCAAACGCCCCCTTGGCAGGGCTTGCGCTGGTGGCGGGGCTTTTTGCGGCGGATATGGCGCGTGCCGAGTTTACGCTGAATGTGCTGCATACCAATGATTTCCATGCGCGCTTCGAACCGATCAACAAATATGACGCGACCTGCTCTGCGGAGGAGGATGCCGAGGGGCAGTGTTTTGGTGGCTCGGCGCGGCTGGTCACGGCGGTCCGGCAGGCCCGCGCCAAGGCGGCGCATTCGATCCTGCTGGATGCCGGTGACCAGTTTCAGGGCTCGCTGTTTTACACCTATTACAAAGGGCGGGCGGCGGCTGAGTTCATGACCCTGTTGGGGTATCAGGCGATGACGGTGGGCAATCACGAATTCGATGACGGGCCCGAGACATTGCGCGCCTTTATCGACAGGCTCGATTTTCCGGTGCTGATGGCCAATGCCGACCTGTCGCGGTCGCCGGAGCTGTCGGGGGTGGTCAGGCGCTCGACGGTGCTGGAGGTCGGAGGGGAGAAAATCGGCATTATCGGCCTGACGCCGCAAGACAATGCCGAACTGTCGAGCCCCGGTCCGACGATCACCTTCCTTGATCCGGTGCCGGTCGTGAAGGCCGAACTGGCCAAATTGCAGGCCAGCGGCGTCAACAAGATCATCGTGCTGTCGCATTCGGGCTATGAGGTCGACCGGAAGATCGCGCAAGCCGTGCCGGATGTGGATGTGATCGTGGGGGGGCATAGCCATACGCTATTGGGCAATATGGCGGGGGCCAAGGGGCCGTATCCCACGATGATCGGCAAGACCGCGATCGTGCAGGCCTTCGCCTATAGCAAATATCTGGGTGATCTGGAGGTGACCTTTGACGATGCGGGCACTGTGCTGTCCGCCAAGGGGCAGCCGATTTTGCTGGATGCTTCGGTGCCCGAAGACGGGGCGGCCAAAGTCCGTATTGCCGAGCTTGCCAAACCCCTTGACGAGATCCGTAACAAGGTGGTGGCGCAGGCGCACGGAGCGATCGATGGCGCGCGCGAGATCTGTCGTTTCGAGGAGTGTCCGATGGGCGACCTGCTGGCCGATGCCATGCTGGCGCGGGTCAGGGATCAGGGCGTCGATATTGCCCTGACCAACGGGGGCGGGCTGCGGGCCTCGTTGCCTGCAGGGGATGTGACGATGGGCGATGTGCTGACGGTCCTGCCGTTCCAGAATACGCTCTCGACCTTCGAGACACAGGGGGCGGTGATTCTGGCGGCACTGGAAAACGGGGCCAGCCAGATGGAAGAGGGGGCGGGCCGGTTTGCGCAGGTTGCGGGGCTGACCTATCGGGTGACCCCCGGCGCAGCAGTTGGTGCGCGGATTTCCGATGTGATGGTCTCGCAGAACGGGGCATGGGTCCCGCTTGATCCGCAGGCGCGCTATGGCGTGGTGACCAACAACTATCTGCGGGCGGGCGGCGACGGCTATGCCATGTTCCAGACCGGTGCCGAGAATGCCTATGATTACGGGCCCGATCTGGCGGATGTGCTGGCCGAGTATATGACCGCGCGAACACCTGTTACGCCTTACACCGATAGCCGTATAACTGTTGTGAAATAAGTGCTTGCTTGGGGGCTGTCTGCGGCCCCCAGTCCAGACCGGAGGTCCCCCTTGTCCCGAGAGCCTATTCTGCCCGATCCTGCCGCCTTTCTGGTTCGCCTTTTCAAAACGGCGGTGGCGGCTGCCGATCCGATGATCTGTATTCCGCGCGCCTTGGGCCCGAAGCCCGAGGGGCGGGTGGTGGTTGTCGGGGCGGGAAAAGCCTCTGCCCGTATGGCGGAGGCGGTAGAATCGGTCTGGGGGCCATGTGAGGGGCTGGTGATCACCCGCTATGGCTACGGGCGCCCGACCAAAGGGATCGAGATCGTCGAGGCCGCCCATCCCGTACCCGATCAGGCGGGGGTCACGGCCACGCGCCGGATGCTGGAGCTGCTTGCGGGGCTGGGGGCGCAGGACACGGTGATCGCGCTGATCTCCGGTGGTGGCTCGGCGCTTTTGTGTGCGCCTGCAGGAGACATCACCTTGGCCGAGAAACAGGCGGTCAATGCCATGTTGCTGGCATCGGGGGCGAGCATTGACCGGATGAATGTGCTGCGCAAACATCTGAGCGCGGTCAAGGGCGGGCAACTGGCGGCGGCGGCCTATCCGGCGCAGCTTCGGGCTTTGCTGATTTCGGATGTGCCCGGCGATGATCCGGCCTTTATCGCCTCTGGCCCGACCGTGGGCGATGCCACCCGTGCCGAAGAGGCGCTGTCCATTGCGCAGCGGTTCGGGCTGGAGCTTCCGGCCTCGGTGCTTGCGGTCCTGCACGGGACGACGGGGGTTGTGCCGCCGCAAGATCCCCGTCTGTCGCGGGCGCGGACCGAGGTGATTGCCGCCCCTGCACAATCGCTAAAGGCCGCCGCCGATCTGGCACGCCAGCAGGGGATGGAGGTACGCATTCTGGGCGAGGCGCTGGAAGGAGAGGCCCGTGAGCTGGCGGCTGCGCATGCGCGCCTTGCCTTGGAGATCGCGGCCAAAGAGGCGCGCTCGTGCCCTTTGTTGCTGCTATCGGGGGGCGAATGCACCGTGACGCAACGTGGGGCGGCGGCGGAGGCCAAAGGAGGGCCGAATGCGGAATATGTGCTGGCCGCCTGCCAGACCCTCGCGGGGGCACCGCGCATCTGGGCGCTGGCTTGCGATACGGATGGGGTGGATGGCTCGGACGAGGTTGCGGGCGCATGGATCGGGCCGGAAACTGCGGGGCTGGCGCATCGTCTGGGTCTGTCCGCCTCCGAGGCGCTGGAGCAGCATGACAGTCACGGTTTCTTCGCGCGTTTGGGGCAGCAGGTGGTGCCCGGTCCGACATTGACCAATGTCAATGATTTCCGCGCCATCCTGATCCTTTAGTTGGAAAATTTGGAACAGCTTGCGCAGCGCCGCGTTGGTCGGGAAACCGATACCGGATAACGCAAGGAGAAAGCTATGATCGTCAAACGCGGCTCTGCCCATTGGGACGGCAGCATCAAAGAGGGGAAGGGCACCGTCTCGACCCAGTCGAAGGCGCTTGATGGCCAGCCCTATGGCTTCAATACCCGCTTCGAAGACAAGCCCGGCACCAATCCCGAAGAGCTGATCGGCGCGGCCCATGCGGCCTGTTTCTCGATGGCTTTGTCGGGGCAGTTGACGGGGGCCGGTATTACCGATGCGGTCATTGATACGACGGCAAAAATCTCGATGGAGAAAGACGGGGACGGCTTTAGCGTGACCTCTTCCGCGCTCAGTTGCACGGTGACGGCATCCGGCGAGGCCGAGACGATCCGCAAGGCGGCGGAAACGGCAAAGGCGAATTGTCCGATCTCGAAACTTCTGGATTGCGAGATCTCGTTGGATCTGACGGTCAACTAAGCTGCACGTGCTCTTCGCAGGGCAAGAGGCCTTGAGAGAGGCCTTGAGAAAATGAAAACGCCCGCCGGATACTGGCGGGCGTTTCCGATTGGCCTATCAGGCTTTTTTGCGACGGCGCAGGGCTGCGGCACCCGCGAAGGCGCCGGCCAGCAGCAGGCCGGTTGCCGGAAGCGGAACTGCCGGAACATCGAAATCTGCCGGAAGCTGGCTGAACAGGCCGATAGCACCCGCACCGGTCCCGTAGGGCGAGAGCGATGCCAGACCGGTCACCGAATAGCTGCCTGCATTCAGCAGGACGCCCAGCGAGGAGAAGTCTTCCGACAGCCATGCGGTGTCGTAATCGCCTTCCCACGCACCTTCGGTATCGACAGAGCTGGTGATCATGGAGAAGAGATTGTTCAGGGTGACCGTGAACACATCCCCAGGTTGGTAAGCGTCAGTCACCAGCAGCCAGGAAGAGCTGCTCAGGGTGAAGTCGTAGCTATCACTAAAGCTCGAGCCGGTCTCGCCGAATTCGAAGCTCGTCCAGCCCCCGTCCACGGTGAGCGTGGTCGCAGAAGCCGAACCTGCAGCGACGGTGAGCATAACTGCCGCTGCCGCGATTTTGTTTTTGATATTAAACATTTGTGGGTTCCGTCAAAAAGGGGAGTCGAAATGTCAGAAGGGAGTGGCCGCGAGCGGTTACCCTTGGTCAACATGACGTGAAAAGAGTTAACTTTACAAGCCCTAATTGTAAATTTTTTTGATAGCTATGCTTACTTTAAGCAGGGTTGTCTGATGGGGGAAGGGGGCCGCCGGTTGTAATGCCGCGCCGCATGGCCGTTGCGCGTGCCTGCGCGATCCGCTCGTAAACAGGGGTCAATGCGGGGTCGGTGGTCTGGGGGAATTCGATGCCGGTCAGCACGAATCGGAACCGTGCAGAGCTCTCGGCCAAGGCCTCGATCCGGTCGATCATGATCAGACCGGAGCTGTTGACGAGATCTTCCACGGGGCCCGCGGCCAAGAGAACCGCCTCCATCGGGCTGGACAGGCGAGGCAAAGCGCAGGTGATGAATTCCCATGCCCAATCAGGCACTTCGGTGATGACATAGGCGCAGGCCTGCGCCCATGTCACGGGGCCATCCAGCGGCGCGCGCAGCCAGTGCGCCGCCAGATCGTCGAGTGTCACGGGGCCTGCGGGGCAGTCCGGATCGTCCTGAAACCGGCTCAGAAGGTCCGGCGGCAGGACGGTCGGGCCGGTCACTGCATCAGTTCCTTGGTGGCCGAGAGTGTAACCTCGGGATAGTCGCGCACCACGCGGTCGATGTCCCATTGCAAGCGCGTCAGGAAGACGGGATCGCCGTCATTATCTGTCGCCATATGTTGCTTGTTGGCATTGATCAGCTTTTCTTTCGCGTCGCCATTGCCCAGAACCCAGCGGGCCGAAGTGAATTGCGACGGCTCGAATCGCACCGGAATACCGTATTCCAGTTCGATTCGGCTGGCCAGAACCTCGAATTGCAGCGCGCCCACAACGCCCACGATAAAGCCCGAGCCGATCATCGGTTTGAAGACTTTCGCAGCCCCTTCCTCGGCGAATTGCATCAGCGCCTTTTCAAGGTGCTTGCCCTTCATCGGGTCGGTCGCGCGGACCGCCTGCAGCAGTTCCGGCGCGAAGGACGGGATGCCGGTGATATGCAGCATCTCGCCTTCGGTCAGCGCATCCCCAATGCGCAACTGGCCGTGGTTCGGGATACCGATGATATCGCCGCCCCATGCCTCGTCCGCCAGTTCCCGGTCGGCGGCAAGGAACAGCACGGGGCTGGAGATCGCCATCGGCTTTTTCGAGCGCACATGCATCAGCTTCATACCGCGTTCGAAATGGCCCGAAATCAGGCGCACGAAGGCCACGCGGTCGCGGTGCTTGGGGTCCATATTGGCCTGCACCTTGAAAACAAAGCCCTGCACTTTCTTTTCGTCGGGCGCGATCTGGCGTTCGGCGGCATTGGCGGGCTGCGGCTCGGGGCCGTAATTGCCGATCCCGTCCATCAGCTCCTTCACCCCAAAGCTATTGATCGCCGAGCCGAACCAGATGGGGGTCATATGGCCCTCAAGGAAGGACTGACGGTCGAAGGCGGGCAGAAGCTCGCGGGCCATCTCGACCTCTTCGCGCAGCTTGGCCAGCAGGTCTTCGGGAATATGCTCTTCAAGTTTGGGGTCATCAAGCCCCTCCAGCTTGATCGATTCCGCCACCTTGTTGCGGTCGGCACGGTCCATCAGTTCCAGCCGGTCGTTGAGCATGTCATAGGCGCCAAGGAAATCGCGCCCGATGCCAATGGGCCACGAAGCCGGTGAGACGTCGATGGCAAGGTTTTCCTGAATCTCGTCGATGATCTCGAAGACATCGCGGGATTCGCGGTCCATCTTGTTACAGAAGGTCAGAATGGGCAGGTCGCGCAACCGGCAGACCTCGAAGAGCTTCTGGGTCTGGCTTTCCACCCCCTTCGCCCCGTCGATCACCATGATCGCCGCATCCACCGCTGTCAGCGTCCGGTAGGTGTCTTCCGAGAAATCCGAGTGGCCGGGCGTATCGACCAGATTATAGCGGAAGGTCTTGTAATCGAAGGACATTGCCGATGCCGAGACCGAGATCCCGCGGTCTTTTTCCATCTGCATGAAGTCCGAGCGCGTCCGGCGTGCCTCGCCCTTGGCGCGGACCTGTCCGGCCATCTGGATGGCGCCGCCGAAAAGCAGGAACTTTTCGGTGAGTGTGGTCTTGCCAGCGTCGGGGTGCGAAATGATCGCGAAGGTCCGGCGGCGGGCGATTTCAGGCGGGAGTTCGGGACGGTTGCTCATGGATCGCCTCATACAATGGCCCGTGCGACATGGCAATTATGAAGCGTGTCCCTTCCTGCCGGAACGCCTCGCAGCGCAGAGTTCGAAAGGTCTTTGACCTCTTGCATATTTTCGGTAACGTGCCCGTGATCGTTATTGGAGATTCTGCTGTGAAGAGTGGTTTTGCATTGATTTGTGTGATTGTCCTTGTGGCCGGCTGCGGTGGCGGCAGCGGTGGCGGATCCGGCGCGTCGGGCACTCAGGCAATGGCGCTGAATGCAGCGGCGGCCGCTGAGCGCCTTGATACGCTCGAGCAGACCGAAGGTCTGACCGATTACGACAATCTGCCGAGCTCGGGCCGCGCGACCTATAACGGCTATGGTGTTCTGGTGAATGACGCGGAAGAAAACGGGTTCATCGGCAAAGCGACGCTGACGGCGGATTTCGGTGATGACAGTCTGAGCGGACATGTGGAGCAGTTCGGATATGCCGAGGCAGCGGATGGTGCCACCAAGCTGTCTTCTGCCAGCGGTCGTCTGGATATCACCAACGGCACCATCACGGATCTGGCCGGAACGGCGCAGATTGACGCGGATGTCTCGGGCAATGTGACGGGAGGTGGCAAGACCGTGGTGGTGGACGGTCAGGCGACGGGGACCTTTGTCGGGGATGATTACGATGGCATCGGTCTGGCGGCCTCGCCCGACACGATGACCGCAACCGAAAACGGGGTTCAGAGCGATTACTATCTGGCGGTGATCGGCGAACGCTAAGACGGAACCGGAGGGCGGGTCATGATGTTTTGCCGCAAACGGAGGACATCATCATGGCCCAGTCCGGTCACCGGACCCCGCATCGGCAGACCCCCGGGAAAACCGCCAGCCAGAACAATCCCGCTTTGAAAGACGCGGACCTTTACGACACCCTGCGTAGCAAGGGGATGTCGAAGGAGAAGGCGGCGCGCATTTCCAATGCCCATGCCAATCCCCATCTGCATCCCTCCGAAAAGGGCGGCAAGGCCCCCCGTTACGAGGAATGGACCAAGCACGCGCTCTATCGTCATGCGCAGGAGATTGGGATCGACGGGCGGTCCGGCATGACAAAGCCACAGCTGATCAAGGCGCTCCGGCGCCATTGATCCCGTCTCTCAGCGGCGCTTGCTGAACAGCGTGTCGCGCCCGATACGCTCCAGCATCTCGCGGCCTGCCTCGGTGCCGAAATGCGGCTTATGTGCCAGATCCGGCATGCGGGCACGGATTTCGGCGGTCAGCTGTTCGGGCATTTGCGACAGGCTTGCCTCCGTCACCATCAGGCTTTCGATGGGGATGCCCTCGGCATAGATGATTTCGTGACGGTCGAAAATCAGCGCGTAATAATCGACATATCCGCCCTCGCGGCGCCAGACATGTTCGTCATCAACCAGATGCTTGGCCTGCACCAGCAACTCTGCCGTATGGCCGATGCGGGCGGGGCCGCGCCGATACAGGAACAGCCGGTGATGCGGGCTGACCACAAGGTCGCCCTCATTGCCCAATGTGCCACTGGAAATCACCACCGGCGCGAAGCTGCCGAAGGCGCGCATGGTGGATTTCGTGATCAGGCGCAACGGCTGCGGGCCGTTATCGCGGGTCAGGATACGGTCGCCCGGTTGCAGGGTTTCGATAGGACGCTGCGCACCGCCTGCAATGGTGATCATGGTGCCGGTGGTAAAGGCCACGCAGATCAGGTCGGTCAGTCGTGCCGATCCGGGGTCTTCATGCGCTTCGAGTAAGGTATAATCGACCCGCGCGGCGATCGGGGACATCGGCAGCACAAACAGCGTGTCATCCGCACTATTGCGCAGCAACAGCATATCCACGCTATCGCCTTCGGGGGCCATCAGCACATGGCGCGAGACCACCTCGATCGGTTGGCCGCTCTGCCCGATATCCGACCCTTCCGCGATGCGCTGACTGTCCCCGTCGACCTCGAACAACAGCCGCAGCGGGCGGGCGTCGCGATCAAGTTGATAGACATCGCCGGGCACGCAGAAGGCGGCCAGATCCAACCCGTCGCCCTGATTGGCACCGGCGGTGACCCAGAACAGGTTGGCATCGAAAACATGGACAGTCTGCGTGGTTTGCAAGGTTGCTAGGCTCATGAGGACAGGACTATCGTGGCGTGAATATCTGGTATTAACCTATATTTCCTGACGATGGCTTAAGAAAGGCATGACTGTGTCAATCTTAGGCTTGCGACCCAAGAGCAGAGTGATAGCTGTTGGGATGATTGAAATTTAGGAGGGTCGCATGGATTTGGGTATTCGCGGAAAACGGGCCATTGTTTGTGCCGGATCTAAAGGTCTGGGGCGTGGCTGCGCCGAGGCACTGGCCGAGGCAGGGGTCGATCTGATCCTCAATGCGCGCTCGGCGGATGTTCTGGACGCGGCCGCACAGGAGATCGCCAAGACCTACGGTGTCAGCGTCACGCCGGTGGCCGCAGATATCACCACCGAGGAGGGCCGCGCCAAGGTGATGGCGGCGGCAGGCGAGGGGATCGACATTCTTGTCAATAATGCGGGCGGGCCACCTCCGGGGCTGTGGTCTGACTGGAATCGCGATGATTTCATCAAGGCGCTTGATGCCAATATGCTGGCGCCGATTGCGATGATGCAGGCGGTGCTGCCCGCGATGATGGAACGCGGCTGGGGGCGTGTCGTCAATATCACCTCGCAATCCGTCCGTGCGCCGATTGCCCAGCTTGGCCTGTCGAACGCGGCCCGTTCGGGGCTGACGGGCTTTGTGGCGGGCACGTCGCGGCAGGTTGCAGGCAGCGGTGTGACCATCAACAACATGCTGCCCGGCATCCATGCGACAGATCGCGCCGTGTCTTTGGACAGCAATGTGGTCAAGGCGGAAGGCATCAGCATGGAGGAAGCCAAAGCCCGCCGTGCCAAGACCATTCCTGCGGGCCGCTATGGCACAACGACCGAATTCGGGGCCATGTGCGCCTTCCTGTGTTCGCAGCATGCGGGGTTCATCGTCGGGCAGAATATCATGCTGGATGGCGGGGCCGCGAATATCTCGGTGTAATCCCCAAGACGGAAGGGGCGCGTATTGCGCCCTTTTCGCCGCAGGTGATGATTGGCAAAACGCCTGTTTTTCTCTAAGGACGGCGCAGTCGTTTTCCATCCGCCCCGCCGAGAACAGGACCGCCATGAGCCCCACCGCCCAGATCCCGCCGCGCCTAGAAGTTCAGGGGCTGTTTCGCAGCTTCGAGGGGCGTATGGCGGTGGAGGATGTGTCCTTCAGTATCCGCGCGGGGCAGGTGACCTGTCTGCTTGGCCCGTCTGGCTGCGGGAAGTCCACGACATTGCGGATGATCGCGGGCGTCGAGATGCAGGATCGTGGCCGGATTCTGGTGGATGGCACCCTGATCTGCGACACCGTGTTCCGCGTGCCGCCAGAGCGCCGCGCGATTGGCCTCATGTTTCAGGATTTCGCGCTTTTCCCGCATCTTTCTGTGGCAGAGAATGTCGCCTTCGGTCTTTCGGGGCCGTCACGGGTCAAGCGCCAGCGGGTCGAGGAATTGCTGGACCGTGTGCATCTGGCCCATCATATCGACGATTTTCCCCACCAGTTGTCGGGCGGCGAACAGCAGCGCGTGGCTCTGGCCCGCGCATTGGCGCCGCGCCCGCGTATCCTGTTGATGGACGAGCCTTTTTCGGGGCTGGATGAGCGTCTGCGCGACGATATCCGCGACGAGACGCTGGCGCTTCTGAAAGAGGAAGGTACCGCCGTTCTGCTGGTGACACACGAACCCCAAGAGGCCATGCGGATGGCCGACGAGATCCTGCTGATGCGCGGTGGGCGTATTGTTCAGGGGGGCGCGCCCTATAATCTGTATAACGCGCCTGTGGATCGCGCGGCAGCCAGTTTCTTCTCGGATATCAATGTGATCCGTGCACGTGTCGAAGGCGCGCTGACCCGCACGCCCTTCGGGGAATTTCTGGCGCCGGGACGCGCGGATGGCTCCGAGGTGGATATCGTGATCCGCCCGCAGCATCTGAAAATCGATTTCGACCGTGCAGGGCAGGGGCCTTTGCCAACGCCGCAAGATGGCACCGCCGCACGCGCCCTTGTCGAACGCGCCCGCTTCATGGGACGCGAGAGCCTTGTGGAATTCCGGATGGAATATGACGGTTCGGTATTGAAGGCGACGGTGCCCAATGTGTTCCTGCCGAAAGCGGGCACGCCGATGTGGCTGATGATCCGGCGCGACCGTTGCTTTGTGTTTCCGGTCACCTGAGGTCCGGTTGTCCGCAGGCGTCTATGCCTCGGCGGCGTCGGGGGTGGGGGGCGCGGCCTTGCGCCGCCGTGGCAGGTCCTTGAGGATCTTCTGCCGTTCCATATGCGACATCGTTCCCCAGCGCGCGATCTCGTCGAGTGAGCGCAGACAGTCGAGGCAGGTCTGGCTGGCCGGATCGAAGGTGCAGATATTGCGGCAGGGGCTTTTGATGCGGGCCATCAGGTGCTGCGGGTCAGATTGGCCAGACGGTCCAGCGCCCCCTGCAGAATGAAGCTCGCGGCCACATTGTCGATCCGCTCGGCGCGTTTTGCGCGCGACAGGTCGGCCTCCAGCATGGCGCGTTCTGCAGCGACGGTGGACAGGCGTTCGTCCCAGAAGCCGATGGGGAGGTCCTGCATCCGCGCGATATTGCGGGCAAAAGCGCGGGTCGATTGGGCGCGCGGCCCCTCCGAACCATCCATGTTCATCGGCAGGCCGAGGATGATCGCGCAGGTTTCGCGTTCGGCCACAATCCGGAAAAGAGCCTCGGCATCGGCGGTGAATTTGGTGCGCTTGATGGTCAGGATCGGGCTGGCCACCGAGCGCAGCATATCCGACCCCGCCACCCCGATGGTTTTGGTGCCCAGATCCAGCCCGAGGATCGAGCCCATACGAGGCAGGGCGGCGGCAAATTCGGTGATGTCTTCAAAAATCATTGCGCAAGCCCGATCTGTTTTGCGGTGGCGGTGATATGGGCAAGTGCGGCGGGATCATCGGCCAGCGCGGTCTGCGCCTTGGCGTAAAGATCTGCCGCGCGGTCGGTCTGGTTCAGGGTCATCAGGGCCCGCAGGCCACGGTCCCATTCGGACGCGTCTCCGCCTTCGGTCTCAAGCCGTTCCACCAGCCCGTCGACCATGCCCTGAATCATCTTCTGCCGGTCTTCCGGCGTCATATCCTGTGCATTCCTGACGTCTTCCGCGCTGGGGCCCGTCTGGCCCGCAGCCGCCACATCAAAGGGCCATTTGCCCTCGGCAGCCTGATCCAGCAGGGTCAGGGCCTCGGGGGCCTTGGCAAAGACGCCGCGCGCCTCCGAGAGGATGGCCGTCACCTGTTCGGACTGGTCCAGAAGCCGCAGGCCTGCCAGAAGCGTGGCCCAGTCTTCCGCGCTGCCGCCGCGATTGGCCAGTTGGGTCTGCAGGGCGTTCACCTTGTCGGACAGGGCGGTGGCGCGCTGGTCCTGTGGCAGCTTCTCGGCTGCGATCAGGTCCGCAAGGCTCGGACCGAGCGTGCCCAGTTCCGGAGGTTGGTAATCGGGCTGGCCTGCAAGCCATGCAACGGTCGGCATATTGTCCAGCACCGGCTGCACCCAGTCATCCTGCCGTGTGCTGTCGCGCAAAAGGGCATCCCAGATGCGGAAGGTCCGGTCGGGACGGCCATTCTGGGCCATCATCAGGCCGATGTAATAGCGTGCGCGCCCGTTGGATTTGTCAAGCGTTACGGCCTTGCTAAAGGCGGCTTCGGCTTCGGGCGTGACCAGACCGCCAGCCGCGATCACCCGGTATTCGCCCAGACTGGCCGCATCCTCTGCGGTCGCCTTGTCCCCCAGAACGGCAATCAGTTTTTCCTGTGCCGCCACTCCGGCATGCAGATTGCCGACATTGATTTCGTTGCGCGCCAGAAGCCGCAGCCCTGCCGGATCATTGGGACGGGCTGCCACGGCATCGCGGAGCCTGTCCATCAATGCGGAAAATTGCGCATCGACCTGAGGCTTGCGGTATTTTTTGGCGAAATCGGCCTCTGCCTGATCCTGATGCGGGCGGCCCAGATAGCTTTGATCCGCCAAGGCCAGCCGCGCATTGATCGGCTGGTCCGCATAGCCATCCGCGCCCAGATCCAGATACAGCCCCGCTGCGCCGCCAAGGCAGGCCAGAATCACCACGCTGATCGCCAGTCGCGCCGCTTTGGGCGCGCGGGGCGGGGCTGATGCGGCCCGTGCGGCACGGTCGGCCTCTAGCAGCTTGCGCGAGATTTCGATCCGTGCCCGTTCGGCCTCGTCAGGAGAAAGGATGCCGCGGGCCAGATCGCGGTCGACCTCGGCCAACTGGTCCCGATAGACCTGCATATCATGGCGCTCGGTGGTGTCGCTTTCATCCGCTTCGTCGCGCTGACGCCACAGCGGGAGCAGAAAGATCAGCGCGACAAGCACCAAAATGACGGCGATTAGAATCCAGAACAGCATCTATACTTCCCCTTGCCCGTCTTCCCTTAGGCAAAACCGGTGCTCTACGGAAGCTTTATCCTGAATTTGGCACGAAAGTGACCCCCAATAACGTCCTAGTCGCGCGGCGAATGGCACAGATGCCCCCTGAAAACGCGTCATTTTAAACGCGTGTCGCATTTAGACGAAAAATGCCGCGACTGGGAGGCTTTCCTCGGGCCTGCGGGTCCATCAAAAAGGGGAAGGCGGGCGGTGACCCGTGTTGAACGATTTCAGGACAGGAGAGCCGGGGCATGCGGAAATATTCCATCTTTGCCGTTGCGCGCGAGGCGATGCGTTATCACGCCGGATGGGAAAAAGCCTGGCGCAGCCCAGAGCCCAAGCGCAAATACAAGGTCATCGTGATCGGCGCGGGCGGGCATGGTCTGGCAACCGCCTATTACTTGGGCAAGGTTCATGGCATCAAGGATGTCGCGATCATCGAGAAAGGCTGGCTCGGCGGCGGCAATACGGGCCGGAACACCACGATCATCCGCTCGAACTACTTACAGGACCCTTCGGCGGGTATTTTCGACAAGGCGCTCCAGCTTTACGAAGGCCTGAGCCAGGACCTGAACTACAACATCATGTTCTCTCCCCGCGGCCTTCTGATGCTGGCGCAATCCGAGCATGAGATGCGCGGCTATAAGCGCACCGTCTATGCCAACCAGCTGCAAGGCATCGAGACCAAATGGATCGGCCGCGAAGAGGTCAAGAGCCTCGTGCCGATTCTCAATATCGACGGGCCGCGCTATCCGGTTCTGGGCGCGCTGTACCAAGAACGCGGTGGCACCGCGCGTCACGATGCGGTGGCATGGGGTCTGGCCCGCGCATGTTCCAATATGGGCATGGACATCATCCAGAAATGCGAAGTCACCGGCATCCGCACCGAGAACGGTGAGGTGCGTGGCATCGACACCACCAAGGGCGCGATTGATTGCGAGAAGCTGTCCATCGTCACCGCAGGGCATGCGGGCACCGTTGCCAATATGGCGGGCTTCCGTCTGCCGCTGGAATCGGTGGCGCTTCAGGCTTGGGTGTCCGAACCCGTCAAACCCTGTATCGATGTTGTCGTGATGGCGAACCTCGTGCACTGCTATATCAGCCAGTCCGATAAGGGCGAGCTGGTGCTGGGCGGCGGTATCGACCACCCCAACAACTATTCCCAGCGCGGGTCGTGGTACACGATCGAGGAAACCGTGCGTTCGCTCGTCGAGACCTATCCGATCATCTCGCGCCTGAAGATGCTGCGCCAGTGGGGCGGGATCGTGGATATCACGGGCGACCACTCGCCGATCCTGTCGAAAACGCCGGTCAAGAATATCTTCGTCAACTGCGGCTGGGGCACCGGTGGCTTCAAGGCCATTCCGGGGTCGGGCTGGGCGATGGCCGAGCTGATCGCCAAGGGCGAGCCGGGGCCGTTGGCCAAGGGCTTCGGCCTTGACCGTTTCACCGAAGGCCGGTTCGTCGATGAATCCGTGGCCGCAGGGGTGGCACACTGATGGGCGCGGTTTCGGTCAGGGCGGGGCATCTGCCCGCCACGGCAGAAAAACACATATTCGGGCGGAACCTTTCCGCTCACGGCTCTGTTACGCCTCTGAACATGCTTCAGAAGGAATACGACACATGTCCGAAGGTAACGGTAGCGGCAACACCAAGAGCTTCCTCATCGGGGCGCTCATCGTCATCGTCGCGGGTCTTGGCTGGTATATCTGGTCGGGCGGCGATGTCCCGCAAAAGGATGAGCCCGAGATCCAGATCGATCTGCCGGGTGACAATAACAACTAACGGGCGCAGCCCCCAAGCGCGCCCCCGTCTTCAGGGAGCGCGCCTATGCTGATCCTTCAATGCCCCTGCTGTGGCATCAAAGCCGAAGAAACCGAACTGCATTATGGCGGCGAGGCGCATCTGACCCGCTTCGGGCCGGGTTCCAGCGATGCCGAGTTCGAGACTTACCTCTTCACGCGTAAAAACCCCAAGGGCGTGCATTTCGAGCGCTGGCGCCATTCCGCAGGCTGCGGCAAGTGGTTTCTGGCCGCGCGCTGCACCGTGACTCTGGAAGTCTTCGCCACCTATTCGGCCCAGACCAAAGAGCCGCCGCAAGATGTGATCGACGCCATCCGCGCCAAACGCCCCGACTTCGAAGGTTACAGCAAATGAGCACCCGTCTGTCCAAAGGCGGTCGCCTGATCGACCGCGCGAAATCCCTGACCTTCATCTTCAACGGCAAGCCCATGCGCGGCTTTGCAGGCGATACGCTGGCCTCGGCAATCCTCGGCAATGGCCAGACGTTGCTGGGCCGTTCGTTCAAATATCACCGCCCGCGCGGCCTTGTTGGCTCGGGCGCGGAAGAGCCCAACGCGCTTGTGGGCCTTGGCCGCAATGCGCGGTTCGAACCCGACCAGCGCACCACCACGACCCTGCTGTTCGATCAGGCCGAGGTGAAGACCCAGAACCACTGGCCGAGCCTTGAGAATGACGTCGGGATCATCAACGACAAGCTCTACAAGTTCTTTCCCGCAGGGTTCTACTATAAGACCTTCATGGGGCCGAAAGCCGCATGGAAGCATCTTTACGAACCCATCATCCGCCGAGCCGCGGGTCTGGGCGATGCGCCGAAAGAGGCCGATGTCGACCGTTACGAACAGATATACGCCTATTGCGACGTGCTGGTTGCAGGTGGTGGCGTGGCCGGTATCGCAGCCGCGCTGAAAGCGGCGGGCGAGGGCAAGCGCGTCTGGCTGGTCGAGCAGACCGCCGCTTGGGGCGGTCGTGCGCCTGTGGATGGCGGCTTGATCGAGGGCATGGAGCCGCAGGCTTGGGTCGATGCCTCGATCGCCAAGCTGGAGGCGATGGAAAACGTCACTCTGCGCACCCGCTTCATGATTTCGGGTCTCTATAACCACGGCTATGTGCTGGGCTATGACACCGCAGGCGACAGCGAACCCGGTTCGGGCAAGCCGCGCCACCGTCTGTGGCGCATGCGTGTGGGGACCGTGGTCACCGCGACCGGCGCGATTGAACGTCCGCTGTCTTTCGCCTGCAATGATGTGCCGGGCGTGATGCTGGCCTCGGCTGTGCGCGACTATGTGGTGAATTGGGCCGTCAGCCCCGGCGACCGCACCGTGATTGTCACCAATAATGACGATGCTTACCGCACCGCCAAAGTGCTGCTGGATGCGGGCCTGACGGTGCCCGCGATCATCGACGCCCGCCCCGCCGCCACGGGCGCGCTGGCCGCCGAGATGAAGGCGCGTGGCGTGCGCGTGCTGGAAGGCCGTGGCATCACCAAGGTGCTGGGCTCGAAATCCGTGACGGGCGTCGAGATCTGCGCCCAGAACGGCGAGGGCGGGGTGATCGAGACCATCGCCTGTGACTGTGTCGCCATGTCGGGCGGCTGGTCTCCGGTCGTGCACCTGTGGTCGCATGTCGGCGGCAAGCTGAACTGGGACGAGGCGAATGCGATGTTCGTGCCGAACCTTGAGGCGCCGCCGCTGTCGCATGATGGTGCAGCACTCTGTGTTCCGGTGGGGGCGGCCAATGGCAAGCTGTCGCTGGCCGATATCGGCACCGAGGCGGGCGTCGATATGCAATGCGAACCCGAAGACCCGATGATGGCCGTCTGGCAGATGCCCGCAGGGGCGCCGGATGCGCTGCGCTTCAAATCCTTCCTCGATTTCCAGAACGATGTGAAGGTGTCGGACGTGCAGCTGGCCGCGCGCGAGGGTTACGAGTCGGTCGAGCATACCAAGCGCTATACCACGCTCGGCATGGCCACCGATCAGGGGAAACTCTCCAATATCAACGGCCTCGCCGTTCTGTCGGATGCGCTGGGTCAGGCGATCCCCGCCACTGGCACCACAACCTTCCGCCCGCCCTATACGCCGATCTCTTTCGGTGTTGTCACGGCTGAGGCGCGTGGTGATCTGTTCCAGCCCCTGCGTCGCACGCCCATTCAGGACTGGCACGAGAAGATGGGCGCCCATTGGGAACCCGTCGGCCAGTGGCGCCGCCCCTATACCTATGCCAAAGCGGGCGAAACGCATCGCCAGTCGGTCAATCGTGAAATCCTGAACACCCGCGAGAATGTGGGGATGCTGGATGCCTCGACGCTGGGCAAGATCTTGGTCAAAGGGCCGGATGCGGGGAAATTCCTCGACATGCTCTATACCAATATGATGTCCACGCTGAAGGTCGGCAAATGCCGCTATGGCCTGATGTGTAATGAAAACGGCTTCCTGATGGATGACGGTGTGGTCGCGCGTCTGAGCGAGGACACCTTCCTTGTGCATACCACCTCGGGCGGTGTCGCGCATATCCACGACTGGATGGAAGACTGGCTGCAATGCGAGTGGTGGGACTGGAAGGTCTATACCGCCAATGTCACCGAGAATTACGCCCAGATCGCAGTCGTCGGCCCCAAAGCCCGCAAGCTTCTGGAGAAACTCGGCGGCATGGATGTGTCCAAGGAAACTCTGCCCTTCATGGAATGGAAAGAGGGCGATCTGGGCGGTATTCCGGTGCGCATCTTCCGGATCTCCTTCTCGGGCGAGCTGTCCTACGAGATCGCGGCCCCTGCCAATATGGGGCTGGCGCTTTGGGAGAAGCTCTATGAAGCCGGTCAGGAATTCGGCGTGATGCCCTATGGCACCGAGGCGCTGCATGTGATGCGGGCCGAAAAGGGCTTTATCATGATCGGCGACGAGACCGATGGCACCGTCATCCCGCAGGACCTGGGTCTGCATTGGGCGATCTCCAAGAAGAAGGAAGACTTCCTTGGCAAGCGTGCCCATGCCCGTAAGGCCATGGCCAGCCCCGACCGCTGGCGTCTGGTCGGTCTGGAAACGCTGGATGGCTCGGTTCTACCCGATGGCGTCTATGCGCCCGCGCCCGGCAATAACGATATGGGCCAGCGCAATACCCAAGGCCGCGTGACCTCGACCTATTACTCGCCAACCCTCAAGAAGGGCATCGCCATGGCACTTGTCCATCGCGGGCCGGAACGGATGGGCGAAGAGATCGAGTTCCAGAATGAAACCGGTTTCGTGAAATGCCGGATCGTCGATCCGGTCTTCTACGACAAAGAAGGAGCAAAACAGGATGTCTGAGGCAATGACCGCTGTAAGTGCGCTGAATGGCAAGACGGTGTCCGGTTTCTGCACCGTGGCGGAAGGCGGCCTGCAGGGGATGATCACCCTGCGCGCCGATTTCGGGTCCAAAGCTTTGGCCGATGCGTTGGAATGGCTGGGGCTGTCGCTGCCCGAGCCGCGTAAGGTGGTGACCAAGGGCGCGAAATCGGTGCTATGGATGAGCCCCGACGAGCTGTTGATCCTTGTGCCCTATGCGGATGCTGTCTCGGTGGCCCATGCGATGGAGACTTCGCTGAAGGGCGAGCATTTCCTCGTGGCCAATGTCTCCGAGGCGCGGGCGATGTTCACCGTGACGGGGGCGCGTGCCGCCGAGGTGGTGATGAAGATCTCGCCCATCGATTTCGGCACGATGGCCCGCGACGAGGTCCGCCGCACCCGCACCGCCCAAACGGCGGCGGCGGTCTGGTGGTCGGGTGACGAGCAGCTGTCGCTGGTCTGCTTCCGCTCTTATGCGACCTATGTGATGGGCTTGCTGGAGGTCAGCGCCCGGCCGGGGGGCGAGCTGTTCTAATCTGCCCCGCCTGTAAGACACGAAAACGCGTCGGAAAATTTTCGGCGCGTTTTTCTGTCTTTGGGCTATCATGTTGTCAGGTAGGTGTAAGCGAACGGGAATAGAGCATTTTCAATCGGGTTTTACCCGCACTTCAACCTAAGGATAGAACGTCTATGTCAGAGAAATCGGGATATTCGTCATTACAGATTTTATTGCACTGGTCTGTCGCCATTCTGGTCGTGTTCAACTATTTCTATAGCGAAGGCATGGGGAAGGCGGCCCATCAGCATCTTGAGGGCACAACCGGCCCGCTGCCGCTGAACCCGCAGATCCATGTCTGGGTCGGGGTGGCGGTGCTGGTGCTGACCCTACTGCGCGCCGTTTTGCGCAAGACCCGCGGGGCACCCGATGTGCCGGGCGAGGGGCTTTTCAAGATGGCGGGGCTTTGGGGGCATCGCCTGCTCTATCTTCTGTTGCTTGTCGTGCCCTTGCTGGGAATGGCTGTGTGGTTTTTGGGCCTTGATGCGGCGGGGGATATCCATGCGCTGCTGGCCAATGCCTTGCTGATCCTTGCGGGAATTCATGCCGCAATGGGCATTTTCCACCAATATGTGCTGAAAGACGGCCTGCTTGTGCGGATGATGAAACCGGAGCGTTAGATCGCCCGATAGCCAAAGGGCACCCGAACGGGTGCCCTTTTCCTGTCTGCTATGATCTCGAACCGGCGCTTAGGCCAGCTTTTTGATCCATGCGTCGAAGGCTGCCATGATCTTGCCCATGAATTCGCGGGTGCCCTCATTGGACATCTTGCCGTTTTCGTCGAACAGGGTGTGGATGGCCCCGATATAGGCCTCGGGTTGCTGCACCACCGGCATATCAAGGAAGACAAGCGACTGGCGCAGATGGTGGTTGGCCCCAAAGCCCGCAATGCCGCCCATCGAGCCCGAAACGACAAGCGCCGGTTTGCCGGCCCAGACACTCTGGCCATAGGGGCGCGACCCGATATCGAGCGCGTTCTTGATCGAGGCGGGCACCGAGCGGTTATATTCGGGGGTGACAAACATCACGGCATCGGCGGATTTGATATCGGCGCGCAGGCGGGTCCACTGGCTGGGAACGTCGCCCTCGTCGAGATCGGGGTTGTAAAGCGGCAGATCGCCCAGTTCGACAAAGGCGAATTCGTAGCCCTCGGGGGCTTCGTCTACAAGCGTCTGTGCGATCATACGGTTGAAGGACCCTTTGCGCAGCGATCCCACAAGAATGGCAATTTTCTTAGACATTTTCATCTCCAATTCACGGGTCAACCACCCGTTTGACGGAAAGGTAGATCCGGCGCGCGGCTGTCGCAATGCCTCAAATAAGGACAGAACCTGTGCAGCCCTGCACCAGCTTTGTCAGGGGCTGTGGGTCTTGGGGCAAGGTGCTGAAATAGTTGAGGGAAATACCATATTTTCTGTTGCGGGCACAGAACAGCCCCTTGACCTCGGCCGTTAGCGGGCTTCTATTGAGCGCGAAGACATTCACTATCCGTCAAGAAGGGGTTTACCCATGGCTTTCGAACTTCCCGATCTTCCTTATGCACATGACGCACTTGCCGATCTGGGCATGTCGAAGGAAACGCTGGAATATCACCACGACCTTCACCACAACGCCTATGTCACCACCGGCAACAAGCTGATTGCTGGCACCGAATGGGAAGGCAAATCGGTCGAAGAGATCATCAAAGGCACCTATAATGCTTCGGCAGTGGCGCAAAACGGCATCTTCAACAATGCCTCGCAGCACTGGAACCACACCCAGTTCTGGGAAATGATGGGTCCGGCGGGCAAAACCATGCCGACCGAGCTGGAAAAAGCGATCACCGAGTCCTTCGGTTCGGTCGACAAGTTCAAGGAAGATTTCGCCGCAGCAGGCGCGGGCCAGTTCGGTTCGGGCTGGGCGTGGCTGGTGAAAGACACCGATGGCGCGCTGAAAGTCACCAAAACCGAAAACGGCGTGAACCCGCTGTGCTTTGGTCAGACCGCTCTGCTGGGCTGCGACGTGTGGGAACACTCCTACTACATCGACTTCCGCAACAAGCGTCCGGCCTACCTGTCGAACTTCCTCGACAAGCTGGTCAACTGGGAAAATGTTGCCTCGCGTCTGTGACCCGAGCAATATCCCTGACGAAAGGCGCCCCAAGGGGCGCCTTTTTTGTTTACCCCACCGGGCTGTGAACGCCCGTGTCGGAACGGGCCTGCGGGGCGGGCGTTTTCTTTCCACTGTTCACGGAAAGAAGGAGGCAGCTATGGCCAAGCTCGATACCAAGAAACTGGATACCGGCACATGGGTGGTGATCGCGGATGGCGAGAAGGCGCTATTTCTGGAAAATATCACCGATGCGAAAGACCCCAATCTGACAGTGCGCCATGTCGCCATGCAGGAGAACCCGCCCGACCGCGCGCAGGGCACCGACCGTCCGGGCCGGATGGCCGATAACGGGCCGGGGCAGAAATCGGCCTTTGACGAGACCGACTGGCACCAGCTGGCCAAGGACCGTTTTGCCGAGGATCTGGCCGAGCAGCTTTATAAGCTGGCCCATAAGGGCGCCTATAAGCGTCTCGTGATTGCGGCCAGCCCGAAGGTGCTGGGGGTGCTTCGGCCTGCGCTGCATAAGGAGGTCACCGATAAGCTGGTGGCGGAAATTCCGAAAACCTATACCAATGCGCCGCGCGACCAGATCGAACGCTGGCTCTGCGCCGATCTGGCCGCCTAGGCTTTGCGTTTGGTGCCAAGGCGCGGTGGCGGATAAGGCGCGTGCCTCGGCACCTCGGGCCGCTATCTCCGACGTTTTGTCGCTCTGCGGGGGCGTCTCTGCCGATGCCGCACCTTCGGGGGCGGCATTGTGCATTGGGGCAGGGGGCACTGGCATCGGCAGAGGCTTGCTTTTCTGCCGGTCGAGGCGCACACCGCCTGTCTGGCCGCTTTCGGGTCAGGTGATCTGACAGGGCGGGAATGATATGACCGAAGCAGGCAAGGGTGTTGTTGCAATCATCAGTTGCTGCACGATCTGGGGATTGTCGGGGCTGTTCTTCGCGGTCTTGCGCCATGTGCCGGTGATCGAGGTGCTTGCCCACAGGACGCTCTGGTCGGCGGTGCTGTTCATGGTCATTCTGGCACTAAAGGGCAAGCTGCCGGCGCTGCGTGTGGCGCTGCGGCCGAAGTCGCTTGGCATCATCACTCTGGCGTCGCTTTGCGTGACGGCGAACTGGTTCACCTATGTCTGGGCGATCCATAACGGGCATCCGGTGGAGGCGAGCTTCGGATATTATATCTCGCCGCTGCTTTCGGTCATGCTGGGGGTGGTCGTCCTGCGTGAAAAGCTGGGCAGCCTGCAGGTGGTGGCCATTGGGCTGGTCGCTGTGGCGGTGATCTATATGGGCATCGCACAGGGCCATGCGCCGGTTATTCCGCTGATTCTGGCGGTGACGTTTGGGATGTACGGGCTGATCAAGAAACAGCTGAAAACCGAACCGCTGGTCACGGTGACTGTCGAGGTTCTGGTGCTGGCTCCGATCTCGGCGGTGTATCTGATCGGGCTGGAACTGGGCTGGTTCGGCCCTGCCCATGCCGGACATTTCGGGCGCGATACGACAGAGACGCTGTTTCTGGTGCTCTCGGCCTGCCTGACAGCGGTGCCGCTGATGCTGTTTTCCTACGCGGCCCAACGCCTGCGTCTGGCGACGCTGGGGTTGATACAATATCTCAACCCGACGCTACAGCTGACCGTGGCGGTGCTGCTGCTGGCCGACCCCTTGCAACCGGTGCAGATGATGGTCCTGCCGGTGATCTGGCTGGCCTTGGCGCTTTATTCGCTGTCGGGGTTTCGGGGCGCTGCGCGGAAGGCCCAGCCCTCCGCGTGATTTGGCAGGCAGGGGGTCAGGCGGTGAAGGCGGCGTCCAGTGCGGCTTCAAGCGCGGGCACCGTGTCGGCCCATGTCAGGAAAGTGCCAAGGCTGGGATCGGCAAAGCCCTCGATGATCACCTGCTCGATCAGGCGGCGCAGAGGCTCCCAGTATCCATCGGTATTCAGGATGAAAATCGGCTTTTTGTGCAGGCCGATCTGACGCCATGTGAGAACTTCGAAAATCTCGTCAAGCGAACCGGCCCCGCCCGGTAGCAAGACGATGGCATCCGAATTCATGAACATCACCTTTTTGCGCTCATGCATGGTTTCGGTGACGATATAGCTGGTCAGGTCACGCTTGCCGACCTCGCGCGAGAACAGGTGTTCGGGGATAACGCCGAAGGTCTCTCCCTGTGCCTGTTGTGTGGCGCGGGCAACCGCCCCCATCAGTCCCACATCGCCTGCGCCATAAACCAGCCGCCAGCCACGATGCGCCAGCATCCGGCCCGTCTCGGTCGCGGCCTGTTCGTAGCTTGGTTGCGCACCAAGACGGGAACCGCAGAAGACGCAGACGGAGGGGCGGGGCTGGGTCATGGGAATCTCTTTCTTTTTTGCTCGGAATATCAGCGGGTTTGCAGGGGCCTGCCTTGCATAAACTTGTTGTATGGTCATACGCCCGCCGCTAGGCTCCCGCAAGGGAAGAGCGCGGGGTGCGGGTCCCAAGGAGTTCGCACGCAATGAGCACGGTATCACGAAAACACCTGATCCTCGGGGTCGCAATGGCAGCCCTTGTCGGGGGGGCGGGGCTTTGGTGGATGCGCCATCTGCCCGATCCGTCGCCCGCGCCAGACACGGCACCGGATGCCGCGCCGCCCGCGTCTGCGACGGCCCCTGATGCGACGGCCCCTAGTGCTGTAACGGCCACCGGGCGGGCCGGGGCCGGTCTTTCTGTCGCACAAGCGCCCGCGCCAGAGGCCGATCCCGACCGCGGGCGCTTCGACAATCTGCATGTCACGCCTGACGGGGCCGTGACGCTGGCCGGTCGTGCCGCGCCCGACGCGCATGTGACGGTGCTGGTGGATGGCGCCGTTATGGCCGAAGTGGTGGCCGATGCCGCCGGCAGTTTCGCCACACAGTTCGAGGTCACGCCGTCGGATGTGCCGCAATCTGTCCGTTTGCGGGTGGTGCGGGCAGGGCAGGCGGCTGTCGAAAGCCCCGAGACATTGCAGATTGCGCCGCTTCTGGCGGTGCCGGTCGCCTCGGAAGCGGTGGCGGATGCGGCCACCGCGCCCGATACCCCGCCCGCCGCTGTCCCGCGTCCGCTCATCACCGATGCGCAGGGCGCGCGTGTGCTCGGGCCGGCGCTGGACCGTCTGGCGATAGACACCCTTTCCTATGACGCGAAAGGCGATGTGGTGATTGCCGGACGGGGCTTGGCCGATGGCGCTCGGCTGGTGGTCTATCTGGACAACCGTCAGGTGGCCCTATCCGCGCCTGCGCGCCGCAACGAGGCGGGGTGGCAGCTTGATCTGCCCGAGATCGCGCCGGGCACCTACCAGCTGCGGGTCGATGCGGTGGCGGCGGATGGTCAGGTGGTGTCGCGGGCCGAAACGCCCTTCTTGCGCGAGACGCCGCAGGTCCTTGCCGATGCGGTGGCCGAAAGCAATGGCGCTGCGACAGAGGCCAAGATCCTGACCGTGCAGCCGGGCAATACGCTTTGGGCCATTGCGCATGCGGCCTATGGCGACGGGTTTCTCTATGTCCGCGTATTCGAGGCCAATCGCGACCAGATCCGCAATCCCGATCTGATCTATCCCGGACAGGTCTTCAATCTGCCGCAATAACCGCGGGTTGGCAGAGACGTCCTGTTTGATTAGGTTGCGGCGGGCAGCCCAGCCGAAAGATGCCAGATATGCCGCCCGATACCTCTTTGCCCCCCGATGACGCCAAGGCCGACCGCAAGCGCGGCTGGACGCTGATCCGCTTTATCCTGCCCTATCTGTGGCCTGCCGAGGCCGCTTGGGTCCGGCGCAGGGTGGTGTGGGCGATGCTGCTGCTGGTGACGGCCAAGGTCATCACGCTGCTGACGCCCTATCTTTACAAGCTCGCCGTCGATACGCTGTCGGGCGATGCCCGCGATCCGGCGCTTCTGCTGCCGCTCGGGGCGGTCGCGCTGACCGTGGCCTATGGGGTGGCACGGTTTCTGTCTTCGGGCGTGAGTGAATTGCGCAATGCGATTTTCGCGCCGGTGCAGATGCGCGCGACCAAGGATATCGCGCTCAAGACTTTCCGGCATATGCATATGTTGTCACTGCGATACCACATCGGGCGCAAGACCGGCGCGATCACGCGGATTATCGAACGGGGGGTGAAGGCCAGCGAGGTCTTCCTGTCATTCCTGCTGTTCAACATTCTGCCGATGGTCATCGAGATGCTCTTCGTGCTGGTGATTTTTGCCGTCGCTTTCGACTGGCGCTATGCGCTGGTGCTGCTGGTGACGATCATGGCCTATGTGGTCTTCACGCTGAAAGTGACCGAATGGCGGGTGCGGGTGCGCCAGCGGATGAATAAGGCCGATCAGGAGGCCAACCAGAAGGCGATCGACAGTCTGCTCAATTACGAGACGGTCAAATATTTCAATGCCGATGCGTGGGAGATGTCGCGATACGATGCCTCTATGGCGGATTATGCGAAGGCCGCGATCCGCACCGATCGCTCGCTGGCCTTTCTGAATGCAGGGCAGGCGCTGATCATCTCGTCCGGACTGTGTGCGGTGATGGTGATGGCGGCAATGGAGACCATGCGCGGGGCGCTGAGCGTGGGCGATTTTGTCATGGTGCAGGCCTATATGATCCAGATCACCACGCCGCTGAATTTCCTTGGCTCGGTCTATCGCAATATCCGGCAGGGTCTGACCGATATGGGCGAGATGCATGACCTGCTGGAACAACTGCCCGAGGTGCAGGACAAGCCCGATGCGACGCCCTTGCAGGTGACGGGCGGGCATGTGACCTTCCGCGATGTGCGGTTCCACTATATGCCCGAACGCCCGATCCTGAAGGGCATCAGCCTTGATGTGGCGCCGGGCCAGACGGTGGCTTTGGTCGGGCCCTCGGGGTCGGGGAAATCGACCATCGGCCGGTTGATGTTCCGTTTTTATGATGTGACGGGGGGCGGGGTCGAGATTGACGGGCAGGATCTGCGCGATGTGACGCAATCCTCGCTGCATGCGGCGATCGGTGTCGTGCCGCAGGATACGGTGCTGTTTAACGACAGTGTGGGCTATAATATCGCCTATGCCCGCCCGCAGGCCACGCGCGACGAGGTGATTGCCGCCGCGAAAGCCGCCCGTATCCACGACTTCATCGAAAGCCTCCCCGAGGGCTATGACACGCAGGTGGGCGAGCGCGGGCTGAAGCTTTCGGGCGGCGAGAAACAGCGCGTGGGGATTGCCCGCACCATTCTGAAAAACCCGCCAATCCTGCTGCTGGACGAGGCGACCTCGGCGCTGGATACCCAGACCGAGCGCGATATTCAGGCCTCGCTGGCCGAGGCGGGGCAGGGGCGCACGGTGATCACCATCGCGCACCGCCTCTCGACCATTGTCGATGCGGATCAGATTGTCGTGATGGAGGCGGGCGAGATCGTCGAACGGGGGCGCCACGAGGCGCTTTTGGCCAAGGGCGGGCGCTATGCCCGTATGTGGGCGCGCCAATCGGCAGAAATTGAACGTGAAGACGGGGCTCAAAGCTAGCCTGTGCCCGCCTGCCCTTGCCGGAGGGGGAGGCTTGCGTATAAGAAAGGCCGGAACAGGTCGGGCAAGCTTCGCCCGACAGGCGGGATTCTTCTGCGACCCGCTGGCAAGACGAAGGAGTGCGGCCCGTGAGCGAGACCGACAGTTTCATCGACGAAGTCACCGAAGAGGTGCGTCGCGACCGTCTTTACCGCGTGTTCAAACGCTGGGGATGGGTGGGCGTTCTGGCGGTGCTTGCCATTGTGGGCGGGGCGGCATGGAACGAATACCAGACCCAGCAGCGTGATGCTGCGGCGCAAAGCTTTGGTGACGGGGTGATGGCGGCGATGAAAGCCGAAGATCCGCTGGCGGCGCTGAAAGATGTTCCGGCCGAAGGGGCGCGGGCCGGTGTGCTGGATCTGGTGGCAGGGGCCACCGCATTGGAGGACGGCAAGACCGATCAGGCCGTGACCCATTTTCAAGCCGCCGCCGATAATCAGGCCCTGCCGCCCAGCTTGCACGATCTGGCGCGTCTGAAACTGATCCTTGCGCAAGGGGCGCAGATGCCCGCGTCCGAACGCGATGCCATGCTGGCCGATCTGGCCAAGCCCGGAGCGCCCTATTCCGAACTGGCACAGGAACAGCAGATTCTGGTGCTGGTGGCAGATGGCAAAACCGATGAGGCCATCAGCCAGGCGCAATCCATGCTGCAGGAGGCTGATCTGACCTCGGGGGTGCAGCAACGCCTGACGCAGCTTATTGTGGCCCTTGGTGGCGAGATGAAACAGGGCTGAGCCCTTGCGCGGGCAGGCTGCCCGCGTATTTCCGAAGTAACATTGACGGCAGGAGTAGCGCGGTGAAGCTTGTTCACAAAATGGCGGCCCTTGGCATGATGCTGGCGGTTTCCGCCTGCGAAAAGGAAGTTGTCCTTCAGGGCGATCGGCTTGATCCGCGCGATGTGCTCTCCGATACCGCAACCGAGGTGGCTCCTGTCACCTCGACGGCGCTCAGCCTGCCCGCTGTGACCGCCAATGCCGACTGGCCCCAACGTGCCGGCGGTCCGACCCACCACGCGCCGAATGCGGCCATCGGGCAGGGAACGACGCTGGTCTGGCAGGCAGGGATCGGGCAGGGGGATGCCCGCAAATACCGCATTACCTCGGATCCGGTCGTGTTGGGAGGGCGGATCTTTACGCTCGACAGCCATACCGATGTCACCGCCACCTCGACCTCGGGGCAGACATTGTGGCGCGCCAATCTGGTGCCGGCCAATGAAACCCCCGGCTCGGCTTCGGGCGGTGGTCTGGCCGCTTCGGGCAATACGCTGTTTGTGACCACGGGCTATGGCGAGCTGGTGGCGGTGGATACAGCGTCCGGCAATGTGCGCTGGCGTCAGGATTTCGGCGTCTCGATCGGTGGCGCGCCGACCGTGGCGGATGGTCTGGTCTATGTCGTTGCGCGTGACGGTTCGGCATGGGCGATCCGTCCGGCAGATGGCAAAGTGGAATGGCAGATGCAGGGCGGGGCCTCGCCCTCGGCCATGACGGGGGTCTCGGCCCCTGCGGTGGGGGGCAATACGGCTGTCTTCCCCTTCCCCTCGGGGGATCTGATGGCCACGCTGCCCAAAGGCGGTTTCGACATGTGGCAGGCCCGCGTTCCGGGCCGCCGTCTGGGCCGTGCCTTCGGGAGCATCGTTGATCTGACGGGCGATCCCGTCATCGTGGGCGATGTCGTCTATGCAGGCACCTCGGCAGGCCGGTCTGCCGCCTTCGATCTGGCATCGGGCAAGCAGAAATGGGTGGCCAAAACAGGGGCGACCTCGCCGCTGGTCGTGGCGGGCGGTTCGGTCTTCCTGATTTCGGATGAAGCCAAGCTGACCCGTCTTGATGCCGCCACCGGTGCCGAGATCTATGCCGTGGATATGCCCTATTACGTTAAGGAAAAGCCGAAGAAACAACAGGCGATCTATGCGCATTACGGGCCGGTTCTGGCCGGCAACAAGCTGTTTGTCGCCTCGTCCGACAACCGTCTGCGGGTGTTCGATCCGGCCTCGGGCAAGCTTCTGGCAGCGGTCGATCTGCCCGGCGGTGCGGCTTCGGCCCCTGTGGTGGCAGGCGGTACGCTTTATGTCGTTTCGCGCGATGGCAAGCTTCTGGCCTATCGCTGAGGGGTTTGATCGAAGGAAGCCGGGCTTTTGCCCGGTTTTCTTTTAACAGTGTTTGACCCGCGCCCGCGTCCCGTGTAGGAGACGCGTTCGAATCCGCGCATCCCGTACGGGGCTGCGCCGCCCAAGGAGGGCCTTATGAGCTTTACCCTCGCGATCGTTGGTCGCCCTAATGTCGGCAAGTCGACCCTGTTCAACCGTCTGGTCGGCAAGCGTCTGGCGCTTGTCGATGACACGCCCGGTGTGACCCGCGACCTGCGCGAGGGCGACGCGCGCCTTGGCGATCTGCGCTTTATCGTGATCGATAGCGCCGGTCTGGAGCTGGCCGAGGATGACAGCCTTCAAGGCCGTATGCGCCGCCTGACCGAGCGCGCGGTGGAAGAGGCCGATATCTGTCTCTTCGTGGTGGATGCCCGTGTCGGTGTGACCCCTGCCGACGAGATCTTCGCCGATATCCTGCGCCGCAAGAATGCCAATGTGATTCTGGCCGCCAATAAGGCCGAAGGCAATGCCGGTGAGGCAGGCGCCCTGGAGGCCTGGAGCCTCGGTCTGGGCGAGCCGCTGCGGATTTCGGCAGAGCATGGCGAGGGCATGGATGACCTTTACCATGTGCTGCGCCCGCTGGCCGATGACTTCGCCGCCAAGAATGTGGCCGCGATCCCCGAGACCGATGTGGTGATCGAGGATGAGCTGTCCGAAGATGACATCCCCGCCTATATCCCGCCCTCGGCGGCCAAACCGCTGCAGCTTGCCGTGATCGGTCGTCCGAATGCGGGGAAGTCGACGCTGATCAACAAGATCCTCAATGAGGACCGCCTGCTGACCGGCCCCGAGGCAGGCATCACCCGCGATGCGATCTCGGTGAAGACCGACTATATGGGCACGCCGATGCGCATCTGGGACACTGCCGGTATGCGCAAGAAGGCCCGCGTGAACGAAAAGCTGGAAAAGCTTTCCGTGGCCGATGGTCTGCGCGCCGTACGCTTTGCCGAGGTCGTGGTGGTTCTCTTGGATGTGAATATCCCGTTTGAAACGCAGGATCTACGGATTGCCGATTTCGCGGAAACCGAGGGCCGTGCCGTTGTTGTGGCGGCCAATAAATGGGACCTCGAAGACGATAAGCCCGCGAAGCTTCTGGAACTGCGCGAGGCCTTCGAGCGCCTTCTGCCGCAGCTCAAAGGCGCGCCGCTGGTGACCGTTTCAGCGAAAACCGGCAAGGGGCTTGACCGCCTTCATGCCGCGATCCTGAAGGCGCATGAGGTCTGGAACCGCCGTGTGCCCACCGCGAAACTGAACAACTGGCTGTCGGCCATGACCGAGGCGCACCCGCCGCCCGCTCCCGGTGGCCGCCGGATCAAGCTGCGCTATATGACGCAGGCCAAGACGCGCCCGCCAGGATTTGTGGTGAAGGCCACCCATACCGACAAGATCCCCGAAGCCTATGGCCGCTATCTGGTGAACGGGCTGCGTGAGAGCTTTGATATGGGGGGCACGCCGATCCGGATCTATTTCCGCGATCAGGGTAAGGCCAACCCCTATAAGGATAAGAAGAAATCCATCCCTTCGCGTCTTAAAAAACACGTGGATGCCAAGAAACAGGCCGCGTTCAAATCCGCTGCTGCCGAACGTCGCAAGACCAAAGACAAAAGCAAAGACGACTAAGAAAAACCCCGGCCTGTGTGCCGGGGTTTCTTTTTGACCTCTCGCCGATAGGGCGGTTAATGGGAATAGCCATGTCGCGGGCTGCGCGGCTGCCAGAAGGTCAGGACCAGCAGGGCCAGCGCGTAGATGCAGGCTGGCAGCATGATAACGTCATGGCCCCAGTTTGCCGCGATCACCCCGATCAAGGCCCAGATCACGCCAAGGGCATAACCACGTGGCGGGCGCAGCCATAAAATCAGTGTCAGGCTGATCGCCGCCACCAGTGACAGCATCAGAAGGGTGACCACCGTTTCGGAGCCGATATTATAGCCGATCAGCACCACGCCCGTCCCTACGGCAGAGGCAGCGGTCAGCCAGCCTGCGTAAAGCGAGATCGGCCAGGACAGCAGCGCGGACTCAAGCGTGCGAGGCGCGCGCGCCATTGCCCAGACAGCGGCTGCCCACATGATCCAGATTTGCAGCGTGGCAAGCCAAGGCTGCGATGTGGCAACCACAAGCCAGCTTGCGCCAAGGGCCAGCGACAGAAAAAGCGGCCAGCGCGGTTGGTCCCAGCCAGAGACCTCGGCGCGTTTGAACAGCCCCCACGCCGCGTGGATCACCAGCCACAGATAGATCAGCGACCAGATCGAGAATGCCCATCCCGCCGGTTGCACGGCGGGTTTGTCCACGGGGTTGGGGAACATGCTGGGATCATACCCTTTGAACGAGGGAGACCAGAGCGGCGAGAGAACGAAAGCCAGTGTCGCGACGAAAAGCAGAATGGCTTTCATGCGGAAGGTTTGGCGGAACATTGCGGACTGTCCTGCAGTTGTTTCCAGCAGGAACGCGCCAGAGTTCCGAAAGTTCCCTTCGGGGTCAAATAAATCCCAGATGATCCAGCGCCGCCTTGGCTGTGCCGGAGGGCGCGCTTTCGGCCTCGTTGAGGGCATGCACGATCTTGGTCAGCTTGCGCTCGTAGCAGAGCTGCGAGACATAGGCCGCAATCGAGACGTCATCCATGTCACAGATCTCGCGGGCGAGGTGTTCCGGATCTTGCAGAAGACGGGTCATGATCGGTTCTCCGTTCCATCGGGTGGCGTAACCTTAATATATAATGAAAAACGCTCCCATGACACAGGTCATAGGAGCGTCCTATAGCGGCCATCCTTAAAAGGCAGCCTTGGCGGAATGCCTCAGACGAGGGCGCCCTCTACCAGTTTGGTCTTGCCGCCCAGATAGGGGTGCAGAGCCTCGGGCAGAACCACCGAGCCATCTTCCTGCTGGCCGTTTTCCAGAACGGCGATCAGGCAGCGCCCCACGGCCAGACCCGAACCGTTCAGCGTGGCAAGGAATTCGGGCTTGCCACCATCGGCGGGCTTGAAGCGCCCGTTCATGCGGCGGGCCTGAAACTGGCCACAGGTGGAGACGGAAGAGATCTCGCGATAGGTGTTCTGCCCCGGTAGCCAGACTTCGAGATCATAGGTTTTCTGCGCGCCAAAGCCGATATCGCCGGTGCATAGGATGATCCGGCGATAGGGCAGGCCCAGACCTTCCAGCACGGCTTCGGCGCAGGTCACCATGCGCTCATGCTCTTCGATGGCTTTTTCGGGATGGCAGATGGTGACCATCTCGACCTTCTCGAACTGGTGCTGGCGCAGCATGCCCGAGGTGTCCTTACCCGCAGAGCCTGCCTCCGAACGGAAGCAGTTGGTATGGGCGACATAGCGGCGGGGCAGGGTGGCTTCGTCCCAGACTTCGCCGCTGGCGAAATTGGTAAGCGTCACCTCGGCGGTGGGGATCAGCCACCAGCCATTGGTCGTCTGATAGCTGTCTTCCGAGAATTTCGGCAGCTGGCCGGTGCCCAGCATCGCTTCGTCACGCACCAGAACGGGCGTGATATTCTCGACCAGCCCATGCGTATCGACATGCAGATCCAGCATGTATTGCGCCAATGCACGGTGGACACGGGCCACACCGCCACGCAGCGCCACAAAGCGCGAGCCGGACAGCTTGGCCGCCACTTCGAAATCCATATTCGCGCCCACGCCGGACAGCTCGTAATGTTCTTTCGGCGCAAAGCTATAGCTCGGAACGTCGCCCCATTTGCGGATTTCCACATTGTCGTCCTCGTCCGCGCCCTGCGGCACCTCGTCGAGCACGATATTGGGAATGGTCATCAGCAGATCGCGCAGCTCCGCATCCTTGGCGCCAGCCTCGGTCTGCATGGCCGCCACTTCGGCTTTCTTGTCCGCAACCAGCGCGCGCAGACGCTCGAATTCGGCGTCATTGCCTGCGGCCTTGGCCGCGCCGACCTGCTTGGAGGCGGCATTCTGTTCGGCCTTGGCTTCCTCGGCGGTCTGGATGGCCTTGCGGCGGGCCTCGTCGATCGAGAGGATCTGCGCCGACATCGGCTCCAGCCCGCGGCGTGCCAGAGCAGCATCGAAGGTTTCGGGATTTTCACGGATCGCGCGAATGTCGTGCATGACGGTCCTCTAACTCGCTGTGATTGCGCCTCTGGCTTTATCCCGATTTGAGTCTCGGGGAAAGGTCGGCAAAACAGCGAATTGCACAAACGTGGCGCGTAGGGCGCAACTTCAGGCGCAGAAGAGCTCGTACATCGTGGTCAGAAGGCGTTTCACACGTTCGTCACGGATCGAATAAAAGATGGTTTTCCCGTCGCGACGGGTTTCGACAAGGCCATCCTGACGCAGCCGCGCCAGTTGCTGGCTTACCGCAGCCTGACGCGCGCCCAGCAGGTTTTCCAGATCGCTCACCGAGCGTTCGCCCTCGGTCAGGTGGCACAGGATCATCAGCCGTCCCTCATGGGACAGGGCTTTCAGCAGCCCCGCTGCCTCTTGTGCCCTTCCGGTCATTTCCTCGGGGGACAGTTTGGCGCCATTCTCTACTTTTTCTGTATCTAAAACCGAGACCATAAGGCGCGATCCTTCTTTCATAGGTATCATAAACGCAATCGCATACCGCGTTCGTTACCAGAAACTTTTTAATTAGATAATACGATGCAAATTAACGTCAAATTCGTTTGATCGCAAATCCTTAGTTCAGCGCTCAAGAATAAGTTTGTCCGCACTCAGTTCGATACGGGCGAATTTGCTGAGATAGGTCATCCCCAGCAGCGAGCCGTCCATCTCGGCGGCGTTGACACTTGCGGGCACGTTGGTGTCGTGGATCGGGCCCAGATCCATTGTGGCAAGCCGGACGGGGGCGGTGCGAATCATGCCATTGGCCGTGCTCGCCCGCCCGATAAAGGCCATATCGCTGGTGTTGATGCCCGCCTTTCGGGCATCCTCGCGGCTGAGGGCGATGGTCGTGGCGCCGGTATCGACGATAAAGCGGATCGGTTTGCCATTGACCTTCGCGGTCAGATAGAAATGCCCGTCCGGCGCTTTGGGGACCTCGATGCGGTTTTCGGCGACAACTTTCTGGCTGGGCAGGACGGTGCTGCGGATGTCGGCCCAAAGCCCGACAGCGGCGAGGACGCCCAGAAAGATCAGCGCCCAGATCGCAAGCTGCTGCAGCCTGCGCGAGAGATTGCGCCTGAAATCGAACATGACATAGCCGCCAACCACTGTCAGCAGCAGAACAAGATAGACAAGCTGGCCAATATCATCTCCGGTCATCGGATATATATGGCGGGCACAGGGCGGAAATGCCAGTGCCTTCTTCTGTCTGGCGCCGGTCTTTTGCTCGGGGGCTTGTGCCTGTAATCGCTTAGAGAATGCCGCTGAGGCCAGCTTTGTGCAGCCCGTCCAGCATGAACTGGATCGCAAGCGCGGCCAGCAGCATCCCCAGCAGCCGTGTCACCACCATCACGCCGGTGCGCCCCAGCAGGCGCTCGACAGGGGCGGCAATGGCGAAAGAGGCCATCACGCACAGCAGCACCGCCAGCATGACGCCCAGAATGGCGATCGTATGCAGCGCCGTGCCATCGCCTTGCCCTGTCAGCAGGATCATCGAGGCCATCGCCCCCGGTCCGGCAATCAGCGGGGTTGCCAGCGGGAAGACCGACGGATCGTCGTGATCGGGGTCTTGCGCATGTTCCTCGCCCTGATCCTGCCGCCGCTTGGTGCGCCGCTCGAAGAGCATGTCGAGCGCGGTCAGGAACAGCAGTACCCCACCCGCAATGCGGAAGGCGGGCATCGAGATGCCGATCCCGTCAAGGATATTCTGCCCGAACAGCCCGAACAGCGTCAGCAGCACGGCCCCGATGGCCACGGCGCGAAAACCGATCCCGCGCCGCTTCTGGGTGGGCACGCCGCTGGTAAGGGCCATAAAGACCGGTGCAAGGCCGATAGGGTCAATAACCACAAACAGCGTGACAAAAGCGGTAAGATAGTCGGCGACAGCCATAAGACCCCCGGAAAAGATGGATGCCAGAATTATGGCATGAAGACTGCCTTGCCGGTAGCATGCCGGCAAAGATATGTCACGGGCACTGCTTATAAATCGTGCGAATTTCCACATGTTGCTTAAAATTCACGTCAACGGGAACGATTGGGGCTTTGATTGAGGAACCGGAGGCCATAAACGTGGTGTCCGATTGGCCTGTCCCCGACCTGTGGTGGCTGGCCCTGCGTGTGGAGTAGACTATGCTGAACAATATCGGCCTTCCGGGCCTTCTTCTGATCGCTGTTGTGGTTCTTGTCCTGTTTGGACGCGGCAAGATCTCGTCTTTGATGGGCGAAGTCGGCAAGGGCATTACGGCCTTCAAAAAAGGGGTGAAGGACAGCTCGAACGAGATCGAGGATGCCAGCAACGACCCCTCACGCACCGAGGCGCGTGATGTGACCCCCGAGGACAAGAAAGACAAGGTCTGAGCTGCGAGACAGCGGCTGGAGGCCCTGAATGTTTGATATCGGTTGGAGCGAACTTCTGGTTATCGGCGTGGTCGCCTTGATCGTCGTCGGGCCGAAGGATCTTCCTGTCATGTTCCGGACCCTCGGGCGTCTGACAGGGAAGGCCAAGGCGATGGCCCGCGAGTTCTCGCGGGCGATGGAGGATGCGGCAGATCAGGCCGGTCTTGCCGAAACCTCCAAAGAGCTGAAAGGGCTGACGTCCAAGAAGGCTCTGGGCTTGGATGCGCTGGAACGCGCGACCGAGAAGTTCGAGAAATGGCAGCCCGGCCTGCCCAAAGCGGCCACCAGCCCGCAAGCGGCAGAGCAGGCCACGGCCCCCGTAGCCGAGCCTGATCCCAATCTGGCGGCGCAAATCGACCCGTCCGAGCTTGCGGACGAGCCCGAGATCGCAGCGCCGAGCCACCCTGCCGAGGTACCGGCCACCGATGCGCCGGTTGCGGCGCAGGATCGGGGCGCGGAAAGAAAAGAGACGCCATGAGCGCCGAGAACGATATTGAAGACAGCGCAGCGCCGCTGATCGAACACCTTGCCGAATTGCGCACGCGTATCCTGTATTCGCTGGCCGCTTTCATTGTGGCGATGGTGGCCTGCTATGCCGTCTGGAACCCGATCTTCAACTTCCTGACCCATCCGATCTGCCATGCTCTGGCGGATCGCGGCCAGCATTGCGGGCTCTATCTGATCAAGCTGCAGGAAGGCTTCTTCGTCGCGGTGACGATCTCGTTCATGGGCGGGTTTGCCCTGTCTTTCCCGATTATCGCCTACCAGATGTGGCGTTTCGTGGCACCGGGGCTCTATCGCTCGGAGAAAAACGCGTTTCTGCCGTTCCTGATCGCCTCGCCGATCATGTTCTTTGCCGGCGCGGCTTTTGCCTATTACGTGATCCTGCCGCTTGCGTTCAATTTCTTTCTCGGCTTCCAGCAGGGCGGATTTACTCCCGACGGGGCCGCGGCCAATGATATGGCCGCTATCGGTTTTCAGGGCTCGGTGCAGGAATACCTGTCGCTGACCGTGAAATTCGTGATGGCCTTCGGGATCTGTTTCCAGTTGCCGGTGTTGCTGTCGCTGATGGGCAAGGCGGGGCTGGTCTCTGCGGCTGGTCTGGGCAGCGTGCGCAAATATGCGGTTGTGGCCATCCTGATCGTGGCAGCTATCGCGACCCCGCCTGATGTCATCTCGCAGGTGATCCTGTTCACGGTCGTCTACGGTCTTTACGAGGTGTCGATCTTCCTTGTGCGCCGGATCGAGCGCAACCGCGAAGCGCGGATGCGGGCGGAGGGGACATGGGTCGAAGAGGATGATGAGGACGACGAGGACGACGAGGACAAATCCTCCTGAACTTTGCACTGACAGATTTATCGCCCCGGAGATGCTTGCCATGTCCGGGGTTCATTTTCGAAGGACGATCCCATGCACCGCAATGACCTGAAATACGAATTGGCGCGCCGTAACCTGACCAATCAGGATCTGGGCACGGCGACGGGGCTGCGCGAGGATATTCTGGTCCAGTTTCTTGATGGCCAGCGCCCGCTGCAAGATGCCGAGGAGGGGCGCATTCTGGACTATCTGTCAAGCGTGACCCCGCAAGGCGGGCAAGACGCCCTGACCCGCATCGCGGAGGCGCTTGAACGCATGTCGCCTGCGCCGATGCCTGCCCCCGACTTTGCCGCCGCGACCGCTTTCGCGTGGCGCACGTCTCCTGACCGGCTGGATCCGGTGGCCGAGGTCAATGGGGTGGATTTCGATCTGCTGCAGGGCATCGACCGGTCCCGCGATATCCTGCTGACGAACACGTTGCAATTCGCGCGCGGGGCGGCGGCCAATAACGCCCTGCTTTGGGGCTCGCGCGGTATGGGCAAGTCGTCCCTAGTGAAGGCGGCCCATGCGCAGGCCGTCAAACAGGGCTTGCCGCTTAAACTGGTGGAGCTGTCGCGCGACGATCTGCCATCTGTCGGGCGTCTGCTGGCGCATCTGCGCGCGGCTTCCGAAATCCGCTTCATCCTGTTTTGTGATGATCTGTCCTTCGATCACGATGACCGGCATTACAAATCGCTGAAGGCCATTCTGGATGGCGGGATCGAAGGGCGCCCGTCAAATGTCATTCTTTACGCAACCTCGAACCGCCGCCATCTGATGCCGCGCGATATGATTGAGAACGAGCGCTCTACCGCGATCAATCCGGGCGAGGCGGTGGAAGAGAAAGTGTCCCTGTCCGACCGTTTCGGTCTGTGGCTGGGCTTCCATCCCTGTTCGCAGGACGATTATCTCAAGATGATCCGCGCCTATTGCGACCGTTACGGTCTTACGATTTCGGATGAGGCGCTTTGGGCGGAAGCAATCGAGTGGCAGGCCACACGCGGGTCACGTTCGGGGCGCGTGGCATGGCAGTTCGTGACCGATCTCGCAGGTCGTCAGGGCGTTGCCCTGTGATCAAAGGGGGGAGGAGCGGATTACTCGATCCGCTCCATCAGCCGCGCCACTCCGACGCAGCCCAGCAAAACCAATGCGACGGCGGGGGCGGGGATCCCTGCCGAAATGGCGAACCACAAGGTTGCTCCGGCTGCGACAAGCACGGCCAGGATGAGCAAGAGGAAGGTTGGTAACGGCATCGGTTTCTCCTTACCTTTCCAATATGGGACGGCAAAAGGTTAAGGAAAAGATGGGTCGCGCCATGATAAGCTCTAAAAATATCACAAAATTGCAATATGCAGTGATTTGGCCCGTGAAACGCCTAGTGCTTGTGCAGTCCGGCGGCGTTTCAAAAGTGTGACAGAATCGGCCTGACGGTGAGTTGGGGCTCTGGGGGCTTGGGGAGCCGTATGCTGCGGGCCTCTGCCGGAAGCGGTCAGCCTCAGGCCCGCAGATCGCGGCGCCGTTATGCGCCGTTCGAAAACCGGCCCAGAGCCTGCGCGATCTGATCCAGCGTTGGACGTGAGGATTTCGGCGTGCGGGCAAGGGCGTCGCGCATGGCTGCCAGATGTGCGCCCTGAGTGCCGCAGCAACCGCCGATGATCCGTGCGCCGCAATCCCGCGCCATCAAGGCATATTCGGCCATTAACTCTGGCGTGCCGGTATAGTGCAGCTCCCCATGATGGAAATGGGGGACGCCGGCATTCGACTTCGCAATCAGCGGGATATCCGTTCCGCTGGCGGCCATTTCCAGAATGCTGCGCAAAAGATCCGATGCCCCCATGCCGCAATTCGCTCCAGCGGCCACGGGTTTATATGCCAGCTTGTCCAGCTTGCGGGTGAACTCGGTGGGGCTGACCCCCATCATGCTGCGTCCGGCAGTGTCGAAATTCATGCTGATGCACCACTCCATCGCGCAGTCGCGTGCGACGATTTCTGCAACATGGACCTCCTCGAGGGAGGAAAGCGTTTCAAACCACAGCAGATCGACCCCACCTTCGCGCAAGGCGCGCGCCTGCTCCGTATAGATCTCGACGGCGCGTTGGCGGGTCATCGTCCCCATCGGGGCAAAAATCTCGCCCGTCGGTCCGATGGACCCTGCCACGATCACAGGGTCGGGGGCCTGATCGGCAATCTTGCGCGCCAGTCGGGCCGCTGCGGTGGCCAGCAGCGGGGCCTGTGCGCCACGTCCGAAACGTTCAAGCTGGCAGCGATTGCCGCCATAGCTGTTGGTGCACAGGATCTGCGCGCCATTTTCCAGCGCCTCCCGATGAAGGGCCGTGACATGCTCCGGATGTTCCACAGACCATAGCTCGGCGGGATGGCCGGCGGGCAGCCCCATATTGAACAGGGTCGTGCCGGTTGCGGCATCCGCGAGCAGAGTATCGTTCTCTGCAAGGAGCTGCTGTAATCGCTTGGTCATGGTACCACTCGTCCGTCAGATGCGCAGGGCAGCCGGAAGCCATCAGGGACCCGCGCTGCGTGCTCCACTTGCCACGCAAGGGCGCCGAGTTCAATTCACTCCCTGTGGATAGATGTCTGCGGCAGGGGCGGTGGCTTGCGGATGATCCGAGCGATATCGGCCGCCGCAAGGGCAAGGGCCGATCGCGAGGGGGCGGCAATATAAAGTGTACTCAACTGGGGGGCAAACCCCATTTTGAACTGGCGCAACCCGACGGCTCCCCGTCCTTTTTCCGCGCGCCGCCAGATCATCGCCGCAGGTCCTTCGATCTGATCCGGGCGGGGAGGGAGCGCGGCGAGAGACAGCCGCGGGCAGTTTTCCGCCCGTGCCGCCTCTATCGCTGTGACGATCAGTTGGTGCATGGTGCCATCCGGCGCGTCATCGGTCGTGCGCATCAGGTCCAGAGCCCATTCGTGGCTGTTGCTATGGAAACTGGCAAACCCCACCAATCTCCCTGCATGCCAGGCCAGAATGACCTCATGGCCGCTGACATATCCGGCGTCAAAGCGCCCCATGGAAAAGCCCCTTTCGCCGCCGCGGGCGAGGGCCCATTCTGCCGCGACCTCCGTCATCTGCGCGAGCGGCATCTCGTCAAGGCAGTGAAGGCATTCCACCCCCGCTTTTTTGGCTTTGCGCAACTTGCGCCTCAGGCCCGATAGGGCGGGACCATCAAGGGAAAACCGGTCCGGACGCAGCCAGCATTCCTGCGCGACAGGCGTCACCGCCCAGCCCGCCCTGCGGGCCTCTAGTGCCGTGCGCGCATTGATCTTGTAAAGGCAGGCCAATCGTCCCTGATCGCGGGCCTCGATCCTGAGGCTGCGCAACATTTCCGGCAGGGAGTGCGCCCCGACCGGATCGCGCAGCCCCACCAAGGCCTGCTGTGTCTGGCCGATCATCCAGCCCGAGCGCATGTTCTCGCCCAGCAGAACGAAATGTTCGCCCTGACGGAGAATGCCGAATTCGGCATGGGGGCTTTGCGCTGCCAGAGCGGCGATGCGGGGGGTGAATTCACGGGCGGCAGGCACCAGGCGCCCGCGCGGCGGCAGATGCCTTACCGGCGCGCCAAGTGCCAGCATGCCGAGGGCCAAGGCTGCGGGCGCACCGTAATATACAACGCGCCACGCCACGATCGCGGCCAGAAGCGGGGCCTGCTCGGCTCCGGGCAGCAGCATCAGAAGCGTCACCTCGAACGGCCCGACCCCGCCCGGCGTGCCGGAAATGAAGCCCGCACCCAATGCCAGCAGAAAGGCCGGATATAGCGCCACCAGCGGGTGCACGGTTTCAGCGGGCAACAAAACCCAGAGCGCAAGCGCGGCAAAAGCGGTGTCGAGGACGGTCAGCCACAGAATCCGCCCCATGATCGGCAGGCTGGGCAGGCGCGGCTGCCATTTTCCGATCTTGACGACAGGGTTCCACAGCGCAAGTGCGGCCACACCGCCACCCAGAAACAGCCCCAGAAGGGCAAAACCCTGTAGGGCAAAAACGGGCAGGCCCGGCAGCTGCACGGGCGTGATGATGACCACGATCGCCGTGACGACCGCCCAGCCTGCCAGAAAGGTCGCAGCGACCATGGCCGTCATCTTAGAGGCTTCGATCATCGAGAAGCCGGGCAGCATCCGCCAGCGCACAAGCGCGCCGGAAATCAGACCGAAGCCCACGGTCTGCGAGATCGCGATCGATACCCAGCCTGCGCGTCTGGCCTGCTGGTCGTGCTGGCCGGTCTCCATGATCTTGTGGATCAGCGCGTCATAATTGGCCAGTGCCGCAAAGGAGAGACATGTCGCAAGCATCGCGCCCATCCATTGCAAGGCGGAGACCTGCGTGAGCGACGAGAGAATCGCCGTATAATCGAGCCCGGTTACACGGTCGCGCAGAACCCATGCAAAAGCCGCCAGCATCACAATCGCGGCCAGTTGCCGCCGCACCGCTTTGCCCCATGCCAGAGACTGCGTCTTGGCCGGAATCTCTGCCGGATCCGCCAGTGCCTCGGCGGGGCCATCCGCCTCTAGAAGACGTGCGGTTTCGGCCATGATCATCGCCTCCGGATGGCGTTCGGCATAGGACGGATCGGAGAGATCGGGGGCGGGCAGCGCGATGTCATGGCTTCGGGCATCCAAAACGGTCCTGTCCAGCCATGCTTTTGCTTCTGATGCCTGTTGTCCGGCAATTTTTCCGTAATGACGCATCACTCGTCCTCCGTTTCGCGAGAGCGAGACTAGGGCGAAGGCCCTTACACGAGCTTAACGTTCATAACACACTGCTACGGGTTGTGCTGTTTTTGCGCGTCGCGCGTCACAAAGCGCCGGAAATGCCAAGTGCGGAACCTTTGGTTTGCGTTGCAGGCTTGCGGCGAAAGAGGGCTTGGCCTATAGGGGCGAGAAAGGGCATAGGTTTGCCCGCATGTCCGATTGGCGCGCATGGGGCGCGTCCGGGTCATTATCCGAGTGGAGAGCACATGGCACCCCGGCGCAAAAAGATTTACGAAGGCAAAGCGAAGATCCTGTTCGAAGGCCCGGAACCGGGAACACTGGTCCAGTATTTCAAGGATGATGCGACGGCCTTTAACGCTCAGAAGAAGGACGTGATCGACGGGAAAGGGGTTCTGAACAACCGCCTGTCGGAGTTCTTCATGAACGGTCTGACCAATGTCGGCATCCCGAACCACTTCATCCGCCGCCTCAATATGCGCGAGCAACTGATCCGTCAGGTCGAGGTCGTGCCGCTGGAAGTGATCGTGCGCAATTTTGCCGCCGGTTCGATTGCCAAGCGTCTGGGTCTGGAAGAAGGCACGCCGCTGCCGCGCCCGATCGTGGAATATAGCTACAAGAACGACGCACTTGGCGACCCGCTGGTGCCGGAAGAATATATCGTGGCGTTCGGCTGGGCCAATCAGCAGGATCTCGACGATATCGTGGCGCTGGCGCTGCGGGTGAATGACTTCCTGTCGGGCATCTTCTTTGGGGTCGGCATCAAGCTGATCGACTTCAAGATCGAGATCGGTCGTATCTGGGAAGGCGATTTCATGCGTCTGATCGTGGCCGACGAGATCAGCCCCGACAGCTGCCGCCTGTGGGATGTCAAAACCGGCGCGCATCTTGATAAGGATGTGTTCCGCCGCGATCTGGGCAGCCTGACCGATGCCTATAGCGAAGTCGCCCGTCGTCTGGGCGTGCTGCCCGAGCAGGGCAATGGCTCCAAGCCCACGCTGATTAATTGACCACACCGCGGTCTGCATCTGATTGGTGGGACCGACACAGACTGAATGGGGACCGGCATGCCGGTCTCCGATGACCAAAGGCAGCACGCTGCCCTAAGACTTGCAGAGGATGACACCGATGAAAGCCCGCGTTCACGTGATGCTGAAGGATGGGGTTCTGGACCCGCAGGGTGAGGCCGTTCGCCACGCGCTTGGTGCGCTTGGTTTTGCCGGCGTGGAAGGCGTGCGCCAAGGCAAAGTGATCGAGCTTGACCTGAAGGCCGCCGACAAGGCTGCCGCAGAAGCCGAAGTGCAATCCATGTGCGAGAAGCTTCTGGCCAATACCGTGATCGAGAAATACACGGTCAAAATCGTCTGAGAAGACAGTCGGGGAGGGCGCGGCGCGTCCCCCCTTTGCAACTCTAGCGCAGCTGTAAGACAGGAGCGTCGCCATGAAGGCAGCCGTCATCACCTTTCCCGGATCGAATTGTGACCGCGATCTGATCGTCGGTTTCGAGAAAGCCGGAGCCGAGGTTGTTCGTGTTTGGCACAAAGAAACCGAATTGCCGGCAGGGGTGGATGTCGTGGGCGTGCCCGGCGGCTTCTCCTATGGCGATTACCTGCGCTGTGGAGCGATTGCGGCCCAGTCGCCCATCGGGCGCGCGCTGGTCGAATTCGCGCATAAGGGCGGTTACGTGATCGGGGTCTGCAACGGCTTTCAGGTGCTGACCGAGATGCGCCTTCTGCCGGGGGCGCTGATGCGCAATGGCGGGCTGAAATATATCTCGAAGCCGGTGCCGCTGACCGTTGCCACCCAAGACAGCGTGTTCACCGCAGGCTATTCCAAAGGCCAAGAGATCCTGATCCCGATTGCCCACCACGATGGCAATTACCAGATTGATGCCGAAGGGTTGAAGGCGCTGCAGGGCGAGGACCGTGTGGCCTTCCGCTACGGCGACAACCCCAATGGTTCGGTGGATGATATCGCCGGTGTCCTGTCGGAAAACCGTCGGGTTCTGGGCATGATGCCCCACCCCGAGCGCGCGGTGGATGCAAATCATGGCGGTACGGACGGGGCGGCGCTTTTCCGCTCCTTGCTGGACGGGCTTGTCTCGGCCTGAAGCTTTGAGACTTGTTGCGCCTGAGGCCTTCGCCTAGATTTGGCGCATGTCGCATACCTTGACCATCGAGACAAAGACTGTGCCCCGCGATCGGACCCGACGCGGGCGCATTCTTGTGCGTCTGGCGGTTTTTGGCATCCTGTGCCTTGCCGCTGGCGCGATGTGGTTTACCAATGCGTGGCTGACCCAGCGATTTACCGAAACCACCCGTGTGCGCACGGAATTGCGTCTGGCGCTGTACACGGGCAACCTGATTTCGGAATTGCAGCGGATGTCGATCGTGCCGCTCCTGCTGGCCCGCGATCCGGCCCTGACGCGATCTCTGTCCAGCGGTGATTTCTCCGAGACATCGGCCGCGCTTATTTCGGCCCGCGATGATGTGTCCGCAGCGTCGATCCGTTTGCTGGACCTGTCGGGCCGCGTGGTCGCGGCGACCAATCGCAACCTGATCGGCACCAGCTATGCCTCCGCGCCGTTTTTCGTGGAGGCCCAGCGGTCGCGTGATACGGTCTTCACCACCGATGCGATGGAAGGGCCGGGCACAGAGTTCAACTATTCACGGCTGCTCAGCAGTGGCGGCACCCCCTTGGGGGTGATCGTGGTCGAGGCCGATCTGGCGAAATTCGAACGGGCCTGGGCGGGGATTTCCGATGCCGTGGCGGTGACCAATAGCGAAGGCAAGATCATCCTGACCACCGAGCCGCGCTGGCGCGGGCTGACAATGGCCGAGGCGCTGGCCGCACGGGATGCGCCGACCGCGATCCAGCGCGCCCTTCAGGCGACGGCCGATCTGGCCAACGAGCCGCCCGACGCCTATCTCGGCGGTGCCGGTGTGATGCAGACCGAAACCCGCATTCCTTTCCGTGGCTGGAAGATGACCGCCTTCACCTCCTATGATTCCGTGCGCGAGCGGGTGAATGCCGTCTTGGCACTGGAGATTATGGGCTTTGCGATTTTTCTTGCGCTGGCCTTCTACTGGCTGTCGCGCAGGGCGCGGATGCAATCGGTGGCATTGCGGCAGGAATCAAAAGAGCTGCGCGCATTGAACACCCGCCTGACCCGTGAGATTGCCGAGCGCGAGAAGGCGCAGAAAGAGCTGGCCGTGGCCGAGCAGACGCTGGCGCAAAGTTCGAAACTGGCGGCTTTGGGCGAGATGTCGGCCTCGGTCAGCCATGAATTGAACCAGCCTCTGGCCGCGATGAAGACCTATCTGGCTGGTGCGCGTCTGTTGCTGCAACGCAAGCGCGGCGACGAGGCCCTGACGAGCTTCCAGCGGATCGACGATCTGATCGACCGGATGGGCGCGATCACCCGCCAGCTGAAATCCTATGCGCGTAAGGGGGGCACCGCCTTCGAGCCTGTGGACCTGCGCGATGCGGTGTCTTCGGCGCTGTCGATGATGGAGCCGCAGTTGAAATCGCGCACGGTGCAGATCGTGCGGAGCCTGCCGCGTAATCCGGTCATGGTGATGGCCGATCGCATCCGGCTGGAACAGGTGATTATCAACCTTTTGCGCAATGCGCTTGATGCCACCAAAGCCACGACCGAGCCGCAGATCGACATCCTGCTCTCGGACGGGGCGCAGGCGGTGCTTTCGGTGCGTGATAACGGGCCGGGCATCGCGGATCTTGAAAAACTATTCGAACCCTTCTGGACAACAAAAAAGCCCGGAGAGGGAACCGGATTGGGTTTGGCGATTTCTTCCTCGATCGCCAGTGACCTCGGGGGCCGGTTGACGGCCCGAAATGCCGAAGCAGGCGGGGCGGTGTTCGAACTGCGTCTGCCCTTGCTATCGGACGAAACAAAAACAGATGAAGAGCGTGCTTGACGTAACGCGCCACGGAGAACGAAATGTCGCGAATGATGAAGATTGCAATTGTCGATGATGAAGAAGACATGCGTCAATCCGTCAGCCAATGGCTTGCCCTGTCGGGCTTTGACACGGAAACTTACGATTGTGCCGAGGCGGCGCTGAAAGAGATCGGTGCCGATTGGCCCGGTGTCGTGATTTCCGATATCCGCATGCCCGGCATGGACGGGATGGAATTTCTCAAACGGCTGATGGGCATTGATAGTGGCTTGCCGGTTATCATGATCACCGGTCATGGCGATGTGCCGATGGCGGTGGAAGCGATGCGTCTGGGGGCGATGGATTTCCTTGAAAAGCCCTTCGATCCCGACCGGATGAACGAACTGGCCAAACGCGCGACCCAAGCCCGCCGTCAGACATTGGAAAACCGTGCGATCCGCAAGGATCTGGCCAATGGCGAACAGATGATGGGCAAGTTGATCGGCACGTCCGAACCGATGGAGCGGTTGCGCGAGGATATTCTCGACCTCAGTCAGGCCGATGGCCATGTGCTGATCGATGGCGAGACCGGCACCGGCAAGACGCTGGTGGCCCATGCGCTGCATGCGACGGGCTCGCGGGCGGGCAAGGCGATGGTGACCGTTTCTTGCGCGGCCTATTCCGAGGAGGATCTGGCGACCAAGCTGTTCGGCCCTGTCGAAAGCGGTCTGCCGCTGGTGGAGAAAGCGCGGGGCGGCACGCTCTGCCTTGAGGATATCGAGGCGCTCTCGCAATCCTTGCAGGCCCGTCTGCTGACCTTCATCTCCGAGCAGGGCGTGCCTGCGGAGACGCGGATCGTGGCGATCTGCAACCAGCATGGTGAGGGAACGACGCTGGAAGATGTGCTGCGCCCCGATCTCTATTTCCGGCTGGCGGCCCTGAAAATCACCCTGCCGCCCCTGCGCAACCGTGGCGAGGATGTGCTGACGATCTTCGCGCGGATGGCCGAGCAGTTTGCGGATGAATATGGCTGTGACACCCCCGAATTGACCGCGCAAGAGGCCGCACAGCTGCTCCAGGCCCCTTGGCCGGGCAATGTGCGCCAGTTGATCAATGTTGCCGAGCGGGCCGTTTTGCAGGCGCGTCGCGGCTCGGGTTCGATTGCCTCGCTGTTGATGACGGATGACAATGACAGCACTATTCCGGCGATCACCACCGAGGGCAAGCCGCTCAAGGAATATGTCGAGAATTTCGAGAAGATGCTGATCGACAATACCATGCGCCGCCATAAAGGCTCGATTGCCAGCGTGATGGAAGAACTCTGTCTGCCGCGCCGGACCCTGAACGAGAAAATGGCCAAATACGGTCTGGCCCGTCAGGATTATCTCTGAGCGCAGGCCTTTGGCGGGGCGGCCAATCCGTGCCGTGCCCTGCCGCGTTGTTTTTCCGCCTCCGCCTCCCCATCTTGAGGGGGGGGGGCGGTTTGCCCGCAAACCTCTGAAGGGGTTTATCGTGCGAGGAAAAATGACAGATATCAAAACGGCTTTGGACGATCTTCTGAACCGTCAGGACCTGCCGCTTGACGCAGTGCTGGACCGTCATTTCAGCCCTAACTATCGCCAGCGCACCAATGGGGTCTGGGACGACCGGGAGGGGTTCCGTCTCCATGTCCAGAAGCTTCGCGAGCTTGTCGCCTCGGCGGAAATCGAGGTTTTGGACGAGGTGAGTGATGGCCTGAACTATGCCGACCGCCATATCGTCTCCGCCACCAAGCGCGACGGGCATCAGGTGGTGCAGGAGGTCTATCTGTTTGCAACGCGCGATCCCGAAGGACGGTTCGAGCGCGTGGAAGAGATGACGCATATGCTTGATGGGGCGGCAGAGGATCGCGGGCTCGGGGCCGTCAAATAGGTTTTTGCGACGGCGGTCTGCAATGCCGCCGAGGGGGCTGTCGCAGCCCCGCATTCTGGACCGTTGCTGGCCGGCATGGCGCACTTGGCTGCCATTGAAAAAGGGCCTGAAGCAGGGATGCTTCAGGCCCTTTGGCAGTCTTTGGGGGCTTAGTTGCCGACGTTCCACCAGCCCCGGCGTTTGGGCGCGTTATCCTCTTCCGCCTGCGCGGCTTCGGGTTCGGCTGTGCTTTCCTTCGCGCGTTCTGCGACCGGCGCCTGTGCCGTGATGACCTCGCCAACCGCTGCCTCGGCAACCGGTGCCTCTGCAACCGGTGCCTCTGCGGCGGGGGCTTCGGCAACCGGTGCCGCAGGGGAGGCGATTTCTGCCAGACCTGCATCGGCTTCCGGAGCAGAGGCTACCGCATCCGCTGCGGGGGCCGTATCTGCAACAGTCCCGGAAGCCGGAGCTGCAACAGCCTCAACCTCAGCCTCGACAGCGAGCGTCTCGTCCTTTTTCGAACGACGCGCGCGGGACCGGCTGCGCTTGGGCTTGGGCGTATCTTCTGCTTCCGCGGTGGCCTCGGGCGCAGTTTCGGCTTCGGCAGTGGTGTCTGCCGCATTGTCACCCGCTTCGGCGTTGGTCTCAGCCTCAGCCTCAGCCTCAGCCTCAGCCTCAGCCTCGGCTTTGGGCTTGCGGCGCGACCGTGACCGGCTGCGTTTGGGCTTGGGGGCCTCTTCTGCAGCTTCCGGTGCCGTGGCCTCGCCTTCGGCGTCTTCTGCGGCGACGTCCGGCTCTGCCTCAGCCGCAGGGGCGCTGTCCTCTTCGTCAGATTCGGTCTCAGCCTCATCATTGAGCTGATCCGCACCCGATTTCCGACGGCGACGACGGCGGCGCTTCTTCTTCTTCGGGCCTTCATCGGTCGACGTTTCCGTGGCAGCCTCGGGCGCCTCGTCTTCGTCTTCCTCGACGATCTCCGCATCCAAGGCCGCATCCAGCTCTTCAAGCTCGCTCATGAACTCTGCACTGGCATGAACCACATTGGACACCGCTTCGGGCACCACACGGGTTGCGGTTTTGAATTTCTCGATCACGTAATCGGGCGAGACCAGCGTCGGATCGGCCTCGATACGGACAGAAAGCCCGTAGCGCGACTCGATCAGGGCGATATGTTCGCGCTTCTGGTTGATCAGGAAGTTGGCCACGGCAACAGGCACGCGCACCAGAACCTCGCGGGCGCGCTTGCGGGTGGCTTCTTCCTCGATCGCACGCAGGACCTGCAGCGCCATGCTGTCATCCGAGCGGATGAGGCCGGTGCCGTGGCAATGCGGGCAGGGCTGCGTGGTGGATTCGATCATCCCCGGACGCAGACGCTGGCGCGACATTTCCATCAGACCGAAGCCCGAGATGCGGCCGACCTGAATGCGGGCACGGTCGGTCTTGAGCTTGTCCTTCATCCGTTTCTCAACGGCGGTGTTGTTCTTGCGCTCGTCCATATCGATGAAGTCGATGACGATGAGGCCAGCAAGGTCGCGCAGGCGTACCTGACGGGCCACCTCGTCGGCGGCCTCGAGGTTGGTTTTCAGCGCGGTCTCCTCGATGGAGCCCTCTTTGGTCGCACGGCCCGAGTTCACGTCGATTGCCACCAGTGCCTCGGTCACGCCGATCACCAGATAGCCTCCGGATTTCAGCTGCACCACGGGGTTGAACATCGAGGCCAGATAGCCCTCGACCTGATAGCGCGCGAAAAGCGGCAGCGCCTCGGCATAATGCTGCACGTTCTTTGCATGGGACGGCATGATCATCCGCATGAAGTCTTTGGCCGCACGATAGCCGCGCTCGCCTTCAACCAGCACCTCGTCGATATCCTTCGAGTAAAGGTCGCGGATCGAGCGCTTGATCAGATCGCCTTCCTCATAGATCGGGGCGGGGGCGACCGACTTCATCGTGAGTTCGCGGATCTGCTGCCACATACGGATAAGATATTCGTAATCGCGGCGGATCTCGGTCTTGGTGCGTTGCGAGCCTGCCGTGCGGATGATCAGACCCGCGCCCTGCGGAACGGAGAGTTCCGAGGCGATATCCTTCAGCTTCTTGCGGTCGGCGGCATTGGTGATCTTGCGCGAGATGCCACCACCGCGGGCGGTATTGGGCATCAGCACGCAGTAGCGGCCAGCAAGCGACAGATAGGTGGTCAGTGCCGCCCCCTTGTTGCCGCGCTCTTCCTTCACCACCTGCACCAGCATGATCTGGCGGACCTTGATGACCTCTTGGATCTTGAAGCGGCGCGCGCGGGGCTTGCGCGGGCGGCGGATCTCTTCGCTCACATCCTCTTCGGCGACGGATTCGATGTCGTCATCGTCATGATCGCTTTCCGAGCCGTGGTCGTCTTCCTGCTCGTCGGCCGCATCATGGGGGGCGTCGTCGGATTGGGGGGTGTCGTGATCCTCGATATGGAGGTTGTCCTCTGACGGATCGGCCACGCCCATGCCGGGAATATCTTCCGAACGCAGGGTCTCGTCTGCTGCGGTCGCCTCGGCCTGTGCAGGCTGCGTTTCAGCAGCATCGCTGCGCGACGAACGGCGACGACGACGCGTGCGCGCCGGTTTTTCTTCTTCGTCCTCGTCGGATTGCGCAAGGGCGCGCTCTTCCGCCAGAAGCGCTTCGCGATCTGCCGTGGGGATCTGGTAATAATCAGGGTGGATCTCGGCGAAAGCCAAGAACCCGTGACGGTTTCCACCGTAATCCACAAAGGCGGCCTGTAGCGAAGGCTCGACCCGCGTCACTTTTGCCAGATAGATATTTCCGGCAAGCTGGCGCTTGTTTATCGTCTCAAAATCGAACTCTTCGACTTTATTCCCGTCCACAACCACCACGCGGGTTTCTTCCGCGTGTGTGGCATCGATGAGCATTTTCTTTGCCATTTATCCTGCTTTCCCGCAAAGAACGGCGCGCCGTGGCAAGGCCAGGCGACTGTGCTTTGTGGTCTGTTTCTGTGGCGAGAGCGCACGTCGCCAGAGGGAAGGCGGCGGCGTAGAGCCTGCCCGACATCTTCCTTGGTCCATCCGGTCGCGTCATCGCGTTTCATCCTAAAGGCGGGGTAGGACTTGTGGTCCGCGCCCAAACTGATGCCGTTCTTCCCTAAGGGGGTTGCCCGGCGTGGCGTGCGGCCTTGCGGCCAATCGGTTGATCCTGGACGGGGTCGCGCGAGTGACGCGCGGACCTTACCGGCCGGAATTCAGCGAAATCCGTGGGTGGGATCACGTGACGTGACAGAACACCAACATAAAAACAACAATAGACGGTGCCTTGTGGAAAACACAATCTGTTTTTCGTCAACGAATGGTTAACAAGGGCTTACCCGGTTGTGAGAAAGTATCGGCAATGCCGCTAAAGGCGATAAATCGGGCAGTTTCTCGCGGTGGGAGTGTCGCAATAGAAAAGGGCCCGCACGATGGCAGGCCCTTTCCGGAATTGGATATTCGCGAAGATTAGCGCTTCGAGAACTGGAACGAACGGCGTGCTTTGCGCTTACCGAATTTCTTACGTTCAACAACACGCGAGTCGCGGGTCAGGAAGCCGGCAGCTTTCAGAGCCGGACGCAGTGCCGGTTCGTAGACTTGCAGAGCTTTCGAGATACCGTGCTTCACGGCACCTGCTTGGCCCGACAGACCACCGCCAACAACAGTCGCGTAAACGTCGAATTCGCCTTCAACGCCAGCAACACCGAAGGGCTGGTTCACGATCAGCTGCAGAACGGGGCGAGCGAAGTAAGCCTTCATCTCTTTGCCGTTCACGGTGATCTTGCCGGTGCCCGGCTTGACCCACACGCGGGCAACTGCGTCTTTACGCTTGCCGGTCGCGTAGGAGCGGCCTTGTGCGTCACGGACGGGCTCGCGGTTGATCGAAACGGTGGTTTCGCCAGCAGCTTCAACGCCCGATACGGCCGACTTCAGATCGTCGAGGGATTTGAGTTCTTCAGCCATGATTAGCTCCGGGTGTTCTTTTTGTTCAGCGACTTGACGTCGAGAACTTCGGGCGACTGTGCTTCATGCGGGTGCTCAGCACCGGCATAGACGCGCAGGTTCGACATCTGGGCGCGGCCCAGACGGTTACGCGAGATCATACGCTCTACGGCTTTGATCACGACGCGCTCGGGGTGGTTGCCCTCGAGGATCTGACGCGCGGTGCGCGATTTGATCCCGCCCGGGTGGTTCGTGTGCCAGTAGTAGGTTTTGTCATCGCGCTTCTTGCCAGTCATCTGCACCTTGTCGGCGTTGATGATGATGACATTGTCGCCCATGTCCATGTGCGGCGTGAAGGTGGCTTTGTGCTTGCCACGCAGACGCATTGCGACGATCGAAGCAAGGCGGCCCAGAACGACGCCTTCAGCGTCGATCAGGATCCACTTCTTTTCGATCTCCGCCGGTTTTGCGGTATAGGTGTTCATAAGATCGTCCCTTGACGGGTTGTGAATTCAGATTGGGGGCTTTTCCACGATCTTCAAATCAAAATCAAGCCTCTTTATCTTGATGAAATACATACATTACAATGGCTTGCAATTTAGGTATTTAAATACCCCATGAATTCGAAGGCTTTTGGTGGTCTGGGGCAGAATCCGTGGCGCAGAAAAGGGCCGGGCCATCAAAAAAGGCGCGGGGGGCCGCGCCTTGTTCTTTCAGCCGATCGCCGCGAGGCCGGGGAAAGTGTCCAGAAGCCAGTAGCTGAAATCGGTGAACTGTCCGGTCAGCATCATCAGCCCGACCGTCCATAGCAACAGGCCCGAGATTTTTTCGATCCGGCCCATGTGGCGCTTCATCCAGCGCATGACGCCTTGCAGGCTCGGGAAAAAGGCGGCCACCAGCAGGAAGGGAATGCCAAGGCCTATGGCATAGGCTGCCAGAAGTCCGACGCCGCGCCCGATATCATTGCCCGAGGCGGCAACGCTGAGGATGGCTCCGAGGATCGGGCCGAGGCAGGGGGTCCAGCCGAAGGCGAAGGCCAGCCCCAGCACATAGGCCCCCAAAGCCGATCCGCCGGTATCGCCGGTATTGAAGCGCGCCTCGCGGTCCATGAAGCCGATCCGGAAGATACCGATGAAATGGGCGCCGAAGATCATGATGATCACCGCAGCCGCTTTTGTGAGCCAGTCCTGATAGGGGCCAAGCGCGCGTCCGAGCGCCGAGGCGGAAATCCCCATCAGCAAGAACACAGTAGACAGCCCGAGCACGAAGAAGACCGCCGCCAGCACCACCTTGCCACGTGCTTTCGAGGTGCCGCCCTGCATGTCCGACACCGAGACCCCGCCCATGAAGGCCAGATAGGGGGGGACGATCGGCAATACGCAGGGGCTGAGGAAAGACAATATTCCGGCGAGCACCGCAATCAGCAGGGCAGGGAGGAAGGCGGCATCGAGGACAAGCTGTGCATCTAACATGGTTTGGCCATACTATAGAAATCGGCGCGGGTCACTTCCCGTTTTCGCGCGGTATGCGGCGCGGATGATGTTTTGTCCTCGCCTGTTCTCTTCCGAGTGGACAAGGGGGCCAAGCTTGCGCATTGTGCCGCCCATGAAAGACGATACCACATGGATAGATGCCAAGGGCTTGTTGTGCCCCTTGCCGGTTCTGCGCTTGCGCAAGGTGCTTGAAGGGTTGCCTTCGGGGGCGGTGGCGCTGTTGGAGGCGACTGATCGTGCCTCTTGGGTCGATGTGCCGCATTTCTGCGCACAGACCGGTCACGAGATGATCTCGGCGGAAGAGCGCGACGGGGTTCTGGCCTATCTGGTGCGGCGCAAATAACCGCTCTCGCGCGGATATGATCTGTGGTTTGCCGAACCATATTGACTTATATCCTGGCTGGCATAAAGCGCGATTGCGGAGCCGTGACTCCGTCTATAGAGCGATTTTTCCGACATGATACCGCTTGTAATGACGTCGGGCGATCTTCTGGCCGATCGCCGCGCAGATTATGCCGAATCCTACCTGCCGTCCGATCCGGCCGCTGCCGCAGAGCTTTACCAGCAGGCGCTGGAACGGGCGCCCCGCTGGGCTGCAGGCTGGTTCCGTCTGGGGGAAATCCGCGCCGATGCGGGCCTTGATCTGGCCGAGGCCGCTTTCGAGAAGGTGCTGGAGCTGGATCCGGAAGACCGTCTTGGGGCAAGCCTCAGGCTGGATCTGCTGCATCCGCGTTCGCTTTCCGATGCCATGCCGACAGCCTTTGTCGAGGCATTGTTCGATCAATATGCCTCCGGCTTCGAGGAGTCGCTGCTGAGCAAGCTCGACTATCGCGCGCCCGCCCTTTTGGCCCGCGACCTGCAAGGCCAGTACGAGCGGGTGCTGGATCTGGGATGTGGCACAGGGCTGATGGGGCGTGAACTGGCTGCGAAAAGCGGCTGGCTCGAAGGCTGGGATATCTCCTCCGAAATGCTGCGCGAGGCCGGGGCCAAGGCCTGTTACCACGCGCTCGAAAAGCGCGACCTTTCCGCCCTTATGCCCGAAGAGAGCCGCTGGGATCTGATCACCGCCGCCGATGTCTTTGCCTATATCGGGGCGCTGGAACAGATTATCGGCTGGGTGTCGGCCGCGATTCGTCCGGGCGGGCGGTTTGCCTTTACGGTTGAGCTGCATGACGGCCCCGAGGCCTATATCCTGCGCCCGTCGCGCCGCTACGCACATTCGCGCCATCATCTGGCGGAGTTGCTGGATCTGGCAGGTTTCGAGGCGGCGATCACCACGGACTGGTTGCGGATGGATCGGGGGGCACCTATCGAAGGCCTGATCGTGCAGGCGCAGCGTCGTGCCGATACATCTCCGCAGCAGGAAACGGATATGCGCGCCCTATGTCTGTAACTGTGCCTCCGGATGCCCCGTCGCCGCGACCGAAAGCGGTGTAGGGCGCGCAACGACGCGGTGGCGCTGTTCTGGGCCGTCCATGCGCCCCGCTCGTTCGCCGGATCGGAGACTGGGCGATCCGGTCCCCGTGTGATAGGTTGCATGATACGGTTTGCAAATTCGCCCGGATTTTCCTAGCTGTCGGAAAAACACAAGAAAGGGCCATCATGTCCGTCTCCATGCTTTCTACCTTTATCAAGCCGATGCACCGCGAGGGGCGCAAATTCGTTGCGATCTTCGCGGCTGTGACTGTGGTCCTTTTCCTGATCTGCGAGCCTCTGGGCTGGATCGGGGTTGGGCTGACGGTCTGGTGCTACTATTTCTTCCGCGACCCCGAGCGTGTGACGCCGGTGCGCGACGGGCTGATGGTATCGCCCGCCGACGGGATCGTTTCTCTGCTGGAGCCGGCTGTGCCGCCGGTCGAGCTGGGGCTTGGTGATCTGCCGCTCACGCGGATTTCCGTCTTCATGAGTGTCTTCAACTGCCATGTGAACCGCTTGCCGCACGAGGGCAAGATTACCCGTATCGCCTATCACCCGGGCAAGTTCCTGAATGCCTCTCTTGACAAGGCGAGTTCGGAGAACGAGCGCAACGGCCTGGCGGTGCAGATGCCCGACGGTCGGTCCTACGGTGTGGTGCAGATCGCGGGTCTCGTGGCGCGCCGTATCCTGTGTGAAGTCAAGGAAGGGCAGGCGTTGCTGACCGGCGAGCGCTTCGGCCTGATCCGGTTCGGGTCGCGCCTCGATATCTACCTGCCCGAAGGTGTCTCGCCGCAGGTTGTGATCGGTCAGACGATGATTGCGGGCGAAACCGTGCTAGCTGATCTGGCATCCGCAGAAGAGCCGCGTCTGGGCGGCCAGCGTTAAGGAGAGACTGATGGCCGAACGTGAAGACAGGTTGCCCTTTCTGCAGCTGATCCCCAATCTGGTGACGATTTCGGGGATGTGCCTCGGGCTGACCTCGATCCGGTTTACCATGACGGGCAAGTTCGAGACGGCCGTGATCCTGATCGTGCTTTCGGCCGTGATCGACGGAATGGATGGTCTGCTGGCACGCCGGCTGCGCGCCACGTCCGAATTCGGGGCCGAGCTCGACAGCCTGTCCGATTTCCTGTGCTTTGGCGTGGCGCCTGCGCTGCTGGTCTATCAATTCGCTCTGGGCGAGACCAATTCGCTGGGCTGGGTCTTCGTGCTGGCCTTTGCGGGGGCAGGGTGTCTGCGCCTTGCACGGTTCAATGTCATGCGCTCGGAGCCGGATTCCATGCGCCATTTCACCGGCGTACCTGCGCCGGCGGGGGCGGGGCTCTGCCTTATGCCGGTCTTTATTACGCTTTCCGGTATCGCGGATGCGCGTCAGGCCCCGATCATGGTAGCAATCTGGGTCGGCATCGTCGGCTTGTTGATGATCTCGCGGATCAAGACGATTTCTCCGAAGGCGATGCGCATCCCTAAAGGGCTGACGATCTTCCTCTTCATGGCGATGGTTGTGATGATGGGGATGATTTTCACACGCTTCTGGCTGCTGATGGTTATTTGCGGCTGTATTTATGTGGCGCTTCTGGTGCCGCCGATCTTCCGCGAAAAGGGACGTCTGTTCTAGAACCGTCCTTTCCATGCCCCATGCAAAAGACAGGCCCGCCATATATTGGCGGGCCTGTCGTGTTTTGGAGGGGCAGAAAGGGAAGGGAGCACACCTGACTCGGCCAGGATTCGGCGGATTTCAGGCCTGTTCTTCGGAAAATGGTAGGGCTGGCGATGTCGGGCTAAAAAACGGGCATAAAACTGTTCGAAATATATACTTTAATTTCAGTTGGTTAGTTGATTTTTTTGGTTTTTGGCATGTTTTTGTGAAAAAAGGGGTTGCGGGTTGTGGGTGTTCTCCGTAAATACCGCTTCACCGCAGCGGCAGACGACGCAGCGGGGCGCGGAAGCCGCGGCAGACGGGATCGAAAGAGACGGTTTGAAGCGGTTGAAGCGATAGAAATTCGGAAGATTAGGTTGGCGGTTAGCACCTGAGGATTGGGTGCTGCTGGTAATTTTTGTCTTCGGCTCTTTGACATTGATGGTTTTACTGAAGAGATATGCGGGCGGTTTGGTCGATGATCGACTAAATGATCGTTTGCATATCGGCTCACTAGGGTTTCGGCTCGATGATGTGAGTGTCAGCTTCACTGTTTGTCGGTTTCACGCAAGTGAGAACGGTAAGCAGAAAGCGTTTATCCAATTGGATAGACGATGTGCGAAGGTTCATGCGTCAAGGTTAGCGATGTAAATCGCTTTCAACTTGAGAGTTTGATCCTGGCTCAGAACGAACGCTGGCGGCAGGCCTAACACATGCAAGTCGAGCGAGATCTTCGGATCTAGCGGCGGACGGGTTAGTAACGCGTGGGAACGTACCCTTTGCTACGGAATAGTCCCGGGAAACTGGGTTTAATACCGTATGTGCCCTTCGGGGGAAAGATTTATCGGCAAAGGATCGGCCCGCGTTGGATTAGGTAGTTGGTGGGGTAATGGCCTACCAAGCCTACGATCCATAGCTGGTTTGAGAGGATGATCAGCAACACTGGGACTGAGACACGGCCCAGACTCCTACGGGAGGCAGCAGTGGGGAATCTTAGACAATGGGCGCAAGCCTGATCTAGCCATGCCGCGTGAGCGATGAAGGCCTTAGGGTTGTAAAGCTCTTTCAGCTGGGAAGATAATGACGGTACCAGCAGAAGAAGCCCCGGCTAACTCCGTGCCAGCAGCCGCGGTAATACGGAGGGGGCTAGCGTTGTTCGGAATTACTGGGCGTAAAGCGCACGTAGGCGGATTAGTAAGTTAGAGGTGAAATCCCAGGGCTCAACCTTGGAACTGCCTTTAATACTGCTAGTCTTGAGTTCGAGAGAGGTGAGTGGAATTCCGAGTGTAGAGGTGAAATTCGTAGATATTCGGAGGAACACCAGTGGCGAAGGCGGCTCACTGGCTCGATACTGACGCTGAGGTGCGAAAGTGTGGGGAGCAAACAGGATTAGATACCCTGGTAGTCCACACTGTAAACGATGAATGCCAGTCGTCGGCAAGCATGCTTGTCGGTGACACACCTAACGGATTAAGCATTCCGCCTGGGGAGTACGGTCGCAAGATTAAAACTCAAAGGAATTGACGGGGGCCCGCACAAGCGGTGGAGCATGTGGTTTAATTCGAAGCAACGCGCAGAACCTTACCAACCCTTGACATCCTGATCGCGGTTAGTGGAGACACTTTCCTTCAGTTCGGCTGGATCAGTGACAGGTGCTGCATGGCTGTCGTCAGCTCGTGTCGTGAGATGTTCGGTTAAGTCCGGCAACGAGCGCAACCCACGTCCTTAGTTGCCAGCAGTTCGGCTGGGCACTCTAGGGAAACTGCCGATGATAAGTCGGAGGAAGGTGTGGATGACGTCAAGTCCTCATGGCCCTTACGGGTTGGGCTACACACGTGCTACAATGGCGATGACAATGGGCTAATCCCAAAAAGTCGTCTCAGTTCGGATTGGGGTCTGCAACTCGACCCCATGAAGTCGGAATCGCTAGTAATCGCGTAACAGCATGACGCGGTGAATACGTTCCCGGGCCTTGTACACACCGCCCGTCACACCATGGGAGTTGGGTCTACCCGACGGCCGTGCGCCAACCAGCAATGGAGGCAGCGGACCACGGTAGGCTCAGCGACTGGGGTGAAGTCGTAACAAGGTAGCCGTAGGGGAACCTGCGGCTGGATCACCTCCTTTCTAAGGATGTTTCTAGTAGCTTGGCTTGCCTTGCTCGTGAAACACTTAGCATGAGGCTCAGTCAGAGCCTCAAACATATACGGCCAGGCCGTCCTCATATCTCTTCAGTAATCGGAAAAATGCCAAGGGCTTCGGTCCAGGAATGGGTCGGTAGCTCAGGTGGTTAGAGCGCACGCCTGATAAGCGTGAGGTCGGAGGTTCAAGTCCTCCTCGACCCACCACTTTCCACAGTTTATGGGGCCTTAGCTCAGCTGGGAGAGCGCCTGATTTGCATTCAGGAGGTCAGGAGTTCGATCCTCCTAGGCTCCACCATAACTTCCGATGACAAAACCAAAGATGAAATTGATCCAATCAGATCAGCAAGGCGTTCAAGTGATGAACGGTTTGCTCGTCCGATTGGACGGTTTGATATCGTATATAGAGATGAAATTAAACATCAGCATCGCGGGTTGCCCAAGTACGGGTGACAGCAGTTCGATCTGCAAGCAGCGATGTTGTTCAAGTCAAGTACACTAACCAATGTTGATGATCATAGATCATCAGCGGGAATAGTATGCATGCTTTTGATACAGGAAGAAGTCTATCTTCTTCTGGATCAAATCAAGCGCGAGAAGGGCGTTTGGTGGATGCCTTGGCAGTAAGAGGCGATGAAGGACGTGATACTCTGCGATAAGCTATGGGGAGCTGAGAATAAGCTTTGATCCATGGATCTCCGAATGGGGAAACCCACCTGAATGTTTGTTGTAATTACCTTGGTAATTTACAACCGACATAACCAGGGACTTATTACCTGAATACATAGGGTTTTAAGAGCGAACCCGGGGAACTGAAACATCTAAGTACCCGGAGGAAAGGAAATCAATATGATACTCCGCTAGTAGTGGCGAGCGAACGCGGACCAGCCGAGCCTTGAGAGTGAGTAGAATGGTCTGGAATGTCCAGCAATATGGGTGATAGCCCCGTATACGAAGCTCAACGGGACGTATTAAGTAGGGCGGGACACGTGAAATCCTGTCTGAAGATCGGAGGACCACCTTCGAAGGCTAAGTACTCCTTACTGACCGATAGCGAACCAGTACCGTGAGGGAAAGGTGAAAAGCACCCCGACGAGGGGAGTGAAACAGTTTCTGAAACCGGACGCCTACAAGCAGTCGGAGGAGCCTCGAGCTCTGACGGCGTACCTTTTGTATAATGGGTCAACGACTTGGTCTTACGAGCAAGCTTAAGCCGATAGGTGTAGGCGCAGCGAAAGCGAGTCTTAAAAGGGCGACGAGTTCGTGGGATCAGACCCGAAACCGAGTGATCTAGCCATGTGCAGGATGAAGGTTGGGTAACACCAACTGGAGGTCCGAACCGACACCCGTTGAAAAGGGTCCGGATGACGTGTGGCTAGGGGTGAAAGGCCAATCAAACTCGGAGATAGCTGGTTCTCCGCGAAAGCTATTTAGGTAGCGCGTCGATTGTATTCTCCCGGGGGTAGAGCACTGCATGGATGATGGGGGCCCACAGCCTTACTGAGTCTAAGCAAACTCCGAATACCGGGAAGAACTGATCGGCAGACACACGGCGGGTGCTAACGTCCGTCGTGGAGAGGGAAACAACCCTGACCAACAGCTAAGGCCCCCAATTCGTGGCTAAGTGGGAAAGCATGTGGGACTTCCAAAACAACCAGGAGGTTGGCTTAGAAGCAGCCATCCTTTAAAGATAGCGTAACAGCTCACTGGTCTAGTCAAGAGGTCCTGCGGCGAAGATGTAACGGGGCTCAAGCCACGAGCCGAAGCTTTGGATGCACTGTGAAGTGCGTGGTAGCGGAGCGTTCTGTGATATAGAACGCTGCCTCCTTACTTCCTTAGGGAAGATTGGAGGCAATGTTCTGACTGTGAAGCCGGGCTGTAAGGCATCCGGTGGAGTGATCAGAAGTGAGAATGTTGACATGAGTAGCGACAAACAGGGTGAGAGACCCTGTCGCCGAAAGTCCAAGGGTTCCTGCTTAAAGCTAATCTGAGCAGGGTAAGCCGGCCCCTAAGGCGAGGCCGAAAGGCGTAGTCGATGGGAACCAGGTTAATATTCCTGGGCCGTGAGATGGTGACGGATCTGAACCGTTGTTCACACTTATCGGATTGTGTGGGCAGCCTACAGGTCCCTGGAAATAGCCTCTCTATAAGACCGTACCCGAAACCGACACAGGTGGACTGGTAGAGAATACCAAGGCGCTTGAGAGAACCACGTTTAAGGAACTCGGCAAAATGCCTCCGTAAGTTCGCGAGAAGGAGGCCCCATCGCTAGGCAACTAGTGGTGGGGGGCACAAACTAGGGGGTGGCGACTGTTTACTTAAAACACAGGGCTGTGCGAAGCCGTAAGGCGACGTATACAGTCTGACGCCTGCCCGGTGCCGGAAGGTTAAAAGGAGGGGTGCAAGCTCTGAATTGAAGCCCCGGTAAACGGCGGCCGTAACTATAACGGTCCTAAGGTAGCGAAATTCCTTGTCGGGTAAGTTCCGACCTGCACGAATGGCGTAACGATCTCCCCGCTGTCTCAAACGTGGACTCAGCGAAATTGAACTGTGTGTCAAGATGCACACTACCCGCGGTTAGACGGAAAGACCCCATGAACCTTTACTACAGCTTCACACTGGCATCAGGATTGTGATGTGCAGGATAGGTGGTAGCCTTTGAAACCAGAACGCCAGTTCCGGTGGAGGCATCCTTGAGATACCACCCTTCGCACTCTTGATGTCTAACCGCGGTCCGTTATCCGGATCCGGGACCCTGTGTGGCGGGTAGTTTGACTGGGGCGGTCGCCTCCCAAAGAGTAACGGAGGCGCGCGAAGGTGGGCTCAGACCGGTCGGAAATCGGTCGTTGAGTGCAATGGCAAAAGCCTGCCTGACTGCGAGACTGACAAGTCGAGCAGAGACGAAAGTCGGCCATAGTGATCCGGTGGTCCCAAGTGGGAGGGCCATCGCTCAACGGATAAAAGGTACTCTGGGGATAACAGGCTGATGGTGCCCAAGAGTCCATATCGACGGCACCGTTTGGCACCTCGATGTCGGCTCATCTCATCCTGGGGCTGGAGCAGGTCCCAAGGGTACGGCTGTTCGCCGTTTAAAGAGGTACGTGAGCTGGGTTTAGAACGTCGTGAGACAGTTCGGTCCCTATCTGCCGTGGGTGTAGGATACTTGAGAAGAGTTGCCCCTAGTACGAGAGGACCGGGGTGAACGGACCACTGGTGGACCAGTTATCGTGCCAACGGTAGTGCTGGGTAGCTATGTCCGGACAGGATAACCGCTGAAAGCATCTAAGCGGGAAGCCCCCTTCAAAACTAGGTATCCCTTGAGGGCCGTGGAAGACCACCACGTCGATAGGCTGGAGATGTAAGTGCAGCAATGCATTCAGTTGACCAGTACTAATTGCCCGATTGGCTTGATTTGATCCAGTAGTAGACAGACACTCCTGCAGATCAAAATCATGCATACAACACAACTTGACTTGGACGCTCTTTATTCGGTTTGGTGGTCATAGCGCTGGCTATACACCCGGTCCCATTCCGAACCCGGCCGTTAAGGGCCAACACGCCAATGGTACTGCGTCTCAAGACGTGGGAGAGTAGGTCACCGCCAAACCTAATAAAGAGCGTCATTCATCTCTATAACGATAACACCCCCCAAATCAGACACAAATAACGCGGGATGGAGCAGCCCGGTAGCTCGTCAGGCTCATAACCTGAAGGTCGTAGGTTCAAATCCTACTCCCGCAACCAAATTTAGCGAACGAGAGTTCGACACATAGCCCGCCTCTCCGGCGGGCTTTGCTTTTATAAGCATCTCCAACAGCTTGCCCGATACATCCAGCTCATGATGCTGCTGTTCTTCGTCCCAAGTTGTAGAGGGACACAGATATCTTCAGTGATACCGGAAGAGGCCAGAACAACCCGGAAGAAGCCGGAAGGGTCAGTAAAATAAGGCGTTTATGAGCGCTATAGCGCCATTGAGATCACGCGACAGGGTGTCTTGACGCATGCTTTCATATTCTGCTTCGCGACCGTCCGTTCTGTTCACTACTAGTTCCAAAGTAATATTGTCATTCTCCCGCATCTCATCTGATATTTCGATTTGTGCGGTTGGGGATTTGCAAGCAAACGAAGCGTCTTTGTCGCTCGGCGAGCAGAAGTCCGAGAACTTCTCCTGCACTGGCACTGGTAGAAAAGTCATATATTCTTCACTATCACAACTTGGATTGAGCTCCAGTTGGTACCGCTCTTCTGAAGACGACATTTCGACGTAATAGCTAACGGGCTCGTTCAGAATGTTCCTAACAGCAATTTGGGTGTTTTTTGGGAAGATCGGCATTTCTAGCGTAATAACTGAATCATCAAACGTTGCTTGTATGGAGTCTGCATAGGCAATCGATGACGTCACAACAGACGAGTACATCGGTATGGGATTCTGATTGATGCTTCCAAAGGGAATGATTGTCACGCGAAAATCAGAGATCGCTTCTTCGGTGGTATTGTCGATCAAGACCGTTGTTTCATTAAAGAAAGTTGTGGGATTAACTTCTAGGACTTGTCCATCCTCCCCACGAACGACTACCTTAGCCGAAGCCACTGGAATGCAGTGTTCAATCTTTGGAACTGCGTCATATTTTGTGGCGACAAAGGTTTGGCGCCCAAATTCTTCTATAATCGGCTGAAAGAAGTTTCCTGCGAGGAACGCGAGCGTAAGCTTCAACCAGTTTGGCATATTCAATATCTTCATGAGAAATGCACATCACCTCGCATATCAGATGGCTTAGCCCCAAGAGACTTTACTTGAGCACAACAATATTGGGGGGGAACTTAGTAAAGTTTCTCGAATTTTTAAACTTGGGAGCAGCTTAAGCAGAGGCACTAAACGCAAGTTTAGATGATAGTCTTGGCTTATTAGAAGCAACCCCGCAATCTGTAGAGAAGCCTCATGTGCTACTCTTCTCCGGGATTATCTCCTGCTTTAATTTCGTCTTCCACGTCTTTTTGCTTCCTGGAAAAGTTAGGCATCTCGAATTTTGACTTCTGCTGATACTTGAAATCTTTGGATATGTATTCTTTCAGGTGATCACGCAAAAGCTGCATTTTCAGATCGGTGCGCAACTCATAGATATCGCGATCTGAAAGACCGGTTAGACCTTTTTGCGAGGCGTTTGAGGTATCCGTCGCTATGATGCTAATTTTCGACAGGTTCAAACGTTGCTGGTTAATCCGCATAATTTCGCCAACGAACAGGCGAACAAGCTTATAGCTCGCAGTAATGATCGCGGTTGCGATGAAAACGTAAGGGAGTCTGGTGACCAAAATGGACCAGATTTTTGCTTTATCGTCTTCGTCAAATACAGTTGTCAAATTCGCAGCATTGAATACGAGTAAAGATGTTACCACTACCATAAGCAGAATAGGGACCGCTGCTAGCTTTCCGTATGTTGTTACGCTTTTTCCGCCTTGAGTGACAAAGGCACTAATTTCGGTAGGGAACATGTTCACATCATCTTGCAGATCGCGGAGCTCTTGCTTCAATTCCGCAATCTTTTTTACAAGCCCTTCTCGTACGACCTCTCGCTCTGTGATCTGCTCATGAACTTCGCTCCGCCTTTTATCTAGCGTAGAAATCAGCTCCTCTCGCTTAGTAATCTCGTCTAGCAAGTTCTGCCGTTGCTCGGTCAGTCCCCCGATCTTGGCTGTGAGATCTTTAATACTCTGATCCGCAGAAGTTATTTCGGCCAAGCGGGCATCGCGCTCACTCTCTACCGCTGTCAGCCGTTTATTTGCTTGCTCTGCATTTTTGATCGCCGCGTCTACATCGGCAATAATTTTCGTTTGGTAGTCCTCAAGATTCGAAACCAGCTCGATAAAGTTGTGTAACTCGTGTTGCGGAAACCCGATAAGCGTAACGCGATTAATTTTGACCTCGGCCCACCATTTTTTAGGTGGTCGAAATGACACTTGGCTAACTAGTTGGTTTATAGGCGCTCGGTAGTTCTTACCGCTATCCTTAGAAAGTTTCGTACTTACCTCTTCACCTGTTGCTAGCCGCCAGCGAAATTCGAACTCGTTATAGCTCGCGTAGTTTTCTTCTGAGATGGATATTTCATTTAAAAAGACTGGTTCAGAAAACGAATATTCGTACCATTTGTTGGCACCACTAGTGGTGATATCTGAGCCGGAGTTCGCCAGTAGCTTAGTCGTCTGCTTGTGCCTCCCAAGTACCAAGTCAAACGGTAGCTGTGAACTTGCTGGAATTTCGAGCTCGCGCAGAGCTTCTGCGTTGTCATAGGCTTTCTGTAGATTGACTGGCTGCGACAATTGAACACCGTATTCGAATGAGAATTGATTGAGCAAAAAGTATAAGGAAATCTGTTTTCTTAGAAGACAGATTCAGTCATCCACTTTAATTTCCAATCTCTTTGGTCGTCGCTTGATCTTGCGATGGCCTACTCTTCGGCCGTGTGGCCCCACCAGACGACCTTCCCAATCACGTTGACGTTCGCCCAGGCTTCTCGCGTGAGAAATTCTGGCGGATAATCCGGATTGTCGGAGACTAAAATCACCATCTCGCCCATGGTTGCCAGACGCTTCACTCGAGCACCGTCTTCAGTTGCGAAGGCAAAGATGGGGCTTTTACGAGACTTATAATCGCGCGGGCGTGCAGGGATCTCTTTTCGAGCCGTATCAATCAGCACCATGTCGCCCGGGCAGATTGATGGGAGCATACTTTCGCCCGTTTCGCCGTTGGCTATTCGGGCGAGAACCGCGTGATCAGGTGATACGCCAATTTTTCGCAACCAATCACGTCGAAAGGCCATCATCGATGCGCTTGCAGTATCGGCGTTTACATAGCCATCCCCAGCCGCAAGCGATGCTTCATAGGCTGGAACATGAGCAAACTCGATCGCGGCGTGATTGGAAATGTAGGTGGGTTGAGCATCTTGCTTTGGGCCTATGTAGAAATCGAGCTTCAATGCTTGGCATATCTCATAAGCAGTATCGATGCGTGGGCGTCGAACAGTCTTACCTTGGTTTTCTCTCAGCACATTTCTGATCGTGTCTGGCTTCAAGCCATACGCAAGTTCAGCGGCTGAAGGCTTTAGCTTCAGCTCGTCTAGTCGAGAGCGCAATGCGCTTTGGAAAGCTTCACCTACATCCATGCTGGTAAACTAACCAAACCCAACGGGATTGACAAGTGGTTAAATAACCAATACATTACTTGGTAAGTTAACCGGAGCAGAGCAATGACAGAGAGCGATCTTTTGAAAATCGCCGGCCAATACAGCAATCACCGTGCTGTCTCTCTGAAGACGGTAGGGCTTTATGCGGCGGACGATGGGAAGTTTTTCGATAAGCTTGAAAACGGAAAAACCTGCACCCTGAAACGGGCCAATAATCTTCTTTTGTGGTTTTCGGATAACTGGCCCGAAGATCTCGATTGGCCCGATGACATCAAGCGCCCGACGCGCGCTACGCGAGTTGCCCGTAAGAAGGACGCAGCCTGATGACGGACTGCATCATCCTTCTGGGCTGCCTTGTGGCCATTCTTATCTGGATCGCCCTGTTCCACGCCCTTGAGGTGCTGTGATGGCGGTCCGTGTCTCCCTCCCTTCGGTCGGTGGATCGCCGAAGGATCTGGACTTAATCAGTTCAGGGGGCATTTTCGTATCCCTGCATGCAACATCAGCTTGTCCGGCTAGATGGAGATGTGCAGTGGCAAGTGGGGTTCAAACGACGGGTGTGCCGGTTGGCGCGGTGCTGGATGAAGTGCTCGGCAACCGCGCAGGCTCCACGACCCGCGTGCCGTTCGATGTGATCGCCGCTACGATCTGGCAGAAGCTCGGTGGCGTGGCATTTGAGACATTGGCGGAGCTTCAGGCTGATCTAAGCCCCAAGGATGGGACGTTGGCATCCGTTTGGGGCGACGCCGATGGCGTCAACGGGATCTACCGCAAGGATGGGGCTGCTGATGCTGGGGATTGGACCCGTATCGGTGATCTTCCGATGACTGCTGCTCAGGCTGCCGCTATTGCAGCCGCGAAGGACCGCGCCAATCATTCTGGTACGCAGGCGATCAGTACCATCTCCGGTCTGGAGGGCGCACTGACTGGCTTGGAAGGTTCGATCTCAGATATCCAGCAGGTGACATCTGACGACGATTACTGGATTGACTACAGTGTCGATGCAGATGATCGCTTCGTTGAAGGGGTTGGTAATGACGGGAGGCGGTGGCGGGCCTTGAATGGCACTGTCACGGAATTGGTCGAGGTCTATCGCGATCCTCTGTCAGGCGAAGTGGTGCTGGATGGTGTGCCATATCCAGTTCCGGATATCGGCGATTTCCAAACTGTCGATCATGACGCCGACGGCCGCTTTGTTTTCGGGCGCACCTTTTCTGGCGAACAGTACATGGCGCTCAATGGTCAGATCGTTCGCGTGTCGGATGCGGGCGGCGCTCCATCCGACTGGGATCGTGATCTATCCTATAATCCGGTGACGGGTCTGCATTCTCCCGCGGATGGGTCTGCGACTGACAGAATGATCCTCGTCGTCGGCCAGAGCCTTGCGAACGGCTCGACGTCGGTCGCCTCGGATCAGCCCATCACAACGGTAGCAGAGCATCCCGGATATGCCCTTATGGCAGGTGCCCAGCCGTGGAATAGCTCTGATGCGGTCACCGAGTTTCAGGACCTGCGCGAGGTGCGCCAAGGCGACGGGGCAGCAAAGGAGACGGTGTGCAGCGGGATGGCTGACCGGATGATGCGCGAATTCGAAAGCCAGTTCGGGTATAAGCCGCGCTTGATCTTCAAAACAGTCGCGCGGGGCGGGCAGGCTTATTATGGTTCGCAGACCAGCGCAACGGGCGGTCTGAAGCGTGGATCGGAAGGTTATTCAGAAGTTTTGCGGGTGCTACGGCAGTCAAAAGCCGTCAGTACGGCGGAGGGTAGGCAGCTGGCGGTCGTAGCCGTTGTAATCATACACGGCGAACAGGATCACAGCGAGGACACGACGCGCGAGAATTACGCGCGGGCGCTCGCCAATTGGATCGGTGACCTGTCTGACGATATCCGGCTGATCACCGGCCAGCCGGACAGGGTCAAGGGGTATCTCACGCAGGTAAGCCGCTGGGATGATGATGCCGAAACGCAAGGCGTGGTCTCCCGCATCGCAAACGCCCAGCTGGATGCTCAGGCTCTCACGCCTGACCTGCGTATGGTGGGGCCGATCTATTTCGGGGATCAGTCCGGCGATAACAGCCATCCCGCACCGCGCACCTATCGCCAGATGGGACAGATGATCGGCGATGCACTGCTGGCCGATCTATGGGGGGCCTATTGGACGGCCCTTTATGTCGTGGATGGGTGGTGGGTCTCCGACACGGTGTTCCGCTTGAAGTTCACGCGGCCACTGGCTGTCGAGGATACCGATGATCTGGTGAATGTCTCCGATCTGGGGGCGGGTAAGGGCATCGATTTTTATGATGGCACTGGCCCCGTGGAGGTGACGTCAATCAGCGCCGTCGTGGCTGGCGGTGACACCCTTGAGGTGACGTTGGCTGCCGCGCCCGCAGGGCCTCGTGCTCGGGTGCAGGTCGCATCTCGACAGACAGGGACCGGCCCCGGTCGTTTGACAGGCGGACGCTCCGGCATCCGGTCCGCCGCTCCGTTCACCACGGACCCATCCGACAATCAGGCCCTTTATCACTGGGCCTGCACGCAAACCTTCGACTTGAAATGAGGATCACATAATGGTCACGATTCTACGCAGACTGCCATATCTCAATCCCGGTTCGGTGGGGCTGCCGTCGATCATTCCGACGCAAGACGAGCTGGACATCATGGCGAAGCCCGAGCTTCTCTACTGGCTGCGCGGCGATAGCGGCCTCACCGATACGCAATGGAAGTGTAGGAAGACCGGGCTTGCGTTCACCGTCGCCAGCGGCACAGTTCCCACACCGCAGGATATGCCGGAATATGACGGGCGCACAGTCGCACGATTCAATGTTGCAGGCGCAATTGCCGCTGTTGGGGCGCAGCCGACCTCCGGCCCGTTCTCGTGGGTGTTGATCGGCAGGGGAGGTACATCGAACGCCTATGTGATCGGCAGTGGCGATGATCCCTCCACCAGCAGCGAAAGCCGGACGCTGATCCAGCATACTGTTGGCGGTATCCTGAATGCCGTGATCGGCGGTGTAACGGCAGGTAACACGTCGTCATATTCGCGACCGCCGACGGCGGGGCCCAACGTGCTGATCGCCTCTCATGATGACGTGGCGCAGCAGAACGGATTGCGCGCAAACTACGGCCAGCTTGACACGCTCGGCACCGCTGGCAGTGCCACGCGGAATACGTTCGATAGCACGCTGGTAGTCGGCGCTGCGGGCCAGCCAGAGGGCACCCTTACTGGACGGATCAATGGCGGTGATATTGCTGACGTGATGGTCTGGTCGGTGGCACTGCATCTCAGGACCGACCTGCGGGATCTCGTCGAGCGCTATAGCCAAGCGCGATATCCGTCGGTCGGAACTTAAGAGGAGTGTCCAGCGCAATACGGAGCGGTGTCGTACATCATAAGCGCGAGCAAACACCAACTAAATGTGCGCTTTCATATCCCATGCACGGCTCTAATCAGGAGCGTTAAACACCCCCTATCAAAAAAATCGTTTGCTGCAATTCTCCGTGTCCCAGACTGAAAAAGTCCGTGTCGCGCTACACAAGTGACAACAACGCGGTCGATCAAGCCATGCAGTTCATCCGCCGCAGGCCCCGAAACTGTATCATCCATCAGGATCGAAGACAGGTTGTCGACATAACGCCGATAGTGGGCAGGGAGGTCCGGTGGCAGTGTTACCGGTACGGGTACAAGGCTGTCGCGCGCGGTGCGTAGCGTTTTGAGATCCTTAGCTGTAGCGCGACACGGACTTTTTCAGTCTGGGACACGGATAATTGCAGCAAACGATTTTCTGAAATGACGTACTTAAGGAGAGGGCAGGGTCACCAGCTGCGTGCTGCGCGACAGCTTGCGGCGATAGCGGACAGGTCCCGCATCGCCCTGCGATTTACGCCGGCCGTCCTGATAGCTGCGCTGCCAGCTGTTGCGCTCCGGACGGGGCAGCTCGGTGGGCCATATAGCGATCACACGCCGACCTGTCTCCGGATGCTTGTGATAGCTGAGCCGGTTCCAGACCTGATGGCCGATGTAGAGTTCGTTGTTCAGGATGCCGGTGCTGCGGGACCGGAGGACGACGCCGAGGATAGTGCGAATAATGACGCTCCCCAAGAAAACTCGGAACTCAAAAAAGCTCGTGGCAAGCGCGGGCGTCAGCAGGTATTAATACCTGCGCATCTTCGGCGGGAGACGATCGTCATTGAGCCTAAAGACGGGCCGCAGTGCGGGTGCAACTGGGGCGCTTCGTTGGCTGGGGAACAAAGGGTCGAGAGGCTCGCCTATAAGCCTGCAGAAGTGTATGTCATTGAAGAGGTTTACCCCAAATACTGCTGTCGAAAATGTAGCACGTTTTTCCAGGCGAAAGCGCCGGAGCGGGTGAGGATGCTGCTAACCCATAGACTTTGATTGCGTTATCGTCCTGACAAGGAAGATGAATAGCGACGGCTTCAGGCTGTCGCTCGGCCGCCAAATTCACGGATGAAAAATTTTTGGCACCAATGAAGCCGCGGTTGAAGACCGCCGGTCAGCATGTGATTGGCAGGGACCTGGCGCTCCAGATCGAAATCGTAAAACAGCTGCGCCGGTGCTTCTTGCCTGCCCATAACGCCGAAATCCTCCCGTCCTCTCATAGTCGAGTGAAACGAAAGACTTCCGGCAGCGCAACAAAGACTTTTTCAACAGCATCGGCGGAAAGCTGACCTTCGCTGCGTGCAGCGCGAATGTCCGAAGAGGGTCTTGGTCGTCACTTCTATGCCGCTCGAGTTGCTGGCGGGCAGGTCAAGTTTGGCGAGCTACGATATTGCAAATGTTAAGATTAATCACACAATTCGCTGTTGATATCGGTCAAGAAATTATTGATTCTAGTACTTCGATTGTCGAATAGTCAGGCGTATCATTAAAGCTTTTAACTATTTCTAGTGCGCGTCTGACAGCTTCCCGTATCCCTCTCTTCTTCTTTTCACTAACATCAGTGCTATCCACAGCGTTTTGGAGGGCTAAAGCCGCGTGATAGAATATGAACGGTGGGTCAGACGTGAACCTGCGTTCAAGCCATTCTGGATCGGCTGACGCCGGCACCATTTGCATCATTGCTACCGCGGCTAGACGACTACCTTGTGAGCCAGATCCCTTATAAGTATCTAAAAATTCCAAGAGACTCGGGGAGAGCGAGCGCATCTGAACCACGATACGCGTCATTGCGCGCGTACGGATGTCACCCGAGGGGAGATTGCGTCGAAGACGGTCAAACTCCAAACACAGTCGGTCTAATTCTTTCAAAAGCGGTTGCGAGCCCAAATCATTTTTCTCAACCATGATCCGAGCGGCGACTTCCTTCTGATTTGGTGTAACCTTACCAGCCTTATCTTTCTTTTCCGCATCTGCCACGCGCTCAAGCTCAACTTGCACGCCCGCGATCGAAGCCGTTTTTACACGATCAAGCATAGAGGGAATGCGTTCAATGGCGGAACGTAATGCGTCCCTAAACAGTAAAGCTGTCAAGAATAGCGCTAAAGGCCACGCAACTGCGCTGAGGACTGCAGCAACGGCAGTTAAAAGTTTGGCCCAGTTGTCCATCGATACTCCGACGCCAGCATCGCGATCATCAAACCCGATAGACCTTACCTATTATACATTACACCGACCAGTAATATTGTGCTTACGTTGTCGCGTCGTGCGCGACCACCGTTAAAACCCATCAACTCTTACCAGCTGTCGCAACGGGTGGAGGCAGTTCACTGTGCCAAGTGCAGAAGTCAACTATGGCTCGGGACCTGTCACGCCCGTCGCTAGATTCGATTTTCCGCAAAGGGCCGACGGCAATAAGCGAGGCATTAGGACAGACCCATTGATATGGACCGTGGCAGTTCCATTTCGAACCCCGGCATCCTCTTGCCAGCCCTTGATAGACTGTGTCACCATAGGAGGACGGCGTAGGTCCCCTCTGATAATTTGGTGAACGCATTGTCTTGGCTTAAGCTATCCCTCTTTTCCAGAGGGGCACTCGCGGCTATCGGGCTACTCGCGGCGGTTGATTATGCTTTGCCTACATACAGCCCGTTGGATGTCGTCTCCGGCGTCCACGCCGCCATCATTGGATGGAATGAAATCGCGGCTAGCCTTGGGTATTCGCTAAGTTATCTATTTGGTCTCCCCAAAATTCCTGCAGAGATCGTCAACACGACCATTATCGGGGGAGCTATCGGTCCAGCATGGGCGCTAAGCATTTTGAAGGCCGAGTGGAGGCAGCATCAAGGGATAGCCCAAAATTTGGCCTTTTGGACCCGTGCCATCATGGGTTTTTTGAGGTGTTTTTGATGGCAATTCTTGCCATAAGCGCGCCGCCATTCAGTTTTATATTCTTCATCGCGCTGCTAGGTCTATTGGTGCCACTAATCACCGCATTGAGCCGACTTTCCGCGTACCGGAATGGTTTTGCCTCTACCCTTGCATTTTTAGCAGTGTTGGAAGGCATATATCTTATCAGCACAGATCGCATGCAAAGTGCATTTGACGTATTCGTTTGCGAGCGTCAGCAAGCTGGTGCGCCGCGGTGTGAAACTTCGTCAGACAGAGAAAATCCATAGAACTCAGAAGCCGTTCTATCGCATCTCGGTCCGTGTCGTTGCTCTGGCTTTGTATAAAATACTGCAAAAGCGATGAATGGCCGCTTCGCTGTGAACGGCCGGTTTGGGCCGAAAGTTTCCCATCTTTCAGCATTTCATCTTGGCGCGTAGCGCCAAGATAGCCCCTCAGGACAATAGAGAAAAGTCCCCCCTAAAGGGAATAAAGCCCTTTAGGAGGGTTCAGATGCAACGCTTACGCTGATCCGAGCCCGTCAGCAAGCTCTCCAGCCTCGCCAGTTGTGAGTGGTAGAGGCGCTACGCTCTTCCCGGGAGCGGGGGAGGTTCGGAGGCGAGCGCGGAGCGGCCCACCGGGAACTGGGGGGCTCGGGGAAGTGTGGAACGTCACCCCGATCCCGTCGGGCAAGGTGCTCGATGAGCACGACATCACATTCCCCGCGTGCCACGAACTCTACCAGTGCATCAAAGCCGGGGCGGTCCTTGATGGCACCGCTAATTGCGACGTCATCAAAGACTGGTACCACGACCCATCCGTCTTGCCGATCCGCGTAACCTGCTTTGCGTTTGTGCTGTGAGTGGGCCTTCGCAATCGAGGAGCTAGTCATAGAACCCGACCGCCTTGGCGGCGGGTGGATCGGTCAGGAAACCGTCATAAAACTTCACCGCGAATAGGTGAAGTCTTCTCTCTTTCAGGCAGGAAACACCGACAAGGCGTCGGCAGAGAAGTCGAGGCCGATTTTTTGTCCTATGGGAACCGCACCAATCTCGCGGCCGGTTCTGACGCGCAGGGTGTCGCCGCCGGACGCGATGATCCATTCCGTCTGCGGTCCGAGATCCCGGGCGAATTCGACGGTGCCGGTCAGGACGCCGCCGGTTTCCGGACGTAGAGTGATGTCTTCGGATCTCAGTGCAACCCGCACCTTGCTGCCACGCAGGAAGGGCGCGGGAACGGCCAGATCATGCCCCATCAGGCGCAAGACGCCGTCTCCGAGGACCTGACCGTCGAGAATATTGGCCGAGCCCAGAAAATCCGCGACGAACGGATCAGCCGGTCGCCGATAGACGTTGCTCGGATTTCCGGATTGGCGGATGACGCCATCTTTCATCACCACCAAGTTGTCCGCCAGCATCATGGCCTCGGTCTGATCATGTGTCACAAGGATCGTGGTGACCCCGAACTGACGCTGGAGTTGGCGCAGCTCCACCTGCATCGCATCGCGCAGCTTGGCATCAAGCGCGGAAAGCGGCTCGTCGAGCAGGAACAGTTTGGGCCGCACGGCCAGCGCCCGCGCGATGGCGACACGCTGGCGCTGCCCGCCCGAAAGCGCCGAGACGGGACGGTCGGCGATATGGGGCAGCTGGATCACGTTCAGCAATTCCTCCACCCGTGACCGGCGTTCGGCCCGGCTCGCTTTGCGCAGCTTCAGGCCATAGGCGATGTTGTCGGCCACGCTCATATGCGGGAATAGTGCCAGCGACTGGAAGACCATGCCGAAGCCGCGCTTGTCGGGGCTGAGTGCCGAGATGTCGGTTCCGTCCAGCTGCAGGCTGCCGGATGACGCGCCCTCGAACCCGGCGATGATGCGCAACAGTGTCGTCTTGCCACAGCCCGAGGGGCCAAGCAGACAGACAAATTCGCCCCGCGCGACTTTCAGGTCGATATCGGTCAATGCCTGTGTCTGGCCAAAGAACTTGTTGATCCCGTTGATATGAAGATGGGTATCGGACATCAGGGTTCCTTTCAGAACAGGCTGGCCTTGCCGGCCACGATCTTGTCGGTCAGGATGATCAGCGCGCTATCGGCAAGGATAATAAAGACGGAAAGTGCCAGCACCGACGGGTCAAGCGACGACACGGTGCGGCTGTACATCCAGATCGGCAGCGTATTGACGTCGATCGTGTACATGAAGAAGGTGATGGTGAACTCGTTGAACGAGATGATCAGCGCAAAGATCAGTCCGGCGAGGATGCCGGGGCGCATCATCGGCACGACCACATCGAGAAATCCGCGCCAGGGGGGGGCCCCAAGCGAACGTGCCGCTTCTTCGACCTCTGGGTCGATGCCCGCCATTGCGCTTTGACAGTTGCGCATCACGAAGGGCAGAACCAGCGTCACATGCGGAATGATCAGCCGCCACAGACCCAGATCCAGCTTCATGCCTTCGGCCATGAGCAAAAATGCGATCCCCAGCATCACCAGCGGAAACACCAGCGGCAGCGTGAACAGGATTTCGAGCGTTTGACGCAGACGCGCCGGACCACGGGCCATCGCATACGAAAGAGGCACGCAGACGGCGGCCGAAATGACCATCACCGCGAAGGCGACGATCAGGCTGGTTTGCAATGCCCGGGCGACCGATTGTCCGCCATTCGCATCCGCTGTCGTCAGCATGTGCAGCACGTCGCCATACCAGCGCAGCGAGTAAGAGCTGGGGGGGAAGCTTGGCCGGTTGGATCCGGCAAAAGACATGATGACCACAATCACCACAGGCAGGGCCGCGATCAGCAGGCCCAGACAGGACAGCGCCAGCATCGCCAGACGGTAGGTGCCGCCCTTTTCATTCGGAATCAGCCCCACGCGCATCATCGCACCTCCTTTTTGGCGGATCGGTTGGTCGCCCAGCTTGCCAGAACCAGCGCCAGAGTGGTGATCGCGATCAGGACAACGCCCGCCGCCGCCGCCGAGGACCAGTTGAACATCGGCGAGATCATGTCGCGGATCACAACGCCAAGCATCTGCACCCGACGACCGCCCAGCAGCAGCGGGATCGCAAAGGCCGACGCGTTGAAGGCGAATACGATGGAGGCGGCACCGATAAGGCCGGGGCGTAGCACCGGCAGGGTGATATCGAACAATGTCCGCCAATGTCCGGCCCCAAGTGATGCGGCCGCTTCCAGACATTCGCGCGAAACCGCACGGGTCGCGCTCAGGATCGGAAAGACCGCCAAGGGCAGGGCCGTTTGCACCAGCCCGATCAGCACACCTGTTTCATTGAACAGCAGGAAAAGCGGACGTGTGATGAGCCCCGTGGACCGGAGCACGGTATTGAGAACACCGGTAGGCCCCAGCAGGATGATCCACCCATAGGCCTGGATCAGCAGGTTCAGGATCATCGGCAGCAGGATCGCCACTGTCAGCATCCGGCGCAGAAAGGGGCTGCGGGTGGTCGCCAGCAGAAATGCCAGCGGCACGGCAAGAACCAGAACCAGAACGGTGCTGAACACGGCCAGCTTCAGGGTCAGCCCCAGCGCCGACAGGAAATACGTATCGGCCAGCCCCTGATAGGAGCTGACCGAAAACCCGGCGATGGACGATTCGTCGGCCGAGAACGAGAAGCGCAGGACGTAGAGGCAGGCCGCCAGAAACGGCATGATCGCCACCAAGGCAGGTGTGCTCAGCAGCACCGCAGGCTTGTAGTCCAGTCGTGAAGTCATAGTGCCGTCACCTGTCCCGAAGCGTCACGCCAACGCCCGTGTGTAGTTCTTGATCCAGTCCTCACGCACTTGCGCCATGAAGTTCTTGTCCTCGACCACGGCGTTCTGGCCCAGCTGTTCGGGCTTGATGATGAAGGGGCTGGCCTTGGCCGCTTCCGACATCACGGCCTTGGTGTTGACCGGACCGTTCAGGACGGCTTCGGCCAGTTGGCCCTGCACATTGGGGTCCAGCGTGAAGTTGAGGAAGGCGTGCACGACCTCGTCATCGCCCGGTTTCACCTTGGGCATGATCGTGTACATCAGATCGGCATAGAACCCTTCGTCCAGGTCATAGGTCGCGCCCATATTGGAACTGGCGGGGTCTTTCAGTTCATTCGCGAAGAAGGCAGGGGCGTAGACACCGCCAAGATCCAGCGCATCGGCATAGAACAGTTCCGAGATTTGCGTCGGGTTCTCGCCGAAGGTCAGCAGATTGGGGCGCAGATCCGAGAGCTTCTTGAAGGCCGCATCGGCATGGGCGACATCGGCGATCTTGGCTCCGAGCATCTTTTCGGTCGCGACGATCGTGTCGAGCGCGTCGGTCCAGGTCGATGGCGGCAGGAAAACACGTCCGGCGTGGGATGCTTCCCACATCTCGGCATAGCTCTTCGGGGGGGACTTGAAGGTCTTGGTGTTATAGATCAGCCCGCCGGTCCACAGCAGATAGCCGATCCCGTGACCATCGGCGCCGGTGCGGAAGCGCGGATCGACATCCAGCAGGTTGGGCAGCTTGTTGAGGTCCGGCTTTGCCAGCAGCCCGTCATCGGCCAGCGTGATCGCGCCGACCCCGGCCAGTGTAATGACGTCATAGACCGGTTTTGATCCGGTGGCGCGCAGTTTAGCCACCATTTCCGAGGTGCTGCCCGTCCGGTCCGCGATGACCTTGGCGCCCGTCATCTCTTCGAACGGTTTCGCAATCAGGTCGAGCACGGCCAGTCCGGTATTGTCAGACCATGTCAGCAGATTGAGCGTCTTGCCGGTGAAATTCTGGCTCCCTGCCGCACGCACGATGGCGGGTGCGGCAAGCGTCGTGGCAATACCGGCACCGGCAAGCAAGAGCTTACGGCGGTTGAGTTTGTAGGTCATTGCGATCTCCTAATCATGTCCAAGGGGAGCGGCATACGCACGAAGCGGCCTTGACAGGACCATGAACTAGAGAGGGAACGGGTTTAATAAAACCGCACCTTTTCAAACAAAAGTTTCCTCATGATACAACAATTAAACACGCTGCCTGCTTTCGCCGCAACATACGAAAAATTGCGCCTGTGTGGTGGGCGAAGTTTGAATAAACAGAAGGGTTTCAATGTGCCGGTTTGGGGTGGTGTGTGATTTTTCCCAATTATATCATAATTTTAATATGAAATTTTTGCAGGGCGGCGGATTTGTGGGTGCCAATCAGCGCAAACACGAAAAAAATGCGCCTTTCATTTGGGACACTGTTGCTCGCGACCGGACAGTCCGGCGTCCCGATATTCACAGAGCCCGAAATCCGGCTCTGTCTGCCCCACGCTTTGCCACAGGGGAGGCGCGCGGGGCAGACGGTTGGCGGTCTGTCAGCAGGGCGCTGTTAAGGGAGGGGGGGCGGAAGGACGGTCCTCTTGCGACCAATGAACGCGCGGTATCGGAGAGCGTCAGGGATAGAGCAGGCGTCGGCCTGCAAGGCGACCGGCGAGGCCGCAGGCAAGGATGGCAGCGGTATACCAGAGAAGGTAGAATGCGGGCCCGTCATCATCGCAATGGATCGCGTAGACCGATGCCGCCAAAGCGCCCGCCAGCAGCCCTGCGACAAAGCCGCTGCGGGTGCTGTCATATTCGATCCGGTGCCGGAGCCCCGCAAAAAGGACCCCGCCGATCGGCAGTGCCAGAGCAGGGATCGACAACAGGCATTGCCACCATGTGCGCCCCCAGAGATTGCCTCCTTCATAGAGCGCGATGCCCCACAGGCCTGCGCAGAGGCTCAGCAAAAGCACAGCACCGGCAAGCGGGCGACGGCGCGCTTCCAGTGGTTTGGTCAAAGACCAGAGCAGCACCCCCGACAATCCCAGTGGCAGCAGTTGTTTCAGCGCGACCTCCGGTGCAAGGATCGCCTCGGACCAGCCCGAACGCGGCCCCCAGAATATCGCCATCAAAAGCCCCGAGGCCATCACCCCGAGAAACAGGCGTCGCCAGAGATGCGGGGTCACTGGCGCGGTCGCATCGGCGGCCAGAGCTTTGATCAGGTTCTCGGTTTCCATTCCTCTTCCTTTCTTGCGGCCTCGGCCAGCCGTTGCAAGGCCCGATGCAGGGCCACACGCATGGCACCGGGGCTCAGGCCGAATTTCTGCGCGATGCTTTCGGGCTCTTCCGAACCGAACGCGTGATCGCGCAAGAGCGAGGCGTCGCGATGGGGCAGCCGTTCCAGCGCCTGTTCCAGATGCAGCGCTTCCAGCGGATCGGCGGTCTGGCCATGCAGGTTCTCGTGGTCTTCGATCGGTTCGTGGCTGGCCCTTGGCCGGCTGCGCAACATATCGATTGCCTTGCGTTTGACGATGATGCGCACCCAAGGGAGCAGCGCGCGTGTCTGGTCCCAGCTGCCGCGTTTGAGATGGATCGCCAGCAGCGCTTCCTGAACGACATCTTCCGCCATATGACGTAGGGCAGGGGGAAGATCCGTATGTGCCATGGCCCGCATGCGCGGAACAAGTTTTGACAGGCAGGCAGAATAGGCCTTGCGATCTCCTGCAAGCCCCTGCCGCATCAATGTCTCGATTTCGAAATCCGCGTTGGTCATGATCTGTATACGGGCACTCCAGACGCGATGTTACAGGCAGATCCGTAAAAAAACATCTTTTCGGTTTTCGGTTGGGGATCACGCTGCCGGACCATGTGGGGATGTTTCCGGCAACCCGATCACAGAAACGCGAGCCTGCGGGATCCGTGTAACATTCTGCCTCCGGCGCACGAAGACCCTGATGCAGACACCGTGATCTGCCCAACCCATTCAGGAGTTTTCAGATGTCGCAATCCAAACCCGCCTTTGCTCTGGCCTCTATTCTGACCGCAAGCCTTGCCAGCCTTGCGCTTCCGGCCCATGCCGCAGGGCAGGAGAAATGCTACGGCGTGGCAATGGCCGGTGAAAATGGCTGTGCCGCAGGGCCGGGCACCACCTGTGCCGGCACCTCGAAGGTGGATTATCAGGGCAATGCGTGGTCGCTGGTGCCCGCAGGAACCTGCATGAAGGTCGATTTGCCCGCTATGGCAGATGGCACCGCGCGTATGGGCTCGCTGACCCCGCTCGAGCGCGATCTGCCCAAGATGTAACGGCCCTCTGGCGCGCGATCACCGGTCGCGCGCCGGTTTTTCTGACTGGCAGAGGTGTCCTATGACGGTTTCCGGAGTTTCAACGCTTCCCGCAGCAGCAGGGATCGGTTTCAAATCGCAACATTACGCTGCACTTGACAGGCCGGGGGCCGTGCGCTGGCTTGAGGTGCATGCCGAGAACTATATGGTCGAGGGCGGTCCGCGCCGTGCGATGCTGGCGGATCTGGCAACGCGGTTTCCGCTTTCCCTGCATGGGGTCGGCTTGTCGATCGGTGGGGAAGACCCGCTGGACCGGACCCATCTGGCGCGGTTGCGCGCATTGATCGACTGGGTGCGGCCTGCACAGTTTTCCGAGCATCTTGCGTGGTCCACACATCAGGGGGCCTATCTGAGCGATCTGCTGCCCTTGCCCTATACGGAGGCCAGCCTTGAGCGGATCTGTGCCCATATCGATCAGGTCCAGCAAAGCCTTGGTCGGCGGATGCTGCTGGAAAATCCGTCCAGCTATCTGAGCCTCGCCGAAAGCCGCATGCGCGAGACGGATTTCTTGCGGGCGATTGCCGAGCGTACCGGCTGCGGCATGCTTCTGGATGTGAATAACGTGTTTGTTTCCTGCGTGAATCTGGGGCTGTCGATTGACGCCTATATCGATAGCTATCCGCTGGAATGCGTGGGGGAAATCCATCTGGCCGGTCATGAGGCCGATCCCTCGGAGGGCGCGCCGCTATTGATCGACACGCATGGCAGGCCGGTCGCAGAGCCGGTCTGGGCTTTGTATGAGCGGGTGATCGCACGTATCGGGCCATGCCCGACCCTGATCGAATGGGACAATCATGTGCCCGATTTCCCGACCCTCGAGGCCGAGGCGGCACGGGCGGCAGCGATTTTGGACATGCCGCAGGTGCTGGCATGAGCTTTCAGGCGGATTTCGCGCATGCGGCACTGTCCGCAGGGGGGGCACTGGCCGCAGGGGATGTACTGGCCGCAGGGCCGAACAGCCGTCACACACCGCAAGAGGCGCTGCGCCGTATGGCCGTATATCGCAATAACGTCACCGTTGCGTTGACAGAGGCCCTGCGTGCGGGGTTTCCAGTGATAGACCGGTTATTGGGCACGCGGTTCTTTCTGGCGATGGCGCGGGAATTTGTCGTTCTGCATCCGCCGGATACGCCGGTTCTTGCAGGGTATGGGCTGGCCTTTCCCGATTGGCTTGCAGGGTTCGGGCCGGTTGCCCATCTGCCCTATCTGCCCGAGGTGGCGCGTATCGAACTGGCCTTGCGTCACGTGGCCCATGCCGCAGATGCGTCGCCGCTGGATCTGGCAGAACTCCGGCGTCGCCCCGAGGCCGCTTTGGCAGGGCTGGGCCTGCATCCGGCGGTCGCGCTGGTCAAGACGCGGTTTCCGGCCCTTGCGATCTGGGCCCAGAACAGCGACAGGCCCGATCTGGCCCATGCGCCTGCCGGAGAGGTGCTTGTCACGCGGCCCAGCGAAGCCGTGCGGATCTGTGCCGCAGCCGAAGGCACCGCGCAATGTGTGGCGGCTTTGCGGGCAGGGGCGACACCGGAGCAGGCTTTGGCGGCCCTTTCCGCACCGCAGGAGGTGCTCTCGGGACTATTGGAAATGGGGGCGCTGCTTTGGTCCGGAAAGGAAGCTGTGCGATGACGAAACCGAATACGTCCGAACGTCTTCTGGCCCTATCCGGCCTTTCGGGCCGGGTGGTCTTTGCCGCCGTGCTGGCAGGATATTTCTGGTCTTCCGCCCTGACCAAATTCGACGGGCTGGGTGTGTCTGCGGGGGCTTTCGTGCAGATCTTCCCCCGCCAGATGGAGGCTGTGGGCTATGATAGTGCGGCCCTGCCATTCTATGCCCTGCCAGTGGTGCTTGCGGGAAGCGTGGCAGAGCTTGTGCTTCCCGCGCTGCTGGTGGCGGGGCTGGCCACACGCCTTTCGGCGCTGGCCATGATCGGCTTCATTCTGGTGATGACGCTGACCGATATCTTCGGCCACGGTGTCACGGCCGATACGCTCGGCACATGGTTCGACCGTTTTTCGGATGGGGTGCTTGATCAGCGCGCCCTCTGGGTGGGGCTTCTGGCGGGGCTTGTGCTCTCGGGTGGGGGATATCTGTCGCTGGACCGCTGGATATCGCGCGCCAGGGTCCGGTAAGCAAGGGCCGAGACTTCGGCTGCGTGCACCGCATCACGTCCGAGACGTCGCAACAGGCCAGCCATGCCGGAGCCGATGGATCACAGGAAGGGAAGAGGGGATTGGAGCGGGTGAAGGGAATCGAACCCTCGTATGCAGCTTGGGAAGCTGCCGTTCTACCATTGAACTACACCCGCGAAGATGTGGGCGCACAGTTACTTGCTCCGGTCTGGCGCGTCAAGCGCACAAAGCACCTGACGCACCGATTTTCGTTACGACAGCGTCGCGAGGTCTTTCGCATCAAAGCCCTTTAGATCGTCCATGCGGCCTTGCTTGACCTTGGTGACCCATTGCGGGTCCGACAACAGGGCGCGGCCCACCGCAATCAGGTCGAACTCGTCTTTGGACATGCGCTCCAGCAGATTGTCGAGTGACGTGACATGCGATCCCTCGCCCCCGAAGGCGGCAAGAAATTCGCCCGACAGCCCGACCGAACCGACAGAGATCGTCGGGGCACCGGTGATTTTCTTGGCCCAACCGGCAAAGTTCAGGCCCTGCGCGCCATCGATTTCGGGGAATTCCGGTTCCCAGAAACGGCGCTGCGAGCAGTGGAAGATATCGACGCCCGCCTCCTTGAGTGGCATTAGCCATGCCTCCATCTCGGCGGGCGTTTTGGCCAGTTTGGCGGCGTAATCCTGTTGTTTCCACTGGCTCAGGCGCAAGATCACCGGAAAATCGGGGCCGACCGCGGCACGGACAGCCTTGACCACCTCGACCGCAAAGCGGGACCGTTCCGGCAGGGTCGCGCCCCCCCAAGCATCGGTCCGCTTATTCGTTGCGGCCCAGAAGAACTGGTCGATCAGGTAGCCATGCGCGCCGTGGATCTCGACGGTGTCGAACCCGTTGGCCTTGGCATCCCCTGCAGCCTTGCCGAAGGCGTCGATGGTGGCCCGAATATCGGCCTCGGACATTGCCACCCCGCGCGGATCATCGGGACCCACCAGCGCCGAAGGGCTTTCGACCTTGGCCTCCGGTGCCCAATCGCCGCTGCGGGTCGAGCCGGTATGCCAGATCTGCGGTGCGATCCTGCCGCCGTTTTCATGCACAACATCGGCCACCGCTTTCCAGCCTGCAAGGGCCTCCTTGCCGTGAAAGAACGGGATATCGGGGAGATTGCGCGATGCGGGACGGTCGATCACCGTGCCTTCGGTCAGGATCAGCCCGACATCATGGGCGGCGCGGCGCGCGTAATAGGCCGCGTTATCGGCATTGGGCACGCCAGCGGGGGCCATATTCCGTGTCATCGGAGCCATCACGATGCGGTTTTTCAGCGTGAGCCCCTTGATGGAGAAAGGGCGGAAAAGAACGTCGGTACTGGTCATTGGGTCACTCCTCGGTCGGCGCGTATCAGGCCGTTTGCTGCGGTCTGTTGGGCAGATATGAACGAAGCACTGGCAGACAAGATTGTGCGGCTGCACATATCGCGGCGTCCCTGCGCGATGCTGCACGTGCAAAGTGGCCCCGAGGGAAAACCTAGCGGAAGAATAGCTCCGCCTGTATCGCTCCGCCGACCCAGCCGATGACCGAGCCGAAGAGAAAGGCGGTTGCCCCGCGCCACACACCAAACCTGAGGAAATAGAGCGATAGCAGGATAGAGCTGAACAGGATCGCGACATCCGCCACAAGCAGACAAACGCCAAAGCCGGTTACCGGAGGGGCCCAGAACGGACCAAGCTCTTTGGCCCCCACGATGATCGGAATCCCAAGACCATTGAGGATCGTCCCCGCACCCAAACCACCAAAGTGAAGCCAACGGTTCCGTCTATGCGATACCGGCATCGCATGGCCACGCCAAGCTGCCGACCGCGCCATGATCGTGGCCGAGGTCAGAAACACCGCAGACATAACCGCGAGGGCTGCCATTACGCTGAAACGCGGGATTTCTGGATCATCAACGGTGAGAAACGCAAGCATGAGCAGGGCCGAAATCACCCCGAGCCCCATCATCACCGTTGTCAGCAGCGAGCGAAGCGCCCGCCAGATGCCGGACACGGGGCCTGAAATGGGGCCTGAAATGTGCTGCGTCCTATGTCGTTGTACGCCCCGTCTGATATCGGGGGGAATGGCACGCTTTCTGGGAAAATCTGTCTTAAATGTCATAGCAAGATTTTATGAAGAAACCCGACCAGAGGCCGGGTTTCGATTAAAGTTCCAGAAGGCTGCGGTCACCTGCGACATAACGCTTGAGCACCGCAGGATATAGCTTGTGCTCCTGCACCAGCACCCGCGCGGCCAGTGTCTCGGCGGTATCGCCTGCGATCACCGGCACACGGGCCTGTCCCAAAATCGGGCCGTCATCCAGAACTGGCGTTACCTCGTGCACGGTGCAACCGGCTTCGGTATCGCCCGCCTCGATCGCGCGCTGATGGGTATGCAGCCCCGGATATTTCGGCAAAAGCGAGGGGTGGATATTCAGCATCCGCCCCGCAAAATGCTCGACAAACTCGGGCGTCAGCACACGCATGAAGCCTGCAAGACACAGGATATCGGGCTTGGACGCCAGAATAGGCTTGAGAAGCTCGGCCTCAAAGGCAGCCCTGTCCCGCCCGAAGGGACGGTGATCAATGGCCGCTGTCGGCACGCCCATAGCCGCCGCCTTCAGCAGACCGCCCGCCTGCGCATCATTGGATGCCACAAGCACCGGCTCGGCAAAGCCTTCGGCCTGCATGGCCTCGACAAGGCGGACCATATTGGACCCGCCCCCCGAAATCAGGATCGCGACGCGTTTCACAGAAGCTTGCCCTTATAGGCAACCCCCTTGCCAGAGGTGATCGTGCCGATCTGCGTCACGGTCTCGCCCTCGGCGCGCAGCAGTTCGGTCAGCGCCTCTGCGCGGTCTTTGGCCACCACGACGATCATGCCGATGCCCGAGTTGAAGGTCTTCAGCAGCTCGGGTTCATCCATCTTGGCGGTCTCGGCCAGCCAGCGGAACACGCCCGGAAGCTCCCAAGCGTCCAGATCGATCTCGGCCCCCAGCCCCTCGGGCAGAACACGCGGCAGGTTTTCGGTCAGGCCACCGCCGGTGATATGGGCCAGCGCATGCACGCCACCTGCGCGGAAGGCCTTGAGGCACTGGGTCACATAAAGGCGAGTCGGCGCCAGCAGAGCCTCGCCCAGAGTGCCTTCCGCCCAAGGGCAATCGGCATCCCAGCCAAGGCCGGACATCTCGACGACCTTCCGCACGAAGGAATAGCCGTTGGAATGCACCCCATTCGAGCCAAGACCCAGCAGGATATCGCCTTCCTCAACGCCCTCGGGCAGCAGGGTGCCACGCTCCATCGCGCCCACGGCAAAGCCCGCAAGGTCGAAATCACCCTTGTGATACATGCCCGGCATCTCGGCGGTCTCGCCGCCGATCAGCGCACAACCCGATTGCGCACAGCCCTCGGCAATGCCGTTGATGATGCGGGTCGCAGGATCCAGCTCAAGCTTGCCGGTTGCAAAATAATCCAAGAAGAACAAAGGCTCGGCGCCTTGGCACACGAGGTCGTTCACGCACATGGCCACAAGGTCGATGCCGATCGTATCGACATTGCCGGTGTCAATCGCGATGCGCAGCTTGGTGCCCACGCCATCGGTCGCGGCCACTAGCACCGGATCGTTATAGCCTGCAGCCTTCAGGTCGAACAAAGCGCCAAAGCCGCCCAAGCCCGAGACGGTGCCCGAACGCGCGGTCCGCTTTGCCGCCGGTTTGATGCGTTCGACCAGTTCGTTGCCCGCATCGATATCGACGCCAGCATCGGCATAGGTCAGACCGTTCGTTTTTTCGCTCATGGGCCCCCGCGCTCCTTGGGAAATTTCTTTGCCCTGCCATTAGCGCATGCAAGCCCGCGCGGCAATCACAGCCTGCATGATCGGACCAAGATTTCTTGACCCCGCCCGCGACTGTGATAATGAATGCCGCAATGGTGGGCCTGTAGCTCAACGGTTAGAGCAGGGCGCTCATAACGCCTTGGTTGGGGGTTCAAATCCCTCCGGGCCTACCAGCTTGACTATCTTTGGATCATAAGAATGCGGATTTGGAGCGATAAGCGACCAAACTGTAGACACTATGGGCAACCCAACCGCGTGAAGTGTCGCGATCGACGCAATGTCTCAAGATATCGATACCTGGTCCCTGTCCCGAACGCAAATGAGCGCGGAGAGTGACCCTTGCTGGCCGCAACGCGTCTCATAGGGCGCTAGCTGAACAGCTTCGGCTGAAGCTGCGCCGCTATACGATTGATGCTGTGCTGTCTCGGAGGTTTGCGTTTTGCCGGCGTTCAGGGCGGATGCCTTGGATGAGAGGGGGGGGCAAAGCGCCGGTTACCAACCCGCGCTTGTCTCTTGATACGTGCGATGCGCTTTCGAGGGGGAGAGATGCCGGAAGGCACAGCCGGATTGACCGGATCTGGGATCGAGGTGCTCCGCTGTGCCAGCATTGACAGGGCCAGATGCTATCGGTTGCGGTTCTTCCGGATATGGAAGGGCTTCACAGCGTCTGGCAAAAGAGCCGCTTTGGCCCGTCTGTTCCGATTCTGGCGCGGGTCTCGGGGTTTGTCCATAGGCTGTGCGCAAGGCGGCTGATCTATGGAAACGGCCGTACCGCTGCGGATTGGCGGCTTGGACAGGGCGTCCTCTTCTTACAGCGACAGGGCGCGGGGCGCTGGCGTTATTGCCGCTGGAAATGGCGGGGGGAACAGGCTATCGGCCTGTCTTGTCACAACAGTGGAAGGGACAGATCAATGACGATCAAACGTATCGAATGTGGTGCGCGTATGAGCGCCGCCGTCGTCCATAATGGCACCGTCTATCTGGCCGGTCAGGTGGGGACGCCCGGTAAATCGGTTGCGGATCAGACCCGCGACGCGCTGGCCGAGGTTGACCGTCTGCTGGCCGAAGCCGGTTCGGACAAGGAGCATATCCTGAGCGCGCAGATCTGGCTGGCCGATATGGCCGATTTTGCCGAAATGAATGCCGTATGGGATGCATGGGTCGCGGCAGGCCACGCCCCCGCTCGGGCGACTGGCGAATCGAAACTGGCCGCGCCGGACTATCTGGTCGAGGTGATCGTGGTGGCTGCGGTAAAATAAGCGCGGCATCCAAGACCCAGGGCCCGGATCCTTGGTCCGGGCCAGGGCGGGGATGGTTGCAGGTGGTGTTTCAGGCGGTCGCGGCCTCTGCTGCCAGAAGCCGGATCCGCTCGATCATCGCGCGCAGCCCGTTCGAGCGCTGGGCGGAGAGATGGTCATTCAGCCCCAGACGGGCCAGTTCGGCCTCGGCATTGGTGGCGGTGACCTCGGACACGGTCAGGCCGGAATAGAGCGCGTGCAGAATGGCGATCAGCCCCTGAACGATCATCGCATCCGACTCACCTTGGAAATTGAAACGGGCCTTGGGGCCGGTGCCCTCGATCCGCGGCAGCAGCCAGACCTGACTGGCGCAGCCCTCGACCTTGGTTGCAGGCACTTTCACGGCATCGTCAAGATGGGGCATCTCCTTGCCCAACTCGATCACATGGCGATAGCGGTCTTCCCAATCGTCCAGAAATTCGAATGTATCGGCGATTTCTTCAAAAGCTTCGCTGGCCATCTTCCCACTCCGCAGCCTGTTTATTGGCTTCTACCTAGACCCAGTCCGCGCAAGGGTCCAGTGCCGCCTTTTCAAAGCCCGCGCGATAGGCTAGGGAAAAGAAGATCAAGTGCCGGAGAGACCATGAGAAAACCGTTCCTTGCTTCGCTTGCCATCGTGCTGGCCCTTTCCGCCTGTGGCAGCATCCGCGAAAGCCGTATGAATCCGTGGAACTGGTTCGGTTCTTCGACCGAAAAGACGTCCACGCCGAGCCTTGCGCCGAAAGGCGGATATGCGGCGGCGCTGGCCGATAACCGCAGCGTTATCGCGCAGATCACATCGCTGGAAATCCGCAAGACCTCGGCAGGGGCAATCGTCGAGGTGACGGGCCTGCCGCCGACACAAGGCTGGTGGGATGTCGCGCTGATTGCGGAAAATGACGGGCGTCCGGTCAATGGCGAGATCCATTATACGATGGTCGGCTATCCGCCTTCCGCCGAGAGCGCCGAGGCCCACCGTGCCGGCACGGTCGGGTCGCGCCAGATCACCGCTGCGGCCTATATCGACAATTTCAAACTGGCCGATGTGCGTCGGGTGACCGTCACCGGTGCCTCGAATTCGCGCAGCGCAAGCCGCTAGGGTCCGGAGGCGGGCCGTTGAGGCTTGCCAGTTCCTGACGGATGGATAGCCTCCTGTGGATCGCAGGAGGTTTTTTCATGTCGCATCTTCTCTTGGCCTATATCGCCTATTTTCTGGCGGTCGCCAGCCCCGGCCCGAGCACATTGGCGATCATGGGGGCCGCGATGGGGTCGGGGCGGCGGACGGCGCTGGCCCTTGCTGCGGGGGTGGTCAGCGGCAGTCTGGTCTGGGCCGGTCTTACGGCGCTCGGGGTGGGGGCGCTGTTGATGGGGGCTGCCCGGCTTCTTTGGGGGCTGAAGATTCTGGGCGGGCTGTATCTGCTGTATCTGGCATGGAAAACCCTGCGGGCGGCGGGCGGGCAGGGCGCGGTTGCCAGTCTCCGCCCGCAGAGCTCTGGGCAGGCCTACCGGCGCGGGCTTCTCCTGCATCTGACCAATCCCAAGGCGATCCTCGGCTGGGCTGCAATCTTTACGCTTGGAGTGCCGGAAGGGGCGGGGGCAGGCGATATGGCCTTGCTGTTTGCGGGCTGCGCGGGGCTGGGGGGCTGCGTGAATTTCGGTTATGCGCTGGGGTTTTCCGCAAGCCTCGTGGTCGCGCGCTATCAACGGGCCAGGTGTTGGATTGAAGGCGCGATGGCGGCCGTGTTCGCCGCTGCGGGGCTACGGCTGCTGTTCTTGCGGTAAGCTGGCGCACAAGTCCCCGTCGTCGTGTGTCCGGATGGGGGAACGCTTGCTGCCGCAAGATCAGAGGGGCAGCCTTTGTCACCATTGCACAAAGCTGCGCCAAATGGAAACGGGGCGCCGCCGGACAGCGCGCCCCGTATGTGGTCCTGTAATGGTGCCCTGAGGCCGGTCTTACAGCGTGACCAGCTTCACATCGCCATTTTCAGCCGAAAGCGCGATTTTGCCTTGGGCAAGACGCAAGGCATCTTCGCCGAAAACCTCGCGCCGCCATCCCGAAAGCGCGGGCACATCGCGCTTGCCTGCGGCGATATGGTCCAGATCGGAGGACGAGGCGATCAGCTTCGGCGCCACCCCCGTCTGGTTCGATTTCGCCTTCAACAGCACCCGCAAGAGATCGGCCAGAGCGGAATCCACTTGCAGATGGTCGTTGTCGCTCTGCACCTTGGGCATCTTGTCGGCAGGAACGGCAAGCCCTTCCTTGACCGCGGTGATGATCCCTTCGGCAATCTCGCCCTTGCGGGCCTCGCGCAACAGGAGCCGCGATTTTCCAAGATCATCAAGGCTCACGGGCTTGGTCGAGGCCAGTTCCAGCAGCGCGTCATCCTTGAAGATCCGCGAGCGCGGGATATTGCGGTTTTGCGCAAACCCTTCGCGGAAACGCGCCAGCTCGCGCACGACCGACAGGAACTTGCCCGAATGGGTGCGGGTCTTCACGCGCAGCCACGCATCCTCGGGCCGGGTGATATAGGTTTCGGGGTTGAGCAGAATGCCCACCTCTTCTTCAACCCAAGGCGCACGACCGGATTTCTTGAGCTGCTTGGCCAGAAACTCGTAGATCACCCGCAGATGGGTCACATCGGCGATGGCGTAATTCTGTTGTGCCGCACTCAGCGGACGGCGCGACCAGTCGGTGAAGCGCGAGGTCTTGTCGAGAGACTGCTTGGCGATCTTGCGCACCAGCGTCTCGTAGCCCACCTGTTCGCCAAAGCCGCAGACCATCGCGGCCACCTGCGTGTCAAAGAGCGGGTCGGGGAAGACCTTGGCATCGGTAAAGAAGATTTCCAGATCCTGCCGCGCGGCATGGAACACCTTCACCGTCGCCTTGTGGCGGAAAAGGTCGTAAAGCGGCTCGAGCGAGATACCCTTGGCCAGCGGGTCGATCAGCGCCGCGCGCCCCTCGACCCCGTCATGGTTGGGCAGCGCCATCTGGACAAGGCAGAGCTTCGACCAATAGGTGCGTTCGCGCAGAAACTCGGTATCCAGCGTGACATAGGGTTCCGCCTTTGCGGCTTCGCAGATCTCTGCAAGCGCTTCGGTGGTCGTGATGATATCCATAGCAGGCCTTGTCTGATTGTGCGGGCTCATCCCGCTGGGTCTGGTTGCACGGGACGTTTCCCGCAGTCACAGTGTCTTTAGACCCGCCTAGGGGCTTTGGGAAGAGCTGGCAGGACCAAGCCGTGCTGTTCGCGGCATGCGGGGCTCAGTTTGCCCGCAAAACCTGCGTTGGATCGTATTCATAGATCCAGTCATATTTGCCGATCAGAAGATCCGGCGCGAATTTCGAGACCGCGCGAATCCCCAGATGGCCGATCACGCGGCTGATCCCCGACAGGTGGTAATTGCGCGCATTCTTGTTGGCGGCCTCGACAATGGCGCGGCAACGCTCGATCCGTGCGGTCTGATAGGCGGCAAAAGCCACCTCGTCCTCGTTATGCAGGGCAAGGGCCTGTGCCAGAATCCATGCATCCTCCAGCCCCATATTCGCGCCCTGTGCAAGAAAGGGGAGGGTGGGATGCGCCGCGTCACCCAGAATCGCACAGCCCGGACCAAACCAGCGCGCGGCGACAGGGTGGCGGAACAGGCCCCAAAGATAAGGCTCTTCGACCTGTTCAAGCCAGCCCCGCACCTCGGGGCAGAAGTCCTCGAAGGCCACCCGTAATGTCATGGCGTCATCGCGGATATGCCAGCTTTCCTCGGCCCAGCGTCTACGTTCTTCCACGGCAACGATATTGCGCATGCCGTTTGACAGCGGATAGCTGACCAGATGCTTTTTCGCCCCCATGAAGACGCGGGCGATGGGCGTGGTGTCGCCCGTCATCGGCACCATCGCCCGCCAGGCCACCTGATTGGTGAAAAAGGGTTTCGCCTCGCCATTCAGGGCCATGCGCAGTTTCGAGTGCAGCCCGTCCGCACCAAGAACGGTGCCGGGGCGGGCCATATGCCCGTCGGCGAAATGCAGCGTCGGCCCGTCGGGGGAAATCTCGACGCGTTCGATTTTCTCGCCCAGCCGGATCTCGACCCCTGCATCAATGGCGCCTTGGGCCAGTACATCGACCAGATCGGGGCGGCGGAGGAAATGGTAGGGGGCTTCGGGGCGGCGGGCAGCCATATCAAGCCGTGTCACGCGCTGGCCGGTTTCGCCGTTGAACAGCTCGACCGCCTGCAGGCGGGGGCTTGTCCTGCACAGGCCTGCGCCTAGCCCCAGTGCCTCGATCACCCGCATGCCATTGGGCGAGATCTGCAAGCCCGCGCCGACCTCTGCCAGTTCGGGGGCCTGTTCAAGCACCGTGACCCGCGCGCCATGCATCGCCAAGGCGCGTGCAAGCGCCAAACCCGAGATGCCCGCCCCAAGGATGGTGAACTCTCTGCCGACCAGCATGTGAACCTCGCCCTCATATATGCAACCACCGGCACGGATGATCCATGCCGGGGTGCGGATACTCAGACAACATTAACCAGATACCCGCAATGCAGAAAAGCCATTGGCAGATGCAAGCAGGCCGAAAAGACAAAAAAACGCAGGCAAAGCCCACGCCCGTTAGTCGTCGCGATGAACCCGCTCACGGCGCTCGTGGCGCTCTTGGGCTTCCAGCGTCATCGTTGCGATGGGGCGGGCATCAAGACGTTTCAGCGAGATCGGCTCGCCGGTCTTTTCACAATAGCCGAACTCGCCTTCATCGATGCGGCGCAGTGCGGCATCAATCTTGACAACCAGTTTGCGCTGGCGGTCACGGGTGCGCAGTTCCAGTGCGCGATCGGTTTCTTCCGACGCACGGTCTGCCACATCGGGCACGGATCTTGCGGAATCTGCCAGACCTTCGAGGGTCTCTGCGGATTGTGCGAGAAGCTCGTGTTTCCAATTCATCAGCTTGCGACGGAAATATTCCAGTTGACGATCGTTCATGAACGGCTCGTCTTCAGCCGGGCGATAATCATCCGGAAGAAAGATCTCGGGTTTCATGACTGGCCTTTCTATGGTGCCTGACCCTTTGTTAGTTCGGGAAACATGCCCCTGAGCGTGGCACGATTCCTTGCCGCCCGAATACCTGACCAAAGACTGTTTGTCACGTCTCTGCGTATCTGCCTGCTTATTTTAAAAGCGATGCTTATTTTTTGTGCAAAAAAGTCTTTTTCTTGCGGCCAAAACGGCGGCAGAATAGGGTGGTCAAGGCCGCCATCAGGGAAATAATCATGCAATTCCAATCCACCGAAAGCTATATCGCGCCTGCGGATCTGACCGTGGCCGTCAATGCGGCCGTGGCGCTGGAGCGCCCGCTGCTGGTCAAGGGCGAACCCGGCACCGGCAAAACGGAGCTTGCGCGTCAGGTGGCACAGGCGCTGGGGATGGATATGATCGAATGGGGGATCAAATCCAGCACGCGCGCGCAGCAGGGGCTTTACGAATATGATGCCGTGTCGCGGCTGCGCGATAGCCAGCTTGGCGATCCGAAAGTCAGCGAAATCGGCCATTACATCCGTCATGGCAAGATCTGGCAGGCCTTTGCGGCCCCCGAGCGGGTGGTGCTGCTGATTGACGAGATCGACAAGGCCGATATCGAGTTCCCCAATGATCTGTTGCAGGAACTCGACCGGATGGAATTCCATGTCTACGAGACGGGCGAGACCATTCGCGCACGCCATCGCCCCGTGGTCATCATCACCTCGAATAACGAGAAAGAGCTGCCCGACGCCTTCCTGCGGCGCTGTTTCTTCCATTATATCCGCTTCCCCGACCCCGAGACGCTGGCCAAGATTGTCGAGGTGCATTTCCCGCAGATCAAACCCAAGCTGCTGGCCGAGGCGCTGACGCGGTTTTACGAGATCCGCGAGACGCCGGGTTTGAAGAAGAAACCCTCGACCTCGGAAGTGCTTGACTGGATCAAGCTTCTGCTGATCGAGGATCTCGCCCCCGAGGATCTGAAAGCGGACGGGGGCAGCCTGTTGCCGAAGCTGCATGGCGCGCTTTTGAAAAACGAACAGGACGTGCATCTGTTCGAGCGGCTGGCCTTTGCGGCGCGTGGCAGGCGCTAAGCGGGCAAAGAAAAGGGGCCGCGACGGCCCCTTTTTGCTGTGTGGATATTTCTGGGTGGAGCGCGCCGTTATTGCAGATAGGGCATCGGGTCGACGCTCTCGTAGCCTTGGCGCACCTCGAAATGCACAAAGCCCGGATCGTTCTGACGCACTTTGGCAATGGTCTGGCCGCGCTTGACGGTGGCATCTTTCGACACCGCGATATTGTCGATATTGGCATAGACCGTCAGCAGGCCATCGGCATGGCGCAGAACAAGGATCGGCACCTGCTCGGTATCTTTGGTGATGGCGGCAACCGTGCCATCGGCTGCTGCCTTGACGGGCGTGCCGGGCGCGGCAGAGATATCCACCCCGTCGTTTTTCTTTTTCACATAGGGACGGATGATCGACCCGTTGACCGGCATCAGCAGGCGCGACGAACTGGAGGCGGTGACCTGCTTGCTGAGATTGGGCACAGCAGAGGTATCCACAGGGGCCGAGCCGGGGGTGGTTTTTTGCTGCGGCAGCGGTTCGGCGGCCGAGGGCGGGGTGGGCGTCGCGCTGCCCTGACCGGGCTTGCTGGTGGTGGCTTGCCCCGATTGGCTGGGCAAAGCGGTCGGGATCAGCAGATACTGGCCCTCATGCACGCTCATATCCGACGGCAGCCCGTTCCAGTCGGCCAGCGAGCGGACCGAGACGTTGTAATAACGTGCAATGGAATAGGCGGTCTCGCCACGGGCCACGCGATGGCGTACCGGCTCGGGCCCCGCGGGCTTGCCGGCAACCGGCGCGCTGGCTTTGGGGGGCGCGCTGGCGGTCTGGCCCGATTGCGAGCGGTCGATGGCATTGGAGGCCAGCGAGGTGATGTCAATGGTGTCCGCCCCGCCGCTTGCGGTTGCGCCCGCGCCGGTATAGCTGCCCGAACCGGCAGGCTCTTGCACGCGGCTGGGCAGGACAAGCACGGCCCCCTGATTGAGCACGGTATCGGTGCCGATGGCATTGTAACGCGCCAGATCATTGGCATTGACGCCCACGCGCGCGGCCACGCTGGCCACCGTATCGCCACGGCTGGCGACCGCGACCTGATAATTGGGATAGGAGATGATGCCGCGCGTGTCCGATTGCGGACGCGGCGCGGTGGCACGTTGGGCCGCATCGCTGGTATCGAAGCCGATCTGGGAGTATTTGCGCAGATCCGGATCGAAATTGCCGGACGGCATACAGGCGGCCAGCGCAACTGCGGAACCGCCCAGCATCAGAAAGGTTGCAAGACGGGGGCGTCTGTAAGATGTCATCGGCGCTTCTTCCTCATTGGTTCCTATTCCCTCTCGGGTCGTTTTAGCCTTTGGGTCGGGAACCGCAACCCGGCGGGCCTTATTCGTTTGCAAGCCCCTCGACCAAGGGCACGAACCGCACGGAACGCAGCTCTTCGTAGTCGAAGCCGGTTTCAAGCCGCCGGACGCGGATCAGGCTTTGGACCGTGTCGGACTGGCCGACAGGCAGCACCATGATACCGCCCGGCTTGAGTTGCGACAAGAGGGGCCCCGGCGGGTCTTCGGCGGCGGCTGTCACGATGATACGATCAAAGGGGGCCTGATCGGGCAGGCCAAAGCTGCCATCGCCGGTAATGGCGACGATATTTGACAGATCCATCTCGCGGAACAGGTCTTCGGCATCGCGCACAAGCTGCTTGTAGCGGTCGACGGTATACACGCGGCGTGCCAGCCCCGACAGGATTGCGGCCTGATAGCCCGAGCCCGTGCCGACCTCCAGCACCGTATCGCGCGGGCCGATCTCTAGCGCCTGTGTCATCAGCCCCACGATCGAGGGCTGGCTGATGGTCTGGCCGCAACTGATCGGCAGCGGCATATCCTCATAGGCGCGCTCGGCAAAGATCCCCCGCACGAAGCGCCCGCGGTCGATCCGTTCCATCACCTTCAGCACGGCCGCATCCGTCACCCCGCGCGAGCGGATCTGGAACAGAAAGCGCATCTTGCGCTCGGCCTCTTCCTCGGACGGGGTCATTCGATGGCCGTCTTCAGGCTGTCGAGCACGTCATGTGCGGTCAGATCGGCGCGCATGGGGGTGACAGAGATATACCCTTCGAGATTGAGCGCGGCATCGGTGCCGGGGGCGGTGGCGGTATGCTGCGGGCCGCCCTTGACCCAAAGGAACTTTTTACCCGAGGGCGAATGCGTGGCCTCGGTGGTGAAGAAACTGTCGGTGCGATAGCCCATAGGCGCGACCCTGGTCCCTGCCACATCGGCCCCCGCGACCGGCGGGAAGTTGATGCTGTAGAACACACGATAGGGGCCGTCATCCCAGATGCCCTTTTCCCACAGCTTGCGCACAAGGGCGGGGCCATGCTGGCGGGCGGCGTCAAAGGGGTCGTCGAGGCAGTTGGTGCGCGGCCCCATGAACTGGCTCAGGCCAATGGCGGGAATGCCTTGCAGCGCGCCCTCCATCGCCCCGCCCAGCGTGCCGGAATAAAGCGCGTTTTCAGCGGAGTTATTGCCACGATTGACCCCCGAGAGGATCAGGTCGGGACGGCCATCGGTGAGCACATCATAGAGGCCGGCCAGCACGCAGTCGGCGGGGCTGCCTTCGACGGCAACGCGGCGGGGGCCCAGCTCGGCCGTGAGCATGGGGCGCGAATAGCTGATGCAATGGCCGACCCCCGATTGTTCGAAGGCAGGAGCGACGGTCCAGACCTCGCCGGTGGGACCGGCAAGGCTTTCCGCGATTTCCTGCAAGACAGCAAGACCTGCCGCATTTATCCCGTCATCATTGGTAATGAGAATGCGCATCGCCTCTGTCCCCCGGTTCTATCTGTGCCTCCGGTGATAACGCGGGCATCTCAGGCGGTAAAGCGCCCACCCCCTAGGGGGCGGGCGGAAAGCTTGCGGGGCGTTGCAACATCGCCGCAATGCGGCTTGTGCCGCCCTGACGGGGGGCGCATTCTGGGCCTGTTGTGCGGGGCAGGCGCATGGGACGGCCTGTCTCAGGCGGTCGCGGTTTCGGGCAGCAGCAGATCCAGCAGGCGGGCGGCCTCGTCGCGCGGACGGGCGAGGGGGGCGCGGTCCTCGCCGGGGAAGAAGCGGGCGCGCAGTCCGGTGGGCATCGGCTTCGGCGCCAGAATGGTGACCTTGGGGCCGATGCTGTCATTCTCGGCGGCCCAAGAGCGCACAAGCGCCATTTGAGCGGCTTTGGTCGCCCCGTAGGTGCCGAAGAATTTCTCGCCGGCATGGCAATCGTCGAAGAAGACGGCCTGTCCGTTGCGGGCGCGCAGCAGCGGCTCCAGCATCGGGATCAGCATTGCCGTGGTGGTCAGATTGACCGCGATGGCGGCTTCCATGTCTTTTTGTGCGATATGGCCTGCGGGGCTGAGCGGTGTGCCGTGGATCGCGGTATGGCACCACAGGTCGATCCCGCCCCAGCGGTCAGCCACCGACTGGCCCAGATGTTGGGCCTGTGCCGGATCTTTCAGGTCGAGGGGGGCAAGCGTGGCCAGACCGCCCTGCGCCTGAATGCGGTCGTCGAGATCTTCCAGCCCGCCAACGGTGCGTGCCACGGCCATGATGTGATAGCCGCGTGCGGCAAGACCTTCGGCAAGGCCTGCCCCCAATCCGCGTGAGGCACCGGTGATCAGGGCGAGTTTCTTGCCCGTGCTGTGGTCTGTCATGGGGCGGTCCTTCTTTTGGGCCCCGTGGCAGTACGGGGGCAGTACGGGGGGCGGTCTTGGGTGGTGTCGGAGGCGCTGTGCCGGAGGGGGGGCGGTTTCCTGCGCGCCATCGAGGCCCGCAGGAAACCGGTCGGGGTCTTCGCCCCCTCCGGCGCAGCTTCCGAAAGATATGCATGCGAAAAGGCCGGGAAATTCCCGGCCTTTCCATGATCTGTATCAAATGCAGCTTTGAAGCTTAGCGGGTTGCGACATCGGTATAGTCGCGCGCGGTCGCACCGGTATAGAGCTGGCGCGGACGGCCGATCTTGCCGGTCGGATCCTCGATCATCTCTTTCCATTGCGAAATCCAGCCGATGGTCCGCGACAGCGCGAAGATCGGGGTGAACATCGCGGTCGGGAAGCCCATCGCCTCGAGGATGATCCCCGAGTAGAAATCGACGTTGGGATAGAGTTTTTTCTCGATGAAATACTCGTCTTCCAGCGCGATTTTCTCAAGCTCTTTGGCCACTTGCAGCAGCGGATTGTTTTCCACGCCCAGAAGGCCCAGAACCTCGTCTGCCGATTCTTTCATGACCTTCGCCCGCGGGTCGAAATTCTTGTAGACGCGGTGACCGAAGCCCATCAGCTTGAAGGGATCGTTCTTGTCTTTCGCACGGGCGATGAATTCCGGAATGCGGTCCACGGTGCCGATTTCGCGCAGCATTTCCAGGCAGGCCTGGTTTGCGCCACCATGCGCCGGACCCCAGAGGCAGGCGATGCCGGCTGCGATACAGGCGAAGGGGTTCGCCCCCGAAGAGCCCGCCAGACGCACGGTCGAGGTCGATGCGTTCTGCTCGTGATCGGCATGGAGCATCATGATGCGGTCCATCGCCTTCGCCAGCGCCGGTTCCACGTGATAGGGCTCTGCCGGAACGGCGAAGCACATATGCAGGAAGTTCGACGCGTAATCGAGATCGTTGCGCGGATAGACGATCGGTTGACCGATCGAATATTTATAGGCCATCGCCGCGATGGTCGGCAGTTTGGCGATCATGCGGATCGCGGCCACTTCACGTTGCCACGGATCGGTGATGTCGAGGCTGTCGTGATAGAAAGCCGACAGGCCGCCCACAACGCCGACCATCGTCGCCATCGGGTGGGCATCGCGGCGGAAGCCACGGAAGAAGTTGTTGATCTGCTCGTGCAGCATCGTGTGACGGGTCACGCGATATTCGAAATCTTCCATCTGTGCCTTGTTCGGCAGTTCCCCGTAGAGAAGCAGGTAGCAGGTTTCGAGATAATGCGATTTCTGTGCAAGCTGTTCGATGGGATAGCCGCGATACAGAAGCTCGCCCTTATTCCCATCGATATAGGTGATTGCGGATTCACAAGACGCGGTCGAGGTGAAGCCCGGGTCATAGGTAAAGACGTCAGCCTGCGCATAGAGCTTGCGGATATCAATAACATCCGGGCCTGCTGCTGGGGAGAGTACGGGGAGGTCGTAAGACTTCCCGTCCAGGGTGAGCGTCGCCGTTCTATCAGCCATTGGGTTCCCTTTCGTAATGCCGGCTGGGCCGCGCCGGTCGTTGTTATCCGGTCGAGCCGGAAGGTGGCCCGGCCTCAGGCCACCTGATCCTCAAGCCTCGCCACGGTCTCGTCTCGACCGAGGGTCAGCATCATATCGAATACACTAGGGCTCACTGAACGCCCTGCCAGAGCCGCGCGCAAGGGGGAAGCGAGCTTGCCAAGCCCCATTTCATGCGCCTCTGCAACAGATTGTACGATGGCCTCCAATTCCTCTCGCGTCCAGCTAGCATTTTGCAACTGCGGCGTCAATTCTTTCAGAATACCACGGTATACCGGATCAAGCGCCTTTTGCGATTTCTCATCCAGCTCCAATGGCCGTTGATTGAGGATAAAAGACGCTTTTTCAATGAGTTCCGGGAATGTCTTCGCACGATCTTTCAGGCAGTACATTGCGCGGGTCAGATCGTTTTTCTGTGCGTCGCTGAGCAGAGGTTGTTTTGCCGCCTCCAAATAGCCGTCAATTTGAGCAACAATATCGGCATCATCCATCACGGCGATATGCTGGCCGCAGATATTAGCCAGCTTCTTGAAATCGAGGCGGGCCGGCGATTTGCCGATTCCGCCCAGATCGAACCATTCACACGCTTGCGCATCCGTGAAAAACTCATCGTCGCCGTGGCTCCAGCCAAGCCGCGTCAGATAGTTGCGCATCCCTGCCGCCGGATACCCCATCGCCTGATACTCTTCCAGACCGACCGCGCCGTGGCGCTTGGACAGTTTCTTGCCATCGGGGCCGTGGATCAGCGGAATATGCGCGAAAGTCGGAACCGCCCATTCCATCGCGTTATAGACCAGCATCTGGCGGGCGGTATTCGTCAGGTGGTCATCGCCACGGATGACATGCGTCACGCCCATATCATGATCATCCACCACAACCGCCAGCATATAGGTGGGCGTACCATCCGAACGTAAACAGATCATGTCATCGAGCTGGTCGTTACGGATCGTCACATCGCCCTGAACGGCATCATGGATCACCGTTTTGCCTTCCAGTGGCGCTTTCACGCGGATCACGAAGGGCGCGTCGGGATGGGTCGCAGGGTCGGCATCGCGCCACGGGCTGCGGAACAGGGTCGATTTGCCCTCGGCTTTGGCGGCATCGCGGAAGGCCTGGATCTCGTCCTGGCTGGAGAAGCACTTATAGGCGACACCGCGGGCCAGCATCTCGTTGGCGACCTCGGCATGACGGGGGGCGCGTTCGAACTGGCTGATCGGGTCGCTGTCGAAATCGAGCCCCAGCCAGTCCAGCCCCTTCATGATGGCAGCGGTCGCCGCATCGGTCGAGCGCTCCCTGTCGGTATCCTCGATCCGCAAAAGCACCTTGCCGCCCATATGGCGCGCATAAAGCCAGTTGAAAAGCGCCGTGCGCGCGCCCCCGATATGCAGATAGCCGGTCGGCGAGGGGGCAAAACGGGTGACGATCTGGTCGGACATCTTGAGGGCCTTTCGAGGCGCCGGAGGCGCGCATTAAGCATTTGGAAACCATGTTCGCAGAGCCTGTGCGCCATAGCTTCCCGGGTTTCTTTGCGTCGATGAATAAGAGGCATGGCCCGGAAGGACAAGGGGCACGGACAAGAGGCACGGACAATGGTCATGGCGGGCGCTTCCGCAATCCGCAGAGATGCGCCTTGGTTTTTCGGGGGAGGACGGTCGCGATGAGTGAGGTTTTGCCGCAAGATCATATGGCTGCCGCCCGTATCTCATGGCTTGGCATATGGGCTGCGGGACGGGCTGTGCGCCTGATGCAGGCCTATGCCGAGATCCTCCTTTGGGCACCGTTGGCGCTGGCGTCGGGAATCGGGGCGTGGTTTGCGCTGCTGTCGGAGCCGGGGCCATCTGCCTATGTATTGGCGGCGGGGCTTATGGTCTGCGCGCTGGCCGCCAGAAGGCGGCTGCCGATGGTGGCATGGTTTCCGGCGGCCTTTCTGGGGCTGATGGCGCTTGGGTTTTGTGTGGCGGGGTTGCGGGCGCATCTGGTGCAAGCGCCGGTGCTGTCCTTCCGGTATTACGGCACGGTGGAGGGGCGGGTGCTCGGGCTGGATCGCAGCGCGGCGGACCAGCCCCGATTGTTGCTCGATCAGGTGCGGCTGGATCGTGTCGCCCGCGAGGCCCTGCCCGGACGGGTGCGGGTGTCGCTACATGCCGCGCAGGGTCATCTGGATCTCCGGCCGGGGCAGCGTGTCATGCTGACGGCCCATCTGATGCCGCCCCCGCCACCCGCTGCGCCGGAGGCGTTCGATTTCCGCCGTATCGCCTTTTTTCAGGGGCTTGGTGCCGTGGGCTACAGCCGCGTTCCGGTGATGCTGATTGCTCCGCCACAGGCTGCGGATCTGCTGGCCAACCGTTTGCGCGACCGGCTGTCACAGCTGATCCGGGCCCGCGTTCCGGGGCAGGCCGGTGCCATTGCCAGCGCCATTCTGACGGGGGATCGCTCTGCGCTGTCGCAAGAGACCAACGAGGTGATGCGCAACGCCAATATCTATCATGTGGTGGCGATCTCGGGGCTGCATGTCGGTCTGGTGACGGGGTTGGTCTTTGGCTTCGTGCGGTTCTGTCTGGCGGCACTGGGCCGGCCTGCGCTTTTATGGCCCGCGCGCAAGATTGCCGCCGTGGTGGCGCTTCTGGCCGCTACTTTCTATCTGTGGCTTTCGGGGGGGCAGGTCTCGACCCAGCGGGCATGGGTGATGGCAGCGGTGATGCTGGGGGCGGTGCTTTGTGACCGCCGCGCCCTGAGCCTGCGCAATGTCGCTTTGGCGGCGATCGTCATCTTGCTTGTCACCCCCGAGGCCCTGCTCAATCCCGGCTTCCAGCTGTCCTTTGCGGCCACGACCGCGCTGATTGTCGGGCTGGGGGCATGGACGCGCCACACGAAACGCCTGCCGAAGCTGATCCGTGCGCCGTTGGGGTTTGCGGCCAGCTCGTTGATTGCAGGGCTGGCGACCGCGCCCCTGACCGCAGCCACGTTCCATCGGGTGGCTGATTACGGGCTGGTGGCCAATCTGCTGGCCGTGCCCGCGATGGGGCTGATCATCATGCCGGCGGGGCTGATTGCATTGGCGCTGGCCCCTTTCGGGCTGGCGGCGCCCGCGTTCTGGGTGCTTGGCCTTGGCACGGGCTGGCTGTTGGGGGTGGCGGATATGGTGGCCGGATGGCCCGGATCGGTGACCGCCGTCAAAGCCCCGCCCGAGCAGGTGGTGGCGCTGATGGGGGGCGGGGCGATGCTGTTTGTGCTGTCGCGTCGAACGGGCAGGGTGCTGGCGCTGGCGCTGCTATGTCTGGCGGCGCTGCGCTGGTCTGCCAGTCCGCGTCCGGCGCTGATCGTGGCCCCCGAGGCCGAGCAGGTCGGGCTGATGACACCGCAGGGGCGCGCCCTTTCGCGCGATGGGGCCGGATTTGTGGCGGGTGTCTGGCTGGATGCTGACGGGGATGTCGCGCCGGTTTCCGAGGCTGCGGCACGTCCGGCCTGGGCTGGTGAGGGGGGCGTGCGTGTGGCGCATTGGCAGGGGCGCGATCTGGTGCATCTGACAGGCAAGGCCGCGCCGGACCATCTTGCCTCCTATTGTCATGCCGGTGCGTTGATCGTGATTGCGGCAGCTTTGCCACAAACGCGGCAGGCAGCGCCCGAGGCATGCACGATCTGGGACAGAACGCGTCTGGCACAGACCGGCGCGGTCTCATGGGATCAGGCAGGATCGCTGACCACGGTCAGCGACAGGGTCGGGCGCAGGCTCTGGACCGCGCCCGAGGCGTTTCAGTAGCTGCGGATCAGACCGACCAGACGGCCCTGCACGCGCACCTGATCGCCGCGTAGCATGCGGGTTTCATAGGCGGGATTGGCGGCCTCCAGCGCAATCATGCCGCTGCGGCGGTAGAATTTCTTCAGCGTCGCCTCGGTTTCATCCACCAGCGCCACGACAATCTCGCCATTCTCGGCGGTGGATTGTTCGCGGATCACGACGATATCGCCGTCATTGATGCCCGCCTCGATCATGGAATCCCCGCGCACTTCCAGCGCGTAATGGCGTCCCGCCCCCGCCAGCATCGTGCCCGGAACGGCCACGTGATGCGAGACTTCCGAGATCGCCTCGATCGGCACACCCGCCGCGATCCGGCCCATAACGGGCAGTTCCAATGCGTGGATCGCCTCGATTTCCATCGCCTGTGAGGGGCGTTCGGGCCGCCCGCCTTCAATCACCGAGGGCGAGAAGCCGGATTTGGAAGCCTCGTTCTTTTCCAGGGTTTCCGGCAGTTTCAAAATCTCGATCGCCCGTGCGCGATGCGCCAGACGCCGAATGAAGCCGCGTTCTTCCAATGCGGTGATCAGCCGGTGGATGCCCGACTTCGACCGCAACTCCAGCGCATCTTTCATTTCGTCAAACGAGGGCGGCACCCCATCCTGCTGCAAACGATGGTTAATGAAATTAAGCAATTCCAACTGTTTGCGGGTCAGCATCCGAGTCTCCGGCCAAAAAAATCGCGCATGTCAAGGCATGTTCGTTTAAAGTTCTATCTGTGTTCCTGTTCCGTGTCAATTGCGGAACAGGATTTTCATTTACATCAAAGGCAGATAGCACATCTCCGTTCCCTGTTTGTACGGCCCGCTGTCGCGTTCGCAAATCAACAGGGCATCGGCTTGGGCAAGGATCGACAGGATCGCACTGTCCTGATTGTCGAAGGGCATGATCACCGGCAGCCCGTCGGTCGCGCTCAGACAGGCGCGCATGTAATGCGTGCGCGGCCCCGTTGGCCCCAGATCGCAGCCCAGCACCGCGCGGCGCGGGGTGATCTGCGGGTCGCGCCCCTGCATCTTGGCCAGCATCGGCTTCAGGAACAGTTCGGCGCAGACCGTGGCCGAGACCGGATTGCCCGGCAGCCCCAGCAGAACCGCCTCCCCCATCCGTCCCGCCATCAGCGGCTTGCCCGGACGCATGGCGATTTTCCAGAAGCTGCGCTCAAGCCCCAGCTCTGCCGCGACCTCGCCCACCAGATCATGATCGCCCACCGAGGCGCCGCCCGAGGTCACGATCAGATCCGCCCCTTTGGCCAGATCAAAGACCATGCGCAGGCTCTCGCGGTCATCGCGCGCAATCGGCAGCATCCGCGCGATGCCGCCCATCGCCTCGACCTGAGCGGCCACGATGAAACTATTGGAGGAGACGATCTGATCGGGGCCGGGGGTCTCGCCGGGCATCACCAGCTCGTCGCCGGTGGCAATGATTGCCACCACCGGTTTGCGATGCACCTCAAGCTGCGCGACATTCATCGCAGCCAACAGCCCCAGATCCCGCGCGTTGAGCGGACGGTCAGGGTGGAAGGGCGCGCCTTTGGCAAAATCCTGCCCCTTGGGGCGGATGTTGTCATTGCCCGACAGGCTGTCCGCCAGCGTGACCCAATCGCCCGCGCGGGTGGTGTTTTCCTGCAAGACCACCACGCCGCCCTCGCGGGGCACGGGGGCGCCCGTGAAGATGCGGATCGCCTGACCCTGCGTGACCTCACCCTGATAGCTGCGGCCCGCGGCGGATTCCCCCACCACCTGCAGCTTGGCCGAGGGCTTGTGGTCCGCCGTATCCAGCCAGTAGCCATCCATCGCCGAGCCTGAAAACGGCGGCTGCGTCAGCCCCGCCGTGGCGGGCGCGGTCATCACGCGGCCAGCCCCCTCACGCAGGGGCATAGTTTCAGCCGGTAGGGGCGCAACCAGCGCCAGAACCCGCTCCAGCGCCTCCTCGACAGGTAGCAGGCTCATGCGCCCACCTCATAGCGGCCCGATTTGCCGCCATCCTTCAGCACGACTTCGATCCCCTCGATCCGCATGGATTTTTCCACGGCCTTGAGCATGTCATAGACGGTCAGGCAGGCGACCGACACAGCGGTCAGAGCCTCCATTTCAACGCCGGTCTGGCCGGTGGTCTTCACCGTGGCTTCGACCCGCACACCGGGCAGGGTCTCATCGGGGGTCAGATCCACCGAGACCTTGGTGATCGGCAGCGGGTGGCACAGCGGGATCAGATCGGCGGTGCGTTTGGTGGCCTGAATGCCCGCAATCCGCGCAATCCCCAGCACATCGCCCTTCTTGGCGGTGCCCTGTGTCACATAGGCCAGCGTCTCGGGCGTCATCACCACATGGCCGCGCGCCACGGCCACGCGGGCGGTCACGGGTTTGTCCGAGACATCGACCATATGGGCCTGACCCGCTGCGTCGAAATGCGAGAGGCTCATGGCAGGGTCAGCAGGGCTTTGGTGGCTGCCGCCACATCATCCTGACGCATCAGGCTTTCCCCGATCAGGAAGCGCCGCGCGCCCACACCCGCCATATCGGCCATGTCTTCGGTGGTGAAAATGCCGCTTTCGCAGACCAGATCGCGGCCTTCCGCAAGGATCACGGGGGCCAGCTCGCGGGTGACATCTAGCGTGACCTCGAAGGTCTTGAGGTTACGGTTATTCACCCCCATCAGGGCCGATTTCAGCGCCAATGCGCGGTCCAGCTCTTCACGGTTATGCACCTCAAGCAGCACATCCATCCCATAGTCAAAGGCCGCAGCTTCAAGCTCGGCGGCCTGCCCATCCTCGACCGAGGCCAGAATGATCAGGATGCAATCGGCGCCCCAAGCACGGGCTTCGGTCACCTGATAGGTGTCATACATGAAGTCCTTGCGCAAAGCGGGCAGGGAACAGGCCGCGCGCGCCTGCCTCAGGAACTCGGGCGCGCCTTGGAAGGACGGCGTATCGGTCAACACCGAAAGACAGGCCGCGCCGCCTTCCTCATAGGCTTTCGCAAGGCTCGGCGGGTCGAAATCGGGGCGGATGAGGCCTTTGGAGGGCGAAGCCTTCTTGATCTCGGCGATCAGCCCGTACCCCTCGGCAGCTTTTGCAGAGAGCGCCTTGGCAAAGCCACGGGTGGATGCCTGCGCGCGGGCCTCGGCCTCTAGACCTGCCAGCGGGCGGGCCTGTTTCGCAGCGGCCACTTCTTCCAGCTTATAGGCCTTGATCTTGTCCAGAATGGTGCTCATGCCGTGGCCTCCTGCGTGATCTTGGCAAGCGTCTCGAGGGCGCGCAGCGCGGCCCCGCTGTCGATGGAGTGGGCGGCAATCTCGACGCCCTCTTTCAGGTTGGAGGCCCGATCGGCCACAACCAAGGCTGCGGCCGCATTCAGTAGCACCGCATCGCGATAGGCGCATGTCTCACCGCCGAAGATCGCGCGCAGGGCTGCGGCATTTTCGGCCGCCGTTCCCCCCACGATGTCGCGGAAGGGATGCACGGGAAGGCCTGCATCCTCGGGGTGGATCTCGAATTCGCGGATCTGGTTATTCTCGAGTGCCGCCACGGTGGTCGAACCGGTGATGGTAATCTCGTCGGTGCCATCCGAGCCATAGACGAGCCACGCCTTTTCACTGCCCAGAAGCTGCAGGGTCTCGGCCATCGGCCAGATCAGATCGGGGGCAAAGACACCCGTCAGCTGGCGCTTGACGCCTGCGGGGTTGGTCAGTGGCCCGAGGATGTTGAAGATGGTCTTGCAGCCCAATTCGGCCCGCACAGGGCCCACATGGCGCATGGCGGGGTGATGGACCTGCGCCATCAGAAAGCCGATACCGGCCTCCGCCAGCGATTTCTGTGCAGCTTCCACGCCCGCCATCACATTGATGCCCAGCTCGCCCTGCACATCCGCCGTGCCCGATTTGGACGAGGCCGCGCGGTTGCCATGTTTGGCCACAGGCACGCCAGCCCCCGCCACCACAAAGGCCGTCGCGGTCGAGATATTCAGCGTGTGCTTGCCATCGCCACCGGTGCCCACGATATCCATCGCCCCCTCGGGCGCGTTAATCGGCACGCAGGCGGCCCGCATGGCCGCCGCCGCGGCGGCATATTCGCTGACGCTTTCGCCCCGCGCGCGCATCGCCATCAGAAGACCTGCGATCTGGGCAGGCGTAGCCTCGCCCTGAAACAGCAGGGTGAAGGCATGTTCGGCCTGTGCACGGCTGAGCGGCCCCTCGGAGGCCGCAAAGATCAGCGGTTTCATTGCATGGCTCATGCCTCTTGGCCCTTCATGTCTTTCAGCGTCACGCCCGCATCCTCAAGGAAGTTGCGGATCATCTGGTGACCATGTTCCGAGGCAATGGATTCGGGGTGGAATTGCACCCCCTCGATCAGCTTCTCTTTGTGGCGCAGCCCCATGATGGTGCCATCTTCCAGCCAGGCGGTGACCTCAAGGCAATCGGGCAGGGTGGCGCGGTCCACCACCAGCGAATGGTAGCGCGTGGCCTGAAGCGGCGAGGGCAGCCCGCGGAACACGCCTTTACCGTTGTGATGGATGGTGCCCATCTTGCCATGCACGATTTCCGTGTGGCGCACGACATCGCCGCCAAAGGCCTCGCCAATCGTCTGCTGGCCCAAGCACACGCCGAACAGCGGCACCCCCGCCTCGAAGGCGGCCAGAGTCAGCGGTACACAGATCCCCGATTGCGCGGGCGTGCCCGGACCGGGCGAGAGCACAAGGGCCTCGGCGCCCATGCCCATCGCCTCTTGGGTGTTCAGCGCGTCATTGCGGACAACTTTTACATCGGCACCGACTTCTCCGAAATAATGCACCAGATTATAGGTGAAGCTGTCATAGTTATCGATAAGAAGTAGCATGTGGTCGCCTATCGCCTTCGGGCCGGTACCGGGGAAGTGTTTTGGCCACGCGGATGCAGGCTTTGCGCTGCGTGGCTGTTTTCCGGGGTGATCCGGGATGGATGTCGCGCTATAGATGCCCGCAGCGTGGCGCGATGGTCAAGGGCGGGACCCATGAATTCGTGTCTCTATGCGGTGAGAATGGCAAGAACGAGGGAGTTTGCCTGATGGTGCGAGGCCTGTTATCCGGAGTTGCAGCCGGAGCCATCGTTTCCGTGCTCGGATTGGGTGCGGTTTCGTTGATGGCCCCCGTGGGCAGGCAGGATGCAGCGCCGCTTCCACAGAGCCTGCCTGCCGGTAACCAGAGCAGCGCAGGACTGACGGGCGAAACGGAGCGGATTGCCGATGGCGCTCGGGCAGGTGGCGCGCCTCAGGCGGCAGGGTCGGGCCAGAGTGCCGGTCATGGCCTCTCTGCCCCATCGGTGCTGTCGCCCGAGCCGTTACCCGTTCCGGACCAGAGCCCGAGTTTGCCGCAGGCGCTTCCGGCCCCCGATGATTCGACCAATGCACCTCCTGCCTTCGGCGAAACGCTGTCTGACCCCGCCGGAGACCGGTATGATGCGCGCATGCCTGCTCCGGTGCAAAACGGGAGCGGAGATGCGGCATTTGCCCGTTTGTCCGATCCGGCCCCGCGTCCGGCGGCAGGGCAGGCCGCGCCCGACCCCAAGGCCGCACAGACCGCCGAGGATGCGCAGGCCACGGCGCCCTCTGCCATCGAACAGATCCCCGTACCGCCTCCGGGCGAGGTGGTGGTGCCCGATCTTCCTGGGGCCGAAGCGGTCGAAGAGCCAAAGGTCGTGCCCCCTGCCGCTTTGGGCCAAACCGAGCCCCGGCCCGCTGCCTCTACCGCGCAGGAGATCGTGCTTCTGCCGGACGGATCGCAGGTCTTGCCTGATGGCCGCGTGCAGAAACCACGGGTCTTTGCCGCTGGCGAACAGCCGCGCCCAAGCGCGGACCCCGCCATTCCCACGGACCGGCTTGCGCATATCGAGGCCCCCTTGGCAGGCGGTCCGGACGCGGGCGGAGCAGGTGACACGCCCGCTGACACGGCTGCCGACACATCCGCCGATACGCCTGCCTGGCAACGGTTCAGGGCCGGTTTCAGCGCCCCCGCCGATACATCGCTGTTTTCGGTGATGCTGATCGACCGCGGGATCGCGAAAGGCGGGCTGGACGAGACGACCCTGCGTACTCTCGGCTTTCCGGTGACGATCGTGCTGGACCCGTCGCGGGCGGATGCCCGCATGGCGGCGCAGGCCTATCATGCCGCAGGGGTCGAGGTGGCCATCCTGATGACGGGGCTGCCCGAGGCCCCGACCGCACAGGATCTGGATGTTGCAATGGAGGCATGGCGGCAGGCCGTTCCGCAAGCCGTGGCGCTTGTGGAGCCTGTGCAGCCTGTGGTGCAGAACAACCGCCAGCTTGCGCAGCATCTGATGGAGCTGGCGCAGCGCGACGGGCTGGCGCTTGTCACGCAGGACAAGGGCAGCAATGCAACCGACCAGCTTGCGCAAAGCCAGAACTGGCCGGAGGCCAGAATCTGGCGCGTGCTGGATGACGGGCGCGAACGGGCCAGCCGGATCGCGCGCGAACTGGTGCGCGCGGAGTTCGAGGCCAAGCGTGACGGCAAGGCGGTTGTGATGCTGACGGCTTGGCCGGAATCGATTGCCGGTCTGCGTGACTGGGCGGATGGCCAGCATGATGGTGTGGTGCTTTCGCCGGTGACGGCACAGTTTGCAGAGCCGTAGCGCGGCCTACATCGCCGAGAGCGTGGCGAAAATCACGATCATCACCGCCAGAAGCCCCAAGGCCCATAGCGCCCAGACCGGCAGGAACAGGCGGCGCTTATGGCTTTCATGCGGTCTGGCCAGCAGGGGCAGACCAAGCACGATGGTAACGCCCGCTAGAAGGCTGCCAAAGACTTCGAGGGCCTTGAGGACCATCGACATGGGCTCTGTCGCGACGGGAAAGATCTTTGCCAGATCCGCGACATAGACGGCCAGAAACCCCAAGGAGAGCAGGATCGGCGCCCAGAGGGCCTCGGTCCGGCGCATGAACCGGATCCCCATGGCAAGACTGACCAGCCCGAGCAGGGTCAGAAAAACGTTGAACGCGGCAAGGGTGGTCACGCTATAATCGGGGAAGTGGCGGGTTTCGACAAAACCGCCGGGCACCATAGCGGCCAGATTGAGGGCCGAAAGTACCAGCAAAAAACCGAGGATTTGACTGCGTCGCATGGGAGGCTCCTAGAAATGCTTATGAAAAGAACTGAAAAATATCATAACGCTTAAAACATAGGCATCATTGCGCCGCGCTCTGCCGGACACAAGGGGGCCAGCGACATTTCGGACATAAAAAAGGCCCGCATAGCGGGCCTTGACGTTCTAGAAGAGCGGCTTAGTTGCGGCCATGCGCAAACAGCCCCGCATCCTCGGCTGCTTTTCGTAACGCTTTGGATTTGTTGACCGTTTCCTCGTATTCCGCCGCCGGATCGCTGTCATAGACCACGCCACCACCGGCTTGGATATACAGCGTCTGGTCCTTGACGACCGCTGTGCGCAGCGCGATGCACATATCCATCTCGCCATTGGCCGCGAAATAGCCCACCCCGCCGCCATAGATGCAGCGTTTCTCGGGTTCCAGCTCGTCGATGATCTGCATCGCGCGCACCTTGGGCGCACCGGAGACGGTGCCCGCCGGCAGACCGGCCAGAAGCGCGGAAAGCGCGTCATGGTCGTCCGAGATCTCGCCGACCACGTTGGAGACGATGTGCATCACGTGGCTGTAACGCTCGATGATGAATTTCTCGGTCGGATGTACCGTGCCGATCTTCGAGACGCGGCCCACATCGTTGCGCCCCAGATCCAGAAGCATCAGATGTTCCGCCAGCTCTTTCTTGTCCGAAAGCAGATCGGCCTCCAAGGCGCGATCCTCCTCGGGGGTGGCTCCGCGCGGACGGGTGCCTGCGATGGGACGGATCGTGACCTCGCTATCGCGCACGCGCACCAGAATTTCCGGCGAGGCACCGACAATCTGGAAGCCACCGAAATTGAGGTAGAACATGAAAGGCGAGGGGTTGGTGCGGCGCAGGGACCGATAGAGCGAGAAGGGCGGCAGTGGGAAATCTGCCGACCAACGCTGGGCGGGCACACATTGGAAGATATCGCCTGCGCGGATATAGTCCTTGGCCTTTTCGACCGCCGCCATATAGCTTTCGCGGGTGAAATTGGACCGCAGCTCGCCCACGGTGAAATTCTCGCCCATCTCGCGCGGCTGGTTGGGGGTGCGATCAAGGTCGCGCAGCGCATCCATCACCCGTTCTGCGGCCTGCGCATAGGCGGCGCGCGCCGACAGCCCCGAGCCGGTCCAGGCTGGCGCACAAAGAATGACCTCGCCCTTCACCCCGTCCAGAACGGCAATCACCGAAGGCCGCATCAGAACCGCATCGGGCACGCCCAGCGGATCGGGGTTCACATCGGGCAGATGCTCGACAAGACGGATCATGTCATAGCCCAGATAGCCGAACAGACCCGCAGCCCCTGGAGGCAGATCCTCGGGCATGTCGATGCGGCTTTCGGCAATCAGCGCCCGCAGGCTGTCCAGCGGATGGCCGTCAAGCGCCTCGAAGGTGTCTTCGAACCGTGCCGAGCGGTTGATGCGGGCCGTCTCGCCACGGCATTCCCAGATGACATCGGGCTTCATCCCGACGAAGGAATAGCGCCCGCGCACCTCGCCACCGGTCACCGATTCCAGCATGAAGCTGTTTTTCGAGGCGTCGGTCAGTTTGAGCATCAGCGAAACGGGCGTATCCAGATCGGCGGCGAGCCGCGCATAGACCAGTTGGTTCTTTCCGTCTTGCCAGCCGGAGTCGAACGCCTCGAAAGACGGGGATAGAGCAACCATGTCGAACCTCCTGAGCTGATGGATTGGCTGGGTTAAGGGTTAGCGCATCTGCGCATTCACGCCACTGATGGCGTTCGAATTGATCTGCATGCCGGCTTCGGACTGCACGGTGCGCGCATAGAGGTCGAGCATGTCATTGGCCAGAGATTGCGAGACCTGATCGCGCAGGCTGTCGACCATCTTGGCATTCTTGTCGCTGGACAGGTCGGGCTGCGAGATCAGCACCGGACGCACCACATAGACCTTGCTGCCATCGGTGACCTTCGCGGCCTCGTTCAGCTTGAGCGTGAAGGCCTTTGCAAGCGCAACCTGCGAGAGGTCCTCCAGATAGCTGCCGCGGCTCAGATTGGGGCTGTCGGTCGTTAGAAGGCCGGTCGCGCTGAGCTGGGTATCGGCCTTGCCGGTGACGGCTTTCACAGCCTCGTCGGCGCGGGCCTGTTTGGCCTCAAGCAGCTTGGCGGCTTCCCAATCGGCTTTGACCTGATCTTTCGATGTATCGAAGGGGATCACGGCGGCGGGCGTCGTGCCATCAAGACGCAGCGCGAAGAGGCCACCGTCTTCCAGTTCGACAATCTCGGGGAAGTCGTCGCTTTGGACCGCCTCTGCGGCCTGACGGAAGGCGGCATAGCCTGCCAGACCACCTTCGCTCTGGGGGCCGTAATCCAGCGTGCCCAGTTGCATATCGGTGTCTTTGGCCATGTCTTCCAAGGTCGCGCCGCCTGCCAGATCATCTTCCAGCTTGCTGCGCTCGGCGGCGATCTGGCGGCGTGCCGTTTCGTGGCTGGCCTCGTCCCCGAGCTCCGAGCGGACTTCGTCGAAGCTACGGTTCGTGGCGGCCAGAATGCCGTTCACGCGGAACAGGGCAGGGCCGAGATCGGTCTCGACGGGGCCCACAACGCTGTTTTCGGCGGCGGCAAACACGTCTTTGCCTGCCTTGCCAAGATCGCTTTCGGTCACATCACCCATATCGGCGTCCTGCAAGGTGAGGCCACGATCCTGTGCCAGTGCGGCGAAATCCTTATCGCCTGCATCCAGTGCCGCGCGCGCGGCCTTGGCGCTCTCCATATCGGGATAGACCAGGCGCTCGACAAGGCGGCGCTCGGGTTGCTGGAATTCGTCGATACGCGACTCGTATTCCTTTTTCAGCGCGTCTTCATTGACCTGCACCTTATCCGCAATCATGTCGGGCGAGATCCAGACATAGGTGATCTGTTTCGTCTCGGGCGACATGAATTTGTCGGAATGCTGGTCATGCCATGCTTTCAGCTCGTCCTCGCTGGGCGTGGGCAGCGCGGCGGCCAGATCCTGACGGGTCACTTCGGCCCAGGAGACGGTGCGGGTCTGCGCCATGTAATTCGCATAGGCATTGACCTCGGCATCGGGCGCATGAACCCTCGACGCGATGGCGCTTTGCACGATAGAGCGGGCCATTTCTGCGCGCAGCTTCTGTTCGAACTCGCGTTGCTTCATGCCCTGATTGCGCAGGGCCATCTCGTAGGCGGTGCGGTCGAAATCGCCTGCAGCATTCTGGAAAGCCTGAATCTGTGTGATCCGGTCTGCCAGTTCCTGATCGCTGACCGAAATACCCAGCGTGGCGGCGGCATTTTCAAAAGCGGCCTCACCGAAAAGCTGCCCCTGCACGCGGCGGTCCAGACCCATCATCTGGAATTGCTGGAAGCTCAGCGGTTTGCCCGCCTGCGCCTGCATGGCATTCTGTTCCTGCTGCAAGGCGCGCGCATAGTCATTGGTGCTGATCTTGGTGCCGCCGACAGAGCCGATGCTGGCGGTGCTACTTCCGAAATTATGCGCCGAAAAGCCGATCAGGCCAATGACGATGAGTCCGAGCAGAACCCAGACAATGGTGTTCTTGCCATGCGTACGCAGCTTATTTGCCATCAGTTCCTCCGCTCGGGGGCATGCCTGTCAGTTTTCTAGGGGGTGTTTAGGCGCAACTCTGCCAGCCCGCAAGCGTTGCAGCGCCGCTCGCGGGGATGTCAGGGCATTGTTTCACAGGGAAACGGCGGAAAGGCGGTCCATCAGCATCGAAATCCCGCCGCGATCGATATTGGCGAAGGCGATGCGGAACTGGCGCTGGCCTGCGGGATCGGTCTCGGGCATGAACATCGTGCCGGGCAGAAGCAGAACGCCCGCCTGCCGCACCAGCTCTTTCGCCGCCTCGGGGGAGGAGAGCGCAAAAGGATGCTCGACATAGGCGAAATAGGCCCCGCATCCCATCAGGCGCCAATCGCCCAGCCGCGCGAAGCCTTCGATCATCGCCGCACGGCGCGACAGGATTTCGGCGCGTTCGCCTGCCACCCAGTCGCCCAGATTGCGCATGCCCCAGAGCGCGCCGATCTGGCCCAGCTGTCCGGCGCAGATGGCGACCGTATCAAGGAACTTCTCGACTTGGGCCAGACGCGCCTCAGACGCGACCATCGCGCCCACGCGGTGACCCGTCAGCCGGTAGGCCTTCGAGAAGGAATAGAGATGGATCAGCGTGTCGCCCCAGTCGGGATCGGTGAACAGCTCGTGCGGGCGCGTATCGCGGCTGTCGAAATCGCGATAGGTTTCATCGAGGATCAGCGCGATTTTATGCGCGCGCGCCAGATCCATGAAGGCTTGCACAAGGGCTGGCGGATATTCCACGCCCCCCGGATTATTGGGGGTGATCAGGATGATGGCACGGGTGCGCGGGGTGATTAGCGCGCGCGCCTTTTCGGGGTCGGGCAGCAGATCGGGCCCCGTGGCCAGCGGCACGGCTTTGACCGAGGCCATGTCGCACCACATCTTGTGGTTGAAATACCACGGCGTCGGCAGGATCACCTCGTCTCCGGGGGCGGCAAGGGTTGCCATTGCGGCGGCAAACGCCTGATTGCAGCCTTGGGTAATGGCGACATGCTCCGCGCGTAACGCACCGCCATAGGCAGCCGACCACTGGCTGGCCAGTTCGGCACGCAGCTCGGGCAGCCCCAGAACAGGGCCGTAAAGATGCGCCTCGACCTGTGTCAGCGCCGCCTCGGCAATCGCGCGGCGCAGCCCTTCGGGCGGAGCGGCCACGGGGGCGGCCTGGCTGACATTGATCAGCGGGCGTTCCGGCGGGAAGTCCACCCCTTCAAGCCAGCGCCGCGCCTCCATCACCGGCGGAGCAAAGGTGGCAGCCATAGGCGGGGCAAGGGGCGTGAGCGTCATTTTATCCTCATAAACTTGGCGCCAATGGATCAGCTTGGCCGCATAAGGGCAAGGCCATTCGCCCGATTTCTACGCAAGCCCCGCGATATTCTCGCCCGCAGCCGCGGATCACGGATTTGTACTGAACAAAATACGGGGTCGCGACGTTGAAAGAGCATGGTCCATACGGTGACGGCTCTGCGGCGATTTCGGTGCCGGCCTGTGTGGAGGAAGGTCATAACGGAAAGGAGTTGCCCATGCCGTATCTGTCGGGGGGCTTGCGCTGCGTCGCCTATGCGGGAGCTGTTGCCGTGTCGACATGGGCGATCATCGATGTGGTGGGGCATGCCGAAGCACAGCCGACGGGGGTGTTTTTGCCGCTAGGCGATGCACGGGCGGCGCTGGAGGCTGGTCCGACGACATTCCGGCCCGTGATCGTGCTGGCCGATACACCCGACGATCCGGCCTATCAGGTCCAGATGGCCAATCTTCGCTCTGCCAGCAAGGATCTTTCGGCGCGTGATATCGTGGTGCTGTCCGATACCGCCGCGTCAGACAGCGGGGACGGGGGGGCAAACGGGGGGCTGGACCGCACGGGCGGGTTCCGCATCATCGTGATGGGGCGGAACGGGGCGATCCGGTTGAACCAGACCAGCCCGCTTGGCGCAGACCAGCTTATTGCCAGCTTTGACGGGCAATCGGCATAGACCGGAGAAATGACTGACTTTGGTCAGGCATCCGTGCCGCGATAGGGCTGCACATATTGCAGCGCCATATCCCAAGGGAAGAAGATCCATGTGTCCTGGGAAACCTCGGTCACATAGCTGTCAACCATCGGCACCCCCATCGGTTTTGCGTAGATGGTGGCGAAATGCGCCTTGGGGTAGAGCGAGCGCACAAGCTCCAGCGTCCGGCCCGTATCGACCAGATCATCCACGATCAGCACCCCTTCGCCATCCGCCCCCATGATATCGGCCTGCGGCGGCTTGATGACATGCGGTTCGGTGCGCGACTGGTGGTTGTAGCTTTTCACCGAAATCGTATCGACGGTGCGGATATCGAGTTCGCGTGCCATGATCATCGCTGGCACAAGGCCACCGCGCGTGATGCCGACCACCGCCGACCAGTTGCCCTCGATCGGGCCTTTCCCGTCCAGACGCCACGCCAGCGCGCGGGCATCCCGGTGAATCTGGTCCCAGCTGATATGAAAGCCTTTTTCATGGGGCAGACGGGTGGTCATGGCGTGTTCCTTAGATCAACTGATCGCGAGTTTCAGGCCCAGAAGGCCCAACAGACCGCCAAAGACACGGTCTATCGTGGATTTGAGGTTCAGATAGGCGCGGCGGGTCCGTTCCAACGAGAAAATGCGCGAAACGATAACATTCCAGCCGGCATCGTTGAAAAAGACAATGCCGAGAATCGCGGCATAGAGCCATGCGGGGGCATGTGGCGGCACGAATGTCAGGAAAATCGTGCCGAAAAACACCGCAGGTTTCGGATTGGCCAGCTGTGTCGCGATACCAAGCCAGATAAGCCCGAGCGGGCTGCGGGGAGCTTTGGTTTCGGGCAGGGCCTCGTCCAGCGGGTCGGGCGCGTGACGCCACATCTTGATCGCCAGATACAGAAGATAGGCCGCACCGGCGAATTTGAGGGTGGTCAGCAGGGCAGGGGCAATCTGGAACAGCAGCGCCAGCCCGAAAAGTGCCGCCATCGCCCAGATGCAGGCCCCAAGACCGATGCCCACGGCAAGCCAGCTGCCGCGGGCAAATCCTTCACGCAGGCTGGTCCGGGCGCATAACAGGACCGCCGGACCGGGCGAGATCGTTGCAGCCAGATGGACCAGATAGATCGCGCCCAGAACGCCCAGCACAGGATCAGTCCTTGCGTTTGGTGGTGACGTCGATATCCGGCGCGTCCACGGCCTTCATGCCGACGACATGGTAGCCTGCATCCACATGCAGGGTCTCGCCGGTGGTGGCGGTGCCCAGATCCGACAGCAGGAACAGTGCGGCCTTGCCGACCTCGTCCTGCGTCACATTGCGGCGCAGCGGCGAGTTCAGTTCGTTCCACTTCAGGATATAGCGGAAATCGCCGATCCCCGAGGCTGCCAGCGTCTTGATCGGACCGGCCGAAATCGCGTTGCAGCGGATGCCGTCCTTGCCCACATCTTCCGCGATATATTTGACCGAAGCCTCAAGCGCCGCTTTGGCGACGCCCATCACGTTGTAATGCGGCATCACCTGCTCGGCACCGTAATAGGTCAGCGTCAGCAGCGACCCGCCTTCGGGCATGATCTCGACGGCGCGACGACACACGGCGGTGAAGGAATACACCGACACATCCATCGTCAGGCGGAAGTTTTCCGGCGAGGTGTCGACATAACGGCCACGCAGCTCGTTCTTGTCGGAGAAGCCGATGGCGTGAACGAGAAAGTCGATCTTGCCCCATTTCTCTTTCAACGCTGCGAAGAGCGCGTCGATGGACTCGCCATTCGAGGCATCGCATTCGATGACGGTGTCGCATCCCAGCTCGACCGCCAGCGGGTCAACGCGTTTTTTCAGCGCCTCGCCATGATAGGACAGGGCCAGTTCCGCCCCCGCATCCCGAAGTTGTCTCGCAATGCCATAGGCGATGGATTTGTCGTTCGCCAGGCCCATGATCAGGCCGCGTTTGCCTGCCATAAGATTATTGGTCATGTCAGGTTTCCCCCGCTTCCCTCTGCTATGATGGATTGCCTTAAGAGAAACGCAGCGAAAGAACAAGGTGCAGCGCTTGCATTCTGCTGCTGCAAGCGCAAGGTGTGGCGCGAGGCGCATCTGATTTGCAACGCGGATCGTGCGGAAAATTGAATATGTAGGACGGAGACAGAGCCGATGAGTGATCGCGAGGGGATTTTTGCGGGGCGCGACCCGTTTGCCATTGCGCAGACGTGGCTGGAAGAGGCCGAAAAGACCGAACTCAATGACCCGAACGCGATTGCGCTGTCGACGGTGGATGCGCAGGGCCTGCCGAATGTCCGCATGGTGCTGCTGAAAGAGATCGAGGGGGTCGAGGCCGCCTCGGGCGGGGCGTTCGTCTTTTACACCAATTACGAATCGCGCAAGGCACAAGAGCTTGATGGCGCGGGCAAGGCCGCCTTCGTGCTGCACTGGAAGTCCCTGCGTCGTCAGATCCGCGTGCGCGGGCTTGTCAGCCGTGAGGACGGGCCGCAAGCCGATGACTATTACGCCTCCCGCTCGCTCAAGTCGCGGCTCGGGGCATGGGCCAGCCACCAGAGCCAGCCGCTCGAAAGCCGGGCCCATCTTATGGCCGAAGTGGCAAAAATCACGGCGCTCAAGGGGCCGAACCCGAAGCGCCCCCCGTTCTGGGGCGGGTTCCGTATCGTTCCTGTAGAGATTGAATTTTGGGCTGATGGCGCATTCCGTTTGCATGACCGGTTCCGTTGGGAGCGGGCTGACGCAACGTCAAATTGGTCGGTTTCGCGCTTAAACCCTTGAATTTCACGCTTCGTGAACTGCAATCGAGGTAAAATAATCGTTTTTTTTCCAAATCAGTTACGTTACCTCTTTGATATGAGGAGACGTGCTGCATTGGGCCATGTGGCACAACGTGTCTAGTTATTCGACGGATCTATTATACATGATTGACGGTGTGAACGAATTGAGCGAACTCCGAGGGAAGGTCAAATGGTTTGACCCTGCCAAGGGGTTCGGTTTTATCCTTGATGGGGAGGGCGGTCCCGATATCCTTCTCCATGCCAATGTTCTGCGGAACTTTGGTCAGGGATCTGTGGCGGATAACGCCCTGATTTCTGTTCGGGTACAGAAGACCCCGCGTGGGCGGCAGGCCGTTGAGGTCCTGCAGATCGACCCGCCCGAGAACAGCGATGATATTCCGCCGATCGAGGATCTCGACGGGACGGAAGCGAGCGATCTTGAAAATCTGCCGCTCGAGCCTGTGCGTGTGAAGTGGTTCGATAAGGTGAAGGGCTTCGGATTTGCCAATGTGTTCGGCCGCTCCGAGGATGTCTTTATCCATATCGAAGTGCTGCGCCGTTCCGGTTTTGCCGATCTGGCGCCGGGGGAGGCTGTATGCCTGAAGGTGATCGAGGGACGTCGGGGCCGCATGGCCGCGCAGGTTCTGTCTTGGGAAAGCGGGCTGCGGTCCTGAATATGGGGCGCAGGCCGGGTGTTTCGGGTTTTTTGGGGGCGGCGCTTTGCGCGCTCCTTCTTGCCGTTGGTGCTCCGGTGCTGGCGGCACCGGTGTCCTGTGCGATGGATGCCGCCGTCCTGACGGGGGCCACGAAGGCCGCGGTCACGCGGTTCCGGATCGAATTGGCCACAACCGCGCAGCAACGCGCCCGTGGCCTGATGTATCGCGAGACCCTGCCGCAGGATGCGGGCATGCTTTTTGTCTATCCCGATGAGGCCCCGCGCGCTTTCTGGATGCGCAACACGCTGATTCCGCTTGATATGCTGTTTATCGATGCGGCGGGGCAGATCGTCTCGGTGCATGAAAATGCCATTCCGGGCGACGACACGCCGATCGCTTCCGGAGGGAAGGCCCGTTTTGTGCTGGAATTGAACGGGGGACAGGCCCGCGCACACCAGATCGCGGCAGGCAGCATTCTGTCCCATCCCCTGATCGAAAGCGGCAAGGCCCGCATTCCCTGCGCCCCATAGGCTGCGCGGGGCCGGTTTGGCGCGCGAAACGCGTATTTCTCCGATAGGTTCGGGCGGGAGTGGCAACTTGCCTCTTTCCCTTTCTGTCGCGAGACGTTATCAGACCTTCAGTCGGGGCGTAGCGCAGCCTGGTAGCGCGTCTGTTTTGGGTACAGAAGGCCGTGAGTTCGAATCTCGCCGCCCCGACCATTTCTGAAAATTGTTCCCTTCAAGGCAATGCGATTGCAGGCCTTCCCCGTGTGTTGCAGAGCAGTATATGTGACCCAGGTTGCATTATCCTGTCGGAGTTCTTTGATATACATATTGTTATCTGCAAGATACTTATCCTCCGAGGCCTCACGCAATTCCAAGAGCCAGCGACGTTCGTTCTCGGTGACGGGGCTGCCGTAGATTTCTTCGATGGCTTGAGCGGAGGTCTTGCCCACAGCTTGCTCCAAAGCGAGCCGGAGGAACCACGCGGGGTCCGTCTCTAGCGCCTTGGCCAGAGATGGTATTCGGTCGAGGGGGATCTTCGATTTTCCCGCCTTCAGGACCGAGATCATATTGGCGTTGGTGAAGCCCGCCTCGGAGGCGATCTCGCTCTGCGTCTTCCTGTGTGCCATCGCCTCGATGTGTTCGCGAAGGAAGAGTGTGTCGGGGCTGTCTTTGAAAGGGGCCATAGTTTCAGCTCTCATCTTGTTGTCGATAGGCTGAAATTATCGGCTGCAGCACTGCGTGTCGGGTGGAGAGTGGTGCGTTGTCTTGGGACGTGGAAGGTCTGATGCAGCAGCGGTCACAGAACGCCCTCTTCGAACAGGCTGGTCAGCCTCTGCTCGATTCGGCGGAATTTTCGTTGTTCGCTGAGATGGGAGCGGAAGGTCTGCAGCAGGCGGCCGGTCGGATCGCGGTGTTCGAACCCTGCGTCATAGATCAGCTCCCATGCGGTTAAGGTGTAAAGCAGCGGGCCCGAACGGAACCCGTAGCTCTGCATCCGGATCAGTGCCTCGCTGACCTTGCGGTGAAGGGTCGTGTAATCCTGTCCCTGCAGTTCTTCGGGAAAGTCGCCCTGTAACGCGCGCACCATCTCGTCAAGGCGCTCCAAGGACACCGCTTGAGTCAGAATCGCGAAATCCTGCCCTTCGAGCCGTGGCACAGAGGCGCGGGCCTCCAGCGCGGGGAGGGTGAAGGCGAAGCGGTCCAGATCGCCGGTTTTCAGAACCGTGATAACCTCGCGGAGCCCCTGTTCTTCGGTGAGATACAGAAGCGCACGCAGCAGGGGAGAGCGGCTATCGGCCAGCAGCAGGAAGCGGCGCAGGATCTTGGGGTCCCAGAACCGGAAGAAGATCCAGCTTTGATCCTCACGCCGCAGTTTTACGAGCCGGCGGAAATGGCGCTGCAGCGCGTCCAGATTGCAGGGCGCCCGCAGGTAGATGGCGGCCTCATGATCCCAAAGATGATGAGGCCCTTGGTCTTTCGTGAAGAGATGCCGGAGGAGGTCACTGTCGCGATCCATCTGCACGATCCAAGGTGCGATCGCGCCATAGTCGTCAAGCGCATCGCCTTTGAAAAGGCATAGATGGTTCAGGCCGCTGGCCTCCAGAAGTTCGGGGAGATCGGGAATTTTTGCGCCATCGAGAATGGCGAAGAGCTGGCCCTGATCGGTGACGAGGTCGAACTGCATCTCCAGCCCCTCCGGCACGATCCGGCGCGGATGATGCCCGAACTGACGGTCGAGCGGGGTAATCCCTTGTTGCGCCTCGTGCTGGACTGCGATGGCCGTGCTGGTGTCTTCGGGGCCATTGGCAAGGGTCAGCCAGAAATCATCATCCATCACATCGCTCCGCCACCATCCAAAGGTAATCTCATGGCTTTGTGGCTGATTGTCCAATCGGGTCTGGCGAAATTCTGCTTATAATGCGGCATCCATGCTTCCCGTGATCCGGATGGGCTTCTCATGACCCTATGAACCGGCCATAAAAGACAGGCTTATAGATCCATTTTACATGCGACGGTTTCATGTCGATTTCGCCCGAAGATATTTCAGCACGTTCGCAATCCAGCGCCTATCGCTTTGTCGGATCGCTCGATAAGACCACGATGCCATGCAAGGGCTGGATCGGGGTGTCTGCCCGATATACCGATGCCTGGGCCACGCCCCTGACCAATGCGCCGCTCAGGCTTGCGGATGCCAGCGGTGTGTTGGTGGACCAGACAGTCAAGACGGATGCCCTGCCACATCACGGGCTGACCGATGGCGATGCCGAGACCGCGCCCATCACCAGGCTTGGCACTTTCGAATATCCCGAGGTCGAGCGCGGGCGGGTCAGCGTCGATCTGCCCGGCGATAGTGGCGGAGATGCCGAGGCCGATCAGGCTATGGAGGGGCTCGGGGCTGCGCTGACCGCGTGGCGTGATACCATGCTGGGCGCGCTCCAGCCTTGGGTCGTGAAGTGGAATGCCGATGGGGTGATGTCCATCGCGGAAGGTTTGCGCGATGGCGTCATGTCCGGTCTGGAAAGCTGGTGGGAGAGCGAGGCCGATTTCTGGGGCAGTGCCAGCACGATCGCGATCAGCCAGTTTCAGGCGGCAAAATCTTGGTGGAGCCGTCAGCCCGCCTTTGTCAGATATATCCCCGGAACATGGGGCGCGGCCTATCTTTACGAGAAGATCTTCGAGGGCGCCGATGATCTGTCCGACCATCTCAGTATTATTTTCGATGCGCTGCGGGCCTTCGCCTCGGGCACCGTGGATGTGATCGAGCGCGCGATTGATAGCCTGACCCGACTGCCGGGCGAGATCGGGCTATTGTTCGCCGAGCTCAAGGCCAAGGGGCAGGACTGGATCGAGCGGATGATCCTCGTGGCCAGCGAGACCAATGCCTTCGAGTATCTGTTCCATATCCTGATGGCGGTTGCCACGAATATGACACCGAACTTTCTGGCCGAGATGGCGGGGACGGGGGCGGGCTTCGTGCTGCCTGAGGTGCTGATCGAGCTGGTCCTTGCACTGATCGCGGCCCTGTCGGGCGGAACGGCTGCGGCCCTTCTGGCGGGCCGGATGGCGACATTGATGGCAAAGCTTGTCAAACTGTCCAGATCCGTGCGCGCACTGGGTGTTGTGACCTCGTTCGTGCAGGGCTTCCAGAAGGTCGTGCAATTCGTGGGCAATATCGGCAAGGGGCTGCACAAGGCGATCAGGGCGGGCGGGGAATATGCCAGCGATCAGGTGGCCCGCATCTCCCACGAGCTCAAGCAATATAAGCTCGAAATCGACCCGAGCACGCTGGGTATGAATGGGGGCAATATCCGGATCACGCGCAAACGCATGGCGCAGGTCGATGTCAAATGTTTCGACGTTGCCGGTTATGCCAAACGCCGCGCGCCCGGTGACGAGGTGGCGCAGCAGCGGCTTATGAAGGAATATGCGCGGCAGTTGCAGGACCAGCAAGATGGGCTGAATGCTCTGACGGTCGCGCAATACCAGCAAGCGCGCAATGACTATATTGCTCTTGGGCGCAAGGGGATCAGTGACGGTGCCGCACAGGAGGCGGCGCGGGCGGATCTCCGGTCATCAATAAGGACAAGTATTGCACGTTCTATGGAAGGGAGCGGGTTATCAGCAAGACAGGTGATCAAAGAGGCAGGGGTGCGTTCGGAGGCTGTTATGTCCCACCTTGCCGCGTTGCATAACCCAGATATGATCGCTGGTGGTTATGACCAGATAAGCAGGGTGGCGGATGCTGGCATAAACTCTTCCATTGGCGGATCTTGGGGGGACTACCAGAGCCCAACGAGTAGAATCTCTCAGATCGACTCAGCGGCCGCTAAAATGCAGAGTTCCCCCAATGCTAGAATGAATGTGAAACTTGAACCGTGTAGGAAATAAAATGGCAGAGTTTTTGGATGAGTTCCTAGATGAGTTCGGAGCGCCTGATAGTGTGTCGGAACCGATCGCCAAGATAGATCAAACACTGCCGACATCGTTGCAGCGGCTTTATGAAAATTTCGGAGCGGCGTCTTGGCAAAAAGGTCGTTTTCAGATCATTGACCCGAAGCGCTATCAATATGTGGTGGATCTTTGGGCGCAGTCGCTTCCCGAAGAGTTCCGGCATGGATTGATCCCGTATTGTCTCTCGGGTCTTGGCGAGGTTTGGGTCTGGCGGCGGGGTGTCGGGAGCGCTTTCAAGTATCTGCCGATCTTTCACGCATTGTTGCTGGACGAGCGTTTCGCGTCAGAGCCGCGCCCAATGAAGAGCCAGTGCTTCGAGATCGAGGTGGAGCTGTTTTCTTGGATGCCCGACGGAGATAGTAAAAAAGTAAAGGATTTTGAAGCTGCTAAAGCAGTGCTTGGCGAGCTGTCGATCGACCAGATCTATGCGCCCAAGCTGGCCATTCCACTTGGCGGGAATTTCGAGCTGGAGAGCCTGCAAGTGACTTCAGCCCCAGACTATCTGCAAATGGTCACTGAACTCGAGCCGCCTCGTGTGATGACCACTGATGACCTTGCGCGGATTGCATTTGGCGCAGATGGGCCGCAGGCGCTTAAAGCGGCAGTGAAGGATGTGCGTTGAACCGCCATACTGGAGAGGGCGAGACCGCGACATAGGCGGCTGTAAGGGGTGGGGCGCTGTCTGTTTTTGAAGGACCGTCTTGGGGCTCAGTCTGTTGGACTGGCGGTTCTTTGCTAGCCAAAGTATCAGCGCCACATACATCGCACGGTCGATGGTCTCGGCTTCATCTTTGGAAAGCGCGTTGCATGATACAACATTGGGCCTGCCATATCGTCCGCGTCATGCCACGGGGTTCTTGTCGGGCGTCCACGGGGGCGGGGGGCTTTTTGTAAGCAAGCTGCCTGTATCCTCCGGATAGTCGTTAATAAATAGAGGCTTGGGAGAATCGCTGAGCCGTTGGTGGCGGGCGTTTTCTCCTGCGGAGGGAAGAGCTTTCGGCATCCTTCCCCTTGGTGGCGCCGTTAAGTGTTATTTTTGTGAAAATGTGATTTTGCGTCCTTTTTGGGCGCGCGATTGTGGATAATTCCCGCCAATCGTCTTCGGGCGAAGCCAAGCCTCCGTGACTCAAGGAAAACTTCCGGACAGCTCGCCATCCGGACGGATGGGGCCTCTGTGGAGGAATCGGCCCGCCCTTTGCCGGACTCTGCCGTCAACATCAAAAACGCCCTTCCGGTGATTAAAGATCAGTTGACGCGCCACTAACCCTAGGCCAATTTGTGCAAAGTCCCAGATGAAGCCACCAGATGTAGTGGTGTTGGGGCTACGCAGGCAAAATATGCAGATTCAGTGTGGAATCGGTCTTGCATGGGGGTGCAGGGCTTTGACTGCGTGCGCCGACAATGTTGGTGGGTGAATGTTGCCATTGTTCAGGGAATTGAGCAGATGAAGATCGAGCGGAAATTCACAACCTCGGAAAGCGGCGCTTATGGCGCGATTGCCTTCACGACGACGGACTCAGAAATTCGCAATCCGGACGGGAAAATCGTCTTTCGCAACGATAGCGTTGAGATTCCCGAGGGCTGGAGCCAGGTCGCCTCTGACGTTCTGGCGCAGAAATATTTCCGTAAGGCGGGGGTTCCTGCGGCGCTGAAGCGCGTGCGCGAAAAGGATGTGCCGGAGTTCCTGTGGCGCTCGGTTCCCGATGAGGCCGCGCTGAACGATCTTCCTGAAGACAAGCGGTTCGGCGGCGAGACCTCGGCCAAGCAGGTGTTTGACCGCCTTGCAGGCGCTTGGGCCTATTGGGGCTGGAAGGGTGGCTATTTCACCAGCGAAGACGACGCCCGCGCCTATTACGACGAGATGCGCTATACGCTGGCCCGCCAGATGGGCGCGCCGAACAGCCCGCAATGGTTCAACACCGGTCTGCATTGGGCCTATGGTATCGACGGCCCGAGCCAGGGCCACCATTATGTCGACCCGAAAACCGGCAAGCTGGTGAAATCGGCCTCGGCCTATGAGCACCCGCAGCCCCATGCCTGCTTCATCCAGTCGGTTTCGGATGATCTGGTCAATGACGGCGGCATCATGGACCTCTGGGTGCGCGAGGCGCGCCTGTTCAAATACGGCTCGGGGACGGGCACCAATTTCTCCAGCCTGCGCGGCGCGGGGGAGGCCCTTTCGGGGGGCGGCAAGTCTTCGGGGCTGATGGGGTTTCTCAAGATCGGGGACCGCGCGGCAGGGGCGATCAAATCGGGCGGCACCACGCGGCGTGCGGCCAAGATGGTTATCATCGATATGGACCACCCCGATATCGAGGATTTCATCAACTGGAAGGTCATCGAGGAGCAGAAGGTTGCCTCTCTGGTCGCCGGTTCCAAGCTGCATGAGCGCGAGCTGAACAAGATCTTCGCCGCGATCCGCGCCTTTGACGGATCGGATGAGGGGGCGGTTGATCCGGCCAAGAACCCCGCGCTGAAGGCGGCGATCAAATCCGCCAAGGGCGTGATGATCCCCGAGACCTATATCAACCGCGTGCTGCAATATGCACGTCAGGGTTATAGCAGTATCGAATTCCCGACCTATGACACGGATTGGGACAGCGACGCCTATGCCTCTGTTTCGGGCCAGAATTCCAACAATTCGGTGCGGGTGACCAACGCCTTCCTGAAGGCCGTGAAGCAGGATGCCGATTGGGAGCTTCTGCGCCGCACCGATGGCAAGGTCGCCAAGACCATCAAGGCACGTGACCTCTGGGAGCAGGTGGGCCATGCCGCATGGGCCTGTGCCGATCCGGGCATCCAGTTCCATGATACCGTCAACGAATGGCATACCTGCCCCGAGGACGGGCCGATCCGCGGCTCGAACCCGTGCTCGGAATATATGTTCCTTGACGACACCGCCTGTAACCTTGCGTCGATGAACCTGCTGACCTTCTATAAGGACGGTCGCTTTGACGCGGATGCATATATTCATGCCTGCCGCATCTGGACCATCACGCTGGAAATCTCGGTGATGATGGCGCAATTCCCAAGCCCGCAGATCGCGCAAAGGTCCTATGATTTCCGAACGCTGGGTCTTGGCTATGCCAATATCGGCGGGCTGTTGATGAATATGGGTCTGGGCTACGACTCGGATGAGGGCCGCGCGCTGACCGGTGCGCTGACCGCGATCATGACGGGCGTGTCCTATGCCACCTCGGCGCAGATGGCGTCTGAACTGGGTGCCTTCCCGGGCTATGCCAAGAACGCCGCCCATATGCTGCGGGTCATCCGCAACCATCGTGCGGCCGCGCATGGCACGGGCACCTATGAGGCGCTTGAGGTCCAGCCCGTGGCGCTGGATCACGCGAATTGCCCCGACCCGAAGCTGGTCGAACTGGCGACCGCCGCATGGGATCAGGCGCTCGCCTTGGGCGAGGCGCATGGGTTCCGCAATGCCCAAGTGTCGGTGATTGCGCCCACGGGCACCATCGGTCTGGTCATGGATTGCGACACCACCGGCATCGAGCCCGATTTCGCGCTGGTGAAATTCAAGAAGCTCGCAGGCGGCGGCTATTTCAAGATCATCAACCGCTCGGTGCCTGCGGCCTTGGCCAAGCTTGGCTATAGTTCCGCGCAGGCCGAAGAGATCGTGTCCTATGCGGTGGGCCATGCCAGCCTTGGCAATTGCCCGAGCATCAATACGACCTCGCTGATCGGTCATGGTTTTGGCGAGGCCGAGATCAAGAAGATCAACACGGCTTTGCCTACGGCTTTCGACATCCGCTTTGTCTTCAACCAGTGGACGCTGGGCGAGGAATTCTGCCGCGATACCCTTGGTATTCCGGCAGAAAAGCTGAACGATCCGAGCTTCGACATGCTGCGTCATCTGGGCTTTACCAAAGCGCAGATCGAGGCCGCCAATGACCATGTCTGCGGCACGATGACCCTTGAGGGCGCGCCGCATCTTCGCCCCGAACACCTGAACGTCTTCGATTGCGCCAATGCCTGCGGCAAGAAGGGCAAGCGCTATCTGTCGGTCGAAAGCCATATCACCATGATGGCGGCGGCGCAGAGCTTTATCTCGGGCGCGATTTCCAAGACGATCAATATGCCCAATTCGGCGTCCATCGAGGATGTGAAAGCGGCCTATGAGCTGTCCTGGTCGCTGGGCATCAAGGCCAATGCGCTTTACCGCGACGGGTCCAAACTCAGCCAGCCCCTGGCCTCGGCGCTGATCGAGGATGACGAGGAGGCCGAAGAGATCCTTGCCACCGGCAGCCCGCAGGAGAAGGCGCAAGTGCTGGCCGAGAAGATCGTCGAGAAGGTGATCGTCAAGGAACTGGTGCGTAGCAATCGTGAAAAGCTGCCGACGCGTCGCAAGGGCTATACCCAGAAAGCGATTGTCGGCGGGCATAAGGTGTATCTGCGCACTGGCGAATATGATGACGGCTCGCTGGGCGAGATCTTCATCGACATGCACAAGGAAGGCGCGGGCTTCCGTGCGATGATGAACAACTTCGCCATCGCCGTGTCGGTGGGGCTGCAATATGGCGTGCCGCTGGAAGAGTTTGTCGATGCCTTCACCTTCACCAAATTCGAGCCTGCGGGCATGGTGCAGGGCAATGACTCGGTCAAGAATGCGACCTCGATCCTTGATTACGTGTTCCGCGAACTGGCGATTTCCTATCTTGACCGCACCGATCTGGCGCATGTGAAGCCCAAAGGCCATACATTCGACGATATCGGGCATGGTTCGGAAAGCTCGCTGGAAGAGGACGAGCAGGCATCGAAATCGCTGGAAGTCCTGCGCCAGATTTCGTCTTCGGGCTATCTGCGCAAACGTTTGCCGCAAGAGCTGATGGTGTTTCAGGGCGGTCAGGCGGCGGTCGGGTTCTCGGAAACACAGACCGGCTTTACGGCCAAGACCTCTACGGCTGTGTCCTCGGGCACGGTGTCGATGGATGCCCGCACCAAAGCCAAGATGCAGGGCTATGAGGGCGAGGCCTGTGGCGAATGCGGCAATTACACGCTCGTGCGCAATGGGACCTGCATGAAATGCAATACCTGCGGCGGCACCTCGGGCTGTAGCTGATGTCGAGCGGTCCGGCCCGCAGCCGGACCTGACCACCTCTTGAACGTCTTCATGGAGAAAACGTTGGAACTGATTATCGGAAATACGCGCGTTCAGGCGGCAGAGCTTGAACTGATCGAGGGTGGCATGGTTGCCAAGCTTTCGGGAGATGCGCTGAAATCGGTGCTGAATGCGACATTCGGCGGACAGGCCTCGGTCGAGGTCTGGGGCGCGGGGCTTGGCGCCTGCCCGATGAGCGTGGCCGAGATCGAGATGCATGGTGCATCTTCGACCGTGACGCTCATGCAGTCGGGCTCGGCTTACGGCCTGCACTGAGCACAGGCGATGTATCCCCGGGGTGGGGACCCGTGATTTTGGGTGGTGGTTAACGAGTTCGGGGGCAGGTGCGCTTGCCCCAGACGTCGAGAGGGCCCAGGCAAAAAATGATCCGACGAGGGCAGTGAACGAGAACGAGCCCGACTGACGAAACTCCCCCTATGGCCGCTGGCCATAGGGGTTTTTCTTTTGCCGTAAAGCAGGTTACTGGTCTTTGGTGCAGACCGGCAGGTCAAGCGTGACCTGCGCCAGAGGTCCGGCCTCGCGCGGGAGGATCTCGAAGCGGGTCGGGATGCCCAGATCGCGCGCCAGCCGCATCACGATGTCCAGCCCCAGTCCCGATCCGGCAGAGCCGCCGGACTTGCCGAAACGTTCCAGATGGAAGCTGGCCTCGGGTGGGGCGGGGTTGGTGACCCGCAGACGCCCTTGCGGTGACAGTTGCAGCCGGACTGTGCCGGTGCCGTGATCGCGGGCATTGCCCAAGAGATTGCGCAAGATGATCGCCAGCGCATCGCGGTCACTGGAAATATCGAGCCGGTCCAGATCGCTGTCGTCAAACAGGATCGGGGGCTGCCCGTTGCTGTGCGGGCGCAGCTCGTGGCAAAGCAGCCGGATCAGCGCCACAATATCGATCCGCTCCCGCGCAAGGCCCAGCCCCGCCTCGGCGCGTTCAAGCTGTAGCAGGCGCTCGACGCGCAGCGACAGCCGGTCGATCGTGTCGATCAGATCCCTGCGCGCGTCGGCCTGCGCGGCTTGGGGCGTGGCGGCCATGACCTCGATCCGGCTGCGCAGCACCGCCAAGGGCGTGCGCAACTCATGTGCGGCATTGGCGATGAAATGGCGCTCGGCGGCGCGCAGATCCTTGATCCGGTCAAGGTAGATATTGAAGGCATCGGTGACAGGGGCCATTTCCTGCGGCAGCATATCCGCCGAGAGGGGCGAGAGATCCTCGGCGCTGCGGCGGCGCATCCTGTGCGAGAAGGCGATGGTCGAGGACAGGCTCTTGCGCAGGGTCAGGATGACGGCGGCGGTGACAATCAGCAAAAGCGGGATGATCAGGAACAGGAAGGCGCGGGCGGCTTCCATCAATTCATGGCTGCGGCGCTTGAGGCTCTGGCCGATCTCGATCACGCCGTCGGGGGTTGTTTGCCGCACCACCTGCCAGTCTTCGGTCTGGCTGATCCCATCACGCCCGAGCGCAGGCCAGGGGGCAGCGGTGGTCGGCCCCTCCGGCAGCAGGATGCGCATCTGCCAATCCGTGTTTTGCGCATGGCTGTTGGCCCAAGTGGCAATGGCTTGGGTCTGGTCATGCGCCAGAAGCTGCGCCACCAACGCGGCGTCGTCCTTCAACGCGCCATCCAGAACTTCGCCCATTTCATGGTTCAGCGCATAAATGCCCACGCTCAGGGTCGCGATCCAGCCAAAGCCCACCGCCAGAAGCACATTGCGCAGCAGGCGCTTTTTCAGCGACCACGGCGTCACGGGATCAGATATCCCAAACCGCGCCGCGTCACGATGACCTCCGCGCCGAGCTTCCCCCGTAGCCGCGAGATATAGACCTCGACCGCATTGCTTTCCACGCTGTCATCATAGGCGAACAGGGTCTCTTCCAGTGCGGCCCGCGACAGAATGCGCCCGCGCGCCGCCAGAAGCGCCTCGAAAAGCGACCATTCCCGCGATGTCAGACGGATTTCCTTGCCTTCGCCAGTTGTGCCTTCGCGCCAGAGCCGTGCCGCGGCACGGTCGATCCGCAGATCGCCAAGGGCGGTCTGGGCGGTCGGGTTGCCTTCCGAACGCCGCGCATGGGCGCGCAGCCTCGCGGCCAGCTCGCCCAGATCGAAAGGTTTGGTCACATAGTCATCGGCACCGGCATCCAGCCCCGCGATCCGGTCCGAAATCTGGTCGAGCGCGGTGGCAATGATCACCGGCGTGCGGTCACCGGCGCGTCTGCGGGCGCGTAGAAGCGTCAGCCCCGACCCGTCGGGCAGCCCCAGATCGAGGATCACCCCTGCATAATCGGTCACATCCCAAGCGGCCTCGGCCTCATCGACCGAGGCGGCAATATCCACCGCATGGCCTTGCAGGCGCAGGAATTGCGCGACATTGCGGGCCAGATCGGGGGTGTCTTCAATCAGCAGCACTCTCATGCTTTCTGGATAGCGCGGGCCTTGCGCCGAGGCGAGGAAAAACCGCGCCTGTGGCAAACGGCCAGACCGATCTCAGGCCTCAACACTCAGGCCTCGACTCTCAGGCATCAACCCCTTTCATGCCCTCTGCCGTGTAGCGCGCGCCCGCAACCGGCATCTGCGCCAATGCGCGGTCCAGTGCGGCCAGATCTTCGGGGGTCAGGACCACATCCAGCGCGCCAAGATTGTCCGCAAGATAGGCCGGACGCTTGGTGCCGGGAATGGGCACGATATCGTCCCCTTGTGCCAGCAGCCATGCCAGCGCCAGTTGCGCGGGGCTGCAGCCTTTGCGCAGGGCCCAGTCGCGCACCAGATCGGCGATGCGCAGATTGCTGGCCAGCGCCTGATCCTTGAACCGTGGCAGCATCGCGCGGAAATCGCCGCTGGCCAGCTTGCTCGGGTCGCTATAGGCGCCGGTCAGGAACCCGCGCCCCAAGGGCGAATAGGGCACGAAGCCGATGCCCAACTCGCGGCAGACAGGCAGGATCTCGGTCTCTACGCCACGGGTCCAGAGCGAATATTCGGTCTGTAGCGCGCTGACCGGATGCACGGCATGTGCGCGGCGCAGGGTCGCGGCGCTGACCTCGCAAAGACCGATATGGCCGATCTTGCCCTCGGCCACCAGTCGGGCCAGCGCCTGCATGGTCTCTTCGATCGGTTGGTCGGGAGCGACGCGGTGCACATAATACAGATCCACCCGTTCCACGCCCAGCCGCCTGAGCGACCCTTCCAGTGCCTGCCGTGCATAGGCGGGGCTGGTATCGATGTCGCGTTCATAGGCTCCGGGCTTGCGCACAATCCCGAATTTCGTGGCGATTTTGACCTTCGCGCGGGTCTCTTTCAGAAAACGCCCGATCAGTTCCTCGTTGTGGAAGGGGCCATACATGTCGGCAGTATCCAGAAAATCCAGCCCCGCCTCTGTCGCCTGATGCAGCACCTCCAGCGATTGCGCATCATCGCGGGGGCCGTAGAATTCGCTCATGCCCATACAGCCGAGCCCCAAGGCCGAAACGTGGAGTTCTTTCGTCAGCGAACGTTTTTGCATGATCGGTCCTTTCCGCTTGTCTTGTGCTGCCGGTCTTGCCATTTTTCAGATACGGAGAGTATCCACGTAATCGGTATACCGCTTTCCGGAAATGGAAGGTGAGGCCATGGCAATCGTCTGGGATGATCTGAAAGTGTTTCTGGCGGTGGTGCGGATGGGCACGTTGTCGGGGGCGGCGGGGCAGTTGCGGCTGGGGCTGGCCACGGTGTCGCGCCGGATCGAGAGGCTGGAGGCCGCGATGGGCACGCCATTGTTCTTGCGCACCCAGACCGGCTATCGCGTGACCGAGGATGGTGCGGCGCTGGTGGAACGGGCCGAGGATATGGAGGCGGCGGCCAATAGCCTTGCGGGCCATGCGCAGCCCTCGCGCGAGGTGTCGGGCACGGTGCGGCTGGCCACGGCTGAAAATCTTGCCACCGATCTGATCCTGCCCGCTTTGCCGCGTTTGCAGGCCCGACATCCCAAGCTTTGCCTTGATCTGGTGACAGATGTGCGCACGGTCAATCTGCATCGTCGCGACGCCGATCTGGCGCTCAGGATGGTCAAACCGGAGCGCGGCCATGTCACGTTGCAGCGTCTGGGGCGGCTGGGCTTGGGGCTTTATGCCGCGCCGTCCTATCTGGCGCAGCGGACAACCGGTGGTGAGGGCGCGGCCTTCGATCATGACGCCTTCATCATGTGGGGCGAGGGGCAGTCGCATCTGGCTGCGGCCATCTGGGTCGAGCAGATGCTGCAAGGCCGTCCACCGGTTCTGTCGACCACTTCGCTTGCCACACAGGTGGCGGGCTGTCGGGCAGGGCTGGGGCTGGCGGTCCTGCCACATTTTCTGGCGCAACCGCGCGGGCTGGTCTGCCTGCGCCGCGATCTGGGGATTGATCAGCCGGTCTGGCTGGTGACCCAGACCGATCTTGTGCAATCGCCGCGGGTGCGGGCGGTGGCCGATTTCCTGCGCGATCTGGTCGAGATCCATCGCGCCCATCTGGCGGGCGACGCGCCTGCCACCTGCTGAAGCTCACGGTTCTTTCATCACCTTAGACGGCCTTGCGCATGTGCGGCGGGATCGGGCGCACTATCTTTGGGTGCAGATACATTTCTATGAGGACCAAGGGCGGCTTCGACCCTTGAAACCGTTTGAGAAAGGAGGCCTTTCATGAAAACCAACACACTTGGCACGACCGGTCTGGAGATTTCCCCGATTGTGTTCGGCGGCAATGTTTTCGGCTGGACACTGGATGAGGCGGCGAGTTTTCGCATGCTGGATGCGCTGATCGATCACGGCTTTACCACGATTGACACGGCGGATGTCTATTCCGCATGGGGGGAAGGCAATAGCGGCGGCGAGTCCGAGACGATCCTTGGCAAGTGGTTCGCCGCGCGGCCCGGCCTGCGCGAGAAAGTGACGCTGTTTACCAAGGTCGGTTCCGATATGGGCGGTCCGGGTGAAAAAGGCCTGTCGCAAGCGTGGATTTCCAAGGCGATCGACCTGTCGCTGGAGCGGCTGAAAACCGACCATGTCGATCTTTATTTCTCGCATTGGCCCGATGACAGCGTGCGCCATGAAGAGACGCTGGGGGCCTATCGTGACCTGTTGGCAGCGGGGAAAATCCGTGCGATCGGGGCGTCAAACTATGATTACGCGTTGCTGTCCTCGGCGCAGCGCGTTGCGAAAGACCACGGGCTTCCGGCCTATCAGGTGCTCCAGCCCGAATATAACCTCTATGACCGTGACGGGTTCGAGGGCGATCTGCGCGCGTTCTGTATCGCGCAGAATATCGGTGTGGTCACCTATTTCAGCCTTGCCGCCGGGTTCCTGAGCGGGAAATACCGCAGGCCCGAAGACCTCGAAGGGTCCAAACGCGGGGATATGGTCCGGAAATATCTGAATGATCGGGGGCTGGCGGTGCTTCAGGCGCTGGACGAGGTGGCCCTGGCCCATAATGCCAAACCCGCCGAGGTGGCACTGGCATGGCTGATCGCGCGGGAAGGGGTCAGCGCCCCTATCGCCTCGGCCACCAGCGAAAGCCAGCTTGCAAGCTTTGTGAAGGCGGCAGAGCTGCATCTGGCCGAGGACGAGATGAACGCATTGACAGAGGCGGGCGCAGTGGAGGCCGCGCAATAGGGCCGGAAACGGGGCCGGTCCGGTTGCGGCCCCGCTTTCAACACTCGCCCAGAATGCCTGACTGTTTCATATCCTCTTGGGCGAAATCGATGAGTGCGCGCAGCTTGCGGGGCAGGCGCTGCCCTTCGAGATAGACGATATTCACCGGATAGGTTTCCCCTGTCTCCTCCGGTAGAAGGGCAACCAGCCGTCCGCTTTCCAAGGCCGCGCGCAGGGCGAAATCGGGGCAATAGGTGATCCCCAGACCCATTTCGGCAAAGCGGCAGGCGGCGCGGGCCGAGTTGACATGAAACCGCCCCGTGACCGTGACATGCCTGTCCTTGTGGAACGACCAGCGGCGGGCATTGCGGCGGTTGGTGTCGATGATGCAGCTATGATGTTCCAGATCCGCAAGTTTTTGCGGTCTGCCATGTGCAGCCAGATAGGCGGGGCTGGCGGCCAGTTTTACCCGAAAAGCGCCGATCTTGCGGGATTTCAGCGCCATCATGTCAAGCTGACCGATGCGGAACGCCAGATCGATCCCGTCGCCGGCCAGATCGGTAAACCGGTCGCTCAGTCGCAGATCAATGGTCAGATCGGGATGGGTCTGCCCGAAACGTCCCAGCATCTCGGCCAGATAGGCTTCCCCGAAGGTGACGGGGGCCGAGATGCGGATCAGCCCCGCGAGCCCCCGCGAGCCCTCGGCAATATCGCCGATCATCAGGTCCAGATCATCGAGCAGGGCGGGCGCACGCGCCATCAGCTCCTCGCCTGCAGGCGTCAGCCCGACCTTGCGCGTAGTGCGCTGGAACAGCCGCGTCCCGAGACGGGCTTCCAGCGCCGCCACATATTTCGAGGTCAGGCGGTTCGACAACCCGAGCTGATCTGCCGCCGCCGTGAAAGAGCGTGTCTGTGCGGTGGCAACAAAGGCGCGCAATTCATCGATCAGATCCATATGATCCCCCATAATATACGGGAGATCATGCGGCGATTATCCTCGGATCGCAAGAAATGCGTTACCTGACAAAGGTCAGCTATTTCGGGCGATATAGTCTTCGATCACCCCGACCTCTTCCGCCGCTCCGAAGATCAGCGGGACAAATTCATGCAGCTCTGTCGGAACGAGATCCAGAATGCGCTTCTGGCCCGTGCTGGCCCGACCTCCGGCCTGTTCGATCAAAAAGGCGATTGGCACGGCCTCGTAGGTCAGGCGCAAGCGGCCATTCTCATAGCCCTTGCGCGCATCCTGCGGATAAAGAAAAGCACCGCCTTTCAAGAGGATGCGATGTAGCTCGCCCACAGCCGCCGCCAGCCAGCGCATGTTGAAATCCCGCGCGCGCGGGCCGGTCTTCCCCAAGCGCAGATCGTGGATATAGGCCTGCAACCCCGCCGACCAGTGACGTTCGTTGGAGGCGTTATAGGCGATGATCTTGGCCTGTTCGGGCAGCATCACCTTGGCGAGTGTCACATGGAAGGCCTGCGATTGCGCATCATAGGTGGCGATATGCACGCCATCGCCCAAGGAGTAGCCGAAATCCAGCGAATGGCCGAAAGACGCATAGCCCGCCGCGACGGCTTCATTGCCTGCCCGCAGAAAATCACCCGTGCCTGCGGGATAAAGCGCAAACAGCATCCCCAAGGGCGCCCCGATACCGATGGAGCCGGAACCGTCAATCGGGTCAATCACCAGATCCCAATCGCCCTCGGGGTCCAGACAGACGGGGGCTGCGGCCTCTTCTGACAGGACATGGCGGATATTGCTGCCCTCGAGCGCCGCCAGCACATGCTCATGCGCCCCGACATCCAGTGCTTTTTGCGCATCCCCGCTGTCATTCTGGCCGACCAGCGCCGCAGGATCACCGGGCAGCTTGCCTGCCGCCAAGCGCCCCGCCAGTGGCACCATTGCACGGGCAAGTCGGAGCACGATCTGGCCCAGATCATCATCTTCAACCAGCGTCTCCAGAAGCGGGTAATCATGCGTGCTGTCATCGGGGAGGATGAGCATGGAAATCTCCTTTATGTATGTCTCTGTTTTGCCCGTCTTGCGCGAGAATGTCATCGGAGTTTTCCCGAGGATATTCGGCAAATTGTGTTTTTCGGGGAGAATGTCTTGTATTTCATAAGCGGGGTGAGTATCCGCGCGATCATGCAGAAGAAATCATGTTACGATTTTGAGGGAAAAAATGAAATCAATCGCCGCATTTTCGCAATTTGTCGGGCGGACATTCGCGTTCTGGACCGTGCTTTTTGCAGGTCTTGGCTTTGCCTTTCCCGATATTTTCGTACAGCTCAAAGGGCTGATCGTCCCGCTGCTGGGGCTTATCATGTTCGGAATGGGGCTGACCATCTCGGCACAGGATTTTGCCGAGGTCGCCAAACGCCCCGTGCAGGTGGCCATCGGGGTGGTCTCGCAATTCGTTATTATGCCGCTGATCGCCGTGGCACTGACGATGATCGTGCCGATGGCCCCCGAAGTGGCGGCGGGGGTCATTCTGGTCGGGTGCTGCCCGGGCGGCACCTCCTCGAATGTGATGACCTATCTTGCCAAAGGTGATCTGGCGCTTTCTGTGGCCTGTACCTCGGTCACGACCCTGCTGGCGCCGGTGGTGACGCCGTTCCTCGTATGGACCTTCGCATCGACCCATCTGCCGGTGGACGGGATGGCGATGTTTGTCTCGATCCTGAAAATGGTGATCTTGCCGCTGGTGCTGGGGATTATCGCGCAGAAATTCCTGCCCAAGCTGGTCAAGGCCGCCATTCCCGCGCTGCCGCTGGTTTCGGTCACGGGGATCGTGCTGATTGTGGCGGCCGTGGTTGCGGCCTCGAAAGGGGCCATCGTCCAGTCGGGTGTGATGATTTTCGGCGTGGTTGTCGTACATAACCTGCTGGGCTATCTGATCGGCTATCTGGCGGGCCGTCTGACAGGGCTCAGCCTTGCCCGCCGCAAAGCGATTGCCATCGAGGTCGGTATGCAGAATTCGGGGCTCGGGGCCGCATTGGCCACCGCCTATTTCTCGCCGCTGGCGGCGGTGCCTTCGGCGATGTTTTCGGTCTGGCACAATATCTCGGGGGCGCTGGTGGCCAATATCATGGCACGGTTCACCGAGACCCCTGCCGGGTCGGAGGCCATGACGGACGCAAACGGGCGCTGACCCTTGCGCGCCTCAGGGACAGGGCCCCGGTCGTCAGGCCGGGGCTTTTGCATTAGAATCGGCGCGCGTGGTTGAGCGTGGGCCGGTCAAAGACCGAACGCCCGAAGAGCGAGGCGGTCAGATCCACCATGAGCTGCGCCGTCTTGCCGCGTTCGTCCATGAACGGGTTCAGCTCGACCAGATCGAGCGAGGTGACCAGCCCGCTGTCATGCAGCATTTCCATCACCAGATGCGCCTCGCGGAATGTCGCGCCCCCCGGCACGGTGGTGCCCACAGCGGGAGCGATCGAGGGGTCGAGAAAATCGACATCCAGCGAGACATGCAGCATGCCGTTCGCCGCCTCCACCTCGGCCAGAAAATCGCCCAGCGGTCGGGCGATGCCGGTTTCGTCGATGGCACGCATGTCATAGCGGCGCACGGGGCTTTTCTTCAGCGCGACCCGTTCTGCCGGATCGACAGAGCGCAGACCGAGCATGCAGGTATGCGACGGTTCGAGATAGTGGTCGAGCGTGGGAAACCCCGCGAACCCGTCGCGCCCCGTCAGATAGGCGACCGGCGTGCCATGCAGATTGCCCGATCCCGAACTCTGCGGCGTATGGAAATCGGAATGGGCATCGAGCCAGAGCAGATAGAAGGGCCGCCCCAGATCGGCCGCATGCTGGATCATCCCCGCGACAGAGCCCATAGCCAGCGCGTGATCGCCGCCCATGAAAATCGGAAAGCCCAGCTTGGCCGCATCGCGTCCGGCCTGCATCAGGGTGCGGGTCCATGCGACGGTTTCCGCCATAGCATGGATGCGGTCATTATCGGGGGTGACCTCGGGCAGGGGGCCGGGGGCGAGATTGCCCAGATCGCGTATGTCGCGCCCCAGTTCGGTTAGGATCTCCTTGATCCCTGCCACGCGATAGGCGTCGGGCCCCATCAGGCAGCCCTTGCCGCGTTTGCCGCAATCGACGGGCGCGCCGATCAGGATAGTCGTGGTGCCGCTCATGATGTCCCTCCGCCTTGTTGGTCTCTTACTGTCGCGCCGAACGGGCGGGAAGGGAAGCCCCCACAGGCGGCCGGCGGGGATATGCCGTGCTGTGCCGGATGCATTTAAGGTTAATGCCTTGCATCGAAACACAAAAAGCCCTGCGATCAAAGATCACGGGCCGGATACTGGAAACAGGGATACTGGAAAACGTGGCCCGGATCGGGAGGACTTAGCTATTGGCGACAAGCTTGATGGCGGGGTCTTCCTGATGGGCGGGAAGCTGCGAGAGATAATCCACCGCCAGCATCTGCGGAGTATTTTCCACATAGCGCCGCAGCATATGGGTAAAAAAGGCCAGATCCTCCTTTTTCTGCGTCAGGGTCTGCAACCGCAGCGCCACTTTGAACGGCAGGTCAGCATCGGCGAATGTGTCAAGCTCGACATGCGCAAGATCAAGGCAGGGGATCAGCAGCGACAACAACGCATCGGTCGCGCCTTTTTCCAGCGTGGTCAGTGTCTGGCCTTCGCTGCGATACTTGATCGACAAGACCGCCTGAAACTCGCCAATGACATTGCGGAATCGCACCGCCACGCGCTGCAAACCGTTGACATTGCGCTGCGCGATAATCCGCATCCCGCCCAGCACAAGACCGGGGATCTCGATCAGGTTGTGGGAATTGGTCGAGACAGAGAAATCACCATTCTGGGGAAGATAATGGATCAAAGCCTCTGCAAAAGGGGAGGTAAACGCACCCGCCAGCGGTTCAGGCTGGCGGAACGTGATCTGGTTGCGCATGTTGTCCAGATTCATTTCGATCCGCTCGGCAAACCATGCGCCGGTGGCATCGTCACGGAGGAGGTGGAGTGTAACTATTCCATACTCATGATGGCTGTGCTGCCCGTCCGCACCCATTTTCGGGTATCCTTTCGGTCAATGGAGTATTTGTTCTTGGAAACATCATCTGGTTGTAATCGTTAATAAGGTCTTAATTGTGAGCGGGCTTTTGGTCACGTTGGTTTCAATTTCCTGAAAACCGCCAGCCCGCGCAAAAAACCGCCTAGTCGATGACCCTGATCGACCCGTAAAGATGCGTGACCTGATTGCTGGCATTGCACTCGACATTGCCGCGGATCTGGCATTTGCGGGATGCACCATGCCGCAGGATCAGTGTCTCTTCGAGGCAGAAGGGCCGGCGCTGCTGGATCGCGTCCTGAAGCGTCTTGCGCAGCAGGGTCTGGCGGTCCGACGGCAGATGCGAAATCAGCCGGTCCAGAGACTGGTCGCCCTCGGAGGCGACATCCATCATCTCGATCAGCACCGGATTCCAGTAATGCAGGTTGTTGATGATATCGATCGAGAAGAAGCCCATATGCTGTTCGGTGGTGATCTCGTCATAATGGCGCACCAGAAGGTTCTCGTTCTGGATGCGCGAGAAATCACGGCAGACCCCGATCAGCGCGATGGGTTCGCCCACCTCGTTCCGCACCGCCGAGCCAGAGCTTTCCACCACAACCGTCGCGCCGTCCCTGCGTTTGAGGCGGGCGAAGAAATGGAAGGGTTCATTGCGGTTGAGTGCGCTCTCGATGGCGGATTTGACGATATCGCGGTCGTCGGGATGGTAGTAATTGACCGCCTCATCCATTTTCCGCTTGGCCTTATCGGGCATCATGCCGTGGATGGCATAGGTCTCTTCCGACCAGCTGACCTCTTCGGTTGCCAGATTGACGCGCCATGTCCCGATATTCGAGAATTTGCGCAAGGTCTGGTTCAGCAGGGAATCCACCGTCATATCGACCGAGGTGATCAGCACGATCAGCCCGATCAATCCGTCACTTTCGGTGACCAGCGGCGAAACGGTCAGCGAATGGCAGTAATCGTCAATCTCGAACTGCCGGTAATGCGGGCGGCGGTCCAGAAGCGCCTGCGAACAGATATCGACAAGCGGCGGGTAGCCGTTGGGGATGTAGCATTGCGACAGATGGCCCAGCGAATGGCCACGCTCGCGGATCTCGAAGGTCCGTGTGGCCGACTGGCTGGCATGGCGGATCAATAGCCCCTGATCAAGCATCATCATCACCGTGGGCAGCCCCTTGATCAGCCCGTTCAGCTCGGCCGAGGTGCGTTCGAGCTGGCCGGTATTGACCAGCAGCTCCTCGTTGACGGTGATCAGTTCCTCATTCGTGGATTGCAGCTCCTCGTTCGAGGTCTCCAGCTCCTCATTCGTGGATTGCAGCTCCTCGTTCGAGGATTGCAGCTCTTCGTTCAGCGATTGCAGTTCCTCGTTCGAGGTCTGGAGCTGCTCTATCGTGATCTGTAGCGTGTCGCGGGTGCGCGACAGCTCTGTTTCGAGATAGTTCAGGTAATCCGAACGCTCGATATTCTCGGGGTCGGGCTCCGAGCGCATCTCGGTCTCGAAACCGATCAGCACCACCGGCTCCTCGGCCTTGTCGTCGATGATCGGCCACGCGGTCATCCGCACGGTATTGAAGTCGCGCCCGTCCACCTGATGCCATTGGCCCGACCGTGCCTCACGCTGCTTGAGCGCGACCAGCACCATGGAATTGGCCTCATAGGCCAGCGCCTTTTGCAGCACATCCAGCGTCATGCCGCCATGAATGGGGGTGCGCATTTCCACGAAGGGGGCGATATCGCCATAGATTTTCAGCACGGCGCGGTCGCGATTGGTCAGGAAGCCATTGCGCACCACGGATTTCGCCAGCGCATCGAAACGCCACCAGTCATTGGGAGGCGTCGGTGCATTGCGGTAGCTTGCAGGCGACGCGGCGCGCAGATGATTGGCAGGCGGTAGCGAGCCGTTCAGGGCAGGGGCTGCCGAATTCAGCCTTGTGGAGCGTTTGCGCAGGATCTTTCCATGCTGGCTGAGCGGCACGAAGAAGCTTTCCAGCGCGCCGGTCGTCTCGGATGTGCCCAGAAACAGCAGACCGTCCTGTTTGAGCGCATACTGGATCCGCGTCAGCACCCGTTCCTGCAGTTTGGGTTCGAAATAGATCAGCACGTTACGGATCGACACGAGGTCGATCGACATGAAGGGCGCATCCTGAAAGACGTTATGGCGCGAGAACATGACGAAGCTGCGCAGCTTCGATTTCACCACGACATGATCTTCGGCCAGATCGAAATAGCGCGCCAGATATTCCTGCGGAATATCGGTGACGGCAGAGGCCGGATATTGCCCGCGCCGACCGATGGCCAAGGCGCGATCATCGATATCGGTGGCAAAGATCTGCAGCTTGTCCTTTTCGACCTTTGCCAGCCCGCCCAAGGCCTCGACGATGAGGATGGCAATCGAATAGGCCTCCTCGCCGGTCGCGCAGCCCGCAATCCAGACCCGCAGCGGCTCTTGCGCGCCATCGGAGACCTTCTTGGTAATCGCATCGCGCAGCGCCAGAAACTGGTCGGGATCGCGGAAGAAATTGGTGACCGAGATCAGCAGGTCGCGATACAGCGCCTCGACCTCGTCTACCGACCGGCGGCAGAGTTCGATGTAATCGTTGTAGCTCTCGATCCCCTTGGCGATCATCCGGCGATGGATGCGGCGGTTGATCGTGCTTTCCTTATACTGGCGGAAATCGACCAGTGTATGGCCCAGCAGGATCTGGAACAGATCCGAATTCTTTCCAGTCTGCTCGTTGATATCCTTGAGGCTTGCCAGATCGCGCGGCTGGGCAAGGATCATTGCCAGATGCTGGCCCATCTGCTGCGGCGTCAGCGTCAGGTCCACACAGCCGGTGCGGATGGCCGACACCGGCATGGACACGTATTTGCAGCTCGAGGGTTCCTGCGCGATGGTGATCCCGCCCGCCTCGCGGATGGCCTGCACCCCGTAGCTTCCATCCGATCCGGTGCCCGAAAGCACCACGCCCACGGCGCGCTCTCCCACCTCGCCGGCAATCGATTTGAACAGCCGGTCCGCCGAGGGTTTGGGGGCCGCCGGATGCCCTTCGGGGTTGCGCAGCACAAACTCGCCATCTTCCAGAACGACGTCATGGCCGGGCGGCGGGATGTGGATGGTATTGGCCGCAGGCACCACACGTTCTTCGATCTCGACCACGGCAAGGCTGGTTTCACGCGCCAGAAGCTGCACCAGCATGGATTTATGGCTGGGCGACATATGCTGGGCCAGCACATAGGCCACATCAAGCGATTTGGGCAGGTTCTGTGCCAGCAGGGATGTGGCTTCAAGCCCGCCTGCGGACGCGGCGATCCCCACGATGTAAGCGGGGGTTTTCGCATCGCTTGTCACGTCATGTTCTCCCGAGAATGGTGCCCGATGGGCAGTGCACCGTAAGGCGAAAAGCTTGAAAGAATAAATCCTTATATTTGTGATATAGAAGCAATTATCTGATCTGTCCAAAAAGAATGACGCGAAATAGTAAAACTACTTCGCGTCATCGGCATTTGGTTCAAAAGACGGCGGCCGCCTCTTTGTGGCTGTCCCGTTGCGGGCTGCCTGATGTGGTCACACCCTGTCAGGCCAGTTCCACAGCCCAAGGCGGGTTGGCCCCCGCGCGCGAGACGGTGACGGCCGCGACTTTCGCCCCGAAGGCCAGAACGCGGCGCATATCGTCCGGCGCAAGACGGCGCAGCTGGGGTTTCTCCAGCAGGCCCAGTTCCGACAGCTTCGCCAGAATGCCCGCGTTGAACGTATCTCCCGCACCGACCGTATCGATCACGGTGACCCGCTCGGCGGCAATGCTGACCTCGGTGCCATCTGCAAGCCACGCGCTGGCCCCTTGCGCCCCGCGTGTCACGATCACCACGGCAGGGCCGCTGGCCTGCAGCGCCTGTGCCTTCTGGGGCAATGTCTGCGCGCCGGGGATGATCCAGTCGAGATCCTCGTCGGAGACTTTCACGATATCGGATTGGGCCAGCATCGCGCCAAGCCGTGCCCGATAGCGCGCTGCGTCACGGATGAAACCGGGGCGGATATTGGGGTCGATCATCACCGCGCGGTTGGTATGGTTGCGGGCCAGAAGGGCGGCATAGGCATCGGCCCCCGGTTCGCAAGCCAGAGAGATCCCGCCAAAATAGAGCGCGTTCACGCTGTCGGGCAGGGGCGGCAGATCGGCTTCGGTCAGCATGCGTCCCGCCGAATTCTCGTCGTAAAAGACATAGCTTGCATGTCCGTCGACCAGCTTGACGAAGGCCAGCGTGGTCGGCCTGTCGCTGCGGATGCAGAGCTGGGTGTCCACCTGACTGTCGCGCAGCCCCTGATCAAGCTGCTGCCCGAAAAGATCGCTCGACAGTCCGGTCAGCATCCCTGCCGTCTGTCCAAGCCGCCCCAAGGCGATCGCGGTGTTGAACACCGCCCCGCCATTATGGGGAACAAACCCCTCGCCGCCCGAGACGGTCGGGGTGGGGATCATATCAATGAGGGCTTCACCAGCACATAAAATCATCGCTTTGTCCTTAGTGAGAACGTTACTGGATGGCACGGATGGCCGGATAGGCCGCGCGGAAGGCGCGATAGGCATCGTCATAGGCGGCGACCAGATCGGCCTGCGGTGCGATGACCGCGCCAATGGGCGGCGGCGTCATGATCCGTGCAGGGTCCGCGCCTGTCGCCGCAACCTGACCAAGGCGCGCAGCCCCGAGGGCCGCCCCGAATTCACCGGCTTCGGGTTTGGCCAAAGGCAGAGCCAGCACCGTCGCAATCAGTTTGAGCCAGAGCGCCGAGGCCGAGCCGCCGCCGATGGCGAAAAGCTGGCCCAGTTCGGCACCTGTGGCGCGTAATGCCTCGGCGCTGTCGCGCAGCCCGAAGGCCACGCCGGTCAGCACGGCCAGCACCATGTCATTGACGGTCGTATCGGTGCCCAGCCCCGTGAAACTGCCACGGATGGCGGCGTCATTATGCGGGGTGCGCTCGCCCGAGAGATAGGGCAGGAAACGCACTCGCCCCGGAGGGGGCAAGGTCTCGCCCAGCGGCTCCACCAGCTCGCGCGGGGATTTGCCGGTGATCGAGGCCAGCCAGTTGAGGCTGTCGGTGGCCGAAAGCATCACGCCCATCTGGTACCAGCGGTCAGGCACCGCATGGCAGAACGTGTGCAGCGCCGTCGCGGGGGCGGGGGCAAAGCCGTCACGCGCGGCCAGCAGAACGCCCGATGTGCCCAGCGACACAAAGCCCTGGCCTTCGGTCAATGCACCGATCCCGCACGCGGCGGCGGCATTATCGCCCGCGCCGCCTGCCACGGTGACATCGCCCACGCCCCATGCCTGCGCCAGATCGGCGCGCAACTGTCCGGCGGGGGCGGAGCCCTCGACCAGATGCGGCATCTGGTCCTTGCGCATATGGCTTGCGCTGAGCAGGCGGCTTGACCAGTCACGCGCGCCCACATCCAGCCAGCTGGTGCCCGCGCTATCGGACATATCGGCCACATGCGCGCCCGTCAGATACCAGTTGAGATAGGCCGCAGGCAGCAGGACCTTTGCAACCTTGGCGAAGACCTCGGGTTCATTTTTGGCCACCCACATCAACTTGGGCGCGGTAAAGCCCGGAAAGACGATATTGGCGGAAATCTCGCGGAAAACCGGTAGGTGATCCAGCGCCGCGGCCTCGGTATGGCTGCGGGTGTCGTTCCAAAGAATACAGGGCCGCAGAACGTTGTTCTCGGCATCCAGCAGCGTCGCACCATGCATATGGCCCGCAACACCGATACCCTTGAGGGCTGCACATTCCGGATGGCTGGCGCGCAGGTGCGCAACGGCCTTTTCCAACGCCGCAATCCATTCGGCGGGGTCCTGTTCGGACCAGCCGGCATGGGGATGCACGGCGCTATAATGCGCCTCCGACGAACCAATGGCGCGCCCCTGATCATCAATCAGAAGCGCGCGCAGGCCCGATGTGCCAAGATCGATGCCCAGATACATCGGATCAGGCCAGATAGGCGTCAAGCGCGGCTTCAAGGCCCTGCGCATGGATCATCGTCAGCCATTTCGCGAAGGGCTCGGCAAAACGCGCATCATCGGCCAGTTCGCCATATAGAAGGCGGTTTTCCAGCCATTCCTGCGGGTTCTCTTTGGCAGCCAAGGCGCGGATCTGCAGGTCCGCCCAGAAGGGGTCATTGGGTTCGACGACCGTGCCATCCTCACGGATGCCGGTGCAGTAGCGCGCCCAAGCCGCCGAGACGAGCGCCAGACCCTCGACGGTCAGGCCTTTCTCGAGGCATTCGCGCACCGAAGGCAGGATGAAGCCCGGATGGCGTGACGACCCGTCAAAGGCCACACGACGGGTGGTGTCGACAATCATCGGGTTCGAGAAACGCGCCTCGATCAGGGCGACATAGCCTTCGGGCGTCATGCCGGGCACGGCATGCACATGCGGCATGATCTCTTCGGTCTCCACCTTGCGGTAGAACGCGTGGATCTTGGGATGGTCCATACATTCGGAAATATGTGCAACCGAAAGCACTTCGCCCACATCCGAAATGACCTGATGGCCACCATTGAGAATGCGGATCTTCATGGTCTCGAAGCTGTGCACATCATCCGAGAAGGTCGCGCCCGCTTTGTCCCAATCGGGGCGGCCCGCGCAGAAGTTGTCCTCGATCACCCATTGGCGGAAATTCTCGTGGGTGACGGGGCAGTTATCCTCGATGCCGATCGAGCGCACCAGTTCCAGCTCTTTCGGACCGGTGGCGGGGACGATGCAATCGACCATTGCATTGGGGAAGGTGCAGTTGGCATCGATCCAGTCGGCCAGATCGGGGTCCGACAGACGCGCCAGCGACACCACGGTCTGACGCAGGATCGCGCCATTGCCCTGAAGGTTGTCGCAGCACTGGCCGGTAAAGGGGCCGACGCCCGTGTCACGGCGGATTTTCAGCGCGGCCACGATGGCCCCGAAGGCGGTCTTCGGCGTCTCGGGATTGGCGGCGTCATGCAGAATATCGGGGTGCTTGGCGTCAAAGCCTTTGGTGGCGGGGTCGATGAAATACCCGCCCTCGGTGACGGTCAGCGCTACGATGCGGATCTGCGGATCGGTCATCGCCTTGATCAGCGCGCCATTGCCGTCCTCGATCGGAATATAGTCGATCATCGAGCCCACGACCTCGGCCGACTGGCCTTTGGGGTCCAGCTCGATCAGCGTGGTCAGACAATCCTGCGCCAGCAAACGGTCGCGCATGGCCGCATCGGGGGCACGCACGCCCGCGCCGATGATCGCCCAGTCATGGGCAAGGCCCGCTTCCATCAGCCGGTGCAGATACCACGACTGGTGGGCGCGGTGGAAATTGCCCAGACCGATATGCACAATGCCGGGGGTCAGTTTGCTGCGGTCGTAGCTGGGGCGCTTAACGGCCTCGGGCAGTTGCGACAGAGTGGCGTTGGAAAGCTGTACCATGGTGGCACCTATCTGAAATGGAGTGGGGGCCACCTGGAAGGGGCCGCAAGGGGCAGGGGCGCCAGCCCCTGCCAGAGTGGTTTACCGGATCGCTTTACCGTTTTCGTCGAAGCGGTGGATGTTATGCTCTTGAGGGGTGAGCCAGACGGTGTCGCCGGCATGGACATCGACCTCGCCCGAGACGCGGACGTTGAACTGGCCGATGCCTTCGACCTGCACATGGGCATAGGTGTCCGAACCAAGGTGCTCGGAGACGCCAACCAGACCCTCGATCGCGCCGTCGACCGGCGTGCTCGAGAGGTCGATATGCTCGGGGCGGATGCCGATGGCATGGGCCCCGCGGGCCGCGGCGCGCTCGCCTTCGATGAAGTTCATCTTGGGGCTGCCGATGAAGCCCGCGACAAAGCGGTTATCGGGGTTGCGGTAGAGATCGAGCGGGCTGCCCACCTGCTCGATGCGGCCTGCGCGCAGCACCACGATCTTGTCGGCCATGGTCATCGCCTCGACCTGATCATGGGTCACATAGATCATGGTGGTCTTGAGCTTCTGATGCAGCTCCGAGATCTCGAGGCGCATGTTCACCCGCAACGCCGCGTCAAGGTTCGAGAGCGGCTCGTCAAACAGGAAGGCGGCCGGTTCGCGCACAATGGCTCGCCCGATGGCCACCCGCTGGCGCTGGCCGCCCGAAAGCTGGCCGGGCTTGCGGTGCAGGTAATCGGTGAGGTTGAGCGCCTCGGCCGCCGAGGCGATGCGGCGCTCTTGCTCGACGGTGGGCACACCGGCCATCTTCATCGGGAAGGCGATGTTTTTCTTGACCGACATATGCGGATAGAGCGCGTAGCTCTGGAACACCATCGCGAGGCCGCGCTTGGCGGGGGGGGCCTCGGTGGCATCCGTGCCGTCGATCATGATCTGCCCGCCCGAAAGATCCTCGAGCCCCGCGATCAGACGCAGCAGGGTGGATTTGCCGCAGCCCGACGGGCCCACGAAGACCACGAATTCGCCGTCCTTGATATCCAGATCCAGCGGCGGAATGACTTCGACTTCGCCAAAGGTCTTGCGCACGCCCTTCAGAGTGATTTGTCCCATGACTTATGTCCTTATTTCACCGCGCCGAAGGTCAGGCCGCGGACAAGTTGTTTCTGGCTGAACCAGCCCATGATCAGGATCGGCGCGATGGCCATGATCGAGGCGGCAGAGAGTTTTGCGTAGAAAAGCCCCTCGGGCGAGGAATAGGAGGCGATGAACTGCGTCAACGGCGCGGCTTTGGAAGCCGTGAGGTTGAGCGTCCAGAACGCCTCGTTCCAGGCGAGGATGATGTTGAGCAGCACCGTCGAGGCCATGCCCGGGACCGCCATCGGCGTCAGCACGTAAAGCACCTCTTCCTTCAGCCCCGCGCCATCCATGCGCGCCGCCTCCAGGATCTCGCCGGGGATCTCCTTGAAATAGGTGAACAGCATCCAGACGATGATCGGCAGGTTGATCAGCGTCAGCACGACGACCAGACCGATGCGGCTGTCCAGCAGCCCCAGATCGCGGAAGATCAGGTAGATCGGCACCAGAACCCCCACCGGCGGCAGCATCTTGGTGGACAGCATCCACATCAGGATATCCTTGGTCCGACGGCCCGGCACAAAGGCCATCGCCCAGGCGGCGGGCACCGCGATGATCAGCGCCAGCAGGGTCGAACCGACCGAGATGATGACCGAATTCATGAAGAATAGCGGGTAGTTCGAGCGTTCGAGCACGGTATGGTAGCTTTCCAGCGTCCAGCCCGAGAAGAGCACCTTGAGCGGCGAGGCGATCGCATTCCCTTCCGTCTTGAACGACAGGATGAAGATCCACAGGATCGGGAAGAAGATCGCAATGCCCACAGCCCAGGCAAGCACGGTGGTCAGCGCCTTGCGGCGGGGAGTGACGATACGGGACATCTCAGGCCTCCAGATTCTTGCCGATCATCCGCATCAGGAAGATCGCAACGATATTGGCCAGAATGATCGCGATGACACCGCCCGCCGAGCCGCCGCCGACATCGAATTGCAGCAGCGACTGCACATAGATCATATAGGTCAGGTTGGTCGAGGCCACGCCCGGACCGCCATTGGTGGTCACCAGGATCTCGGCAAAGATCGACAGCAGGAAGATGGTTTGGATCAGGATCACCACGGTGATCGCCCGCGACAGGTGCGGCAGCATGATGTAGAAAAACCGCGCCAGTTTCGAGGCCCCGTCCATCTCGGCCGCTTCCAGCTGTTCCTGATCAAGCGATTGCAGGGCCGTCAGCAGGATCAGCGTCGCAAAGGGCAGCCATTGCCACGAGACGATCCCGATGATCGAGGCCAGCGGCGCCTGGGCCAGAAAATCATAGGCCGGAAGCCCGAAGAGATGCGCGATATGCGCAAACAGCCCGTTGACCGGATTGAGGAACATGTTCTTCCACACCAGCGCCGAGACGGTGGGCATCACGAAGAACGGCGCGATCACCAGAATGCGCACGATCCCCTGCCCGAAGAAGGGCTGGTCCAGCAGCAGCGCCAGAAGAATGCCCCCCACGATGGTGATCGCCAGAACCCCCACCACCAGTAACACGGTGTTAAGCAGCGCCGTGATAAAGGCAGGATCCGTGACAAAGAACTCGTAATTGAGGAAGCCTGTCCATTCTTCCATGCCGGGCATGAGAAGGTTGTATCGCAGGAAGGAGAAGTAGAGCGTCATCGCCAGAGGGACGATCATCCAGCCGAGAAGAAGAATAACGGCAGGAGAAATCATCAACCTCGCAGCGGCGCGGGAATGCTTCGTGGCCATGGGCTACCTCGGCACGCTTGGTTGGATTTTGGGTCGAAGGTCCACGGTCCCGCGCTGCGGGGCCGTGGTGTATAGCGCAATGCGGGCAGGGGGACCTGCCCGCAGCTATAATTGCGGTTGGTGGATTACTTTACGTAACCGGCTTTCTTCATTTCACGCTCGGTCAAGGCCTGCGCGGATTGAAGTGCCTGATCTGCCCCCATCTGGCCTGCCAGAGCGGCGGAGAAGATCTGGCCCACAGCCGTGCCGATCCCTTGGAATTCGGGGATCGAAACGAATTGTGCGCCGACATAGGGCACATCCTGCACCGACGGTTTCTCGGGCGTGGCCTTCGAAATCGTGTCGATGGTCAGCTGTGCGAAGGGCGCGGCAGCCAGATAATCGGGGTTCTCGTAGAGCGAGGTCCGGGTACCGGGAGGGGCTGCGCGCCAGCCTTGCTTGTCGGCCACAATCTGGGTGTACTCTTTCGAGGTTGCCCATTCGACGAAGGCTTTCGCCGCGTCTTTATGTGCCGAGCTTTCCGGAATGGCGAGGTTCCACGACCACAGCCAGTTGCCGTGATTGTCGACGCCTTCCTTGTTCGGGAAGACCGCATAGCCGACCTTGTCAGCCACGGTGGACTCTTCAGGGTCGGTCACGAAGCCTGCCGCGACGGTCGCATCGATCCACATGCCACACTTGCCTTGCTGGAAGAGCGACAGGTTTTCGTTGAAGCCGTTGGACGACGCACCGGGCGGGCCGTATTTGGTCATCAGGTCGAGATAGTCGGTGAGCGTGGCTTTCCACGGCTCGCTATCGAATTCCGGCTCCCAGTTCATATCGAACCAGCGGCCACCATAGGAGTTTGCCATAGCCGAGATGAAGGCCATGTTCTCGCCCCAGCCGGGCTTGCCGCGCAGACAGATGCCATAGATGCCGTTGTCTTTATCGGTCATCTTCGCGGCGGCGTCCTTGATCTGGCTCCAGGTCGGCTGGTCAGGGATGCTCACACCGGCCTTCTCGGCCAGATCCTTGCGATACATCACCATCGCAGATTCGCCATAGAACGGCACCGCGTAAAGCGTACCATCCACCGACAGCGCCGAGCGCATGGCGGGCAGCAGGTCATCGGCATCATAATCTGCCGGAAGATCGTTGAGCGGCACCAGCCAATCACGTTGGGCCCAGATCGGAACCTCGTAATTGCCGATGGTCATCACGTCGAACTGGCCGCCATTGGTGGCGATGTCCTGCGTGACACGCTGGCGGAGAATGTTCTCCTCGAGCGTCACCCACTCAACCTTGATGTCGGGATGTTTGGCGTAAAAGTCGTCCATCAGCCCTTGCATCCGCACCATGTCGCCGTTGTTCACGGTGGCGACGGTAATGGTGGTTTCGGCTGCAGCAGCTGTGGCAAGCGCGCCAAGGGCGCAAGCACCCAGAAGGGCACGGATTGTCATGGTCATGAATTCCTCCCAAAATTCAAACGAGCAATTATCCGCTCTATGGGCAAATGCTCATGAACGGGGCTGTGAGTCAAGTGTGAATTGCGCTGGGGAGAAAGGTGATATGCGCAAAACGCCGCTTGGATGTGCGCAAATTGGTGATAGCGGTAACATATCCTCTCCTTCCGCGCAGGAATGCGGCCCTTGTCAGGGGGACGCAATGGCTGGTTCGCGCCAGAGTAGAATGGGAATCAATCGTTAAGAAGTGCTTTCGCGGTGCGCTCATCTGTCACCAGATGGCTCAGCAGGCGGCCTTTGAGGGCCGCCGTCAGGGCCGGAAGCTTCTTCTGGCCTGCGGCAAAGCAATGGACCTGCATATCGCCATGAGGCACCCGTGCCCCCACGATGCGCCGCGACATCGGGTGGTCGAGAAATTGCCCTTCGGCGTTGAAAGCGTGGCCGCCGATCTCGCCGATGGCTCCGGCGCGAACCCAGTCCGCATGCTCTTCGGGGGTGATGAACCCGTCCATCAGAAGCGGCGCATCGGCCCCCATCTGCCCCATGCCGACAATCGCGAAATCGGCGCGCAGTGCCAGATCGATAGAGGCTTTGACATGCGGCAGCGAGCGGTAGAGATCGCGTTCCGCCTCGGAGGCGGCAACCACAGGGATCGACATCGGGAAATGCGGTGCCGAGACCTTTTCGGCCAGACGCACGATCACTTCGTAATGCGAGGCCGAGCCGTCGGGGGCGACGTTGCCGATCAGCGAGACCAGCTTGTGATGGCCGCCCGCAAGGCTTTGCATCTGCTCGACAATCATGCGCAGGGTCCGGCCCGTGCCAAGCGCGATCAGCTTGGGGGCGGGGTCGGTGAAAAACCGCTCGAGCAGAGGGGCGGCAAAAGGGGCCAGCGCGTCATTCGGGTCGCCGGTGGCCGAAAGCGAGGGCGCAACGCGGGCGGAGAACAGCCCGTAGCGGTCGCGCAGCCTTTGTTCCAGTTCCAGACATTCGGCAATCGGGTGATCGATCCTGACGCGGATCAGCCCTTCGGCAGATGCCCGCGCCACCAGCCGCTGGACGCGCTGGCGCGAAATGCCCAGTTCAAGCGCGATCTGGTCCTGCGTCATGCCGCCCACAAAGGAAAGCCATGCCGCGCGGGCGGCAAGATCAAGAAGGTTGGCTTCGGCTTCATTGGCGCGGTCGGACGGGATCATTTGGAGGCTCCGGAAAAGGGGCTGGACTGGATAAGCGGCCGCAGGGGCCATGCCGAGAGCAATGCGGTGAACTGCGCGAAACTGTGAAAGGCCAGATCGGCCCCGCCCAGCAGAGCGGGGTCCTGCGGTGTTTGGGGAAGGGCTGCGGCCAGAGGGGCAAGATGAGCCCCGCCCAGAAAGCGCCAGACCCGCATGCCCGCTGCACGGGCCCCCGCAATGCCCACCTCCGAATCCTCGATTACCAGACAATCCTGCGGTGCGACATCGTAAAGGGCGGCCACATGCAGGAACAGATCGGGGGCGGGTTTGCCGCGTCTGACCTCGGAGGCCGTAGAGCAGCGGCCCTCGAAGAGCGTGTTCAGGCCGGTAATGGCCAGAGATTGCGCCAGCCGTGCCGGTGCCGAGGAGGTGGCCAGATGATAGGGCCTGTCCAGCCGACGGATGGCCTCGACAACTTCGGGCATGACCTTCAGATCGCGCGAGAAGCGGGTCATCAGCTTGGTGCGGTAATGTGCCTCGAACCCCTCGGGGAGGGCTTGTCCGAAATCGCGTTCCAGCCTTGCGCGGACGCTTGGAAAGGCGCGCCCCAGACAGTTGCGGGCGAAATAGTCGAGGTCGATCCCCATTCCCAGCAGGGCCAGCTCTTCCATGAAGACAGAGGCCGAAAGCGCCTCGGAATCGATCAGGACGCCATCGCAATCAAAGATCACCAGCGCGGGGCCAGCCATCGGATTCCTCCTCTTTGGTCTTCCCGCTATAGCGCGGCAGGGCCGGTTTCGCCAAGCCCTGCCGTGATCGGCGGAGGCGGACCTAGCGCGCCCCTTGCTCGGGCGCAGGCGCCTTGACGCGGAAGATCGCGCAGTAGAGGGCGGGCACGAACAGCAGCGTGATCAACGTACCGGCGATAATCCCGCCCATCATGGCAATCGCCATCGGCCCCCAGAAGATCTGCCGTGCAATCGGGATCAGTGCCAGCGAGGCCGCCGCCGCGGTCAGCAGGATCGGGCGGGCGCGCTGGTCGGAGGCATGCCAGATCGCGCTCCAGCGGTCATGGCCCTCGGCGCGCAGATCCTCGGTGGCCTGAATCAGGATGACCGAATTGCGGATCAGGATGCCGATCAGCGCCAGCACCCCCAGAAGCGCCACAAAGCCCATCGGCGCGCGGAGCGGCAGCATCGAGGCCACCACCCCGATCAGCCCCAGAGGCGCCGCCGCCAGCACGACCACCATCAGGCGGAAGCTGCGCAACTGGAACATGATCAGCGACAGCATGATCAGCACCATGAAGGGCACGATCGCGATGATCGGAGCTTGCGATTTGCCGCTTTCCTCGACCGAACCGCCCATTTCCAAGCTGTAGCCCAAGGGCAGAGCGGCGGTAAACCGCGCGATCTGCGGCGCGAGGTCATTGACGATTGTGGCGGGCTGGGCTGTGCCGTCAATCGCGCCGCGCACGGTGATTGTGGGCACACGGTCGCGCGAGTGGATCACCGGAGGTTCGGTGACATATTCGAAATGTGCGATCGAGGTCAGCGGGATGGGATTGCCGCTGGTATTGGCAAATTGCAGGCTTTTCAGCCCGTCCAGCGTGTCTCGGTCGGATTTGCGGCCCCGCAGTTCCACCTCGATCAGGTCGATCCCCTGCCGCAGATTGGTGATGGTGGTGCCGGAATAGAGCGTGGTCAGCACCTGCGCCACATCCGACTGGGTCAGGCCAAGCTGGCGCATCCGCGCCTGATCAAGGTCCAGCCGCACGACACGGGCAGGGGCCCCCCAATCCATGTCGATGGCGTAAAGGCGGTCATCCTTGGCCATCAACGCGGCCAGTTTGCGGGCCTCGCCCAGCAGGGTGGTGTAATCGCTGCCCGAAATCCGGTATTGCACGGGCTTGCCCACGGGGGGGCCAAGTTCGATCGGTTTGGGGTAGAACTCCACCCCCGCGCGGCTGTCCGAATAGCTGCGGATTTTGGCCCGCAGGCTATCGCGGTCGGTCAGGCTTTTGGTCTCGATCACCACCTGCCCCTCATTGGGAACGGCGGGCTTCACATCCAGTGTCAGCACGAAGCGCGGAGCGGGGGTGCCGACATAGGCGGTCCAGAATGCCACCTCCGGCTGGGCTTTCAGCCATGTCTCGAAGCGGGAGATCTCGGCATCGGTTGCCTCGAAGCCCGCATCATCGCGCAGCGTCACATCGGTTATCAGCTCGGTGCGTTCGGAAGAGGGGAAGAACTGCTGTTCGACATGGCCAAGCCCCAGCACCGAAAGGGCAAACAGCCCCACGGTGGCGAGAATGGTGACCCAGCGATGGACCATCGCCTTTTCCAGAACGCGGTGGAAGCTGCGGCGCAGGCGGCCCGCCTCATGGGTCTGGTGCTTCCATTTGGCGGGCAGGAATGTCTTGCCCAGAACCGGCGCGAAAAGCACGGCCACGATCCAGCTGATCAGCAGGGATATGGCGATCACATAGAAGAGCGAGCGGGTATATTCGCCCGCCTGCGAGGCATTGAGGCCAATCGGAATGAAGCCCGCAACCGTGACAAGCGTGCCCGTCAGCATGGGCCATGCAATGGCGGTCCACGCGTAAGAGGCGGCCTTGGTGCGGCTTTCGCCCCGCTCAAGCCGCGAGATCATGGTTTCGATCGCGATCATCGCATCATCGACCAGAAGCCCCAGCGCGATGATCAGCGCCCCGAGCGAGATCCGCTGCAGGGTGATCCCCATCAGATCGAGGATCAGGAAGGTCACGGCCAGCACCAGCGGAATGGTCAGCGACACCACAAACCCCGCCCGCACGCCCAGCGAGACGAAGCTGACGGCCAGCACGATCACCAGCGCCTCGGCCAGTGCCCGCACGAAATGGCCCACCGAATCCTGCACCACCGTCGGCTGGTCGGCGATCTTGTGCAGGGTGATCCCCATCGGCAGCTTGGCGACTTCCTGCGCCATCAGCGCATCGAGGCTCTTGCCGAAATTCAGGATATTGCCGCCCTCGCGCATGCCGATGATCAGGCCCACCGCAGGCTGCCCCTCGTAGCGGATCAGCGAGGCGGGCGGGTCGTCATAGCCGTCCTTTACCTCGGCCACATCGGAGAGGGTGAAGAAGGTGTCATCCACCCGCAGCGGCGCATGGGCCAGCGCCGTGGCATCGGGGAATGCGCCGGTAAGCCGCAATCCGATCTGCTCTTGCGGGGTCTGGATCGTGCCGGTGGGGGTGATCTGGTTCTGGGTGGAAAGCGTGTTGAGCACGGTCTGCGCATCCAGCCCCAGTGCCGCCAGACGGCGGGTCGAGAATTCGACGGTCACCACACGGTCGCGGGTGCCGATCAGGTCGACCTTACCGGCCTGATCCAGCCGCTCGACATCGTCGCGGATCTTGCGCACCCATGACTTCAGCTCGTCTGGGCTGTAATCGGGGGCGGTAAAGGCATAGACATTGCCATAGACATCCCCGAAATCGTCATTGAAGGAAAACCCCTGGAACGCGCTGGGGAAATCGCCGCGGATATCCGACATCAGTTCGCGCACGCGGGTCCAGGTCGGCTGGATCTGGTCATCGGGAATACTGTCGCGCAGATCGACATAGATCACCGCCTGACCGGGATAGGTGATCGAGCGGGTGACATCGAGCGCGTCGATCTCGGCCAGCTTGCGTTCGATCCGGTCGGTGACCTGTTCCATCGTCTCTTCGGCGGTGGCACCGGGCATGCTGCCCGACACGACCATCGTGCGGATGGTGAAGCTGGGGTCTTCCTCGCGCCCCATCGAGTTGAAGGCCAAGATGCCTGCCACCAGCGACATGACCATCAGGAACCAGATGACAGAGCGGTTGCGCAGCGCCCAGTCCGAAAGATTGAACTTCATATCTGCGGACCTCATTTTGTCGTGCTTTCCTGTGCCGTTGGCGTGGTGGTGCGCGGCGCGCCCGCAAGGGTCAGGCCCTGACCGGCCCGCGCGCCTTCCTGCAAGGCGTCAAGCCCGCGCAGCACGACCTCGTCGCCGCTTTTCAGGCCTTGGGTCACCACGATGCGGCTGCCGTAATCGGTGCCGGTGGTGATGGTGGTGCGGTGCAGCACGCGGGGGGTGCCGCTCACCACCCAGACGCTGGGCGGGGTGCCCGCGACAAGAGCCGCCTTGGGGATGCTCAGCATTTCGCCATTGCCGGTATCCAGCCGTGCCGATACCAGCGAGCCGATACGGTAATCCTCGCTGGGCGCGATCAGGGTCAGATGGGCGCGCATCGTATCAAGGCTGGAATTGGTGACCGGCTCGACCAGTCGCAGCTTGGCCTTGATCTGGGGCACATCGGTGGAATGATGGCTGACGGTAAAGCTCTGGTCGCGCTCCAGCGTGCTGGCCAGAACCTGCGGCATGTCGATCACCGCCTCACGGTCATCGCCGCGCGCAAAAGTCACCACCTCGGTGCCTGCCGAAACCAATGTCCCCGGCTCGATCGCGCGCGAGAGCACGATGCCATCGGCAGGGGCCGTCAGCTTGCCATAGCCTGCGGCCTGCGTGCTCTGGCGTTCCTGCGCCTGGGCGCTGTCAAACTGGGCCTTGGCTGCGGCAAGGCTTGCCTCGGCGGTTTCGAAATCCGATTGCGCCAGCACGCCGCGTTTGCGCAAGGTGGCGGCGCGATCATAGCTTGCCTGCGCATAATCAAGCGCGGCCTGCGCCTGCCCGACCGCGGCCCTGGCCTCGCGCAGGTCCTGTTCTAGCGTGATCTGGTCCAGTTCGGCAATAACATCGCCCTGTTTGACACGATCGCCCGCCTCGACATGGATGCGCGACACCCGCCCGCCCGTGCGAAAGGCCAGCGAGGTCTCGTAGCGCGCGTCGACCATGCCCGAAAAGACACGCTGGCCGGTGGGCACCTCGCCCAGAATTTCGGTGATGACAGGGCGTGGTGTGGCCGTGTCCGGCCCGCTCTGTGTTGGCCCGCTCTGTGTTGAGGCGTCCTGTGCGAAGGCGGGCAGGGCAAGGCAGTAGCCCAGAAGGATAGCGGCATATCTCATTGGCTGTCTCCGCGGGTCTCTGTCACGGTCTGGCCGTCGAACAGGCCATCGGCTCCGGTTGCGACGATCTTCATATCGGCAGTGATCGCGGAAGACGGCACCAGTTCGATCTGAGTCGTACTATAGGCGGCGATCTCGACGGGGGTCAGGCGGATCTGCATGCTCTGCGGGTCCACCACCCAGACGGCATCGCCCTCGGGGCCGCTCACCAGCGCATCCCACGGCAGGGCAAGGCGCTGCGGTTGCGGCAGCGAGATCTGGCCGGTGATCAGCGTGCCGATCCGTGGCGGCTGGGCGCTGGCATCATCGATGCGGGCCTTGATGGTCACAGTGCCGGTATCGCTGAGTTGTGGCGAGACTTCGTTGATCTTGGCATTCAGCGGAGTGGTCTGGGCGGGGCTTTCAACGGTGATGCTGCGGCCTGCCAAACCGGCCAGTCCGGCGATGTCGGGGGCCTGAAATACCGCCTCGCGGGCCGTTTCATTGGCCAGCATCACCACCTCCTGACCGGCGCTGACGACCTCGTCGATTTCGGCGGCGCGTTCGGTGATCACGGCATTGTCGATGGCGCGTAAAACGGTATCGTCCATGCCCTGCTGTGCGGTTTCAAGCTGGGCCTGGGCCTGATCGAAACCGGCTTTCGCCTGCAGGAAATTCTGCGTGGCCTCGTCCAGCGCGTCCTGTGTGCCGGTGCCACGGGCAAGCAGGCCTTGTGCACGGTCGCGGGCCTGTCGCGTCTGGTCCAGCTGGGCCTGCGCCGAGGTCAGGCTGGCCTTGGCCGCATCCAGAGAGGCCTGCGCCGCTGTCTGGTCAAGCGTGGCGATGATATCGCCTTTTGCGACATGGTCGCCGGTATCCACCGCCATCTGGGTGATCCGCCCGCCCGAGCGGAAGCTGGCGGGATAGGTTTCGGGGGCCTCGATCGTGCCGATAAAACGCACATCATGCTGGGCTGGCACGGTCTGGGGCTGGGTGATTTCAACGGCGACGGGCGGCTGCGCCTGAAGCGGCCGCGCCGGTAGGGTGGTCAGGCATAGCAGTGCTGCGAGCCACAGATATGTTGTTTTGCGCCCTTGCGCGGCCCCGAAACGAGGACGGATCATCGCCGATCCTTTCCAATAGATGGTCCAGCGTCATGATGATGCTGTCTGGTAATGGCTGGCCCTCAATGTGCTGGCCCTAATGTGCAGGCCTGTCAATGGCTTGCCCGATGGTCTTTCGATGCTGTGGCAAGTCTGCGCAAATGATGCGCGGACATTAGCCTCTTTCGGAGAAAAGGCAATCTCGGGGGAAAGATTAGATTTTTATCGCGCTTCGGCCAGAGCTTTTGCGCGCTGGATGAAATGTTCGGCCGCAACGGAATGTCCGCTGGCCAGCGGATAGACCAGTATCGCCTGATCGACCGCCCCCGCGCGCAATTCCAGCCGCCGCGCGACGATCTTGTGACCGGCGAGATCGGGCGGGCTGAGCGGGCTTGCGGCGCGCAGCGAAAACCCCTTTTCCTGCGCCACAGCGGTCAGGATCTGGATGTCGTCGGGATATTCTTCCACCAGCCGCGGCTCGACGCCTTCGGCCCGCAGGATATTGGGGAACAGGTCGCGTGCAGGGGGCAGCGACAGGCCGATCATTGCCTCGCCCTCCAGATCCTGCGGTTTGAGACTGTCCTGCGTGGCAAGCGGGTGGGTTTGCGGCAGCAGAACCCAAGGCTGGAAAGGGACCAGCGGGATCTGTGCCAGCGTGTCGGGCAGATTGGCCTCATGGACCAGCGCCACCTCTATGCGTCCTTCGTCCAGCGCGTGCAGGAGGCGCCCCTGATCACCGCGCAGCAATCGGGGCGAGACCTCATGCAACCCGCGCAGAAGTTCGGGCAGAAGCCAGCCCGCGAAAGACGGGATCGCCCCGATCCAGAGCGGCAGTTTGGGCTGCGCCTCCGGCTCGTCAAAAAGCGGATCGCCGGTCAGGGGGCGGATGAATTCGCTATCGCGGCCATAGACCTGCTTGACCGTGTTCAAAGGCAGTCCGAGTTCGCCCAGAAAGGGGCGTTCCTGCGAGACATAGCCAAGTTGCGAGGAAAGCGGCAGGCGGTCCTGTGCCCGTCGCTCTGCCGCGCTGGTTGTGGCATTGCGCGTGGCCAGTAGGGCGGCCTGTATCAGCGCCGGTTGCAGGCTGTCTGTCATCATCCGCGCGGGCAATGCGGCGGCGTTCTGGCTGGCGGCCTGCGCGGTGCTTGTCTGGGCGGCGGTCTGCGCATTCGGCAAAGCCTGCGAGGGCATTTGCGGCGTCACGGGGGGCGGTGCTGGCTGGGCCGCCGTCTGCGAGGCGGCGCTATTGCTGCCACTTGTCACAGCTGCGGCGCTTCCGGCAAGTTTTGCTGCGGTGGCGGTGGCGGTTGCGGGGTCGGTGGAGGGCTGCGACGGAGACTGTGTGCCGGAGCCCGTCTGCGCGGCCGCCGTGCTTTTGCCGAGTTCCTGCAAAAGGGTGCCGAATTGCGCGCTTTGCTTGCCCGCCTGCACACCGGCCTGTGCCGCCAGCCGCAGCAGTCCGGCCAGCCCGTCCGCCGTGAGGCGCGGGGGGATCATGCAAGCCCCCGTAATGAGCCGCGCCTATGCTGCATTGCACCTTCTCCCGATGGCAGTTCCTTTCACGATAGAAGCGGAGTGGTTTAGATTTTATTGAGGCCCTTTGCCCTCTCCCGTTTTGCCCTGTCCTGTGCGGTCAGGCCGTCTGCGCGCTGATCCCAATGCAAAAGGCCCCGCAGATTTGCGGGGCCTTCCGGTGTATCTGTGCGCCTCGATTACAGCGCGCCTTCACGTTGTTTGATCATCATGAAGGTGTCGTAGTTATATTCGGCCAGCTGCGCCCAGAGATAGGCGTCTTTCTTGAAAGCCGCCTGGCTTTCATAGACTTTCTTGAAGTTCTCGTTCGAGCCGTTCAGCTCGGTATAGACCTCTTTGGCCGCGTTGAAGCAGGCATTGAGAACCTCTGCCGAGAAGGGACGCAGTTGCGCACCCTGACCGATCAGAGATTTCAGCGCCGTCGGGTTTTTCTGGTCGTAGGAGGCCAGAACATCGGCATTCGCTGCCTGACAGGCCACCTTGATCGCGTCTTTGTAGGCCTCGGGCAGGGCGTCATATTTCTCTTTGTTGAAGAAGGAGTGCAGCACGGCGCCACCTTCCCACCAGCCCGGATAGTAGTAATAGGGGGCCACTTTCACGAAGCCGAGCTTCTCGTCATCATAGGGGCCGACCCATTCGGTCGCGTCGATGGTGCCTTTTTCAAGCGCGGCATAGATATCGCCACCCGCGATCTGCTGCGGCACGACGCCGAGCTTTTCCATGACCTTACCCGCAAAGCCACCCAGACGCATCTTCAGACCATTCAGATCCGCAACCGTCTTGATTTCCTTGCGGAACCAGCCGCCCATCTGGGCACCGGTATTGCCGGTCGGCAGGCCCACGACATTGTAGTTCGCGTAGAACTCGTTCATCAGGTCGATGCCGCCGCCGTAATACATCCACGCGTTCTGCTGGCGCGAGTTGAGGTTGAACGGCACAGCCGTCCCCAGCGCAAAGGTCGGGTCCTTGCCCCAGAAATAGTACGAGCAGGTGTGGCAGGCTTCGACCGTGCCATTGGACACCGCATCAAGCGCCTGCAGACCACCGACGATTTCACCTGCGGCAAAAACCTGAATCTTGAATTTGCCATCCGTGATCTCTTCGACGTATTTTGCCATCGTGGCACCGCCACCATAGATCGTGTCGAGCGATTTCGGGAAAGACGAGGTGAGGCGCCAGTTCAGAGTGGGCGCTTCCTGTGCGATCGCGGGGGCTGCAAGTGAGGCACCTGCTGCCGCAACACCACCCAGCGCACCTTTGCGAATAAACGAACGACGATCCATATTACCTCCCAACCGTCAGAAAATCTCTGGGCGACGCTCCTCTTGTCACCCTGTTTGGCTATATTGCCTTACCAATTCCGCTTGTCCAGCATTTCCTTGGCCCGAGCTTGCGCTTTTGATCTCTCTCGCGCAAGAAAAAACCCGAGCCGGTGGCTCGGGTTCGGAACTGCGGTATTTTCGGGCCTGCGTCGCGCGCTTAGAGCGTGCCCTGACGCTGCTGCACCATCATGAAGGTGTCGTAATTATACTCGGCCACCTGCGTCCAGAGATAATATTCGTTCTCGAAGGCGCGCAGCGAGTCATACATCTTCTTGAATGTCTCGTTTTCTGCCGAGATTTCGGCATAGACTTCTTTGGAGGTCTCGAAACAGGCCTGCATGATTTCTTGGCTGAACGGACGCAGCTGGGCGCCTTCGGCCAGAAGCGTGCGCAGGGCCTTGGAATTCTCGTAATCATAGGTTTCGAGCATATTGGCATTCACGCTCTGGCAAACGGTTTGCAGAAGCGATTTATACTGATCGGGCAGACCCTCATAGGCGGCTTTGTTGAACAGGAAGTGGACCATCGCCCCACCTTCCCACCAGCCGGGATAGTAGTAATAGGGCGCAACTTTCACAAAGCCGAGCTTCTGGTCGTCATAGGGGCCGACAAACTCGGTTGCATCGATGGTGCCTTTTTCCAGCGCCGCATAGATATCGCCGCCCGAGATCTGCTGCGGCACAACGCCAAGACGCTTGAGAATGGCCCCCGCAAAACCGCCCACGCGGAATTTCAGACCTTTGAGATCCTCGACAGTGTTGATTTCCTTACGGAACCAGCCGCCCATCTGGGCACCGGTATTGCCGCCCGGAAAGCCGATAAGCCCCTTATCCGAAAGGAACGCATTGAACATGTCATTGCCGCCGCCATTGCGCATCCAGGCATTCATGCCACGTGCGGACAGGCCGAAGGGCAGGGCCGTGGGGATCGCCCAGACCGGATCCTTGCCCCAGTTATAATAGGTCGGAAAATGCGCGACCTCGACAGTGCCCGCTGCTGCCGCATCGGCCCCTTGCAGGCCGCCTACGATTTCCCCTGCCGAGAAGGACTGGATCTGGAACGCGCCGTCGGTGGCTTCGGCCACACGTTTGCCCAGCTCTTGGCTGTTGCCGTAAAGGGCGGGCAGCGAGTTCGGGAAGGAAGAGGAAAGACGCCACGTGATTTGCGGCTTTTCCTGCGCGATGGCAGGGGCAGCAAGGGCGGAGGCGGTCGCGCCAATGGCGGCCGAAGAGAGGAAGGAGCGGCGGTCCATGATGATCGTTCCTGAAGGTTTTATCGGGTCATGCGAATGGCGGCATACCTGTCAGGACAATCGACCCCTGTAAAGGCTTTATGTAAGGGCTCTGGCGGCAATCGACATGTTTTGGCCGCCGCTTGCGGGAAATGGCGCATTTCCTCCGGAGAACCCTGTGCAGGCTTATTTTTTCGAGGCATCCGGAAGGTTGATCTGGGCAACCTGTTCGGCAATCGGATCGACCGAAAGCGGATGGGTCTCGCTCTCGTGTTCCTGCGGATCGCCAATATCCATCCACTGCCCGCCCTTGAAGATCTCGAGCGCCCCGAAATTCGCTTTATAGCCCATCTTGCGCGAACCGGGCACCCAATAGCCAAGATAGACATAGGGAAGGCCTGCCTTGAGCGCGATATCCACATGATCGAGGATCAGATAGGTCCCGAGGCTGTTTTTCTGCAGGCTGGGATCGTAGAAGGAATAGACCATCGACAGCCCGTCATCGAGCACATCGGTCAGGCAGACGGCCATCAGGTCGCGGGTCGAGCCCGGACGGTCGGCGGATTCCCGGTATTCGATCACACGCGACTTGATCGGCGTTTCCTCGATCATGGCGGCAAATTCGAAGATATCCATATCCGCCATGCCGCCATCGGCGTGACGGCTATCGAGATAACGGCGGAACAGGGCGAATTGCTCTTCGGTGGCCCAAGGGCTGGTCGCTGTCCGCTTGAGCCAGTCATTGCGTTTGAGAATACGCTTTTGCGTGCGGGTCGGGGCGAAATCCGCCACGCGGATACGTGCCGACAGACAGGCGGTGCAATCGGCACAGGATGGCCGGTACAGCACGTTTTGCGACCGCCGGAAGCCTTGCCGTGACAGCGCATTATTCAGCTTTTCCGCCCCCTCACCTTGCAGGGCAGTGAACAGCTTACGTTCCGCGCGCCCGTCCAGATAGGGACAGGGCTGCGGGGCGGTCACGTAAAACTGCGGAGCAAGCGGGAGAGAATGTCGCATGAAACTCGCGGCGATTTAGGTTTATGGCGATAAGGTAGCAAGTTCACGCCCATGCGCCAAGTCCTCACGAAAGAGTTGTTCTGGCAAAACGGTAAACTCCCGGCCTTTTGAAGCCGGGAGCGGTTAAAACTGCCTTAATGCTGGGCGGGATGAGGCGCGATTTTACTTCGCATCGCCTTTATGGTCGAGGGTGGTGCCGGTCGAGGCCGCCTCGGGTTCGGGGCTTTCTTCGGCGGCGGTGCGGGCGCGCTCGTCCATATACTGGTCGAACTCGGCTTTGTCGCGGGCGTCGCGAAGACGTTTCAGGAAGGCTTCGAAGTCATTTTGTTCCCGTTCGAGGCGGGCGATGGTTTCGGCTTTGTAATTGTCGAAGGCGGCATTTCCCGAGGGGCGGGACATATGCATGCCGTAACCGCCAAAGCGCTGGGCGCAGAACTGGCGGGCTTCGGCCCGGCGCCGACGGCCTTTGCCGAAGCGACCGGTGAACAGGATGAACCCCAGCACCAGAAAGCCCAGCGGGCCGGCAAAGATGAAGGACGCCACCATCAGCGCGATCCAGGAGAGCGGCCCGTTCTCATCCATCCACGCGATAGCGCGGCGGATCGGTCCGGTGCGAGGGGCGGCAGAGGCATCGAGATAGGACATGGGTCATTGGCTCCTGAAAGCGGTTTTGAGGATGTGAATGCTTTTCACATAACCGGAGATAAGGACTCTGCGGGGCGGTTCAAGAGTGTATGTAAATATTTTTTACATAGGGCCGTCCCGCCTATGCCGCTGTCATGATACGCCGCTGTCATAGGGGTGCGGGCGGCTACCTATTCGGTGAAGCTGCCGGTTCTGGCCCGTGTAGCATGGGCCAGTTGCGCCGGTGTGATGCGGAACAGGTGGCGAGGGGTGCCTGCCGCCGCCCAGACCGTGTCGAACGTCGTCAGGCGCGGGTCCAGAAACGCCTGCACGGGGGTCAGATGGCCGACCGGAGAAACGCCGCCGATGGCAAAGCCCGTGACCTCGCGCACTTTGCTGGCATCGGCGCGGGTCAATGGCTGCCCTGCCAGACCTGCGGCGCGCTGCTGGTCGACCCGATGTCCGCCTGCCGTCAGGAACAACAGGATCTCGCCGGTATCGGCCCCTTCGAAGAGGATGGATTTGGCGATCTGGTCGATCTCGCACCCCACCGCATCGGCGGCGTCCTGTGCGGTGCGCGCATTTTCGGTTTCGATAATCTCGATTTCCAGCCCTGCGGTTTCAAGGGCCGCTTTGACGCGCTTGAGGGATTTGCTCATGGGATATCCTTTCCGTCGTCCCTGTCGTGGCATCACGGCGGCCGGAAGAAAAGGCCTTAGCGCCGTTTGCGTCGTCCGCCGCTGGATCTTGCGTGAAATGTGGGCGGGCGGCTGGCGATCCATGTCAGGAAGGGCTGCATCGCGGGATGGGCGCGCAGGGCGTCGGCTGTGTTCAGGTTGCGGGCCAGTTCGGTCTCGCGGAAGGTCTTGTGGATCTCGTTATGGCAGATCTGGTGCAAAAGGACGGTCGGGCCGTTCTTGCCGCCGCGCAGCTTGGGCACAAGATGGTGCAGGCTCTGGCGCGCCTCGCGGGGGATCGGGCGCAGACAAAGCGGGCAGATCGGGTCGGTTTCGGTCATCGGAGGCGGTTTCGGTTGGATCGGGACATCACGCAAACATTGTTAACCCAGACCATAATCGGCATTCTTGCGAGGTCAAATTTCGGCTAAGCTGTGATTGACGCCTTGTTCTTGCCAAGCCACTGTTGAGCCATGAGTTTTGCATCCAGATTATCCCGCCTGCCCATTGTCGTAGATCAGGAGCGCGCCGATACGGTCGTTGCGCTCTATTCCGGCCAGCCGCCGGAGGTTCTGGCCCTGATCGAGGGGGTGGCAGGCACGAGTCCTTTCCTTGCCACGCTCCTTGAACGCGAGAAGGGCTGGATCGCCCCGTATCTGTGCGATAATCCCGAAGAGGCGATCACGGCAGAGTTCGCCCGCCTGCCAGAGGTCGCGCCGCCGGATATGGCGGTCGAGTTGCGGCGTGCCAAGCGCCGCGTCGCGCTGGTGATCGCCCTGGCCGATCTGGGGGGCATATGGGGGCTGGAAGAGGTCACGCGGACGCTGTCGGCCTTTGCCGATCTGGCGGTCGATCTGGCGTTGAAATCCTTGCTGAGCGAAGAGATCCGGCGCGGCAAGATCCCCGGGATCGGGGCGGAAACGCTGGCACGGGCCTGCGGCATCGTGGCGCTGGCGATGGGCAAGATGGGGGCGGGGGAGCTGAATTATTCTTCCGATATCGACCTGATCTGCCTCTTCGACCAGACGCAGTTCGATCCCGATGATCTGTTGGAAATCCGTGCGGGGTTTGTGCGGGTGACGCGCAAAATGGCGCAGATGCTGTCGGATATCACCTCGGAAGGCTATGTGTTCCGCACCGACCTGCGGTTGCGCCCGGATGCGGGCGCGACGCCGGTCTGCCTTTCTATGGCGTCGGCAGAGCTGTATTACGCTGCGGAAGGCCGCACATGGGAACGGGCCGCGCATATCAAGGCCCGTCCTTCGGCGGGGGATCTGGAGGCCGGAGCCGCCTATCTGGACCGCCTGAGCCCCTTTGTCTGGCGCAGGCATCTGGACTTCGCGACCATTCAGGACACCCATGACATGCGCACCAAGATCCGCGATCACAAAGGGCTGAACGGGCCCTTGAAGATCGAGGGGCATAATCTCAAGCTGGGGGCGGGCGGTATTCGCGAGATCGAGTTTTTCACCCAGACGCGCCAGTTGATTGCGGGCGGTCGGGACCCCGATCTGCGCGATCCGACCACAGTGGGCGGGCTGGCCGCGCTGGCGCAAAAGGGCTGGATCCCGCGCGAGGTCGCGGCCAAGCTGACCGCGCATTACCGCGCCCATCGCGAGATCGAACACCGGTTGCAGATGGTCAATGACAGCCAGACCCAGACGCTGCCGAACGCGCCCGAGGGGATTGCACGGATTGCCGCGATGATGGGCGAGAGTGACCCTGATCGCTGGATGGCAGAGTTGAAAGACCGGCTGGAAGAGGTCGAGGCCCTGACCAGTGATTTCTTCGCTCCGACGCAGGATGCGGCCCCCCGTCCGGCGTTGTCGGAGCGGGCGGCTGCACTTGTGGCGCGCTGGACGTCCTATCCTTGCCTGCGATCCTCGCGCGCCCGTCTGATTTTTGCGCGGCTGGAGCCGGATATCCTGCGCAAATTGCAAAGGGCCGCCGATTTCGAGGAGGCTTTGCAACAGTTTGACAGGTTCCTGTACGGGCTTCCGGCGGGGGTGCAGCTATTTTCGCTCTTCGAGGCCAACCCGCAGCTTATCGATCTCTTGGTGGATATCTGCGGCACCTCGCCGATGCTGGCCAATTATCTCTCGCAAAATCCCGGCGTGCTGGATGCCGTGATCGGCGGCAGTTTCTTCGAATCCTGGCCGGGGATCGCGACGCTGGAAACCGAGCTGGACCAGATCCTTGCCCAAGCCAGCGATTACGAGAACGCTCTGGACCAGACGCGCCGCTGGGCGAAGGAATGGCGCTTCCATGTCGGGGTGCATCACCTGCGCGGGCTGATCGATGCCACCGAGGCCGCGAAATATTTCGCGGATATCGCGGGGGTGGCGCTGGAGCGGCTCTGGCCGGTGGTCTGCACGGAATTCGCCGGTAAATACGGGCCGCAACCGGGGCGGGGAGCCTGCGTGATGGCGATGGGGTCCTTTGGCTCCGAGCGGCTGACAGCAGCCTCCGATCTCGATCTCATCGTGATTTACGATGCACAGGGTGTGGAGATGTCGGACGGGCCGAAGCCCTTGGCATCGCGCCAGTATTTTGCCCGTCTGACGCAGGCGCTGATTACGGCGGTGTCCGCGCAGATGCCGCAAGGCCGCCTCTACGAGGTGGATATGCGCCTGCGCCCGTCGGGGCGCTCGGGGCCTGTGGCGACCTCTCTGGATGCGTTCCGCTCCTATCAGATGACCGAAGCATGGGTCTGGGAGCATCTGGCCCTGACGCGCGCACGCCCGATTGCCGGTGACCCGTCGCTGGCGGCAGATCTGGAATACCAGCGCCGCGAGATCCTGCGGGCGCGGGGCGGGGATGCGCGGGTGCTGCCGGATCTGGCCGAGATGCGCGCGCGGATCTTTGCGACGAAACCTGTCGAGACGCCTTGGGAGGCCAAGGTCGGGCCGGGGCGGTTGCAGGATATCGAACTGTTGGCCCAAAGCCTTGCCTTGCGGGCAGGCTCGGCGGCGCGCAGGGTCGAGCAGCAGTTGCGCGCGGGCGGGCGGGCGGGGCTGATCCCCCATGCGCAGGAAGAGCGACTGGCCTCGATTTACCGCTTCCTGTGGCGGTTGCAATCGGTCAACCGTCTGCTGAGCGAGAACGGTATGGACATCGCCACCCTCGGCGAGGGCGGGCGCAGTTTCCTTTTGCGCGAAACAGACCAACCGGATGTTAAGACTTTGCAGGCTAGGATTGCGCAGCTAACGGAAGAGGCTGCCGCGATGATCAACCAGATAGTGGATCCCTGATGGGGCGCGCCATGTTGCCCTTACACCGTGCCGATCCGCGCGGCTATGTCCGCACGGCATTTGAAAGCGCGCTGATCGAGCCGGAGACCTGTCGATTTCTGATTCTGGAATGGGCGTTGAAGCTGCCACAGGATGTCCGCCCCGCCGAAGCGGCCCGCGTGCTTCTGGCAGAGTTTCACGTCCAGAGCACGCATCCGATGTATCAGCTTCTGGGAAAGGTTCTGGCCGATCCGGTTCCGGCGGCACAAAACACTCCGCAGGGTCGGGCGGGGCTGCATCAGGACCAGTAGTTTCGGGCCCGAAGAAACTGTGCCGAAATGGGACAGGCCATTTCGGCGCTTGGTTCCGTTTTAGCGCTTGGCTGTGTGGGGACGCGGCGAAGGGCTGCGGTCGCACATGAAAAGGCCGCGCAAGTTATGCGCGACCTTGCAAGGCTATCGGGGGATGCGTCGTGCCGCCGTCAGGCGGTAAGGGCTGCCGCCTCGCGGGCCAGCGTCTCGATAGCGGCCCAGTCGCCCGTTTGCACCAGCTTGTCAGGCGCGACCCACGACCCGCCACAGCAGACCACGTTTTTCAGCGACAGGTAGTCGCGGGCATTGCCCATGTTAATACCACCCGTGGGGCAGAAGCTCATCTGCGGCAAGGGGCCACCGAAGTTCTTCAGCGCGGGCGCGCCGCCATTGGTTTCTGCGGGGAAGAATTTGACCATGTCATAGCCAAGCTCCAGCAGCTTCATCACATCCGAAGGCGTTGCCGTGCCGGGCAGCAGCGGCAGCCCCTCGTCGGCGCAGGCCTTGATCAGATTGTCGGTAATGCCGGGGCTGACGCCGAATTTCGCGCCCGCTGCCTTGGCGGCTTTGACATCGGCGGGGGTCAGCAGGGTGCCAGCGCCCACAACGCCGCCTTCGACATCGGCCATGGCGCGGATCGCCTCAAGCGCGCAATCCGAACGCAGGGTGACTTCCAGCGCGGGCAGGCCGCCTTTCACAAGGGCCGTGGCCAGAGGCACCGCATGGGCGACCTCTTTGACCACGATCACCGGAACGATGGGGGCCAGTTCGCAAATCTTGCGGGAGGCGGCGGATTGTTCTGCGGGGGTCATGCGAGACTCCTTTCGTGATGATCAGACGACAACGGCGGCGCCGCTGGTCGAGGGGCCGACCTGATTGCGGAAAGCCTCGAAAAGTTCGCGGCCCAGACCGACGTGATTGGCCGAAAGATCTTCGACGACCGGCTCACGCGTGTCCAGATCGGCCGAGAGGCAGGTCAATTCGCCCTTGGGCGCATCCAGCCGGATAATATCGCCATCGCGCAGCTTCGACAAAGGCCCGCCATTGGCCGCCTCGGGCGAGACGTGGATCGCCGCGGGCACCTTGCCAGAGGCACCCGACATCCGGCCATCGGTCACCAGCGCCACTTTCAGCCCGCGCTGTTGCAACACCGACAGAACCGGCGTCAACGAGTGCAGTTCCGGCATGCCATTGGCCTTGGGGCCTTGGAAACGCACGACGACGATGGTGTCTTCGGTAAACTCGCCCTTGTTGAAGGCTTCTTTCACCTCGGCCTGATCCTTGAAGACCCGCGCCTTGGCCTCGACCACGCGATGTTCCTCGGCCACGGCCGAGATCTTTATCACGCCACGGCCCAGATTGCCGTTGAGCTGCTTCAGACCGCCCGTCTTGGCAAAGCCCGAAGAGGCGGGGCGCAGGATCTTGTCGTTCAGCGTCTCTGCCGCGCCATCTTCCCAAGTCAGCTGGCCGTCGATCAGCTTGGGCTCTTGCGCGTAACGCGCCATGCCGTCGCCCGCCACGGTTTTCGCATCGCCGTTCAGCAGGCCCTCTTTCAGAAGCTCGCGGATCATGAATTGCAGCCCGCCCGCCGCGTGGAAGTGGTTCACATCGGCCAGACCATTGGGATAGACCTTGGCCATCAGCGGCACCACATCCGAGATATCGTCAAAATCTTCCAGATCGAGCGCGATACCCGCAGCCTTCGCCATTGCGGGCAGGTGCAACACAAGGTTGGTCGAGCCACCCGTCGCCATCAGGCCGACAAGCCCGTTCACGAAGGCGCGCTCGTCAAGGATCTCGCCTGCGGGGCGGTAGTCATTGCCCAAAGCGGTGATTTCGGCGGCACGTTTGGCGCCTGCAACCGTCAGCGCCTCGCGCAGGGGCGTATTGGGGTTGACGAAGCTTGCGCCCGGCAGGTGCAGCCCCATGAATTCCATCAGCATCTGGTTGGTATTGGCGGTGCCATAGAAGGTACAGGTGCCCGGACCATGGTAAGAGGCCATCTCGGCCTTCATCAGTTCCTCGCGCCCCACTTCGCCGGTGGCATAGAGGTTACGGATGCGCGATTTCTCGTCATTGGGCAGACCCGAGGTCATAGGACCCGCAGGCAGGAAGACCGCCGGAATATGGCCGAAGGTTGCAGCGGCCATGATGAGGCCCGGCACGATCTTGTCGCAGACCCCCAGATAGATCGCGGCGTCAAAGGTGTTATGCGACAGCGCGACAGCAGAGGCCAGCGCGATCACATCGCGGGAAAACAGCGACAGCTCCATCCCCGGCTGGCCTTGGGTCACCCCGTCACACATGGCGGGCACACCACCGGCGACCTGAGCCGTGGCACCGGCCTCGGCGGCGGCCTTCTTGATCAGCTGCGGGAAGGTCTCATAGGGCTGATGCGCCGAGAGCATATCGTTATAGGCGGTGACGATCCCGATATTGGGTGCACGCCTTCCCACAAGCGCGTCTTTCGCATCACCCATCGCGGCATAGGCATGGGCCTGATTGCCACAGGTCAGATGGGCACGGGCGACACCTTTCGAGGCGGCCTCGTTGATACGGGCCAGATAGTCGTCGCGCATCGCCTTGGACCGCGTGCGAATCCTGTCGGTCACACGGGCAATCGTGGAATTGAGGGGGGTGGCTGTATCAGTCATGATGGGCTTTCCTGATCGTTTGACACGGGCCGCGGCTCTTGCGGGTAGGGACTCGGCATATGTGGTTGCGGCGACTTTACTCGGTTAGCGCTAACGGTGCAACCAATCGAACAATGTTTGATATTTGGCCCCTTGAGAGGGCTTGGCAAGACGCTCGGGGCGTTCTTGGCTTTGCAACGCTGCGGTATTGGGGATAGGAGAGGCCAAATGCCGTCCAAGGAGTCGTCCCCATGTCCACCGATCTGCCCGTCGTCCGTCTGCGTCCCAAGGGGGAGGCCCGCGCCATCCGTCACGGTTTTCCTTGGGTCTATGTGGACGAGCTGGTTCTGGACCGTCGCACCAAGGCGATTGCTCCGGGAACGATGGCGGTGCTGGAAGATGATGCGCGCCGCCCGCTGGCGCTGGTGACGGTGAACCCCAATTCCAAGATCATCTGCCGCGTGATGGACCGCAACGCCGAGGCGGTGATTGACCGTGCCTGGCTGGTGGAAAAGATCGCTCGGGCCGCGCAGATGCGTGACCGTCTGTTTGGCGCGCCTTTCTACCGTTTGATCCATGCCGAGGCAGACGGGCTTCCGGGGGTGATTATCGATCGTTTCGGTGATGTGGCGGTGATCCAGCCCAATGCCGCTTGGGCCGAGGCGATGATCGAGGATCTGTCGGGCGCTCTGGTCGAGGTGACGGGGGTGAAGACGGTCATCAAGAACGGCTCTGGGCGTGCGCGGACGCTGGAGGGGCTGTCTGAAGAGATGGTCACCCTTCAGGGGGGCGTTGATGCGCCTGTTGCGGTGCAGATGAATGGCGCGACCTATATGGCCGATGTCATGGGCGGGCAGAAGACGGGGCTGTTCTATGACCAGCGCCCGAACCATGCCTTTGCGGCGGCGCTGTCGAAAGAGGCGCGTGTTCTTGATGTGTTCTCACATGTGGGCGGTTTTGCCTTGGCGGCTTTGGCGGGTGGTGCGCGTTCGGCCCTGTCGGTGGACGGCTCGGCCTCGGCGCTGGATCTGGCTGAACAAGGCGCCAAGGCGATGGGCATGGCAGAGAAGTTCTCGACCCGTAAGGGCGATGCTTTTGTCACGCTGGAGGCTTTGGCTGCGGAAGGGGCGGAATATGACGTGGTCATCTGTGACCCGCCCGCCTTCGCGCCCGCAAAACCCGCGCTTCAGGCTGGTCTGCGCGCCTATGAGCGTGTGGCACGTCTGGCCGCCCCTCTGGTGGCCAAGGGCGGCTATCTGGTGCTCTGTTCGTGCAGCCATGCGGCGGATCTGTCGAACTTCCGTGCGGCCTCGACGCGGGGCATCGGGAAGGCGGGGCGGTCGAGCCAGCTTTTGCATACCGGTTTCGCGGGGGCTGATCACCCGATGCTGCCGCAGCTGGCCGAAAGCGGCTACCTCAAATCGCTCTTCTTCCGGCTTGACTGATGAAGCTGGTTCTGGATGCCTGCGTTCTCTATCCCACGGTCCTGCGTGAGATCCTGATCGGTGTCGCGGCCAAGGGGCTTTACCAGCCCCTTTGGTCCGAGCGCCTGCTGGAGGAATGGGCCCGCGCCGCTGCCCGTCGTGGAGAGGCCGATGAGGTTATCGCCCGGGGCGAGGTTGCCATGTTGAAGGCCCGCTTCCCGCAGGCAATGATTGCCCGTCACGAGGGGTTGGAAAACCGCCTGCATCTACCGGATGAGAACGACATCCATGTTCTGGCCACGGCCATTGCCGGAAATGCCGATGCGATTGTCACGATGAATGCCGCGGATTTTCCGCGTGGGGTGCTGCAATCCGAAGGGCTGGATCGTCGCAGCCCTGATAATGTGCTCTGGGCTTTGTGGTCGGATCATCCTGACACCGTGGCCGAGGTGGTCGAGACCGTCCGTCAGGAAGCCGAACGCCTGTCGGGCAAGCCCCAACCCGTGCGTGCGCTTCTCAAACGTATCCGCCTATCGCGCCTTGGCCGTGCGCTTGAGGCGGCCTCCTGACCGGCGCCGCTTGCGCAAACAGGTTGACGGGGCAAATTTCGTAAGGTAGCTCATAAACGCCGGAGCGATCAATCTTGGTCGGACGTCTTCGGTCGTAAGCGTCTAACGTCAAGCAACGCACCTTCTTTCCGCTCGGTCGGGGAGGGTGTGTGCATGGCTTGCGCCGCTCTCCCGCCGATGTGACCAGACACCGGAGTGAGAACATGTCTGACAGACTTTCCGAAACCATTGCCGATCCGCCCCCGGGTCCGCCTGCCCACAACGGAGCATCCGAGGCCAAGCCCGTGGTCAGCGAGGCGCAGGGCCTGCGGCTGCTGCTGGCGTTGAGCGTGATCCTGTTTTTCGCTTATATCTGTGTGGCGATGGCGCTGCCTGTGGTCTCTGTGCATGTGGTAAAAGGGCTCGGGCTGAGCAATGGCTGGGGCGGCCTTGCCGCCGGTATGGCCTTTGTCTCGACCATCTTCAGCCGCGCTTGGGCGGGTGGGGTATCGGACAGGCTCGGCCCTAAACCGGCAATGGCGCGCGGGCTGTGGTTCTATCTGATGGGCGCGGTGATCTGCATTCTCGCCGGTGTCTTGGGCGCGCAACCTTGGCTGGCGCTGGCTGTTCTGTTGTTGGGGCGGGCGATTGTCGGTGTCGGTGAAAGCTATGTGTCGGTCAGTATGGTGGCATGGGGCATCGGTCTGGCCGGACAGCACCGCGCCGGTCGGGTCATGGCGTTCATGGGGGCTGCGATGTATGGCGCGCTGGGGGCGGGGGCACCGCTGGGGCTGCTGCTTTACCATATCGGCGGGTTCAGTGCGGTCATGTCCTTCAGCGCCCTCTTGCCGCTGATCGGCCTTCTGGCGATTATCAAGATGCCCGGTGTCGCACCGCATGCTGCTACGATGCGGCGGTCCTTCCTCAGCATGATCGGCACGATCTGGAAACATGGCTTTGTCATTCTGGCACAGGGGATCGGCTTTGCCGCGATCGGGGCGTTCTTCTCGCTTTATTTCCTTGCGCAGGGCTGGCAGGGCGCTGGGCTTGGTCTGACCGCTTTCGGGGCGGGCTTCGTGCTGGTGCGGGTGCTGTTTGGCCATCTGCCCGACCGTATTGGCGGGCTGCCGGTGGCGATGGTCTCTCTCGGGGTCGAGGTTATCGGGCAGTTGCTGATCTGGGGCGGGGATATGTCCGGCCTTGCCTTGCTGGGGGCATTCATGACGGGGCTGGGATGTTCGATGATCTACCCGTCCATGGGGCGCGAGGTGGTGGCACTTGTCTCGCCACAGCAGCGCGGCATGGCCTTGGGCGGGTTCGCGGCCTTTCAGGACCTTGCCTATGGTCTGACGGGGCCTGTCGCAGGGATGCTGGCAGACCGTGCGGGCTACGGGCCGATCTTCCTGATTGGGGCGATTGCGGCGGCATCGGGGCTGGGCATGGTGCTGTGGCTCCGGCGCGGTGCGCGGATTGCCGTGCACGGCACCTGACCGTCATCTCCATGCGCCCTGTGGCGAAGGACAACTGGCGATCCGGAGGGGGCGCTACAGGGGCCATGAGAGCCGCGTTGAAGACGCGCGGCATCAGGTCTTGGGGCGTCTCGGTTTTGCCCGATCGAATGGGATCATGTCGATGATCCATTCGATCGGGCAAAGTCGCGGTCATAGGGCGGATTTGCTGTCGCTATAGGGGCGGCATCTCTTCGCCGGAATGTGCGACGCATGCTTCTGCAATATGCGGCATGTCATGAGACATGACGATACGGCGGTGTCGAGGCTTCTCGGTGGCGGCTACGTCGCCGTGTAGCATCCGCCCCCGACCGGTCCGACCTATGAAAACAGCCGCCGGTGCTCCGGCGGCTGTGTCATGTCTGCGAAAGGCGGGCCGATGGGGGCTTGGCACTCTGTCGCGCGTCTAGTCTTGTGCGTCGCGGATCATCTGCGCCAGCCGCAGGGTCGAACCGTCCTTGCCTGCTCCGTCAGCCTCGCCGGTCAGAACAGGTTGCAATGCCAGCGCGAGTTCCTTGCCCAGCTCGACCCCCCATTGGTCGAAGCTGTTGATGCCAAGGATCACGCCCTCGACAAAAACGCGATGTTCGTAAAGTGCCACGATGCCGCCGAAGACCTCGGGGGTCAGCATCGGGTAGATCAGCGTGGTCGAAGGGCGCGAGCCGGGGAAGACGCGATGTGCGGCCTGACGTTCCAGTTCTTCGCCCTCGAAGCCCTTGGCCTCCATCAGCTTGCGGGCCTCATCCATCGAACGGCCCCGCATCAGCGCCTCGGATTGCGCGAGGCAATTCGCCGCCAGCAGGATATGCTGATGCGCCAGATCGGGTTCATGGCCCTTTTCGGCGATCATGAATTCACAGGGAACGATCCGCGTGCCTTGGTGGATCAGCTGGTAGAAGGCGTGCTGGCCATTGGTGCCCGGCTCGCCCCAGACCACAGGGCCGGAATGATAGGGCAGCACCTCGCCATCCATCGATACACGCTTGCCGTTGCTTTCCATCTCAAGCTGCTGGAGATAGGCGGGCAGGCGCGAGAGGCGCTGGTCATAGGGCAGCACGGCACGGGTTGCGAAATCGCAGAACTGGTTGTGCCACATGCCGACAAGCGCCAGCAGGACAGGCAGGTTCTCCTCGAAACCGGCCTCGCAGAAATGCTGGTCCATCGCGGCCGCACCGGCGAGGAAATCGCGGAAATGTTTCGGCCCGATGGCGATCATCAGCGACAGCCCGATCGGCCCCCACATCGAATAGCGCCCGCCGACCCAGTCGGCAAAGCCGAAGACGCGTTCGGGAGAAATGCCGAAGGCCGCCGTCTTTTCCGCCGAGGTCGAAAGCGCGACGAACTGTTCGGCAGGGTCTTCGATGTCTTTCGCCATCCATGCCTTCGCGGTTTCCGCATTGGTCATGGTCTCGATGGTGGTGAAGGTTTTCGATGCGACGATCACCAGCGTGGTTTCGGGGTCGAGATCCTTCAGCGTATCGTGGATATGCGCGCCATCGACATTGGACACGAAATGGCAGCGCGGCCCGTCATGATAGGGGGCCAGCGCCAGACAGGCCATCGCCGGACCCAGATCCGAGCCGCCAATGCCGATATTGACGACATCGGTGATGCGGCCCCCATGACCGTGGAATTTGCCCGAACGCACATCATCGGCAAAACGGACCATGCGGTCATAGGTCTCGCGGACCTCGCCCATGATGTTCTCGCCATCGACCTCGACATCGTTTTCCAGCCGTCGCAATGCGGTGTGCAGCACGGCGCGGCCTTCGGTGTCGTTGATTTTCTCGCCCGAGAACATGGCGTTGCGTTTTTCGGCCAGACCCGACTGCTCGGCCAGCTGGACCAGAAGATGGCGGGTAGAAGTGTCGATATTGGTCTTCGAATAGTCGAACAGGAAGGGGCCAAAGGATGCGCTAAACTTCTCGGCACGGCTGTCGTTGAACAGGTCGAGAATGCGGCGCTCACGCACGTCGGATGCGTGGCTGCGTAGCGTTTGCCAGATGCTCATGGAAATTCCTTATGTGTGACCCTGTGTCGGTGTATCTGAGCGCGAGCTTACGCCGCCCAATGCACGGTTGCGTTGTGCAGAATACACTTGATCGGTGCTTGTTCAACGGGCAGATTCTGCGCCGCCTCTATCGCGCGCTTCTTTTCCTCGCCGGTGATCAGCACATGGGTGTGCATCGCATTCTTGAGCACACGCGCGGTCATGGTGATCCGCGGCTCGCCTGCGGCTTCGGCGCGCAGGGCCATCAGTTCGGGCGCGTCATCCGAGAGCGCCTCTTGCAGGCGGTCCGCTCCGGGAAAGAGCGAGGCCGTATGCATATCGGCCCCCATTCCCAGCAGCAGCACCGAGATCGGCAGATTGGGGCGCAGGTTTTCCGACAGCGCATCCAGCCGCTCTTCGGGGACGGGGGCATTGACATAAAGCGGCAGGAGGCGGGCCTTGATGGCCTTGTTTTTCAATAGCCGCTCCGAGAGCAGGGCAGTGTTCGAGCGCGGGCTCGACAGCGGCACCCAGCGTTCGTCATTCAGCACAACGGCCACATGTTCCCAATCCAGATCGATATCGCTGAGAATGTCGAAGACGGGGCCGGGCGTTGTGCCGCCGGGCACCGAAAGCGTCGCACGGCCCTCGCGGTCGAGAATGGCCCGTAATTGGCTGGCGATCTTGTCGGCCAGCGAGACCATCAGCAATTCGCGGTCGGGATAGGTTTTGAAATCCATCATTTGATATGTCTCCAGCGCCGCCCGTCACGATGCATCAGCATAAGCGCATCATCGGGGCCGGTCGTTCCGCTATCATAGGGGCGGGGCGTATCCCCGCGCTCTTCCCAGCCTTGGATGATCGGATCGGTCCAGGCCCAGGCCGCTTCAACCTCGTCGCCGCGCATGAACAGCGTCTGGTTGCCACGGATCACATCCATGATCAGCCGCTCGTAGGCATCGGGCATATCCGCGCCTTCCTCGCCAAGCGCCTGCGCAAAGGACATATCCAGCGGCACCTGTTTCAGGCGCATGCCGCCCGGACCGGGTTCCTTGATCATCATTTTGAGGTTCATGCCCTCGTTAGGTTGCAGGCGTATGACAAGCTGGTTGGGCTGCCACGAGCCTTCCGCCTCATCGAAGATCGAATGCGGCGGTTCCTTGAAGGTGATCGCGATCTCGGAAGTGCGCGCACGCAGACGTTTGCCGGTGCGCAGGTAGAAGGGCGTGTTCTTCCAGCGCCAGTTTGCGATATGCACCTTCATCGCGATATAGGATTCGGTTTTCGAGTTCGGGTCTTCGCAATCTTCCAGATAGCCGGGCATCGGGGTGTCCTGATCTTCGCGATGCCAGCCCAGATATTGCCCGCGCACGATATCCTGCGGCGGCACCGGTTGCAGCGCGCGGATCACCTTCAGCTTTTCGTCGCGCACGGCATCGGGGTCGAAGTGATAGGGCGGCTCCATCGCGATCATGCACAGAAGTTGCATCAGGTGGTTCTGCACCATATCGCGCATCGCCCCCGATTTGTCGTAATAGCTGCCGCGGCCCCCCACGCCCACGGTTTCGGCCACGGTGATCTGCACATGGTCGATATATTGCGAATTCCAGATCGGCTCGAAGAGGATATTGGCAAAGCGCACGGCCATCAGGTTCTGCACCGTCTCTTTGCCCAGATAGTGGTCGATACGGTAGATCTGATGTTCTTCGAAATGCTCGGCGAGCGATTTGTTCAGCGCCCTTGCCGAGGCGAGATCGCGGCCAAAGGGCTTTTCCACCACAATGCGCGCGTCGTCACCGGCAATGCCATAGGCTTTGAGGCGCTCTGCCAGATCCCCGAAAAGTGCGGGCGCGACCGAGAAGTAGAACGCATTGATCACCTCGGGGCGGATCAGGGCCTTGAGTTCGGGCCAGCCCGCCTCGCCACGCGCATCGATCGGGACATAGTGCAGGCGGCTGATAAAGGCGTCAATCTGCGCGCTATCCTGTTTGGAGGGCGACACGAATTCCTTGATGGCCGCACGGATCTGGGCCTGAAATTCCTCGCGGCTCTGTTCGGTGCGCGCCGCGCCGATCAGGCGGGCGTCATCGGGCATCTGGCCCGCGAGAAAACGGCGGAACAGGCCCGGAAAGATCTTGCGATTGGCAAGGTCGCCAGTGGCACCGAAAATTACCAGATCGAATGCGTCCACCGGGATGATGCGCGAAACCATGGGGTCCTCCGTAATACACCGTCGCTTGAGCTGTGATAGCGCTAACGGGGCGCAATTGGCCACAACGGCACAGGAAAGTCTAGTGCTCTAAGAGAGCAGGCGCAAATTCTGCGGGCAAGAATCTTCTCTTAGCCACGCAAAAAATCGATAAGGCCTTGGATATCATGGTCCAATTTCTCCGCAAGCGGCCCCGCAAATGCGTGAAATGCGGCTTCGGTCTGGGTCGGGACGCCGAGGATGATCGGATGTCCCACCTCGAGGGCCTGCGCGATCAGCGGTCGCAGGCCGTGGCCCTCGGCCTCCTGCCGTCCGAATTTGTTCAAGATCACCGGCACGTTGCAGGGCAGGCGGGCAAGGTCTTGCGACAGGCGGAACACGGCGCCCTCCAGCGCGGTGCTGTCCAATGTGCAGGCCGCCGCCCCGCGGCCCAGATCCTGCCGGATCGGCCAGCGCAGATCGGCGGGCCAAAGGTGCAGCAACAGATTGTCCTGCGGGTCAGGGCTGACAAGCGCGGCCACATCCGGTCGCAGACTCAGGGCCAGTTCGGTCAGAAGGCGGTCGGTCATGCCCCGCTTGGCGGACTGGACATATCCCAGCCTCATCGGCCGTCTTTCGGGCGCAGCGCCAGCCAGATCAGCGCACCACCTGCCAGTGTGACAAAGGGCACCATCGCCAGATTGACCGCCTGCCATCCGGCCTGCGCATCGCCTCCCTCAAGGCAGTTCATCAATCCGCCCGAGCTGAGTGAGGCCAGAAAGACGCCGCTGAAGACGATGAAATCATTCACCCCCTGCACGGTGGCGCGTTCCTCGGGGGCGTAGCTTTGCGCCAGCATGGCCGTGCCGCCGATAAAGCCGAAATTCCAGCCGAGCCCCAGCAGCACCAAGGCACCGAAGAAATGCATCAGCTCCACCCCGCTAAGCGCCACAGCTCCGGCGCAGATCAGGATGAAAAGCCCAAGCCCCACGATCACCCGCGCGCCGAAGCGTGCGATCAGATGGCCGGTGAAGAAGGACGGGATATACATCGCCAACACATGCGCCGAGACGATATCGGCGGCATTATTGGGGGTGAAGCCGCAGCCCACCACCGCCAGCGGCGAGGAGGTCATCACAAGGTTCATCAGCGCATAGGAGACCATCGCGCAGATGATCGAGACGGTGATCACGGGGTCGCGCAGCAGCTCCATTTTGCTGCGGCCTCTGGGCGCGCGGGCCTGCGCGTGGTGGTCGGGACGCGGAATGTCGAGAAAGCTGAAGAGCAACGGTCCCAGAAGGTTGAGCACGATGATCACCAGATAGGTCGCCATGAAGGGCACGACGGTGGCATCCGATGTCAGCTTGACCAGTTGCGGTCCCAGAAGGGCGGCCACCAGCCCGCCTGCCATGACATAGCTGATGGCTTTGGGGGCGAATTCGGGCGCGGCGGTATCGGTTGCGGCAAAGCGGTAGAACCCCTGCGAGGACATATAGACGCCGGTGAATAGCGCGCCAAAGGTAAATAGCGGGAAGCTGCCCCAGTAAAGCCCGCCTGCGCAGATGGCCGCCCCCAGAGCGCCCGCAAGATTGGCAAGAATGAAGCCCCGTCTGCGTCCGTGCCGCCCCATGAAACGTGACAGCGGCTGTGCCGTCAGCACCGAGCCCAGAATGATGAACGACAGGGGCAGGGTGGCCAGACAGGCATTGGGGGAGAGCATCTGTCCCGCCAGGCCTCCGATGGTGAAGATCATTGGCATCTGCGCCCCGAGGATCGCTTGGGCAAGGACCAGAACCAGAGTATTGCGCCGGTCGCGCGGGAGGAGAAGAGAGCTGTTCATAACCCTATGCGTAAGGCGGGTTTTCGCGGCTGGCAAGCGGCCATTCTTGCGCAGCGCCCCGCTTTGCGCCAAGCTGCCGCGATGCATATGAGGATCATCGAGACCGAGGAGGATATTGCCGAAGGGGCCGCCTGTCTGGCGCGTCTCGAGCCGCGCTTTGGCGATGTTCTGGCGCAGACCGGCCCTTGGCCCTTGCGCCGCCGTGCCGACGGCTTCGGGGCGCTGCGTGATGCCATTCTGGGGCAGCAGGTCTCGGTTGCGTCGGCCAATGCGATCCGTCTGCGTCTGGAGGCGGCGGGGCTCGGGGGACGCCGCGCCTTGGCCATAGCCGCCCCCGAGGATCTGCGCGCCTGCGGGTTCTCGCGGCAGAAAATTCGTTATATACAGGCGCTGGCGCAGTCGGATATCGACTTCACCCGACTGCGGTCCTGTTCCGATGCCGCGATCTTCGATCAGTTGCTACCGCTTCCGGGGATCGGGCGCTGGACAGTGGAGATGTATCTGATGTTCGCGCTTGGCCGCGCCGATATCTTCGCCGCCGATGATCTGGCACTGGCGGAGGCCGCCCGAATGCTGTTTGATCTGCCCGAGCGCCCGAAGCCGCGCGCTTTCCGCGAGATGGCGGCCGCTTGGGCGCCGTGGCGGTCTGTCGCGGCGCGCGGGCTCTGGGCCTATTATGCCTATAGCAAGAAACGGGAAGGGGTGTCGCCATGACGCGTGTATTGAAAGCTGGCCGCAAGGGGCCGAAATCGGGGCAGGTGAAGTCAGTGGTCGTGCTGCTGCACGGCTATGGTGCGGACGGCGCCGATCTTCTGGGGCTGGCCGATCCGCTGGGCGATCACCTGCCGGACACGCTTTTCATCGCGCCCGATGCCCCCGAAACCTGTGCCGCCTCGCCCTTTGGCCGCCAGTGGTTTCCGATCCCGCGCTTTGACGGATCGACCGAGGCGCAGGCCAGCGCCGGTCTGGAGGCTGCGGCCCAAGACCTGAACGCCTTTCTCGACGGTATTCTGGAGGAAACCGGTCTGCCGGCCAGTGCGATGGCCGTGATCGGGTTCAGTCAGGGCACGATGATGACCCTACAGGTGACCCCGCGCCGCGCCGCGCCTGTCGCGGCGGTCGTCGGCTTCTCGGGCAGGCTCTTGCGGCTCGAACTTCTGGCCGCCGATGTCGTCTCGCGACCGCCGGTCCTGCTGTGTCATGGTGATGCCGACGAGGTCGTGCCCTTCGCCTCTATGGCCGAGGCGGGGCAGGCGTTGATCGACGCAGGCTTTGAGGTCTATGCCCATGTCGAAAAAGGCACAGGGCATGGAATCGCGCCAGACGGGCTTTCGGCGGCGTTGGGCTTTCTCAAGGCGCATTTGCCGAAATAACGGGCAGAGAGACCGCTGTCACAGCAATGTCGCGCAATATTGCTAAGCCTGATCCCGCAAGCCGCGCTTTCCCGCCCCCCGTGGGAAAGCGCCCAGATCAAGAGGCTTGCCAGATGGCTGACGCCATATATAGTTGATTTATCGGCTGGGGCGTTCCCCGCGCCCCGGACATGATCCCGCCTTCGGGGCATGTTCCGCCGCGCGAACAGGGAGTGCACAATGCTGGACCACGCAGACAGGACGGATTTCAGGCACCATTTCACCCGCGAGGCGGCATCGCTGCGGCGTCATCCGGCGCTGGTGCTCAACGCGGATTTCCGGCCTCTGAGCTATTATCCGTTATCGCTCTGGCCGTGGCAGGAAGCCATCAAGGCGGTGTGTCTAGATCGGGTGACGATACTGGCCGAATATGAAGAGGTGGTGCGAAGTCAGCGGACCGAGATACGTCTTCCCTCTGTTGTGGTGTTGAAAGAGTTCGTTCAACCGAGAAAGCGCGTGGCCTTCACGCGCTTTAATCTTTTTCTGAGGGATGAGTTCGAATGCCAATATTGCGGCTGCAAGGATCATCTGACCTTCGATCACGTCATTCCGCGTTCGCGTGGCGGGGTGACAAGCTGGGAGAATGTGGTGGCGGCCTGTTCGCCCTGCAATCTGAAAAAGGCCAACAAGCCGCTCTCGCGCTGCGGGCTGAAACTGCGCCGGATGCCGAAACGCCCGAGCTCCGAAGACATGCTGCGCATCGGTCGCCGCTTCCCGCCGGGGCATCTGCATAAAAGCTGGATGGATTTTCTCTATTGGGATGCGGAGCTTGAGGAATGATCGGCGTATAACGCTTGACGCAGTCATATGGCGTCCGCGCGGTGCGGGGGGGCTGCCAGTGTTTGGGTTCCGGCACTGCGCATGTCGCCTAATAACGCGCTAACCGTTGCAGGGTGATTGGAATGTCGGCAGGAATATCGAAGATAATTTATCGAGAGATTTACTGATCTTGTCCTTTGTTTTCAATGTAATACGCTTGCCCGGAAAGCGGGCCGTTCTTACAATCCTGCTATGTGGAAAATTCTTTTAAAAGCTCTTTTTAAGTCGACCCATCGACCCAAGCCTCGGGTATATAGAAAACCTGTCGAGGAAACGCGTGTCCGTCAGGCGGCTCTTGAAGAGACCCCGTCTTCTGCTCAGCCTCATATGTCACAATCCGATGCGGTAGAGCAGGGGGGACATTTGATGAGGCACATGCGCGTCCGGTTGCGCCGCCGCGGGTGCTGGAGGGGCCAGCCTATATGACGGATGGTGACACGATAACCATACGAAAGACCTAAATCCGCCTCTTTGGAATAGATGCACCGGAACTCCATCATCCCTTTGGCAAGAAAGCCAAATGGGCCATGATACGTCTGTGTAAAGGCCAGGTTATACGTGCTGAGATGACGGAGGAAGACGTCTATGGCCGCGCGGTTGCAACGTGCTTTCTGCCCGATGGTCGGGATCTTTCTGCGGAGTTGGTGAAGCAAGGACTCGCTATCGACTGGCCAAAGTTTTCGGGCGGAAAATACAGTGATCTTGAGGTTGAAGGTGTCCGTAAGAAGTTTTGGCTTGCCGAGGCACGGCAAAAAGGCCGTATGAGTGTCTGGGAAAAGTTTGACGCGTTAAAAGAGGCGGAACGCAGACCCTAGTGGCAAGACGTCCGAGATGTTGGCAGGGGGCTGCGATAGGGTGCGATCTCTACCCAAGCTTGCTGCGAATGTGAGTGGTGTCGCCGTGAACGCTGGATGATCCGGTCTGGTTGGGCTTGAACGGAGCCGCCTTGTGCAGGCCGTGCCCGTGACGCGGATAGATCGGCATGGCTCCCCTTCGCCGAAAAGCCGAAGCAGGATTGCCTGAAATGTCCCGATCGTAAAATACCCGAAGTTTATGATGGGGCCTGACAGCAAACCGGTCAGGCATGGTTGGGGACTAGGGCGCGCGTTGCCCCATGCTGGGCAGTCACGATAAGGCAAAGGCCGCAGGGTCAGTCCCCGGCTGCCTTTGCCTTCAGCTTGCGGGCCAGCGTCTCGACATCCGTTTCTGTCGCGCGGGGCACGATGCGGTAGAGCGCGTTTACGAAACAGAAGAGGGCAAAGCCCAAAAGTCCTGCACTGACCGCGCCGCAGATCATGCGGCCATAGGGGTGGGCCCTCATCCATTCGAAGGCCCGATCCATCCCGCCTGCGGCCTCCGGCGCATAGGCATAGGCCGCATAGACAATCAACCCGCCCGCGACGCTAAGAATGGCCGCCTGTGCCAGCAGGCCGAGTTGCAGGATCACATTGGCTTTTTCGGTTACCGCATTCGCCCGCAGACGCTGGCGGTAGCTGGCTTTTGCGCCTTTCGTGACGTAATAGCCCCCCGCGCCGATGACAGCAAAGCCGACCGCTCCGACGGCAAGACGGCCAAAAGGCAGCTGCATCACCTGCGTTACCAGCTGTGCAGAGCCGTCGCTTTGCAGCCGTGCCATCAGGGCGGTCACGGCAACACCGCCCAGCCCGAGATGGATCACGCCGCTGATTGCCAGTCCACACCGCGCCGCCAGACCTTTGACCTCAGCGCCATAGGCTTCCAGATCCCAGATCGCATCGGTGACCCGCCATACGGCATAGGCCAGCATCCCGAGCGCAATCAGGATCAGGACAACACTGCCGCCTGCGCCTTTCAGATGGCGCAACGCCTCCTGCGTGCCTTCGGCCTCGCCCCCTTGCAAAAGCGACCAGATCGACGTCACCCCGACGGCCAGATATACAAGCCCGCGCCCTGCATAGCCTGCGCGCATCACGGGGACGGCCCATGCGAAGTCGTCAGGATTGTGAGTGCTTCCAGCCATTTCGCCGCCTTTTTTACCTATGGATCGTCACGGTTCTACAATGCGTCCGCGCCGAAAGAGGTTCCCGGTTGCCTGTCGGGACGGGACAGGGCGCGCGGAATGCGGGCGGTGCGGGAAAAATGGCACGCATCAAAGCTGTTAATATTCTGTGTGAAGCTGTCTCAATATCGAAACAGCGTGCCGCAGTAAAAGCACCAAACGGGGCTGACATTATGCCTACTTACGACACATCTTTCCTTACCCGGTCGGAGGAACCGGGACTATCGGAGGAAATATTTTGGCTAAAACAATGAAAGCCGCCGTCGTTCGCAAATTCGGCGCACCGCTGACCATTGATGAAGTGCCGGTGCCGGAGGTTTCGGATGGCATGATTCAGGTCGCGATCCAGGCATCGGGTGTGTGTCACACCGACCTGCACGCAGCCGAGGGCGACTGGCCGGTCAAACCCGAGCCGCCGTTCATTCCGGGCCATGAAGGTGTGGGCTATGTGTCGGCGGTCGGCAAGGGCGTGAAGCATGTCAAGGAAGGCGACCGTGTGGGCGTTCCGTGGCTTTACACCGCATGCGGCTGCTGCCGTCACTGCCTTGGTGGCTGGGAAACCCTGTGCGAGAGCCAGCAGAATACCGGCTATTCGGTCAATGGTGGCTTCGCGGATTATGTGATCGCGGATCCCAACTATATCGGCCACCTTCCCGCAGGCAGCGACTTCGCCGAAATCGCGCCCGTCCTGTGTGCCGGTGTGACCGTCTACAAAGGTCTGAAAATGACCGAAACCAAGCCGGGCGATACTGTTGCCATCTCCGGTATCGGTGGTCTGGGTCACATGGCGGTTCAATACGCTGTGGCGATGGGGCTGAATGTCGTGGCCGTCGATATCGATGATGCCAAGCTCGATCTGGCGCGCCGTCTTGGTGCGAAACTGACCGTGAACGCCCGCGATATTCAGGATCCGGCAGCCTACGTGAAGAAAGAAACCGATGGCGGCGTCAATGGCGTTCTGGTGACTGCGGTCAGCGAGAAAGCCTTCGAGCAGGCTGTTGGTATGGTTGGCCGCGGTGGCACCGTGTCGCTGAACGGCCTGCCTCCGGGGGATTTCCCGCTCAACATCTTCGGTATGGTGCTGAACGGTGTGACGGTGCGCGGCTCGATCGTGGGCAGCCGTCTGGATCTGCAGGAGTCGCTTGATTTCGCTGCTGCAGGCCGTGTCAAGGCGACCATCTCCAAAGCGCCGCTCGAGCAGATCAACGATGTGTTCGACCGTATGCGCAAGGGGCAGATCGAAGGCCGCATGGTGCTGGATCTCGCAAGCTAATCTAGCCGCTCCGGAAAGCGAACTAGCGCGCCAGCGATACCCCGCTGGCGCGTTTCCTTTTGGCGGTCGTGTCCTTGGCTGTGCAGGGCTTTGCCGGCGGTCGCTATTGTCGCATACACAAGGCAGGGGTCGAGGCAGGTAGCGATTTCGTCGGCACCGGGCTTCCTGTCGGGTATCAGCGAAGAACGGCAACGCGACCTGTCGGTTTCTGCGATGCAGGCTTTCGCCCCCGAGGCCGCTGAACGCTTGCTTGTCGCGGATCGTGTCAGCGCCGAAGCCGACCGGATGGAACACGGCATTGAGGGGCTGAGGCCCGCGTTCTACTCGCAAGGCGTCGCCGACCAAATGGGAACGCGCGTCCAAATCGACGCCCCGTTCGCAACCGGCCCCATCGTTAACGCAGTCGATTGACCTTCGAAATTCGGGCGGCGTTGGTCTGCCTGCCCGATACCGTTCGTTAGAGGCTTCGCGAACGGGACAGCCCCGGCGCTTCAACGCGTCGGGGTTTTTTCCATCGTGCTTGCGGTGTATCCTCGAAGGATAATTAGATGTGGTGTTTGAAAATGCTTATCGCCGAAGTCAAAGGAAGCCGTATTGACGCATTTAACGCGGAGAAAGGGCTGGACTACATTTGCCCGCAATGCCGCCGGGAGGTCATGCTGAAAAAAGGCCGAAAGGTCGTCCATCACTTTGCCCACAGGCCGCCGACGACTTGTTCATGGGCGAGAGGCGAAACCCGTGAGCACATGGAAGCGAAGACCTTGGTGTCGCACGCCGCGAAGTCTCGGGGATTGCGGACGGAAGTTGAGTTCGTTGTGAGCACTCTGCCCGGTGACCGTCGCGCCGACGTTATGGTGTGGTCGCCCCAAGGACAGCCAATCGCTTTTGAACTGCAACATACTTCCATTGGGCCTGATGAAATTGAACGTCGAGCGTTTTCGTATGCCAGTGCAGGTATCAGCCAAATTTGGGTGCCTTTCCTTCGGTCGTCGGTCTGGAAAGATGGTTGTCAAAGAAGTTCAGGAGAATGGTTCGTCGAAAAATATTCGCCGCGGCCCTTCGAAAAATGGGTTCACGGTTTCAATGGTTCGGGCGGCATGTGGATGTATGATCCGGTAGATAAACGCTTTTGGTTAGGGCGGCTAGCGGGTCATCAAATTCACGTTCCGTCGACGACGTGGTATTCTGAATGGGGCGAGGAGCAATCTGCCGGTGGTTACTCCCGGTGGTCGAAGAGGTTTAGGGAACTATCATTGGTCGGTCCTTACAGCATCGACGAACTTCGCATTGATCCTAATAGGACGCGCAATGCTTACAGTCAGGCAACATATAACTGGCCCGCAGCGCGTATCACGACGCTTGTTCCGCTCTGAAGGTGGTTCACGAATGCGTGAGGCCGTCTGCTGTCATCGGGCTGCAAATCGGCCTGATCTAGCCTTTCCCCAAACATGCAATTCGACATGTAAAGGCGATTAACCTGGAAAAATTTCCAAATAAAATAAACCCTTTATAGGGATAAGTGGCGGAGAGACAGTCCGTCTTTGCCTTGAAAGATGCCGACTAAAATACTGTATTTGCTCGAATTTAAAAATTCGCGCGCTGCGATTTGTGCAGCAAAATGTGCAGCAAATTTTTGACTGCATTTCGAAACGTAAGGTTCGAATCCTCTGTCTCAACCCTCACCAACATACAAAGGCACTGCTATGAACTTCTTCAATACGGACCTGTCCGATTTGCTGGATTGGGCACCACCCGAAAAAGAAAACGCCGCTGCGGATGGTCCCCGCAACGGCGCTGATAATTCGGCGGCACAAGAAATCGCCTATTCAAAAGATAGCAAAAAGACCTGTGAAAATCAAGCGTGGGCTGCGCTGGATGCCGCGCCGCAGTGGTGCGCATGGCGCGAAGAAATGCCCAAAGAGAAACTGACGAAGGTTCCCTACGCCTCGCCTCAACGCAAGGCGGCGGCGGACAACCCTGCGACCTGGTTGACCCGGACGCGGGCTGAGGTGGTTGCCGCCGATCTGCTTTCGGGCGGGCGCAAGGGCGGCGTGGGGCTTTTCCTTGGCGGCGAAGGTGAACTGCGGTTCGGCGGTATCGACCTCGATAGCTGCCTTGGATTGCTTGGCGATCTGACTCCGTGGGCTGAGGAAGTGCTGACGCGCTTCCCGTCCTATGCCGAAGTCAGCCCAAGCGGTTCGGGCGTGAAGGTGTTCTTCCGATACCGTGCCGAAGACCTCGAACTGATGCGGGCGATCATGGGCACGAAATGGGGCTGCAATTTTTCGCGCGGCGAGCATACCGAAATCGGCATGTTCCTTGGCAACAAGTATTTCACCGTCACTGGGCAGCGGCTCGACTCCGCGCCCGCGACTATTGAGACGGTCGACCGATCTGCGCTGGAATGGCTCATCACCGATGCAGGGCCGCGCTTCAAGGGTGAAGAACTGGCAACCGCGCCCAAGGATGACTCCCGTTCGGGCCGGGCCTTCCGCATCGCAGGGGAGTGCCGCCGTGCGGGGCTGGACCTGGACGCATTCAAAGCGGAACTGGCGAAAGACCCGCACCTTGCCAAATGGGCCAAGGATGCGCGGCAGGTTCAACGGGCGTGGGATCGAAACGCAGGCGAAGACCTGTCGACCGTAACGGACGATTTCGATGATCTGCCAGAACTTACCGAGACGGGCGCGCGGAGTCCCGTGACCGCTTTGAACCGGGACCATGCCGCCGTGATGATCGGGGGCAAGTTTCGGATTATCCGCGAAAAGGGCAGCGACTATGACGTATTTGCGCCCGAGGAATTGCACAAGCTGAATGCCAATAACCGCGTGAAAGTACCGGGCGAAAAGCGCACCGAACCTGTCACCTCAGCTTGGATGCGTCACCCGTCGCGGCGCACCTTTGCGGGCGGGCTTGTCTTCAACCCGAAAGAGACACCAGCCGGGGCCTATAACATCTGGCGCGGATGGGCAGTGCAGCCGAACCCGGACGCAAGCTGCGACCTGTTCCTTGCCCATGTGCGAGACGTGATCTGCGATGGCAGCGAACGGGATTTCAAGTGGCTCTTGGGATGGATGGCGCACCTTGTGCAGCACCCGGAACAGAAGCCTGGCACGGCGGTTGTGCTGCGCGGCGCGAAGGGCGCTGGCAAGGATACCGTGGGGCATTACCTTGGGACGCTGTTCCCCCGCCACCACGTCACCCTGTCGCAGCCTGAACACCTCACCGGGCGCTTCAACGCCCACATGGAAACGGCGATCCTCATTCACCTTGAGGAAGGGTATTGGGCCGGGAACCACGCGGCAGAAGGCGTCCTGAAAAACCTCATCACCTGCCAATCCCTCGAAATCGAACGGAAGGGCGTTGACCCTTACAAGATCGACCATTTCGGGCGGTTGCTGATTACGTCCAATGCCGATTGGGTCGTACCAGCTACACCGGGCGAACGGCGGTTTTTCGTGCTGGACGTGTCGCCAGCCCATGCGAAGGACACTGCCTATTTCAGCGCGATCTGGAAAGAACAGGCGAACGGCGGCGCGGGCGCGCTTCTGCACTTCCTGCAATCCTTCGATCTGAGCGGCTTCGATGTGCGCAACCCGCCGGAGACGGCAGCGCTGACGCGGCAGAAACTAGAGGGGCTGCGCAATGTTGCCGCCTGGTGGCATGACCGGCTGAGCGAAGGCAGCTTGTCGACCGATGAATTCAGCGAAGATCGTCCCTCTTGGGAAAGTGAAGCAGTCACCGTTTCCAGCGATCTTCTGCGGCGAGTTTATGAGGAATGGCTTTCCGGGCAACGCTGGCACGGCAACGCGGTATCGGCACGGCAATTCGGAAAGGACATGCGGGATATGTGCGGCGGGATGCAGCGTTACCGGGCACATGTCGCAGGTGGGCGGCAGTGGCAATATACCGTGCCGCCGTTGGCAGAGTGCCGCGCCGCATTTGCTGCCTTCATCGGCGGAGAAATGGAATGGGATCAATGATGCGCCCTGTTCCATCTTCGAAGATTGATTGCAGCCCATTTGCCGCGAAAAGAGTCCCATGTGTCCCATGTGGAGTCCCAAGAGATTTTGAACTTCGCCCGAAAAAGCCTAATGATTTCAAGGGGAGTCCCATGAGTCCCATGAGTCCCATGAGTTTTCGTGTTGCTCGGGACGGTATGCCGCTGGGCGGTGGCGTGGTGCAGCGCAGACGGGCACGGGCTGGTAAGCGTAAGCACCGAATTGAAAACGGCACTTCTCATGGGACTCATGGGACTCTTGCATGTTTTCAATGGGTTGCGGGGCGTTCTCATGGGACTCTTCAAATTGCTCATGGGACTCTTTCACATGGGCTGAAAACGATCATCGCTTCCAGTCGATTTCCACGGGTCCTTCCCACTGGGCACCCCACGCGGGGAACGCAGACCCCGAGAAAATGGGCTGTACAGAATTTTTTCAATGTGGGAGCCGAAAGGTAATCTATGATGACCTATTCAAAGACTGACCTTAGTGACCTTTTCTTGCCCGATCCGGCAGCCGTCCCGCCGATCAATGAGCAGACCGTTGACGCGATACCGGCAATCATGACCGAGGCTGAAATCGCCGCGTTCCTGGGCATTGTCACGAGTCAGGTGCGGACCAAGACCCGCGACGGAATTCTTGTGAAGGATGGCCGGGGCAGGTGGAATGTCCGGGCGTCCCTGCAAGGCTACCTGTCGCAGTTGCGTGATGGTGCGGTGAAGGGGCTGGACGGCAAGACGATCATCAACGCCGCGCCCAAGTACCTGGTGGTTTCACCCGATCTGGAAACGGAAGCGGAAAAGCTGCTGGCGACGATCTACGCCGCGACCACGGATGATGTGCAGCCGATCCGGTTGAGCCTTGTCGTGGAACCCCGCCTGACCGGCGATGCTTGGTATCTGCTGGCAGACCCGGCTTCCGTGCCCTCGATCCAGTATGCCTATATGAGCGCGGCGCAAGGCGTCCAGATTCAGCGGCAAGAAAACTGGGATACGCTTGGGCTGAAATACCGGGCCTTCCTCGATTTTGGGTGCGGCTGGCTGGATTGGCGCGGCGCATTCCGTTCCGAGGAATCGTGATGGCCGTAACCTTCGATCAACTCCAAGAATGGCGTGACCGGCTGGCAGAAGCCAAATTCAGCGGCATTCGGACGGTCAGAGACTCCAATGGTGAGGAAATCACTTACCGGAGTCATACCGAACTCGCGGCAGCACTCGCCAGCCTTGATCTGGAAATCCGTAAAAAGTCGGGCGTCACGCGCCCGGCAACTGTTCACTTCGCAACCTCGAAAGGTATTTGAACATGGCAAAGAATTTCATTCAATCGGGTGACGTGATCACCGTTGCCGCGCCTGCGGCTGTGGTTTCGGGCGGCGTTGTCATCGCAGGCGAGATCGTTGGTATCGCGCAAGGTGACGCCGCTTCCGGCGCAGCCGTTGACCTGGCTTGCGGCGGCGTCTGGGAACTTTCCAAGGTTGCCTCTGATGACGTGGCACTTGGAGACGCGATCTATTGGGCGGCAGGTTCGGACCTCGCCACGGTCACGGCAACCGACAATGCCAAGCTGGGTGTTGCCGTGGCGGCAGCAGCTGCATCGACGGGCACCGTGCGCGTCCGTCTGAGCGGCTTCTGAGGCGAATGGAATGACCGTGGCAGCGCCCATGTCGGCTGACAGGATCGAACGCGCCTTGTTTAAGGTGGCGGCGATGCTGGAAGTCGACGCGGGCGTTGCCCCGATCTTTGAACGCCTTGAAGCCGAACTGGCCGAAGCGCGGGCGTGTGAGAGCGGTGAAACCGATGTGCAGCGACGGGCGCGGGCACTGCTTGCTCAGAAGGCCAAGCCTGCCAGCAAATCACGCACATGGGCCAGCGAAGCGCCAGCGCCGTAGCGTTCCCGGTCCAGCCGATGCCCGAACACGTCCCGTCTGATACGATCATCAATACCGGCAGCAAGCATTCGATCCTCGAAACTATGCCGCAAGGAATACATGCTATGCGCGGGCGTCTCCAAGAGTCCTTTCCCTCTCAGAAACTTGTTTACGGTTGCGCTCAGCGTGGCGCTGTCGCGGTATCTGGGGAAGCCTTCTCGGAACTGTTTGAACGCTTCAAGCGAAACCCCGGTCAACGGGATCAAGCGACGGGCATACTGGCTCTTGAGTTGCCGCCCTTCCGGCTCAATCGAAATATGCGGTACGTCGCAATCCAGCCGGATCGTGTCAGCGGTCAACGCGCATCCCTCAGAGGGGCGATAGCCAGTGTTCACCATCCCAAGAAAAACCCCGCGCGCATCGGCGTTCAAGTCGTCCAGCGCACCCGGTGCAAGCAACTTGGCGCGTATCCAGTCTGTCGAAAACGGCGGGCGCGTTCGCTTTTCGCCTTCCTTGAAGGACAGGTCAGAAATGGGCAGGTCCAGCCCAAGTCGCTTCATCTTGTTTACGGTCTTCAACACGTCGCCAAGATGGATCAAATCCTTGTTCGCCGAATTGGCCGTGACTTCGCCACCTTCGATCCGGTCCAGCCAATACTGGCGAAAGTCCAACATGTCATCGCGTGTAATATTGTCGACTCCCTTGTCGCCCACGACTGCGATGAAATTAGTGACCGCCTTGATGCGCGGGTTCTTCCAGCGGCGAAGCTGATCTTCGCTCTTGCCGAACGTCTTTTCGCGGGCAAGGGTCCAGTAGGTTTCCAGCGCCTTGCTGACAGTCAACTGAGGTTCGGGCACGGTGCCCATGAGTGCGGCGACTTCGGCCTTGTCTGGCTGTCCTGCGGGCGCTGTGACGGCTTCTACACGCTCTATCAGCGCTTCAAAGGGAAGCTTAGCAACCTTGCCCACGTCCAGATACCGGAAGCCCCGGACGCGCGCCAATTCCTGAGCGGCGGCGAACCGTGCTTCTGCATCTTCGGTATCACCTGCCAGCTTAGCTTCCCAAGCCTCGATCATCTGACTCCATGCCCGATCTGCCTTGCTCTTGGCGACGGACTCGGAGTCGGTGTGCAGGCTGATCCAGACTGTATCGCGTCCCTCAATGTCGCGGTAGCGGGCGGGGACACGTTTGCGAAGATGGAATGTATCGCCGCGCCTGGTAACTCCAAGACCCTTTGCCATGCTGTCGCACTCCCCGCTGTTGTGCGGCAGATTGTGCAGCGCATTGTGCAGCAAATCAAGCGGACTGATGGCGCGCTCAGTTCTAAAAATGCCAAAATCCACTGCGTTAACAGTGGCTTAGGCGTTTTTCATGAAAAAGAAAATGGCGGAGAGACAGGGATTCGAACCCTGGGTAGGCTTTCACCCACAACGGTTTTCGAGACCGCCCCGTTCGACCGCTCCGGCACCTCTCCGCACTGGATCATCTTTCGATCGGGTAGCGGCGATGTACCCAAGTCCCGAGGGGAGCGCAACAGCTTTTTTCGGCTTTGCATGATTTTTTTCGCTACGCCCCGAAATGGCCCCGAAATTGCGTCTTGTGAATGTCGCAGCGTGCCCGCGCGCGGGAGGAAGTCAAGCGAAGCGGTCGCTAATGTGCGAAAAAGGCACCGGTTTTTGTGTTACCTTGGGGCATCGGCGGGAACTTGCGGGCCTCACATGCTGCGCCGTTTCTTGTGATCATCTGGCCTCTCCCAATTTCCGATAAGAGGTATATGTGAGCAATACGAGCTTGAGAGGGACAGCCCTCAAGATAACGAAAAAAGGAGAGTTAAGATGAAAACTCTGGTTCTGGTTTCTACCGCTCTGATCGCTGGCGCAAGCGCTGCTATGGCTGGCGGCTATTCGCAACCCGTTGTGGCTCCGGCCCCGATCGCTCCCGCTCCGGTCGTGACCCCCGCTGCAAACTGGACAGGCTTCTACGCTGGTGCCAATCTCGGCTATAACAACATGGAAGGCGATTACGGCGATGACCGTGGTGGCTCGCTTGGTGTTCAAGCCGGTTATAAATACGACCTCGGCAAATACGTCGTTGGTGGTGAAGTCGATTACTCGGCAATCGATTCCGACTACTATGATGGCATGGGCCATATCAAAGCCCTCGCCGGTGTGAAAAACGGCCAATGGCTGTATTACGGCTCGCTCGGTGGCGCGTATATCGACGGTAAAGACAACTCCGATTGGGCACCGTCCGTCAGCGCAGGCGTCGATTACATGTATAACGACAACTGGGTTCTGGGCGGCGAAGTCTCCTATGCGGATACCAATGATTTCGACAGCACCGACCGTGACTTCAACAACACCACGGTTGCTCTGAAAGCTTCCTACAAATTCTGATTTGTCGGAACCTCTACGGAAAAGCGCGCCCTCGGGCGCGCTTTTTTGCTGTTCTACGACCCGTAGCTATACGGGCGAATGCGTGACGCTTTACTGATCTGGCGGCAAAATACCCAAGCCGCGCAGATAGATCCCGACACCGCTTTCCAGCAGGTCTTCCGGACTATAGGGGCTGCGGGTGCCAGCGGGCGGGCGGGCATGAAGTTCGATCACGCCATGCGATAATGCGGCGATATGGGCGGAGACCATCGCAAGAGGCGGGCGGCGGTCGGGCGGGATATGGGCCAGCAGGGCCTCGGTCGCCTGATCCATGACATTGCGCGCCTTGAGCGCAACCTGTCCCAAGGCGGGCGAATTCTGGGGCGAAAGGCCGCTTTCGAACATTGCCATATAATGGCCCGGATAGCGTTTGGCGAAGGCCAGATAGGCCCGTCCCACCGCACTGAAGGCCGAGAGGGCCGAAGGCTGGCCCTTGTTCCACGCATGTTCCAGCACGTCACCGAAAATCACAAAGCCCTGACGTGCGCATTCGGCAATCAGGTCTTCGCGTCCGGCGAAATGGCGGTAGACGGCAGCGGGGGTGACACCTGCGGTTTTGGCCGCCTCCGACAGGGTAAACCCCGTGGGGCCTTTCTCTTCGATCAGATGCAGCGCCGCCTCGACCAGCGCACGGCGCAGATCCCCGTGATGATAGCCTTGCTTAGACATTCAGGATGTCGAGCCCGCCACAGATGCTGCCATCGATTTCGCCGATCACATCCCGATCCTTGCCCGGATAGCTGATCGCATTGAGAATTGTCTGGATGGCCGCGATCCGCGCGCGTTTCTTGTCATCCGAACGGATGACCGTCCAAGGGGCATGCAGATTGTCCGAGCGTGTCAGTGTTTCGACGATCGCCTGACTATAGGCGTCCCATTTGCGCAGCCCCTCGACATCGATCCAGCTCAGCTTCCATTGCTTGAGCGGGTCCCTCTCGCGGTCAAGAAAGCGCCGCAGCTGCTCGGCGCGGTCGACATTGAGCCAGAGCTTCACCAGAATGACACTGTCATCCACCAGCATTTTCTCGAATTCCGGCAGCTGGTAGAAGAAATGCTCGCGCTGTCGCTGGGTGCAGAAGTCGAATACTTTCTCGACCACGCCGCGATTATACCAGCTCCGGTCAAACAGCGCGATCTCTCCGGCGGCGGGGATCCGTTCGACATAGCGCTGGAAATACCATTGCGAGGCTTCGCGGTCATTGGGCTTGGGCAAGGCAACCACATAGGCCGAACGCGGATTGAGGTTTTCCTGCACCCGCTTGATCGTGCTGCCCTTGCCGGCGGCATCGCGGCCCTCAAACAGCACCATCATCCGCTTGCCCGACGCCTTCAGGCCGTAATGCATTTTGACAAGCTCGATCTGGAGCTCTTCCATCCGCTTGTCATAGTCCTTCCCCTTCATCGCTGTCGTATAGGGATAAGAGGGGCTGAGCATCTCTTTGGGGCCTTTGGTGCGAATGGCCTCGCGGATGTCTTCGGGCGCGGTATGTTCGAGAAAATCAGTGATCTGCCCGATGAAGGGTACGGCCTGCGTGCTGGGTTGAGGTGTCTCGCTCATGGGCCCTCCTTTGGATCGTTCTACTATGCAAAACTGCGACCGTCAGGGCAAGGGTCGCCCCTGCCATATGCCGCGCGATATCCTGCTTGTAGAATGCCGTGCGATGCCCGAAGATTACGGAAATTTTTCAAGGAAGCCGTTGATGTTTGAATATTCTTTGCTGCATTGGCTGACATTCCTGTCGGCGGCGGTTGTGCTGAATGTCTCGCCCGGTCCGGATATGGCCTTTATCCTCGGCCAGACGCTCAGCCGTGGAAAGCGGGCAGGGCTTGCGGCGCTGGCGGGGGTCTGGTGCGGGGCGCTTGTGCATATCTGTGCCGCAGCGACCGGGCTTTCGGCGCTTCTGGCAGGGTCGGCTGTGGCCTTTTCCGTCGTGAAATGGATCGGCGCGGCCTATCTGTTCTATCTGGGCCTCATGGCGTTTCGCACGAAAGCGGGCGTGTTGCAGATTACCCCCGTCCGGCCAGCGTCGTTTGGCAGAACGCTCCGGCAGGGGCTTATGGTGTCTGTCCTCAATCCCAAGGTGGCCCTGTTTTTCCTCGCGTTTCTGCCGCAATTCGTGGTGGACGGGGCAGGGCCCGTCTGGGCGCAACTGGCGCTGCATGGCGGGCTGATCATTGTGGTGGCGGCGCTTTTCGAGCTGCCGCTTGTTTTTATCGCAGACAGGCTTTGTGCAGGTTTGCGCCGCGCACCCCGCCTCGGAAAGATCTTCGACCGGATGTTCGGGTCGATCCTGATCGTTTTGGGGGTGCGTCTGGTGGTGTCCCAGCGTTAGGGCGCAATCCGCCGGATGGCGGCAAGAACCGCGTCCAGCCGCGTATGATTGATCATATGGCCCGCTCCCTGTAGCACCGTTAGCTGCGCCTGTGGCAGCAGGGCCTGTGTCGGGCGCGAATGGATGCCAAGATCGACGATTGTATCCCGATCGCCATGCAGCAATTCGACCGGCACGTGGATCTGATGGTAACGCGGCACCATCTGCCGGATTTCCGCCTCCAGATTGGCACGCTGGCGGGCATTGGCGCGCATGGTCTTGCGGCGCAGGGTCATCTGCGGCCCGAAATGCGCGATATAGCCCTCGGGCATGGCCTCGGGCGCGAACACCTCTTCGACGGCAGAGCTGACAGCCCCGTCGGGTGCCCAAGCCGAAATCACCGGCACGGCCAGGGCCTGCCCCAGCGCAGGGGCGGTCAGGCGGTAGAGCCACGGCAGAGGCGTATGCCATTCCTGCGATGCGGCCGCCAGAAGCACCAGTCCCGACAGGCTGTCAGGAGCCTCGCTCGCCCATGCCAGCGCCACGGCCCCACCATAGGAGTGCCCGACAATCAAGGGCTGTCGCGCCCCAAGCTGGGAGGTGGCCGCCTGTAGCAGACGCGCCTGACGGAAGATGCTGTCGTGTTTGAGCGGGTCCGACCAGCCAAAGCCGGGGCGGTCAACGATAAAGAGGCGGTAATTACGCTCCAGAGCGGGGGCGAGCCGGAAGGTCATGTCACGCAGGCTTCCCGAGGCCCCGTGGATCAACACGATCTGCGGGGCCGCTTCGGGGCCGCGTATGTCGATATGGACGCGGGCTCCGGCAAATTCGCCCGCCGCAAGCGTCACGATCTCGCCGGTCGAGGGGTATCGCGTTTCGGCGCGGGCTTCGCGCCGCGCAGCCTGCCAGAGCGTGCCCCCCGATGCGATGGCCGCAGCCAGAACCGTATAGTCAAGCGCCGATATCGCGAAGGTCATAGGGCGTATCCTGATAGATCTGATTGATCCAGTTGCCGTAAAGAAGATGCGCATGGCTGCGCCACCGGTTCTTCGGCATCCGGGTTGGGTCATTCTCAGGATAGTAATTCACCGGAAGGGTGACGGGTTTCCCCGCTGCCACATCACGATCATATTCGTCTTTCAACGTCGCGCTGTCATATTCGAAATGGTTGAAGACATAGAGCGCCCGCGCGGCTTTGTCCTCGACGAGGCAGGGGCCCGTTTCGGCGCTGTCAAGCAGCATCTTCAACCCTGCCGCTTCCATCTCGGCACGGCGCATCTCTGTCCAGCGGGAGACGGGCACGAGGCAGTCATCCGAAAACCCGCGCAGATAATGCGAGGTCGGGTCGCAGTTCTCGTGCCGGTAAAGGCCGAACTGTTTTTCGGGAAGCAGGTGCTTGGGGATGCCGTGGGTGTGATAGGCCATTGCCATCCCGCCCCAGCACACGCCAAAGGTAGAAAACACATGGGTCCGCGTCCAGTCGAAGACGCGGCGGAGCTCGTCCCAATAGGTGACCTCCTCGAAGGGCAGATGCTCGATCGGGGCGCCGGTGATCAGCAGCCCGTCGAAACGCTCGCCCGCGGCCTCGACCTCGGCAAAGGGGCGGTAGAAAGCCTCCATATGTTCGGCGGCGGTGTTCTTGGTCTGATGTTCGGTCATGCGGATCAGCTGGAAGTCGATCTGCAGGGGTGTTGCCCCGATCAGACGGGCAAACTGGTTTTCGGTCTGGATTTTCTTGGGCATCAGATTCAGCAGCCCGATCCGCAAAGGCCGGATATCCTGTGTCGCCGCGCGACCGGGGCTCATCACCATCACGCCTTCCTTCGACAGGATGTCAAAGGCGGGGAGCGTTTCGGGCAGGGTGATGGGCATGGGTCTGTTCCTGAAGGTAATGTCTATGCGGAAGATAGTAGATAGGGAGGAAAGGCTTATTTGGGAAGGGCAGAGGCCACCAGCTGGATGAAGTCCTGTTCATCGCGCACCGTCACAAGCTGCTCCGCCTTCAGCGTGATGCCCCAGTTCCGTGCCATTGCCGCATAGCGCGGCTGACGGTGTTCAAGTGCTTGGCGGTAGGTCCAGCGCACGAAATCATCGGGATCGACCTCCTCCTCCTTGAGGCCCCGCGCCACCCGATATTCCACCCATTTCCGTTCAAGGAATTGCGGCTGGTAATACATGGGTTTGGGAGCACGGTCGAAGCGGCGGACAAGCTCGTCCGTATGGGCATCCGACCCCTCGATCCAGATCATCAGGTTATGGGCGGCCAGTTCCGACAGGATCGGATCTTTCGGGTCTTCGGGGTCCACGACCTCGCAGATGGACCCGCCGGTGTCACAGATGAAATGCGGGATGTCATAGATGGCGCGGGCGCGGCGGATGAAATGGGTCGTATCCAGAAGGGCTGCGGTCTCGGCGCGACGATGCTGGTCCTGACGCAGCATATATTCCTCGAAGGGCAGGCCGCCTTTCTGGCTGGAGCCGGGCTTGCCGAGATAGGTGGACAGCGGCGCGAGATTGTCGAAGGTGATGTTGGACGCGATATAGACCGCATCTTGCAGCAAAAGCTCGCGCAGGAAGGGCACCTTCATTGCCTCGCTTTTGAAGTTATCGGCAATATATTCGCCCATGTATCGGGTGCCGATGCGGTAATCGATGGAATAGTGGAACCATCTCCCCCCAGCGCGCAGCATGGAGGAAAGGTAGGTTTTGCCCAAACCCGACATTGCAAAAAGTAGGACATGTCTGTTTTTGGCCGCCAGCCAGTCTGCCCGTGTCTTGTAAATCGGTGTTCCGTAGCTCATCGGCGCGCCTCAACCCTCTGTCTTCAGCCGCAGCTTTAGCGGGTCGGGCGGCCAAGGTCACGGGGTTTCATCGCATGGCGGCGATCTGAGCGATATGATCCGTGGGGAAGAACCGGACCGGTTTTTAAAACCGATAGCCGAGCCGCAGCCCGACGCCCCAGCCGGAATTGTCGTCAAATTCGGCAATCCGTGTTTTTGCGCCACCGATCTCGATATAACGCAGCCCTAATGTGGCCGAAAGCGCGCCATCGGTCCATGTGGCGGCCAGCGCGAGGCTCCGGTAGCCATCGGTCGGACCGAGATTGCCGACGATATCGCCGCTGGAGGGCTCGTAGGTTGCAATCACCGCTCCCGACCACATCGCGTTGAAGCGATGCCCGACACCGAGCGTGTAGGTCATCGTATCGGCCACCGGATCAACAAGATCGCTGCCCTCTACGCTGAAAGGCGTCTGGCGGTAGAGATCCGGTCCGATGGAGAAACTGCTCCAGTCCGTCCAGCGGATAGAGCCGAAGAGAAGCGTGTCGGGGGCGATCCCCGTCTGGGCTTCCAGCAGAATGGATTGCGGTGTCTTGGTGGTCCAGTGGCTGCGCGCCTGCAGGCCCATTGTGGTTTCCCTGCCGCTGAAGTCATGGGTAATCGAGGAAAGATAACTGAGTGTTACACGTGCCGCGATTTCTGGCTTCTCCCATGCCACGCCGATGATATAGCCCGGATCGGCTTCCCGGCTGGCTGCCAGATCATAGGTCAGCACCGCCGGCCCCATATGCAGCTGCAATGCGGCATCGCCCGTCATCTGCTCGATACGTATCCCCGCCAGCGCCGAGATCGAGGGAGTGAGCCTGTACCGCAACAGGCCGGTCAGCGCCTGACTTTCCAGTTTGGCGACCGATCCGGCAAGCGGATAGCCATCTGTCGAGGAAGGATAGGCAACATTTGCCCCGAAGGGATGGTCGACACTCAGCACAAGATCCGTTTTCTCGGATAGCGGCAGTTTGACACCCAAGGTCCAAGTGCCGAAGCCCGTCGACATATCGCCGGATTTCAGTCCGGGCGGGAAGACGGTGCCGGAGCGCAATTTCCCCGAGACCTCCGGCTGGAAGCCGCCCAGCTCGAACTGGACGATGCGACCGGGTTCAAACAGTAACCCCGTGCTGAAAGGGGTACGGTCGATTCCGCCCGCATGGACGGGACCGCAGAGACAGAGGGTGACGGCACAGGCCATAACGGCTTTGCAGGAAACGCACATAGAGGATCCGTTTTCGCAATGAGTGGAGGCAGGCTACGGATAGTCCGTCGCTGTCAGGTGATCAGACGGACGCAGACAAACAGGCCAAGCCAGAGGATCGACAGGCCGGATGCAAGGCATCCTGCGGCCCAGAGCGTATAGCGCGGCGCGGCAATTCTGGGCAGAGATGAATGATCGGACATGGATTATCCTTTAGCCGTGAATTCGATCCCCATTAAGCACGCGTTAGGTGAATTTGTGCTTAACAGAGACCATGAACAAAATAACGGTTACAGAATCGCGCTTGGACGCTGCGGGATGGGATGCTGCCCTGCTGGCCTTCAATGCGGCTTACCCTCCGGCGTTCCAGCAATTCGGGGCCTATGGCGAAATTGCGCGGGCTGGCGGGCGGCGTGTGGCGCGGCTTGTGCTGTCACATGCAGGGGAACGGATCGCGCTGGCGCAGGTGATCGGCCGGCGTGGTCTTTGGTGGCTGGGGCGGGGGCCTGTCTTTGCCAAGGGCGTGTCTGATGCGGATCAGGCGCGGGTCTTGCGTAAACTGGCGCGCAGATTTGCGCCGGGTCTTCTGCTTGTAACGCCCGAAACGCCGCTGTCAGGGCGTGGCCTTATTCCGATTGTAACGGCACGACATGAAGCGGTTTGGGCCTTGGGCCCCGAGATTGCCAATCTGCGCAGCTCGCTGGACCCGAAATGGCGCAATCGCCTGGCCTCTGCCGAGCGCAAGGGGATGCGGATCACGCTGGAGGAAGACCCGGCATGGCTTCTGGAGGCCGAGCATGCCCAAAGAAAACAGCGTGGTTACAAGGCACTGCCACGTGATTTTATCACGGCGTGGGAGATGGCGATGCCCGGGTCGGTGATCTCTCTCGGGGTGCAGTCCGAGAGCGGCGCGCGTTTGGCCGGGATGGTGCTGATGTGTCACGGGCGGGTTGCGACCTATCATCTTGGCTGGTCCGGTGAGGAAGGTCGCAAGGCGGGGGCGCATAATTTCCTGCTCTGGCAGGTCTCGATCGCGCTGCGCGCTCAGGGAATCCGATGGATCGATCTGGGGGATGTGAACTCGGAAGAGGGGGCGGGGCTCATGCGCTTCAAGATGGGAACGGGGGCACAGCTGCAATCGCTTGGCGCGACAGTCTGGGTGCTGCCGATCTAGAGAATGTCTGCCAGCCTTTGCGGTGTTTCTTCTTTGGACAGAGGGGCTGGAGCCATGATGATCCGCGCGACGGAGAGGTCATGGGGCGCACTCGCCTCGTCCAGACAAGTGGGAGGGGCAAGAAAGGCGGTGCGCGTTCCCCCTTGGTTCTGCGCATGCCGATATCGACGTTCGGGACTTGCGCATGATGCCGAAGGGCGCGAGCGAGCCGAACAAGCGTGACAGTGATGTGAAGCGGGCCAGCAGCCATCCTTTGCAGGGTCGTTGATTTCTCCCAGACCCGCCGCTGGCGTTCATCCCTTTTTCGGAATGGTTCAAACATTCCTGTATCCGCCATCTGGTTGATACTCTGTCCGGTTCGCCTTGTGGTCATGAAAAAAGGCCGGGGCGATTTCTCGCCCCAGCCCCATAAAGCCTAGTAAAATATGGGGTCAGCCGATCCGATAGTTCGGCGACTCCCGCGTGATCTGCACGTCGTGGACATGGCTTTCTTTGAGGCCCGCGCCGGTGATGCGGACAAATTCGCAACCGCCGCGCATGTCGGCGATCGTGGCCGAGCCGGTATAGCCCATAGCTGCGCGCAGGCCCCCAACCATCTGGTGGATCACGGCACCGGCGGCACCTTTATAGGGCACCTGACCTTCGATCCCTTCGGGGACCAGCTTGTCGGACGCGGCATCTTTCTGGAAGTAACGGTCTGCCGAGCCGCGGGCCATTGCCCCCAGAGACCCCATCCCGCGATAGGACTTATAGGAGCGACCTTGGTAAAGGATCACTTCGCCCGGCGATTCATCGGTGCCAGCAATGGCCGAACCGACCATTGCGCAGCTTGCGCCCGCCGCAATCGCCTTTGCGAAATCGCCCGACATCTTGATCCCGCCATCGGCGATGATCGGGGTGTCGCCCGCGCCCGAGACGCAGTCCATGATCGCCGAAAGCTGCGGAACACCGACGCCTGCTACGATACGGGTGGTGCAGATCGAGCCCGGGCCGATCCCGACCTTGATGGCATCCGCGCCCGCCGCGATCAGGGCTTGGGTGGCTGCCGCTGTCGCAACGTTCCCCGCCACGACCTGAACGTCGGAGCGATAGGCCTTGATGGCCTCGACCGCTTTGGCCACGCCGGCGCTATGGCCGTGGGCGGTGTCGATCACGATCAGATCGCAGCCTGCATCGACAAGCGCGGTCGAGCGTTCATAGCCCGCGTCACCTACGGTGGAGGCCGCCGCCACGCGCAACCGCCCCTTGTCGTCTTTGCACGCGAGCGGATTCAGCACGGCCTTGTCGCTGTCTTTCAAGGTCAGCAGACCCGTCAGATGGCCATTGGCATCGGTCACCAGCAGTTTCTCGATCCGGCGCTCTTTCATCAGCTTGCGTGCTTCGTCGCGGTCGGCAGGCTCTTGCAGAATGGCCAGATTGTCTTTGGTCATCATCGCCGAGACCGGCGTTTTCGCATCGGAGGCAAACCGCATGTCGCGGTTGGTCACGATGCCGACCAGACGGTTATCGGCATCCACAACGGGGAAGCCCGAGACGTTGTAGCGCGTCACCAGATCCTGTGCATCGGCCAATGTCTGGTCGGGGCGCAGGGTGATCGGGTTATAGACGATGCCGGATTCGAACCGCTTCACACGGCTGACTTCCTCGGCTTGCTCGGCAACGGTGAGGTTGCGGTGGATCACGCCCATCCCGCCAGCCTGCGCCATAGCAATCGCCATACGGCTTTCGGTCACGGTATCCATGGCCGAAGAAAGAAGGGGGATGTTCAGACGGATCGATTTCGTGACGAAGGTCGAAACATCGGCCGTCGATGGCAGCACCGTGGATGCTGCTGGAACTAATAGGACATCGTCGAAGGTAAGTGCCTCGCGAATCTGCATGACCGGGTCTCCGTGGCAGGGTTCGTTTGACGCTTCCTCATTTCACTACTTTTCGGGAAAGGCAACCCCAAGAGCATGTTGATTCGTGCATAGTCGATGTGCGTCTGGTGGGAAAACTGTCCTGAGAGCCTCTGGCACGGGGTTGTGGGTCTGGCGCAACGCCTGTGCTCCGTTTGCACCCGCCAACGGGTGAAAGCGGCAACACCTCTGGCAAGTGTGGCGGTCTTTGCGTAGCACTAGGAAAAACGAAGAGGTTCTTATGACCCCGGCAGCGCGGGTCGCGGCAGCGATCGAGATTTTGGATTTGGTACTGTCGGGCGAACCGGCAGAGCGGTGTCTGACGACATGGGCGCGCAATAACCGCTTTGCAGGGTCCAAGGACCGTGCGGCGATCCGCGATCATGTCTATGATGCCTTGCGGTGCCGCGAGAGTTTTGCCCGTCTGGGCGGGGCGAAAAGCGGGCGCGGTCTGATGATCGGTGCGTGCCGGAGCCAGAATGTCACCCTTGGCGAGGTGTTCTCGGGGGTGGGGCATGCGCCTGCGCCATTGACCGCGACGGAAGAGGCCGCGCTTCTGGCGCCTGTGCCCGAGGGGCTGGAGCTTCTGGACTGGCCGGACTGGCTCTTGCCGCAGCTCAAGGCCGATCTGGGAGAGGATTTCGTGGCGGTGAGCCTGGCCCAGCGGGAGCGGGCGCCGCTTTTCCTGCGGGTCAATCTGGCAAAGACCACGCGCGAGAAAGCGATGGCGATGCTCCGGCGCGACGATATCGATGCCGAGCCGCATCCTGCCGCCTCAACGGCGCTGAAGGTCGTGCAGGGCGCGCGCAAGCTGCGTCTGGCGCAGGCCTATCTGGACGGGTCGGTCGAGTTGCAGGACCTGGCCTCGCAGATTGCCATCGAGGCCTTGCCGCTTGACGGGGTGGCATCGGCGCTTGATTTCTGCGCGGGTGGCGGAGGCAAGGCGCTGGCTTTGGCCGCACGGGCCCCGAAGCTGCGTCTCAGTGCACATGACATAGATGCCGGACGTATGAAGGATTTGCCCCTGCGGGCCGAGCGGGCAGGCGCGTGGATCGACCTGCTCCCCCCGGGGGCCGTGACGGGGCAGTGGAATATGGTTCTTGTAGATGCGCCCTGTTCCGGTTCGGGCACGTGGCGGCGGACGCCGGATGCCAAATGGCAGCTGCTTCCGGAGCGGCTGGACGCGCTTGTGGCGCTGCAATCGGAGATTCTGCAGGCGGCCTCTCGGTATGTCGCGCCGGAGGGCTATCTGGTCTATATGACCTGTTCGCTATTGCATTGCGAGAATATCGCGCAGGCGGAGCAATTTGCTGTTAACCCAGAATGGCAATGGGTCGAACATCGCCAACTGACGACGCAAGACGGATCGGACGGGTTTTTCTATTCTGTTTTCAAAAGGATGAATGCGGAATGATGCCAGAATACCGGTTGCCACACTATCTGTAATGGTCTCAATTCGAGGTTGTGCTTTGATGCCTGTTAATTCGCCCTTAACTGATTTGATGCTTCATGCCTGAGAACGAAGACAAGAATGAGGTCCAGAAGGTGGTCCATCCCGATCAGCCCGTGCACAGCATCGGCCGCAATGTTGGTGTGATGACCCCTGGCGCGATGTATCTGCTGCTTGCGGCTCTTGGCGCGATTGTCGCGGGGCTGGTGGTGCAGGACCGGCTTATGATGATCGTGCTCTTTGCCGTGGCGGCGACATTTGTGGCGATCTCCGCAGGGATGAAACTGTCGCAGCTTTGGGCGCGTCACCAGCGGCGCCAGATGCATCTGCAGATTGCCAATTTCGTTGCACAGGATGCGTCTCCCTCCTTTACGACGGATGCCGAGGGTGAGATCGGCTACCAGAACCGTGCGGCGCTGGAACGGTTCGGGGCGCGGGGCCAGCAAAGCTTGACCCACGCCCTCGGGGAGCTTTTTGCCAATCCCGGGTCGGTCCTGAACCGTCTGCAAGCCAAAGCAACCGCTCTGGGGGCCGCGCGCGAGGATCTTGTGACGCGGCGCGGGCATGTGCGCCTATCGGTCCATCAGATCGGGGATGGCGATTTTCTCTGGCGTCTCGAAGATATGGCCGAACGCCCGTCTGGCGGTCGTGGGGCCGAAACGATCAGCCTGCCCATGCTGACGGCGTCGAAAAACGGCACGATCCTGTTTATGAACGAGGCATTGCGCCGCCTGACCGGCGAGCGCTATCGCACGTTGGATCGTATCTTCAATGACCTGCCGCTGCGTTCGGGCGAAGAACACGAGATCGGCACGCCCAACGGGCCGATCCGCTGTCTGGTGTCCGAAATCGAGGCGCGTGCCGGTCGCCGGGAGATCTATCTGTTGCCGGTGGCCGAGACGCGTCCGCTGCAGCATGATCCGGCCTCGTTCGAGGCGCTGCCTGTGGCTTTGCTGCGGGTTGACGGTCATGGGCGCATCATTGCGTCCAACCGCGCCAGCCGTGCCTTGCTGGGCATGCTGCCGCCCCATCCCACTATGGTCGATATGTTCGAAGGTCTGGGACGTCCGGTCAATGACTGGGTCGTGGATGCATTGGCCGGGCGTGCGGAGCATCGTCCCGAGGTTTTGCGTACACGGCATGGCGAAAAGGAAACCTATCTGCAAATCACGCTGAGCCGTGTGGTCGAGGAGGGTCGCCCCGGACTGGTGGCGGTGCTGTCCGATGCCACGCAACTCAAAACGCTTGAGGCGCAATTCGTGCAAAGCCAGAAGATGCAGGCAATCGGTCAGTTGGCGGGCGGCGTTGCGCATGATTTCAACAACTTGTTGACGGCGATCTCGGGGCATTGCGATTTGCTGATGCTGCGCCACGACAAGGGGGATCCCGACTTTGCCGATCTTGACCAGATCTCACAAAACGCCAATCGCGCCGCTTCGCTGGTGGGTCAGCTTCTGGCCTTTTCGCGCAAGCAAACGCTCAAGCCGCAGGTGCTGGACCTGCGCGATACGCTGTCTGATCTGACACATCTGCTCAATCGTCTGGTCGGTGAGAAGGTCCTGCTGACACTCCAGCATCCGCTTGATCTGCGCCAGATCCGTGCTGACAAACGCCAGCTTGAACAGGTCTTGATGAATCTGGTCGTGAATTCCCGCGATGCGATGCCGGAGGGGGGCGAGATCCGGATTGAGACGGAAAATCTGTATCTCAAAGAGGACTTCAAGCGTGATCGGGTGTCCGTTCCGAAGGGCGATTATGTCTCGGTCAAGGTGATTGACGAGGGGACAGGGATCGCGCCGGACAAATTGACGAAGATTTTCGAGCCTTTCTACACCACCAAACGCACTGGGGAAGGCACCGGTCTGGGGTTGTCGACGGCCTATGGGATCATCAAGCAGACGGGCGGCTATATTTTCTGTGATTCCGTTTTGGGGTCGGGCACCTGTTTCACTATTTACCTTCCGGCTCATGATAAGGCGCAGGGCGATGACGACGAGATGGCCAAGCCCATTGTCACTCAGGAACTGGCCCAGAGCGAGCGGACCGCAACCGTGTTGCTGGTCGAGGATGAGGCACCGGTGCGTGCCTTTGCCTCCCGCGCGTTGAAACTGCGTGGCTATACTGTTTTCGAGGCGGAGAATGCCGAGGAAGCCCTTGAAATACTGGAAGATGAAGGGCTTGCTGTCGATATTTTCGTGACAGATGTGATCATGCCCGGCATGGATGGACCGACATGGGTTGTCGAAGCGTTGAAGAAACGACCGGGGACGGCGGTGGTCTTCATGTCGGGCTATGCCGAAGATGTCTTCCTTGACGGCAAGCCGCCGATCAAAGGGTCGGCTTTCTTGCCGAAACCTTTCTCGTTAAGCGAACTGACCGCTACGGTGCAAAATCAGTTGGGCTGAGAAGAGAGAGCCTGATCATAAAGCCGGAAATCGTCTTTCATAAAGGCGACCAAGCGCGCCTCGACGGGCGCGCTTAATTTTGTGTCCACGGTTGGGGGAACATTTATGCGCGGTAGAGAGATTTCGAATCTTAACCGGTCTTCCAGAAATTGTAGAAAATTTCCGATATCCTCGTAACGGTACAGTCGATCCACCAGTAGATTTCCGGCTGTATCTGTCAGGAAGTCCGATTGTTTCTGCAACTTCGCATGCGGGGGACAAGGCACCTGCATATAGTCCAAAGCAAATTCTTCGAAACTGCGATTGTGGAGCGGATGGTCGGGCAGATCAAACCCGTCCCGCAACAAGAATCGGTACCACGAGCGCAGCCATTCTACCGGATGCCGGATAAGAGCGACCGTGGTGAAGGGGCTTGATGAATTGGCGCAAAGATAGGGCTTCAGGTGTTTCTGAAAATCCATTGCAGTCATGTGCTTGAGCACATCCGGTCGTTGCATCGAGACCGAGGCCAGTGGTTCGAGGGCCGTTTCGATCGCGGTCGAACCCGCCTTCGGTGTTGCAAGAAAGACCAGTTTTTGATCCCAGAAAATCAGCATAATTCGCCCAGAATTCTATTATTTTGGTGTCAGGCCGCAGAGCCCGATTTTGTTGTAAACTATTGATTAACTATACGGGCGCAAGCTTTGTTAGGCCGATATGTTGAATTGTTCTTGTTTTGGTCTCAATTTCGGCTTAACGAACATTACTAGAACATTCACCATGTCCGGGTAATTGTGATCCGGCGTGCACTGTGAAATAAGGAGATGATCCTAATGGTAACGGCGGGCCTTTTCGATATGGCGGACAAGATGAAAGCAGATAAGCAGAAGGCGTTGGAATCGGCGCTTTCGCAAATTGAGCGGCAATTTGGCAAAGGCTCGATCATGAAGCTTGGCGAAGGGGCCAAGATTGATATCGAAGCAACCTCAACCGGTTCCTTGGGGCTTGATATTGCCTTGGGTATCGGTGGGCTGCCGAAAGGGCGGATTGTCGAGATCTATGGTCCGGAAAGCTCCGGGAAGACCACGCTGACGCTGCATACGGTTGCTGAAGAGCAGAAAAAAGGTGGCGTCTGTGCCTTTGTCGATGCAGAGCACGCCCTTGATCCGGCCTATGCACGCAAGCTGGGCGTTAATCTTGATGAACTGCTGATTTCCCAACCCGACACGGGTGAGCAGGCTCTGGAGATTGTCGATACGCTGGTGCGTTCGGGGGCGGTTAGCCTTGTCGTGGTCGACTCCGTGGCTGCGTTGACCCCCAAGGCCGAGATCGAAGGCGATATGGGCGATGCGACGGTCGGGGCGCAGGCGCGGCTTATGTCTCAGGCGATGCGCAAGCTGACCGCGTCAATCGGGCGGTCGAATTGCATGGTGATCTTCATTAACCAGATCCGCATGAAAATCGGCGTGATGTTCGGCAATCCGGAAACCACGTCGGGCGGCAACGCGCTGAAATTCTACGCCTCTGTCCGTCTGGATATCCGCCGCACCGGTGCGGTCAAGGATCGTGATGAGGTGGTGGGCAACGCGACCCGTGTGAAGGTCGTCAAAAACAAGGTGGCTCCGCCCTTCAAACAGGTCGAGTTTGACATCATGTATGGCGAGGGTATCTCGAAGGTCGGTGAATTGATCGATCTTGGTGTCAAGGCGGGTGTCGTCGAGAAATCGGGGGCTTGGTATTCCTACGGGGATGAACGCATTGGCCAAGGGCGTGAAAACGCGAAGCAATTCATGCGTGACCATCCCGATATCGCGAATGCGATCGAAGAGAAGATCCGGTCGAGTCATGGGTTGAACCTTGATTCGAACGATGAGGATAACGCGCTGACCGAAGACGAGTAAGCGCGCGGCGCAGAACGCGCCAATAAGGTGCAGAATGCACTGAAATCTGGCCGGGCCCGTTGTGGCCCGGTTTTTCTTGTCTTGGAGCTTTTGTCTGACTAAAGTCAGTGAAAACATCGGATCGGAGTCAGTATATGGCACGTGAGGCAGAGCCGGCGGTCAAGCGTTTGAGGCGGTTCAATCGGGTTGTGACGCTCGAATTGGGAGCGCTTGATCAGAGTTTTCTGGGGCGGGGGCGTCCTCTGCTTGAGGCGCGCGTGCTGCATGCGGTCGGGTCCGGTGTTTCGGATGTGGGGGATCTGCGTGAGCGGCTGAACCTCGATTCCGGGCTGATGAGCCGCCTGTTGCGCAAGCTTGAGGCCGAAGAACTCATCGTTCTCTCGCCCGATCCGAAGGATGGCCGTCGTAAGCGCATTCTGCGGACCCGCAAAGGGGAACGGGAATTTGACGCCTATGAGGCGCTGTCCGATCAGGCCGCCCAAACCGTGTTAAACCGCGTGAAGGACAAAGAGGAATTTCTCAAAGCCGTGGATCTTGTGGCCTCTGTCATCGGGCGCGAGCGGATCGAGATTGTCGAGGTTGATCCCGATGACGCGCGCGCGATTGCCTGCGTGAATGCCTATGTGGCCGAACTCTCTCGCCGTTTTGGCGAGGATTTCGACCGCGCGCGCTCGGGGGAGCCCGAGGCCGATGCGATGCGTCCGCCGCGCGGCACCTTCCTTCTGGCGCTGTCGGAAGGGGTGGCGATGGGTTGCGTCGCGGTGAAAGATATGGGGGAACGTGCTGAAATCAAACGCCTTTGGGTCGATCCTTCGGCGCGCGGCATGCGCCTGGCCCATCGTCTGATGCGCGAGGCCGAAACCCGCGCCTATGATCTGGGGCACCGCGAGCTGGTGCTGGATACCTCGGCCAGATTGCCGGAGGCGCGGGCTTTTTACCTCAAGACGGGCTGGGGCGAAATCGCGCGGTATAACGACAATCCCTATGCCGATCATTTCTTTGGCAAGGAATTATAAGCCTCGATTGGTCACAACACCCGTGCTTTGCTGGACAGCCAGCCCGCACGGCGCTAAACGGAAGCAAATCCCCAAGAAGGGCGCAAGATATGGTCTCTCTGAACGAAATCCGGTCCACCTACCTCAACTTCTTCGAGCGGAACGGGCACCGGATCGTGCCCAGCTCGCCGCTGGTGCCGCGTAACGACCCCACGCTGATGTTCACGAACTCCGGCATGGTGCAGTTCAAGAACTGCTTCACCGGTGTCGAGAAGCGTGATTACACCCGCGCGACCACCGCGCAGAAATGTGTGCGCGCAGGCGGCAAGCATAATGACCTCGATAATGTGGGCTATACCGCGCGCCACCATACTTTCTTTGAAATGATGGGGAATTTCTCCTTCGGCGATTACTTCAAGGAAGGCGCGATCAATTTCGCATGGGAGCTGCTGACCAAGGATTTCGATATCCCGAAGGACAAGCTCTTGGTCACTGTCTATCACACCGATGACGAGGCGGCCGATATCTGGAAAAAGGTCACGGGCTTTACCGATGACCGCATCATCCGCATCCCCACGAAGGATAACTTCTGGCAGATGGGCCCGACCGGCCCCTGTGGTCCCTGCACCGAGATCTTCTTTGACCATGGCGAGCATATTGCCGGTGGCCCTCCGGGCAGCCCTGATGAGGATGGCGACCGTTTCATCGAGATCTGGAACAACGTCTTCATGCAGAACGAGCAGTTCGAGGACGGCTCGATGCGCGAACTCGACATGCAGTCGATCGACACCGGCATGGGGCTGGAACGGATCGGCGCGCTTCTGCAAGGCAAGCATGACAATTACGACACCGATCTGATGCGCCATCTGATCGAGGCCTCGGCCCATGCCACCTCGACCGACCCCGATGGGGCGGGCAATGTGCATCACCGCGTGATTGCCGACCACCTGCGCTCGACCTCCTTCCTGATTGCCGATGGGGTGATGCCCTCGAATGACGGTCGCGGCTATGTGCTGCGCCGCATCCTGCGCCGTGCCGCCCGCCATGCACATATGCTGGGTGCGAAGGATCCGGTGATGTTCAAGCTGGTGCCGGCGCTGGTGCGCGAGATGGGCGCGGCTTACCCCGAGCTTGGTCAGGCGCAGGCGCTGATCGAAGAGACGCTGAAGCTGGAAGAGACCCGCTTCAAGGTCACGCTGGACCGTGGTCTGAAGCTGCTGGATGACGAGCTTTCGGGCCTGCCCGAGGGGGCGGCCCTTCCGGGCGAGGCGGCCTTCAAGCTTTACGATACCTATGGCTTCCCGCTGGATCTGACGCAGGATGCGCTGCGCGAGAAGAACCTGACCGTGGATGTGGACGGCTTTGACGCCGCGATGGCCGAGCAGAAGGCCAAGGCGCGTGCGGCTTGGGCAGGCTCGGGCGAGGCCGCCGATGGCAAGATCTGGTTCGAACTGGCCGACAAGCTGGGCGTGACCGAATTCCTTGGCTACGACTCCGAAGTGGCGGAAGGCCAGATCACCGCGCTGGTGTCTGATGGTGCGGAAGTGGCCGAAAGCGATGCGACCTGCATGATCGTGGTCAACCAGACGCCGTTCTACGGTGAATCCGGTGGTCAGGTCGGCGATACCGGCGTGATCGAGACCGAAACGGGCAAAGCGCGCATCACCGACACCAAAAAGGTGGCGGGCGTCTTCATCCATATGGCTGAGGTGACCGAGGGCAAGATTGCCCGTGGGCAGGGCGCGCGTCTGGTGGTGGATCATGCCCGTCGTTCGGCGATCCGTGCGAACCACTCGGCCACGCACCTGCTGCATGAGGCGCTGCGCCGTGCGCTTGGCGATCACGTGGCGCAGAAGGGCTCGCTGAATGCTGAGGACCGTCTGCGGTTTGACTTCAGCCATGCCAAGGCGCTTTCGCCTGAGGAAATGCGCCAAGTAGAGGCCGAGGTGAATGAGTTCATCCGTCAGAACGCCGCCGTTGATACCCGTATCATGACCCCCGATGATGCCCGCGCGCTTGGCGCTCAGGCGCTGTTTGGCGAGAAATACGGCGATGAGGTGCGCGTTGTGTCGATGGGCAAGCTGGCGGGCTCGGGCAAGGGCACGGCGGGCGATGTCTATTCGCTGGAACTTTGCGGCGGCACCCATGTGACCCGCACCGGCGATATCGGCGCTTTTGTGGCTTTGGGTGATAGCGCGTCCTCGGCAGGTGTGCGCCGTTTCGAGGCGCTGACCGGTCAGGCCGCGATCGATTACCTCAAGGCGCAGGAAGCGCATCTGGTCGAGGCCGCCCATGTTCTCAAGGCAGCACCTGCCGATCTGGCAGATCGCGTGAAGGCGTTGTCGGACGAGCGTAAGGCACTGGCCAATGAGGTGGCGCAGCTGCGCCGCGAATTGGCGATGTCGGGCGGCGCGACCGGCGGCAATGAAGCCGAAGAGATCAACGGGATCAAGGTTGTGGCCCAGTTCCTGACCGGCGTCACCGGCAAGGATCTGCCGCCGCTCGTCGATGAGTATAAGGCCAAGCTTGGCTCGGGGGCCGTGCTTCTGGTGGCCGATGCCGGTGGTAAGGCCGCTGTGGCCGCTGGCGTCACCGAAGACCTGACCGCGCGTCTGTCGGCGGTGGATATGGTCCGCGCGGCTGCTGGCGCTCTTGGTGGCAAGGGCGGCGGTGGCCGTCCGGATATGGCGCAGGCCGGTGGGGCCGATCCGTCGAAATCGGATGAGGCGATTGCCGCCGTCAAGGCATTGATCGAAAGCAAATAAGCAAAACGGGGCCGCAGTCAAAATGCGGCCCCTTTCAACAGGAGAGAGCGGATGCCGGGTGCGTATTGGATTGCCCATGTGACGGTGACGGATGCCGAGGCCTATGGCAAATATGCCGAGTTGGCAGGCCCTGCCATCGCCGCAGCGGGCGGCAAGTTTCTGGCCCGTGGGGCGCGGTTCGTGCAGCTTGAGGGCAGGGAACGCCCGCGCAATGTTCTGGCGTGGTTCCCGAGTCTGGAGGCCGCCGTCGCGTGCTATAACGGGCCTGCCTATCAGGCGGCGCTTGCGCATGCCAAAGGGGCTGCAGAGCGCGAGTTGCTGGTCGTCGAGGCGATGGAGTAAGACCCCGCTCTTGCATCGCGAAGTGCCCCCCTTTAAGGGGCGCTTTTTATGGAAGCGTGGCCTGTCTTGCGTCACGCCGCCCGATGCGCAGGGCTTTGCGCATCTGCTTCAGCTTCCAATGCTGTTCGTGCTGCAAGGCCAGATCGGCGGCCCATAACCCCATCTGGTAGTGTCCGCGCTCTTTCGCATTTTTCAGCATCAACTCGTTATAAAGTACGGATTTATGGCGTACCCGTAGCGCCTGTGCCAGCCATTGGTCGCTGATATCGCCACGCAGCGCGCGCAGGGAGACCTCGGTCAAAAGCCGCAATTTCAGCAGGACCGGCGGCACCTTATGGCCGAAATGGCGCAGGCGGTGCAGCTGGACAGTGGGGCCGGACAGGCGCGCGGCATGGGCTTTGTCCTGCGGCTCGAACGGATCGAAGAAAAGATGCGCGGAGGCCAGGTCTCCGACCGCTTCTGCCGCATCGCCATAGGGCAGGGTCCAGTCGGTGATCTTGCGCGCGTAACGGTAGCGGGTCTCGAAAGGGGCAATGCTTGTGTCCAATGTCGATTGCGGCGCAAAGGCCACCACATGCGCGCCGGGCGAGAGCCGCGAAAAGGTAAACGCCCCGAAGCCCCCCATCGACGCCCCGTAGAATGTGACGCGCTCGAAGCGGCGGAAAAGCCCCTCGGCGCGCAGCGTTTCCAGCGCGGCGATCAGGTCGGGATCGCGATACCAGTCGTTGCGTTTGTTGATCAGGCCAAGGATCGACCATCCCTGTTTGCGCAGCAGGTGATGGCCCCAGGGGTGCTGTTCGCCTTCAATTCGGTTGGTCGAGAGATTACCAAAACTGACCACCAGATGCTGACCTTCGACGCCTGATTGCGGCAGATAGGCCAGCGCGTGATGGGCCAGCTCATGGCAGAACCCGCCCTGCTGTTCCGCTTCGGCGGTGATATCGGTGAAAGAGCGATGGATGGGCGTGACGTCGTTCATAGGCAGGTCCTGTCTGTTGGCCTCAGGATAACGCAAGACGGCGGGAAGGTAAGGCATGTTTTTTCGCCCTGCGATATGGGGGCGGGCGGTCTCGTGCGGCGGGCAGTTTGTGCTTCACAAGCTCTGTCGGACAGGATATGAGAACCTCCATGACCCAGACCGCAACCATCACGATCTGCTGCATTATCGGCTGACATTCGTCGGGCGGTCCGGTCTTGCTTTCCCAAAGCTGAAATCCCGAACCCGCCCGAGCGGTGGCCGTTCCATGCCGTGGGGGAGAGACTTCAGATGACCCAGATTCGCTTGCGCAACACGATGTCCCGTCAGGTGCAGGATTTCGCGCCGATTGATCCGAAGAATGTGCGGATCTATCTCTGTGGGCCGACGGTTTATGACCGTGCGCATCTGGGCAATGCCCGCCCTGTGGTGGTGTTTGATGTGCTGCAACGGCTGCTGCGCCATGTCTATGGCGAGAGCCATGTGACCTATGTGCGCAACTTCACGGATGTGGATGATAAGATCAACGCCACCGCCGTGAAGCGCCGTGAAGAGGGAGCGGAAGGGACGCTTGAGGATCTGATCCGCGCCCGTACCGAGGAAACCATCGCGTGGTATCATGCGGATATGGATGCTCTGGGAGCGGCGCGCCCCGACCACGAGCCGCGCGCGACCGATTACATCAATGCGATGATCGCGATGATCGAGCGGCTGATCGAGGGCGGGCATGCCTATGCCGCCGAAGGGCACGCGCTGTTTCGGGTGCGGTCGTATAAGGACTATGGCCGCCTTTCTGGGCGCTCGGTTGATGATATGATCGCGGGGGCGCGGGTCGAGGTGGCGCCCTATAAGGAAGACCCGATGGATTTCGTGCTGTGGAAGCCCTCGGATGACGGTTTGCCCGGCTGGGATAGCCCTTGGGGCCGCGGGCGTCCGGGCTGGCATATCGAATGCTCGGCCATGAGCTACGAGCTTTTCGGCGAGAGTTTCGATATCCATGGCGGCGGTATCGATCTGCAATTCCCGCATCATGAGAATGAGGTCGCGCAAAGCTGCTGCGCCCATCCGCATGGCGAGTTTGCCCGCTTCTGGCTGCATAACGAGATGCTGCAGGTCGAGGGCAAGAAGATGTCCAAATCCTTGGGTAATTTCTTCACCGTTCGGGATTTGCTTGATGAGGGCATTCCGGGCGAGGTGATCCGCTTTGTGTTTTTGCAGACGCATTATTCGAAGCCGATGGATTGGACTGCCGAGAAGGCGCGCCAGGCGGAGGCCACGTTGCGCAAGTGGCGGGCGGCCGTCGCGGGCATCGAACCCGCGCCGGCCGCAGCGCCCTCGGTAATCGCTGCGCTGGCGGATGACTTGAACACGGCGGGCGCTATTGCGGCATTGCATGCGTTGGGCGATCCGGCGGAGTTGAAGGCTTCGGCGCAGATGCTGGGGCTGTTGCTGGAGGATATGGGGGAGTGGGCCGAGGCGCCTGCGGCGGATCTTTCGGCCTATGCAGAGCATCTTGCCGGTTTGCGTGCTACGGCGATGGAGACCAAGGATTTCGCCCCAGTGGATGCGATGAAGCAGGCGCTGGTGGCGGCGGGTGTTGAGGTGCGGATGTCGAAGGCGGGGGTGGAGCTATTGCCTGCGGCGGGTTTCGCACCGGAGAAGCTGCCTGCGCTGTAAGGCGCAGCGCAGGAGGGAGAGCAAGCGATGAAAGAACGTCTTTATCTATACGACACGACGTTGCGGGATGGCCAGCAGACGCAGGGTGTGCAGTTTTCTGTCTCCGAGAAGGTGCAGATTGCGCAGGCTTTGGACCGGATCGGGGTGGATTACATTGAGGGCGGTTGGCCCGGCGCCAATCCGACCGATAGCGATTTCTTTGAGGCGCGGCCCCAGACGCGCGCGACATTCACCGCCTTTGGCATGACCAAGCGGGCAGGGCGGTCGGCGGCCAATGACGAGGTTCTGGCGGGGGTGATGAATGCCGCAACGCCTGCCGTTTGTCTGGTGGGCAAGACGCATGATTACCATGTGACGGCGGCGCTGGGGATCTCGCTTGAGGAGAACCTCGAGAATATCGGGGCGAGTGTCGCGCATATGGTCTCCGAGGGGCGCGAGGCTTTGTTTGACGCCGAGCATTTCTTTGACGGCTATAAGGCCAATCCCGATTATGCGCTGTCTTGTGTGCGGGCGGCCTATGAGGCGGGGGCGCGTTGGGTGGTGCTATGTGACACCAATGGCGGCACCCTGCCTGCCGAGATTTCCGCCATTGTGGCCGATGTGATTGCGGCGGGCATTCCGGGGGATCATCTGGGCATCCATTGCCATGATGATACCGGCATGGCTGTGGCCTGTTCGCTGGCGGCGGTGGATGCGGGGGTGCGCCAGATTCAGGGCACTCTGAACGGGCTGGGCGAGCGCTGTGGCAATGCCAATCTGACGGCTCTGATCCCGACGCTTTTGCTGAAAGAGCCCTATCGCAGCCACTATGACACTGGCGTGCCGGAGAGCGCGCTTGCAGGCATCACGCGGCTATCGCGCAAGCTGGACGATATTCTGAACCGCGTGCCCTTGCGCAGCGCGCCCTACGTGGGCGCCTCGGCCTTTACCCATAAGGCGGGGCTGCATGCCAGCGCGATCCTGAAGGACCCTGCGACCTATGAGCATATCCCGCCCGAGACGGTGGGCAATACGCGCCAGATCCCGATGTCCAATCAGGCGGGGCAGTCGAACCTGCGTGCGCGTCTGGCGGATATGGGGCTCGAGATCGCCAAGGGCGACGAGCGGCTGTCCGGGATCCTTGACGAGATCAAGCGCCGCGAGGATCACGGCTATGCCTATGACGGGGCGCAGGCGAGTTTCGAGCTGGTCGCGCGGCGGGTGCTGGGCGAGTTGCCGCGTTATTTCAAGGTAGAACGCTATCGCGTGGTGATCGAGCGTCGCCATAACGGGCGCGAGATGGCCAATTCCTCCGAGGCGGTCGTGGTTCTGGATGTGGGCGGCGAGCGGATGCTGTCGGTGTCGGAAAGCTGGGATAGCGAAGGTTATGATCAGGGGCCGGTGAACGCTTTGTGGCAGGCTCTGGCGAAGGATCTGGGGCCGTATCAATGCCATATCGAGGATATGAAGCTGGTCGATTTCCGCGTGCGGATTACCGGCGGCGGCACGGCGGCGGTGACGCGGGTTGTCATTGATTCCGAGGATGGCAATGGCAACCGCTGGTCGACGGTCGGGGTGAATGCCAACCTTGTCGATGCCTCCTTCGAGGCGCTGCTTGAGGCGATCCAGTGGAAGTTCCTGCGTGACGGGGTGCGCCCGCTATGAGTGCCCTGACCGAGGCCGAGGCCCATTGTGCGCAGATGGTCGAGCAGAGCGATCCCGAGCGGTTCCGTGCCTTGATGGCGACATCCGAGGCGGATCGCCGCAAACTCTGGCCGCTTTATGCGGTGAACCTCGAACTGGCGCGGGCGCCTTGGGCCTCGAAAGAGCCGATGATCGCCGAGATGCGCGTGCAATGGTGGGTCGATGCGCTGGAGGCCTTGCGGGCAGAGGGCACGGCGCCACCATCCGAGATCGGTCCGGCATTGGCGGGGCTGCGGCCTGTGGCGGGGCTTTTGCTGGAACTGGCCGAAACACGGCGACAGGATTGCTGGCCCGATGGCTTCGAGGATCACGAGGCGCTCTGGCGGTATCTGGATGGCACCGCCGGGGCGCTCTATCTGGCGGCGGCGCAGCTTCTGGGGGTTGATGCGCGCGAATGGTCCGTGCTGCGTGGGCAGGCACAAGGGGTCGGTCTGGCGGCCTATCTTTGTGCGGTTCCCGAGATCGAGCGGCGCGGACGTCACCCTTTGCCAGATGGCCGCAGCGCCGCTATCGCCGGTCTGGCGCAGGCCGGTCTGGCGCGGCTTGCGCATGGAAATCTGTCGCGGCAGGCGCGGCGGGCGTTACTTCCGGGATGGGAAAGTCGTGCGATTTTGACAGAAATATCGCGCAATCCTGCCTGTGTTAGCCAAGATATTCCTAGGAAAAACGGCCTCAAACGCCAATTTTCTTTTCTGAGGCATGCGCTCGCGGCGTAAGCTGCTTTTGGCTTAAATGAATCTTCAGCACTTCACAGCATGTTTATGACCTAACGCGGGGGCAGAATCCCGCTTTGGGTTGGGACACCGCGTCGTGTCCGAGTGGAGGCTGCTGTATGAGAGTTCTGGATAATGTGAAGATCGGGGTGAAGTTGCCCCTGATTCTTTTTACGATTGCTTTGGTTGCACTTTCCGTCATGGCCCTGACCGCCTATCGGGATTCCCGGCATTTGCTGGAACAGGCCGCGACGGAACGTCTTATGCATGTTGCACAGGTGCAGGCTGACCGTGTGAATGAATGGGAAGCCGATTTCCGGACCGAGGTAAAAGACAGCATCGCATCCGATTTCATGCGCGATACGCTGCGGGATTTCCAGAATTCGTGGACGCGTCTTGGGGAGGGCGCCGCAGATCAGGTGCGGAGCGCCTATGTCGAGGGCAATGCCTATCGGGCGGAGGATCGCTGGAAGCTGACTGCGGCGGCGGACGGGTCCTTGTATTCGAAGCGCCATGAAAAATACCATCCGATGATTTTGCAGCAGGCGAAGCGTGCGGGCTTTTCCGACATCTATCTGATTAGTGCGGAGGGGGATGTCCTGTATTCGATCGAGAAAGCGGATGACTTCGGCACGAATTTCGTGACGGGCCCCTTTGCCGATAGCAAACTCGGTCAACTGGTGCAAAAGGCGCTGAAGGCCAGCACCGAAAATCCGCAGATCTCCGAAGCGACGATCCATGAAACGGATCATGCGGGTGTTCTGTCCTATTTTATGGCCGCTCCGATCCTTGATCATGCCGGCAACCCAAAAGGTGCGCTTGCATTTGAAATTCCGCTTTCGGGGTTGAATGCCATTCTGGCAGACGGGCGCGGATTGCAGGAGACCGGTCAAAGCTATCTTGTTGACCAGAATATGAAATATCAGAATAATCTGCGCCTGTCGCAAGTGCCGACGGTCATGCAGGCTGCGCCCGAAAATCCGGCGATCACGCGTGCTCTGGCGGGAGAAAGTGGCACGGTGGATGCCGCTGGTGTACTGGATGGCAGTGATGCGACTGCTGCGTTCCTGCCGATCAGTTTCATGAACCATCCGGCGGCGCTGATCGTCGAACAATCCGACAAGGAACTGTTCTCGCCGATTATTGCGCTGGCGAAATCGATGAGCCTGCATGGAGCAATCGTTCTGGTCGCTTTGGTCCTGCTGGCCACCCTTATGGCGCGCAGTATTTCTAAGCCGCTGGTACGGCTGAAAGACACGATGGATCGGCTGGCGGCTAAGGATTACGATCTTGTCGTGCCCTTTACCCGCCGCAAGGACGAGGTCGGGCGGATGGCTGTGGCACTCGAAGACTTCCAGATTGCGCTGGCGACGGCAGAGGCGGCGTCGAAGGATGTGGCGCTGAAAGGGGCGGCCTTCAATGCCGGATCGTCCTCGATGATGATGGCCGATACGAATTTCAATATCAGCTATGTCAATCCCGCGATGACGCATCTGATCGAAAATCGTCTGGAAGATTTCCAGGTGCTCGATCAGACCATCGAAGCAGATACCATGGTTGGCCGCTCGATCGATACGTTCCACAAAAATCCGCAGCGTATCCGTGATTTCCTTGCCGATAGCGCCAACCTGCCTTACTCGGCCAATCTCAAAATCGGTCAGGCCCAGTTTGCGCTTGGCATCTCCGAGGTTGTCATGCCGGGCGAGGGGCGCATCGGTTATGTGGTGGAATGGCGCGATATTACGGAAATCGGTATGTCGCGTGCCATGCTGAAAGCGCTTGATTCCGCACAGATGCTGGGCGAGGCCGATCTGAACGGTCGTATCAGCAGCGTGAACGAGAATTATTGTAAGGCTGTCGGCATCTCCGCCGAAGAGTTTATCGGTCGTCCCGTTGTGGATGTCACCAGCACCGTGGACAGCGAATTCACGATTGAGGATGTTGCGCAACGGGTGATGAGCGAAGGTGTATCCGTGACCGGTACGTGGAAAATTTCTGCGGGCGACGGGCGCGAAGCGATCTCGGAGGGGATTATCGCACCGGTTCACGACGAGATGGGGGATGTGGTCAAGGTTGTCTTTATCGGCAGCGACGTAACGACGTCCCGTAAGGAAATCGCGCGTGCAGCAGAACAAACGCAAGAGACATCCCGCCGGCAGGCCAAGGTTGTCGAGACCTTGCGCGTGGGGCTAAGTGCGCTCTCCGATGGTAATCTCACGGCCAAGATTGCCGAGCATCTGGGCGATGAATACGAGGAGCTTCGGGCGGATTTCAACACGGCTGTCGACCGTCTGGCAGAGGCAATGCGGGTCGTGATCGACAATGCGGTTGCCATTGATAACGAAGCGCGCGAAATCTCGAATGCGGCAGAAGATCTGAGCCGTCGCACCGAGCAGCAGGCGGCTACGCTTGAAGAGACCGCAGCAGCGCTTGATGAGTTGACTTCTTCTGTGGCCAGCGCGTCCGACGGGATCAATGAAGCCGATCGCATCGTTATGCAGGCTCGCAAAGATGCGGAAAGCTCCGGCCAAGTTGTGCAGCAAGCTGTTGAAGCAATGGGTGAAATCTCGGAAAGCTCGCAAAAGATTTCCAAGATTATCAGTGTGATCGACGATATCGCCTTCCAGACCAACCTCCTTGCCTTGAATGCGGGTGTCGAAGCGGCACGGGCAGGAGAAGCGGGGCGCGGTTTTGCTGTGGTGGCATCGGAAGTGCGGGCGCTTGCGCAACGATCTTCGGAAGCGGCGCGCGAGATCGACGGTCTGATCACGGCATCTTCCGATCAGGTCAGCCGCGGCGTCGGGCTGGTCGGGCAGGCCGGAAATGCTTTGGAGACAATCCTTCATTCCGTAACGGATATCGCCGAGCGGGTGGGACGTATCGCGACATCGGCAAAAGAGCAGGCCTCCGGCTTGTCCGAGATCAATACTTCGGTCAACCAGCTCGATCAGGTGACTCAACATAACGCAGCAATGTTTGAGGAAACGACGGCGGCAAGCCAATCCCTGAGTCAAAGTGCGAATGCTCTCAACGAGACAACGCGACGCTTCTCCATCGACAATCACGCAAAACCGGCGGCGGCTTCAGCCAAGCCTGCACCCAAGGCTGTCGCGTCCAAAGCGACAGGAGCGCCTGGGACGGCTGCTAAGCCTGCGTCTAAACCCGCTATGCCTAAAGCTTCGGTGCCAGTGGTTGAAGGAAATCTCGCCCGTCAGGTGCCGCCGGCACCGAGCAGCGATGATTGGGAAGACTTTTAAAACAGGTTTGGGGATCGCCCAAACCCTATTCAAAAAGACTTAGAACGTCACTTTTTGACGGCAAGAAAGGCAAGAAATGAGTGCCAAACGTGTTTTGATTGTCGATGATTCTCCCACAATTCGACAGCTGATTCGAGCTCAGCTGCAGGGAGATTCACGTCTGGTGGTGGTGGGTGAGGCCTCTGATCCCTATGATGCTAGAGAAAAGATCAAAGCTCTAGCGCCTGACGTGCTGACACTGGATGTCGAAATGCCCCGTATGAACGGTTTGGAGTTTCTTGAGAAGATCATGCGTCTGCGTCCGATGCCTGTCATTATGGTATCAACGCTGACGCAACGTGGATCGACAAAGGCGATGGAGGCTCTGTCTTTGGGCGCTGTCGATTGCATCGGCAAGCCGAAATACGGCAACCCTATCGAGGCTTTCGGCATCCTGCCGGACCTGCTGGTCGCGGCCGCAGACGCGCGCCTGCGTTCTGGCCCGCGCAAAAAAGTCGAACCTGCAAGTGGATTTACTTGGAACGGTAAGGTCATCTTGATCGGTTCGTCGACGGGCGGCGTCGATGCTTTGGAAACGGTTCTGTCGGGTTTCCCTGCGAATTGTCCACCGACCCTGATTACGCAGCATATGCCGGAAAGTTTTCTGGCAAGTTTTGCCCGTCGTCTGCAGGGATGTATCGCGCCGAATATGGGCTTGGCCCGAGATGGCCTGCCTTTGACACAGGGCAATGTCTATCTTGCGCCAGGAGGGGAGTATCATCTTGCGGTAAAACCCGGTGAACCGGCCCGTTGCCGGCTTGAGGCAAGCGAGAAACGGAATGGTCATCGTCCTTCGGTCGAGGTTCTGTTCGATTCAGCTGTGCCTATGGCCTCAAAGGTCGTTTCTGTCATGCTGACCGGCATGGGGCGCGATGGTGCGGACGCGATGCTGCGCCTGCGGCAGGCTGGTGCACGGTGCTTTGCGCAGGATTCCGCAACAAGCGTGGTCTATGGCATGCCGCGCGCTGCGGTTGAAAATGGTGCGGCAGAAAAGGCTGTTCCCTTGGGGCGGATTGCGTCGACAGTTCTAGCACAATGCGGGCGACAAACGGCCGCCGTCGAAAGAGGGGGGCGTTTCGCATGACGATGATGGGGATCGGTCGCCCGAAGCACATCTCTCAGGGCGAGTTCGCTGTTGGGCGGGTCGAGGGCATGTCTATCACGACAATTCTCGGCTCCTGCGTTGCGACCTGCCTCTATGATGAACATAGCGGTGTTGGAGGCATGAACCATTTTCTTTTGCCGGAAGGGACTGGCTCTACCGCCAGTTTCGGCGTGAATGCGATGGAATTGCTGATCAACGAGATCATCAAGAACGGCGGACAACGGACCACCTTGAAAGCGAAGGTTTTTGGCGGTGCGCGGATGATCGCGGGGCTTTCTGATGTTGGCGCGAAAAATGGTAGCTTCGTTTTGGACTTCCTGCGGCGGGAAGGGATTCAATGCCTTGGGCAAAGTCTTGGTGGCACGCAGGCTCGCCGGGTCGAATTCTGGCCGAATGGTGGGCGCGCGCGCCAGCGCCTTCTGGGCGAGGCGCAGGTGATCGAAACGCCGCCGCCGCCGCCGCCGAGCAATGATGTTGAACTGTTTTGAGCGAAATGGCCCCATTATGAGTTCACGTGAAGCCGGACATTCCATAGATTACAGGCGTGAAATTGATCGTCTGATGCGTTTGGAGTTCGGCTCGCGTAGTGAACTCGTTTTGCGATATCTTGCTGTGTTTAATGGTGGTTTGACACTGCACTTCTATTTGCAGTGGACCTCTGCCCTACTATGGATGCCGGTCTATTTCGCATTGCAGGCGCTTTATTACGTTTTCTTACGTAGTCGTGCGCCGGTATGCACGGCCAGAGACACAACGATTGCTTCTATCTTGTTTCTGGTCTTGCTCGGCTGGTTCAGCTGGCTTCCTGCGCTGATGCTGCTTGAGCAGGATACGGCCTTGCGGATCAGTGCGGCGGCAGGGCTGGGATGCCTGATGGTGTTTCTTATCCGGCGGAGCGACCGTCTGAAACTGATGATCTATGGCGAAATCGTTATGATCACCCTGATTCTTGGGGCTGTTGCGTTTCTGGTGTTGCCGCAGGTTCCGTCGCTGAGTGCCAAATCAGCCATGCTGGTCTGTTGTGCTGCGTTGATTGTCTATTTTGCGAATGCTTTGTTGGAAGGCCGGAAAATGCGCCTTGACGCAGAGCGAGCATCCGAGCGGACTTTACAGGCTCAGAAGATGGAAGCTGTCGGCCAGTTGGCTGGGGGGGTCGCACATGATTTTAACAATATCCTCACTGCGATCATCGGGAACCTCGATCTGTACGAGCTGACCGAAGATCGCCCCGAGCGGGATGATATGGTGCACAATGCGCGAGAAGCGGCACAACGCGCTGCAACCTTGGTGCAGCAACTGCTGGCTTATTCGCGCAAGTCCAACCTGCAATCGGAGCCGCGAGATATCGAAGTCATGCTGGAGCGTGTGCGGGTTCTGGGCGCGCGGCTTATACCGGCGTCCATCTCGTTGGAGGTGATCAATTCTCCTCGGCGTAACTGGGTAAAGGTCGATGAGACCCTATTGATGACGGCGTTGATCAACCTGATCGTGAATGCCCGCGATGCTATGCCGAAAGGTGGTCGGATCCGGATTTCTGCCGATCATAGATGTTTCGAGAGCCCCGAATTGATGGCAGACGGTTATGTTCTGCCTGCGGGAAATTATGTGGAGCTAACCGTTGCCGACACCGGGACCGGCATTCCTGAAACCGTGCTGGATCATGTGCTGGAGCCGTTTTTCACGACAAAGCCCGTGGGCAAAGGTTCGGGGCTTGGCTTGCCGATGGTGTTGGGATTCGCGCGTCAATCTGGCGGGGGGTTGAGTTTGCGCAGCTCTGCCGCCGGGACCCATGTCTCGGTCTATCTGAAAGAAGTGGAAGCGCCGCTTAATCTGGTTGCCAATCGGGCCGCATAGGCGCGACGCCCGTATGGTCATGCAGTGCGTTTGAGGTGACGTAAAGATGCTCCGTCGGTTGTTTTCAATCGGCTGAAAATCAGGATGGCCAAAGGCCCGGTGGTGGCCACAATCGCGAAGCCTAGAGTAAAGGCGTGCAATGGTATGGCACTATTGCTAATTTCGGCACCGGTTGCGAAGGCAGAAAGTTCCAAAGCACCACCGGCCAGCGCGATTCCCAAAGTCAGCGAGACCTGTTGGGCGACCGCTGCAAGCGAGGAGCCGCGGCTCATTTCTTGCGGATCCAGATCGGCAAAAGTAATGGCATTGATCGCGGTGAAGGTCAGTGCTTGCGCGACGCCTCCGATTAAAAGCAATGGCACAAGATACCAGTCATAGGGGCTGGTGACGGTTCCAAACCCCAACAGGCTCGCGGCACGGACGCAGGTGCCAAGGATCAGCATACTGCGAAATCCGAACCGGTCGACAACCTTGCCGGAAAATCCCCTGATGGAGAGTGCGCCGACGGCGGTCAAACCGGCAAGCGCCCCCGAGGCGAGAATGGACATTCCTAGGCCAAGCTGGAATAGCAGAGGCAGCAAAAGCGCAATGGCGCCGTTGCTCAGGCGGAAGGCCGTGCCGCCCCAGATGCCAATGCTGAACGTCCGGTGCCGGAAGAGGTTCGGGTCGAGAAGAGCGTCGTTGCGGTGACGGGCGCGCAGGGCATAGGCCATCATTAAACCCAAACCGGTCAGGCTCAGCCCAAGGGCGACGGGCATGGGCATGATATGCTCGCCCAAGGCGCTTAGCCCTGCCATAAGGGAGCCCAAGCCGATGGCCGAGATGAAAAAACCCAGTATGTCGAACCGCTTCGGGGGGGCGGGGGTGTCATGCGGCAGGTGGCGGAATGCCAGAGCCAGCGCGAAAGACCCGAGCGGGATGTTGATCAGGAAAATCCAGCGCCAGCCAAGTGTTTGGGTTACTACCGCGCCAACCAGCGGTCCGAGGGCTGGACCGATCAGCGCGGGGACGGTCAGATAGACCATCGCTTTGACCAGTTCCTGCCTGTCGGTATTGCGCAGTACGATCAGGCGACCGACAGGGGTCATCATCGCGGCCCCTGCGCCCTGCAAGGCGCGCGCCAGAACCAGGCCAAGTAAGGTGGATTGATCTGCGCAGAGTGCGGAGGCGCCGATAAACAGAAGCATGGCAAGGATGAAGGTGCGGCGCGCTCCGAACTTATCGGCGATCCAGCCCGAAATCGGCACCAATGCTGCAAAGGCAATGAGATAGGTGGTCATCGCCATTTTCAGCGATAGCACCGCAACATCGAGGTCCCGCGCCATCACCGGAAGGGCGGTCGAGAGCACTGTCGCGTCGATCAGCTCCATTAGAAGAGCGAAGGCGATGGTCAGGGGGAGAATGTTTTCGCGGAGTTTTTGCATGATCGGGCTTTCGTCAACATCGCGATCCTAGCGCCCGAACCCCTCCTGTCCATGACAGGGCCGCACAGGAGGGTGTGCTTTGACGATTTCGGGCCCCGTTACCGGCCCTTCCAGATCCAACCGCCGCCGAAGATCCGGCTGTCATCATTGGAGTAGAAGACGCAGGCCTGACCGGGCGAGACGCCTTCTTCCGGTACGATCAGCTCGACCTCCGCTTCGGTCGCTGAAATCGGGCGAATGATGGCAGCACGCGGTGGACGGGTCGAACGGACCTTGACCGAAACATGCCATTCCTTGCGCGACGTGAAGGGCTCGTCGCCGAGCCAGTTGATCTCGCGCACCGGAATCGTGCGGGTGGCCAAGGCCTCTTTCGGTCCCACGATCACACGGCGATGATCGGGGTCGAGTTTGACCACGTAGAGCGGGTCGGCCATGCCACCAATTCCAAGACCGCGTCGCTGGCCGATCGTGTAATGGATCACGCCGCGATGTTCGCCCAGAATATTGCCGTCCATATCGACAATCTCGCCCGGATCGGCGGCACCCGGACGCAGTTTTTCGATTACACTTGCATAATTGCCGTTCGGAACGAAGCAAATGTCCTGACTGTCGGGCTTGTCGGCAACCGGCAGGCCGTGTTTTGCAGCCAAAGCACGGGTTTCGGCCTTGGAATGCAAATGTCCAAGCGGGAATCGCAGGAAAGAAAGCTGTTCGGGTGTGGTCGAGAACAGGAAGTAACTCTGGTCACGATTCGAATCGGCTGCCGAATGCAGCTCGGGACCATTCGGCCCCACTTTGCGCTGGATATAATGCCCCGTCGCCATACAATCGGCATCCAGATCCTTCGCGGTTTCCAGAAGATCCTTGAATTTGACGCGTTCGTTACAACGGATACAGGGGACAGGGGTTGCTCCGCCAAGATAGGCATCGGCAAATTCGTCGATCACCGCTTCTTGGAAGATGTTTTCATAATCAAGCACATAATGCGGGAACCCCATCGTTTCCGCCACGCGCCGCGCGTCATGGATATCACGTCCGGCACAGCAGGCGCCCTTTTTGGCAAGCGCGGCCCCGTGATCGTATAGCTGCAACGTCACCCCCACGACATCATAGCCCTGTTGTGCCAATTCCGCGGCCACGACAGAGCTATCGACGCCGCCAGACATGGCGACAACGACTCGCGTGTCTTCGGGGCGCTTGGCAAAACCAAGCGAATTGAGTGGCATATCCTTGCTCATGGAAAACGTCCCTTAACCAGGTCCGCAGAAATATAGGAAAATCCTACCTATTCTCAAGGGTTAGTTTCACCCGTCGTTAAGACCCATCCGTCACATTCTAGAGCATCGAAGTGAAGGGGTGTGCCCATGTATCTGAAAAAAGTCGATGGTCCGCGGTCTATCACACTGCCTGATGGTACGATTTTGACCCGTGCGGACCTGCCACCTGCCGAAACGCGCCGTTGGGTGGCGTCGCGTAAGGCTATTATTGTTAATGCGGTCTCTCATGGTCTGATCACGCGCAGTGAAGTGTTGGAGCGCTATGATCTGTCCGATGAGGAACTCGATATCTGGACCCATGCCGTGCAAAAACACGGTCTGGCGGGGTTGAAGGTGACTGCTATCCAGAAATTCAGACAACCCTAGGAGGAATTGAATAAATTAACGTTCTAGGGTAATAGTGTGTTAACCATTTGGTGCGAGGGTTCCAATAACTAAGGAATTAATGCGGAGAACCGAATATGCGGATTTTGTTGGTGGAGGACGATCCCACGACGTCGCGAAGCATTGAGTTGATGCTGACTCATGCCAATCTCAACGTCTATTGCACTGATCTTGGTGAAGAAGGGATCGATCTCGCCAAGCTGTATGACTACGACCTGATCCTGCTTGACCTGAATCTGCCCGATATGAACGGGCATGAGGTTCTGCGGCAGTTGCGCATGTCGAAGGTCGATACCCCGATCCTGATCCTGACCGGTGCTGATGATACCGAGAACAAGATCAAGGGGTTCGGGTTCGGTGCGGATGACTACATGACCAAACCCTTCCATCGCGAAGAGTTGGTCGCCCGCATCCATGCGATCATCCGTCGCTCGAAAGGGCATTCGCAATCGGTGATCCGCACGGGTAAGGTCTCTGTCAATCTCGACGCCAAAACCGTGGAGGTCGAGAATAAGCCGGTCCATCTGACTGGCAAAGAGTATCAGATGCTCGAACTTCTGAGCCTTCGTAAGGGGACGACGCTGACCAAAGAGATGTTTCTGAACCATCTCTACGGTGGCATGGACGAGCCCGAATTGAAGATTATCGACGTTTTCATCTGTAAGCTTCGTAAGAAGTTGGCGGATGCAACTGGCGGGGAGAATTACATCGAGACCGTCTGGGGCCGTGGCTATGTGTTGCGCGATCCCGATCCGGGCGAGATGGAGCGCCGCGTCGCCGTCTAAAATCGACTCAGTGTCGCGTATTCCTTGTTTGATCTGAGAAGCCGCATGAAAATGCGGCTTTTTCATTTTTTTAGCGGCATTTTTTAATCTGTAACATGAAGTTCGTATCTGTGTATTTCACGGCTGTTTGGGTGCGGTGGCTGGACGTGAGGCGGAGAAGGCCATATTTGTGACGCGCGCGATGTAGCAAGATAGAGAGCCCGCCATGAATTCTTCCGCCATTCCCCCCGGTGATATGACAAAAGATACGGCGGCGCGCGAGATTGCGGACCTATCAGCGCGGCTTGAACGGGCGAATACGGCGTATCACACGCAGGATGCGCCGGAGATTTCTGACGCCGAATATGATGCGTTTAAACGCCGCCTTCTTGCATTGGAGGCGCAATTCCCGGATCTGCAACGTGGCGACAGCCCGTCCCAGAAAGTGGGTGCGGCTCCGGCGGAAGGGTTTGCGAAGGTCCGGCATGAACAACGGATGATGAGCTTGGGCAATGCCTTCGAGGATGAAGATGTCGAGGATTTTGTCCGCGGCATCCGGAAATATCTCGGATTGGCAGCGGATACGCCCTTGTCTTTTACCGCAGAGCCAAAAATTGACGGGCTATCGCTTTCGTTGCGTTATGAAAAAGGTGTGCTTGTTTACGCTGCAACGCGTGGCGATGGGGAAACGGGTGAAAACGTTACAGAAAATGCGCGGACGATCCCCGATATTCCGCAGCATTTGAAAGATGCGCCGGATCTGCTTGAGGTGCGCGGCGAGGTGTATATGGCGCATGACGATTTTGCGGCGCTCAATATCTCGCAAGATGAACGGGGCGAGAAACGTTTTGCCAATCCGCGGAATGCCGCCGCAGGGTCGTTGCGCCAGCTGGATCCGCGGGTCACTGCGCGCAGACCATTGAAGTTTTTTGCCTATGCTTGGGGGGTGCTGTCGGCACCTCTTGCAGATACCCAAAGCGGAGCGATCAAGCGTTTGGCCGAACTTGGTTTTTCGACAAATCCGCTGACCAAGACCTGTTCCGGATCGGCGCAGATGATTGCCCAGTATCATGCGATCGAAGCAGATCGGGCGATGCTCGGCTATGATATCGACGGTGTCGTCTATAAGGTCAACGACCTTGCGTTGCAGGCTCGGCTGGGCTTTCGTTCGACAACGCCGCGTTGGGCGATCGCACATAAATTCCCTGCCGAACTGGCATGGACCCAACTTGAGAAGATCGAGATTCAGGTGGGGCGGACTGGTGCGCTCAGTCCCGTGGCGCGTCTGACACCGGTCACGGTTGGAGGTGTGGTTGTCTCCAACGCGACCTTGCATAACGAAGACTATATTGCAGGGCGCGATTCGAAAGGCGAAGAGATCCGTGGCGGGCGCGACATCCGCGAGGGGGATTGGGTGCAGGTTTATCGCGCAGGCGATGTGATCCCGAAAATTGCGGATGTGGATCTTGCGCGTCGCGCGGAAGGTCTGCAACCCTATGAATTTCCTTCGAAATGCCCTGAATGTGGTTCGGACGCCATTCGCGAGGAAGGGGATGCGGTGCGTCGGTGTACCGGCGGATTGATCTGTCCGGCGCAGCAAGTTGAAAAGCTCAAGCATTTTGTCTCGCGCGCTGCGTTCGATATTGACGGGCTTGGCGCCAAACAGGTTGAGGCGTTTTATGAAGATGGCTGGGTCAGGGAGCCTGTCGACATTTTCACTCTGCGGGACAGATATGGGCCGGGTCAGGTGCGGCAATTGAAAAATCGCGATGGTTGGGGGGAGAAATCCGCGCTCAAACTGTTTGACGCGATTGACCAGCGGCGTGATATCGCGCTTGCGCGTGTGATCTTTGCTTTGGGGATCCGTCATGTGGGAGAACAGACCGCGACGTTGCTGGCGCGCCATTATGGCACATGGCCGTCTTTCGAAGCCGCAATGACGCAGGCCGATCCGAGAGGCAATGCAGCCTGGGAGGATCTGCTTGGCATTGACGGTGTTGGCAAGGTTCTTGCCGAAAGTCTGGTGAGCACCTTCCATCAGGAAGCCGAGCGCGGGTCGATTGACCGTCTGATCGCGCAGCTTCGGGTGCAAGAGGCCGAAAAGCCGAAAAATGATAGCGAAATCGCAGGGTTGACGATCGTATTTACCGGAACGCTTGAAAAGATGACACGTTCGGAAGCCAAGGCGCGGGCCGAGGCGCTGGGGGCAAAAGTGGCGGGGTCCGTGTCGAAGAAGACCGATATCCTTGTGGCCGGTCCGGGGGCCGGATCCAAAGCAACCAAAGCGGCAGATCTTGGTGTGCGGGTGATTGACGAGGATGCGTGGCTGGTTATGGCCGGGCAAGGCTGATGGCAGGTCGGCCCGAGAGTCTTTTCCCGCTATTCGGTAAGCTTGAAAGCTTGCCCGGTATCGGCCCGAAGCTGGCACAGACATTGACACAGGCTGGCCTCGAAAAGCCGCGTGATCTGCTGCTCACTCTGCCTTACAGTCTGGTCGATCGCCGTCCGGTGCCCACGGTGGCGGGGGTGCCGCACGGGCAGGTCGTGACGACCGAGGTAACGGTTCTGCGCCATGTGAAGGCCGCGCGGGCGGGGGCACCTTCGCGGGTGATCGTTGAAGATGCGCAGGCCGAGATCACGCTGGTCTTTTTTCGGGGCAATGACCAATGGTTCCAGAAGCAGCTTCCTTTGGGCGAGCGGCGGATCGTTTCGGGGAAGGTCGAAATCTACGAGGGCCGCGCGCAAATCGTACATCCGGATTTTATCCTTCTGCCTGAGCAACTTGAAGAGATTCCGCGCTTCGAGCCGATTTACGCTCTCTCTGCGGGGATCACGCAGAAGGTCATGGGCAAGGCCGCCGAAGGAGCGCTGGCCTTGTTGCCCGAGCTTCCCGAATGGATCGATCCCAACCTGAAAAAGCGTGAAGACTGGCCGGATTGGCACGTGGCCATGCAGGCGGCGCATCATCCGGAAGATCTTGCGCACTGTATGCCGCAGTCGCCGGCGCGTATGCGGCTGGCGTATGACGAGTTGTTCGCGCATCAGCTGACCTTGGCTTTGGCGCGACGTAACGCCAAACGCAAACCGGGGCGGGTGACGCGCGGTGATGGCCGTTTCTCCGCGCGCATTTTGCAAAATCTGCCCTATGCGCCAACTGGCGCGCAGACCCGTGCGGTTGCCGAAATTCGGGGCGATATGGCCTCTGATCGCCGCATGAACCGTCTGCTTCAGGGGGATGTCGGGGCGGGGAAAACGCTGGTGGCATTGCTGGCCTTGGTCACAGCGGTCGAGGCGGGAGGCCAATCCGTTATGATGGCCCCGACCGAGATTCTGGCGCGCCAGCATATGGAGGGGATTGCGCCTCTTGCCCGCGATGCGGGGGTGCGGGTCGAGCTTTTGACGGGGCGCGATAAGGGTGCGGATCGTGCGGCCAAGCTGGAAGATCTTGCCGCAGGGCGCATTGATATCTTACTCGGCACCCATGCCGTTTTCCAGAAAGATGTGCATTTTCATGACCTTCGCTTTGTGGTCATAGACGAGCAGCATCGCTTTGGCGTGGCGCAGCGGATGGAATTGGGGGCTAAGGGGCAGGCGGTCGATATTTTGGTCATGACGGCGACGCCGATCCCGCGCTCTCTGGCACTGACCCAATATGGCGATATGGATGTTTCGGTTCTGGACGAAAAGCCCCCCGGTCGGACGCCGGTCAAGACCGCGTTGATCGCGGATGAGCGTCTGGCAGAGGTCGTCGCGCATCTGACGCGTGCGGTAGACGAGGGGCGTCAGGCCTATTGGGTATGCCCGTTGGTCGAAGAAAGCGAGAAATCGGATCTGCAATCGGCTGAAGAACGGTTCAAACATCTGCGGGCGGCCTTGGGGGATGAGGTGGTCACCTTGGTGCACGGGCAGATGTCTCCGTCCGAAAAGGACGCGGCGATGGCAGAATTTCTATCGGGGACGAAACGTGTTCTGGTGGCGACCACTGTGATTGAGGTGGGGGTCAATGTGCCCAATGCCTCGATCATGGTGATCGAGCGCGCCGAGAGTTTCGGGCTTGCGCAGTTGCACCAGTTGCGCGGACGGGTCGGGCGCGGGGCTGCGGCCTCAACCTGTCTTCTGATGTATCGCGCCCCCCTGACAGAGACCGGCGAGCGGCGACTGAAGGTGTTGCGCGATAGCGAGGATGGCTTCCGGATTGCCGAGGAAGATCTCGCGTTGCGTGGTGCGGGCGATATGATCGGCACCGCGCAATCGGGGCTTCCACGGTTTCGCGTGGCCGATCTGGAACGTCAGGCGGGATTGATGGCGACCGCGCAAACCGATGCGCGCGCGCTTCTGGAAGGGGACCCCGGGCTTGAAAGCGAGAGGGGACGCGCAGCCAGAACGCTGCTTTGGTTGATGGAGCAGGATCGCGCAATCAAACTGATTTCCGTTGGGTAACCCTAAGCTTGGTAAAAATGTTCTTTACTTGTTCTCTTTTTAATGAGAACAAAAGGGCAACAGAAGCAAGGAGGTTACATTGATGTTGCGAAAAATTGGAACGGTTATCGAAGGCGATAGCCTTTTGTCCGACGTGCTTGGCGCCGCGTCGATCTGTGTAACCTGCTTGGGGCTTCTGTGTTTGCCGGGGCTTTTTTAAAGCCCGGTCTGCCTCGCACTGCGCCGCACTGTCCCCGCGGCGCGCGCTCATCGTCCTGCCCGGACGAGCCTCTTGATCACACCGGGCGCGTAGAAAGTGCCTTACTCGCCGCCATCCTCGGGATGGCGGTTTTTTCATTCAAGGCCCGTTACTAGGATGCTGTGGAGCGCCGTTTCAGGCCCTCATCATCGGCTTGGCATGCATTGGAACGATCCGTTCCCGCCGGAAAGGCAGGGCCATATAGGCTTTTCGATCAGAAGGCATAGGCAATGCGCAACCCGCCCCAGTGCCGTCCGTTCACGGTGATCGGGGCCGAGAGGTCTTTCATCAGAACGAAATGCCCGTCTCCCATGTCGCGACGATAGATCTGCAGGACAAAAGGCGCGGTCGAGCGGCCTGCACGCAACCCGACCCGATCGTCGAAAATCCGCCGATTGCGGCAGTTTGCGGTATTCCATGCAGGGTCGGCCCCCTGCGGTTTCGAGAACTTTCTGTTATGTGTGGGCAGATATCCGTTTTCATCCACCGCTGCGCAGAACACGATTTTGCCGTCCAGCTCCAATGCCGCTTCCTGAATGGAGGGCAGAACCTTATCGGTAAATAGTGTAAATCGCGCCATGACCTGTTGCGGGTTCGTGCCCTCGATCGGTTCGTAGCGCCGGTCAAAAAGAGCCGCAGTTTCGATCTGCCCCGAAGCAACTGCCTGCGTGAAAATCTCGCTGATCTTGGCGGCTTCCTGCTGCACGAAGTCGATAAGGGCCGCATCCTCCAGCGCGCCGCCAAGCTGGACAGAGTTTTGCACGATGGTCTCGCCGACGGTGATCAGGGCGGTTGTGCGTTTTTGCGCCTGCGTGACCTGTGTTCCGGTCTGCTTCATCGCCTGCGTCATCGCTCCGAAAGCCGGTGCGAAACGGCTATTGGCTTCGCGCACTTCATTCGCCCGCTGCGCAATCTCGCCCACGGCTTGACGGGTCTCGTCAACAGAGGCCGTCATGCGCGACATGGCCTGATCCGTTTCAACGGTGCCACTGAGCACGCGGGATGCGTTATCCGTGATGTTCTCGGCCTCTTTGCGCAAGGTCTGGATGCCGCTATCCAGACCTTCAATGGCCTGACTGATCCCGCCCGCCGCATTTGCCGTTTTGCGCGACAGCTCGTTAATGGCCTCGGCGACCACCGCAAAGCCGCGCCCCGCATCTCCCGCCCGTACCGCCTCGATCTTGGCGTTGATGGCAAGAATATTGACCTGCGAGGCGATCTGCCGGATCTCGCTGTTTTCCGATTGCACCTGCGCCAGGGTCTTGCCGACATCCGACATGCGCTGCGCGACCGATGTGACCCAGCTGGCGATCTTCTGCGCGTGCTGGGCCGTTTCGCGCATCTGGGTGGTGGTTTCGGCCACATGATCCTGCGTGCGCTGCGCGGCGCCGGCTACGGCCTCGATGCCGGTGATGACCCGTTCATTCGCACTCTGGATAATGGTTGCGGCACGATCGGCATGGGTCAGATGGCCCATCTGTTCCGTCGCGTTCTGGGCCAGAAGATCCAGAGCGGCTGCAATTTCGACGATTTCGCGACCTAATGTGATCGCCTGTTTGGCGATCTGGTCCAGTCCGGTTCCATTAGTCCCGGCCCCGGGATGAAAAGAAAGATCGTTCATGCAGCCTCCACCTCAGACTTTGGGAGGCTCGCATGGAAGGTTTTACATCCCGTTAAATCTGGTCGAAAGCCAGCAGGGTCGCATCCGGTGCCAGCAGGATAGATCCGTGGCGATTGGGATAGTCCTGTGCGGCCTGCAGGATCTCATATTCCGCAAAAGGGGCCGTGGGGACGGGGCCTTGGCCCGCCAGCATCCGCGCCAGGGCATCGCGCAGCGCCTGCACCTCCTCGCGCGACCGACCGATGATATTATGCCCGAAAATCGCAGCCGAGGCCTGCCCCAGCGCGCAGGCACGCACGGTCTGGCTATAGCCGGTGATGCGCCCGTTTTCGACAGTCAGCGCCACCTCGACGGTCGAGCCGCAAAGCGGCGCGCGTTTCTTGGCGGTGGCATCGGGTGCGGGCAAGGGGTCGCTATGCGGAATATCCGCCGCCAGCGCCAGAATGCGTTGCGAATAAAGCCGGAACAGATCGCCGTCGCTCATGGTCTTTTCCCCTATCTCGGTTTGCGATAGATAGGGCCTTCACCTTGCAGAGGAAACCCCTATGTCTTTCGATCTTTCCAGCCTGAAATATGATGCCAACGGTTTGATCCCCGCCATCGCCCAAGATGCCGAGAATGGCGAGGTTCTGATGATGGCATGGATGAATGCCGAAAGCCTCGCAAAGACGCTGGAGACGGGCCATGTCACCTATTGGTCACGCTCGCGTCAAAGCCTCTGGGCCAAGGGGGCGACCTCGGGCCATATGCAGCATCTGGTCGAATTGCGCATCGATTGCGACCGTGACTGCCTGCTGCTGAAGGTGACGCAGAAGGGGCCGGCCTGTCATACCAACCGCCGCAGCTGTTTCTATACGCTGGTCGAGGATGGCAAAGAGCTGATCACCGCAGAGCCTATGGCTTAAGGCCAACCATCGCGCGGATATCGGCGGGCGAGGCACCTTCGCTGCGGTAAAGCGAGATCGCCCGCGCATCATTGCGTTTGGCCAGCCGCTTGCCGTTCTCGTCACGGATCAGCCGGTGGTGATGATAACGCGGCGTGGGCAGGTCCAGCACGGCCTGCAAAAGGCGGTGCAGCATGGTGGCCTCTGCCAGATCGGCCCCGCGAATGACATCGGTGATGCCCTGTTCGGCATCATCGACCACGACCGACAGGTGATAGGCCGCCGTGCCGATATCCTTGCGCATCAGCACAATGTCGCCATGATCCTGCAACAGGCGGGCAGGGTCCAGATGGTGCAGCCCCGCATCAAGCCCCGTTTCTTCCCATGTCAGAGCCTGCTCCGGCAGGCCGGCCAAAGCCGCCGCCATATCCAGCCGCACCGCATCACCCGCCTGCGGATAGTGCCCCTTCCGGTGACGACAGGTGCCCGGATAAAGATGCGGCGCGCTGACCCCCTCTTGCGGCGCTGACATGGCCGCCTGAATATCGCGCCGCGTGCAGGAACAGGGGTAGGCCAGGCCACGGTCGATAAGATCATGGATCACCGCCAGATAGACCTCACGCCGGTCCGACAGGCGCATCACCGGCTCGGGCCATGACAGCCCCAGCCAGCGCAGGTCCTCATAGCAGCCCGCCTCATATTCGGGGCGGCACCGCTGGCTGTCATTATCCTCGATCCGCAGCAGAAACTCCCCGCCCGCCGCCATATCCCACGCAAGACAGGCGGAATAGGCATGGCCCAGATGCAGCGGGCCGGTGGGCGAAGGAGCAAAGCGCGTCCGCATCCGCCTTTATTTCGGCTGAGCGCCAAGCCACGCGGTGAACTGCTCTTTCGCGCGGTCGGTATACAGCTTGTAACGGTCCTTGCGGCCGCGCCGCCCGCCACGGGCCTCGACCGGCGGGAATAGCCCGAAGTTGACGTTCATCGGCTGGAAGGTCTTCGCCTCGGCACCGCCAGTGATATGGTTCACAAGGCTGCCCATCGCGGTCTCATAGGAGGGCGGAGGCAAATCACGGCCAAGGATCTCGGCGGCAGCCATCCGGCCCGCTAGAAGTCCCATCGCCGAGGATTCCACGTAGCCCTCGACACCGGTGATCTGCCCCGCAAAACGGATATTGGGGCGCGATTTCAACCGCATCTGATTGTCCAGAAGCGTGGGCGAGTTGATAAACGTATTGCGGTGGATGCCGCCCAGACGCGCGAAACTCGCGTTCTGAAGGCCCGGGATCATCCGCAGCACTTCCGTTTGCGCGCCATATTTCATCTTGGTCTGGAAACCCACGATATTATAGAGCGTCCCCAAAGCGTTATCGCGGCGCAGCTGCACCACGGCATAGGCTTTCTCTTCGGGCTTATGGCGGTTGGTCAGGCCGATGGGCTTCATCGGACCATGGCGCAGAGTCTCGCGCCCGCGTTCGGCCATCACCTCGATCGGCAGACAGCCATCGAAATATTTCGCCGTCTCGCCCTCGTGGAACTCGGTCTTATCGGCGGCCAGAAGCGCATCGATGAAGGCCTCATATTCGGGCTTGGTCATCGGGCAGTTGATATAGGCGTTACGCTCTTCTTCGGTTTCGCCCTTGTCATAGCGCGATTGCAGCCAGGCTACATCCATGTCGATCGACTCGAAATAGACGATGGGCGCAATGGCATCAAAGAAGGCCAAAGCATCGGCGCCCGTCTCGCTGCGAATGCTCTCGGCCAAAGCGCCAGAGGTCAGCGGCCCCGTCGCCACAATCCAATGCCCGTCTTTCGGCAGTTCGGTGATCTCGCCATAGCGCGTCTCGATCAGCGGATGATCCTTGAGCGCACGGGTCACACCGGCTGAAAACGCATCGCGATCCACCGCCAAAGCGCCACCGGCAGGCAGGCTGTGCTTATCGGCCATCGCCATGATTAGCCCGTCTGCAGCCCGCATCTCCCAATGCAAAAGCCCCACGGCATTCTGCTCGTCATCATCCGAGCGGAAGGAATTCGAGCACACCATCTCGGCGAAATCGCCGGTGCGATGGGCAAAGGTCTCAACAGTCGGGCGCATCTCATGCAGCACAACGCGCACGCCTGCATTCGCGGCCTGCCACGCAGCTTCGGAACCGGCCATGCCGCCGCCAAGGATATGGAGTGTATCTGTCATGGCGTTCGTCTAGGCCAAAGCCGTGGTTTTGAAAAGAGCCATTCTCAAGGGACAATCGGCGGTTTGTGCAAGAAACCGGCTCGGTCGCTTGCTCTACGGGGCGGGCCGTAAGGCCCGATCCCGCGCAGCCCAAGGGGCTCGATGCCCCGCAGGGCTGCGGCCCTGCGCATAAGGATGCGCGGCCCTTGGCCGGCAGGATGCGGCATAATCGGGGCCGTCAGATCAGGGCGATACGCTCGCGCCGTTCGGGATCTGGAAATTCACGGTAAAGCCCGACGCTGGAGGTCGCGATCATCGCATGCATCTGGTCGTAATGGCGGGCCAGTTCATCGTCACTCTGGCCTACAGCCCGAAACGCATTTTCCAGCATGGCCATGTCGGCCACCTCGATTTCTAACAGAAAATCCGCCTGACCCTCGGCGCCCAAGCCCAGCTTGCGCCGCATCAGCCGCCACGAACTGATCAGCCCGCGCTTTTGCAACCCGCCATACCAGATCTCAGCCGCTGCCGCGAAGGCCAGCGCTTTGGTGCCCGATGTCAGCTCAATCATACAGTGATACAAATTCATATCCAACCTCCCGGCCCATCTACCACCCCGTTCTTGCGGGCTGTCCCTCAGGCGCGTGGTCGGGATTTCAGCACAAAGGATTTGATATTCGATTAAAACCCTTTTGCACCGGTCGATAGGCAAACGGCCACCCGATTACCGGATGGCCGCATCATCGCATGTCGATAAAGATCAGTGCCCGACGATCAGATCCGACAGGCTGTGGTCGCTGAAGCTGACGCCACCCTGGCCCAGATCGGCACGCAGGCCGATCCCCACATAGCTTTCCGCGTCGTCGTGGTTGGGATCATTGAAGCCCAGCTCGCCCGTCATGGCATAGCCGTTGCCCATCTTGTATTCGCCGGTTGCGGCGATACGACGGCCGGTCACATTATCGGTGTCGTAATAATCCACACGGCCCCCTACCGAGACCTGCGAATTCAGCGGCATCGAGGCGGACACATTGTACAGATTGCCCTGCAGGTCGGCATCGTGGTTCTTCATGTGGTTATACGCCGCCTCAACCGAGAACAGCCCGTAATCCGCACCATATTCCACGCCCAGCGTGGTGATGTCATCGCTGTCGAGGCGCTCATACCCCGCACGTGCACCGAATTTCATGGTGTCGTTCATGTTATAGATCGCATGCAGGGCGGTGGATGCGCCGTCCCAGCTATCGTCCCAATAACGGTTCAGTGCCATGTCACCCTGCACCGAGAATTGCGGCGCAAAGCCGATTTCCATCTGGCCACCGATGCTGGTGCGCGAATTGTCCCGCGAATCCGCATCAAGGAAGTTGTAATGCGAAAGGCCGACATTGGCACCGACGACATCGGCAGCATGGCCAGCCAAGGGCGCAAATCCGGCCAGAAGGGCGAGGATAGCTGTCTTTTTCATTGTCTCTACTCTGCTCGTTGGTCTGTGATCTTGCGCCACAGAATTTTTAGGGCAGGTCACATCTACATGTGCCTGCCCGTGATTTTACTCTTGTTCCGATGCGCCGTCAGCGGGTGGCGTATCATCCGTCTGTGACGTTTGCGTGATCGGCTGATCTTCGCCGTCCTCGTCGCCCTGATCCGCGATGCGCGCGACAGAGACCACCGTCTCGCCCTCGGCCGTATTGAAGACCCTCACACCGCCTGCACCGCGCGAGCGGAAGGAGATCCCGTCCACCGGACAGCGGATCGACTGGCCGGTCGAGGTGGCCAGCATGATCTGGTCGCCCATCTCGACAGGGAAGGAGGCCACAAGGTCGCCGCCGCGCATCTTCTTGTCAAACGCGGTCACACCTTGGCCGCCACGCCCGCGCACGGGGTAGTCATGGCTGGACGAGGTCTTGCCAAGGCCCTTGGCGGTGATCGTCAGGATCAGATCCTCGGCGGCAGACATCTCGGCGTAACGCTCGGGCGAGAGCTGGCCGCCTTCTACCGCGTCCTCATCCTCGTCGGCCTCGTCCTCTTCGGTGATACCGGCCATCAGACGGCGCTGCTTGAGGTAAGCCGTGCGCTCTTCCGACGTTGCATCGAAGTGACGGATGACCGACATCGACACGACCTCGTCATCGCCCAGAAGCTTCACGCCGCGCACACCGACCGAATTGCGCGAGTTGAACACCCGCACTTCCGGCACGGGGAAGCGGATGGCGCGGCCCTTGGCGGTGACCAGCATCACATCGTCCTCCTCGGAACAGATGCGCGCATTGATCAGACGCATGCCCGCATTCTCTTCGTCGAATTTCATCGCGATCTTGCCATTGCGCATGACATTGGTGAAATCCGACAGGCGGTTGCGGCGCACGGTGCCTGCCGAGGTGGCAAAGACCATCTGCAGATCGGCCCATTCGGCCTCGTCGCGGTCCACCGGCGTGATGGCGGCGATGGAAACGCCCGTGGGGATCGGCAGGATATTGACGATCGCCTTGCCCTTGGAGGCACGCGAACCGGCAGGCAACTGCCACGTCTTCATCTTGTAGACCATGCCTTCGGTCGTGAAGAACAGAAGCTGCGTGTGGGTATTGGCCACGAACATCGTGGTCACCGCATCATCATCTTTCAGACCGCCGCCCGAAAGCCCCTTGCCACCGCGTTTCTGCGCGCGGAAATCGGCCAGCGGCGTGCGCTTGATCCAGCCCGACTGGGTGACCGTCACGACCATGTCTTCGCGCTCGATCAGGTCCTCGTCGTCGATATCGCCGACAAAATCGGCAATCTCGGTGCGGCGCGGCACGGCGAAGAGTTCGCGCACCTCGCGCAGCTCGTCCGAGATGATCGCCATGATCCGGTCGCGCGAGGCAAGGATGGCAAGGTAGTCCTTGATCTTCTCGGCCAGTTCCGCCAGCTCGTCGGTGACTTCCTTCACCCCGATCTGGGTCAGGCGCTGCAGGCGCAGATCAAGGATCGCGCGGGCCTGCACTTCCGACAGGTTATAGGTGCCATCGTCATTGACCGGATGCAGCGGGTCGTCGATCAGCTTGAGATATTCGACGATGTCATGCGCGGGCCAGCGACGGGTCATCAGGCGCTCGCGGGCCTCGGCGGCATCTGCCGAGGACCGGATCGTGGCGACGACCTCATCCACATTCGACACCGCCACAGCCAGACCACAGAGGATATGGCTGCGTTCACGCGCCTTGCGCAGCTCGAACGCGGTGCGCCGTGCCACCACTTCCTCGCGGAAGGTGATGAAATGCGTGAGGAAATCGCGTAGGGTCAGCTGCTCGGGGCGGCCGCCATTCAGCGCCAGCATGTTGCAGCCGAAGGAGGTCTGCAAAGGCGTCAGGCGGTAAAGCTGGTTGAGCACCACATCCGGCGTCGCATCGCGCTTGAGCTCGATCACCACGCGCACGCCGACACGGTCGGATTCATCGGCAATGTTGGAGATGCCTTCCAGACGCTTGTCGCGCACCAGCTCGGCAATCTTCTCGATCATCGCGGCCTTGTTGACCTGATAGGGGATCTCGTCGACCACAATCGCATGACGGTCCTTGCGGACCTCCTCGATACGGGTCTTGGCGCGGATCACGACAGAGCCGCGGCCCTCCAGATAGGCTTTGCGCGCACCGCCACGACCAAGGATCAGACCGCCCGTCGGGAAATCGGGGCCGGGGATGATCTGCATGATCGCCTCGGTCGACATATCGGGGTTGTCGATCAGCGCAAGGGTGGCATCGACCACTTCGCCCAAGTTGTGCGGCGGGATATTGGTGGCCATACCGACGGCAATACCGCCTGCACCATTGACCAGCATATTCGGGAACCGCGCGGGCAGAACGACCGGCTCGCGGTCCTTACCATCGTAGTTGTCCTGAAAATCGACAGTGTCTTTTTCGATATCGGCGAGCAGGAAGGCGGCGGCCTTCTGCATCCGGACCTCGGTGTAGCGCATGGCAGCCGCGCTATCGCCATCCATCGACCCGAAGTTGCCCTGACCATCCAAGAGAGGCAGCGACATGGAAAACGGCTGGGCCATACGAACCAAAGCGTCATAGATCGCGGCATCGCCATGAGGGTGGTATTTCCCCATAACATCGCCCACCGGACGTGCCGATTTGCGATAGGGTTTGTCATGCGTATTGCCCGTCTCATGCATCGCATAAAGAATGCGGCGGTGCACGGGCTTGAGGCCGTCACGCAGATCGGGGATCGCGCGCGAGACGATCACGCTCATCGCGTAATCGAGATAGGCCGTCTTCATCTCGGACGCGATGGAGACAATGGGAAACTGCTCGGAAGAGGGGCGTCCCGGCCCTTTATCTTCCGTGTCCGGCGTATCGGGAGTATCGTTCACGCGCGCCTCTATTCTTCTAGATCTTGTTGGGGCTTCTTATAGCCCGCCCGACGGTTAGTATGCAACTTCCATTCCCCGTCTTGTCGGGGAAAGGCCGCGCTCGGGGCGATGCATTTTCGATAGGGGCGCGATTGGGCGCGGTTCAGCTGCGCGCGCCGGACCTTGCCGCCAGCATCCAGAGCACCCAAAGCACCAAGGAGAAAACAACGTTCAAATTGGCCATTGTGACGCCGAACATCTCCCAGGAGATCTGGTCGCATTGGATCAGCGGTGCGCGGTTGATCTGGTCCAGCAGGTCATCGACAGAGCCAAGCCCCGGCCCGCCGGAGGTGCAGCTTGTGGGGCCCGCGATGATATGACGCTCGACGAGCGAGTGATAGATGCCGATTCCCGCCGTGGTCAGCGCCGCCAGCCCCCCGAGATAGGCGAAGGGGCTGCGCAGGTGGAAAACCAGCATCGCGGCACCGATGATCACCGCCACCAGATGCGGCCAGCGTTGCAACAGGCACAGATGGCAGGGCGCATAGCCCGCCGCCTGAAACAGGAAGGCCGCGGCCAGAAGAGTCGCCGAACCGACGCTTGCAAGAAGGATATAGGCGCGGGATTGGGTCATAGATATTTCACCAGATAAAGACCGCCCAACAGTAAGGCGACGAAAAGCGTAAACACAAGCCCGAGCCGCTTCTCGATGAAATCACGCATCGGTGCGCCGAATTTCCACAAAAGCGCGGCGACTACGAAAAAGCGCAAGGCCCGTGCAAAGACCGCGGATCCCAGAAAAATCGGCAGGGAAAGGTGGGTGACCCCCGAGAAGATGGTGATGACCTTGAACGGGAAGGGGGTGACGCCGGCGATGATCACCGCCCAGGGTCCGTATTCGTTGAAACGGGTGGCCAGCTCGTCGAATTTGTCGGATTTGCCGTAGAATTCCAGAATGGGCTTGCCCACGCTATCCATCAGCCCGTAGCCGATGCCGTATCCCACGATGCCGCCGATGACAGAGGCCAATGTGGCGATAAAAGCGATCCGGAAGGCCCGGTGCGGTGCCGCGATGATCATCGGGATCATCAGGACATCCGGCGGGATCGGGAAAACCGAGCTTTCCAGAAATGCGATGAACGCCAACGCCCAAGTGGCGTGACGATGTCCCGCCAGACGCATGGTCCAGTCATAGAGTCGGCGGATCATGTCGCCCCCTGTTTTGTGTTTGTAAGGGATGCCCTGACCCGCAGGAAGGGTCAAGCATCCTCAACCTCAAAACAGGCCCTGTCGCGACAGTCTGCCGTGAGGTCTCTGGCGGATGCGCGGTTTTTCCACAATTTTGCCCGCACCGCAGGGATTTATGCGGTAGCGACATTGACTAGCGATTTGAAGCCCAGTAAGAGACCAAGGCACATTGCATTGCGGGCGTGGTGGAATGGTAGACGCGGCGGATTCAAAATCCGCTTCCGAGAGGAGTGCCGGTTCAAGTCCGGCCGCCCGTACCAATCTGAAATTCAATGAAAAACAGGTTGGTTTGCAATAGGGTCGAGCGCCTCGCTCCCCGCCGTTCCCAATCCGGTTCTCACCTTCATCTGCCGTCCCTGTTCTGTTCCGCAAGCTTGTAGGCCGCTTTCGGCAGTCGCTTCCGGGCGAGGCCGGCGTGGCCGGCGCTGAGGAGCGCAGGCGAGGGGGCCGCTTCCAAATCCACGATTCGCTTTGGGCCGTGAGCCGCGTGATCAATCCTCTTTTTTCAGCGGCACTGTTTCTGATTGGAGGGAATGCGTTAACTTCGATCGCGACTTATTTGCGTTGATTTGACGGCATTTCGCCCGTGCGCCGATATGTTGAATTGTTTCTAATGTGGCGAAGATTGGGCGCGTGTATTGGTGCAAACCCACGGTTTCCGCAATCATGGCGGGGTATTGTTTCGTTAAGGGAAACGGGATTTTGGCAACAATAAGATGGTTCGCGTCCAGATTGTGGTAAATGTGGTGAGTGACGCTTATGAACTTCGTAAGAGAATAAAAATATTGCTTTTTATATTCTCAAGCTTTCGTTATTTCAGGCAATAACGCGACGGAAAGGCGAGCTATGGGGGTAGCGCGCGGTGGCGGGGATCAGGAGGCGCAGCCTTCAGTCCGTTTTCCGGTCCTGCTGGCCCGAAAGGGTCGGGTTCGGTCTGCTTTCATGTCGCCATCTGCCCCTGCAGGGGTGGGCTGAGAGGCGCAGGCATGCGCCATAGGTTGGCTGCTACCGGAGTGAAGGCCGGTTTTGGGTAAGGTTGAGTAGACGTGACAAATACTTATACACTTCAAGCGTGGGATCTTTCCGATATTGCTGCGTCCTCGTCCTGTGTGTTCCCCGATAGCGAAACCAGTTCGAAAAGCGCGGTCGGCCAGTCGTTCACGATCAGCTCCGACGCGTGGGTTCAGTCGATCTCGCTGAGCGATTGCGATGACCGCTTCAGCGATAATGACAGCAACCAGCACATCACCCAGACCACCACGCTGGAAGGCAGCACCTATAGCGCGTCCTCTTCGATCACGCCCGAATACCGCTATGTTGTGACCGATAGCAGCGGCAACAGCATCAATGTTTATGTCTTCGATATCGGTCGCGGAACCGATGAATCCGGCCTGGTTTCCGATGCACCGCTGGTGCCGGGCGAGACCTATACGATTACCAAATATGAAAGCTGCAACAGCAGCTACGAGACGCCTTCGGTCCATTACAGCGATCTGGCGACCTATCCTGACGAGGCCCCCGATCTGAGCGACGGGGTCGTCTATGGCACGGATGGCAATGACCTGATCGACACCGCCTATACCGGCGATAATGACGGCGACATGATCGACAATAATGATGGTCATCTTGACGGGTATACCGGCGACGCCGATGTGGTCGTGGCGGGCGCGGGCGATGATACGGTCTTTTCGGGCGCGGGCGATGACGCCGTCTGGGGCGGCGATGGCGATGATTTCCTCGATGGCGGCGCGGGCAATGATTACCTGTCGGGCGGCGCGGGCGATGACACGCTGGTCAGCGGTGCCGAAGTCGATACGCTTTCGGGCGGCACCGGGCTGGATATGGTCGATTATTCGGCGTCTTCCGCAGGGGTGAATGTCGATCTGGTGTCGATGACCGGCAGCGCGGGCGATGCGGCGGGGGACCAGTATGACGGGATCGACGGCGCGTTCGGCTCTGCCTATGATGACACGCTGACCGGCTACGACCAGCAGAGCACGGCGGGCGATGACAGCTATACCAACGTCTTTTATGGCAATGCCGGCGATGATCTGATTGATGGCAAGGGCGGGGATGACTCGCTCTATGGCGGGGCCGATAACGACACGCTGATCGGTGGCGCGGGCAATGACTATATCGAGGGGAATGCGGGCAACGATTCCCTGACCGGCGATGACGGGAATGACACGCTGATCGGCGATGGCGGCACCGGCACGACCTCGGGCAGCGATGTGAGCGTGGACTGGACGCAGTTCGGCAGCGCGGGCTGTATGCTGGCCTCTGGCTCCTCGTTCGATATGGGCGATGTGAAGGTGACCTTCGGCTTTACCGCGCAGGAGCGTGGTGCCTATGCCAAAGTGACCAATACCAGCGAATATACCGAAAGCGGCGATGGTCTGGACGCGAATAGCGGGTTGATGCTTTACGGGGCTGGCGGCGATTGCAAGGCGGGGGATACCTCGACCACCACGCTCGATTTCTCCTCGGATGCCGAGGGTGTGGCCGATGCGGTGACCAATGTCAGCTTCCGTATCAATGATATCGATTACGCCAATGACACGGCCGGATATCACAAGGATATCGTCACGGTTTATGCCTATGACGCCGATGGCAACGAGCTGGATGTGACCATCACGCCCGCGGGCGGCGCCACGGTGGATGGCAATACCGTCTCGGGCGGGGTGCAGGATACGGGTAGCCTGAACGCCAGCAGCGCGCAGGGCTCTGCCCTGGTGACGGTTGACGGGAATGTGGCCAAGATCGTGATCGATTACGACAATGGCGGCGATTCCGATCAGGCGATCTACCTGAGCGATATCAATGCCACCACGATCGTGGACGAGACCGAAGGCGATGACACTATTGAGGGTGGCGCCGGTGATGATGTCATCGAAGGAAATGGCGGCAACGACCTGCTGAGCGGTGGCGACGGTGCCGACAGCATCTCGGGCGGCGATGACCGCGATACGATCATGGGCGGCGCGGGCGATACCGTTGATGGGGGCGCGGGCGGCGACGATTGGGATACGCTGGATCTGACAGGGCAGGGTGCCTATCGTCTGACCGATGTGACCGAAGACGAAAACGGCAACGGCACCAATGGCACCGTCGAGTTTCTGGATGATGACGGCAATGTCACCGGCTCGCTGAACTATACCGAGATCGAAGAGATCAAGGGAGATGGCATCAACCTCTCGCCGGATGCGGAAAACGACACCGCCACCGTGGCCGAGGATGACAGCGTTATTATCGATGTTCTGGGCAATGACAGCGATCCGCAGGGCGATACGCTGACCGTCACCTCGGCCAGCGCCGAACATGGCAGCGTGACGGTGAATGATGACGGCACGCTGACCTACACGCCGGATGCCGATTATAACGGCGACGACAAGATCACCTATACGATCGACGACGGCAACGGGAACACCGACAGCGCCGAAGTGGCTGTCAGCGTGACGCCCGTCAATGATGATCCGGTTGCGCAGGATGATACGGCAAGCACGGGCTATAATACTCCGGTGACGGTCGATGTGCTGGCCAATGACACCGATATCGATGGCGATACGCTGTCGATCTCGGGCACGCCGGTTTCGGAAGATGGCTCTGTAAGCGTCAATAGCGATGGCACGCTGACCTTCACCCCCAACGAGGGGTTCTCGGGGGAAGCGACCGTGACCTATCAGGTCAGCGATGGTCAGGGCGGGCTGGATGACGCGACCCTGACGGTCACCGTCGGGGCCAATCCCAAGGACGGGATCGTGCAGGGCACCGATGGGAATGACACCATCGATTATGCCTATACCGGCGACCCGCAGGGCGACATGATCGATCATGGCGATGCGCTGCTTCCCGGAGAGGTCGGCGATGATGATATCGTCAAGGCAGGCGCGGGCGATGACACGGTCAAGGCTGGTGCGGGCAATGACGAGGTGTATGGCGGCGATGGCAATGACAACCTTCAGGGCAATGCGGGCGATGATGCGCTGTATGGCGAGTCCGGAAATGACGTTCTGGATGGCGGCGCGGGCGATGACACGCTGCTGGGCGGCGATGGCAATGACACGCTGAAAGGTGGCGCGGGCAACGACCTTCTCGAAGGAGGTACGGGCGATGACAGTCTTGTGGGCGGGTCGGAAAATGACACGCTCTGGGGCGGTGATGGCAATGACACCCTGCAAGGCGCCGATGGCGATGATGAATTGCATGGCGGTGCCGGTAATGACTCGCTCAATGGCGGGATCGACAATGACACGCTCTGGGGCGATGACGGTCAGGACAGCCTGAACGGCGCTGACGGTGATGACGAGTTGCATGGCGGGGCCGATGACGACCTGCTGCGTGGCAATTCGGGCAATGACACCGTTTATGGTGATGCGGGCAATGACGAATTGCATGGCGGCACCGGCGATGACCGCCTGTTCGGCGGCGAGGGCAATGACACGATCTATGCCGATGAGGGCAGCGATTATGTCGAAGGCGGCGACGGGGATGATTATATCGATACCGGCAAGCCGCTTGTCGATGCGCTTCCCGACCGTGGCTATGAGGGGCTCTGGTCTGCTGATAGCGACCCCTATGATGATCGCGATACCGTTCTGGGTGGGGCCGGAAACGACACCATCTTCACCGGTGACGATAACGACTATATCGAAGGCGGCGATGGCGACGATTCCATCAATGCGGGCTATGACGATGACACCGTTCTGGGTGGTGCGGGCAATGACAGCATCATTGCGGGCGAAGGCAGCGATTATGTCGAGGGCGGCGATGGCGATGACACGATCTATGGTGGCATCGGTCCGACCAGCGGTCTGGATGTCAACCTGCCTGACACCGCAGGCGACAAGGTCACCGACAATGGCATGGACACGCTGATCGGCGGTGCCGGCAATGACGTGATCTATGGCGAGGATGACGACGATTCGATCGAGGGCGGCATCGGGGATGATTATCTGGATGGCGGCGTTGATGATGACACTCTCAAGGGCGATGAGGGCAATGACACGCTGATTGGCGGTCAGGGCAATGATCTGCTGGAGGGTGGCGCGGGCGATGACCTGCTGGAAGGCGGCACCGGCACCGATACGGTTTCGGGCGGTGATGGCAATGACACCATCATCGGCGGCGGCGATAATGATGTGCTGCAGGGCAATGCGGGCCGCGACCTGTTCAAGATCACCCCGATCAGCACGACCGGAAACTACAATATCACCGTCGATGGCGGTTCGGATGGCGACGACTGGGATACGCTCGATTATTCGGGGATGATCGCGGCGGGCTATGAAGTCCAGAGCATCGTCAAAAATCCGGAATATAACGGTAATCCGGGCTTTAATGGCCAGATCACCTTCTACAACCCCACCACCCATTCCTATGCGAATGTCAATTTCTACGACATCGAGGAACTGGTGCCCTGCTTCACGCCCGGCACGCTGATCGCGACCCCGCGTGGCGAAAAGCTGGTGGAAGAGCTGGTGGTTGGTGACAAGGTCATTACCCGCGACAACGGCATTCAGGAAATCCGTTGGGTCGGGCGTCGCGATCTGACCAAAGCCGAACTGGATGCAGCAGTCCATCTCAAGCCGGTTCTGATCCGTGCCGGAGCCTTGGGGCCGAACCTGCCCGAACGGGATATGATGGTGTCGCCTAATCACCGTATGCTGGTGGCCAATGCGAAAACGAGCCTGTTCTTCGAAGAGCACGAGGTCTTCGTTTCGGCCAAGCATATGGCGGGGATGGAGGGGGTGGCCACGGTCGAGACCTTGGGCACCAGCTATCTGCACTTCATGTTCGACCGCCATGAGGTGGTTCTGGGCAACGGGGCATGGACCGAAAGCTTCCAGCCCGGGGATCAGACCTTGGGCAGCATGGGCAATGCACAGCGCGACGAGATCTTCGAGATCTTCCCCGAACTGAAAACGCATAAAGGCCTTGAAGACTATCAATCGGCGCGGAAATCGCTCAAGCGCCACGAGGCAGAGCTTCTGAAACGCGCATGAAAGAAAGGCCGGTTCCCCTGAAGGGAGCCGGCCTTTCCCGTTTCGGGCTTCGGTCAGTCGTATTGCGCCCGATCCCATTGATGTTCTGCGCCTAATAGCACTTTTTTTGCGCAGTTTTATGTTTTATCGCTGTGTCGTAAGAGCTTCACTTTTAACAAAGCTAACCTTAGGGTAACGTTTCTTTAATGGTTCAGAGCCGGGCCGAGCAGAATCCTGGCCGTTTTCTCGTTAATGAGGGGAATAAGATGACGGAGAGTCTTCTCGGCGCGTGGTATGACGCGGACGGCTACGATAAAGATGGCTATGATAAAGACGGATATGACCGTAGCGGTTGCGACAAGGATGGTCATTGCAGGCCCATCACCGGCACCAATCGCTCGGACGTGCTCGTCGGCTCGGATGGTTGTGACGATGTGATCAACGGCTTGGGCGGGAATGACCTTCTTAAAGGGCTCGGCGGGGATGACCTTCTGGATGGCGGCGCTGGCTGCGACACCCTTTTGGGCGGCAGCGGCAATGACACGCTCATCGGCAGTGGTGGCGACAAGCTGTTCGGAGAGCGTGACGCGGACACATTCATCCTCACCGGAGACTCGGCGGGCGACATTTATGTAGATGGCGGTTGGACCGGCAAGGATTGCGATACGCTGCAATATGGGCAGATCCTGAAAGCAGGCTATGAGTTGCAAACGGATTGGCATTATCCCGAATTCTGCGGAAATTGGGGGCAATCCGGTGTTCTGAAATTCTATAATTGCGACACCGGAAAATATATCACGGTGCATTACTGCGATATCGAACATGTCGTGCCCTGCTTTACGCCCGGATCAATGGTGGCCACGCCCTATGGGGAAGTGCCCGTTGAGGAGCTGAAAGCCGGTGACAAGATTCTGACCCGTGACAATGGCGTGCAGGAGCTTGTCTGGAGCGGGCGTTGCGACTTGGGACGCGAGACGCTGCTGCGCAAGCCCGAGCAGGCGCCGGTGATGATTGGTGCGGGCGCTTTGGGCAATGGCCTGCCCGAGCGGGACATGTTTGTGTCGCCCAATCACCGTATGCTGGTCACCGGCGAACGCGCCCAGCTTTATTTCGAAGAATATGAAGTGCTTGTGGCGGCAAAATATCTGGTAGGCTTGCCCGGGATCGTGAGCGCGGTTGTGCCGTCGGTGAGCTATATCCACTTCATGTGCGAGCGCCACGAGATCGCCTTGGTCGATGGGGCATGGACCGAAAGCTTCCAGCCCGGTGAGGTGACGCTGACCACGATGGGCGAGGCGCAAAAGACAGAGATCTTTGCGCTTTTCCCCGAGTTGCAGACAGCGGCCAATCTGACGAACTTCACCTCGGCGCGGCGGAGCTTGCGCCGTCACGAGGCGGCACTGCTGCTTTACGCCTGAGTAATCCCCGCAATCGGTTGCCCCGTTCAAGGAAACGGGGCAATTTTAGATTTTATTAAACTTGCATCCGCATAGTCATCCCCGAACCGCTGTATCAATGGCGCTATCTGGATGGGATGATGGGCTTGCCGAACCTCAACGCGTTTTCCGCCCTTTCGCTCGGGGCCGAGCCTTGTTCGGACGATCTGCTTGTTCTGTCTACGATCGAGCAGGCGACAGAGGCGCGCTTCGCATTTTCCGATTATGACGAGAAGGCGGGAGAGTTTTCTTTTGCAGACCCGGAGGACGGACCGGCGGGGTCCGGCCCTCTCCACGCGCTTTATGCGCTGGGGACGGGGATCGAGGGGGGCTGCCGTGTTTTAACGGCGGACGGGCTACGACGCTGTGACGAGCTTCGGAATGGCGATCTGGTGATGACGCGGAACGGGTTGCAGCCGGTTCTCTGGGTTGGCCACCGGCATTTGGAATGGCGTGTTCTGGGCCTTGCGCCGCAATTACGACCCAGCCGGATTGCGGCGGGGACATTGGGTGGTGGCCTGCCAGAGGCAGATCTGAGCCTTGCGCCGATGCAAAGGATTGTAGCCGATCCGTCACTGTCCGAGATATGTGGGAAAGATCTTGCCACGCGTTCGGCGGGGCTAGAGCCGGTGAGCGCCTGTAACTATGTGCAGATCCTTTTTGCGAACACCGAGGCAATGCTTGTCGAGGGGGTCTGGCTGGAAAGCTATGTGCCGACCCGTCAGAATATCGGCCTGTTGGCAGAGGATGACCGGATGGAAATTCTGTTTCATAAACGGCATCTTCTGGGCTGAACTTTATCTATCGGATGAAGACAGGTAAGCCAAAAAAGGCCGGGCATTTGCCCGGCCAGTACAGCAGAACCGACAGGGGTAGACGGTTCTCACTGGGGTTCGTTATGGTCTGCGATTAGCGCCAGAACGGGCGTTCCGCCTCGCGTTCGGCGTCATATGTCGACAGACCGATATCCTTCAGAATATAGGGGGGCAGCTCTGCCAAGGCGCGGCGGCTGCGGGCGCGGAACATCCAGAGCATGACCGTTTTCATGATCGACGGTTTCGCAATGTGCTGCGCGGGATGTCTGAAGATGAAAAGGCTTTGCATGGGGCACCTGAGTATTTTGTATTGATACAATCCGATCCTTTCGGTAAAATACTGGTACAATGAACCTGCTGCCGTCAGCCAGTGAAATATTGTACCCGATACAAGAGAGGTGCCCATGCCCGATCAGGCCCTGCAGTGGAAGCCGCAGCTTTCCAACCAGAAAGGTCCGAAATATCTGGCGCTCGTCAGGGCTTTGCGGGAAGGAATTCGCGAAGGAAAACTGATGCCTGGGCAGAAGTTACCAACGGTTCGGGATCTCGCTTGGCGGTTGGGGGTGACCCCTGGCACCGTGGCGCGTGGCTATCAGATTGCGACGCAGGAAGGCCTGCTTCAGGCCGAGGTGGGGCGCGGCACATTTGTATCGATACAATCTGCCCGACTCGGCCCGACAGAGCCGCTCTATTCCAATAGCAGCTACGAATATAGAGAGGGGCAGAATGACGGCGTGGTCGATTTCCGCTCGCCCATTCTGCCGGATGTCGGGCAGGCGGCGGCATTGTCGCGCGCGATGGCCGAAGCTGCGCGCGAAGTGAATGACCAGTACCTGAAATATCCGGGGCTGCGGCGCGATGCCTATTGCCGCGAGGCCGTGCTGGAATGGTTTCCGCCGGGATGCAGTCTACGGTCTCTGGTGACGGTCGAGGATGTCGTGCTGACGCTCGGCGGGCAGAATGGGCTGTCGCTTGTCATGCAATGTTGCCTGCGCGGGGATCGTCCTGTCGTTTTTGCCGAAGAACTTGCCTATCCGGGCTTCCGGCATGCGGCGCGCCTGCATCGTGCGGAGATCCAGCCGATTGCACTGGATGACGAGGGTATGATCCCCGAGGCACTGGACCATGCCGCGCGGCGCTATAATGGCCAACTTGTCTTCATCACTCCGGATGCCCAGAACCCGACAGCCGTGCGCATGGGCACCGCGCGTCGTATCGCGATTGCCGAGGTGGCGCGGCGGCATAATCTGCAGATCGTCGAGGATGACTGTTACACCGCGCCGGTGACCAATCTGCCCGCGATGCGCACGGTTGCCCCCGAGCGGTCTTGGTATGTGACCTCGCTTTCCAAGACGATTTCGGCGGGCATGCGTTTCGGAATCGTTGTCGCTCCCGATGGCATGGGCGAGGCGGGGCGTCTGACAGCGCAGCATAGCTATTTTGGCCTGCCGCGTCCGGTGACCGATATGGTCACGCGGCTGTTCACCTCCGGTGATGCGATGCGCCTGCGATTTGCGGCGCAGGCCGAGATGGACCGGCGTCTGAAGATGGCGATCAATATATTGGGCGCACAGGAGATCACGTGGCAGGAGGGGCTGTCCTTCCTATGGATGCGTCTGCCGCTGGGCTGGCGCAGCTCGACATTCGTGCGGATGGCCGAGGCCGAGGGCGTGCTGCTGCGCTCGGCCGATGAATATGTCCTGCAAGACGGTCACGCCCCGAATGCAGTGCGCATCGCGCTTTCGGGCGGCGTTTCGGAAGAGCTGATGTGTCAGGCCTTGACGCGATTGACAGTACTTTTGCAGAACCAGCCCAACGATCTTCCGGTATGATTGGCGGATAAAGAGGGGTTTGTGTTTAATATTTAGGCGTCTGCCGTCAGATAGGGCTTAAAATACTGTGCTAGGGCTTTCCTCCGCTTAATCGCTATGCTTTCGTCAAGGAAAGCGCGTCAGATTTTGGGAGATTCATATGGCGTCATCCTCGTGGAGGCGGAGCGAGACCGCCCAGGGATATTTTACGCTCAGCCCGGTTTTGCTCTATGCTCTGGTGATGCTGGCTGCACCGTTGCTGACCATCTTTGCCTATTCCTTCTTCAAAGACGGGTATCTGACGATCATCCATGAATTCACGTTGCAGAACTATATCGACGTCTGGAAAGACCCGATCTTCCGCGCGATCCTCCTGCGTTCGGTCATTGTGGCGCTGATCGTCACGGCGCTTACCGTGGGCACGGCCTTCCCCATCGCCTATTTCATTTCGTTCAAGGTCGCCCCCTCGCGCAAGAGCTTCTGGCTTTTTCTCATCACCATCCCGTTCTGGACGTCCTACCTGATCCGCATCTTCGCGTGGAAGGTGATCATCGGCTATAATGGTGTGATCAATTCGGGCCTTGAAATGCTGGGTCTTATGGGGCCGGGCCATCTGTTCGAAGAGCCGTTCCGCATGATGGGCACGGTTCCGGCGATTGCGGTAGCGCTGGCCCATGCCTATGCGCCCTTTGCCATTCTGCCGATCTTCGTGGCGCTGGAAAAAATTGACCGCTCGCTTCTGGAAGCAGGGCGGGATCTGGGCGAGAGCTATTTCAACAGTTTCCGCCGGATCACTCTGCCGCTGGCCATGCCGGGGGTGGTCGGGGCCGTCCTGGTGGTTTTCATTCCGGTGATCGGCGATTACGTCGCGCCGGAACTGATCGGCGGCGGCAAGATGCCGATGGTCGCCAATCTCATTCAGGCACAGATGCTGCCTCTGGATAACAAGCCGATGGGATCTGCCATCACCATCTCGGCTATGGCCGTCGTGGCGCTGATCGCGGCGCTCTTCGTTCTGGCAAACCGGAAATATCTGCGAGGCCCCAAATGAAACTCTCGGGTCTGAAACTCTATACGGTTCTCTATCTGGTCTTCCTCTACGCGCCGATCATCCTTTTGCCGGTCTTCGCGTTCAACAATGGCACTATTGTCGCTTTCCCGCTGACGGGATGGACCACCCAATGGTTCGCCGCAATGGCCGAAAACGATACCCTGCGCCGTGCTTTGGGCAATTCACTGGTCATCGGCCTGTCCACCGCGATCCTGTCGACCGTGCTGGGGCTCTTTGCGGCCCGCGCGACCACGCGGTTCAAGTTCAAAGGCAAGGGGCCGGTGATGGGCTTCATCATGCTGCCTCTGGTGCTTCCGGAGATCATGATTGGCGGCTCGCTTCTGATCGTGCTTTTGGGGATGGGGGTGAAGCTCTCGATCCTGACGGTGATCTTCGGCCATGTGCTGATTGCCACGCCCTACGCGGTCACCATCCTCTCGACGGCATTCGCCTCTCTCGATCCGTCCTATGAAGAGGCCGCCTATGATCTTGGCGAAACCAGATGGTCGACCTTTCGTCTGGTGACCCTGCCTCTGGTGCTGCCCGGGATCATCTCTTCGATGCTGATCAGCTTCACCATCTCGATGGATGAATTCATCATCGCCTTCTTCCTCGCGGGCAACGAACCCACATTGCCCACTTATATCTTCTCGCAGCTGCGCTTCCCCAAGGCCGTGCCGGTAATCCTTGCCCTTGGTACCTGCCTTGTGGCGGCCTCGATCGTGCTGCTGACCATTGCCGAATATTTCCGACGCCGCGGGATCGCCAAGACCGGTGGTAAGGATCAGGGAGGTTTCCTGTGAACAAAGTCAAAACCGATGCGAAACCGATGATCGAGTTTCGCGATGTGCAGAAATACTATGGCGATTACCATGCCCTGCGCGGCATCAACGCCACCATCCGCGAAGGCGAGTTCTTCTCGCTGCTCGGTCCCTCGGGCTGCGGCAAAACCACGCTTTTGCGTACCATTGCGGGCTTCGAGGATATTTCCTCGGGGGTGGTCCTGATTGACCGCAAGGATATGGGCTCCGTGCCGGCCAACCGCCGCCCCACCAATATGGTGTTCCAGTCCTATGCCATTTTCCCGCATCTGACCGTGGCCGAAAATGTGGCCTTCGGTCTGCGCCGTGATCCGCGGACCAAGCTGGAAAAAGCCAAGCTCGTTGAGGAGGCGCTCGAAATGGTCGGGCTTGGCGGCTATGGCAAACGCGCAGCCCATGCGCTTTCGGGCGGCCAGCGCCAACGTGTGGCTCTGGCCCGCGCGTTGATCCTCAAACCCAAGGTGCTGCTGCTGGATGAACCCATGTCGGCGCTCGACCGCAAGATCCGCGAGCAGATGCAGGTCGAGCTGATCAAACTCCAGCGCGAATTGGGCATCACCTTCGTGCTCGTGACCCATGATCAGGAAGAAGCACTGGTGATGTCGGACCGGATTGCCGTGATGTTCGAAGGCGAGATCGCCCAGCTCGACGATCCCGAAGAACTCTACCGCCGCCCCAAATCCCGCCGCGTGGCCGAGTTCATCGGCGCGATGAACTTCCTTCCGGCCCATATCGAGGACGAAACGGAGGGTTGGATCGGGGTCATGGTCGCAGGGCTTGGCGCCTGTCACCTGCGCCCCGATCAGGTCTCGCATGCCCATGACGGGCAGGTCTCTGTGGGGTTCCGCCCCGAAACCATGACAATTCTCTTCGGCGATCAACCCGCGTCAGGCCGCGAAGCCCCCGCAACCATCGAAGAAGTCGTCTATTATGGCGACATGACCTATTACGATGTCCGCCTCGATGGCGTCGAACAGACCGTGCGCCTGTCGATGCGCAATGTCTTCGGACGGCCGGTGCTGGATGTGGGCGCGCGGACCCGTATCGCATGGAACGAGGGCGCGCTGATCCTGTTCCGCTGAACCATCATCCTATCACAAGGAAAAGCGGCGCGAAGCTCTGCCTTTCGCGCCGTTTCCATATCCAGCTGCCGGAAATATCCTCGGGGGGAATTTTTCGTCGCAGACGAAAAAGGGGGGCAGACAGCCCCCCTTCCTCGATCGTCAGTGCCACGCCTGAAATCAGGCCTCGCGCGAGGCGCGCTTGCGTTCGTGGGGGTCCAGATGGACCTTGCGCAGACGGATGGCTTTCGGGGTCACTTCCACCAGCTCGTCATCATCGATATAGGCGATCGCCTCTTCCAGCGACATGCGCACCGGCGGGGTCAGGCGGACGGCTTCATCGGTGCCCGAGGCACGGACGTTGGTCAGCTTCTTGCCCTTGAGCGGGTTCACTTCCAGATCGTTGTCACGCGAATGCTCGCCGATGATCATGCCGGTATAGACCGCTTCCTGCGCGCCGATGAACAGCTTGCCGCGCTCTTCGAGGTTCCACAGGGCATAAGCGACCGAGGTGCCGTTTTCCATCGAGATCAGAACGCCCTGACGGCGGCCTTCGATGGCGCCTTTATAGGGGGTCCAGCTATGGAACAGACGGTTCAGCACGCCCGAGCCACGGGTGTCGGTCAGGAACTCGCCCTGATAGCCGATCATGCCGCGCGAGGGCACATGGGCCACAACGCGGGTCTTGCCGCCTTCTGCCGGACGCATCTCGACCAGCTCGCCCTTGCGGTAGCCGGTAAGCTTCTCGATCACGACGCCGGAATATTCGTCATCCACATCGATGATGACTTCTTCCACCGGCTCCATGCGCACGCCATCTTCCTCGCGGAAAATCACTTTCGGGCGCGAGATCGACAGTTCGAACCCTTCGCGGCGCATGTTCTCAATGAGAACACCCATCTGGAGTTCGCCCCGACCCGACACGATGAAGGCTTCCCCGCCGGGCGTATCCTCGACACGGATTGCCACATTGGTTTCGGCTTCTTTCATCAGGCGGTCACGGATGACACGCGACTGGACTTTGGAGCCGTCTTTACCCGCCAGCGGGCTGTCATTGATGCCGAAGGTCACCGAGATGGTCGGCGGGTCGATCGGTTTGGCCTGAATGGCCTCTTCGACTTCCAACGCGCAGAGCGTGTCGGCCACGGTGGCTTTGGTCATGCCTGCTACGGTGACGATATCACCGGCCTGCGCTTCGTCGATGGGCTGCTGGCTCAGGCCGCGGAAGGCGAGGATCTTGGTGCAGCGGAACTGCTCGATCTTGTCGCCCTTGCGCGACAGTGCCTTGAGGCTATCGCCCACTTTCAGGGTGCCGGATTCGATACGGCCGGTCAGGATGCGGCCGATGAAGTTATCGGCGGCCAGCGTGGTGGCCAGCATCGCGAAGGGCTCGTCTTTTTTCTCGACCTGTTTCGGGGCCTCGACATGCTTCACGATCAGGCGGAACAGCGCGCTCAGATCCTCGCGCGGCCCGTCCAGTTCGTCATCGGCCCAGCCGCCGATGCCCGAAGCGTAGACATGCGGGAAATCAAGCTGTTCTTCGGTCGCGCCGAGGTTGGCGAAGAGGTCGAACACCTCGTCCAGCGCGCGATCGGGATCGGCGGCCGGCTTGTCGACCTTGTTGAGCACCACGATCGGCTTCAGGCCGAGCGCCAGTGCCTTCGAGGTCACGAATTTGGTTTGCGGCATCGGGCCTTCGGCCGCGTCGACCAGAAGGCAGACGCCGTCCACCATCGACAGGATGCGCTCCACCTCGCCACCGAAATCGGCGTGGCCGGGGGTGTCGACGATATTGATGCGGGTGCCTTCCCACTCGACCGAGGTACATTTTGCAAGGATGGTGATCCCGCGTTCCCGTTCGATGTCGTTGCTGTCCATGGCGCGTTCTGCAACGGCCTGGTTTTCGCGGAATGCACCGGATTGTTTCAGAAGCTGGTCGACCAGAGTTGTCTTGCCGTGGTCAACGTGCGCGATGATCGCGATATTGCGAAGTTCCATGAGAAATCTTGCCTGCTAGGGAGGATTGCCCCAGCGCATAGTGCATTTGGGCCGGTCATTCTAGCCCTCAACTCAATGAACAGCGGATTTAGACCAGAGATTGATCACAAATACGCCCGCAAGGATCAGGATAATGCCGCAAATCCCCGCAAAGTCGAGCCTCTGTTTGAAGATCACAAGGCCGATCAGACTCGTAAGCACGATCCCGATCCCCGACCAGAGCGCATAGGTAATGCCCAGCGGTAAGGTTTTGAGCACCTGTGTGAACAGATAGAAGGCCCCCGCAAAACCGGCGAGAACCCCGAGGCTGGGCCAGAGCCTGCTGAATTGCTGGCTGGCTTGCAGGCAGCTTGTGCCGAACACCTCGAACAGGACAGCCAGCGTCAGCAGCAGATAGGTTTTCATGCGGGAGATACTCCAATCGGGCCAGCTGTGCTTGGTGTCCTGCCGAGCCTGCCAGATCAGGTCACAACATACCAGTCCCGTCGGTGATTGAAGGCAATCACCGCATTCAGGATAACCGCGCCCAGAAGGGACCAGCCTACATTGCCAAGCGGCAGCACCCAGAAAGCGATCAGGAACAGGCCAAGATCATGGATCGTCTGGGTCCAGCCCGCCTTGAAGCCGAAGCGGTCCTGCAGCACCAGCGCGACGATCGACACGCCGCCCAGACTGCCCGAATGGCGGAATAGCCCCAGCAGCCCGACCCCCGCACTGACCCCAAACAGAAGGGCGGCGACAGCGGGGTGGATCTGGTCGACATGCAGGAAGGGTTTGAGAGCCTCGGCCATCAGCGAGACCAGCGTCACGGAGGCAAGGCTTTTCAGGCAGAAGCCGATCCCGCGTGCTTTGTAGGCGAAAGCATAGAAGGGGATATTGATGGCAAAGAAAATCCCCCCGAAGGTCAGGTGGATGCCGTGATCTTGCGCAATATAGGTCAGCAAAAGCGCAAGCCCCGCCGTTCCTCCGGTCATCAGACCCGCCGCACGCAACAGGTGGATACCAAGCGCGGCCTGCGCACAGGCAATCAGCAACCCTTGGGCATCTTCGAGGCGGGTATAATGTTTGTCATCAGGATGGCGCAGGCCAGGTCTGGCAACCAAACGTTTGCGGCGTCCGGTCGGTGGGGGGCAGCGCAGTTTGAGATCGGCATTAATGTCAGCACGCATGACCTAATTATGCGCCGATCTGGCAAAAAATCAAGGGCCGCAGCACGCGGCCCTGATAGAATAGCTAAGGATGCTTAATAAATACTCAGGTTGCGATATAGCGGTCGCGCCGATGGTTGATGCCGATCACCATATTCATCACGACAGCGCCAAGGAAGGACCATGCCACGGTCTCGAGGTCGCGCAGGGTCAGGGCCAGCACGAAAACGGCCACGTCAAAGCCCATCTGCGTCCAGCCTGCGCGAAAGCCGGTCTTGTCCTGCAGGTAAAGCGCGACGATGCCGATTCCGCCAAGGCTGGAGCCGTGCCGGAACAGCGCCAGCAGCGCCGAGCCGGTGATCAGTCCGAACAGCACCGCCCCCGCTGCCGGATGCAGCAGGTCGAAATGGACGTAGCGGGGAAGGATGGCGGTGGTCAGTGACAGCAGGCTGACTGCGGCCAGAGATTTCCACACGAAGGCGGGGCCGATCCGTTTCCAGCCCAGCCAGTAGAAGGGGATATTGATCACGAAGAAGACGGCCCCGAAGGACCATCCGGTTGCATAGGAGATCAGCACCGCCATTCCGGCGGTCTGGCCGGTGACGAAACCGAGCGAGGTCAGGATCAGCAGGCCGAACCCTGCGATGATGCCGCCATAGGCGATGCCCTGAGCATCATCGAGCGTGCTGTGGGAAGGGGGGAGAAGATGTGTCATGCGGCCATGATTTATCGCGGGCAGGGCCAAGTGCAAGATGTTGTGTCATTTGACGTGTGTAATCCATTTTCACGCCACAATTTCGCCACGGGTTAACTTTAGTGAACAAAATGTTAACTAGTGGCTGGGGAATTAATGTCTGACTTATCAGTGTTTTGCCTAGGGATCGTGCTGTCTTGTCTGACGGTTGCGGTGGTAATTGTTCATTTTCGCCTTGCGCTGGTGGATCGCATGGCGAAGCTCCGATTTTCTCAGGCGCAGCGGGCGCATGAGCGGCACGGGATCATCCAGATGGAGCAGGAGGAGCGTTTCCTGCGTCATTACGCGCTTCTGACCGTGCTGGAAGAGCAAGGGGTGAATTTGCGGGGGCCTGTGCCGCAATGGGAGGCGTTGAGCGAAGATATGCGCGAGGCGCTTCGGATCATGATCTTCGTGATCTATTTCGAAGGCCCCGGCCAGCTTTACCTACAGCTTCTGGCCCGTCGGCAGGACCGCGCGGCCCTCACCGAAATGCGTCATTATTGGCAGGATCTGCAGCTTATCGCTGCCTGAAGGTTGCAGGATTTGCCAATGAAAAAGGCCGGGCGTGATGCCCGGCCTTTTTAGGATGTTCAGAACGCTTTGTTGAGGTTCTCGTCGACTTTTTCGAGGAAGCCCATCGTGGTGAGCCATTTCTGGTCGGGGCCGACCAGCAGGGCCAGATCCTTCGTCATGAAGCCCGATTCCACGGTTTCGACAACCACGCGTTCCAGCGTTTCCGCGAAATTCATCAGCTGGCTGTTGTTGTCGAGTTTCGCACGGTGCTTCAGGCCACCGGTCCAAGCGTAGATCGAGGCGATCGAGTTGGTCGAGGTCTGTTCGCCGCGCTGGTGCTGGCGGTAGTGGCGCGTCACGGTGCCGTGGGCGGCTTCGGCCTCGACGATCTTCCCGTCGGGCGTCATCAGCTGCGAGGTCATCAGGCCCAGCGAGCCGAAGCCCTGTGCCACTGTATCCGATTGCACATCGCCATCGTAGTTCTTGCAGGCCCAGACGAATTTGCCCGACCATTTCATGGCCGAGGCCACCATATCGTCGATCAGACGGTGTTCGTACCAGATGCCGCGCTTCTTGAATTCTTCTTCGAATTCATTGGCGTAAACTTCGGCAAAGATATCCTTGAAGCGGCCGTCATAGGCTTTCAGGATGGTGTTCTTGGTCGACAGATAGACCGGCCAGTTCAGCGACAGACCGTAGTTGAACGAGGCGCGGGCGAAGTCATAGATCGAGCTGTCAAGGTTATACATCGCCTGATAGACGCCTGCGGAGGGCGCATCATAGACGACCTTCTCGATTACGGTGCCATCATCGCCCACGAATTTCATCGTCAGCTGGCCTTTGCCCGGGAAGGTGAAATCGGTCGCTTTATATTGGTCACCGAAAGCGTGGCGGCCCACAACGATGGGGTCGGTCCAGCCCGGCACAAGGCGCGGCACGTTGCGGCAGATGATCGGCTGACGGAAGACCACACCGCCCAGAATATTGCGGATCGTGCCGTTGGGCGATTTCCACATCTTCTTGAGGCCGAATTCCTCGACGCGCGCTTCATCGGGGGTGATGGTCGCACATTTCACACCAACGCCGATCTCTTTGATCTTGTTGGCGGCATCGATGGTGATCTGGTCATCGGTGCGGTCACGTTCTTCGATGCCGAGATCGTAATACAGCAGATCGACATCCAGATAGGGTTCGATCAGTTTCTTCTTGATAAAATCCCAGATGATCCGGGTCATCTCGTCGCCGTCGAGTTCGACGATCGGATTCTCCACCTTGATCTTGGACATATGAACCCCTTCCTAGGCTTATATATATGAGTCGGGACAGACCCCATTTAGCGCAAACTTATGGGAATAGCCAGAGTTTGTATGCCGTAGTATACGACGGTATTCTACAATTCGACATATTCGTCCGGTTTTATGTTAGCGCAGCATGAAATCCGGTTGTGCCGAAAGGTAGGGGCTGTTTGCAAAGATATCGTTGCGAAGATGAGCCTGCTTGAAAAATAGGCGCAGCTTGCCGCAGGCCCGCACCGTACAGCGTCAAAATGGTGCCGGTCGGGCCCGCATGGGGGGCGGGGCGGCTCAGAGGCGGCGGTTGTCTTCAAACCACGGAAAGATCCGCGCCTTGATCGCGGACCAGAGCGCGGGAAGGCCGCGATTGATCTTGCAGCCCACGCGCTCTTGTAACTGGTCCCACGTCACCTTGTATTCGCGCCATGATCCGCCGCCCGATTGCAGGTTCAGCATCACCGGCTGCGCGCGGTCGAGCGATTTGGCATAGATGGCGGTCGGGGTCTCGTTGGCTTCGAATTCCTGCCATGTGCTCAGGAAATCCTGCGCCATATCCGTCGGGAGCAGTCCGAAGATGCGCTCTGCCGCGCGGGCTTCGGCGGCACAGGTCTCGGCGCTGTCATGCGCCTTACCGCCCTTCGAATGGATCGGCACATCGCCCACATCGATTTCGACCATATCATGCAGCAACAGCATCTTGATCGCGCGCACCGGATCGACTGCAGGATCGGCCTGATCGGCCAGTACCAGCGCCCAAAGCGCCAGAGACCAGCTATGTTCGGCAGAATTCTCGAAGCGGGAATCGTCCATGACGGGGGTCGCGCGGATGACCCCTTTAAGCTTCTCGGCCTCGGCCAGAAAGGCCAGTTGCCGATCAAGCCGTTGGGTGGCTGGGTCTGCTGCGGTGGTCATGGGCCTTATCCTTTTCACCCCGGCGGGAAAAGACGGGCACCTGAACGCTGCGCCAGGATCAGCCCACGGCCCCGCAAGCGGAGCGGGCAGGTGCGGCGGTCCTTGCGCCATGCGAGACGGACGAAAGGCCTGCTTCCGACCTAACGGGTTTGCACGCCCAGAGCCAGTGCCAGATACCAGCTAAATGCGCATAGCCGCCGGTCACGGGCTGCACAGCTTTATTTGCCGGATTTCAGGGCAGAGATGCGCCGCGCCATGAAGTCTTCGGCGCGCAGGGCGGCCATATGCAGGCGGCAGGCGGTCAGAAAGGCCTCTTCGAGAGAGGGCGAGGCGGTGCCGATATGGGTGGCAACGTCTTGGTAGAGGCGATCGGCCGTAGGGCCGATCTCCTTTTGGGCTTGCATGCAGTCGAAGGCCAGCTTTTCGGCCAGGTCTTCGAGCAGTGCCATTAGCGGGTGTTCTCCGTCAGGCGGCGCTTCACATAGGATTGGACCGTATCGATCATCGGCTTCATATGCGCCTCGTCATCCTTGAAGAAGTGATCGGCACCGCTGATCTCTTCATGGGTGACGGTGATCCCTTTCTGCTCGCCCAGCTTGCTGACCAGCGTGGCGGTATCTTTCGGCGGCGCGACGCGGTCGGCGGTGCCGTTGATGATCAGACCCGACGAGGGGCAGGGCGCGAGGAAGCTGAAGTCATACATATTCGCCGGCGGAGCCACCGAGACGAAACCGGTGATCTCGGGGCGGCGCATCAGAAGCTGCATCCCGATCCACGCGCCAAAGCTGAACCCCGCAACCCAGCAGTGTTTGGAATTGGGGTTCTGCGATTGCAGGTAATCCAGCGCCGAGGCGGCATCCGACAATTCGCCGATCCCCTGATCATATTCCCCTTGGCTGCGGCCCACACCACGGAAGTTGAAGCGCAGCACGGTGAAGCCCAGCTTGTGGAATGCGTAATGCAGGTTGTAGACGACGCGGTTGTTCATCGTGCCACCGAATTGCGGATCGGGATGCAGGATGATGGCAATCGGCGCGTCGGGGGCGGCTTGCGGGTGATAGCGGCCTTCTAGGCGACCTTCGGGACCGGGAAAAATGACTTCGGGCATCGGTTCTCGTCTGCTCTTGCATGGGCCCGGATCCAAGGGTGCAGGGTTGCTTGACGCAGGGTCTGCATCCCCCTAGGGAGGGCCATCCCCGGCACAATGCCGGATCTACGGGTGGAAACGAGTTAAGGGGGCCAGCGCGCAAGGTCAATGGTTCTTGCGCCATTCTCTCTGTATTGATGATCGACATCGGGGCATTCTAGCGTAAATTTGCCGCGATTCGGAGGTGGCATGGCATGATCGCCTCTCGGGGAGGTCATAGCCCGTCCTTTTCGGCGCGGGTGATTAAGCGGAGGATACTGTATGAAACTATCGACCAAAGGGCGTTACGCGATGGTGGCCTTGTCAAGCCTGGCCTTGTCGGGACCGAATGGCCGGGTTTCATTATCGCAGCTTTCCGAAGGCGAGGATATTTCGCTGGCCTATCTCGAACAGATCTTCGTGCGGCTGCGTCGTGCGGGGCTGGTGCAGTCGGTGCGCGGTCCGGGTGGTGGGTACCAACTGGCACGTCCGCCCGCCGAAATCCGCGTGAGCGAGGTGTTCGAGGCGGTGGACGAGAAAGTCTCGGCCATGCATGTGGGGGCAGGAGCCTCGGGCGGGAAATCCGGCACGCGGGCGCAGTCTCTGTCGAACCGCCTGTGGGAAAGCCTTTCGGCGCAGGTCTTTGTCTTTTTGCACCAGACCACGCTGCAGGATGTCATCGGCAACGGGCTCAAACCCTGTCCGGCCGTGCCGTCGCTGTTCTCGGTGGTGGATGATTAAGCGATTTGCGCACACCCCCTTGCTAACCTGAGTCATAGACTCGGGTTATTGTCTTTTATCCGTTCTGCGCCTATGTCCAAAGCCAGATAACGGCCCATGTTACGGGCGCAGAAGGACATCGTGTCATGGAACGGCTCTATCTCGACTGGAACGCAACCACGCCTCTGCGGGCAGAGGCGAAGGCGGCGATGGTCGAGGCGATGGACCTGCTGGGCAATCCGTCTTCGGTTCATGCCGAGGGGCGGGCCGCGAAATCGCTGATGGAACGTTGCCGTGCGCAGATTGCCCATGCGATTGGTGCCGATGGTCAGGATGTTGTGTTTACCTCCGGCACGACCGAGGCATCGGCGCTGGTGCATGCGGGGCGCGGTATCCATTGCGCCGAGGTCGAGCATGACGCGGTGAAAGCATGGTGCGAGGCCGATCTTGCGGTGGATGGCTATGGTCGTGTGATCGTAGCGGACCCCGCGCGCTCCAGTCTGCAGATTGCCAATTCGGAAACCGGTGTGATTCAGGATCTGCCCGAGGGGCTGTGGTCGACCGACCTGACGCAGGGCTTTGGCAAGATCCCTCTGGCCTTCAACTGGATGGGCGCGACCTGTGGTCTTGTGTCGGCCCATAAGCTGGGCGGGCCCAAAGGGGTGGGGGCGGTGATCCTGAAACAGGGCACCGATCTGGCAGCGGGCCTGAAGGGCGGCGGGCAAGAGATGGGGCGCCGCGCAGGAACGGAAAATCTGATCGGTATCGCCGGATTTGCTGCGGCTTCCGAGGCTGCGATGCGCGATCTGGCCAATGGTGTCTGGGAAGAAGTGGCCGAACTTAGAAATATTCTAAAAAAGGCACTGGAAGAGGCTGTCGAAGACGTTTACTTTCCCGGATGGAACGCACCCGCAGACGGGCAGGGTCAGGCAGCAGCGCCTGCGCTTATGCCCAATACATTGTCGGTGATCAGCCCCGGCTGGAAAGGCGAGACGCAGGTGATGCGGATGGACCTTGCAGGGGTTGCGGTCTCTGCCGGATCGGCCTGCTCGTCGGGTAAGGTTCGGGCCTCTGGCGTGTTGCGCGCTATGGGGTGGGGCGAAGATCTTGCGGGATGTGCGATGCGCGTCTCGCTTGGGCCGGGCATCACGCGCGAGGCGATCGACCGTTTCGTGGAGGCTTGGTCCAAAGCTCGGCGCAAGCATGGCGACAAGCTTCGGGAGCGTATGTTATAGGTCCGCAAGCCAGAGCTTGGCGCGGCGGATTTGGGGAAACGGTCGGCCATGAGCGCGACCAGCAAGATAGGGAATGACACGTGGCAGACGAGTTGCAAATCCGCGAGGGCGTCGACCGCGAGACGGTTGAAACGGTCCAGAATATGGGGTCGTATAAATACGGCTGGAATACCGAGATCGAGATGGAATACGCCCCCAAGGGCGTAAACGAGGATATCGTCCGCCTGATTTCTGAAAAGAACGAAGAGCCGGAATGGATGACCGAATGGCGTCTTCAGGCTTTCGCGCGCTGGAAAGAGATGGAAGAGCCCGATTGGGCGCTGCTGAACGTGCCGGAAATCGATTTTCAGGACCAGTATTACTATGCGCGTCCGAAATCGATGGAAACCAAGCCCAAATCGCTTGATGAGGTCGATCCCAAGCTTTTGGCGACCTATGAGAAACTGGGCATCCCGCTGAAGGAACAGATGATCCTTGCCGGTGTGGAAGGTGCCGAAGACTATGACCCGAGCAAGCGTCAGGTCGCCGTGGATGCGGTGTTCGACTCGGTCTCGGTCGGCACGACCTTCAAGGACAAGCTGCGCGAGGCGGGTGTGATCTTCTGCTCGATCTCGGAAGCGATCAAGGAACACCCCGAGCTGGTCAAGAAATATATCGGCTCGGTCGTGCCGCAGTCGGATAACTACTATGCCACGCTGAACTCTGCGGTCTTCTCGGATGGGTCTTTCGTCTATATCCCGCCGGGGGTCCGCTGCCCGATGGAGCTGTCGACCTATTTCCGTATCAACGCGGAAAATACGGGGCAGTTCGAGCGCACGCTGATCGTGGCCGACAAGGGCGCCTATGTGTCCTATCTTGAAGGCTGCACCGCGCCGAAACGGGACACCGCCCAGCTGCACGCGGCTGTTGTGGAGATCGTCATCGAGGAAGATGCCGAGGTCAAATATTCGACCGTTCAGAACTGGTTCCCCGGTGACGAGGACGGCAAGGGCGGCATCTATAACTTCGTGACCAAACGCGCCGATTGTCGTGGCGACCGTGCCAAGGTGATGTGGACGCAGGTGGAAACCGGCTCGGCCATCACGTGGAAATACCCGTCCTGCATCCTGCGCGGCGAGGAGTCCTCGGGCGAGTTTTACTCGATCGCAATCGCCAATAACTACCAGCAGGCCGATACCGGCACCAAGATGGTCCATCTGGGCAAGAATTCGCGCTCGCGGATCGTGTCCAAGGGGATCTCGGCGGGCAAGGCGCAGAACACCTATCGGGGGCTGGTCTCGATGCACCCGAAAGCGTCCAACTCGCGCAACTACACGCAATGTGACAGCCTGCTGATCGGGTCGGAATGCGGGGCGCATACCGTGCCCTATATCGAGGTCAAGAACAACACGAGCCGCGTTGAACACGAGGCCACCACCTCGAAGGTCGATGACGACCAGCTGTTCTACTGCCGTGCCCGCGGCATGGACGAGGAAGAGGCGGTCGCTCTGGTGGTGAACGGCTTCTGCCGCGAGGTGCTGCAAGCGCTGCCGATGGAGTTCGCGATGGAAGCGCAGTCGCTGGTGGCGATCTCGCTGGAAGGCTCTGTGGGCTAGGGGCGTTGGGCGTTCATGAGCGCATATCTCCTTCCGGTCGTGCTGCTGATCGCGTCCAACGTTTTCATGACGGTGGCGTGGTACGGGCACCTGAAATATTCCACGGCACCGCTTTGGGCCGTGGTGATCATCAGCTGGTCGATTGCCTTTATCGAATACTGGATGGCCGTTCCGGCCAACCGGATCGGCCATCAGGTCTATTCGACGGCGCAGCTCAAGACGATCCAGGAGGTCATCACGCTGGTGGTCTTTGTGGGGTTTTCGACCTTCTATCTGAAGGAGCCGCCCAGCCTGACGACCGTCGCGGGATTTGTGCTGATCGGGTTGGGGGCCATGCTGGTCTTCAAGGGATGAGGAGCGCGTCATGATCGTCACCACCACAGCCACGATCGAAGGTCACAAGATCACCGCCTATCACGGCATTGTCGTGGGCGAGGCGATCATGGGGGCCAATATCGTGCGCGATTTTTTCGCGCAGATCACCGATATCGTGGGCGGCCGTTCGGGCGCCTATGAGGCCAAACTTGCCGATGCGCGCGAGGTGGCCTTCAAAGAACTGGAAGAGCGCGCCCGGGCCAAGGGCGCAAACGCAATCGTTGGCGTCGATCTTGATTACGAGGTCGTCGCGGATTCGATGTTGATGGTGTCGGCATCCGGCACGGCTGTCACCATCGACTGAACAGGAAAAAGACTATGCTAGAGATCAAAAACCTGCACGCAGAACTCGAAGAGGGTGGCAAGAAGATCCTCAAGGGTGTGAATCTGACCATCGAAACCGGCAAGGTCCATGCGATCATGGGGCCGAACGGTTCGGGGAAATCGACGCTGTCCTATGTGCTTTCGGGCCGTGATGGCTATGCCGTGACCGAAGGCTCGGCCACGCTTGATGGCGAGAACCTGCTGGAGCAGGAGCCCGAAGAGCGCGCCGCCGAAGGTCTGTTCCTTGCATTCCAGTATCCGGTCGAGATCCCGGGCGTGGGCAATATGACCTTCCTGCGCACGGCCGTGAACGCCCAGCGTAAAGCGCGCGGCGAGGAAGAATATTCCGCAGGCGAATTCCTGAAGATCGTGCGCGAGAAGGCGAAATCGCTGAAGATCGACGCCGAGATGCTGAAGCGTCCGGTCAATGTGGGCTTCTCGGGCGGTGAGAAAAAGCGCAACGAGATCCTGCAGATGGCGATGCTGGAACCGAAGATGTGCATCCTCGACGAGACCGACTCGGGGCTGGATGTGGACGCTATGAAACTGGTGTCGGACGGCGTGAATGCGCTGCGCTCGGAAGGCCGATCCTTCCTTGTGATCACCCACTACCAGCGCCTGCTGGACCATATCAAACCCGATGTCGTGCATATCATGGCGGCAGGCCGTATCATCAAGACCGGTGGCCCCGAGCTGGCACTGGAAGTCGAGAAGAACGGCTATTCCGACCTGCTGAAAGAACACGGGATCAGCGAGGTGATGGCCTGATGGCAAGCGCAAAACTCCGCAATCAGGCGCTCAAGGCCGAAGCCTTGACCGCCCGCTTGGCCGCGCTGGATCTGCCCGAAGGCGGGTTCACCGCAGCCGCCCGTGCCGATGCGCTGCAACGGCTGACCGCGATGGGCCTGCCGGGCCGTCGTGATGAATACTGGCGCTGGACCAACCCGACGGGGCTGAACGCGCCGGAGGCACCGAAAGCCGCGCTGTTCAACCCCAAGGACGAGCCCGCGAATTTCGACACGTTCGAGCGCGTGCGTCTGGTCTTTGTCGATGGCGTCTTCAACGAGGATCTGTCGGACGACCTGATCAATGCCGGTGTCGAGATCTCGCGTCTGGCCGAGGCGGATGCCGCCGATATCCATTGGGCGCAGTCGCTTTATGGCAAGCTGGAAGCCGATGGCCAGAAGCCGGTCGACCGTCCCTATGCCGCGCTCAATACCGCTGCGGCCAAGGACGGGCTGCTGATCAGGGTCACGGGGCAGGCGGCGAAACCCGTGCATATCGACTACCTGCACGAGGATGACGGCTCCGACGTGATGCTGCACCATGTCGTCAAGCTGGAAGAAGGCTCCGAGATCACCTTGCTGGAAAGCGGTCCTGCGGGCGCGCGTTTCAATATTGTGACCGAGGTCGATGTGGCCAAGGGCGCGAAGTTCCACCATCTGCGCATTCAGGGCCGTTCGCAGGAGCGTCTGGCCAATACCCATATCTTCACCCGCGTGGCCGAAGAGGGGCTTTTCAAGTCTTTCACCATGACCTCGAACGGGCAGCTGACGCGCAATGAATGCGTGATCGATATGGTGGGCGACGATGCTGTGGCACATGTGGCGGGGGCCGCTTTGGGCGACGGTCACAAAGGTCCGTTCCACCATGATGATACCGTCTTCATCACGCATGGCGCTCTGCGCGGCGAAAGCCGTCAGGTCTTCAAGAAAGTGCTGAAAAACGGCGCGCATGGCATTTTCCAGGGCAAGATCCTGGTGAAAGAGGGCGCGCAGAAGACCGATGGCTACCAGATCAGCCAGTCGCTTCTTCTGGACGAGGACAGCCAGTTCCTCGCCAAGCCCGAGCTTGAGATCTATGCCGATGACGTGGCCTGTTCGCATGGCTCGACCACCGGTGCGATTGACGAGACCGCGCTCTTCTACCTGCGCTCGCGCGGCGTGCCGAAGGCGGTTGCGGTCAATCTGCTGGTCCTGAGCTTCGTGGCCGATGCGGTCGAGGAGATCGAGGACGAGGCCCTGCGCGAAGACGTGCTGTCGCGTCTTGAGGGCTGGCTGGCCCGTCACCGCTCCTGAGCCTGTCGGATGTCGGCTCTTTCGGATATCCTTCGCAGCTATCGCGCACCCCGTCAGGTGGTGCGCGATCACCTGTCGCACGCGCCGTCCGAACCTCGGGCGCTGACCTTTCTGCTGTCGGCGCTGGTGCTGGTTTACATCGCGCAATGGCCGGGACTGTCCCGGTTTGCCTTTGAAAACCCCGCTACCCCTTTGCCTGCCCTGATGTTGGGACAGGCGCTGGGGCTGTTGGTGGCCGTGCCGCTTTTCTATCTGGTGGCGCTGATCGCCAGGGGGGTGGCAAAGCTTCTGGGCGGGAAGGGCAGCGGATATGGCGCACGGATCGCGCTCTTCTGGGCGCTGTTGGCGGCCTCGCCGCTGCTGCTCTTGCGCGGGCTGGTCTCTGGCTTTATTGGCGTAGGGCATCAGGCGAATATGGTGGGGGTCGCGACCTTTCTCGTGTTCGTCATATTCTGGATCTCGGGAATGCGCGTCGCCTTCTTCGAGACCACCGCAAAGCGGGGATGATCTTGGAACAGTTTACTTTCAGACAGGCAATTTTAGGCACGATTACCCAGCCGCAATCCGTCGCACGGGCGCTGATTGACTGGAACCCGCCAACGCAGGCGCGCTGGCTGGGGCTGGCGGTTGTGGTGGTGCTGTCCGCCTGTCTTGGCCTGTTCGGTCAGGTGCTGGCCAGCACAATGGTCCCCGATACCGAGCGGCTGAGCCTGAACCCCATTCCGATGATCCTGATTCAGGCCGCGATCCTGATCTATGCGGCAGGGGCCATGACCTTTGTCGGGCGGATGGGCAATGGCCACGGTGCTTTCCGCGATGCGCTTTTGCTGATGACATGGGCCGAATTTGTCATGGTCATCCTGCAGGTGGTGCAGCTTGCGCTGATCATGATCCTGCCCTCCGGCCTCGGGGCCACAACCGTTATCCTGCTGACGCTGATGTTCTATTTCATCGTCAATTTCGTGGCGGCTTTGCACGGGTTCCGCAACCTTGCTGTGGTTGCGATCGGCACGATTGTCACGTTCTTTGCCTCGGCCTTCGCGACCGGTCTGGTCCTGATGCTGCTGGGGGTCATGCCGTCGCCCTCGCCATAAGCCAAATCGTTCCGGACGGGTCCCGCTGGGGCCCGTTCCATCTGTTCTATATCCCGTCAGGGGGGCTCCCATGTTCGATGTTCAAACCATCCGCGCCGATTTTCCGATCCTGTCGCGTGAAGTGAACGGCAAACCGCTGGTCTATCTCGATAACGGTGCCTCGGCGCAGAAGCCGCGGGTGGTGATCGATGCGATGACGCGGATGTATGAGGAGGACTATGCCAATGTCCACCGTGGCTTGCATACGCTTTCCAATCTTTCGACCGAGAAATACGAGGGCGTTCGTGGCATCATTGCCCGCTTCCTGAACGCGCCTGACGAGCACGAGATCATCTTTACCACCGGCTCGACCGAGGGGATCAATCTGGTCTCTTATGCATGGGCCGCCCCGCGCCTTCAGGCGGGCGACGAGATCGTGCTGTCGGTTCTGGAACATCACGCCAATATCGTGCCGTGGCATTTCCTGCGCGAACGTCAGGGCGTGGTGCTGAAATGGGTCGAGCCGGAACCCGATGGTTCGCTGCCTGCCGAGAAAGTGCTGGAGGCCGTGGGGCCGCGCACCAAGCTGATTGCCGTCACCCATATGTCGAATGTGCTGGGCACGCTGGTCGATGTGGCGGCCATTTCGAAAGGCGCGCGCGAGAAGGGCGTGCCGGTGCTGGTCGACGGCTCGCAGGCGGCGGTGCATATGCCGGTGGATGTGGCGGCGATCGGCTGCGATTTCTACGCGATCACGGGGCACAAGCTTTACGGGCCCTCGGGGTCTGGCGCGATCTGGATTGCGAAGGACCGTCAGGCCGAGATGCGTCCCTTCCTTGGCGGAGGCGACATGATCGACACGGTGACCCGCGATACGGTGACCTATCACGCACCGCCGATGAAATTCGAGGCCGGGACGCCGGGGATCGTGCAGCAATACGGGCTGGGTGTCGCGCTGGACTACCTGATGTCGATCGGCATGAAGACGATCGAGGCGCATGAGCAGGATCTGCGCCGCTACACCGCCGAGAAGCTGCAGGGGTTGAACTGGCTCAACCTGCAAGGCGTGCCCCCCGAGGGCGGTGCCATTTTCTCGATGACGTTGAACGGTCCGGCCCATCCGCATGATATGTCGACGATTCTCGACAAGCGCGGCGTGGCTGTGCGGGCGGGCAGCCATTGTGCCATGCCGCTGATGCAGCATCTGGGGGTCACGGCGACGGCGCGCGCGTCCTTTGCGATGTATAACACCAAAGCCGAGGCCGATGCGCTTGTTTCGGCCCTTGAGCTTTGCCACGATCTTCTGGGGTGAGGCGATTTAATGCAGCGGGCAGGGTGATTTGCCCGTTGCGAAGGTCTTCCGGCTCGGATATACGGACGACAGCACGCACCCATAGCTCAGCTGGATAGAGCGCTGCCCTCCGAAGGCAGAGGCCAGAGGTTCGAATCCTCTTGGGTGCGCCATAAATTCAATCACTTATGATTTTTGCCTTATTCGCTCGGTGCGGAAATGGTGCGGTTATTCGCGATTTAGGCGCGTTTATCCATTGCCGCGGCCGCCGATTCTTGGTGCATCGGGCTGTGATGCCCATAGGTTTTCTCGATGGTCTGGACGCGCGTCCCGAAATATCCAGCCCATCCCGGACGCTTGCCCCGCACTGCAGCGTCCATGTGCTTGTCGTGCATGTCAGGGGGGAGGCGTTCCGTCAGACAGGTTGATCCGCACTCCACAGGTCCAAGCCATCTTCTGGCCAAGTTCACAGGCGCGCCGGATCTCGGCGGGCAGGCGGGCTGGGCCTTGCTCGCTTCTCATTTCGCGTCTGGTCCCCGACAGACACAAAGGACGCCTTTGGGTTGAGGATGCTCTTTATTCGGGGCGCTTACGATGGGGGTGGCTCTGCTTTTCGATCTGCGGAACCGGGTGGCAGGGTGAGAAGGGTGAGGCATCCCACCACCAGTGCCACGCCGACCCAGCCCAAGGGAGGGAGGTGTTCGCCGACGACGAGAATGGCCAGAATGGCGGCGATGACGGGTTCGAGGAGGGTGATGGTCGTGGCTGTGCTGGCCTCGACATGGGCGAGGCCGTAGCCGAAGCAGAGATAGCCCAGAAACATGGGCACGGCGGCCATATAAAGCCCTACAGCGGCATTCGACCAAGACATAAGAAACGCGCCGCCCGTGCCCAGAAGGACCGGCATCAGAAGCACCCCGCCCAAGCCGAACGTGGCACCCATCGCGACAGAGGAGGGCAGCCCCCGCAGCATCATACGACGTGCGCTCCAGGCATAAAGTCCGTAAGTCAGCCCCCCCAAGATGCCCAGCAGGATGCCGATGATTGTGTCATGTCCTTTGTCCAGCGGGGTATCGGGCAGTTGCTCTGCCAGACAAATCAACGTCATGCCGAGCAATCCGACCGCGGCGCTGATGCCCCAGCGCAGGCTCAGCCGTGTTTTGTCGAACGCATATTCGATCAGCGCGGAGAGCAGCGGGGCCGAGCCGATCGTGACCACCGTGCCCACTGTGACACCGGCAAGCCGCATCGCGCCGTAAAAGGCCAGCGGATAGATGGCCACCGCCAGAGCGCCTGCCACAAGCAGGGTCCGGTCTGCCCAGAGGGCGGGGGCGGCGCGGTTGATCCCGCGCACGGCCAGAAGGGCTTGTGCAATGCCGCCGATCCCCATTGCGGCCGCGCCGATTGCGGCGGCGCTGACATCGGGGGCGAAGGTTGCAGCGGTGCCGGTGGTGCCCCAGACACAGGCCGCAAAGAGAATGGCCGCGACGCCCTTGCCATAGCTTGCGCTCATCTCACAGCCTCTCCAGCAGGTCGGTGATCAGGGCCTTGGCGCGTATCATCTGCGCATTGTTGCCTTCAAGGCCTGCCCGCATCATCGCGCCCTCCAGCAGAAAGGCGATATGGGCGGTCAGTGCGGCGGCCCGATCCGGCGTTTCGGGCAGCATGGCCTGAAGATGCTGCGCCAGAATGGCTTCGACCTGTTCTTTATGGCGGCGCACGGCGTCCCGTGCAGGGTCGCCAGCCTCCAGTTCGGCGGCGGCATTCAGCAATCCGCAGCCGCGAAAACCGCGCTCATAGGCCTGTTCGGCATGATCCTGATAGGCCTCGAACACGGCCAGAACCCGCGCGCGCGGATCTACGGCCTGCGCCAGTCGCCGATCGTAAAGGGCCAGCCATTCGGCGTGGCGGGCCTCGATATACTGGCCGACAAGATCCGCTTTCGAGGCGAAGTTGTTGTAGAGGCTTTTCTTTGCGACGCCTGCGCGGGTGATGATCGCGTCGATCCCCGTGCCGTTGATGCCGTGACTGTAAAAGAGCTCCATCGCCGCCTGCAGGAGGCGGTCATGGGCGGTGTGTCCGGTTCGGGGGTGGGGCATCACGCGGCGACCTCCTTGAAGGTAGGTCGATTGGTATACCTGCTTCCGGTCCGCCGCAAGATGCAAAGCCTTCCCCTGCGACAAGGGGCGCCTGTCACAAGACAGGGGCTTGGCCGTAGGCAGGCCGTGTATCAGGCGATGTCAGGAAGGGGGGTGAATGGGCGCGGGGCTGTTACGACGGTGTGAACCCCGCGCCCGAAACTCGTTACATCATCAATATGGGCCGGGGTCGGCGATCTTTCAATCGCGACATTGGTCGATTTCACAAGCCCCCCGAAACCTGGCGCGGCCTTGCTGGTGCCAGGTTTCGGAGCCGGTCCTGATGGCCTGCAAGCAGAGCGGCTGCGGAATGGGCCTTCCGGAGATCAGCCGTCAGATCTTGCAGGAAAACAAGGTAAGGGCAGGCGCGGTCTGGGCCGCACCCGATACTCGTTATGCAAAACACGTTACCCGCTTATAATATACAGATGAAATATATAAATCAATAATTGGATTGAATGCGCCAATTTATTTGATTGATGTTTTGTATATGCATCTTTATTGCCGGTTCTGGAACAGAATGGGCATGCCATATTGTGCGTCTCGGAGGGAGCTGCGCCATCATGCAGGTTGCATATACATTTGTTTGTCTTGATGCCTCGGGGAACCGCTACACGGTTCAGGCATGGCGGGCGCGCGTGATGCGGACATTGCCCTCTGGCCGAGATCTCTGTGTGGGCGGTCCGGTCAAATACACGCTCGAAGACGGCACGAAGGTTATCCAGAAGGCCGATGGGGCCTATCTTGTCGAGCGCGTGCCCACCATCGAGATTTTCCGCGACCGGAGGGCAGTCTAGCACCGCACAGCCGATCCCGCACCGGTCGCGAGAGGGCGGGCTTCATGCAGGCCGCGCGCCAACGGGGAAGGGGCTTGCCGGCTTGGGAATGCCCCGTTATGAGACGGCGCTGCCCTCCGGCATGGTCCGCCGGATGTCCTGACTGTCCCGCGCCTTGCCGCGCCTTTCTGCGAGAGAGCGAATGTCCTATTCCCACGCGCCCTATACCCGCCCCGGCTTTTACGCGGATATGCTGGCCAAAGGCATGCATCGCGATATCGTCGGCGGGCGCTGGGAAGAGACCGGCGAGCGGCAGATGGAGATTATCGAAGAGGCCGGAGTGCTGCCGCATCACCACCTGCTGGATATCGGGGCGGGGCCGCTGCGTCTGGGCTGCAAGGTGGTCGAGTATCTCGACCCCGGCCATTACTGGGCAACGGATGCCTCACGCGCGCTGATGCTGGTCGGGCATGGGCGTGAACTGGCCGATCCGGCGCGTCTGGACCCTGCGCAGCTGGTCGAGGATAGCGGTTTCGAATTTCCGGATATCCCCGAACGCATCACCCATGCGATCGCCTTCGGGGTGTTTCCGCATCTGCCGCCCGAAAATCTGGCCATATGCCTGCGCAATCTGCAGCGGCTCCCGCAGCTCGAACTGTTCATGTTCACGGTATTTCTGCGCCCCGACGAGATAGAGGCGGAGCTGCCCTATCGTCAGCGGGACGGGGTGGTGACCCATGCGGCGCGTGCTCCCCATGACATGCGGGCCGGGACCGTTCACGGTATGGCCCGCGACACCGGCTGGTCGCTGCGCGAGGACCCGAAGAAGCTGCCGCGCGGGCAGATCCTGTTTCACGCCCGTCGTGTTGGCTAAAGTCGTATTGGCTAAAAGAGCGGGCTGGCTGGACGGCTGGGCTGGTTGAAAGGCGCAGCCCCGCGCCGTTGCGGCGCCCTGCGGCCCCTGCACAGGGTCTGCGCGCCTGTGCCTGTTTCATTTGCCCCCGAAGCTGCCACATTTCTCCCCAGCAAATGATGCCATGATGGAGCGCCAAGATGAGCTGGAACCCGATTCTCGATGCCGATATCCCGATTGGCGATGCCGTGGATCTGGTCGATATGGAGATCGTGCCACGGGCGCGTGATCTTGGGTCTTTCGAGGTGCGGCGCGCGCTGCCTTCGGCCAAGCGGCAGATGGTGGGACCGTTCATCTTCTTTGACGAGATCGGGCCGGTCGAATTCCTGTCGGGGCAGAAGGGGGTGGATATCCGTCCGCACCCGCATATCGGTCTGGGCACGGTCACCTATCTGCTGCAGGGGCGGCTGCATCATCGCGATTCCCTCGGGACCGATCAGTGGATTACCCCCGGTGCGGTGAACTGGATGAATGCGGGCCACGGGATCACCCATTCCGAACGCACAGATGAAGACCTGCGTGTGACCGGAGATACGATGTTCGGCATCCAGACCTGGGTCGCGCTTCCCAAGGATGCAGAGGATCACGCGCCGGAATTCGTGCATTCGGAGGCGGGGACGCTGCCCGAGCTGGAGGCCGAAGGCAAGAGAGTGACGCTGGTGCTGGGCGAGGCTTGGGGCGCGAAAGCGCCGCTGAAGATGCCGTCGGAACTGTTTTACGCCGATGCCGAGCTTGCCGCAGGGGCGGCCTTGCCCTTGCCCGACAATCACGAGGATCGCGGCGTCTATGTGCTGCGCGGGCAGGTGCGCGTGGGCGATGCGACCTATGAGGCGGGGCGGATGCTGATTTTCCGTCCCGGCGACCGGATCTCGCTGCGGGCGGGGACGCAGGGCGCGCGGCTTATGGTGCTGGGGGGCGCGACGCTGGAAGGTCCGCGCTATATCTGGTGGAATTTCGTGGCCTCCTCGAAAGAACGGATCGAGGCCGCCAAAGAGGCTTGGCGGGCGGGCGACTGGATGCATGGGCGATTCCGCCTGCCGCCGACGGATCGCGACGAGTTTATCCCGCTGCCGGAGTGATCCGGTTATGAAGGGGGCGGGCACCGAACGGATTTCTGGCGGAAATCTCTTCTGATTCCCGCAGGGTCAGTGCCGCGCTGGCCCGCATGAAGGGGCGGCAACGCCTTGAACACGCGTTGTTTTCAAAGGTTTCCAATGGCGCGCGGCGGGGATTTCGTGTTTTTTTGAAAAGAATGCGAAACCGTGCTTGACGGGCGCGATACTGGCCCGTATTACCCACCCCACGCTCCGGGCGATGCCGGAGAGGATGAGAGCGGTTGTAGCTCAGTTGGTTAGAGTATCGGCCTGTCACGCCGAGGGTCGCGGGTTCGAGCCCCGTCAACCGCGCCATCATCCTCACTCAGGTCGCCCAAAGCCGAAACATATGCGCGGTTGTAGCTCAGTTGGTTAGAGTATCGGCCTGTCACGCCGAGGGTCGCGGGTTCGAGCCCCGTCAACCGCGCCACTGTTTCGGAATTGGAGTTTGGAGATGCTGTGCGGTTGTAGCTCAGTTGGTTAGAGTATCGGCCTGTCACGCCGAGGGTCGCGGGTTCGAGCCCCGTCAACCGCGCCACCATCTTCCCGTCATCAGGCACCCTTCGGGGTGCCTTTGTCGTTTTAGGCTTCTTTTGCACCGGACGGGCCGCTATATGCGGAGTGTCACAAAAGGAGTAGACGGATGAAAGATGCGTTGGATGCAAAGCAGCTGATCGACACCCTCGGTGCCGCTGCCCGTGAGGCCGCAAGAGAGCTGGCCTTCGCACCAGCGCCTCAGAAGACCCAAGCCCTTGAAGCCGCCGCCGATACTGTCTGGGCACGCCGCGCCGAGATCATCGCGGCCAATGCCGAGGATCTGGCCTATGGCGCGGCCAAAGGTCTGACGCCGGCCATGATGGACCGCCTCAAGCTGGACGAGGCGGGGATCGAGGGGATCTGCAAGGGCCTGCGCACCATTGCCGCGCAGGACGATCCTGTGGGCGCCGTGATCACCGAATGGGACCGCCCCACAGGGTTGCATATCCAGCGCGTGCGCACGCCTCTGGGGGTGATCGGGGTCATCTATGAATCGCGCCCCAATGTGACGGCCGATGCGGGCGCGCTCTGCCTCAAATCCGGCAATGCCGTGATTTTGCGTGGCGGGTCCGAAAGCTTCCATTCCTCGCGCGCGATCCATGCCTGTCTGGTCGAGGGGCTGAAGGCCGCGGGCCTGCCCGAAGCCGCGATCCAGCTTGTGCCCACCCGCGACCGTGACGCCGTGGCCGCCATGCTGCAGGCGGTCGAGTATATCGACGTGATCGTGCCGCGCGGCGGCAAGGGGCTGGTGGGGCTGGTGCAACGCGAGGCGCGCGTGCCGGTTTTTGCGCATCTGGAGGGCATCTGCCACATCTATGTCGATGGCAGCGCTGATCTGGAGAAAGCCCGCCGTGTGGTCCTCAATGCCAAGACCCGCCGCACCGGTATCTGCGGCGCGATGGAATGTCTGCTGATCGATCAGGGTTTCTGGGCAAAACATGGCGATGTGTTGATCCGCGATCTTCTGGCCAAAGGCGTGGAAGTGCGTGGGCAGGGAGATCTTCTGGCGACCGAGGGGGTGGTGGAAGCCGCCGATGACGATTACGGGCGCGAGTTCCTTGACATGATCTGCGCCGCGAAAATCGTGGACGGGGTGGATGGCGCGATTGCCCATATCCGCCGCTACGGCTCGAACCATACCGAGGCCATCATCGCCGAGGATCCGGCCCCCGTCGCGCGCTTTTTCCAGCGGCTCGATAGCGCGATCCTGATGCATAATGCCTCGACCCAGTTTGCCGATGGTGGCGAATTCGGGATGGGGGCCGAGATCGGGATTGCCACCGGCAAGATGCATGCGCGCGGGCCTGTGGGGGCCGAACAGCTGACCTCGTTCAAGTATCTTGTGACGGGCGACGGCACGATCCGCGCCTAGGCAAAGGGGTTGCCCCGGGAAAACGGCAGGTATCGGAGAACGCCCGACGGATGCGCCGCGCCATTCGGCTCGCACGGGGCAGGCGGGTCGCACGGGGCAGGTATCGTGCGGCCGGATATGCCCCCCTTTTTTATGGCAGCACTCGCCTACGGTGCTGAACCGGCAGCCGGAGGCCGCGCTTGCGGGCAGGTGACATGAGAGAGATATATCGCTTCGACCATCTATGGGACGGGATCGTGGAAATCGGTCCCGAAGGGTTGGTCTATGAACTGCCCGTGGCGTCGGGGCATGTCGACAAGATCTTCAGGTTTGCGATCTCGGAGGCGGCTTTCGCACGAATGAAGGCGGACCCCGAGCGGCGGATCTTTCTGCAGGCGTTTTTGCACAGCCTCTACCAGATGCGTCCCGTGACGCAGCAGGTGACTGTGGATCACCATATCGACCTGATCCTGTCGGGCGATCCGGCGCGGGTGGAGGAGGTGCTGAACCGGCAGGAGGCGCGGGATTGCGGCGCGGTGTCCAATATGGTGTGGATCCTCACAGGCCGTGATCCGGCACCAATGCGGCAGGGAACGTGGTTTGCGCAGGGCCGCGGCACGGCACGGCCCTGTAGCTCGCCCTGTAGCTCGGGCGGCTGATCAGAAGCTCATCCGTGCTCCGGTCTCGTTGATCTGCCAGTCGATATGGCGGCCATATGTCTCGGCTTCGCGCGGCAGCAGGATGAACTGCACCTGCGCAGGGCGCAGATCTGCCGGAGCGTGGCCCGCAAGCGCCTGCCAGAGCGCGTCATCGGGTTTGGTGCGCCGCGTTTCCGCAACCAGATGCCATTCGCCATTATGTTCGGTAATCACCAGACGCCCGCCGAAGGGCAGCGCGGTTTCCATACACAGAATCGCCAGATAGGCCATTTTGACCAGATGGCGCGGTTGGTCCCCGTCAACCTGCCAGTCGAATTTCGTGCGTCCGGTCGCTGACATCTCGGACAGAAGGCTGCGGATTTCGTTCTGGCTGACGCGCTGTTCGGTATTGGCCTGCCCGAAGGCCACACGGAAGAATTTCACGCGCGCATTCGCAGCACTGACGCTTTCGGCGATCAGTTGCATTTCCGGACTCATCGCGCCGCCCGACATGGCCAGCAATTCTACCCCATTGCTGATTGCGCCCAAAGGGCTGATAAGGTCATGACACAGGCGCGACCCGACAAGGGCCACAAGATCGGCCTCGGAAGGTTCGGCGCTGGCGTCAGAGGGAAGCAACGGAGAAGACAGGGCAGTCATGAACGAATTCCTTGAGCCGGGGATGTTGGTCCGGAACCCGAAAGCGCCGGAATGGGGTGTGGGTCAGGTGCAATCGCGCATAGGCGACAAGATCACTGTCAATTTCCGCGAAGCGGGTAAACAGGTGATTGACGGGCGCTTCATTGCTTTGACTCTCGTTATTGAAGATTAAAGTTGATGAAAGGTTAACGTGAAAGGGGGCCGCTTGGGTATTCTTTCTTTGCCAGCCGTCCTTGCCGGACTTGCCTTTTGGCGGGTGGCTCGCCACAACAGGCGCAAGGCGTGACCCTTCTGAGAAGTGACCGGAAGAAAACATGATGGAAACCAGTCGTTTAGAGATCCGTCTTGCGGCCAGTCAGGAGGATCTTCTTGCTTCGCAACGACTACGCTATCAGGTCTTTGTAACCGAATTGGGGGGCGGGGGCGAGATGGTGGACCATGCCCGCCAGCTGGAATGCGATGCTTTCGACCCCGTTTACGATCATTTGCTTTTGGTGGACCCCGAGAGGGATCCGGCCAGTCTGGCGCATGTGGTGGGGGTCTACCGGCTGCTGCGGTCGGAGCGGGCAGAGGCGTTCGGGCGCTATTATTGCGATGCCGAATACGACCTGACGCCGCTCAGGGCTTTGGGGCGGCCGATGCTGGAGCTGGGGCGCTCCTGCGTGCATCCCGATCACCGCGGGGGGGCGGCCATGTTTCTGCTGTGGAACGGTCTGGCGGAATATGTGCTCACGCATGGGATCGAGATCCTGTTCGGTGTGGCGTCTTTTCATGGCACCGATATCGCGGCGCTCAGGATGCCTCTGGCGTGGTTGCACCATCATCACCTTGCGCCCGCCGGATTACGGGCACGGGCGCAGGAGCGGGCTTTCCAGCCTATGAATCTGGTCCCGCCCGACGCGCTTGACCGGCGGCAGGCCATGACGGCCATGCCCAATCTGATCAAATCCTATCTCAAGCTTGGCGGCTATGTCGGCGAGGGGGCGTTTGTGGATCATGCGTTCAATACGACCGATGTGCTGGTGATGATGGATACCAAAGCCATGAGCGGGAAACATCGTAGCTTCTATACCCGCAGGGCGCCTCTATGAGCCCGCCGTCTCCGACATGGGAGGGCGGACCGCCGCCCGCATTGCCGCCCGCGCGGGCCGGAGACCGCTGGCGTCTGGTCGGGCGGCTGCTGGCTTTGGGCCTGTGCCTTGCGACCGGTCTGCTTGTGCTGGGGCTGGTTTCTGCGGCGGAGCGGCTCTGCGGCAGGCGCGACAGGCGCTGGTCAGCCCATGTGCCGCGTCTGGTGTCGCGGGCGGCGGTGGCGATACTGGGGATTGCCTATCACGTCGAAGGGCGGCCCATGACCCATCCGGGCGCGGTGGTGGCCAATCACGGATCATGGCTGGATATTCTGGCACTGAATGCGGCGGTGAATGTGTTCTTTGTGGCAAAGGCCGAGGTGGCGGGCTGGCCGGGCATTGGCGGACTGGCGCGGGCGGCAGGCACCGTCTTTATCCGCCGCGACCGTCGCGAGGCGGCCCAGCAGGCGCAGCTTTTTGAAGACCGTATCCGCGCGGGCCATCGCCTACTGTTTTTCCCAGAAGGCACTTCCACCGACACACAACGAATTCTTCCTTTTAAATCAACGCTTTTTCAGGCGTTCTTTACCGAGGATCTGAAAGAGCGCATGTGGGTTCAGCCCGTGACCCTGCGCTATATCGCCCCCGAGGGGGAAGATCCGCGGTTTTATGGCTGGTGGGGCGATATGCCCTTGGGGCCGCATCTGCGCAAAGTGCTGGTGGCAAAACGTGGCGGGCGGGTCGTGCTGGATTTCCATCCGGCGCTGCGCGTCAGGGATCAGGCCAATCGCAAAAGCCTCGCGGCCGCCTGCGAGGAGGCCGTGCGGCATGGCGGCCTAGCCCTCTGAGGCCGGAGCCGCCTTCGGCCCAGCGTTCTCCGCCTGCGCACGGTAATGACGCAGCACGAACAGCCGGATGGCGGTGGCCAGCCCCATCTCCATGCCACGGGCCACATCAATCTCGGCGGCCAGCGCGTTGATCCCCTGATCCCTGTCGCGCGCAATGTCGCGGAATGCCTGCCAGAACTCTTCTTCCAGCGTCACCGATGTGCGGTGTCGGCCCAGGGTCAGCGAATGCTTGCGCGGGCGGCTCATGGGGTGGGGTCCGCCTTGGGCGGTGTGATCTTGTGGCCATCCAGATGGCGCGAGGCGGCGCTTTCGCTGGCCTCGTCACGGGCGCGCTCGGCTTTGCTGCGCCCGAATTTCACCGCATTGGCATCCGCCTGTGCGCGCTTTCCGGCACGGGCCTTGGCTTTGCGGAACTGGTTGAGATTGGTGACATTGCTCATGGGGTGATTTTGCCATGCTTCGGCTGCGCTGAAAAGGCCCAACCCATAGCGCCCGCTTCCGCCGCTCTTGCAGCGGGCAAACATATATTGCGCCTGCGCTTTTTCCCGTTGAAATGATGCAGATCAAATGGACTTTTGCGGATTGCCGTTAAAGCCGGACGCAACAAAGCGAGGACGGGGTGCACAGGATGGGCCACTCACAGAGCGCACCGGGGCGCGAGCTCACGGGCGAACCAAGGGGCGAGGCGGGCGAGGCAAGCGGGGCATCCCCCGCAGCGGACGAGGCGCTGATCCGTGCGCGGCGCGGGCGCAAGCTGCTGCGGTCGTTGATGATGCCGGAACAGCGGCAGCTGCGGACGGCGTCCGGCCTGTCGGTGTTGGCCGCGCTGGTCTGGCCGCTTCAGGCGCTGCTTGTGGCGCATGTGCTGGGAGGGCTGCTGCTGGGTAGGCCGTCCGATCCGCTGCGCGCCGCTTTGGTGTTTCTGGCATTGGGGGCTCTGCGTGCTGGGCTGGGATGGGCCGCCGAGCATATGGCGCAGCGGGCGGCCAATCAGGTGCTGCACCGGTTGCGCCTGCAGATCGTGGCGCAGGAAGCGTCCTGCGGCGAAGAAAGCGCGTTTGGTGGTGCGGGGGCGATTGCGGCGCTGGCGGCAGAGAAAACGGACCTGCTCAAGCCCTATATCACCCGCTATATGCCCGCGCAGTTTCGGGTGGCCGTGGTGCCTTTGCTGTTTCTGGCACTGGCGCTGTGGCCCTCTTGGGCGGTGGCGGTGATCTTTGCGATTTCGGGCCCGCTTATTCCGGTGTTCATGGCGCTGGTAGGCATGGCTGCAAAGGAAGCCTCGATGCGCCAGCTCGACGAGGTCGGCAGCCTGAACGACCTGCTGGTCGAACGGCTGGGCGCGGTGCTCGATATCCGCGTGCTCGGGGCGCAAAAGCAGGTGATGGCGGGGTTCGAGGCCCAGACAGGCCGCCTGCGCCAGCGTACGATGGCGGTGCTGCGGGTGGCCTTCCTGTCCTCGACCGTGCTCGAACTCTTCTCGGCGATCGGTGTGGCGATGGTGGCGGTGTTTGTCGGCTTCTCGCTTTTGGGCGAGATCGGCTTTGGTACATGGGGACGAACGCTGAGCCCCGAGGCGGGGATTTTTCTGCTGTTGATTGCGCCCGAATTCTACCAGCCGCTGCGTGACCTGTCGGCGGCATGGCATGACCGCGCCTCGGCCGAGGCGGTCGGGGCCGAGATCGAGGACTGGATGCAGGCCCGTCCGGCCCCGCTGATCGGGTCGGGGGGGCAGGCCACCCCTGTGGCGGGGCGCTGCCAGATTGCGGCGACGGGGCTGGTGGTGCATGGGCGCGCCTTGCCCGATCTGCACCTGTCCCCGGGCGAGAGTGTGGCGCTGGTGGGGCCGTCCGGTTCTGGAAAAACCACGTTGCTGCGGCTGGTGGCGGGGATCTTGCAGCCCGATGCAGGCCGGATCGATGTGGCCGGACAGGCCCTTGTGCCCGAGCGGGCCGATGGCTGGCGGGCGCGGCTGGGCTGGATGCCGCAAACTCCGCATTTCCTGTCGGGTAGCCTGCGCGACAGCCTGATGCTACCGGAAGGAGCCGACCCTTGGCCGGCGCTGGAACGGGCGGGCGTGGCCCATGTGGTGCGCGCGCTGCCGGAAGGGCTCGAGACCACGCTGGGGGAAACCGGTGGCGGTTTGTCCGGCGGGGAGGCGCGGCGGATCATGCTGGCGCGTGCATTGGCGCGCACCCCCGATCTGCTTCTGGCCGACGAGCCGACCGCCGATCTTGACGAAGAGACGGCGCGACTGGTCAGCGACGGGATTCTGGCCGCCCATGCCGGGGGGATGGGGGTGCTGGTGGCCACCCATGATATGGCGCTTGCGCAGCGTATGGACCGGATCATCCGGTTGGAGGATGGGCTATGAAAGATCTCTTGGCCATTTTCTGGCGTCTGTTGCGGGCGCATCGCTGGGCGATGATCCGTGGGGGGGGGCTGAGCTTTGTGGTGCTGTTCATGGGGGCGGCGCTATTGGGTCTGTCGGGCTGGTTCATCGTGGCGGCGGCAGCAGCAGGGCTTGCCGGTATGGGGGCGATGTTCGACGTGTTCCGCCCTTCGGCACTGGTGCGGTTTCTGGCTCTCGGACGAGCGGCGGGGCGCTATGGGGAACGGCTGCTGACCCATGATGCGACGCTGCGCGGGCTGGAGCATCTGCGGGCCGATATCCTGCGCAGCTTTCTGGGGGCCTCCTTTGGCCGTATGACGCGGATCAGGGGGGCGCAGGCGCTCAACCGGCTGACGGCGGATGTCGATGCGCTGGACGGGGTATCGTTGCGGCTGTTCCTGCCGGTCATGGCGGCGCTGGCGACGCATCTGGTGGTCTATCTGGGGCTGCACTGGCTGCTGGGCGGGCAGATCGCGGCATGGATTTCACTGGGCTATGTGCTGGGGGGCGGGCTGATCCTGAGTGTGGCGGCGCGTCTGGCCGCGCAGGGGGGCACCGCGCGCGAGAGGGCCAGTCAGGACTTTCGCAGCGCGCTGATCGATATGATCCGCGCAAGGCGCGATCTGGCGGTCTATGGGCGGTTGCCCGAACAGGCCGCGCGCGTTGGCGGGGCCGAGATCCGTCAGGCGGCGGGCGCACAGGGGCAGGATGCGGCAGAGCGTCGGGTCGGGGTGCTGCTCAACCTTCTGACACAGGGCATCGCGGCAGGGGCGCTGGGGCTGGGCGTGGCGGCGGTCAGTGCCGGAGACTTCGCGCCCGCCTTTGCCTCGCTTGGATTTTTCGCCGCGCTGGGACTGGCCGAGACTCTGGCCCCGCTGCGTCGTCTGGCCCCCGATCTGGGGCGGATGCGGATGGCTGCACATCGGGTGCGTGTCCAGATTGGCGTTTCGGCGGCGGATCCGGTGCGGCCTGCGGGGGGGGCGCCTGTCGCACGGACCGGCCCGCGAGTGGTGCTGGAGCGGGTGTCGATCGCGCGTCCGGGCACCCGTCTGCCGGTGGTTCGCGACCTTTCCCTGACGGCGGCGCAGGGCGAGACGGTGGCGCTGACGGCTCCGAGCGGCGGCGGCAAGAGCACCGTCCTTCTTGCGCTGGCCGGTTTGTTGCCGGTGGCGTCGGGGGAGATGCGGCTGAACGGCACTGCGATTGCCACATTGGACGAGGCCGCGCTGCGGGCATCGGTGGTGCTGGTGCCACAGCGCAGCGCGCTGATTGCGGGCACTCTGGAAGACAATCTGCGGCTGGGCTGCGAGACGATCACCCCCGAGGATATGCAGGCCGCGCTGCGGGCCTGCGCGCTCGAGCGGGTGAGTGTCGCGCGGGGCGGGTTGCAGATGCGGATCGGGGCGCGGGGCGAGGGGCTTTCGGGGGGCGAGGCGCGGCGCGTGGCGCTTGCCCGCGCGATTCTGCGCAGGCCGGAGGTGCTCTTGCTGGACGAACCCACCGAAGGGCTGGACCAGAAGACCGCCGCCGAGGTTTTAAAAGGCATTCGTGATTACCTTTTACACTCTACCATCATAATGGCTTCTCATAGGCAATCTGAGGTTGTTTTCGCCGATAAAACCGTAAAAATCGAAACAGGCATTTGATTTCTACTTTTTGACGCAGATCAAGGAGCGCCCTCCGCAACAGGCGTAGGTCGCTCATATCGAAAAACGCGAATGGGAAACTCATCTTTCCCGCTAGGAGCTGAGGATATGGATTTCGGTATCGTCGAGCTGTCACGGTTTCAATTTGCCATGACTGCGATGTATCACTTCCTCTTCGTGCCGCTGACGCTGGGTCTGTCGATCCTCGTGGCGATCATGGAGACGGTCTATGTGATGACCAACCGCCCGATCTGGCGCCAGATGACCAAATTCTGGGGCCTTTTGTTCGGGATCAACTTTGCCCTTGGGGTTGCCACCGGCATCACCATGGAATTCCAGTTCGGTATGAACTGGAGCTATTACAGCCATTATGTGGGCGATATTTTCGGCGCCCCGCTGGCCATTGAAGGCCTGATGGCGTTCTTCCTCGAAGCCACTTTTGTCGGCCTGTTCTTCTTTGGCTGGAACAAGATGTCGAAGATCGCGCATTGCGTCGTGGCATGGCTTGTCGCCATCGGGTCGAACTTCTCGGCGCTGTGGATCCTGATCGCCAATGGCTGGATGCAGAACCCCGTGGGTGCCGAATTCAATCCGATGACCATGCGTATGGAAATGGTGAATTTCTTCGAGGTGCTGTTCAACGAGGTGGCTCAGGCGAAATTCGTCCATACCGTTTCGGCGGGCTATGTGACGGCGTCGGTCTTCGTGATCGGTGTCTCGGCATGGTATCTGCTGCGCGGGCGCCATACCGAGCTTGCCCGTCGGTCGATCACCGTGGCTGCGGCCTTCGGTCTGGCTTCGGCGCTGTCGGTCGTGCTTCTGGGCGACGAGTCGGGCTATAACGCCACCCATACCCAGCGGATGAAACTGGCCGCGATCGAGGGGATGTGGGAAACCGAACCGGCACCCGCACCGTTCACCGCCTTCGGCTTCCCCGACCAGACTGCGCGCGAAACCCATTACGCCATCCATATTCCCTATGTGATGGGCCTGATCGGTACACGCTCGCTGAATACGCCGATCCCCGGTATCGCGGATCTGGTGAAAACCTCGGAAGAACGCATCCGCAACGGTCTGATCGCCTATGATGCGCTGATGACGGTCCGTCAGGACCGCGCCGCCACAGCGCCCGAGGTGATGAAAACCTTCGAGGATCACTCCGCCGATCTGGGCTATGCCTTCCTGCTGAAGAAATATATCGACGATCCGCGTCAGGCGACCGACGCGCAGATCAAGCAGGCCGCCAATGATACCGTTCCCACCGTCTGGCCGCTTTTCTGGGCCTTCCGTGTGATGGCAGCGCTTGGCTTCCTGTTCATCGGCACGATGGCCTATATGTTCTACCGCGCGTCCTTCAAGGGGATGAACTATCCGCGCCCGATGCTGCATGTCGCCGTCTGGATGATCCCCGCGCCGTGGATTGCCGCCGAAATGGGGTGGTTCGTGGCCGAGTTCGGGCGTCAGCCGTGGACTGTGGACGGTATCCTGCCCACCGCGCTTTCGGTCTCGTCGCTTTCGGCCACCGAACTGCTGATGACCATTGCCGGGTTCATCCTTTTCTACACGGTGCTGTTCATCATCGAGATGGGTCTGATGCTGAAATATATCCGCAAAGGCCCGCATGAGGATGTCGCGGAAACCGAAAGCTGGATGGAGGCCCATCGGGCACGTCTGAGCGGCAGAGGCCATGCCGATGCCATCGCGGAACCTGCGGAGTAAATTGCTATGATCCTTCATGATTTAATCAGCTATGACATCTTGCGGGTGATCTGGTGGGTGCTGCTGGGCATCTTGCTGATCGGCTTCGCGGCCACTGACGGGTTCGATATGGGAACGGCTGCGATGATCCCCTTCATCGCCCGCACCGATACCGAGCGCCGCGTGGTGATCAACACCGTAGGCCCCGTCTGGGAAGGCAACCAGGTCTGGTTCATTCTGGGCGGTGGCGCGATCTTCGCCGCTTGGCCGCCGCTTTATGCGGTCAGCTTCTCGGGCTTCTATCTGGCGATGTTCGTGGTGCTTGCCTCCTTCATCGTGCGCCCCGTGGCCTTCAAATACCGCTCCAAACGCGACAGCGTGACATGGCGCCGTAACTGGGACTGGGCGCTGTGCATCTCGGGTGCGGTTCCGGCCCTGCTCTTCGGTGTGGCCGTGGGCAACGTGATCCAGGGCGTGCCGTTCCACCTGACCGATGACCTGCACACCGTCTATGAAGGCGCGTGGTATACCAAGTTCATCGGTCTGCTGGATCCCTTCTCGCTTCTGGCAGGGGTGGTCTCGCTGTCCATGCTGATCATGCATGGCGGCGCATGGGTGAACCTCAAGGCCGAAGGCGATGTGGCCGCCCGTGCGCGTGCCATCGGGTCCAAAGCCGCGCTGGTGGCTGTGGCAGCCTATGTGCTGGCCGGTATCTGGCTGGCCTTCATTCCGGGCTTCACCTTTGCCGGAGATGTGGTCACCGACGGTCCGTCCAATCCGCTCTACTTCACCGTCGAACGCTCCTCGACCTGGCTGACCGCCTATGGCGAGCGTCCGTGGATCGTGATTGCACCGGCTTTGGGGATCGTTTGCGCCTTGCTCACCTATCTGGGGCTGAAAGCGGGGCGTGAGGTGTCGACCATGCTGCTATCGGGCGTGTCGGTGCTGGGCGTGATCTCTTCGGTCGGCCTGACGATGTTCCCCTTCATCATGCCCTCGAGCAGCGCGCTGAATTCGTCGCTGGCGGTGTGGAACTCGTCCTCCTCGCATCTGACCCTCTTCATCATGCTGGTCTGTGCGGTGATCTTCGTGCCGATCATCATCGCCTATACGAGCTGGGTCTATAAGGTGCTCTGGGGTAAGGTCACCGAAGACGAGATCACCAATAACTCGCATTCGGTCTACTGAGAAAAGGAACAGACAGATGTGGTATTTCGCATGGATCTTGGGCCTGCCGCTGGCCGCCATTTTCGCCGTCATGAATGCGATGTGGCTGGAGCTGAAGGAAGACCAGAAACAGATCGACAATAAGTAAACCCTGGTCACTGGAGACAGGGTTGGAAGAGGCGGCAGAAATGCCGCCTCTTTTAGTGTCGCCCGACAGGAAAGATCCAGAAGGCCAAAGCGGGGGCTGGCCATAGGATGGAAAGGCATCTGAAAAGGAGGAAGGCGGGGGACTGTGGCGGAGTTTGCCGCAGGGCCAGCACCGTCACACATATCACAAACCCCGCTGTTCCGGCCAGCACCGTCACCGCACGCGGGTTGCGGAAAGAGGGGTAGTAATGGCGCAGCGCATAATAGAGCCAGAGTTCCGGTAGCAGGAAAAGGGCCGCAGGCACAGCCAGAGCATCGCCTGTGCCATCAGGGTCTCACTGACGCTGTTCATGCCCATGAAAGCCGCAAGCAGTGTGATATGGTCCATATTCTGGCCCATATTCTGGTAAGCCGCGACTGCAAAGCTGACGGCCCCCCAGAGAAGTTGCGCCAAAAACAGTAGCCCCCAGAAGGCCGGATAGCGCCATGTGCGAAACAGTGGCGCGATCATGGCTGTGGCCGGTGCGCTGCCACGATCCGATCTGTCGCGGCATCCGATAGCACGACCCGCGTGCCATTCGGCACCAGGGACCAGATCTCCTCCATCTGGGCATTGGTCACCGCAACGCAGCCATCCGTCCAGTTCCACAACCTATGCAACCGCCCCAAAGCGCCCCATCCATTGGGCAGCCCGTGGATCATGATATTGCCGCCCGGATCATGGCCCGCCGCAGCCGCCCGCGCGCGATCTGTCGCATCGGGATAAGAGATATGCAGGCTGAGATGGGCCATTGATTGAGAGTTGCGCCAGTCGATGTGATAGCTGCCTTCGGGCGTACGCTCGTCGCCCTCGACCTGTTTCGGGCCATCCTGCCAATGCGCGCCGAAGGTGACCGGATAGCGTTTGAGGATCTGCCCCTGTCGCATCAGCACCATCTGCCGGTCGGGCTTCGAGACCACCACCAGATCGGCCTGTTGCGCTGTTGCGGCCATTGCGGGCGGGGTGCCGGAGCCTATGCGGGCCATGATCTTCGTATAGGCGGGCAGGGTGATCGCACAGCCTATCGCCAGGACAAGCTTCGGGACAAGCTTCGGGATAAGCCTCGGGACAGGTCCCGGAACAGGCGGGGGTTTGGTCATGGAAATCAGTATTGGAAAGGGAATACGCAAAAGGGCGGCCCGAAAGCCGCCCTTCAAAGATCAGACTGCCGGTGGCCGATCAGTCATGCGGGCCGATCATCAGCTCGGGACGGACAACCTCGTCAAAGGTCTTCTCGTCCACGAAACCAAGCGCGATGGCTTCGTGCTTCAGCGTGGTGCCGTTTTTATGCGCGGTTTTGGCAACTTTGGTGGCGTTGTCATAACCGATGGTCGGCGCAAGCGCGGTGACCAGCATCAGCGATTCATGCAGGAGCTTCTCGATGCGCGGCTCGTTGGCTTCGATACCGGCCACCATATTATCGGTGAAGGCCGAGGCCGAGTCGCCCAGAAGCTGCATGGATTGCAGCACGTTATAGGACATCATCGGGTTGTAGACGTTCAGCTCGAAATGGCCCTGAGAGCCCGCAAAGCCAACAGCGGCATTATTGCCCATGACATGGGCGCAAACCATGGTCAGCGCTTCGGCCTGCGTCGGGTTCACTTTGCCCGGCATGATCGAGGAACCCGGCTCGTTTTCCGGCAGGATCAGCTCGCCCAGACCGCAACGCGGGCCCGAGCCCAGAAGCCGGATGTCATTGGCGATCTTGAAGAGCGAGGCCGCAACCGTGTTGAGCGCGCCCGAGAACATGACCATCGCATCATGGGCTGCCAGAGCTTCGAATTTATTCGGAGCCGTCACGAAGGGCAGGCCGGTGATCTCGGCCATATTCGCCGCAACCGCTTCGCCCCAGCCTTTCTTGGTGTTCAGACCGGTGCCAACAGCGGTGCCGCCCTGCGCCAGTTCGTAGATGTCACCAAGGCAGGCCTCGACACGTGCAATGCCCTTGCGGACCTGATGCGCATAGCCCGAGAATTCCTGACCAAGGGTCAGAGGGGTCGCATCCTGCGTATGGGTGCGGCCGATCTTGATGATATCCTTGAAGGCTGCGGATTTCGCCTCCAGCGCTTCGGCCAGTTTCGTCAGGCCGGGCAGCAGCACATCACGCGCCGACATGGCGATACCGACATGCATCGCGGTCGGGAAGGTGTCGTTGGAGGATTGCCCCATGTTGCAGTGGTCATTGGGGTGGACAGGCTTTTTCGAACCCATCTCGCCGCCCAGCATCTCGATCGCGCGGTTCGAGATGACCTCGTTGGCGTTCATGTTCGACTGGGTGCCCGAGCCGGTCTGCCAGACGACCAGCGGGAAGTTGTCGTCGAACTTGCCGTCAATCACTTCGCTGGCGGCGGCGATGATCGCATCGGCGATTTTCGCATCCATCGAACCATTGGCCTTATTGGCCATCGCGCAGGCTTTCTTGATCACGCCAAGCGCGCGGATGATCGGCACGGGCTGCTTTTCCCAGCCAATCGGGAAATTCATGATCGAGCGCTGCGTCTGCGCGCCCCAGTATTTATCTGCGGGAACTTCCAGCGGACCGAAGCTATCGGTCTCGGTACGGGTCGCGGTCATAGTGGGCCTCCGTAATAACCAGCTCTGGCCATGAAACCGGCCAGCCGTCAACGCCGTTTTGTCTAAGGGCTGGAACGGGGGAATGCAAACGGTATGCGCCAGTATACGGGCGCTAACATAACAAAAGAGCCGCCCCCTGAAGGGCGGCCTGTGATCTGCGCCGGACGGTCATGCCGATCCGCGTCCGCTCAGGACTTGCGGAACTTGTCGAGGCTGACAACTTCGGCCTCGGGGCGGTCGCCTGCGGGCGGCGGATCGTCATCGCCATCCTCTTCCGGCGCGTCCTCTTCCTCGGAGTCCTGGGTTTCGAATCTCAGGCCGAATTCGACACTGGGATCGACGAAGGTCTGGATCGCGTCATAGGGAATATAGAGCGGCTCGGGATTGTTGCCGAAATTCAGCGTCACGCCGAAACCGTCATCATCGACATTGAGATTGTCGAACCAGTGCTGGATGACCACGGTCATTTCTTCAGGATAACGCGAATGCAGCCAATCCGCCATTTCAACGCCATCCGCCCGCGTGTCGAAGGTGATGAAAAAATGGTGCGCGCCCGGAAGGCCGTTTTCGGCCACATCCGAAAGCACCTCCTTTATCAGGCTTCGCATTGCGCGATGCATCAGGTTGCCATAATCGATGCTGCGGGTCATTCCTTGTCCTTCCATACCTTGGCAGGTGTTCCCTCACCATAGGGGTTTTACGACCGTTGGAAAGGGGCACTCTTGCGTCCAAGGTGCTTTAGACGCGAGAAATCTTACGAAATCTTCTCGCTGGAGAGACAGAGTTCGACAGTGTCCTTGGGTAAGAAGCCGAGTTGGCTGAACAACCCGATCAGATCGTAGTGATCCTGTGATCCGGCAATCTTGTCCCCGTCGAATTCGATCAGGGACTGGCCGGTAAAGGCGACCGTCTCACCGGAGGATTTCGAAAGCCCGCTGACGCGCATCATCACATGTAAAAAACGGCCGTTTTCATAGGAGTACAGAATGTCGTGCTGGATCGCGTCAAGCAGGGCGCGCAGGGCGGGCACCAGATCCTCGAGATCGTCGCGGGTCATGCAGACATCGGTGATGAGGCCGTGTGATTCTGTGGCATCCGTCACGAAGGCGGGCAGGCGCTCGACGCGCCCGTTCGCCCAGACTTCTTCCAGAAACTGCCGGTACAGATCGAGTTTGTCTGCCATATCTCCCCCAAACGTTCTTATGGAAAGAGTTACATCAGCTACAACTTGAAGCTGGGTTAACAACACACCCCTCAAGCATAATATATGCTACATCCTACAATTTATGGCTGCGTTGTCCAAAACAAACCGTCGATGCCATGTGTGATGATGCCATGTGCGACGATGGCAGGAAGGGCAGGGCCAAAACGCGATTTTGGGGGAGAGGTGCAGGATTCTGTTGCCAGGCTCCTGCGGGCCCCGCCTTACGTCGCTAAACGCAAGGAGTTAGGTTTCGGTACCCGAGCTGCTTACGCAGCCAGAGCCACCGGAGCACGATTGTCGTTTGCAATTGTACTTTGTGAACCGATAACGGTGGTATCTCACCGAGACAAAGCTACATCTTTAGACGTTCGTCGATCCTATTTCGGCCCCGTGATCCCAAACGAAAGGATATATGGTGGAGCCGCCGGGTACCGCCCCCGGGTCCGAGCCGTGTATTACATGCGCGTTTATGTCCATAGTCCGGAGCAAGCCCCGAACATTGATCGATATAAGGCGCTGTCTGGCGGGTTTCAAGCCGCCGTAATGCGCCGTCTTCAGAAAACGTCACGTTTTCGGGTCGGGAAGCGGGGCAAGAGCGGTTGCCGGGGCTTTTCAAGCGCGGATGCCCATGATAGCAGGCAGGCGATATTCTCAATCGCCCCCGGTCTCCCCGCGCGGGCAAGATGCAATGGAAAGAGCTGACTATGGCTATCGAACGCACGCTGTCGATCATCAAACCCGACGCAACCCGCCGCAACCTGACCGGCAAAATCAACGCCAAGTTCGAAGAAGCGGGTCTCCGCATCGTCGCACAAAAGCGCATCAAACTGTCGATGGACCAAGCCGGCAAGTTCTATGAAGTCCACAAAGAGCGTCCCTTCTACGGCGAACTGTGCGAATTCATGGCATCCGAGCCGGTTGTTGTTCAGGTTCTCGAAGGCGAAGGTGCCATCCTGAAAAACCGCGAAGTCATGGGCGCAACCAATCCCGCGGATGCGGCAGAAGGCACTATCCGTAAGGAATACGCCCTGTCGGTCGGCGAGAACTCGGTGCACGGTTCGGACGCGCCCGAAACCGCAGCGCAAGAAATCTCGTTCTTCTTCTCCGGCCTCGAGCTGGTGGGCTGATTTCTTCCGCCATCACATGAAAAAGCCGCCTCGGTCGAGGCGGCTTTTTTTATGGGCCCGGCTCTCCCTGCCAAGGGACATGCGCGAAGGACCCGCCGGGGCGGGCCTGCGGAACAGGGGGGGAGCCTGCTCCGCAAGACAGGCTTAGTGCAGCGCCGAGATCCGCGGGCTGCAGGCGGTGACATGGGGCATCGCATTGGGCAGCAGCAGGATCTTTTCAAGCTTGTCGTTGTTTTCGACAAGGTCGGCCAGATTGTAGCGATCCAGCTCGGCGAAGAAGGCTTCGAGTGCCTTGCTCAGCGCGTTGCGCAGCATGCAGCCGTCGCGCAGCGGGCAGGTGTTCGAGCCTTCGTCAAAACATTCGGCAAAGGGCAGGCCGCCCTCGAAGCTGCGGAAGACCTCGCCGACCGAGATTTCGGCTGCCGGACGCGCAAGCTGCATGCCGCCGGCACGCCCGCGCCGCGTCTCGATAAAGCCGCGCTGCGACAAGGTGTTGATCACTTGAGCGAGATGGTTTTCGGAGGCGTTGCAATTCTCCGCAATTTCCGATTTTCGCACGGTCCGACCGGCATTGATGGCACAGAACATCAAAGTGCGCATTGCCAGATTGGTACGGATTGTAAGTCGCATATTCCCTCCTAAGTTGCGCGGACCTTAACCTGTTTCTGATTTGTGCGATTTGACATAGATCATATAACCGAAACCCATCTTTACGCACGGGCTTGGCTGTGCGGATTATGGCCGGACGGGGCTTGACCTGTGCATGACATGGCGTCACGCCTTGAAGGCGTGGTTGAAACAGGGAGGCACGGATGGCGCTAGAGGATGCCAAGACACAGGTCGATGAGGCCTTTACCAGACAGAAGCGGCGTGGCCTGAGCTATGAGAACGCCTTTGGCGGCGCGACCAGCTTTCTGCGCAGGCGCTATAGCAAGGATCTTGTCGGGGTCGATGTGGCGGTGACCGGCATCCCCTTCGATCAGGCGGTGACCAATCGGCCGGGGGCGCGGTTCGGGCCGCGGGCCATCCGCGAGGCCTCGACGCTGCAGGCCTTCGATGCGCCCTATGGCTGGGGCTATGACCCGTTCTCTACCCTGAGTATAGTCGATTATGGCGATCTGGCGTTCGATTATGCCAATGTCGCACAGACGCCTGCACGGATCACCGAGCATCTGCGCGGCATTCTTGCGGCGGGGGTGACGCCATTGTCGATGGGCGGCGACCATTATGTGACCCTGCCGATCCTGCGCGCCGTGGCCGAGATCTATGGCCCGATTGCGCTGATCCAGTTCGATGCGCATAGCGACACATGGGTCGATGACGATCCGGCACGGATTGATCACGGCACGTTTCTGTATAAGGCGATCAAGGAAAAGCTGGTGGACCCGAAGGCTTCGGTCTCTGTCGGGATCCGCACCGACAATCCCGATACGCTGGGGGTGACGATCCTTGACGCGCCTTTCGTGCATCGCAAAGGGCTGGAGGCGGTAATCACCAAGATCAAGCAGGTCGTGGGCAGGCGTCCGTGCTATATCACCTTCGATATCGACTGCTTTGATCCGGCCTTTGCACCGGGGACGGGGACGCCGGTCTGGGGCGGGCTGGCAAGCTGGCAGGCGGCCGAGATCCTGCGCGGCTTGCGCGGGCTGATGCTGGTTGGCGGGGATGTGGTCGAGGTCTCGCCCCCCTATGACACCACGGGGGCCACCGCGATTGCCGGTGCCCATGTCCTGACCGAACTGATTGCCTTGCGCGGGCTTGTGCCTTCGGGAACCAGTTTGTGATCCGTTGTGTCGGTAAGTTTCCGGTTACACTCCCATATTAAACTCGGCTATAGCCCCAAGAAATGCGCTTTACAGGAGAGCAAGCCATGCATTCGAGAGATGTCAGCCGCTTTACACCGATGATTGTTTGCGGTGCCCTTGCGCTGTTATCGCTGTTCGGGGTGCCTTTTCACGGGATTTTCTGGTTGCCCCTCGTGATCTTCGGCGCGCTTTTCCTTGTGGGCTGCTATGACGTGCGCCAGACACGCCATGCGGTGCTGCGCAATTACCCGATCATGGGGCATATGCGCTATCTGCTGGAAAGTATCCGTCCCGAGATCCGGCAATATCTGATCGAGGCGGATCAGGACGAAGAACCCTTTTCGCGCGAGGAACGGTCGCTTGTCTATCAGCGTTCCAAGAATGTCGAAGATGCGCGGCCTTTCGGCACCAAGCAGCGGGTCTATGATTCCGGCTATCAGTGGATCACCCACTCGGTGCAGCCGCGCCATATCCAGAGCCATGATTTCCGTGTGACAATCGGCGGGCCGGATTGCACGCAGCCCTATTCGTCCTCGATCTACAATATCTCCGCCATGTCTTTCGGGGCCCTGTCTGCCAATGCCATTCAGGCGCTCAATACCGGTGCGAAGCTGGGGGGCTTTGCCCATGACACCGGTGAGGGGTCGATTTCGCGCTATCACCGCGCGGGCGGCGGCGATCTGATCTGGGAGATCGGCTCGGGCTATTTCGGTTGCCGCAATCATGATGGCAGCTTCAATCCCGAGACCTTCGCGCAGCGCGCGCAGGACCCGCAGGTCAAGATGATCGAGATCAAGCTCAGCCAGGGTGCCAAGCCCGGTCATGGCGGGATGTTGCCGGCGGCGAAAATCTCGCCCGAGATTGCCGAGGCACGTGATATCCCGATGGATCAGGATTGTGTCTCGCCTGCCTCGCATTCGGCGTTCTCGACGCCGATCGAGCTGTGCGAATTTATCAAGACGCTGCGCGATCTTTCGGGCGGAAAACCTGTGGGCTTCAAACTCTGTGTTGGTCACCGCCGCGAATTCATGTGCATGATCAAGGCGATGATCGAAACCGGCATTACCCCCGATTTCATCGTGGTCGATGGCAAGGAGGGCGGCACCGGGGCGGCACCGCTGGAATTTGCCAACCGTCTGGGCATGCCGCTTGTCGAAGGGCTGACATTTGTCCACAACGCGCTGCGTGGTGCGGGGCTGCGTGACAAGATCCGGATCGGGGCCTCTGCCAAGATCATTTCCAGCTTTGATATTGCCCGCACGCTGGCGCTCGGGGCGGATTGGTGCAACTCGGCACGGGGCTTCATGTTCGCGATTGGCTGTATTCAGGCGCAGGCCTGCCATACCAACCGCTGTCCGGTCGGGGTGGCCACGCAGGACGCCCGTCGCCAGAAGGCGCTTGTGGTTGAAGATAAGGCGACGCGGGTCGCGAATTTCCATCGCAACACGATGAAAGCCCTCAAGGAAATGACTGGCGCTGCGGGGCTGGACCATCCGTCGAAATTCCTGCCCCATCACCTGATGATGCGCGAGAAGGACCGGCAGATGGTGGTGGGCAGCGAGGTGTATCCTTATATGCCCGAAGGCTTCCTGCTGCGCGAGGAAGAGGATAAATTCGGCTATCTGTCGCGCTGGCACCGCGCGCGCTCCGATAGTTTCTTCCCGATCGATGACGGTGTGTGATCTCGCAGGTCCTGGCCTGCCTGACTGGGGGGCTGCAAACTGACCTTGCAGAACGGCGGTTTCCGGACCGCCGTTTTTTTGTGCCGAACCCGTCTTTGCGCCCGATTGCAAGCGGGCTTGCAATGAGCGCATACATAAAATCATGTCGGTCGCTTGTTCTTTTTCCACATGCTCCATACTAGGCACATAAAGGCCCGCTGGCTTCTCCCTCCAATGCTAGGACCCATCTCATGAGCATCGAACACTCTTCAACGGCTGGCCCGCTGCAGGGGGCCGAACCGCCCGTCTTCAAGGCGTCGCCGAGATTGATTATTCTGGCCTTGGCGCTCGGGGGCTTTGCCATTGGTACGACGGAATTCGCCTCGATGGCGCTGCTGCCCTATTTCTCGAAGGAACTCGGGGTGAATGCCTCGCGTGCGGCGGATGCCATCAGCGCCTATGCGCTGGGAGTGGTGATCGGTGCGCCGACGCTGGCAGTGATCGGGGCCAAGGTGCGGCGGCGTCTGATGCTGACATGGCTGATGGTTGCTTTTGCGGTGTTCAACATGCTCTCGGCCCTTGCTCCCAATTTCGGCAGCTTCATGGCGATGCGGTTTCTGTCAGGGCTTCCGCATGGGGCCTATTTCGGCGTGGGCGCGCTGGTGATCGCGGCGGCTGTCCCCAAAGAAAAACGTGCGGCGGCTGTGTCCAAGATGTTTCTGGGGCTGACCATCGCCACTACGCTTGGCGTGCCGATGGCCAATATATTGGGGCAGACGGTGGGCTGGCGCTGGAGCTTCCTGCTGGTCGGCGCGATTTCGTTGATGACCGCGATCTCGGTCTTTCTGGCGGCCCCGCGCGTGCCCGTGGACCCGAATGCCAGCCCGCTCAAGGAGTTGGGGGCGCTGAAAAACACGCAGGTCTGGCTGACATTGGCGACCGGCGCTATCGGGTTTGGAGGGTTTTTCTCGGTCTATACCTATCTCGCCTCCACCACGACGGACAGCATGCATCTTCCGGCCACTTACGTGCCCTTCATTCTGGCGCTGGCGGGGATCGGGATGACGATTTTCACGATGATCTATGGCTGGGCGTCTGACCGCAGCCACACCGCGACCGCCTTTTTCAGCCTGACGGTGGGGACGCTTCTGTTGCTGGCCTATCCGTCGGCCACCAGCCATCTGGGCAGCTATGCGGTCTGTGTGCTGCTGTTGGGCCTTCTTAGCGGGGTCTCTATGCCGTTGCAGATCCGCCTGATGGATGTGGCGCGTGACTCCCAGCAACTTGCCGCGGCCCTCCATCACGCGGCCTTCAATCTGGCCAATGCGCTGGGGCCGTTTCTTGCCGCCAAAGCCTTGACGGCGGGCTATGATTATCCGGTTTCGGGCTATGTGGGGGCTGCGCTGAGTTTTGGCGGGCTGCTTCTGTTCTGTGTCACGGTCTTCGACTGGCGTCGCCGCGCGCGCTTCGGCTATATCTGAACGCCGGCCTCTGAACGCGGGACGGCGCGCGCAACCACCTCGTAGCAAAAGGGTTTGAAATGGCAAAACTGGTCCACTCCATGATCCGCGTGACGGATGAGAGGAAATCGCGTGACTTCTACCATCGGGCTTTCGGGCTTGAACTGGTGGAGCGGCTCGAGTTTCCGGAATTCACGCTGGTCTATCTGTCGAATTCCGAAACGGAATTCGAACTGGAATTGACGGTGAACAAGGGGCAGGGCACGCCCTATGATCTGGGGACCGGCTATGGCCATCTGGCGGTGACGGTGGCCGATCTCGATGCGGAACACGCGCGTTTCGAGGCCGAAGGCTTTGCCCCCCGCAACATCGTTGATTTCGCACCGGCGGGCACGTCGATTGCGCGGTTCTTCTTTGTGGCCGATCCCGATGGATACCAGATCGAGGTGCTGGCGCGTTCGGGGCGCTTTGCCTGAGGCTGTGATCGGCAAAACCGAGCCGGTCGGCCTTGCGCGGATGCAATCCCCCTTGGCGGCTGGCCGGATCGGGGATAGACCCCTTCTTCCGAGAAGACTGCCTAAGACGCATGGAGGAAGCCTTGGACCCCGAACTCCGCATATCCCGCCAGATCGCCAGTGATATTTCTGCCCGCCCCGAACAGGTGGTGGCCGCGGTCAAGCTGCTGGACGAGGGCGCGACCGTGCCTTTTGTCGCGCGGTATCGTAAAGAGGCGACGGGGGGGCTGGATGATACACAGCTGCGTCTGCTCTCCGACCGGCTGATCTACCTGCGCGATATGGAAACGCGGCGTGCGGCGATTGTGAAATCCATCGCGGAACAGGGGAAGCTTGGCGATGATCTGGCACTGCAGATCGCGCGCGCCCAGACCAAGGCAGAGCTGGAAGATCTTTACCTCCCCTATAAGAAAAAACGCCGCACCAAGGCGATGATTGCGCGCGAGAACGGTCTTGAACCCTTGCTTGATGCGATTTTGGCCGACCATGGCGCGGACCCCGAGACAGTGGCGGCCGCGTATCTCAACGAGGCTGTGCCAACTGTCAAAGAGGCTTTGACCGGCGCGCGTGACATTCTGGGCGAGCGTCTGACGGAGGATGCCGCGCTTCTGGGACGGTTGCGCGACTGGATGCATCAGAATGCGGTCTTGCGGGCGAAGCTTGTGGACGGGCAGGCCGACAAGGGCGCGAAGTTTTCGGATTATTTCGATCACAGCGAGAAATGGCAGACGGCGCCGTCGCATCGCGCTCTGGCTATGTTGCGGGCCTCGAATGAGGGGGTGATCACGCTTGATATCCTGCCCGAAGAAACCGTGGCCGACCGGCCCGCAGAGATGATTGCCGCGTCGCTCAATCTGCGGGGGCATGGCGCGGGGGCGCATTGGTTGCGTCAGGCCGCTGCATGGACATGGCGGGTCAAGTTGTCCCTGTCGATGATGCTGGACCTTCTGGGGGATTTGCGGACGCGGGCGCAAGAGGAGGCGATCTCGGTATTTGCCCGCAATCTCAAGGATCTGCTTCTGGCGGCTCCTGCTGGCGCGCGCGCGACATTGGGGCTGGACCCGGGGATTCGGACAGGCGTGAAAGTGGCCGCTATCGATGCCACCGGCAAACTGCTCGAGAGCACAACGATTTACCCGTTCCAGCCGAAAAATGATCTGCGGGGGGCGGAAGCCGCGCTTTTGGCCCTGATGATGAAACATAAGATCGAATTGATCGCGATTGGCAATGGCACCGCCTCGCGCGAGACCGAGCGGTTGGTGCTGGATGTTCTCAAACGTCTGCCCAAGGGGCAGCCTGTTCCGACAAAGGTTATTGTCTCCGAGGCAGGCGCTTCCGTCTATTCCGCCTCGGAACTGGCTGCGCGGGAGTTTCCGGATCTGGATGTGAGCCTGCGGGGAGCAGTTTCTATTGCGCGACGCCTGCAGGATCCGCTGGCCGAGCTGGTCAAGATCGAACCCAAAAGTATCGGCGTCGGGCAGTATCAGCATGATGTGGACCAGCACCGTTTGGGGCGCTCGCTGGAAGGGGTCGTGGAAGATGCCGTGAACGCGGTGGGCGTTGACCTGAACACGGCGTCGGCGGCGCTTTTGTCGCATGTGTCGGGGCTCGGGCCCGCTTTGGCCGAGGCGATTGTGTCCCATAGGGAAACAAACGGGGCATTTTCCGCGCGTAAAGACCTTTTGAAAGTCGCCCGACTGGGGCCGCGCGCTTTCGAGCAAGCCGCCGGTTTCTTGCGCATTCGCGACGGGAAAGAACCTCTGGATGCCTCGGCGGTGCACCCGGAAGCCTATGACATCGCGCGCGATATCGTAAAAGCCTGCGGGCGCGATCTGCGTTCGGTCATGGGTAATGAGGCCGCTTTGCGTATGATCCGGGCCGAAGATTTCCTGCGTGACGGGTTCGGCCTTCCAACTATCCACGATATTCTGGCAGAGCTACAAAAGCCGGGGCGTGATCCGCGTCCGGATTTCAAAACCGCGAGTTTTGCAGACGGGATTGAAGAAATTTCGGACCTGCGCCCCGGAATGCGCCTTGAGGGGACCGTGACCAATGTCGCCGCTTTCGGAGCCTTTGTGGATATCGGCGTTCATCAGGATGGGCTTGTGCATGTCAGCCAGTTGGCAGACCGGTTCGTTAAGGACCCGCATGAAGTGGTGAAAGCGGGTGATGTGGTCAAGGTCATGGTGACCGAAGTTGATATTGCCCGTAAACGTATCGGGTTGAGTATGCGTCGGGATGCCAAGCCGGAAGCCGCCGCCGCGAAAGAGGGCAAGCCTGCGCGCGATCAACAGAACGCATATCGATCCCGCAAAGGGACCGGGGATTCTCCCAAAACCGGTTCCACTGGGGCTTTAGGGTCTGCCTTGGCCGAAGCGTTTGGCAAACGGAAATAATCCAGAGATCGTTCTAAGCGGGTTGCTCCGCTTAGAACCACTCGATTTCGCCATCGGCTTCTTCATGGCTGAGCACGATCCGGTCCTGGGAAGGATTGAGATTTGTGATCAGCTCGTGAAGTCGCAGACGGGACAGGATCGGAACGGCGTGAAGTTTCACGCCCTCCGGCATTTCCCCCGAGACCGCCGCCATCAGGCGACCAAGATCTTCGAGCGATTGTGTGATCCGGTCGATGCCTTGCATCCCCCGGATCGCCTCGGCCCGCGTATGTTCGGAAAATTCGCATTCCGAAATCGCTTTCTGAACATCGGCGGAAAGACGTGCCAGAGTTTCCAGCTCGTCGCCAACACGGGCTGCCAACGCATCAAGAGGCAGGTCTTGATGCTTTGGCGGAATGGTTTCCTGTGCGGTGCTGGTGATCATAGGCGCCCCACAACGGCCTCGATGCAGTTGCGAAGATCTTGCGGCTGGAACGGCTTCTTGATGAAGTTGTTCATGCCAAGCTTCTTGCCGTTCTCGATGATCTCTTTATCCGCACGACCCGTGATCAGAATGAAGCCGCTACGCTGGGTCTTCGGATTTTTACGGATCGCATGAAGCAGCTGCAGCCCGTCCATTCCCGGCATGTTATAGTCCGAGATGACAAGGTGGACCGGAGTTTTCTCCAGAATGCTCAATGCGCCCGGGCCATCGACTGCATAGCCCACCTGGCGAATACCCATAGCGTCCAGCGCCTGTAGGATCAGGCCGCGGCTTGTGGACATATCATCGACCACCATGACTTTAAGTTGGTCTCGCAATGCCATTTGTGGCCTCCTTCATTAACCCGTTTCGGGGAGTCGATAAGTGGTGATTCCGGCCGGCAGGAGTTTGCTGCCCGTGTCCAGCGGAACCCGCTCGGAATGGCCAACAAAAAGCCAGCCGCCCGGAGCAAGGATTTTTTCAAAACGTTTCCACAGAAGGTTTTGGGCTTCTGGAGAAAAATAGATCATCATGTTCCGACAGAAGATGATGTCAAACTGGCCTTTCATTGGCCAATCCGAATGGATATTTAGCTCGCGGAAGGCTGCGCGATTGCGCAACCTGTCTAGAACCTGAAAATCTTCTCCGTGCTTCTGAAAGTACTTTTTCTGAAGAGGGCCGGGAACGGCTTCTAGAATAGTCTCAGAATAGACGCCCGCAGTGCCACGTCGGATCATGACCGGATCGATATCGGTTGCCAGAAGCCGGATATCGGACTGGTCGAAATCTCGGACGGATTCTGCCGCAGTCATCAAGATCGAATAGGCTTCCTGACCATTGGAGCAGCCCGCCGACCAGATACGGAGCCTTTTGCCGCGCGAGGCCAACAACTGAGGCAGAGCCGTTGTCTTCAACGTTTCGAAATGATGATTTTCTCGGAAGAAATTCGTCACATTCGTGGTCAGGGCAGAAATCATCTCCTGACGTTCGCTCAGGCCGTCCTGACTGCTGACGAGGTCGATATAGCTACGGTAGGAGTTCAGCCCCAGAGCACGAAGCCGTTTCTGTAGCCGAGATTGGACCATCGAGCCCTTTCCCGGTGCCAGGACGATTCCCGCATGCGCCATAAGAATCGCGGCAATTTCTGCCAGTTCTTTCTCGCTAGGGGTCGTCTGGGGAATATTGGGGGTTAGTGCGTTCATGCGGCTTCCGCGGTATCTTCGGGCAGAACCGTGGCGAGATCCAAGACGCGGATCATACGTCCTTCCACAATGGTCAGTGCCGAAATGAAGCTATGCGACATATCTGCAGCAAGATCCGGCGGCGGTTGCAGCTCTTCGCGCGGGATCGAGAGAATATCCGATACGGCATGGACAAGCAGCCCTGCGGTCTGGTTGCCGAACTGGACCACAATGATCACGTTACGCGCATCGCCTTCTACCGGGCTCATGCCCAAACGGACGGACAAATCCACCACCGGCAGCACTGTGCCGCGCAGGTTGATGACACCACGCACATGCGGCGGGGCATGCGGCAGAGGGGTTGCACGCGTCCATCCACGGATCTCGCGCACAGACATGATATCGACGCTATATTCTTCGTCTGCCAAGCGGAAAGACAGAAGTTCGATCTCGGACGAGGTTTGGCTCGATGCTGTTTCAGTCATCTTAATCATCCTGCTAGGGCAAAGTCGGACCGGGTGTGGCCGGTTGCGTTTTGAACAAGGTCGGCGGGGTCAAGGATCAGAGCGATCTGACCATCGCCAAGAATAGTGGCTGCGGCGATGCCGGGGATGTGCCCGTAGGCTTGCTGCAGACCTTTGATCACGACCTGACGTTGTTCCATGATCTGGTCGACAATCAGGGCATTCCGGCGGCCATCTTCCTGCGCGGTGAGCAAGACGATGCATCCCTCATAGTTGCTTTTCGCGCCGCGATATCCAAGCTCGGCCCCAAGATCGTAAAGGGGAACGAACTCGCCACGGACATGGATGACATTGGTCGTCGGCCCCAGTTTCCGCAGATCTTCCGCCGTAAGGGTCTGCGTTTCCAGAATGGCGTTCAAAGGCACGACCAGCGTTTCTCCGGCGACATTCACGACCATACCATCCAGCACGGCCAGGGTGAGCGGCAGAGAGATCGAGAAGATCGTTCCCTTGCCGGGTTCTGAATGGATGGTGATCCGCCCGCCCAGAGACTGGATAGAGCTACGCACGACATCCATACCGACACCACGACCGGACAAGGCCGAGACCTGATCTGCTGTAGAGAAACCCGGCAAGAACAGCAGGTTGTCGATCTCTGCATCCGTCAGTTGCGCCTCGGGCGCGACAAGACCTTTTTCGATGGCCTTTGCCAGGACTTTCGGCCGGTTGATCCCTGCACCATCATCTTCGATTTCGATAACCACACGTCCCGAGCGATGCTGCGCCGAGAGTGTGATGACGCCTTCTTCGGGTTTTCCTGCCGCGCGACGCTTATCGGGCGTCTCGAGACCGTGGTCGACCGAGTTCCGGATCATATGGGTCAAAGGATCTGCAAGGCGTTCGATGACGGTCTTGTCGACTTCGGTCGTTTCGCCTTCGACCTTCAACCGGACATCCTTGCCAACTGCGGCCGACGCCTCGCGCACAATCCGCCCCATCCGCTGGAAGAGCGGTTTGACGGGCTGTGCCCGGATCATCATGACCGAGTCCTGAATATCCCGGGTCAGCATCATGAAGGCTTCAAGCCCGGTCATGACGGCAGAATTCGGTGGCAAACCGGCCTCGGCCACGCTTTGTGCGAGCATTGCCTGGTTGATGACCAGCTCCCCGACAAGGTTCACAAGACGGTCGATCCGGTCCAGATCCACACGCACGGTGGGGGACGGGTCATTGCCATGTTTCGCTTGCGCCGCAGCGGCCCCCGCCTCCGTCTCTTTCGGAGCCGCCCGTTCGGGCGCAGGTGTCGCCTCCACAGGAGCGGGCATCACTGCCGTGGGCTCGGGTTGCGGAGCAGGTGATGACGGGGCATCCATGAATTCTGCATCCATGACGGCATCAGTCGATGCTTCTGCGCCGTCATTGGCAAAAGGGAGAAAACTGTTTTCGACGCCGTTATCCTGTTTGATTTCAAGCGTGCTGACATCTTCCACGAAATCGAAGACTTCGCGGATATCCATCTCGTTGACATCGCCTGTCAGAACAACATTCCAGGACAGATAGGGGATCTCCGGATTGAGGTCGTCGAGCGCGGGGATGGCATCCAGATCAAGGGTCGCCACCATTTCCGGACATAGCTCGTGCAAGGCACGGAACAGATGCAGCGGCTCATTGCCCGAGGTGAACAATTCGGCCTTGGGCACGAAGTCCACTTCGATCCGGGTTTCGCTGACCTCGTCAGCTGCTCCCAGATCAAGATCAAAACTCAACCCCATCGGCTGGAAATCGTCAGAGGAGACTTCCTCTTCCTCGACAGCCCCGCCAGGGGCCATGCCCATCAGGGATTCCAGCTCGCACAGGGCTTCCTCGGCCCCTTGTGGCGGAGGATCACCAGCTTGTGCTGCACGGACGTGATCCGACAGGAAATCGGCGCATTGGAAAAAATGCTTTACGGCATCGGGCGAAAGCTGAAGTTTGCCGGAGCGTACCTCATCCATCACCGTTTCATACCGGTGGGCGAATGCGACGAGCGCGTCCAGTCCGAAGGCTCCAGCCCCACCTTTGATGGAGTGCACGGCCCGGAAGACGACGTTGATCGTCTCGTTATCATAGGCGCCTTCATCCATCTCGATGAGTGCGTCCTGAAGACTTTCAAGCAGTTCTTCGCATTCAACAAAGAAACTGGCCCGAATTTCTGCCATCGGATCAGACATGGATCCCTCCCTTAGCCTGCCACCATCTGAAGTGCCTTAACCAGCTTGGGCGGGTCGAAAGGCTTCACGATCCAGCCGCTTGCACCTGCCGCACGGGCACGTGCCTTCAGTTCAGGGGCGGATTCTGTCGTGAGGACGAGGATCGGGGTTGCCCGATGCTTTTCCTGACCGCGGACGGCTTCGATGAAGCCAAAGCCGTCGAGGCGCGGCATGTTGATATCGGAGATGATCGCGTCGGGTTCGATGCCCTCAAGCACCTCAAGCCCGTGCACGCCATCTTCGGCGACGTGAAGTTCAATGCCCGCATCTTTCAAAGCGAGTTTGAGCATGTCGCGGATGGTACGGCTGTCGTCGACGGCCAGAACTGTCAGGCTCATGCGGCCTCCGTGGATTGTAAATCATCAAGGGAAACCCCAAAGATCCCAAGCGCTTCGTCGAAGGCTTCGGAACGGGGAGAAATTGTCAGCGAGTGACCGCTGTCACGCCAGGTCTTCGCGGCGGAAACAAGAACCTGCAGGCCCAAAGCCCCCAGATGGCTTACCTCTGCGGCATCGATAACCAGATCGCTCCCCTTATGAGAGCGAAGTGTATCCGTTAGTCCTGCGACCTTGGTCAGGTCTAGCTTTGGGTCCAGGGGAAGCGTCGTCATGTGCGACCCCCAGGGATGTCTGAGTGAGAAAACTGCACCTAGTTCCCCTTTCATTCGGTAATGAAATGGGTTTAGCGCAGGTCTGTTAACATAGACTTGACGACACAGGGGTCGGCGTCGCTTTACAGCAATCCCAGCTTATGGGCGGCAAGATAATTTGCGCAGCCTGCCAGCGCGGCATAATCATCTTCCACCACATGGATCGAAAACCGCTCCATGTAGTCTGAAAAAGATCCTTTGTCTTTAAAGGCTTGCTGGAAATTGAACCGTTCCAGCCAGGGTTCTATCGCGCGGGCGGCCCCGCCAATCAGATAAATGCCGCCAAAGGGCAGGTGGGTCAGTGCGAGATCGCCCAGCACACCTCCAAGGAGAGTCGTGAAGATTTCGGCAGCCTTTAAGGCGTCACGGTCTTCACTTTGCATGAGGGAAAGAATCTCTTTTCCGTCGACCGTGGCGTCCTCCTGTCCCGTCACGAAGGCGTAGATTCGTTCCAGACCACGTCCGGCGCAGGCATGTTCGACACTGGCAAAGCGGTGCTTGCGTTCGAAATAGCGTTTGATCTCGATATGCAATTCGCTGCGCAGGGGCAGGGTGATATGGCCGCATTCCGACGCGGGCACCACGACATAGCCCTGCGGTGCGTGATGCACGGGCGCGGCATTGAAGCCGGTGCCGATGCCCACGACAAGCTGCGCGGCCCCCTTGGGCGCGGGGGCACCGGGCAGAACCATCCGCAGCGCCTCGGGGGCCAGCCCCGAAAGCGCATGGCCCTGAGCTTGAAGATCGTTCAGGATGGACACATGCGCGGCCCCTGTCGTGGCCTGCAGGGCACTGGCGCGGATTGTCCAGTCCAGATTGGTCATTCGTGCGTCCTGACCATCAACCGATACCGGCCCGGCCACCGCGACACAGACGCCCGCCAGATTGGATACCCGCTCGGCCACCATATATTCTGTCAGGATCTCTTCCAGAGCGGCCCGCCCTTTATTGGGAAACCGCGCGACCGAGGCGGGCACCAGCGTCGAGCCCTGCGCCAGGGCCACCCGCGTATTGGTGCCGCCGATATCGGCCAGAAGCGTGTAACGGGGGGCGGTAGCTGTGTGCATCTCGGTCTCCTCAGCGATCCTCGCCCTTTGATAGAGGCCCTGACAGGGCCAAGCAAGGGTGCGTTTGGGCGCTAACAGCGGCGCCCCCGCGCCTTGGCTGATCGGCGCCGGTCAGCCGTTCCACGCGCCGATGGAATGTCCCATCAGCAAGGCTGGCTCGATCAGCAGGGGCGACTGGGCGATCTCGGGGGTCTCGATCCGGTCAATCAGCATCTGCGCGGCGCGCTGTCCGGCCTCGCGGATCGGGGATTTCATCGTGGTATAAAGCGGGTTCAGGCCACGATTGCTGACAAAGGACAGCTCGTCATCCCATGTCACCACCGAAATATCGCGCCCCAAGACATGTCCCGTATCCTCGACGGCCCGCCGCACCCCCATCGCGGCCATCAGCGAGGCGGTCACAAAGGCGCTGGGGCGCTGTTCCCAACTGAGCATTTCAGCCGCCGCGTCGCGGCCGGTTTCATCGGAAACCTCCCCCGCGACCATATAGAGCCGTGGTACCTCCAGCCCGCGGGCCAGAAAGGCGCGCTCGAACCCCGTGCGGCGATAGGCCGAGCTTTGCAGGGGATCGGGGCTGTTGATAAAGGCGATCTGCCTATGCCCCTGATCCAGCAGCAGAGCGGTCAGCTGCTCGAAGGCGGCTTCATGATGGGCATCGACCCAGAGATCGGTCTCGGACGATGCGGGCGGTCGGCCATGCGTGACAAACGGCAGGCCTAGACTGCGCAAAAGCGCGGGGCGGGGGTCATTCTGGCGCGCCCCGTGCAGGATCACCCCATCGACATTATGTTTGGCGGCCATCGCGCGATAGGCGGCCTCTTCGTCCTGAGCGGGCACGAGGGTCATCACCAGATCATAGCCGCGCAACGCATAGATCTCGCCGGCTCCGGCGATGAAGTCGGCAAAGACCGGATTGACCAGATCATGCTCGGGTGCCATCGGCAGGATATGGCCAATGGCCATCGCGCGGCCCGTGGCAAGGCGGCGGGCCTGCATATTGGGATGGTAGCCGCTCTCGCGCGCGGCTTCGCACACGCGCAGGCGCGTGGCCTCGGCCACTTCGGGAAACCCGTTGAGCGCGCGGCTGACAGTCGTGGGCGAAAGCCCGAGTTGACGGGCGAGGTCTTTCAGCGTCATTTCAAACCCCGAGATATCTGGTCCTTTGAAAGGAAACGCTAAAACGGTTTGAAATGGTTCCAAACTGATTTTGCCGTCTCTTTCGTCAAAGACGGGCGGTGTTGCATGCAGGTGTCGCTTCAGGGCCGCAGCATGGGCCCGCGCGACATATTCCACCTCAGTTTTTTGTCATAGGGGTTCATCTCGTTTGCAGGGCTTCCTATCCTTTGAACGCGACGAGGACCGGAGAGTGACAAAAGGAGACAGTTGGTATGAGTGTGATGCGCAAGGATCCCGACTGGTGGCGTGGTGCGGTGATCTACCAGATCTATCCGCGCAGTTACCAAGACAGCAACGGGGACGGGATCGGCGATCTTCTGGGGATCGTGCGTCGCCTGCCGCATATCGCGCGGCTCGGGGCGGATGCGATCTGGATTTCGCCGTTCTTCACCTCTCCGATGAAGGATTTCGGGTATGATGTCGCCGATTACTGCGATATCGATCCGATGTTCGGCACGCTGGCCGATTTCGATCAGGTGATCGAGACGGCCCATGCTCTGGGCATCAAGGTGCTGATCGATCTTGTCTTCTCGCATACTTCCGACCAGCATCCCTGGTTCAAGGAAAGCCGTTCCAGCCGCGATAATCCGAAATCCGACTGGTATGTCTGGGCCGAGCCGAAACCCGATGGCACGGTGCCCAATAACTGGCTGGGGATGTTCGGCGGTTCGGCATGGCATTGGGACAGCCGCCGCGAACAATATTATCTGCATAACTTCCTGACCCAGCAGCCCGATCTCAACCATCACTGCGCCGAGGTGCAGCAGGCATTGCTGGATGTGTCGAAATTCTGGCTGGACCGCGGGGTGGATGGGTTCCGTCTGGATGTGGTCAATTATTACATGCATGACGAGAAGCTGCGCGACAATCCGCCCCTGCCGCCGGAACAGCGCAATGATTCCACCGCCCCCAAGGTCAATCCCTATAATCATCAGCTCCATCTTTACGACAAGAACCATCCGCGCAATCTCGATTTTCTGCGCAAGCTGCGCACCTTGATGAACGGCTATAATGCGGCGGCGGTGGGCGAGGTCGGAGATGCCCAGCGGGGGCTGGAGCTTCTGGGGGAATATACGTCGGGCAATGACAAGGTGCATATGTCCTATGCTTTCGAGTTCCTCTCGGGCCACGCGCCCCTGCCTGCAAGCAGCTTCAAGGCGGTGTTCGACAAGGTGGCTGAAGTGGTGCCAGATGGCTGGCTCTGCTGGGCCTTTACCAACCATGACGTGGAGCGCCATATCACGCGCTGGGGGCTCGCGCCGCAGGCGGCACGCCTCTATACCACGCTGATGTCCTGTCTGCGCGGCTCCCTTTGTCTCTATCAGGGCGAAGAGCTGGGCCTGCCCGAGGCGGAGCTGGATTACGAAGACCTGCAAGACCCCTATGGCATCGAGTTCTGGCCCGAGTTCAAGGGGCGCGACGGCGCGCGCACGCCGATGGTCTGGGAAGAGGAGGCCCCCTATGCGGGCTTCTCGCAGGCGAAACCGTGGTTGCCGGTGCCGCGTGCCCATGCCCGTCTTGCCGTGGATGCTGCCGATAAGGACCCTTCGGCCCTGCTGCATCACTACCGTCGGGCCTTGGCGTTCCGGCGCAACCATCCGGCCTTGCGCAAGGGGGATATCCGCGATGTTTGGGCAGGCGACGAGGTGCTGGCCTTCCAGCGCGTGCTGGAGGACGAGGTGGTGCAATGCTTTTTCAACCTGTCGGATCATCCGGTCAGTGTGACGGTGCCTGCGGGCAACTGGGTGACGATCGCGGGCGAGCTGGGATCGATCCGGCCCAATCCCGATCACAGCCTGCATCTGGGCCCGTGGCAGGCCAGTCTTCTGCTTTTGCAACAGAGTTGAGCAGGGCGGTTGAACTCCGGCGGGGTTCGGGGGCAAGATCGGGGCCGAACCTGTCTGCCATGAACGGAACCCCGAATGCCCCTGCCGTCCTCCTCGCCACATAGCGCCGTGCAGCCGATGGGCCGTATCCCGCCCTGTGATCTGCTTAGCGAGGCCAAGGCGGCGGAGATCGAGGCCGAGGCCGAGACGATTCTCGCCGAGATCGGGATCAATTTCGCCGATCACCCCGAGGCACTGGCCCGCTGGCAGGCTGTCGGGGCGCAGGTGCAGGGCGAAAGGGTGTATCTGCCGCGTGGTCTTGCCCGCAAATTGTGCCAGACCGCCCCCGCCCGTTTTGTGCAGCATGCCGCCAATCCGGCCCGCGATGTCGAGATCGGCGGCGCGCGGCCGGTGACTGCGCCGGTCTATGGCCCGCCTTTCGTGCAAGATCCGGTGGCTGGACGACGGGATGCGCGTTTTGGCGATTTCCAGCTTCTGATGCGTCTGGCGCAAGCGTGCGACAGCGTTACCCATGCGGGCGGCACGCTGTGTGAACCGACGGACCTGCCGCTGGAAACCCGCCATCTGGATATGTTGCTGGCACATGCGACATTGTCGGACAAGCCGTTCATGGGGGCCTCAACCGACCCTGAACGGGCCCGCGATTCCATCGCCTTCGCGAAGATCCTGTTCGGATATGAAGGGACAGAGTTGCCGGTGCTGCTGAGCGCATTGATCAATATCGGTTCGCCGCTGAGCTTCGATGCGACCATGAGCCGATGTCTGGAACTCTATGCGCAGGCGGGGCAGGCGACGGTGATCTCGGCCTATGCGATCATGGGGGCCACCGCGCCGGTCACTGTGGAAGGGGCGCTGGCGCAGGCTCTGGCCGAAGTCATAGCCGGCATCGCCTATGCGCAACTCATACGCTCCGGCGCGCCCGTGATCTTTGGTCTTTACGCCAGTGCGCTGGATCTCAGGACCGGTGCCTCGATTTTCGCCTCTCCGGAAGTCACACAGCTGACCATTGCCGCAGGCCAGCTTGCGCGGCGGTTGGGGGTGCCTTATCGGGCGGGCGGCTGCCTGACGGGGGCGTTCCAGTCCGATGCCCATGCCGGATACGAGGCGGCAGGGTCGCTTTGGGCCAGCCAGCTTGCAGGGGTGGATTTCATGCTGCATGGCTGCGGCTGGCTGGAAAGCGGTCTGGCGACCTCGGCGGAGAAATTCGTGCTGGATGCCGATCAGCTTTCGGCCATGCTGCGCCAGTATGGCGGGATTGCGGCCCCAAGCGGTGCCGCGCTTGCGGCCCTGCGCGAGGTCGGGCCGGGCGGGCATTATCTGGGGGCGCAGGAAACCCTTGCCGAGGGGCAGGCGCGGCTTTGGAAAAGCGAGGTGGTCGAGGACCGGCCATTTGACGCATGGGATCACGCGGGGCGGCCCGATACCGTCTGGCATGCCCATCAGCGGGTGTCGGCGCTGTTGCAGACTTACCAGCCGCCAGCTCTGGCCCCCGAACGGCGCGCCGCGCTTGAGGCTTTCGTGGCCCGCCGCAAAGCGGAAATACAACGCGGCTAGGCAAAAAAACCGGTTTGGATCTTGTCCAAACCGGTTTGGTCGCAGGGTCAGGCTGCCATGTTAGCCCTCTTCTGCCGCCGAGGGCAGGAGCGGGCGTATCTTCAGGCGGGTGATGCGGTTATCCTTGCGGGCCAGTACCTCGAAGCGGAAGCTATGGAAGCTGAACACCTGACCCGGCGTCGGGATGGTCTGGGCCTCGTGGATCACCAGACCGGCAATCGTATGGGCTTCGTCATCGGGCAGGGACCAGTCTGTTTCGCGATTGAGGTCGCGGATGGTCATGCCGCCATCGACAATATAATCGCCAGCCGCATTGGGCAGCAGCCGCGAGGGCGCTGTGGGGTCGTGTTCGTCGGTGATCTCGCCCACGATCTCTTCCAGAATATCCTCCAGCGTCAGCAGGCCGCGAAGGTCGCCATATTCATCCACCACCAGCGCGAAATGGGTGCGGCGCTTGAGGAATTCGCGCATCTGTTCATCCAGCGGCGAGGTTTCGGGGATGAAATAGGGCTTCATCATCACCTGCGTCACATCCAGCTGGCGGATGCTTTGCAAGGTAGACCCATCCTCGCGCAAGAGCTTCTCCACCGCGCGCAGCAGGTCTTTGGAGTGGATGATCCCCACGACATTCTCCCGCTCGCCATCATAAAGCGGCAAACGGGTATAGGGCGAGGACAACACAGCGGTCAGGATCTCGCTCGGTTCGGAATTCACATCGAGCATCTCGATATGGCTGCGGTGGAGCATGATCTCTTCGACCGTCCGGTTGCCCAGATCCAGCGCGCCCAGAAGCCGGTCGCGGTCTTCCTTATCCACGGTGCCTTCGGATTGCCCCAAGGCCAGCGCGCCCGCAATCTCTTCATGGATCGAGAACATATGCGTATCGGCATTGGTTCTCTGGCCGAAAAGCCGCAAGATCCCCCGCACCACAAGGCGGACAATCGCGACAACGGGGGCAAGCAGGATGGTGATCAGCTTGATCGGACGGGCCACCTTGGTGGCCACGGTCTCGGGATTGTTGATCGAATAGGTCTTGGGCAGAACCTCGGCAAAGATCAGCACGAGCACCGTCATGGCTAAAGTGGCCAGCGCCACGCCGGAATCCCCGAAGACCCGTGTCAGAAGGGCGGTGGCCAGCGATGTCGACAGGATATTGACGACGTTATTGCCCAGCAGAATGGCCCCGATCAGCTTTTCGCTGTCTTCGGTGACATTCAGCGCCACATCCGCGCCTTTCTCGCCCTTATCGGCACGTGCACGCAATTTGGCGCGGCTCGCGCCGGTCAATGCGGTCTCGGACCCCGAGAAAAAGGCCGAGAAGGCCAGAAGGATCAGGATGGTTGCAGCCGAGCCAATGAAGGCGGCATCAAGAAAATTGGTGTCCATAGCCGAGTTTTATACTGCTTTTGCCCTGCTTCAAGATCGTTTTGCCAGCGGATGATGCTGCATCACCAGCGTTTTCAGCCGCTCGTCCAACACATGGGTATAGATCTCTGTCGTGGAAAGATCCGCATGCCCCAAAAGCATCTGGATCGCCCGTAAATCTGCGCCGCCTTGCAACAGATGCGTGGCAAAGGCGTGGCGCAGCACATGCGGCGTGACTTTGGCAGGGCTTATCCCCGCCTCGACCGCAAAGTCTTTCAACAACCGGTGGAAAGCCTGCCGCGTCAGATGCCCGTCTTTGCCCGAAGAGGGAAAAAGAAAGCGTGACAAGGGCTTGCGGGCCTTGCGATGGGCGTCATCTTCGGCTTCGTCGCGCAATATGATCCAATCGGCCAGCGCCTGACGCGCATGTTCGGACAGCGGAACCATACGGTCCTTGCCGCCCTTGCCATTGACCATCAGCATCGCCGGATTGCCGCGCGCGCCCGAAACGGGCAGGGTGACCAGCTCGCTGACACGCATGCCGGTGGCATAGAGCATTTCCATCAGGCAGCGATTGCGAGCGCGGTCAATCGGATGGCGCCCATGATCGCGCGCCGCCACAAGCAGGCGGTCAACCTCTTCTATCGACAGGATTTTCGGCAATGCCTTCACCTTGCCGGGGCCGCTGATCCGCAAAGACGGGTTGTCGCTGCGCCAGCCTTCCTCATAGGCAAAACGGAAAAGCTGCCGGATGGCCGACAGTCGGCGCGCGCGGGTGGATTGGGCCAGACCATCGGCCTCGCAGCGGATCAGATAGGTTTCGATATCATCCTGTGCAAGCGTGCCGAAAGACAGCGACTTGGCGCTTGTGAAGGCCAGAAAGTCGTTCAGATCGCGCCCGTAGCTGAGCACGGTATTATGCGCAGCCCCCGCTTCGGCGGCCTGCGCCTCGAGAAAGATCGACAGCCAGTTGAGATCTGTCGGGACACGATCACTCATCCCCGGCGCTCCAGAATGATCATTTCCAAGGCGGTGCGGCGCGCCACATCCTCTAGCCCGACCAGCCGCAGCAGTGTCAGGCCGTTCACCATACGGGGGTAATCGCCTCTGGCGCCATTAGTGATGTCATCCGCCGCTTCCAGCACCGCCGCACCAAGCTGGTCGGGCAGGAGGCCACGATAGGGCGCGGGGGCCTGTTCGGGCGGGGCGTCGAACACGCGCTTGAGCGCAAGGCCAAGCTGGTCCTGTGCGGGAACGGTTTCGGTATTGCCCAAGGCAAGCGCGATCAGCAGCGCATCATCGGGATCGTCATCCGCCGCATTCTTGGCGACATTCTCGTAATCTTCCGACAGCAGGCCCAGCCGGAAACCGATCTGCTTGGCCGCGCCCTGCAAATCCATCGCCGCCAGTCGCGGCCCGTAAAGCTGGGCCAGAACAGGCTCCAGCTCGACCTGCTCCATCGCTTTATAGGCTTGCGGCAGGATCTCGTTGATTTTGTCGAGATCGTTTTCCTCCACCGCCTTATCCAGTTGCGATACCGCCGAGACTCGATCCCATAGGCTGCCGGAGGCCGCTGCCCGACGTTCGGTATAAAGGCCCAGAAGCTGGTTCGGGTCGATCGCCCCATGCGGTGCCAGCCGTTCGGCCGCCTCGATCTGGGCTTTCCAGCCGTTATTCGAGCGGAGATCGGCATGGGCAAAGGCCAAAGGCAGGCTGGTGGTGGGCAGGGATTGCCCGATGGCCTCCATCATGCGGAAATTCAGCGGGGTGATGCGGGTGGGCGGCGGCAGATCCTCGCTGTCATCGGTCAGTTCGGGTTCCAGAAACCGCTCCATAAGAGTCGCGGTTTCCGGATCGAACTGCCCCAAGGCCTCGCCGCTTTGCAACGACACAGCCGCCGCTTCCCAATCCCCGTTGCGTGCCAGACAGAAGATCCGCGCCCCGAAAGACGGTGCCACATCGGGGGTGGTGTCCATCAGCTTGCAGGCGCTGTCTTCTTCGCCCAACAAAAGCGCCACATCGAAACGGCGGCGGAACACTTCCGGATCGGCGGTCGTATCCTGTTCGAGCATCGCTAAAGCCGGTTCCAAAGCACCTTGATCCAGCAGCTTGTCGATCCGCGCCAGAAACAGGCTGTCTTCGCGATTGGGATTGGAAATCTCGGGCGGGTCCAGCTCGGCCAGCAGCAGTTTTTGCAAGAGCGACTGGATGGCCGGCAGCGCGGTATTGATCTGCTCCTTGCGCACCAGCGCCACCAGATCTGTCTCTGGCGTTTTGCCCCAAAGCGTTTTGGGCAGGCCCGCGCGCGCCGCAGGCAGAAGCCCGATCATATTCGGATCGGGTCCACCCAGAGTGAAAACGGAAATATCTTCCGTTCCCACGCCTTTGCTGATGGGAGGCTCGCCCGGAACCGGTGGCATCACCGATAGGCTTCCGCCGGGAGTGGCGGGCTGTGCGCCCCCAAAGGTCGGGCTGGCGGGCATGGCGGTCGGTGTCACGATCGAGTTGGACAGCCAGTCGATGGCCGAAATCGGCGCATCCTCCTGAGCCTGCGCCCAGCCGACCGTCCCAATCCAGAGAATCGCCGCAGCTGCAAGAGGAGGGGTGGCCACGCCTGATCTCCGGTTATTCTTGCGCGGCCGGTTGGTCCGGCAAGGTAACGTCCACGGATGTCTCTTCCTGCCGCGGCGCCATATCACCGATATAGGCGTAACCGATGACGGCCAGAACGGCCAATATCAACAGGATTACGATTACTTTGAAGATGCGCCCCATCTGTCCCCACGTCTTTCGTCTGTTATGTCTTTTCGCGTTCTGCTCTTGCGATTTCACGGCGTTGATGCGGCAGGTGCAAGGCGGATAACCGTCCCCCGCTGCCGCATCGATCACAAAACCCTGCACATTATAACTGGCATTTTGGGGAAGTTCACGCCATTGAGGAAGGAAATCTTCACGATTGCGCCAAGTAAGAGGCTTGCAGGCCTTTTTGCGATTTCTGGTGCGGTGGTGCACAGAGGCGACTGTAGGGCAAGACAAGAGGGGCGCGTGGGCGGACGAGTGACAAACCGGCTGGAAAGAAGCATCGTGTTGGTGGGCATGATGGGCTGCGGCAAGACCACGATCGGTCAGGCTTTGGCCCAGACGCTCGATGTGCCCTTTCTCGATAGCGACGAGGCCATTGAAGAGGCTGCGCAGATGAGTGTCGCCGAGATCTTCGCCCGCGATGGCGAGCCGTTCTTTCGTGCGCGCGAAACCGAGATCCTCGAACGGTTGTTGCGCGGCGCCCCTGCGGTGATTTCCACCGGCGGCGGGGCGTTTCTGTCCGAAGCCAATCGACGCGTCATCGCCGAACGCGGTGTGTCGGTCTGGCTTCAGGCCGATCTGGAGACCCTGTGGCATCGCGTGCGGCTCAAGACAACGCGCCCGCTTCTGAAAACCGCTGATCCGAAAGGCACCCTGCGCGCCATGCTGGAGGCACGCCTTCCGGTCTATGCCCAAGCGCAGATACATGTGGAAGCCGGTCCTCAAACCGATGTGAGCGCGATGACAGCCAAGGTGCTCGAGGCGCTGCATAAGGTGCCGGACCTATTCAAGACGGAGCGACAGAATGGTTGATATCGTATCGGTGGAACTGGGCGCGCGCGCCTATCAGGTGCGGATCGGGGCAGGGCTTCTGGCCCGTGCGGGGGCCGAGATCGCGCCGCTCTTGCGCCGTCCCCGCGTGGCGGTCGTCACCGACGAGACCGTGGGCGCACTTCATCTGGCAGCGCTGCGCGCGGGGCTGGGGGATATGGAGATGGTATCCCTGACGCTTCCGGCAGGCGAATCCACCAAAAGCTGGCCGCATTTCACCCATACGGTGGAATGGCTGCTGGAACAGAAGGTCGAACGCAAGGATATCGTCATCGCCTTTGGTGGTGGCGTGATCGGTGACCTCGTGGGCTTTGCGGCTTCGGTCCTGCGGCGCGGTGTGCGCTTCGTGCAGATTCCGACAACGCTTCTGGCACAGGTGGACAGCTCGGTCGGCGGCAAGACGGGGATCAATGCGCCCAGCGGCAAAAATCTGATCGGGGCCTTCCATCAACCCTCCCTGGTGCTGGCCGATATCGACCTGTTGGGCACGCTCACCCCGCGCGATTTCCTTGCAGGCTATGGCGAGGTGGCGAAATACGGTCTGCTTGGCTCGGCAGATTTCTTCGACTGGCTGGAAACCAACGGCCCCGCATTGGCCAAAGGCGATACGGCGCTGCGTCAGGAGGCCGTGCGTCGCTCGGTGCAGATGAAGGCCGATATCGTGGCGCGCGACGAAACCGAAGAAGGCGACCGCGCCCTTCTGAATCTCGGCCATACCTTCGGCCATGCGCTGGAATCAGCCACCGGCTATTCCAGCCGCCTGCTTCACGGCGAGGGCGTCTCTATCGGCTGTGCCCTGGCCTTTGAACTCAGTCAGAAACTGGGCCTTTGCGCACAGGAGGCCCCCTCGCGCGTCCGCGCCCATCTGCGCGCGATGGGCATGAAAACCGACCTTGCCGATATCGAGGGTCCGCTGCCCGATGCCGAAGGCCTCATCGCGCTGATGGCGCAGGACAAGAAGGTTCTCGATGGCAAGCTCCGCTTCATTCTGGCGCGCGGCATAGGCGAGGCCTTTGTCACCTCCGACGTCCCGCGCGACACCCTGAAGACGGTGCTGGAAGAAGCCCTCGGCCGTCGGCGGTAACCCCTGCATCCAGCTGCCCGAAATATCCCGGGGGTGAATGGCGCGGGGCATCCCGCGCCAGAGGGGGCAGAGCCCCCGTCTTCTCCCCCATCCACACGCGGCTTTCGCAAAGTTATTGCCTTTGTGAAAAACGCCCCTTAAAGGCTCGCATATGGCACAGCATCAGACCCTCCTTATCATCGACTTCGGTTCCCAGGTGACGCAGCTGATCGCGCGCCGCCTGCGCGAGCTGAATGTCTATTGCGAAATCCGCCCCTATCAATCGGTCACCGAAGAGGTGATCCGCGAGATCGCGCCTCTGGCCGTGATCCTCTCGGGCGGTCCTGACAGCGTGACGCGCGAAGGCTCTCCCCGCGCGCCGCAGGCCCTGTTCGAGATGGGCCTTCCGATCTTTGGCATCTGCTACGGTCAGCAAGTCATGATGGAACAGCTCGGCGGCAAAGTCGAAGCAGGCCATCATGCCGAATATGGCCGCGCCTATGTGACACCTGCCGAAGGCCACAAGCTCGACGGTATCTTCGCCGGTCTCTTCCTCAATGATGGCCGCGAGCAGGTCTGGATGAGCCACGGTGACCGCGTGACCCAGCTTGCTCCGGGCTTCGAGGTCATCGGCACCTCGCCGAACGCGCCCTATGCAATCACCGCAGACGAAAGCCGCCAGTTCTACGCGGTCCAGTTCCACCCCGAGGTGCATCATACGCCCAACGGCAAGGCGCTGATCGAGAACTTCCTGCGCAAAGCAGGCTTTACCGGCGACTGGACCATGGCGGCCTACCGCGAGGAAGCCATCAAGACCATCCGCGAACAGGTTGGCGACAAGCAGGTCATCTGCGGCCTCTCCGGCGGTGTGGACAGCTCGGTCACCGCGATCCTGCTGCATGAGGCCATCGGCGAGCAGTTGACCTGCGTCTTCGTCGACCACGGGCTTCTGCGTCAAGACGAGGCCGAGCAGGTCGTCGCCATGTTCCGCGATAACTATAATATCAAGCTGATCGCCGCAGATGAATCCGATCTGTTCATCGGCGCACTGGAAGGGGTCTCGGACCCCGAGGTCAAGCGTAAGACTATCGGCAAACTCTTCATCGACGTGTTCCAGAAATACGCCAATGACATCGAAGGCGCCGAATTCTTGGCGCAAGGCACGCTCTATCCCGATGTGATCGAATCCGTGTCCTTCTCGGGCGGTCCTTCGGTCACCATCAAGTCGCACCACAATGTTGGCGGCCTGCCCGAAAAGATGGGTCTGAAGCTGGTCGAACCGCTTCGGGAGCTCTTCAAGGACGAGGTCCGCGAGCTTGGCCGTGAACTCGGTCTGCCCGATAGCTTCATCGGCCGTCACCCGTTCCCCGGACCGGGTCTGGCGATCCGCTGCCCCGGCGAGATCACCCGCGAAAAGCTGGAGATCCTGCGCAAAGCGGATGCGGTCTATATCGACCAGATCCGCAAGCATGGCCTGTATGACGAAATCTGGCAGGCCTTCGTGGCGATCCTTCCGGTACGGACCGTGGGCGTGATGGGCGACGGTCGCACCTATGACTACGCTTGTGCGCTGCGCGCGGTGACCTCGGTCGATGGGATGACGGCGGATTACTACCCCTTCACCCACGACTTCCTTGGCGAGACAGCCACGCGGATCATCAATGAAGTCAAGGGTATCAACCGCGTGACCTATGACATCACCTCGAAGCCCCCGGGCACGATCGAGTGGGAATGATTTCGGGCGTTGATTCCTGAGAAACTGCATTCAAGCCCGCATTCTTGCGGGCTTTTTTGTGCCTGCCATGCGTCGTCAGAAGGCGACGCCAAAAGTTTCCCTCGCATCGGGCCGCTTTTTTGCCGCGTCTCTTTGCACTCGTGCGGGCTTTGAGGCATTGGCGTCATACTCTGGCAGGCTTTATTATAAGCATGTTGCATAAAATATGATCGGCCTTCGGGGTCTTGCCCGTATGCAACCTGTGGTTTTGTTTCATCCTCAGGATTTTCTGCCTTATTTCAATCTCTGTTAACCATTCGCCGCCCATCGTGCCTTTAGGATTTCAACCCAAGGAGGATCGCATGGATGGTGATATGAGTAAGCTCGTCGACCTGAACCGGAAGCCTTTGCATCTTTCCGGTATGGTTCTGGGGCTGCGCGCTTTGGAAGAGGCCTATGGCCCGTTGGAGGCGCATTTTCTACGTGATGATGGGGTGTCGGTGCGGCGGGCCTTGCAGCACGGGGCGCAGATCGCCCGTCAGAACGCGGCGGATATGGATCGCGGGTTGATCGGGTGTCTGAACGAGCTGCGCGCCTGCCTGGACTATTATGACCGCTATCTGCACGGGCGCGTGAGGATGGATCACCTGCCGCGCTATATGCCCGCAAGTGATGCCGCCGGCTCTTTGGACCAGATGACCGTCAGACAGGCACCGGTTCTGGTGATGGATGCCTTTCAGGGGCTACGGATGCAGCTTCTGGATGCCGAAGGGCAGAGGGTGTTGCTGTATTACAAACCGGTGCGGGCGGTCCATGCGGATCTGTTCCATGTGCATCGCAACCTGTTTGATGCGTCGCGTCTGACCACGCCGCAAACGGGTATCTTGGTGGCTCCGGCGTTTGACGATAAACTTTTGGAACAAGCACATCTGATTCCAAATCTGGTTCTCAGATCCAGTCGTCCGGGAGAAACGCTATGCCGGTCCATGTCTCTGGCCATCTGATTTGTAAAAACCGCGAGGAGGCCGAGCTTATCCGCCTCTATCTGCCGCAACACCGTGCGCTGACACTGGCCGAGCCGGGATGCCTGCTATTCGAGGTGGAGGAAACCGAAGATCCGCTGGTCTGGCGCGTGACCGAAAGCTTTATCGACAGGCGGGCGTTTGAGGCGCATCAATCGCGGCTTGCCCATTCGATCTGGGGCGAAAGGACCCGTGCGATCAAGCGCGACTATGACATCACGCGGAGTTAGGCGCATCCCGTTTGTCACGGGACACGCCAGTTATCATCAGCGCTCGGGCAGAAGCCCGCGTGGCGCAAAGCGCAGCACCAGCAGCAGGACCAGCCCCATCGCCAGATAGCGCATCTGGGCCGCAGATTCCAGAAGATGGTCCTTGAGCGCGCCCGGTGCCATGCCTGCGGTCAGAAGCTGCAGCAGATCCGGCCCCCAAGCCTCGGCCTTGATCCACAGGAACCACACCAGAATACCGCCCAGAACCGCGCCCCAGTTATTGCCCGACCCGCCAAGGATCACCATCACCATGATCAGGAAGGTAAAGCGCAGCGGGTTATAGGTTGCAGGGGTCAGCTGGCCGTCCAGCGTCACCATCATGGCCCCTGCGAAACCGCAGATGGCGGAACCGATGATGAAGATCTGCAAATGGCGCTTGGTCACGTTCTTGCCCATAGCCGCGGCTGCCACCTCGTTTTCGCGGATGGCGCGCATCATGCGGCCCCAGGGCGAATGCAGGGCCAGTTGCGCAGCAATCACGAAAACCACCAGCACCACCGAGAAAAGCACAAGATACAGGAGTTTGACGAATACGGTCGAGGCCAGCACCGGATCCATGCCGAATTGCGCGGCATGGGCGACGAACTCGCCCGAGGCCTGCAGGTCTATCTCGCGCGGGATGAAGAAGGGGCGCGGGATGCCGTTGACATTCATCACCCCCCGATCCAGCCAGTTCTCGTTTTTCAGCATGGCCACGATGATTTCCGCGATGCCAAGCGTGGCAATCGCCAGATAGTCCGAGCGCAGGCCCAAAGCGGCCTTGCCGATGGCCCATGCCGCCAGCGCGGCAAACAGCGCCCCGACCGGCCATGCCAACAGCACCGGCAATCCGAGCCCGCCCAGATAGCCTTGTGCAGAGGGGTTGATCGCCTCCACCGCGCTGACGCCGGGATCGAAGACGCCGCGGAACAGGAAGAAACCGATCACCAGCACGAGGCAGGTGGCCAGCCCGCGCAGCCCTTTACGCAGCCGTTTCCACAGTTGCACCGCAATCGCCAGCACCGCAATGGCGATGGCCAGCGCCAGCAGGATGCGCCAACCACCCGCGCTCATCGCGCCTTGGGTGGCAGGCATGGAGATCAGCACGGGCGCAACGCCACCCAAGGCGATAAAGCCCATAGTGCCCGCGTTGAACAGGCCCGCATAGCCCCATTGCAGATTGAGCCCCAGCGCCATGATCGCGCTGATGACGCCCATGTTCAAAATCACCAAAGCCGCATTCCAGCCTGATGTCGCCGCCTCGATTGCGAACAGCGCCAGCAAGGCAAGAAACAGAATGGGGGTGCGCAGTTTGCCGCCCGCTGCGGCATCCGCTTGACGAGAACTCATATCGATTTCCCCTTGAAAAGACCGGTGGGACGGAAGATCAGCACGGCAATCAGGATGGTGAAGCTGACCGCGAATTTATAATCGGTGGAGAGCAGTTGCACGAGGCCCGAGGGCTCCCAACCGGGGATCAGATAGGTCGCGATTTTCTTCCACGCATAGGTCACACCCACCTCCGAGAAGGCGATGATATAGCCGCCGACAATGGCCCCGACCGGATTGCCGATCCCGCCCAGAATGGTGGCGGCGAAAATCGGCAGAAGCAGCTGGAAGTAGTTGAAAGCCTTGAAGGATTTATCAAGCCCGTAAAGCGTGCCTGCGATGGTGGCGAGGGCGGCGGTGATGATCCATGTGATCATCACCACACGTTTGGGGTCGATCCCCGACAAAAGCGCCAGATCCTCGTTATCCGAGAAAGCGCGCATCGATTTGCCCGCCCGCGTCCGGTTCAGAAACCAGAATAGCGCGATCATCACGAGGATTGCGGTGACGAAGGTGATGGCCGAGCTGGCGCGGATGGCCAGCGGCTCCGACAGGCCGCTCCAGTTCTTGAATGCGCGCGCCGAGACCAGAAAGCGTTCGCCATCGGCAAAGCGGATTTCGTCGACGCCCGAGACCGCCTCCTTCGCGCCCAGAACAGGCACGGAGAGCACGGAGATCATGATGCGCGTCAGCGCGTTCATCACGAACATCACTCCGACCGAGACCATGACCAGCACCACCGGTGTCGCACGGATCTTGCGGTAATGGGCATAGACAAGGCGGTCGGTCACCAAGGCCAGCGCTGCGGTGACGACGATGCCGATCGGCAGCGCCAGAAGCGCCGTGGGCAAGGGACCAAGGCCCAGACCGGCATCCTGCAAAAGCCATGTCACAAGAATTGTCACGCCCGTGCCGAAGGCCATCATATCGCCATGCGCGAAATTCGAGAAGCGCAGGATCGAGTAGACAAGGGTCACTCCAAGCGCGCCAAGGGCCAGTTGCGAGCCATAGGACAGCGCGGGGATGAAGACGTAATTGGCGAAGGCCACCAATGCGTTGAGGGCTTCCATTAAACCGGTTCCTCACAAGTGCCGTCGAGAGTGGTCGGCGTCAGCCCCAGTCCCGAACGGGTGAATTTTGCAGGCGTGCCAGCGGGGATATGGTCCATTGCCGGCAGGGTGATCATGACGGAAAGATCCATCACCAGAGGCGTTGTGATCTGTATGCTGGTGTCGTTGCGCGTCCATGCGGCCATGACGCCGGTGGTATGGTCGCGGTTATCGGTCCAGAGCAATCCGTCGGCGCCATCCTGGGAAAGGATGACCTCGCGGCTGTCGAAGTGACAGGTCAGAAGCGTGTCCTTGCGACCTTCTGCAGCGCAAGCTTGCGCGAAAAGAGATATTAGAACAAAGGGATATAGGATGTTTTTCATCTTATCTCCCAAGAAAGGTGCGGCGCACTTCCGGATCAGCCAGAAGCGCGGGGCCGGTATCGGTATAGGCATTTGCGCCCTGCACCAGAACATAGCCGACATCCGCGATTTCAAGGGCTTGGCGCGCGTTCTGTTCCACCATCAGGATCGAGATCCCTGTCCGTGCCACGTCGATGATGCGGTCGAAAAGCTCGTCCATCACAATCGGGCTGACCCCTGCGGTGGGCTCGTCCAGCATCAGCAGCTTGGGTTTCGTCATCAGCGCACGGCCCACGGCCACCTGCTGACGCTGCCCGCCCGACAACTCGCCCGCATTCTGCCGACGTTTTTCGCGCAGGATCGGGAAAAGCTCGTAGACCTGCTCGATAGTATCGCGGAAATCGTCGCGGCGGGTGAATGCGCCCATCTCAAGGTTTTCCTCGACGCTCATTGTCGGGAAGACATTGTTGACCTGCGGCACAAACCCCATTCCGCGGCCAACACGGTCCTGCGGCGTGAGGGAGGTGATGTCGTCGCCATCCAGCGTGACCGAGCCGCTGCGCAGCGGCAACATGCCGAACACGGCCTTCATCGCGGTGGATTTTCCGGCCCCGTTCGGGCCGACGATCACCGCAATCTGGCCTTTCTCGACCGTTAATGTACAGCCATGCAGGATATCCGCCTTGCCATAGCCGCCAGTCATCTGGGATGCTGAGAGAAAGCTCATTCTGCCTCCGTGGCCACAACGGCCTTGTTCTTCAGTCCGGTGCCCAGATAGGCTTCGATGACCGCTTCGTTTTGCATGATCGTATCGGGAGCCCCCGTGGCCAGCATCTTGCCCTCGGCCATCACGATGACCGGATCGCAGAGCCGCCCGATAAAATCCATGTCATGTTCGATCACGCAGAATGTATAGCCGCGCTCTTTGTTGAGCCGTACGATGGCATCGCCGATCGTGTTCAGCAGGGTGCGGTTGACACCGGCGCCGACCTCGTCAAGGAAGACGATCTTCGCATCGACCATCATCGTGCGTCCCAATTCCAGCAGCTTTTTTTGACCGCCCGACAGGTTGCCGGCCTTTTCATCCTTCAGATGGGAAATCGTAAGGAAATCAAGCACCTCATCGGCTTTCTTCAGGAGCTGTGCTTCTTCCTCGCGGATTTTCTTGCGCTGGAACAAGGCCGACCAGAGCGTTTCGCCGCTCTGGCCTGCGGGCACCATCATCAGGTTTTCGCGCACCGTGAGCGAAGGGAATTCATGCGCAATCTGAAAAGTGCGCAGTAAGCCCTTGTGAAACAAGGAATCCGGTGAAAGGCCGGTGATGTCCTCGCCATCCAGAAAGACCTGACCGGAGGTCGGTTTATGGACGCCTGCGATGACGTTGAACAGGGTGGATTTTCCCGCGCCATTCGGGCCGATCAAGCCGGTGATCGAGCCTTTGGCGATGTCCAATGTGACCCCGTCGACAGCATGGAAGCCGCCGAATTGTTTCTTTAGGTTTTCAACCCTTATCATTTTTTGTCCCGTCTGTTGACCGCGCCGGACCCTTGACCCCTGATCCTTGCGCTACGGAAAACAGCCCGGGGCGCATTGGTCCCGGGCTGTCCACTTCATGTCGGAGAGCTTAGCGGTATTTAACCGTTTCGATCTTGCCATCCTTGATTTCGACTTCGCGGAAAGTGCCCGCGGACTCGCCACCCTTGATCAGATTGACCGAAGAGGCGCCGTCATAATCGATCTTTTTGCCTTCAGCGATCAGGTCAAGCGCATGGCCCAGTTGACCGGGCAGGATCTTTTCGCCCGGACCGTTTGCAATATCCATGATATGGGTCTTGTAGACCTTCGGATCGGTGGATTTCGCCTCGGCCATCGCCAGCATGATCAGGGCCGCTGCATCGTAGGATTCGCCGGAATAGACCTGATTGCCGTCGAAGCCTGCCGCTTGCGCCAGTGCAAGGAATTTGTCCTTGCCTTCGCCTTCCGAAGAGGGGATCTGGCCGAAAGAGCCGTCGAGCTCGTCGCCAAAGTTGTTTTCAAGCGCCGAGGCGATCATGCCATCGGGCAGAACGAAGGTGTCGAACGCACCGGTATCAAGCGCCCCGCGCAGAATGCCCGAACCGCCCTGGTCGACATAGCCCGCAACCACCAGCGCATCGCCGCCCGCCGAGGCCAGCGCGCCGACTTCGGCCGAGTAATCGCCCTTGCCATCCTCATGCGACGCCGAAATCGTGACTGTGCCCCCCTTGGCCTCGTAGGCGCTTTGGAAACTATCCGCGAGCCCCTTGCCATAGTCGTTATTGGTATAGGTCAGGGCGACCGATTTGATGCCATGTTCCAGAATGATATCGGCCATGACATCGCCCTGACGCGCATCGGAGGGCGCGGTGCGGAAGAAGAGCCCGTCATCTTCCATATCCGACAGGGCCGGAGAGGTGGCGGAAGGCGAGATCATGACCATACCATTGGCCATAGCGACGTTTTGCAGAACGGCGCTGGTGGCGCCCGAACACATCGCACCAAAGATGCCTTTCACGCCATCGCTGGTGATCAGGCGCTCTGCGGTGGAGGTTGCCGCACCTGCATCGATGCAGGTGGAATCTCCGCGAACCGGCGTCACGGTCGAGCCATCCATGAACTTGCCGCTATCGCTGACTTCTTTCATCGCCAGTTCCGCACCTTCGGCCATGCCGGGGGCCAGCGATTCAAGAGGGCCGGTAAACCCGAGCAGAACGCCGATTTTCACGTCATCGGCAAGAGCCGCCGTGCCGGTCATGGCAAGAGCGGTGGTTACCAGCAAAAGGTTGCGCATCAGTTATCTCCCCTGATCGTGTTTTGACTTGCCAGTCAGAATAAAAGGGATGCGCATCAAAGGGAAGGTGTGCCACAGCAGGTGCTGGACGAAAATACGGCGAAGGGGCTGGTGGCACAGAAAATAATCGCCCCTTGCGCGAGTTGATCGCCTAGAAGTTCCGCTCATGCGGTCGGCGGGCTGGCGCATTTCCGTCTTCTGGTCCATTTTCTGGCCCATTTTCTGGATCGTCTGCGTCGAAGGCCTCGTTCTCGTCGAAATCGTCCTGCGCGATCTCGATATCCCAAGGCGCGTCGATGGGCAGTTCCTCGACCATCGGCAGGGCTTCCTCGACCAGATCAGGAGCCGGATGCCCGCCCGAGGCACCGCGTTCGCGATAGGGGGTGGTCTGGTAATGCGCGCGGTAGCATTTGGAGAAATGCGAAGGGGAGGCAAAGCCACAAGCCAGTGCCACATTGATCACCGACATCTCTGTCTGCATCAGCAGCGCGCGCGCTTTCTGAAGCCGTAATTCCATATAATAGCGTTTCGGGCTGCGGTCGAGATAGCGGCGGAACAGCCGTTCCAGCTGCCGTGTCGACATGCCGACTTCGGTGGCCAGCTTGGCGGGGGAAATCGGTTCTTCGATATTCGCCTCCATCCGCCCGATCACTTGCGAAAGCTTGGGGTGGCGCACCCCGATCCGTGTGGGAATGGAAAGACGCTGGCTGTCTTTTTCCGTGCGAATAGAAGTGTATATCAGCTGATCCGCAACCGTGTTGGCAAGAGCCTCGCCATGATCGCGTGCCACGATGCGCAACATCAGGTCAAGGGCCGCCGTGCCACCTGCCGAGCTCATCCGGTTGCCATCGATCACATAGACCGATTTCGCCAGATCCACCTCGTCGAACTCTTCGGTGAAGGCATCGTGGTTTTCCCAGTGGATCGTGGCGCGGCGTTCATCAAGAAGCCCCGCTTCGGCCAGCGCCCATGCACCCGTGCACAACCCGCCGATCACGCCCCCTTTTCGGGCCTCGCGCCGCAGCCAGCTGATCACCGGCTTGGTGGTGGCCTCGATCACATCGATCCCGCCACAGACAATGATCGTGTCCTCGCGCTGCACCTCGTCCAGCCCCATATCCACCGTGATCTCGACACGGCTGGAGCTTTGCACCTTGGTGCCCCCCTCGGCGGCCAGCGCCCATTCGTATAGCGGCTGACCCGAGATCTGGTTGGCCAGCCGCAGCGGTTCGAGCGCGCTGGTAAAGGCCATCAATGTGAAACGGTCCAGCAGCAGGAAGACCACACGCTTGGCGCGGTTCTGCACCGGAAGGCGCTGGGAGCCATAGGAAGGGGCTGGCCTGGCCGTGAGTCTTTTGGGGGTGGTTTTGCGCATCCTACACACATCACTCTTTGATGGGCTTCGACCCAATCACCGAATATGGACGCCCGCAAGAGAAAGCACGGCCCCGATGCCCTCGGGCTAGGCAATTCACTGCCACTTCTGTCATCATGGATTAAACTTTATGCAGTCGGGGAAAATATTGTTTATTGCCGCGAAGGTCCGGTCTATAACGCGGGCCTAATTATAAGAAGCCGGAATGGAGGAACTGATGGCTCAGAGTTGGAAAAAGTCGGACTGGCGCGCGAAACCGCGGGTACAGATGCCCGACTATCCCGACGCGGCGGCGCTCAATGCCGTTGAACAGTCGCTCTCGCGAATGCCTCCTCTGGTTTTTGCGGGCGAGGCCCGTAGTTTGCGTGACGAGTTGGCGCGGGCTTGCCGCGGCGAGGCGTTCTTGCTTCAGGGGGGGGATTGCGCCGAAAGCTTTGCAGAATTCGGCGCGGATAATATCCGTGATACATTCAAGGTAATGCTGCAAATGGCCATTGTCCTGACCTGGGGGGCGAAAGTGCCCGTGGTCAAGGTTGGCCGGATGGCAGGCCAGTTCGCCAAGCCGCGTTCGTCGGCGACCGAGGTGGTGGGTGGCGTCGAGCTGCCCAGCTATCGTGGCGATATCATCAACGGGTTCGATTTCACCGAAGCCGCGCGCGTGCCGGACCCGAACCGGATGTTGCAGGCCTATACGCAGGCTGCGGCCTCGCTGAACCTTCTGCGCGCGTTCTCGACCGGCGGTTACGCCGATATCCATCGCGTGCACGGTTGGATCACCAGCTTTACCGACGAGGAAAAAGCCGCGAAATACCGTGTGTTGGCAGATCGCATCACCGAAGCGATGGATTTCATGGCCGCCGCTGGCGTGACATCGGAAACCGCGCCCGAGCTGAAAACGGTCGATTTCTTCACCTCGCATGAAGCGCTGCTTCTGGAATATGAAGAAGCGCTGTGCCGGACCGATACCACGACGGGTCTGCCGGTTGCGGGATCGGGTCATATGATCTGGATCGGCGATCGCACCCGTCAGCCCGATGGCGCGCATGTCGAGTTCTGTCGCGGGGTGCAAAACCCGATCGGCCTCAAATGCGGCCCGTCGACCACGGCGGAAGACCTCAAGGTTCTGATGTCCAAGCTGAACCCGAAAAACGAGGCCGGTCGTCTGACCTTGATCGCGCGCTTCGGCGCGGGCAAGGTGGGCGAGCATCTGCCGCGTCTGATCAAGGCCGTGCAGGAAGAGGGGGCCAATGTTGTGTGGTCCTGTGACCCGATGCATGGCAACACCATCAAATCGGCCAGTGGTTACAAAACCCGTCCGTTTGAAGCGGTGCTGCAAGAGGTGCGGGAATTCTTCGCCGTGCATAATGCCGAAGGCACGATCCCCGGGGGGGTGCATTTCGAGATGACCGGTAAGGATGTGACCGAATGCACCGGTGGTCTGCGCGCCGTGTCCGACGAAGATCTGTCGTCACGCTACCATACCGCCTGCGACCCGCGTCTGAACGCCAATCAGGCGCTGGAACTGGCTTTCCTTGTGGCAGAAGAGTTGCAAAACCGCCGCTCGCAGCAACGCGCTGTCAGTAATCTGTAAGCGGGAAACCTTTGAAAAGGGGGGGCTACGGCCCCCTTTTTTTATATCCAAAGGGCTTTGAGGCTGTGATATCCCCCAAATGGTCGAAGCCCCGCCGCGTTTTGCGTTGGGGCTTCACTTCTTTCTGAAGGCTCTGAGTGACCATGCGCCGATGCGGAAAACCGCAAGGAGGCGCCGTCCTTATGGTTTAGTCGTTGTTGCTGACCACGCGGAACATGGCGCGACGTTCCTCGGGGGTGGTCATCTGCGGGGCCGCAGGCATTTCCGGTGCGGCGGGGCGCGGTTTGCGCGGCGCATGGCCGAAGACCGGTGCGTCCTCGGCAAAACCGGCCAGCTCGGGGCGGACGGGCTGGGGCAGCTCGGCAGGGGTCGGCTTGCCTTGTTGGACCTGCGTGATGCGCGCATCGGTCACGGTAAAGCGGCGCGGCGTGCGCCCGATCGACTCGCCCTCGGCCACAAGGCAACCAAGCGCGCGGTTGATATCGCCCAGATCGGATTTCAGCGGCAAAATCAGAAGCTTGGCTTTCAGGGCGGGGCGCCCGATCCCGTCATCGGCGATCAGATCCAGCTCGGCAATCGCGGGGCCGGTAAAGCAGGCTTCGGTGGCTTCGGCCACTTTTTTACGGCCAGCGGGTTCGAACATGGCGGTCATCGGCATGCCGCGCACTTCCATTCCCATCAGGTCATTGAGATGCATACCGGCCAGACGGAAACGGCCCATGCCCGGTGCGACACGTTCGATGATGAACGCATATTCCAGAGCACGTTCGATACCACGGGGGTCGATATCCGAGCGCGCCGGAACCGTGCGGCCCATGCGAAGCGCTTCCCAATAGGCGCGGAGTTCAGAGGTCACCTGACGGGCTTTGCCAGCGTTAAGGTCCATGCGCACAATCTTCGTATCGTTTTCCATCGTTATCGTTCCTACCATCCGCGGCGGCGTATCGTGCCTGCCAGTCTGATTGCGTTGTGGTCCCCTCGCTTTTGCGGCATGGGCCATTTTGCAGGCCGTGGGATCGAATTGCTTACTGAACTCTTAATACGCCATTTTCTCGTCGAATGGAGAACTAACTTGTTAAATGGTTAAGGCCGTAGCCCTGTGCGCCTTGCCTGCCCTTGGGAAATTTATAGCAGGTTTTCTGCGGCAGGAGGGGCAGAATTTCGGGCCCGTTTTGCGAAAGTTTGCCCCTAGGTCAGGACATGTCGGCAGGCCTGTTAGCGGCGAACATATGGTTGAATCCCTATGTGTCATGCCTTGGGCCAACGGGCGGAATATTCTTAAGTATGGCACGCAAGTTTTTGAAATTTATAGGTTATATATTTCATACATAGGGCCTGCATATTATCAGATTTTGCATCTTTAAGATGATTTGAGAAAAATATATGACCAATTTGAAGCTTTGACGCATCCCGGCTTGAGACCTGTCCAAATGGTCAGGTGATTAAAGTAAATAAATCAATGTCTTATGGTTAATATTTCTGAAGAAACCGAGGTTTATTTCTGGGCCTTGGAAAGGATTTGTTAAGACTTGTCGATTTGGACCTGAGTCGCGTCAGATTTTTTCAGCGTCAATCGTAAGAAAGCCCGCCGATATTTTAATGGATTGCCCCGTCGAATCGTAACGAAGAGGGGTTTGTGGCGGGACTGCGGCATGGAAACGGGCCGGTTTTCTGCGCGTGGGGCCACCAAAAAACCGCCTTGTGGCAGATCTTTGCGCCAGATCGGGAGGTGACCGGCCTCGAGCGGGCTCTGTGGCTCGACTTTTTATTGCTAAAGATGCTAGGCGGGGCGGACATGTCTGTTTCTCGTGCGAAAGCCGGATCGTCCGGCTGGTTCGCGGCGGCAGATTCCCCATACACGACCCTAATGTGGAGTGCTGACTGAATGGCCGATCGGCGTGGTATCCTGATTATTCTTTCCTCGCCCTCGGGGGCGGGAAAATCCACTTTGGCGCGCCGGTTGATGAGCTGGGACCCGACCCTGAGCTTCAGCGTGTCCGCAACCACCCGCGAACCGCGACCAGGCGAGCGGGAGGGGGTCGAGTATTTCTTCAAAACCCATGAAGAGTTCGATCATATGGTGGCGCAGGATGAGATGCTCGAACATGCGCGCGTCTTCGGCAATTCCTATGGCACACCGAAAGCGCCGGTCGAGGCCGCGATGGCGGCAGGCCGCGACACGCTGTTCGACATTGATTGGCAGGGCGGGCAGCAGATCCGCAATTCGGCGCTTGGCAAGGATGTGGTGTCGATCTTCATTCTTCCTCCCTCGATTGCCGAACTGGAAAGCCGGTTGCGTACACGCGCGCAAGATAGTGACGAGGTGATTGCGGGGCGGATGGAGAAATCCATGTCCGAGATCAGCCATTGGGCGGAATATGACTATGTGCTGGTCAATCGCGATCTGGATGTCGCCGAGGCCGAGCTGAAAACCATTTTGATGGCCGAGCGGGCAAGGCGGGATCGTCAGCCCGGGCTGAATGCGTTCATTCGTTCTTTGGATGAGGAGTTCGAAAACCGATGATCTATGAACTTGACGGGATCAAGCCGCGTCTTGCGGAGAATGTCTGGATTGCCGCAGATGCCAATCTGATCGGGCGCGTGGTGCTGGAAGAGGGGGCCTCGGTCTGGTTCGGCGCAACCCTGCGCGGCGATAACGAGGAAATCTTTATCGGCGCGGGGTCCAATGTGCAGGAAAGCGTGGTCATGCATACCGATATGGGGTTCCCGCTTGTGGTCGGGCCGGATTGCACCATCGGTCATCGCGCATTGCTGCATGGGTGCGAAATCGGCGCGGGCACGCTTGTCGGGATGGGCGCAATGATCATGAATGGCGCGAAAGTGGGGAAGGGCTGCCTGATTGGTGCGGGTGCGCTGGTGACCGAAGGCAAGGTCATCCCCGATAATTCGCTGGTTCTGGGGGCTCCGGGCAAGGTCGTGCGTGAATTGCAAGAGGCGGATCGTGCGATGCTGCGCAAGGGGGCTGATCGCTACCGCGCCAATGCGGAGCGGTATCGCAAGGGCCTCAAAGCGCTCTGATCTCCCGCGTCTTGCGTTTACCTTCTGCGTGAAAAGTTTGGAGAGGGCGCGAGATTCGGGATTTCGAATATATCGAAATCACCATTTGGCCAGATCTGGCGCACTTCGCGCCGGATCAGGTCTGCATTGGGCAGAGGCAGGGAATAGGCCCGCAACGGTCCGTTATAGCCATAGCGGATCATCACCCGCGCGAGATCCAGAATATCGAACGCTTCGGAAAGCAGCGGCGAGAGCACAAGATCTGGTGCTGTTCTTTCAATCAGAGCGGCATCTATAGTTGTCAGCCGTGCAATAGTGATGGCCGCGCCCGTTACGCCGCGCAGCGCATGCGGCAGTTCCATTGTCGGTTCTATGACCAAGATCCGTCGGTCGGCAAGCTCTGCTGATTTGCGTTCGACCTCTGATGGAGGGTTATTGGGTCCAAGACGAGAGATCATTTAGCGTCAATCCTTTTCGTTATGATCAGGTTAACTCGCCAACGGGTGGAATGTCACACCCCAAAAACAGCTAGTGGTTAGCAAATGGTAAATGTGAAAATTTCCTGTCATCAACTGTTTACCGTGATCTGATTTAGGTCAATTCTGCAAAAAGGAAAAAGGAGTCCGTTTTGAATAAATCTTCGACGATTGCGGCCTTGGGGGCGGTTCCCTTTCCGATCCTGCTGGTAGGAAAGGACGAGAAAATCGTCTACGCCAACCCCTCGGCGCTTGGATTGTTCGGAGAGGGGCTTACCGGACGCACCTTTGTGACCGTGATCCGTAAACCCGCCATCAATTTCGCCCTTGACGAGGCGCTCAGGCAGGAGCGGGAAGAGCGCGTGCGCGACCGCCTCTCGCTTGGCGCGCGCGAGATGTCGGTGCGGGTGACGGTCTCGCCCATGCCGGCCGAGCCGGGGGGCACCTTGCCGCATGGGGGCGCATTGGTGGTGATCGAGGATATTACCGCTCTGGAAGAGGCGGAAGCGCAGCGCCGCGATTTTGTGGCCAATGTCAGCCATGAATTGCGCACCCCTCTGACCGCGCTTTCGGGATTTATCGAGACTTTACTGCATGCAGCGAAAGATGATCCGGTCGCGCGGACGCGGTTTTTGTCGATCATGGAGCGGGAAGCGGCGCGGATGAACCGGCTGGTGGGGGATCTTCTGTCGCTTAGCCGCGTCGAATCGGAAGAGCGCAGGCGTCCGACGGAAAAGGTGGATATCTCTGCCGTTCTGAACGGTGCGATACAGGCTTTGGCTCCGGTGGCCGAGGCGCGCAATGTGACCTTGCTGCGCGATGGTGAACCCGGACCCAAACGGGTCTCGGGCGATCCGGACCAGTTGACACAGGTTTTCTCGAATCTCATCGAGAATGCGATCAAATATGGGGCGCGCGATGCGCAGGTGCGCGTGACGCTCGGCTCTGTCGAACATGAGCCTACCCTGCGCGGCCCCGCGCTGCGGGTGGTGGTGGCCGATCAGGGCGACGGCATCGAGGCGATCCACCTGCCGCGCCTGACCGAACGTTTCTATCGCGTCGATACCCATCGTTCGCGCGAACAGGGGGGGACGGGGCTGGGCTTGGCGATTGTCAAACATATCGTTTCGCGCCATCGGGGGCGGCTGAAGGTTGAAAGCGAAAAGGGCAAAGGCTCGCGGTTTATCGTCTATCTGCCGCTGGCATGACGCGTCCGGCTGATGCTTTTTTCACCTTCAGCTTAAGGTTGTGGCATTTGTGACGTGCCGTTCTCAGGACGCGCGTCTCTGGCTGGAATATGTATCCGCTCGCGTTAACTATGCGATGAGAAAGGGGCGCGGAGAGGGGCGCAGCGGTCGCGCGTAACGGAACCGGATGCGCAGTTCCACGCTCATAACCCGCCAAGCACTTGCAAGAAGTCGCAATATGATCAAATCATTAGCCGACCGACTGTCCATGAGGAGAGATCATGACAACGATTCAGACCACCCCGTTCGAGGGCCAGAAGCCCGGCACTTCGGGGTTGCGCAAGAAAACCAAGGTTTTCATGCAAAAGCACTTTTTGGAAAATTTTATTCAATCCACCTTTGACGCGATCGGCGGTGTGGATGGTAAAATTCTGGTTCTGGGCGGTGACGGACGGTATTTCGGCAAAGAAGCGGCGCAGATCATTCTGAAAATGGCGGCGGCCAATGGGGCGGCCAAAGTGTTTGTGGGGCAGGGTGCGTGGCTTTCGACGCCTGCGGCCTCTCATCTGATCCGCACGCTTGAAACCGATGGCGGGATCATCCTGTCGGCCAGCCACAATCCGGGCGGCCTCGAAGAGGATTTTGGCGTTAAATATAACGCGGCCAATGGGGGGCCAGCGCCGGAAAAGATCACCGATGCGATCTTCGAGCGCACGAAAAACATCACCTCCTATCTCAAACTGGACGTGCCGGACGTGGATCTGGGCCATATCGGCACGCAGACGCTGGGGGAGATGGTTGTCGAGGTGCTCGATCCTGTGGCGGCCTATGCCGATATGATGGAAGGCATTTTCGACTTTACCGCGTTGAAGGCGCTGTTTGCCAAGGGCTTCCGGATGCGCATGGATTCGATGTGCGCGATCACCGGTCCCTACGCGGTCGAGATCTTCGAGAACCGTCTGGGGGCGCCGAAAGGTACTGTGGTCCATGAGGTGCCGCTGGAGGATTTCGGCGGCATGCATCCCGATCCGAATCCGACCTGGGCGCATGAGCTGATGGCCGAGATGATGGGCGAGAATGCCCCCGATTTCGGCGCGGCTTCCGATGGCGATGGCGACCGCAACATGATTCTGGGCGCGGGCACCTATGTCTCGCCCTCCGATAGTCTGGCGGTGATCGCGGCCAATGCGAAACTGGTGCCGGCCTATGCCGAGGGGCTGAAGGGTGTGGCACGCTCGATGCCGACGTCGGCGGCGGTGGACCGTGTGGCCGAGGCACTGGGACTGGCCTGTTTCGAGACCCCGACCGGTTGGAAGTTTTTCGGCAACCTGATGGATGCGGGGCGCGTGTCGCTCTGCGGCGAGGAAAGCTTCGGGACAGGCTCCGACCATGTGCGCGAGAAGGACGGCCTCTGGGCGGTGCTGATGTGGCTCAACATCATCGCGGCGCGTGGCCAGTCGGTCGGCGAGATCGTTGCGGATCACTTCAAGCGCTTTGGCCGCAACTATTATTCGCGCCATGATTACGAGGCGCTGCCGAAAGAGCTGGCGGAAGGCATGCTGGATGATTTGCGCGCCAAGCTTTCCGACCTTCCCGGCAAGGAATATCAGGGGCTTGTCGTCGGCAATGCCGATGAATTCGCCTATACCGATCCGGTCGACCAATCCGTTTCGCAGCATCAGGGCTTCCGTATCCTGTTTGCGGGCGGGTCGCGTGTTGTGCTGCGCCTGTCGGGCACGGGCACCGAGGGCGCAACCCTGCGGGTCTATCTGGAGCGCTATGTCGCAGGTCCCGAAGGTCTGGCTCAGGACCCGCAAGAGGCCTTGGCCCCGATCATCAAGGCGACCGAAGAGATTGTCGGCATTGCCGCGACCACCGGCAAGCAGCAGCCGGATGTGATTACCTGATCTTGGTCAGGTTTTACGGCAGAAGGGGCGGGTCTTTCCGCCCCTTTTCTTTTGCCACTTGCTTGACCTTGCGTGGGGAAGGGCAGAACGTGGGGGCGAAGACGATTACGGAGGGCCTTATGGCTGATTTACCCTTTGATCTTGAAGCCCTTGACCGCTTGGCGAAAGTGGCTGTCCAAACCGGTTTGAACCTGCGGAAGGGGCAGGATCTTGTGGTGACCGCGCCGGTCGAGGCACTGCCGCTTCTGCGTCGTATCGTGGCCGAGGCCTATAAGGCGGGCGCGGGCCTTGTGACGCCGATCCTGTCGGATGGCGAGATGGCAAAGGCGCGCTATGACTATGCTGCGGATGATAGTTTCGACACCGCAGCGGGCTGGCTTTATGAAGGTATGGCCAAGGCTTATGCCAATGGCGCGGCACGTCTGGCGATTGTGGGCGAAGACCCGATGCTGCTTTCGGAATGCGATCCGGCGAAAGTGTCGCGCGCGGGCAAGGCCAATGCCAAGGCCTATAAACCCGCATTGGAGAAAATTTCGAATTTTGAAATCAACTGGTCGATTGTCAGCTATCCGACCGTGGCGTGGGCCAAGCGTATTTTCCCCGATCTCTCGGATCGGGAGGCTCAGGCGAAACTGGCCGAGGCGATTTTTGCGGCTTCCCGTGTGGATCGGGCTGATCCGGTCTCGGCTTGGGCCGACCATAACGCGACGCTTGCGAAAAAATCGGCCTGGCTCAACGAAGAACGGTTTTCGGCGCTGCATTTCACGGGGCCGGGCACTGATCTGGTGGTGGGGCTGGCCGATGATCATGAATGGCATGGCGGGGCCTCGCCCGCGCAGAACGGGATCGTCTGCAATCCGAATATCCCGACCGAAGAGGTTTTCACCACGCCGCATAAGGACCGCATCAATGGCACCGTGCGCGCGACCAAGCCGCTGTCGCATCAGGGCAGCCTGATCGAGAATATCGAGATGGTGTTCAAGGATGGCCGCGCCATCGAGGTCCGTGCGAGCAAGGGCGAGGCGGTTCTGAAAGAGCTTGTCGCGACCGACGATGGCGCGTGCAGTCTGGGCGAGGTGGCGTTGGTGCCCTTCCATTCGCCTATCTCGGAATCCGGTATTCTGTTCTACAACACGCTTTATGACGAGAATGCCGCCTGTCACATCGCTTTGGGGCAGTGCTATTCGAAGTGTTTCCTTGACGGCGCACGCCTGAAGCCCGACGAGATTGCGGCCAAAGGGGGCAATAGCTCGCTGATCCATGTCGACTGGATGATTGGCGGGCCGCAGACCGATATCGATGGTATTCGTGCCGATGGCAGTCGTGTCGCGATTTTCCGCAACGGCGATTGGGCCTGATCCGCAGGGTCTTCGCCCAAGCTGGCGAGCATCCTTGACACAACAAACGGCCCCGCAGGACGGGGCCGTTTTTTAAGTTATTGATCGTCAAACCGGTTTGAAACGGGACGCTTCATGCGGGCCGGAAGTTCGGCCCGTCGAACACCCGTCTCGGGTTCCCGCGCTGGATCTGGCCGTGCAGGTCGTGCAGCGCCATGCGCGCCGCCGCCTCGTTCATGGCCCGATCGGCAGAGATCAGCGCCGAAAGCCGGTCGATTGCGATCTTGCGGTTCTGGTGCTGCGAGCGGCTCTCGCGCACCACAACCGACCAGAGGCGGCCCTGCGGGTCACACCAGCGTGCCCGAATCGCGCTGGAGGTCTTGTTCTGGTGCTGGCCACCCGGACCTCCGGCGCGCAGGCCGTCCATCACCACCTCATCGGGGGCAATGGACAGGCAGGCAGGGCGGGAGGGCAGGCGGAAGATCTGGGCAAACCAGTTCTTGCGCGGATGTGCGGGGCGCAGCCTTGAGGCGCAGCGCCATAGCACCGTGCCTTCCCAGTCGCGCGCCATATCCGTCGCCCCCGAGCCGGTCAGAACGACCACAGCCGAAGACGGGCCATGCAGGGCAGCACGTTCGGATATGTCGATATCCAGCCCGAGGATCCCGGCCTCGTCAGCCAGTGCCTCCAGCAGATATGCGACCGCCTGACGGCATTCTGCCGGTCCGTTGCCCGAGGAGACAAGCAGGGTTTCGCGTGGGCTCATCTTTGGCCTCCTGACGTTTTATAGGTGATCAGCGGCACCATGCGCGCCAGCGGCGTGGCCAGCCCGAAAGCGGTCAGATCCGCCAGCACCGCTTCGGGGGCCTTATAGGCAGGGCCGGCCTCTTCAATCAGCAGGTCGCGGTCATGGCAGATCACGCGGCCCCCGAAACGGGTGCGGGTCAGCGCTTCCAGTTCGGATCTGACCTTGCGGATGCGCCCATGCATCGAGGCGCGGTCGTAGCGCCGTCCTGCACCATGTGACACCGAGGAGAGGGATTCGGGCACCGTATCCGGCAACGCCAGCAGGAAGCTTGGTGCCTCGCGTGAACCGGCCAGCGGAACCAGACCACGATCGGCCTCGGCGGCCCCCTTGCGATGCAGCCAGTGCCCCTGATGCGCCGCCACCGAATTATGGACGCTGTCGCAAAGAGGCGTGACGGTCGTGCCCAGAGCGTCGGCGGCGGTTTCGGCAATCAGGCGACGATTGAGGCGCGCCCATGCCACGGCCCGTGCATGCAGGGCCAGATAGGCGTTCCCCGCCGCGCTTTGCGGGTCAAACCCCGCCTTCCAGCTGTCCTCCAGCCCGTCGAAAATCTGCGCCCCGTAACCGCGAGAGCCCGAATGGACCAGCAGGCACAGATCACCCTTGCGCAGCCCCGCAGTCCCGTCGGTCTCCTCGACGGTCTGGAGCTCGCAAAAATGGTTGCCGCCGCCGATGGTGCCCAGACCGGCCTCCCCGATCTGCCCCGTCAGCCCTACGGCTGCCAAGGCATCAGCGGCCTGCGCGGGATCGGTCCCCCGTTCCAGAACCTCAAGTCGTTTCGCGGCTTTGTCGAGTTTCAGTTTGCGGCGTGGCAGGTCCAGCCGCCAGAGCCCCATACCGCAGCCGATATCGGTGCCGACAAGCTGCGGATAGATCCGGTCGGCCAGAAAGGCCGCCCCCACCGGCCCGAATTTTCCGGGATGGAGGTCAGGAAAGCCCGCCACCGATTGCATGCCGGACCAGCCCGCCACTTGCGCAAGCTGGTCTTCCGCGCGGCCGTCAATCCAGCTGTCGCGCGTGTAGAAATGGCGGACGGGCGCGCGGCCTGTCCTGCCTGAAAAGGAAGTGCCCATAGGCTGTATGTCTTTCCAAGAAGAAATAGCGATCTGGAATCGCGACTGGACAGACGGGGAAAGGAACGCTTTGGGCCGATCAGAACCGCGCCATGTCCGAAGAAAGGACTGTGGTGATGAATGTCGTCATGTCATGCTCTCCTCGGGCTGGGGTTTCAGAGGGGGGCTGGATAGGCCGATATGCGGCAAAGCACCAGAGCTGAGGGCGGGATCGTTGAGAAATAGTGCCAATTATGCATCGCGTGTGTTGCTTTTATATCCCGCTTTGCGCGGGGCTTTTTTCCTCTTTCGGGGAGGGCAAGGCCTTCGGGGATCATTTTATCGTTTCCTGCGCCATTCGGGCTTATACTTTTTGCCAGTATGAGAAAGGCTAGGGACACCGCTACCCTAGACCCTATTACAGATGCTTTTGCGTGAAACGATTGCTTCCCTTGTGAACGAGTAGACGCGATGCCTTGCAGGAGATGCTTATGAGCCGAGAGTTTCGCACCGCCCTTATTGTCGAGGATCACCCGCTTTTCGGGGATGCGCTGGCGATGACCTTGCAGACGGTCGCAGGGATCGAAGAGGTCAGCCATGCGGAGCGGATCGGTCTGGCGCTGGAATTTCTGGAAAGCAGGCCCAGTCCCGATGTGATCGTGCTTGATCTCAACCTGCCCGATGTTACGGGGCTTGACGGCCTGATGAAGCTGCGTGCTGCCGCACCGCAACTGCCGATCGTGGTGATTTCCTCGGTGGATGAGCCGCGGGTGATCCGGCAGGCGCTTCTGGCGGGTGCGGCGGGTTTTGTGCCCAAACATTCCAAGCGCGAACTGTTCCGCATCGCCTTCAGCGCGATCGCCCAAGGCGAGGTCTTCGCCCCCGAATGTTCGGGCGACGATCTGACCAAATCCGACGAGGCGTCGTCGCAGGATGAGGCGATCCGTCGTCTCAGCCAGTTGACCCGCCAGCAGGCGCGCATTCTCGACCAGATCTGCGAGGGCAAGATGAACAAGCAGATCGCTTATGATCTGTCGATTGCCGAGACCACGGTGAAAGCGCATGTCACCGCGATCATGCGCAAGCTCGGGGTCTATTCGCGCACGCAGGCCGTGCTTCTGGCGCGCGAAGCCCATTCGCTTTCGTCCTCGCCCGATCCTGCGACCCCGCGCTGATCCCGCCTGACGGAGTTCGCCCATGCTGTCCGCTGCAATAGAACACAGGCGCATCGAAGGCGCTTTGATGCCGCTGACCGCCTCTGTGAGTGCCGATGCAGCGCGCCCGTTACAGGCGCTGTCCGAAGAACTGGGCGCGGGGCCCTTCGCGCTGATGCTGCTGTTTTGCAGCCCGCAGGCGCAGATCGGCAAGATCGTCGCGGAGGCCGAGGGGCTGTTTTCCGGCTCTGTTGTGGCGGGCTGCACGACAAGCGGAGAACTGACCCGCCACGGCTATAGCGAGGGGCAGATTCTGGCTTTTGCCTTCCCGCAGGAGGGGTTCGAGGTCGAACCGGTGTTGGTGTCCTCGCTGGCACGCGAAGATGCGCGCCAGATCATCGAACAGATCACCAACCGGCGGCAGGCGATGGCCCTGCGCGAGGGGGCGGGGCCGAATGAATTCGCTCTTTTGCTGGCCGACGGGACCAATGCCCAAGAGGATGCGCTGCTGAACACGCTGTCCGGCGGTCTGGGGCCGGTGCCGGTTTTCGGCGGCTCGGCGGGCGATGGGGGGGCGGCGGGGCAGACCTGCCTGTTCCTGTCGGGCAGGCTCTATCAGGATGCGGCCATCCTGCTTCTGGTGCGCGCCCATGCCAGCTTCCGGATGTTTTCGGTGGACCATCTGGTGCCCACGGGGCGGCGCATGGTGGTTACGCAGGCAGATCCTGCCCGCCGCGCCGTGCTGCGGATCAATGACGAACCTGCCGCTGCCGAATATGCCCGACTGCTCGGGGTTGCCGAGAAAGATCTGTGCCAGTTTCTTTTTTCAATCAACCCTGTGCAGGTGCGTGTGGGCGGGCGCTATTACGTGCGCTCTATCCGTGAATGCAGCGAGGATGGCGGGCTGGTGTTTTTCTCGGCGATTGATCGCGGATTGGTGTTAACGCTTGCGCGTCCGCAGAATATGGTGCGTCATCTGGAAGATGAACTGGAGCGTCTCAGTCAGCCCGCCGCACCCGGTCTGATTTTGGCCTTCGATTGTATTTTCAGACGTATAGAGGTCGAGGGACGGCAGATTATGCAGCCCGTATCCGATTTGTTGCGGCGCTATAATGTGCAGGGGTTCTCCACCTATGGCGAGCAGTTCGGAGCGATGCATGTTAATCAGACTTTCACCGGCATCGCGTTTTACTCTCCCTTGGGGCGCGGGCCTCGGGGCCAAGGGGAGGAAGAGGAGAGAGTATGACGGACCGGATGCCGGACCAGCTTGCAGCATCCCTGCTTGGGCCCGGTGATGACATTCTGCGACAGAACGAGAAGCTGCTGGCGATTGCCTCGGCATTGATCCGCCATGCGGAATCGTCTCGTGGTGACAGCGAGGCAGGATATGCGCAGTTCGAACGCGCGGCCCTTCTGGAAGATCAGGTGCGCGAACGCACGCGGGATCTAGAAAAGGCGCTGGATCTGCTGAACATGTCGAATGCGCGGCTGGCCGAGGCCAATCGCGAAACCGAATCTGCCCGCCAGAATCTGGCCTCGGCCATCGAGACGGTGCAGGAGGGGTTTGCCCTGTTCGATGCGCATGAACAACTGGTGATGTGCAATACCCGTTTCAACGCGCTGCTGATCGATATTCGTGCCGATCTCAAGCCCGGCCTCGGCTTTCTCGACTATCTCGATCTGGTGTCGGCCTCGTCGCATCTGCATTTGCCGGCAGGCATGACGCGGGCGGACTGGGTGGCGATGCGCCGCAAGCGCCATGACGAACATCACTTCATCTTCAATCAGGAGATGGGCGATGATCGCTGGATCCAGGTCAGCGAACACCGGACCCGCGATGGTGGTACGGTGATTTTGCAGACCGAGGTGACCGATCTGATCCGCCGCGAACGCGAAGAGCGCGGGCGGCTTCTGGATGACCAGACACGGATCTTGCAAGCCACGCTGGAACATCTGAAGCTGGGTGCCTGTATCTTTGACGCGCGGTTGCGTCTGTTGGGGTGGAATGAACGGCTGGCAGAGCTTTTGCTGTTGCCGCGCAATCGGTTGCGGCGCGGGATGCAGTTCGATCTTTTGCTGGAACAGGTGCGCGACCAGTTCGTTTTTCCGCATGGTCTGTCGGCTTACCGGCTGGCGGATTGGGTGCGGCGCGCGCGGCGGCGCGACAATTTCCAGATGGAGCTGACGCGCGAGGGCGGGCAGGTCTATGACCTTTACGCGCAGGAACTTCCCGATGGTGGCTTCGTGATGTCACTGACCGATATCACCGCCGAGCGGCAGGCCATCAGCGAGTTGAGCCGCGCCAAGGATACGCTTGAGGCGCGGGTGATGGAGCGGACGCTCGAGCTTGAAGACGCGCTGTCACGGGCGGAACGGGCCAATGCCTCGCGCGCACGGTTTGTTGCCGCCGCCAGCCATGATCTTTTGCAGCCGCTCTCCGCCGCAAAGCTTTATATGGCCTCGCTCAGCGACGAGACCATGTCCCCGCTCGCGGCAACAACGCTGGAAAAGGCGCAGAATGCGCTGCTATCGGTCGAGGGAATTCTTTCAGCGCTGCTGGATATTTCACGGCTCGAGGCCGGTAAGGCGGCTGTGCATCCCGGTCCGATCCCGCTGGCCCCGATGTTCCGCGCGCTGCGCGACGAATTTACGCCCATTGCCGAGATGAAAGGTTTGCAGCTTTTGATCCGCGACACGGATGCGGTTGTGGTGTCCGACAACACCTATCTGCGCCGTATCCTGCAAAACCTGATCTCCAATGCGATCCGCTATACGCCCAAGGGACGGGTTCTGGTCCGCGCCCGTCACCGGCGTGGCGCGGTGCGGGTGGAGGTGCGCGATAGCGGGCCCGGCATTCCCGATGACGAACAGGAGCTGATCTTCCGCGAATTCCATCGGGTCAATGCCAAGGCCTCTGCCTCGGAGGGGATGGGGCTCGGGCTTGCGATTGTCGAGCGGGCCGCGGCCTTGCTGAGCCATCCGCTGACCCTGCGTTCGCAGTTGGGATGTGGTGCGACGTTCAGCGTCGAGATTCCTCTGGCCCGCAAGGACAGCCTGCCCAAACCGGCGGCCGATCTTCTGGCCTATCATGCCAGCGAACCGGATAGCCGGGAACAGACCGTCCTGCTGGTCGAGAATGACGCGGAACTGTCGCGGGCGATGGTGCAACTGCTTGAAAAATGGGGCATCAATGTGCTTGATGTGTCAAGCGCCGAAGAGGCGTTGGAGCTGATCGCCGATACGGGTGTAGAGCCGGATTTCTGGCTGGTGGATTATCAGCTTGGCGAAGGTATGAACGGGGTCGAGCTGATCCGCATGCTGCGTCAGCAGCAGGGGGATATCAAGGTGCGGCTGGTGACGGCCAATCGTTCCTTGGAACTGATGAAGCAGGCCGAGGCCGAGAAGATCACGATTCTGCCCAAGCCGATTGTCCCTGCCGCTTTGTCGGTGTTTTTCTCGGGGTTGGAGCAAGGGCGCTAGGGGCCCGTGAGGGGCGTGCCCCGTCATCTCCTGCCAAGGCACGGCGCCAAGCGAGGCGGGGTATGGTGCCAGGGCCCGCAGGAAGCAGGCCCTGTGCGATATTGGATCGGTCGGCTTACACCGTTTCCGGGAATGTGATGACCTGCCGCATATCCGAACCGGTATCGGCCCATGCTTTGCGCAACGCGCTCAGGGGATGGGCCTGTGTCGGTATACGGATCCCCGTGTCTGCGGCAAGCTGTAGCATCTCGCCGATGGCGGCGATGATTTTCGGGGTCGGCACGCTGCCAAGGCCGCTGCCCATCAGCTCGATCGCGCAAGAGCGCAGCCAGCCGCCGGGAAGGCTGATTTCGGCCCCGCTTTGCGAACCGATCTGTACGAAGCGCCGGCGCTTCTCATGAGGGAGCGCATGGCTTGCCGCCTCAAGGAGCGCGCGCGCCGACGGGCCCCAGAGATAATCCAGAATGACATCCGCCCCCGTATCGAGCGCCGCCGAGAAGGTCTTCTGCATCGTAGCGGCATCTTCGGTCAGCTGTATCGTCTCATCCGCCCCAAGCGTTTTGAGATGGGCCAGTTTCTGGGCATTGCGCCCTGTCGCGATGATGTGGCTGGCCCCGAGATGTTTGGCAATCTGCACCGCAAGCATCCCCGATGCGCCGGTGGCCCCGTTGATCAGCACGCTTTCGCCCGCATGCAGGCCCGCACGTTCCTTGAGCGCGATCCAGGACGACATACCCGGATTGGCGAGCGCCGCGGCGCTGATATCGTCAAGCCCGTCGGGCAGTGTGACACATTGCAGGCGGGGCACGGCCACCTGTTCGGCCATTGCCCCGAACGGCGCGGCGGGAAAGGCAAAATAGACCCGCGTGCCATCTGGCAGGGTGCCGACCCCGTCGACACCGGGAATAAACGGGTAATGCCCATCGAAAGAGTAATGCGTGCCGGATGCACGGGCGCGCACAAGCTGGCTGATGGCCGCCGCGCGGACATGTACCAGAACTTCGCCGTCCTTGCAGGAAGGAGCGTCAAACGTCGAGGCTTCAGGTGGCTGGCCCAGTTGGGTGACAATGGCGGCTTTCATGAATCTCTCTTTCGATAGATGAATATATGTGTATTATGCAGGTAATTCACGCGGCCTGAGAGTGTCAATGAGAAACGTGCATAATACACATATGTCGGCAGAAATGCGGCAGCTTCACGGGGCGGTTCTGGATATCGTGGCGGTGATGAACCGCCCGCAGCATGATGGAAAAATGGTCGAGGCCGCAGGGATCAAGCTGGATCGGGCATTGTTTCCTTTGCTGGTTCTGGTCGAGAGGCTGGGGCCGATTGCCTTGGGCGAACTGGCGGACAGGGTCGGGCGTGACCATACGACAATCAGCCGTCAGGCCGCCAAGCTGGAGGCACTGGGGCTGATCCAGCGTCAGGCTTCGCGCGATGACCGGCGGGTACGCGCGGCGGTCATTACCGACGCGGGACGGCAGATGACGGACCGTATCGATGCGGCCCGCGAGGCCATCATGCGCCGCACGTTGACGGGGTGGTCTGGGGAGGAGGTGGCGGCATTGGTGACGTTGACCCGTCGTTATGCGGATGCGATGCTGGAACAAAGTGCGCGGCTCGCCGATCCGCAGGACTAGGGACGGTTTTGCTGGGGGGCTTTCATGCCGGTTCTGCGGTATGGGCCGCGATCCACAAAGGCGCATTGTTGAAGCATGCGGGAGTGCGGGCTTGATCGCCGTTTCACATGGTCCTCAAAGCGCTTTGAGGGCCCGTGCTGCGGGTCGTGTTTCCCGCGTTGCGCCAGAATATTTTCTGCACAACGCATTGGAATTAAATGTTTATGTTTTGTGCAAGTGTGATAAGCGGCGCTAGAGCGGCATTGTCCGCATCGCGACGGGTCTTGAGCACGACGGACAGATGTGGAGGCTGGAAAAGCGGGCGCATCACAACCTCCGCCCCTAGCTGGTCGCAGATGGAGGAGGGCACCAGCGCCACCCCCAGATCGGCAGCGATCAGGCGCAAGACGGTGTTTTGCAGCTTTGGCTCCAGCGTAAAATGCGTTGGAAGTCCTGCGCGAGCCAGAAATTCGGTGATTGCGTGACGCAAAACGGCCACCGTCTGGTCGGGGGCCGCAATCAGCGGCTGCGCCTTGAGGTCTTCGGGATGGATGATCGCGCGCTTGGCCAGCGGATGCGTGGGGCAACACACGAAGCTGAGCGTGTCACGCATCACCTCCACTTCGTGCAGCGCGGGCGTCGTGCGACCGGCGAAGGTAATCCCCGCATCCAGAACTCCTGAAAGCAGCAGATTTTCGATCTCGCCGGGCGTTGTTTCTTCCAGTCGCACACGCACATCGGGGCGGAGCGCGGTATAGGCGCGCAGCAGGTTCGGCACAAGCCGGTGCGCAGCATGCATCATGAAGCCCAGACGCAACTCTCCCTTCAGCCCTTCGCCGACAAGGCGGGCATCGCGGCAGGCATCCTCGAAACTTGCCAGAACCTTACGGGCATCTTCCAGAAAACGTTGTCCCGCCGCGGTCAGGCGGGTCTGACGGGCGCTGCGATCCACCAACACAGTGCCGATATCCCGTTCGAGATTGGCAATCTGTCGGCTGAATGGCGGCTGCGTCATGTTCATCCGCGCGGCCGCCTGCCCGAAATTCAGGGTTTCACCAAGGGCCACGAAAAGCCGCATATGCCGTGTGTCCATACCTTTTTGGTATCCTGAGCGTATTTGATATGGATTGGATTATATCGGTCAGCCTTTCTAAAAAGAACCCGTTTTTAGTAACGGAGCCCAATCATGTTGGCGAACCTTCTTATCGTGTTGCCTATCTTTGCCCTGATCCTCACCGGATGGGTCGCGCGCAGGAGCGGGGCATTGGGGCCGAATGCCACGCGCGAGGTCAATCGCGTGGTGGTCTATCTCGCGCTGCCCGCCCTGCTTTTCGATATTATGGCCAAGGCGGATCCGGCGCAGATCTGGCAGCCTGGGTTTATCCTCGCCTTTGGCGCGGGCTGTCTTGTGGTGTTTGCTGGGACCGTTTTGTTGCGCAAGTGGCAGGGCACCGCTCTGGCCGATGCCGCGATTGACGGGCTGAATGCCGGTTATGCCAATACCGGATTTATCGGATTTCCCCTGATCGCCGCCGTGATCGGGCAAGACGCTCTTGGGGTGACACTGGTGGCGACGATCATCACTGCCTGCGTGTTATTCGCGATTGCGATCGTGCTGATCGAGGTGAGCACGATGGAGGCGGCGCGCCCGTCGCAAATTGTGTTCCAAACCGTTTTGAAACTGGTGAAAAACCCGCTTCTTATCGCGCCGGTTCTGGGGTTGGTCTTTATGGCGGGGCATCTGCCGATGCCTCATGCGCTTGATACCTATCTCAAGCTGATGGGAGGCGCGGCCTCACCCTGTGCACTGATCGCTTTGGGCCTGTTTCTGGCCGAGAATGCGGGGCGTGCCCCCAAGGCCGGAAAGCCGATGCAGATGACGCTGGTGCTGCTGAAACTGGTAAGCCAGCCTTTGGTCACATGGATTATCGCGGTGCCGTTGCTGCATTTGCCGCTCCCTATGGCATCTGCCGCTGTGATTCTGGCGGCTTTACCCACCGGAACCGGCCCGTTCATGCTGGCGGAATTCTATGGCCGCGAAGCGCTATTGACCGGCCGTGTGGTCTTGATCTCTACGGTGCTATCCATCGTAACCCTCTCGGCCTGTCTCGCATTGTTCTGATTTGTCACCTCCCACGCAGGGAAGGCACAGAGGCCCGCATCAATCGGGCCTTTTTGCTGCAAAAAGCGCTTTGGCAAGGCGTGACCCAAGCGTTGTAGGGAGCTTCTCCCTTGTTGCCGGTGGTGCGCGTGCCAGCCCGATATGCAAGCTGCCATAGCAGAAAACCGCAATAACAGGACGTTTGCGGTGGGAGGTATATGATATCGAAGGGAGGACGGGGAGGGGGGGGGGGGCAAACACCCTCGCCAGAGGCCGATGATGAACAGAATTAATTCTGGCTATCACGGGTAAGGCGGGCGGCCTTGAGCCGCGCCGTCTTCTCGATACGTTCTAACGTCTCTTCATCCATGATGCTGCGGAACGCTGCATCGGTCTTGTCCAAAGCGCTCACAGGCTTGCGTGAAGCATCGCCTGAAAGTGGCTTTTGCACCGATGCCGCGTCTGTTGCATCAGAGATTTTCTTGAAGAGATCGTCAGTGCGACTCAAACGAGTTCAAGATTAACAGCAGATTCGCGACCGTCGCGACCGGCTTGCAGTTCGAAGGTCACTTTCTGACCGTCTTTCAGGCCTTGCAGACCCGAGCGCTCTACTGCCGAGATATGCACGAAAACGTCTTTCGCGCCACCTTCGGGCTCGATGAAACCGAAACCTTTAGTGCTGTTGAACCATTTTACGGTGCCGTTGGCCATATCCGTAGTCTCCAATTTTAAAATGCTGCCCGCGATATGCGGCAACTCGGCGAAAGTCGATCCAAGTCGATCAGCCGAGACCGCGAGACCGCGGGGGCAGAATTTCGAAGAGAAAAGCAATAGCCGCCCAAACATGAAGCGCGCGATTGGAATTGGCAAGTAAAATTTTTGATGGCGTGCGAAATTGGCACGGGTTTGACATGTTCGCGCCTGTCCATGTTTTGCCATATGGCAGGGGCGCATTGCGACAGTGTCGGCGGTTCCGGCCTTGCAGGAAGAATTTCCCATGTTTTCAAGAAATGGTCGTGTTTTGCCGAGGCCCTTTACGCGGCTTTGGCCGTTCAAAACCGAAAGAAACGCAACACTCTTGCCGTCTCGCATTATTCGGACTTGTGCGGTATAGACCGCTGACCCATCGCGGCAGCGCCGTTGTGAATGGGGGCCATTTGCTGAAACCCCGTGCTGCAATTTGCTGAAATTCAGCAGATGCAAAACGGATATCAACAAGACCTACTGTAAATAAACGAAAATCTTGCGGGATGATATGACAGAACAAGGCCTGAACAAACCTGATTTTATTCATAAAAACAGTAGCTTTAGGCTCTCTGTGGCACCGATGATGGATTGGACGGCGTATCTGAATTAAGAAGCCAGATCAGCCACTTGCGATCTGGCTTTCTTATTTTAGCAAAATTTAGCAAACGAAATCACCGTGCGAGGGCCTTTGCCTCCCGTCTTGCGGCTTCAGCCTTGTCGTCAATGTAAGCTGCCAGATCGGTAAGATGAACCATCTTGGCGCCCTTTTGGCTGCTTTCCATTCGAACCAAAGGGAGCTCGATATCGCCGCTTCCAACCTTGCGGAGAAATGCCGGCAGAGTGAGTGGCGCAAAGAAATCCTTGCACACCGTTTCTGCCGAGATCATCGCTTTGCCTTCGTATTGTGCCATCAGGAGCCATACGGTGCTTAGGCCTTGCTTTCCCATCTATCTCTCCAGTTCCCGATAATCTTCTTACCGCTCCAGCCGCTTCCGGCTCAATACCTCGATCTCGCCTGACAAAGCTCGGATCACGTCAATCGCGCGCGGGCGGCGGAGTTCTTCGGCGATCAGGCTGACCATAGCCGCGCCAAGGGCGACGCCTTTCGTCGGCCTGCGGGGCGTTGCGGTGATGATGATGGGCTGGTGCGGTGCGGTTTCGGGGCGCTCAGACAGAGTGCTGCGAGTGGCATCCCAAGGGGCACGGGGAAGGCTGACATCGCGGCGGCTGAAATCGACTTTGCCAAGCCCGTCGGGGATAGTGACGATCCGCTTCTCGGTGCTGCGCATCATGCGGCTCCTTTCTGGCTGAGGGCCGCGCGACCGGCGGCGGTATGGCCCTTGCAGCGGCCACCACAGAGCCCGACCTGCGGGCAAAGCTCTTCCATCGTCAGATCATGGGCTCGGGCCGCTGCGCGGAGCGCCCCGATACGATCGGCCTCGCTCGGGTGGCCCATGATGAAGAAAGGGCGGTTCTTGCTGATCTGCTCGTGATAGTCGTCTGCTGCCGCCGCGAGCTTGCGTCTGGTGGATGCGGTCATCGCGTTTCCTTTCATGATGGTCGGCGGACGCAGCGGGCCTCCGAACTGGTAGCTGCGTCCGCCTGTCCGGCGCGCGTGGGACACGCCGAATTCCTGAACTTGGGGCAGAGCCTGATAGGCGCTGGCCGAAGCTCGGGATCTTAGGGCGGCGCTGGTGGGTATTAAGCACCGCCCCGTATCGGGCCCCGGGAGGAAAGGGGGTGGGGCCGGATGCTGTCAGTCCATCCCGAGCGCTTGCTTGTAGATGTCCATGATCGCCTCTTCCTCGGCGATGTCGTTCTTGTCGCGCTTGCGCAGAGCGATGATCTTCTTGATGACCTTGGTGTCGTAGCCGCGGGCTTTGGCCTCGGCCATCACGTCCTTCTGCTGCTCGGCGATATCCTTCTTCTCGGCCTCGAGACTCTCGAATTGCTCGATGAACTGGCGCAGCTCGTCGCCGGTCACCTGATAGGCCTTGTCCTCTGCCGTTTTAAAATCGGCATCGGCTTTCATGGGTGGCTTGCCTGCGTTCGCGCGGCTGATGTTATGGGCCGAGCGGGCGAGGAAGTCGGGAGTCTCGGTGTCTTGGGGGATTGGCGTCATGGCGTTCACGGCGGGGGCTCCGGATGAAAAAGGCCGGGCGGTGGCGAGCAGCGCACCGCCCGGCAGTTGGGTTGCGAGCAGTGAAACAGGCAACCGATCTCAGAAAGCGGAGTTCTCGGCCTGCCATCGGGCGCAGGTGGTCTGCGCGATGGGGTCGAGGTAGGTCAGCAGGATCAGGAGAGCCGCGCAGGCGCAGACGATGCCCGCGAGGGGCTTCCGTGAGTGTTTGGCTTGGTAAAACGTCTGCATAGCGCGGCTCCATCCTGTGGGGCGGCAGGATCATGTGTCGCTGCCGATGGGGTGAAAGAAAGGCCGGGCGGTGGCGAGCAGCGCGCCGCCCGGCAGGTGGGTTGCGAGCAGTGATCAGGCAACCGAATGAGGGCAGGGCTTCCTGTGGAACGCCGCGGTGTGCGGCAGGAAGCACCGGTGTCAGGCGGCGTCTTGCGGGCCTTGCTGTGTGGGGGCAGGCATCGTGTGAAGGCTGAAGGCGCAGCTCTGGCCGCGATCAGCTTTCATCAGGGCCCAAGCACGGCGGCGGGCAAGGGGCGTGGCGCGGCTGGCGCGAACGGGATCGGTGATAAGGGCCACGGCCCAGCGGGAGGATAGGGATTTCATGGTCAACTCCATCGGTTGTGATGAGTTGAATATGATGGGCAAAAATGATCACGTCAAGCATCAGTGAGCATTTATGATCATTTATTTTGACGCGCCGTTTGCGAATCGGCATGGTGGCCGCATTGATCAGCGCTGCTGGGGAGCATATTTGACCGCGGAGATCATGCGAAGGCAGACGAAAAAGCCCCGCATGGGGCGGGGCTGGAAGGCGCGACGTTAATTGAGTGGGGTAAGGTGAAGCTCCATAACCCGCTCTTGGCCGATATTGTTTCTGCTGGGGCGTGGCGCCTCATGGAGGCCAAATGCAAGGACGAAGAGCTTTAGGATGTATTGCGTAACGTTCTCAAGCTCAGGTTTGAGCGTGCGGGAAAGATAGGCGCAACGGGATCAGCGTTGTCTTTTCACGAACTCTGCGGGTAGGTGGAGCCGAACAGGCGTTGCCCAGAGCACGTCGGTATTATGCCGGTTCTCGCCGGTGGGGTTGATCGAGGTGAGGTGGAACTTGCCTTCCTCAGAGCCGTATTTTAGGTGCTTTACCCACGCCTTGCCATCGGGCGTGGCCACGATGCATTTGCGGTTGATGGCCTCGACTGGCACGCCTTCATGCGTCTGCCGCGTGAAGAACAGAATGTCGCCCTCCGAATAGACCGGCTCCATGCTGTCCCCGACGACGCGCACAGCGGCGATCTCTTCATCTTTGAGGTTTTCGGGTACGCCGATCTCTTCTCTATGGCTACCGTTTTCAACCTCGTCAAAAAGGTCGACGTGCGCCCCTGCACCGACCTCACCCACAATACTGATGCTCTTGGCGCTATCGGAGAAATCCTGGGCGATGATGCGCTCGACGGAGAGGCCAAGCTGTAAAGCGATGCTTTCCGCATTCGCGCGTCGAGGGGACTTTACCTCTCCGCTGATGATTTTTCGAATGGCGGACTTATTCAGTCCAGCTGCGGCGCTGACCGTGGCCGGATACACGTCCGGGTGCTGATCAAAGTATGCGCGGAGCCCTGCCGCGAATGGATCTTCATGCATGCATGCATTCTCCGCGAAAACGTAGATTACTGCGATGAGCAAAAATGATCTTGCTGATGTGATCAAAAATGATCATATTGCGATTTATGGATCAGACCCCAGACAATCACCCGCTGCCTGTAGAGCTTACTGCCGCATTCATTGCGGAGGTGCGCGTTTACGCTGATGGCATCGGGCAGACTCCTCAAAACGTCTTGCGCAAAGCGATCAGGGCCACATGGGGGACTTGGGAAGATTGGTGTGCCAGTCGTTCCTATCCGGGCTTCGAGCGCGCTGAGCGTGTGCTTGCCTATATGCGCGCCAATCCGGTGTCTGATCTTTCGCAACCGCAACGTAAGGATGTCGCCTGACATGTCTTCTTCCATTCAATTGATCTCGTCGCAGTCTGGGCCGGTGCCCGCTGAAAAGTCCCATTCCAAAGTTTTGCCGTCATCAGGCGGGCGAGGGCGGGGCCGTGCCGCATTGCGCCGCGCGCATTGCTGGCATTTCGACCCCGTGCCTTATCGCGCGGCATTTGCCATGCGGTGGTCGGTCTTCCTGCGCGAGATGTTCCAGTCGCGCGAGGATGTGGCGGCGGCGTTCGGCGTGACCTTTGGCACGGCGTGCAACTGGTGGGACGGTCTGAACCGTCCTTATGGTGATCATGTGGCGCTGGCGGCGCTGGCGTGGCCCGAAGACTTCGCCCGGCTGATGGCTGCGGAGTAATGAACATGAGCCGCGCCATATTCACAGATACCTCTCTGCGGCGCGGATGCGCGGCGATGATCGCGCAAAATCCGGCCACGCTGTTTCAGCGCGTGGAACCGCTGGAAGCGGTTGTGAACACTGTTGCGGGGGCCAGTGGTGGCCGGAAAGCCCCCGCGCCAATTCTCAAACAAGCTGCCGTTATGAAAGGGGCCAAGTGATGGGCGACGGAATGATGACGCTGGAAGAGCTTACCCGCAGCGTTGAGGCGCAGCGCAAGATCTTGGGCAATATGACCTCGCTGATCAGCATTGGCGAGACGATGTTGAAAGAGGGTTGGGACGTGGCGTTCCAGCTTTCGAGTGTTACGGGGGCCTCGATCCATGTGGCGTTTGACGGGCCGCGCGAGGATGCGCCAGAGGCGGTGCAGCCGTCACCGGAAGACGCGGCGAACAACTTCAGCAAGGCGTTTCTGTTTTCAACAATTGCTAAGATCGCTGAGCTGCATGGGGGAGGCGAGCACGTTCCGGGCGGGCCGGATGTCATTGGCCAGCGCGGGCCGGAGATTGTCAGTCTTCCTACCGAAGTGCCTGCCGATGATGATACGAAGGTTTTGGCGGAGGTGGCTGCGCCCGTGCCTGCGGTCGAACCGATTCCAGTCGATGCCGAGGATTACCGGACTGGCCCCTACACGGATGGCGAGCTGGAAAAGTTGACCCAGCTCTATGGTGCGGGCAAGACGGTACCGGAGATTGCCAAGGTGCTGGGTCGTCGCAATCAGTCGGTTGGTTCGAAGATCAAATACATGCTCTCGAATGGCCAGCTGGCAAATCGCGAGGCCGCACCGGCTCCAGCGCCCGTCGTGGCCGAGCCCGAGCCGGTCCTCTCGCCTGAGGCGTTGTCTTATCTGGGCAAGCTGAAAGGGCTCAAGGCCGATCCTGCCTTTGACGCGGTGACCGAGTTGGCGATGTGCAAGGCGCTGTTGGACGGCCAGCAACAGAACATGGTCGCCGCCGACCTGGGCGTCGATGGCAAGGCCATGATGAAGCGTTTTCGGCTGATCTGCGGATCGGCTATCGGGACGGGTAAGATGGCAACCGAGGCCCTGATCGAGGCGCTGCAATATCGCGCAGATCTTGAGGTGGCGTGATGGTCGAGAGAACAGTCGCCGCGCCGCGCCGCCCGCAGGAAGCGCGCACCACGGTTTCCGCCAAAGTCTTCGATCACACCACTGGCGCCGAGGTCGAAGTGTCGATGTCGCAGCGCGGGTTCGTGGTGCGGGTGATCGAGGGCGATGGAAAGCCCGAGGCCTTCGCTGCGCTGAGCGTTCCGCAGGCGCGTTTGATCGCCCGCAATATCCTCGAATTCGTGGGGGATGAGTGATGGAAATGCTGGTTGTAGATAGCCCCGCCCATGTTGGGGCGAGGCTGATGGTGTCAGAACAGCGAACCCTGACCGTCGTTGCTGGCCCGATTCTTCGTGTTCATGGCTTTGATCGCAGAAGACACGCGGGCAGTATTTGTGCCCAACATTGCGGCGATATGGTGGATGAAATGTCCCTCGGCACGAAGCTTCCGCGCGGTATTTCGCTCGGCTCGTGTCAGGTAGGGGCGTTTGTAGTTGATATCGTTCAGCGGAACGCCATAAGGCGTTTCCTTAGGTTTTGTCATGTGTTCTCAAACCTCGTGGCAAAGCGCGCGGCACCTCTTTTGAGTGGTGGGTGTCGTGCAAGTGTTTCCCGGCTACTAAGCGCGGTCGGGCAGCGCTATGGGACGGTTTGTTGGAGCAAACCGTCCCGCATAACTTTTGGATCGTCTCAAAAGTCGCTTTCGTCAACTTCAATGTTCGCTTTGCGCAGAGTAGTGGCTCTGGTAAATACCGCTTCGTGCAAGCCTACATATTGTGTCTGCTTCTGCATATTGACACATTATAAAGAATTTCGCTCGTTTTGCGATTCGCTTTCTGTCTTGCAATTTCTAGAGGTGACAGCATGAGCGCCCCGTTTGATGACTGGGCCGCTCTGTCGCGTTCGGCCATGCCGCTGGATTGGTCCGGCCCGATTGTCTTCGGGGTCGGGCCTGCGGATGTGGTGGGCCATGCGGGCGGGAGGCCGGTCTATGTGGCCTCGCCGCTGCGGCTGTGTCTTTGCCAGGTGCCGGAATATATGGTGCTGGTTGCCGCGCGAGCCTGCGCCGAGCTGTCGCGCATGGGCGTCTGGGCGATCTCGCCTGTGGTCCTTGGGGCCGCGATGCTTGAGGTCGATATGCATCTCAAAATCAATGAGCCGGTCGGTTGGGCCAAACAGGTCGCCGGTCTCCGCAATGCGGCGGGCGCAATCTGGGTGCCTGCCTGTCCTGGCTGGGCAAGCTGCCCGCAAATCTGGGCCGATGTGCAATGGGCTGCCTCTCATGGGGTGCCCGTCATGGTCGAAGCGAAAGGGGTGATGTGATGACTGACCTTTGGAACGAAGAGGGTTATCTGCCCGAGCCACCGATTGAGGCGCATGTGTCGCTGAATACCTTCGAGCAGATTGAGATGCCGATCGACTGGCTCTCGGAAGAATGGGCGCTCGGGCTGTCGCATGCCGCCCTCGGTATCATGTTCCGGCTTTATAGCGCCTCGATCCGGCAACCTACTGCGGGGTCGTTGCCCGGCTGCCCTGATCAGATCTGCCGCTTGGTGGCGGGCCTCGATCGCGGCGATGATATCGCAGAAGCGCTGGCGCTCTGGCCGGTGCATAGCGATGGCCGCCGTTACTGGGCGCGCTGCGTTCCCCTGATCGAAGCAGCATGGGGGCGGCGTAAGGGCAAGGCCTCGAAGGACGCCCTGCGCAAGCGGCGGCAGCGGCTGGGCGAGCAGCTTGTCAAATGTGGCCTGTCGCAGGACGGTGCTGCCAATCGTGATGTGCAAGACATGGTTCTGGCCGAGCTTGGCGATGACCGTCTCGAGCTTCGGCTTGTCCATGATGCTGCCTCGCGCGCGGGGATCATCGGTCCTGTCCGGAAACTGTCCGCGGACACAAACGGACAGTCCGTGGACAGTCACAAACTGTCACGCGTGACACTTTCCGGACAGTCACGGGACAGTCACGGGACAGTCCGTGGACAGAGTTCGGACAGTCCGTTTGTGTCCGATGCGGTGAATTCCACAAGATATTGATTGGACCTGTTCTGGTTCGCTTTTTTTTGCCCGAAAACTGTCACGCTTTTTTCCGGCCTGAATAGAGAAGATCAGATCAGAACCCCCTTACCCCCGTGACAGTCGAAAGTGCCCGAGCGGGGAATGGTGAGAGAAAGGAGAGGCGACATGGACAGTGCAGAACAGGCAGCCGGTGAGAAGCGTGTGCGGATGGTGCTTTTCGAGCCGCTCTTGCGGCTGGGGCTTGGGCGGCCTTCGACCGTAACCAAGGCAGGTTTTGAGGAGATGATCGAGGAAGTGAGCGGCAAGCTCGCCTACATGTCCGAGATCAATCTCGACGCGCTCAAGGAAGAGATCGTCGCGCATCCGGGCGGCACCCGTGAGGACCGGATCTGGGCAGGGCCGCAGATCCTGAAGAAGGCCGCCGAGATCGATCCGCCCGAAGAGACCGGTAGCCCGTTGATGCGCGCGGTCTTTGCCAGCGGCATGGGGCGCGAGGCGCTGCGCGATGGCTGGGCGCCCGAGCTGCGCCGCGCGGTCAAGGATACCCGCCGCTGGCCCAATGCGTTCGCCGCCAGTCAGCTGCGCGAGAAGGCGCGGGAGAACCTGCGCCGCCTGATGCTGATCGAGGAGAATATGGCCGCGGGCCGGCAGGTCTCCGATGACGACATGGCCTTCCGCCACCGGCGGCAGGTGGCGATGAACCAATGCGAGAAAATCGCGAAGCTGGCAGGGGCAGAGCAATGATGATGACGGATGTGCGGCGGGACCGGATCGTAGCGGCGGGGCCTCGGGTGATGAGTGTGCGCTCGGCACTGGAATGGGCCTTCGGGCCGGAGAATGCGCGGATGGATTTCGACCATAGCGGGGCGCATGAGTTCGATCGCGTGGGTGTCTCGCCCGAATGGCGGATGATGCAGCAGGCCAAGCTCGGCTGCCGCGTCGATGGGGGTGGCGCTTGCCCTGCGCCGCATGTGCATCCCGACGCGGCGATGATCGCGGCAGCGGTCGAGGCGCTGGAGCTGAACCCGATGTTCGGGCGCGACATGGCGGTGCTGGTGGCCACGCATGCGCGGGCAGGGACTGCGCCGGATTGGCGGGGATCGGCGCGCCGTCATGTGGTGCCGGTTGGTTGGGATTTCGACGAAGATGGGAACCAGACAGCATCGGTGCAGAAGGGGGAAGTTTGGGCCTATCGCCATCCGACCTGCCGTAACCGCTTGAAGGTGCGCTCCAAGTTCTGCCCTGTTTCTTATATTGGCGGTGGAGCTGACACCGCCGCGCGCCGTAGGGCCTATCTTGATTGGTATGGTGCCCTTCTAGAGGTGTCGATGCAGTTGCGTCTTCCGGGCTATTTGGACACGATCCAAGTCACCTCGACACTGCCTGTGCTCTCTCCGTGGAAAATTGGTTATTGACTGCATAAGTAAACTTTGACAATCTGCCAGCACCACACGAGCGCCCGAAGGTTGAAAGACCTCGGGCGCTTTGTTTTTGTGGATCTCAAATAAGTCCCTGCACCGAAGCCAAGGAAATTACAGGCACATGAACATGAGTTCGCTTGTATAATCTGCGACGGTTCGAGTGGAAGCGGGCTCAGCTTTCTTCCCAGTTTTTGCACAAATACGCTGTGCCTCTGCAAGAGCTGCTGTTGAAGCTTCTTGCTGGTTTGCTAGTTGGGAAACTTGGATCTTTACGCTCGCGCCATTGTAGTCGGACACAACCGGAGTCGCGGGTACACAGGCAGCGGTAAAAAGCGGCAAAGCGAGGACGAGTTTTTTCATAGAGAATCTCCGAGTTTAAACAATCAGAGGCTATCCTCACGCAGCCGTGAGCTTCAAGCCCTAGATGTATCGAGATTTTCTGAAGTGAGGGCGCGCAAGTGTTCAACATGTCCTATGATCAGAAGGATCTTGAACGGGGTCTGCTCTCGGTCGAAAAGGAACAGGTACCCTACGCCACGATGCTGGCGCTTAACGAGACCGCGAGCGACGTGCTCAAGCATGTGCAGGATCGGATGGACGTGGTCTTCGACCGTCCGACCAAGTTCACGAAGAATGCGTTTCAGGTCTGGCGGGCGACGAAGAGCAATATGAGCGCCGCCGTTCAGGAGCGGCCTTCGGTCGGCTCCCGGCATTATCTGAAGCGGCAGGAGACAGGCGGAGCGCGTGGCCAGACCGGCGTCGAGAAACTGCTCGCTGGGCGGCTGGCCTATGACGGGTTGATCGCGGCGGCGCTGCCAGCCTCTGGGGCCAAGCTCGATAGCTATGGAAACTGGTCACGGGGCGAGCGGAACCAAGTTCTGTCGCAGTTGATGGCGCAGCGCGATAGCCGGTCGAACGAGACGGATCGGTCGCGCAAACGCAAGGGCTCCAAGCGGGCCAGCTATTTCGTGCCGAAGAATGGCGGGCTCAGTCCTGGCGTTTGGCGCCGCGATCGCTCGGGCGAGATCGCGCCGGTCCTGACCTTCGTCGATGCGATGCCGCACTATGACAAGCGTCTCGGGTTCTATGATGGGGCGCAGGAAGTGTTCGACGCCCGCTTTGCCGAGAACTTCCGCGTGGCATTCGCGAAGGCGATGGCCACGCGCAGGTGAAACTCCGGCCTGACCATCGGGTCGGGTGGCAATAGTCGGCCCCGACAAAAATGGCCCATGGCATGGGTCCTTCCGGCGATTTTTACGCATGCGGGTAATTCGCGCCCCGTTACATCCACCTGTTTCTGGGTTTCGGAGAGGTGGGGTTGGGGTTGTTGTTGTTATTCTTGAGGTTGGAGGGAGTGTCCGATGGATACGCTTGTCACGCTGACGGATGGGAGCGTGCTCGATACCGCGCTCTATCCGCTGCCCGACGGGCTGTCGGATGGGGTGATGAACCGCGCACAGCTCGCCATTGCTTTCAATGTCTCGGAGAACTCGGTTACTAAATGGGTCGGCCAAGGCATGCCGGTGCTGACCGCCGGTCAGAACGGGGTGTCTTACGAGTTCCAGCTCTCGCATTGCTATGCCTGGCGGATGGCGCGGGACGAACAGAGCCGCGCGACCAAAGCCTCGCGCGATGCGCATGCGATGCAGGCCTCGCTCGCCTTCCGTAACCTCGACAGCGAGCAGGAAGAGGAAGAGGGCGGGCTGACCGCCAAGCAGCTGCGCGAATGGTCGGAAGCCGAGTATCACCGCAACCGCGTGGCCGAGCAGCGGGGCGAGCTGGTGCGGGCGGTCAAAGTCTCCGAGCTCTTGGAAGATCTGATCGGCGTGGTGGCCACAGCGCTCGGCACGATGCCCGACCATCTCGAGCGCGATCTCGGGCTAGGGGTCGAGGAGGTCTCGAAGGTCGAGGCCCGCTGCGATCAGGTAGTGATGAAAATGCGCAACATGATCGATCTCTCGATCATGGGCACGGGGCAGGTGACAAGCTTCGCGGATTACAGCGAACAGCAGGACATGGGGCTTTAAGTATGGTCGAGATGATGGATCGCGGGGCCTCGGTGCTGAGCATCCCGCCGCTTCCGGCATGGATCCAGCCGCGCGAGCTCTTGGCCGATGCGCTGCCGCTTCTGGATCCTCCCTCGCGGATCTCGGTGACCGATGCGGCCGAGAAGTTCATGCAGGTGCCGATCGGGACCGACTGGTCGCGCTTTGACCGCTCGGTTGCGCCCTATATGGTCGAGCCTGCCGATATCACCCAGTCGCGCAAGTTCAAATCGGTCTGTTTCGTGGGGCCTTCGCAATCGGCCAAGACCACGATGCTGATCACGGTGGCGGTGCATTCGGTGATGTGCGCACCGGCACCGGTGCAGATCATCCATATGTCGAAGCCCGATGCCGATGCCTGGGTAGAGGAAAAGCTCGATCCGATGATCGATAACAGCCGGGACGTTCGGGATCGTCTTGGCCGCGCCCGCGATGACAGCACCTTCTCGCGCAAACGCTTCAAGGGGATGCGACTGACCATCGGCTACCCGGTGGCGCGCCAGCTGTCCTCGCGCTCGCAGCGGCTGGTGCTGCTGACCGATTACGATCACATGCCGCAGGTGTTGGGCCCGAAAGACGCGCCCGAGGGCAGTCCCTACGGGATGGCACGTCAGCGGATTCGGTCCTTCATGTCGCGCGGCTGCGTGCTTTTGGAAAGCACTCCGGCCTTTCCGGTGACTGACGAGACATGGAAGGCGGGGCCGCAGAACCCGCATGAGCTGCCGCCCGTCTCAGGGGGGATCGTGCGGATCTATAATGAGGGCACGCGGGGGCGGTTCTATTGGGAGTGCCGCGAGTGCGGCGATCTCTTCGAGCCGCATTTCAAGCTCCTCAAATATGATGAGACGCTCGAACCGGCTGTGGCCGGCGCCAAGGCAGAGATGGGCTGCCCGCATTGCGGTAGCCTCTACAGCCATCGGCACAAGAACGAGATGAACCGCCAGATCCTCAAGGGCCGCGGCGGTTGGCTGCATGAGGGCGCGACCATTGGCGCGGATGGCAGGCGGGCGCTGGTGACGATCGATGATCCGGATCTGCGCGCGACCGATGTGGCGAGCTATTCGCTCAACGGGGCAGCGGCGGCATTTGCCAGTTGGGAGGGGCTGGTGACCTCTTACGAGCTGGCACTCCGGCAGGTCGAACAGTTCGGCGATTATACCGAACTTAGCCGCGTCTACTTCACCGAGCGCGGTGAACCTTATCTGCCGAAGGGCACCCAGATCGAGGGCGAGCTGACGGCGACGATGCTTTCGGAAAATGCCGTGCGTCTCGATAAGCGCGTTGCACCGGGCTGGGCCCGCTTCATCACCACCTCGGTCGATGTGCAGGGCAACCGTTTCGAGGTGCTGGTCATGGCATGGGGGGCGCAGGGCGAGCGGATCATCATAGACCGTTTCGCGATCTCGCAGCCGCCGGATCACGCGCCCAAAGCGCGCAACGAGGACGGCCAGTATCGCGCCGTTGATCCCGGTCGTTATGCCGAGGATGCGGATGCGCTCATGGCTCTGGCGGGCCGCGTCTATCCCTTGGAAGGTCAGCCTTGGGGGCTGACGTCCTGTGCCATTGCCATCGACTTCAACGGGCCTGCTGGCTGGTCGGATAATGCCGAGAAGTTCTGGCGCAAGCGCCGTTCGGCCAATGATGGGGATCTGTGGTTTCTGTCGGTCGGACGTGGTGGTTTCCACCAGTCGGACCGGGTCTGGTACGCCTCGCCCGAGCGGGGATCGAAAGGCAAGAAAGCCCGGTCGATCAAGCTGCTGAACATGGCCACCGACCGGTTGAAAGACTCGGTCATGGCGGCGATGGGGCGGTTCGAGCGCGGCTCTGGCGCCCAGCACACGCCCGACTGGCTGGAAGAGGATCACCGCAATGAGCTGGTGGCCGAGCGTAACCGCCCCTATGCGGCGCGTGGTCGCGATGTGGTGGTGGCCAATGTGGTGGGCGAGGGGATCGCCCCCTCGATCCGGATGGAGGGGACCGCCACGGATGAACCGGGCAAGGCGCGGCTGTCCTTCAAGAACTGGGCGGGCGGCATCATCGAGGAGTTCACCGAGAAGCTGATCGCCCGCACCGGCTTCACCTTCGCGCCCTATCAGTGGTGTTTCCAAGCCTCGGATGCGAAGGCGGTCATCGAGGAGATGGTGGCGGCAGAGCCGAACATCACGTTGCGCCTCGGCGAGACGCTGCTGGCGACCGGCGGGCGGCAGGCCGCCTATGCCGAGGGTATGATGGCCAGCGCGCTTGATGCGCGCGGTGATGCGATCGACTTCATCTCGACCTCGGGCGATGCCTATTTCGCGTCTGTCTTCATTGACGCCAGCTATGACGGTGCTCTGATGAAGATGGGGGGCGTGCAGACACTGATCGGGCGCGAGGGCGGGGCCTATCGCCGCGAGCCTTATGGCGGGGTGCTGGCCGAACTGCACACGACCACGCGCAGCTATGATGTGGTCGATGCGCGCGGCGATCTCACGCCCTATGGCGGGTGGAAGCCGATCGAGGTCGAGAACCAAGCCGACCGCCGCTCGATGGCAATGGGCTTCCGCAACATGGTGACCAATGTCGCAGGCGCGAACAATCTCGGCTTCCCCGCGCCGCCCGGTTATGACCGCACCGATTTTCTCGATGTGATCGAGCGGGCCAAGGCGGGGACCATGGGCTTTATGGATCGCGAGCACGGCTATGACCCGATCTACCGCGTGACCTATGATGCGGCCTTGGCCGAGCAATACATCACGGGCTTTGCCGATCTTGTTCAGAAGGACCGTGAGGCGCGTTGGCTGCGCTCGGATTTTGCCCAGTCGGGTGATCCGGCTGTACTTGCCAACCTGATGGCGGTACCGGGCAAGTTCTCGACCAATGGCTCCGACATTCGCGGGCCGCTGGCGTGGGAATACGGGTTGGCCTCCGAGGCGCGGCGGCAGAAGATCCGCGAGCAGCTTGCCTATCGCGAGCTGGGTCGCCTCCACACGCTGCAGAATGATAGCGAGGTGCCGCAGGCCACCCGCGATCTCTTCGCGCCGTGGGGGCTTTGTGCGGACGAATGGCAGGAGAATTATACGCTCGTGCCGGGCTGGCCGCCCGAAGTCTATCAGCGCCACGGGCGTCGCCTTGTCGGTCAGGCGACCATGGACATGTGGAGCAACGCCTATCAGACGAACTGGCCCGATCAGATCGCGGTGGGCAGCTACTTCATGGACAGCAAGGCCAAGTCGCAATTCGCCACGCCCTATGGCGGGACCGAGTTCGAGGGGCATTATGACGTGCAGCCCTTCTATGACGCCAATGGCTACGAGATCCGCGCCGATACTTACAAGATCTTCGGCGTGCCTCTGCGCGCGGTCGTGCCGCCGGTGGGCGTCTGCGACAACCTGATCGTGGCTTGGGGGATCAGTGCGACTGAGGTCGCCTATTCCGCGATCCGGCTGGAGCCGTTCTTGGCTGCCGTTGGTGAGGCTTGCGGCCATGTGGCCGTCGCCGCGCTGGATGCGGGCACAGATCCCGCGCTTATCCCCTATGCGCCCGTGCGCCAGCGTCTCGATGATGCTGGCCTGACAATCTATCGCTTTGACCCGGAGTAAAACCATGGGCTTCATTACTGACCTTTACGAAGAGTCTGTTACGGGCGGTGGAGCCCAAGCAGGGTTGCCGCTGACCAGCTCTGGGCCGCTCCGTGTCATCGAGGGGCGGCACCTTCTGCATGTCGCACCGCTTGGTGGCATGCTTCTCGATCTCGAAGCGACCGATCCCGCAGATCTGGTCCTGCACATGCAGGCACAGGGGCGCTATGTCCTCGATGAGATCGTGCTGCATGATCTGCGTGGCGATCCAGGCGACATCACGATCACCATTGCCACGCTGGATGCGGCACGGGGCGGCGGCGTGACGCTGGTCGATGCACAGCCTCTGGCGGCGCTGTCCGAGCGGCATGGCCTGATCCGAGTTTCTCCACTCGAAGACGCGATCCGGGAGGCGCCGCATCTTTATGTCACGCTGGCTGGCACCGGATCGGGCACGGTGCTGATCCGCGCCCTCGGCACGGTGGTCGCGCCCGAAGATCCCGAGCATCCAATGTATGACACCCGTCGGATTGGATAACCCGCCCCCGAGGCGGGCTTTTTTTATGAGCAAACGAGGGGCGCATGTTCTCCAAACCTATCGAATACTGGGCGGTGCTGGTGGGCATGGTGATCTATGTCGCCACCCGTGACGCCGAGCGCGAGCCGTTGATCAAGCGCCTCGCCAAGACCGCTGCCAGTGCCTTTCTAACCGTGGGCCTCTCGCCCTCGGTTGCGCCCTATGTGCGCGGCTCCGAGGTGCTGGCGGCTGTGGCGATCATGTCTCTCGGCCTGATCGCCCTCGATGTGGTTACCGCACTCGTGCAGGACCGCGATTTTCTCAAGGACATGATCCGCAAGAAACTGGGGGGTGGCAAATGAGCAATTACATCAAAAGCGCGATCCGCGCCAACCGCCTGCCGATTTATGTGCTTGCTGCGATCGTGGTCCTGGCTGTGGCCGAGCCGTGGATCCGGCAGGCGCAATCCTCGCGGCCCTGGCGCGACTTCACCGGCCAGACGCCCTTTGTGGCAGTGACGGTGACGGCGCAGAACGTGACGCCCGAGGGGCTGCAGTTGATGGGCGATATGATCAAGCGCCGCTGCGAGTATCGCGGGCTCGCGGCCTATGTGGTGATCGGGGGCACAAGCTACCGCACGGTTGTCGATACCTCGGCCGAGGAGGAGCTACGGCCGCCGGGCTCGCGCCCGCCCAACAGCCGCGCCCAGCCTTGGGGGCCGTGGAAAATTAAGTGGTCGACGGAGAAGGCAATTCCAGAGAGCTTCGAGCTATGGGCCTATCATCAATGCCCGAGCGAGAAGACAGTGCAGACGAATCTGTTTGCAGCGGGGAAATGGGAAGGGCGGTAAGGACGCCTCCGCTATCGAGTCTGATGCTAAATCTGAAATACGGGACTGGTCAGACTCGATTTGCTTTGCCAGTAATGTATGCACTGGAGATCTGAATTTAGAGGCAGGAAGTTGGAAATTGGTAAGGACTTCTTCGATGCGGTCAGAAGCAGGACCGTAAGCCCGGTCTATGGAAATGTTTTTCTTTTCAGTTTCCTGGTGAATTGGAAGCCACTTGTATACGTCGCTTTTTCAGACACAGCACTGACCAATCGATTTAAGTATTTTGACGCACAAACAAGTTGGTGGTCGCTAATAGGGCTGCCTGTACTATTAGCTATTTTATATGCTGTCGGTTCGCCGTTCGTTCTGTACTCATTTCGTTGGGTGACGGGCAGAATCGAAGATGAAATCGTGACTCAGAAAGACAAAAGATGGGAGCATACTGAAATATCGAGGCACCTCGCGGTTGGTCGAGTTGAAGCTGAAAAAGCGGAGCGTCTTCGCGTTCGTGAGGATGCTGTTATCAGTAGTGCTAAAGCAGACGCCGCTATTGAAGCCCTTCCCGGCGATCAAAAGGCTGCGGCAAAGGAAAATCTAGCGAAAGAGCGGTTATTTATAGCTGCCCCCGATCGAGACTGGGATAAATTTGCCGAAGAAATAGGAACTTTGGCAAGGGAGTTTGTTATAGCTGCTAGCAATTCGGGAGGCCGTACTTTGCAAGTTCATAACACCTTGGATGCGACCTTCATAAGCTCGGGAGATTATCAAAACCGAATGGGCCCGGGGGATGCTCCGAGTGTTCATATGCGTATCAACCGTCTCATCAAGGAAGGTTTGTTTAGGGAGCTAACAGGTGAGGTTTTTCAATTGACCGATCTTGGCCTAAATTTTGCGCGCTATATACGCGAACGCTATCCATCAGCTGCAGGGGCTAGAACTAGGTTCGACGATCCATAAGCCACTACATCGCTATTCAATTCGACAGCCCCGCCATCGAGCGGGGCTTTTTCATGGAGAAATGGAATGTTCAAACTCTTGCCCGACTGGCGCGAGGTGCTGCTGCGCGCCTGGTCGATCCGTCTGATCCTGCTGACGGCGGTGCTCTCCGGCCTCGAGGTCGTGGTCTCGCTCCTCGATGCCGATCTTCTCGGCATGCCGCCTGGGGCGTTTGCCGCATTGGCGGGCCTCATCTCGATCGCGGCCACGATCGCGCGGCTGGTCCAGCAAGCGGGCATCTGGTCCGAGGATCTCGCCCGTGACGAAAGCGGGGCGCTGCGCAAGCGCCATGCGGCGGGCGTGGCCGGTGTGACGGCCGCCATCGCGCTGGCGATTACCACGATCGCGCCTTGGGAGGGCAGGGAGCTGCGCGCCTATCGCGATATCGTGGGCATCCCGACGATCTGCTTTGGCGAGACCGAAGGCGTGAAGATGGGCGATGTGGCGACCGAGGCCGAGTGTCGGACGCAGCTGGCCAAGCGGGTGGCGCAGTTCGAGGCCGAGATCCGGCCCTGTTTGCCCGCGAGCCTGCCAGCACGGACCCGCGCGGCCTTCATCAGTGCGGCCTATAATATCGGGTCACATGGCTTCTGCCGCTCGAGCATGTCGCGCCGCGCTCTGAGTGGCGATCTGCGCGGGGCCTGCGATGCGCTTCTCATGTGGAACAAGGCAGGCGGCCGCGTGGTGCGCGGCCTGACCAACCGGCGCAAGGCGGAGCGTGATCTATGTCTGTCCGGTCTCTGATCGCGGGCGCCGCCTTCCTGCTGATGATGGCGGCGAGCTTCGGGGCAGGGTGGTCCGTGCAGGGCTGGCGGTTAGGCGCACAGCTCGCGGCCAAGCAGGCGGCATGGGACGCGGAGAAATCCGCAGCCCTGCTGGCAGGGCGCCAGCGCACCGCCGAGGCAATCGAGAAGACCAACGCCGCAAACGCGGCGCTGGCAGAGGCAGAACGCGCCCTGACGATCGCGCAGGGCGAGCGTGACACAGCCCGAAGGAGGCTTATCGATGAGTTTGAAACAGATCCCGATCTGTCTGGCCCCGGCATTCCTGCTGGCCGCCTGCAGTCAATCCGCGAGCACTGGGCTGGTGGTGGCCGATGAGGCACCGCGGCCGCAGGTGGTCCTGCCCGCGGCCGCCCGCATCCCCTGCGCCTCTCCGGCATCCCTGCTAGCGACAGGCGGGACGCTGGCAGACGACGCGGTGAGCATCACGCGGCTTGGGGATGAGCTGATCGCTTGTGAGGGGCGGCGGCGGTTGGCGGTAGAGGCGTTTGATCGGGTAGCTGATTGAATGGCGGTGAGTTCGGGGCAAACTGCGAGTTTGCTGCAGATTTCATGAGAACTTAACGTTCTGTGCGCAAAAATACGATAGAATCTTATAAGTTAAATCCAAAATTTAGCGAAAAAAGCAAATAACAGTGCGATGGGAAAAATCCAAATGGCTAAGCGTAATCGATTATACTTTTTGCTGCACACCTTTGCCGTGTCATAGCAATGCGCGAGCTTTTCCCTCAACACATTAATGTCGGTCAATTTCATAACCTCTGCAGTGTAATGCGTACTATTTTCAAATGCTGAGATAGCGTTGAAAAAAATGAACCCTTTGCTGCTCGAGGTGTAAAGGCGTGGTGCCACAACCCAGAATGATATAGCAGCACCTGTAATGGATAGAAAAAGAGCAAGTATAATTACTGCAGACGTTATACATGATTCAGCGTCAATAATGCCCCGAAGAATTTTTCGATCCGATAGAAGACCACCTATGATGATTACATAAGCAGAAAATAGAAAGGTTGCCTTAGTATCTGCTAAACCAATGTAGTGCCGGATATACGCCTCTTCACTATCAGAGTAGCGCATGAAGCGATCGACATCTTCTCGGATCGTTACTTTATCTTTCTGGGTCATTATCATCTCTTGGATTTACTACGCCCGATTTAGGAGACTATAAATACTCTATCTTTTTCGCATAAAGAGCCGGCTTCGAGGCTGGTAACCTCAACGCATCTTTCGAGCCACTGAACATGAATTAGCTTATATAGATCGAAGCCAATTCTAAATTCATTTTGATCACAACTCTCTTCGATTTTCTTGGCACGATTAAAAGCATCGCTATAAATATCAATGCTTGAAAATCCGGTTGTTGGAATGGCGACTTTTCGAACCACGGCGCTTCCATGGTTAGCACCAATCCTAACATTAAATTCAGGAAGGCCGTGCTTTTTGAGCGCTGGATTGATGCTACATTTCATCAAATTCAAACAGCTGAGCCCTAACTCGACAAGAGAGTCACAAAGATTGGTATATGAAGGATGATCTATGTAAGCGACGAACCCGTCTCCGGTAGTCTTCAAGATTGATCCATTGAAGTGGCCGACTAAAGATCCCAGTTCTCGGATTAACACGCCGAATGCCTTATCAAAGGCAACTGGATCGATTCTTCTTAATGTTGTTGAGCCGCATATATCCAATGACAAGAACCCCAGATCAGTGCTTTTGTTGGTTTCTATAAGCGATGGCTGACGTTTTGCGGCTTCCTTGGGTGCGGTATATTTTCCTGAGAGAAACTCGTGATTGAGGGCTTTGGTTCGACTTTGCGCATATTGGCGCACCGATTTTACGCTCGGCGCGAGTGCGTATATCGGTACACTTCCTTGGAAGTGTCTAAACAGATCATCTAATGAAAACCGAACTTTCAGATATTTATCTATGTAGAAAATCCCGGTGTCATCCTCCAGCTTGATATATCTTCTAGGGTCAGGTTCCAAGCTAATCGTGCCTTCACCAGTCTTTGGGTCAAGGCTCTCGATCCTTTGAATGAAATCAGTTCTAAATTGTTCGCTCACTTAATCTCCTGCAACTAAAGAAAGTGCCCCGATTTGGGAAAGTGTTGCCGACTAATTGGGCTGAAGCAAGTATGCATTCTTACATTTCAATCATGTAGATAATAAGCGCCCATTCGCTAATTGGATTTGACAATGCCTCATAGCGTCGGAGGGGATTACCGGTTCTTTTGAGCCAAGCGTCGATCTATTGGAATCGAGATTATTGTGGGTAAAGCTGCTCGCAGACGAAAGCATCCTAATTCTTCTTTACGATAATGGGTCACGACATGAAGGCTTTAATTGCGATCATTCTGCTATATGGGTTTTGGGCAAATTTGGCCCATGCGGAGGAAGATCTCGATGTGAAGTCTTGTCGTTCGTCGGAACAGGTTGTGATATGCGCTGTCGAAAATCTGGCGTCAAAACCGATCGCGGCTATCAATTTTCGTTTGATAGCCGGCGAAGTTGGTCGATCTGTTCCGTGGGGTGAAAGCTCGGGCGTTGAATGGATTGCTGGAGGCATTGAGCCAGGAGAAACAGTAGACGTGACTCTCAAATTCCCATCAATACCGCAATCCGCTGTCAATCGGAAACTTAGTTTCAGGCTCGAGGCCACCGCCAAGTATGTGGCGAAAGGTGATTGGGATAGTGATGAGTTTGAATATGACGATGCTGAACCCATTTCGCAGAATGCATACGATGCTTTTCTGATCGACATAAAGCAATGTTTAAACCTCGGTGCGATGTCAATTTCGGCGCTTCGAGTTAAGGTCGTGGTCGGAATGGATCTGGACCGAAATGCTGTGCCTGTTCTGAGTAGCATCCATCTCGTTGATCGGCATGGCGGAACGCCTGATGAGGCGAAGCAGGCTTATGAAGTTGTTCGGCGCGCAATCACTCGCTGCGGCAGCGATGGTTTCCCTCTACCACTCGATAAGTATGAGCAATGGAAGACGATGCGGCTTTCTTTGGTCGACGCCAATCTTCGCGTCGTCAACGCAAGTAATTAAGGGCCTGTCCTCAAGATCGATAGGTTTCATATCGTGGGACATGCTGCTTTTAACTTATTGTTTTCATTTGATATGAATTTTCTATTTTAATGGACAAGTTAACGTTGAAAACAAAAGTAAAAAGCGCTGCGCCGGTAGCCCGCCGCCCTCTTCGAACTGCACTGCGGATCGGGCCCATGCGAGAATATTGGGCGGATGTTGTTGAAAAAGTCGGCCGAAATCGCCGATTTTGAGGCTCGCCGCCGCCGGGCAAGGCTATTGCATTCGGGCGATCGCCCGTCGCCCCGCCTCAAGGCGGTAATATGGCCGCTCAGCTCATGCTGCGGCCTCCTGTCGGACGCTTCGCGGGCGGAGCTTCGCGAGTTTTCGGAGATTCTGTGCGATGGCGGCGAGCAGAAATTCGTCCTTGGCGCCGTTTGGACCACGGAGCCGCAACCGTGTTAGGCCAAGAATACGCTTGAGGTGCGCGAAGAGCATCTCGACCTTCTTCCGTTTGTCGCGCGACACTTTGTAGGCCTTGGTCTTGCGGCACTCTCTGGCGAACTCGCGCGCCTCTTCATGGGGCTCACGCGTGACATACCGGGCATCGGCTTTCGGGCAGCAGATCTCCTTGGATGGACAGGCGTGGCAGATAGCCTTCAAGCAGCGGTATTTCTTTCGCCCACCAGTATCCCGACCCCGGTTCGGATCGGAATAGTTGCGTCTGAACTGTTTGAGGGCATGGCCTTCAGGGCAGATATACTGATCATTCGTCTCGTCCCACTGGAAGTCTGAGCGGGAGAACGTGCCGTCGGCCCGTTCCGACTTGTCGATCACCGGTATGAAGGGGATGATGCTGCGTTTCTCGACCAGCCAGCCCAGGTTCTCGGCATTGCCGTAGGCCGTATCGGCGGCCAGCCAGTCCGGCTTGATGCCAAAGCGTTTTTCGGTCCTGTCCAGCATCGTGCGCGCAGCTCCAACTTCGGCTTGGCGGATGGCTCTTGTCGCTTCAACATCCATGATCACCGAACTCTTGGTGTCGATCAGGTAGTTGGTGGCATAGGCAAAATAGGGGCGGCTTTCCTCGGCACGGGTCCATTGCGCTGCCGGATCGGACTTGGCCACGAACTTGGGCTGGACAGGCGATGCGGCCCCGAAGGCGGCGTCATCCAGTGTCTCCAGATATTCTCGTGCCGCCCTGTTGCCAGCGTCCCGCGCGGCCTCGGGGCTCCAGTCTTCCGCCGCGATGGAGCGGATCTTGTTGGCATCCGCCGAGATCAGGCTCGCATCGACCGCGAAACCTTCGCCCGACACCAGATTTTCTTTCAGGCAGCGTTCAACGGTTGTCTCGAAGACCTGACGCAGCAGGCCGCTTTCCCTGAACTTGCCATGGCGATAGCGGGAGAAAGTCGAGTGGTCGGGAACATTGCCTTCCAGACCCAACCGACAGAACCAGCGGTAGGCCAAGTTCAGATGAACCTCGTCACAGAGCCGGCGCTCCGAACGGATCCCCATGACATATCCAATCACCAGCATCCGGATGATCAGTTCGGGGTCGATCGAAGGCCGACCAAGGTGGCTGTAGAAGGGACGCAGTGCCTCGCGCAGGGAGCCGCCATTCAGGAACAGGTCAATCTCGCGCAGCATGTGATGGGCGGGGACATGCCGCTCCAGATCGAAGTCGTAAAACAGCTGCGCCGGTGCTTCTTGCCTGCCCATCATGCCGAAATCCTCCAATCCCCTCATAGTCGATTGAATCGAAAGACTTGCCGCAGCGCAACAAAGACTTTTTCAACAGCATCGGCGGAAACCGGACCTTCTCTGCATGTGCGAAGTGGTCGCCGCTTCGGTTGAAGAGCAGCCGTTCAATGTCGGCGCTTCGAGCAGAATAAAACGCCCAACGGAAGATGAAAAGCTGCTTTGACGTGAGCAGTCGAGGAGGTGGGCGCGTGATCGGGTACAACAAAGAACTCGTGGCGCTTGTGGTTTCAAACTTCGACCTTCATTGGCTTTCAGCGCACCACCATATATAGTACACGTACAGCACCTAACCACATAAGAGATGAGTATGCGCGGCTATCGTTCCACGCCAGAAGACTACCTATTCCACAAAGGAGACTGGCACGCCACGCAAGAAGCCTGGAGGAATGAACTCGTTACCAAGATTGGGGCGATGAATGGCGACGAGCTTCTGAATATTTCGACAACGGATTTGGCGCGTTACTATGTCGACGAGTACACATTCGAGGTGCCAGTCATCCACGCCGATGAATTGGTTGTGGATCAAAGAGAAACCAAAATTGACGTGAGCCAAGACCGTGACCGCATGTTTCATGATCGTTCGCGGCCGTTCCATATCACCGGGACAACGATAGATGTCGAAGTGCCGTTCACTGGTAATAAGGTTGGTTTTGACATTCAGCCCTCCACACTAAACTTCAACAATCCGAGGGCTAGGGTCCGCGAGGGGATCATCGAGTTCTCGGTTACTGGGACCGATCTGTCAGCAGAACGGGTGAAAGAAGAAATTCAACGAGTACTCGACTCAATCAATACGCATCTCGGTTGGCTTGCCAACGATGCCAAAGGCTACAACGCCGGATTGGAAAACCTTGCCACACAGACAATCGAGCGGCGCAAGGAAAAACTACTGAAAGACAAGTCGCTAGTTGCTGGGCTTGGTTTCAAAATGAAAGAACGTCCGGGTGCTAAGGAAACGTTTGCAGCGCCAAAGGTCCGAAGAAACATACGGCCACGGACACCAAAGCCAACCGCATCCAGAGTTGCATACAACCCAGAACCAATCCTTACAGGCGATGACTACGAGCATATATTGTCCGTCTTGGCAAATATGGTCAGAGTCATGGAGCAGAGCCCCGGAGCGTTTCGCGAGATCGATGAGGAAAGCCTGCGGACGCACTTCCTGATGCAATTGAACGGACACTTTTCTGGCGATGCGACAGGAGAAACCTTCAACTACGAAGGCAAGACTGACATTCTTATCAAAGTAGATGGGCGAAACATCTTCATCGGAGAATGCAAGTTTTGGACGGGCGAAAAGGGCTATCTCGAGACGCTCGATCAGGTGCTTTCGTACCTTAGCTGGCGTGACACCAAGGCGGCTGTTTTGATTTTCAGCCGAAACAAGGATTTCACCGGCGTCCTCGAAAAGATCGAGGAAGGCACGCACAAGCACTCCAACTGCAAAAAGCTGGTTAAGAAACGAAACGAAAGCAGTTGGACATATCTGTTCGGACACAAGGACGACGCCAATCGAGAAATCTCGATAACCGTGCAGGCATACAATGTGCCTGAGAGGATTGTGCCTCGCATCCGAACAATCGGCACCTAGATCGCTTTCAACGACCTTTTTTCGTTAAAAAGGAAAAGTCGGTAAGGCCTGCCTTCATAAACAGCTCCATTTTCTCTTCTTCTGAAGCTGGCGATGAAATAGTCGGTTTGAAAATGGCCTCCACGGCAGAAAGAAATTTGGTCGCTTGATCAATGCTCGTGATCAGCGTGTCTTCGAAACGCTTGAAATCCGGCGGGTACATGAGGTCGGTTTCAGAGTCGAAAAACTTGTGGTTACCTTGTGAGTCAACATAGGTGTTGATAGCGGTCTCGAGCAGCCAGTAGTTGTACATCAGAATGATGTCTGCATCATGATCCCGATCCAAAGTCAGAGGAAGTTCGGGTTTCCATTCTAAGGCCTTGTCGATTAAATCGTCGGTGATATGGCCAGTGAACTTGTTTCGCAGATACGAAAAGAACTCTGCGTTGGCGCGACAGTCGCCGAATAACCTGCTTAATTCCCGATGGTCAGCATACATGGATCGTATGGACTTCTCAAATTCGCACAGATTGTGGAATGCCAAGAAGGCTATTTTGACGTGAGCAATCGAAAGGATGAGGCCCTTGCGGTTTATCTCAGATTTGGTCTCTTCAAGATCATTTCGAATGATCAGGCTTTGTACTAAACGCTTTTCCATTCTGGTGCCTTTCGAAACTAAACTAGGTTCACGAGTGTCAGGAATAGGCAATCTGCAATGCAGTGGCCAAAACCCCAACGAACGTCGGAAATGGGCCGAGCTAGCTTTCAAGCTGCTCAGCCAGGGTTCTCCCCAAGTGGAGCACTCGTGCTCTATCCATACCTGCGATAGCCTTCTCAGCCCCTCTTGCTGCGCTTAGCAAAACATCGCGATAGGTAGGCCCAGCCTTTTCCCCTAAAAAATCGTGAAGCGGCGCCAATCCTTGGAGATGCATAGCTAAACGTGTGTCAAACTGCTCGAAGTCAGAGAATCCATCTGCCAGTTTTTCTAGAATTTCCGCTCGCAACGCTGAGATAAATTCTGTAGCCGGGGCGACGTCAGATTCTCTGAGTGCGAAATGAGCTCGTTCAAATATTGATGCAAGCTCACCGCCTCGGGACAGACAAGCTGCCCGTTTTCGCCGAAACGTTTCGAGATCTTCCGTGTTGATTTCTTCTGTAGGTTTCTCGGAAATTCGGAGCATCTCCTGCCCCAAATAGAAATAGTCGTCGTCCAACTGCCTCTGGCTTTCTAATATGGAAGCTGCAGTGTCAGTACGAAAAGCCGCCCACTTGCGATCAAATGATTTTTCTGGCGCCCGTCGGACAAACCAGCCTCCAAGCATCGTTATCAGGACGAGGGTGGCAATAATTCCTATCATCTCCGATGTCAGATTCAGCACCATATCGTCCGAACTGAGATAGGCCCAGGCATCGCAAAGAAAGCAGTTTTCATTGGTATCGTTTGGACTAGTCATTGATGTTCCTGTGAGGATTGGGCTGTTCTAAATACCACTGGGACAGGCCCAACTTGCGGATGTTGCGGCCAAGTGCAAGCAATAAGGCATACTGGCCAATTTCAGCTGGCCAGGGGCAAGTTGCGCGACGGTGGCGGATGTCCGCAATGTGGGCTGCGAAAGCAGCATCGAGTTAATGCGTTGAATGTCGGTTCAGGGCCGTTCGTTCGATTTTAGAAAAAGTGTCCCATTCCACTTTTTTTCGTGGGACACTTTACGCGCAACACATTGAAATCATTTCGCGCAAAAATCCAACTGGTAGGCCCGGAGGGATTTAAAACCGTAACGTCTTCATTAGGAAGGGGCCGCAGTATTCTGCGTCCACTTCCAAGCCGCCCAGCGATCCCCCGTTTGTCTTAGGTGCGCGTATCGCTGCAGGCTTGACCATGACCGGTGACCGGAAACGCTGGCGGCCTGAGGTATGGTTTTCCCCATTTCGAACTGGCGCGATACCCCTTCATGCCGCAGATCATGGAAATGGAGATCCTCGATCCCGAGAAACTTGCAGGCACGGGTGAATGCTGCGGTGATGGCGGTGGCTTTGTACGGAAAGATCTGCGCGGCTGTCTGCGGCATGCTGCGAATGATCGCCTCGGCCTCGGGCGGAAGATCGACCCATACGTCATTGCCCCACTTTTGGCCGGGGTGTTTCATGTCTTCGACCAGAATACGTCCTGGTTCGAGATGTTCCCATTTGATGCGCGTGATTTCATCCTGGCGGCGGGTGGAGAACAGCGCGAAGGCGCAAATGCGATGCATAGGCATGGCGTTGGCACGCTTCGACCGCTCCGCGAAGTGCTGCATCAGGGCGTCCATTTCGGCGATTGTCGGGCGGCGATCTCGCTTTGCGGATTTTTGCGTCATCCCGAGCCGCTTTGACACGATCATAGCGGCTTTCATCTCGTTGGGATCGAGCGGCATCTTCCAAGCGGGGCCCGCGATCTGGAAGATTGCCGACAGATGGGATAGGTAATTCGCTACCGTTTGCGGCTGCCGCCCTCCGGCGAGAAGCTCCTGTGCAAACTCAACGATATCCTTTGAATGGATATCTTCGCAGATCATGTCAGCGATCGCGTAGCGTTTGATCGCATCGAGAACCTGGGCCTTGGTGCGGCCGATTTGTTGCTCGGACTGTGCTAGGTATTTGTCGATTGCGTCTGCCAGAGTTGCTGTATTGCGCTTAGTACGGCTTAACTTCTCGAAGCCGTTCGGGCGTAGCAGTTCTGCTTCTTTCCGGCGTAGCCAAGCCTCCGCTGCGGAGCGCCTATCAAAGCTGGAAGATGTGGACACGCTCTTGCCATCTCGCATTACTCGGACTTGTGCGGTATAGACCGCCGAGCCATCTTGGCGGCGTCTTTCTGAGATGGTGCCCATTTGCTAAAACCCCGTGCTGCAATTTGCTAAAATTTAGCAACTGTGAAACGGATACCAACAAGAACCACTGTAAACAAACGGAAATCTAACGGCCCACCATGACGGAACAAAGCGACAAAAAAGCCAATTTTATTAATAAAAACAATAGCTTTAGGCTTTCCGTGGCTCCTATGATGGATTGGACGGATTGATCCAGAATACATTCATATAATCAATACAGTAAGCGGTGATCTTGTGTACCAAGTACCAAATTTTTCGCGGATGCCTTTTGTGAAGATCGCGGCGACGACATGTTAGGGCTAGTCCAAGTTTGGCCTGCTGCACCTTCAAGGCCGCCGCGGCATTGTTGCGGAACGATGGCTTGAGGCGTGATGGCCCCTTTATCGGTCTTTGTCAGGCGGTGCAGACGATCACGGCGGTGCCGAGGGCCGAGAAACGGTTCATCAGTGCAGCACGCATCTTGATCTCGGCGGATTGGCAGCCGGGGTTTCTAGCGGCAAAGTGTTTTCGAAGGATTTCAGGCAACGCATCTTTGGCTCGATACGCCTCCGTCCAGTCTAAGTCCGCCATCTTCAACGGGCTGGCCACTATCTCAGTCGCTTGCCGGGGCGGCAGCTTAAGCAGGACCTTGGTGGTCAAACGAACTGGATCGCCGCATCCGAGGGCAATGCAGGGCGATCGGGCTCCCATCTGCGGCGGGAGGGCAGTCTGAGGTTGATGTGCAGCTTCAGTGGCGCTGGTGCCAGTCAACGCGCGAGATGAATGCGTTATCCCCAATGCCACCCACTCCCTCAGTGATCATCTCCGTGGTGGCGAGTTCAGATCAGGGGGGCGCTGAAGGCCCCAAGTGCTTGGGGCATGACCGCTGTCACCTCATTGGGCAGTGGACGCTGGCCGGAAAACTGTTCAGGCTCCGCTTTAATGATTGAAATGATGTTCGTGTAAAATAGTGTGACTGAAGGGGGAGGGGCGATAGTGTCTTCATTACTCAAGTTTTTCCGAATTACATTCTTTCTTTTTGTCTACTTCATCTTTTGCATGATCGTGGTGGTCACAGTCCTCCAGGGGTGGCCGGTGGGTGGCCAAATGTTGTTTGCATTTGGTGCTCCTATCATTTTGGTCTGGTGGCAAGAAAAGCGGAGATCGCGGAAAGTCGCTGCAAAAGCGCAAGCCGTGGGAAGTTCCGAAACCCGAACACTCGGACCTGAGCTGGCAGCCCAACCAAGTGCCTACGACAAACGTATCGAGCGTGAGCGCGAACGAACTCGCGAAGCCATTGCGTCCCAAGCACCGGCTGCCATTCGAGCCTACTCCCCACCTACGCAGGACAACGCCGCAATCGCCCGTGCGGGACGGTCTTCCATGCCAGACTCATTGACCGCGGCCGAACAAGCGCAGCCTTCGCAAGCGACAGAGGCGGCCACCAAGGCCTACGTTCATCCGAAGCAGGACTACGCCGCGATCGTCCGTGCCGGAAAGTCCGCGGCGCCAGCTCTAGCTGCAGCGGCTGAAAGAAAGCAACCAGCGCCAGCTACCCTGTCTTGGAGATCACCAAAAATCGGGTGGATCCGATCTGACGAAACGACGAGCGTCGCGGGCCGCAACATCGGCGGGATGGTTTACGTCGGAACCCCTCCTTCGCTGAACACCAACGGCTATCGTTCAAAGTGCCGAGGCTATATCGATCCCGCTTTGCCAGTGGCAAAGCGGGGCACGGACGTTGCTGGAAGCGGGCTGCCGTATTGGCCGAACTACTCGGAAATCTCGCCGGACTGCAGGGCGACCTATCTCGATTGGCTTGCCGGCGGTCGAAAAGATGCATGGTTTGATGCAGGATACATGTTCCTGTATTTTTACGGGTTGGAGCGTCGTTTCTTCGTCGATCAGTCCCAGGATGACGCTAAGGATATCGTCCAGGAAGTTCGAAGGTTGCAGTCGCTGTACCCCGATAGTCACTCCGTCCGGCGCTACCTGGGGGAGTTCCTCGACATCGCGACTCTTGTCGAAATCGACTTCGACGCGATCGAGCCCATTTTTGAGAAGCAGGGCTGGGAACTCCCGTTTTCACTGAAGTACGCAATCGGGGCTCGGATTTACAAGGGCGAAAACTTGACTGCCGAATGGTTGTTGAGTTGGTTCATTTGTCACCCTGAAACATATCTGAGAACTCCGGCGACGCGATGCCGGGATGAGTTCATCGCTCTTTTCCGTATCCGGTTTGACCAGCGGTTTCCTGACGGGCTCAAGGTTGCCAAACCCCGGAAAACGCTCAAGGTATCCTATAGGGCTGCTTCCAGCGAGTTTGAGGGCTCAGCAAACCCAACTGTTGAAGGAAAGCCGGTGCCGGATATTTCTGGCCTGCGTAAGCCGGTCGAGATCGCACAAGAATTGGCCGATGAGGCTATGAACGATCTCGACAAGCTCAGTCGCTTCCTGGGCCGAAACCCTGACGGTCGCGGAAGCGTGGAAGCGCATGCATTGCTGCCTTCTGAACTGTGGGATGCCTTCCCATCCGAGGAAATGGACCGCTTGAAATCTTGGGCAAGCACTATCGTCGATCGGGGGGGATTGGTGCCGCTTGAGGAGGTGATCGGACGTCTGGAGGGAGAAACGAGCGAGAAGATCGGGAAACGGCAGATGACAGGAGCGGCCGACGCGCTCGCCCGTCTCGGTTTCGGTCTGGCGCCCGACCCTCGGTTTGCGCTCCGGTCGCCCAAGGCGGAGGAGCCTGTGGTACTGTTCAGCCTGGGCGAACCGATCGAAAGACTGGAGGAAGTTTCCGACAGCTATCGAAGCGCCCTGATTGAATTGGCACTTGGGTCGTTCGTTGCTCATGCGGATGGTCGCATCGCGGAGCCTGAGCGCAAGGCGCTGGAGGATCAGGTCTCCGCCGCGGACCTAAGCGATCAGGAAGGCCGCAGGCTGCGCGCAAACCTTGAATGGTTCCTGGCCGTGCCACCGGACATGACGCTCTTGCGCCGCAAACTGAAGGAAGTGGGCCAAGACAGCCAGGCCGCTATGCGGGCAGCGTTGGTTGGTGCAGCACATGCCGATGGCATTATTCACTCCGACGAAGTTGCAAGCATCGAGAAAATCTACAAGGCTTTGGGTCTAGATCCTGCGCTTGCCTACTCAGACCTGCATGCTGGCGAAGTTGCGGATGGTCCTCGCACTGTTCGTGCCTCGAAACCGGGTCGTCCGGGCGAAGCGATACCCGATCTTGTGAAAGCCAGCGGACCCAAGCTCGACGCTTCGCGGATCGCAGCAATCCGTTCGGACACCGAGCGCGTGTCGTCCGTCCTCGGTCAGATTTTCGATGTCGAAGAGGAAGAAAGCGGTGCCTCCACGCCTGACTACGAATGCCAGGTGGCAGGGCTTGACCCGAAACACGGCGCCCTTGTCCTCGAAGTACTTACTCGCGAGCATTGGTCTGAGACCGAGTTCGAGAAGATCTGCGCCTCGCATGGTTTGATGGTATCCGGGGCTTTGGAAGTCGTGAATGAATGGGCTTTTGAGACCTACGATGAAGCGCTTCTCGACGAGTATGATGGATATGACGTGTCTCCTGAGATTGCGGAGGCGGTAAAAGAAAAGATGAGTGCGGAGGGCAGGGATGTCGAAGTTGAAACCACGTGAACGCGATGCAATCGTGCAGGCGCTTCGGGCAGGGGTCGTGCCCAAGCTCGGCCTGCGTCACATCCAAGTCGGCCGCGTCCGCGAGATTGAAGAGCTCGTCAAGGACATGGACCGGATATCCGATGGCGGATCGGCGATCCGGTTCATCATCGGAGAATACGGATCGGGAAAGACGTTCTTCATGAATCTGATCCGTCTTGTCGCGCTTGAAAAGGGGCTGGTGGTGATGTTCGCGGACCTGGCGCCCGACCGGCGCATTCACGCGACTGGTGGTCAAGCTCGAGGCCTCTATGCAGAGATGGCCCGAAACCTGTCGACACGGACAAAGCCAGATGGCGGGGCCTTGGCCAGCGTGGTGGAGCGTTTCGTCAGCCAAGCACACCGCGATGCTGAGGAACGCGATGCGCCCACGGGGTCTGTCATTCGTGAACGCCTTGGTCACTTCGAAGAGCTCACCGGGGGGTTTGAATTCGCAGAGGTGATCCGGCGATATTGGGAAGGCCATGAGACCGGCGACGACGAGTTGAAATCCGCTGCCTTGAGATGGCTGCGTGGTGAATTCGCCACACGCACCGACGCGCGCAAGGCGCTTGGAGTGCGAACGATCATCGACGATGCCAGTGTCTATGACCATCTGAAGCTGATGTCGGCATTCGTGTGTGAAGCCGGTTACAAAGGCTTGCTCGTCGGCCTCGACGAGATGGTGAACCTCTACAAGCTGACCTCGTCGCAGGCTCGCAATGCAAACTACGAACAGATCCTCCGGATCCTGAATGATGTGCTGCAGGGCAGTGCCGAGAACCTCGGATTTCTCATGGGCGGCACACCGGAATTCCTGATGAACACCCGTCGAGGGCTTTACAGCTACGAGGCCCTCCAGTCGCGTTTGGCCGAGAACACCTTCGCGCGAGACGGGTTGGTTGACCTTTCAGGACCTGTTGTCCGGCTGGCCAGCCTGACCCCTGAGGACCTCTTCGTTCTTCTGGCCAATGTCCGGCGGATCATGCAGGACGACGCCGGTGCTCTGCCAGACGATGCGCTCGAGGCCTTCATGGCGCATTGCTCGGACCGGATCGGTGAAGCTTACTTCCGCACCCCGCGCAATACGGTGACGGCCTTCGTGAACCTGCTTTCCGTGCTCGAGCAAAACCCCGGTGTCGAGTGGAGCGACCTAATCGAAAAGATCGTGGTATACGAAGACCGCGGCGAAGACATGACCGAGGTCGACGAGTCGACTGGTGCCCAAGACCCCGGTGATGATGACCTGATCAGCTTCAAGCTCTGACGCCGATGAGCAGTGCGTTCGACAAGCTGGCGAGGCCTGTGCAGAAATGGATACGCCAGCAAGGATGGCGCGAGCTTCGCGACATCCAGGCGCGATCCATCCGGACGATCTGCGAGACCGATGCCGATTTGATCGTTGCGGCTTCCACGGCGGGCGGAAAGACCGAGGCGGCGTTCCTGCCGTTGATTTCACAGGTGCTTGACGAGCCGTTCGGCGGGATCGGCTTCGACCTGCTTTATATCGGTCCGCTGAAAGCCTTGATCACGGACCAGGCCATGCGGCTGGAGGGCATCTGCCAGGAATCAGAGCTGCCGGTTGTTCCATGGCACGGGGATGTTTCTCAATCGATCAAGACGCGCGCGCTGAAATCTCCAAAAGGGATCCTGCTGATAACTCCAGAGTCCCTTGAGGCACTGTTCATTCGTCGCGGTTTGGAAATTAGCCGCCTGTTTGGGGCCACGCGCGCGGTCGTTATCGATGAGTTGCACACGGTTCTAGATAGCGAACGCGGTGTCCAGCTCCGTTCGTTGCTCACAAGGCTCGAGCTCACGATAAAGCGCCCACTCCGTCGGATAGGTCTGTCAGCTACGCTGGGCGACATGGACCTCGCCAAGGCCTATCTTCGCCCTGACGCTGCAAACGCTGTCCAGCTCATAGAAGCAGATGGCGGCGAGGCTGAATTGAGGCTCCAGCTTCGCGGCTACGTATCAGGCGATGAGGATGAAAACAGCCCATCCGCAACGGATGCCATCGCAGCCCATCTGTTCAAGCACCTTCGAGGCAGCGACAACCTCGTCTTCGCTGGGGCGAGGCAACGAGTCGAGATCTATGCAGATCGGCTGCGGGAACTCTGCGAGAGGGAACATCTGCCGCAGGAATTCTATCCTCACCACGCTAGCCTCTCCCGCGAACACCGAGACTTCGTGGAACGCCGCTTAAAGGACGCCGCAAAGCCGACAACTGCCGTCTGCACGTCGACGCTCGAGCTTGGAATCGACATCGGTGATGTGACCTGCGTGGCCCAAATCGGCGCGCCATTCAGCGTCGCCGCGTTGCGACAACGTCTCGGCCGGTCCGGCCGACGCGAGGGACAACCAGCCGTCTTGCGGCAGTATGCCGTCGAGACTCAGTTGACGCCAGAAAGCAGCTTCGTTGATCGTCTTCGCCTTGGTTTGATCCGGTCTATCGCGATGATAGACCTGTTACTTGAGGGGTGGTGCGAACCGCCAAGACCGCAGGCGCTTCATCTTTCGACGCTCGTCCATCAGATACTGTCTGTCATTGCACAACGCGGAGGTGCTTCTGCCAGTGTGGTCTACAGAATCCTGTGTCGCGAGGGCCCCTTCCGCAAGGTCACAACCGAAGTTTTCGCGGATGTGTTGCGTTCGATCGGTCATACCGAAACCGGTTTGATCGAACAGTCCGGAAGCGGACTGCTACTCTTGGGACCTGCAGGCGAAAAGCTGGTCGAACACTACAGCTTCTACGCAGTGTTTCAGACGCCTGAGGAATTCCGCTTGGTCGCAGACGGGAGGGATCTTGGCACCCTGCCGATTGACAATGTTCTTGCCCCAGGGATGCTTCTGATTTTCTCTGGGCGGCGGTGGGTGGTTCAGGAAATCCATGACCGCGAGAAGGTGATCGTGGTCAAACCCGCGAAGGCGGGCGTGCCTCCTGTCTTTGGCGGTGATCCTGGTGACATTCATGACAAGGTGATTGATCGAATGTTCGCAGTGCTCGAAGGAGGCACCCAACCGGCATACATGGACGCGGTTTCTCTAAAGATGCTAGACGAAGCGCGTGCACATTATGACCAACTTGGGTTTCGAGCCACAAATATCCAGGCTCTCAGCGAGCGTACATCGATCATCGCAACGCGAGTGGGGACGGTTAAGACGTCAACCCTGGCGCTCGCACTTAGAAGTGAGGGATTTTCAGTCGAGCAGCATGACGGGTTTCTGCTGGTGGAGGTCGGCGATGAAACACCTGATCTTCGAGCACTCCTGGCCGATATTCGATCCGGCGAACCTGTCGATTTGTTCGCGGGAGCAGGAAACCTGATGTCGGAGAAGTTTCATCCATATCTGTCTAGCGCGCTTCTAGTTCTGGACGCGGAATCCTCAAGGTTGTCGGTGCAGGCGCTTCCGGATGTGGTCGCAGCTATTGTTCGAAAAGGATCCTTAAATTGAACGCTACGTCCGCCCCACATCTGCTGTCTTCACTAGTAAGGCCCTATCTGCCCCAAGGATTTGACGCAAAGGGCGGACAGCTGCCGTTCGCTGCGACCTGAACGAACGGCGGCTCTGGTGCTGAAGCGGATATGCAGTTCGGGCGGCTCCGCTGCCACAGCGACCGACAGTCCCGGACCTAACCGCCGATTGATCTCCTCATGAGCAACGTCCGCTTTGCGCCCAATCTCAGTCCTTCTAGCGTCCGGTGCTCTTCTCCTAAGACCTGTCGCCTAAGGCCGATGTCAGGCGCGTTCCAACATCACTGGCCAAGCTGCAAAATAGTTCGCAGAACGGTCGACAATGACTTTCCGGCTGCTCCCCATCGCCTGACTAGCGGCGCAACCACTCGTCGCGGATCTTGTCGATCGCAAGATCCTTCCACTCTTGCTGCCAGAGGTCCCAGTAAGGAATATCAGTCGATGCTGGAGCCACCGTGCATTTCTCGATTTGGACTACAGACGGTAGGGCGACAGCCTCTCCGACGAGCAGCGCTTCGCCCTGCTTAAACCCGGGCATCTTGTCGATAAGCGTTCCCAGCGAGTCTGGCAGCAACTTGCGAACGTAGCCTTGGTCGACCGGATTGGTCAGGCGCATTGCGATGAAATTGTTGCATTGTGAAAAGATCGTCTCCGAAATCTCTGAGGGCCTCTGACTCGCTAGGAGCAGGGTGACACCATATTTACGACCCTCCTTGGCAATGCGCTCGATCGACATTTTCGACGCTCGGAACTTTGAAAGTTCGCTAGTCGGCACGTATTTGTGCGCTTCCTCGTAAACAAGGAGGATCGGTGCATCGTTGTTGATCTCTTCCTTCGGATTGGCGGCACAACGCAGCCGCTTATAGAAATAGCCATGCTCGAAAATCAGCCGCGAAATCAGGGAGACCGTGATGCTCAGGACCTCGAACGGGACGCCGCTCAGATCGATGACCGTAACGTTGTTATGCTTGTCAGCGCTATAGCCGAGAATGGATCGGAGCGTTTCCTCAAAAGAGATCGATTTAGATTTCTCGCCAAGGAAGAAGTCGAGGCGCCGATCATTAATCTTGTTCTCGAGACGATTCACAAAGTTGGTCAGCCGCCCATGAAGGCTACCCTGCGTGAGTTTCGGTTGTCCGGCCTTCGCCTTGTTACTAGCAGCATACACCTCGCCGGTGTCGACCATCTCGGTGTTGAGATGGTTGGCATGATCCAAAACGTAGCGAATGTCGAACGGGAGCGGGGTGTCCAGATGGATCCGGTTCCTTTCGTCGTCATTTCCCGTAAACTCAGCCTTACGGCTTTGGATCACGGCATCCTTGAACACGTTGCGCTGATTGTGGTCATTCGCCTCGGTGTCGAGAAAGAACTCTTCCAACTCCTCGCCGCTCAGCATCCAGTAGGGGAGAACCAAGCTGGTGCTGTCGATGAAGTTCGCCTCCGGAAAAGCCGCACGATATTCCGAATGGATATCGAATATGATCACGTGAGAGTTGTTGAGCGTATAGTCGCCCTTGGCGCCAACCGCCTTCTGAATGATCTTCGCGACGGTGTGCGACTTGCCAGAGCCCGTAGAACCGACCACTGCGATATGCTTGTTGAAGAATTTATTCCCGTCGACAGGAACCTCGACCTCATTGTTCGTCGCGAGGTTCGAAAAGCAGAAGCGATCCTTCACGGCTAGCGAACTTCCATAAATCAGTCGGATGTCGTCGATCGTCGCCGGTTGGACTGTCTTTGGTGGGATGGCGAGGGCGTCGCCCCCGCGCTCAAACTTCTGATCGCGCAGAACGCCGAGCGGGAAGGCCTCGATCACGTAGTCTTGGCTGCCGTCATCGCGCGCCTGAATCTGGAAATTCTCAATGATAGCGACCAGAACCGCGTTCTCATTGTCGGCGATCTTCAAGTAAGATCCGACGCGGAGAGACTCTTCAGCGATTCTGAAATTCTCGAGGTCATCGACAACAATCTTGACCTTGTTTGGAAAGACCGCGACTACTTCCGCTTTTACATCACTCATGTCATCTCCTAAATTATCTTATTGATATCTTCGTATTTTGGAACCTGGAACCGGGTATGGTTGATGGCGACATCACCAAAGTCTTCAACCGGCTCACTGCTATAGAATTCGTATATCTCGCGTGAGCGACGGAATGACAGAAAGGTCTGCCGCGCCTCTGTTAGATTGCAGAATAGCCTCAGTGCCGGGCCGGCAACGGACGCGCGGCGGGAGATAGACCCGGCGTCGAACTGGGCCCCCTTGAAATCGTAGCCATCGACGAAGCGAACGTCTTCGTTGTGTAGCTCCTGTTTTAGACCGACAAGTTCGCTTTCGCCGATACCGACGAGCAGAACGTAAGGCGAGAAGGGCTTCGCGTCGCGCTTGGACAGCTTGGAATATTTCCGGGATATGGTCTTCAGAAGCATTTTAACCGTGCTTCGGCTATAGCTTCTACCAGCCAGATGGATGATGAAAAGCCGTTCCACAGGGGAGACGTTGACACCACTTGCGAAGAACTCTTTGCGCAACTCAAGATAGTATTTATCCATACCGAGCTTAGCGATAAACCACTCATCAAAGAGATACGATGATGTGTCTATTCGCTTTACAAAGGCTTTTCTTGTTATGACCCGCCGAGCCTCCTCCGATTCGGTGGCCAGTTCTTTGATAACCCGCAGGGCGCTGTTATAATAAAAGAACTCAGCCACGAACAGCGAGCACTCAAATTCTTCTGCCAGACTCTCGATGATACTCCGAAACTGATCGTCGAATTTCGCCGCGTTCACGTCGATGGATAGAAGTTTCAAGAAGCCTTCAAGCTCGGCGTCACTGACACCCAGCTCTTCATGCTTTCTGATCGTTTTCCCCTTCGATGTAGTGGTGAGAAAATTCGACTTGAGGAATCCGATATCGAAAGGGAGCGCGAGCTTGTTCTGCCCAGACGCAAAATGCCCGCTAAGCTGATACTGGATCTCTGGCCGACCGGCGGTGAGGCCCGATTTGTAGTGTTCGAGCATGAAAAGGATCGCGGGCTTGATAACAGAATGGTTGTACTCGGATTTCTCATAATATTTACACTGGACGGCGGTTGTTTCCGTGGCCGTTTGGACGTCAATGTCCTCGATGCATTCGATCGCCACAGAGTCATTATCTCCGGTTAGCGCGAGGATGCTGAGTATAGAGCGGTCGAACTGATAGAAATAGCCAGTAATCGTGGAAACCGCGCTCCGATCGGTCATCATTACCCCCTGTGGAGATCCGCGGCGCGGACGTCACGTCTGCCCTTGTTCGCCATAGAAATACTCATTTTCGATCATTCCTTCTTTTCTACGCTCGCATATCGGAGATTGATGACATCATGGTCGCAACACGATCCGATTTCCAGCGGCATGTCTGAAAGTGCGCCTCGGCAGGTTGGCCAGGGAGCGGAAATCCATGGTCACTGATGTAAGCGACTGGCTCTGGTGATCAGATGTCGGGAATGACGGCCATCTCAATCGGGGGACCGCCAAGCGAACAGACAGAAGACGACCCCAAAACGGTCGTTGGTCGGTGCTACCGCGAAAGGCAATTCCCCGCCCTCGGTGTCAGCGCTCGGTCGCATGCAGCGCTTAACACGAATGTCTTGAGCGGGGCTGAGACCGGTCATCCGTTGCTCCTGGCTCGAATGTCTCTTGAGGGCCGAGGCTGCATGGAAGCTCTTATTTCCCGAATTCGTGAAGAATGGTTTCCTTGCTGGCCTGCCTGTGGCGGCCCGCATTGGAGCAAACTTACACAGGTGCGCCTGTCCAAGAATATCATTCCGGGGCAGGCAATGTTCGATCGAGTTTCCACACAGCCTCGGCCGAGAGCGAACATCCCGAGTTGGTCGACCGCGATGATGAGATCCAGTTCTGAGGAACGGGTCTCCCCTCAGACCCAGCGGAGAAACCCGCCAGACTGAAGGCGTTTCGCGCCTGCCGGTGCCCGGCGAGTTGGTTGTCGAAGCCGCGCAGGCTAAGGAGCTATCGGTTTCCACCCCTTTCTTCCACGATGCCTTTACTGCGGTAGGCATCAAGCATCATGCGCGTATATTCGGCCGTGCTCCGGGTCAGAGTGCCCAAACCTGGCCATGCGAACAACGGATCCGACCAAGTAACTTCCAACTCAATTTCGATCCCAAGCAGTGCGGCCACTTTGATCGCAGCGGTCGGCTCTTTGTCCTCGGGCCAGTAGTGATCCTCGAGGGAAACAATCACCTCGAGATCGTCATCAACCCAGATCTCGGCCAGACTCGCTCCCATTCGCTCGCTGGCACTCGCGGCATCCTCGAACAGGGCTGATCGGATCAGATGGGTCACCTGGTTCTTGTTGAGATCAAGCCTAGGCCGCGGATCAACAACTGACACGATGGGTTCAATCTCTTGCTCTTCGGCGCGGGATTGGACTGGCGCTGGCTTTTCATCGTTCCGTCCCAGCCAGAAGGCTTCTGGAAAGATGTTGATCGGTGAAGCGCCGCAGCCGGGGCAGTGCCATTGGTTTCCAGCGATCTGTGGACCGGTGATCTCTGCGTCGCAGTGAAGGCAGTACCAGAGGTTTGATTTCTCCATCTCCAAGAACGGATGGCGGACCGTTCCCTCTGCATCCGGTTTTGTGGCGCGCCGTGGCCAATCAGAAAATCGTCGTGCCTTGACGCTCTTCATCAACTCCTTGGCAATTCCGATCGCCTCTGCAAGCAGCACTCGATCATTTATCGGGCTGTTCTGGGCGTGGCTGATGTCGATCTCGACATTAGGGGCCGCCGAGGGGTTTTCTGGCAGCACTATTCGCCAGCCCTCACCTTCCATATAAACGTCGCCGAGCATTGTCTTCAACTCGTATGGATGCCCCCTTACATCTCCCCGAGTAATTGCATTGGGCCCTCCGAATACATGGTCAAAGGCCGCGCCTTCGTAGGAAGTAATGCGTTCCACAAACGCCTTGATTGAGGCGACTTGTGCTTCGGATGGGGTCCACTCTCTATTGGCGCTTCCTGTCAATGCGTTCCAATGAGGAAAGCCCAAACGATTGGCAACAAAGTCGAGTGCCACATGTTGCGGTTGCCCCATCGCTCTGGCGCAACGCTTTGCCAAGAGCTTCAATGTTTTAAGCTTGTCGTTCTCTGTCATGATCCATGTCCAAGCTGGATCCGACTAGGTGCCCGCTGCTAATCAGACCCGCCGATGGCATGAAGTCTGCTGTTCGAAGTCAAGGTCGCTGCAAAGCTTCGCATGGCGGGCACACCGGCCTGCGAGAAAGGCCGAGATCAACATCTGCCATTTTCGAGCGCAGGTCAACACCGATGAATTACAGGCGTGGGCGTCCAACAACTAAGCATCGTTTGCCAGAAAGAGTACCAGTTTGACCGGTTTCATGGCGACGGGTTGAGGCCTGGGAGAGTGGTTCCCGGCGCCTGTCGCGGGAGATACCCAGATGATGTCCCGGCAACTTGTGTAGCTCCCCGCGGGCCTCGCGCTTTTAAGCAGGCCATTGCGCTTGAACTTCGACGCGGCCGCTAGAGCGGTTGAGCATCGCCCTAGGGACAGTGCTCACTAAAGCTTGTCGAACACTGAGCCCATCCTCGGCTCGAACAGCCTTTCATAGGTCTTGAGCAGATAGGTGTCTGTCATACCGGCCACGAAATCGCTGATGTGCCGGAGGTCGCCATCTGCTGCGTCGAATTTCGCTTGCGCATCGCGCGGGAGCAAACGTTCTGGATCTGATTGCATGGCTTCAAAGACCGAGACAACCATGGATTGCCCCTTGAATTCGAGATGTTGCACGCCCGGACTGCGAATAACCACCTGCATCACGAGCTCTTTTAGGGCCTTGAGGAAGCGGGCCTGACCTTCTGGAATCTCGACGCGCCAGCGGAGCAAGGGGTCTTGGAATTCGGGACATTCGATGAAACGGACGGGTGTAATCAGATGATTGACCCACCGGCTGATCCAGCGCTTGCGCGTGTTGCTGTCGCCAAACAGCCCGTCGACCATGGCCTCGTATGGGGCGTTGCTCTCGGTGGGGCCCTTCAGCCGCCTTTCTTCGACAAAGATCTTGCAGGATTCCTCGGGAACGAGGTCGCGGAACTGGCGCTCTGTGACGAGCCGAAGTGCAATGGCATCCTCCAAATCATGGACCCCGTAGGCGATATCGTCCGCGAGATCCATGATGCTGCAATCGAGAGACTTGTGGAGAGTGCGGGCATGCTTGCCTTCGCGCTTTTCGATCGACGTGAAGGCATCCCGATCGGCATTGCCGAGCGGCTCGAGAATCCAGTCGACGACGTCGGTTTCGCTGTCGAGATATCCCTTTGGCGGAGTCGAGGCTTTCAAGTCGATGGTTTGCAGAACCGAAGGGCCCGCCTGCAACCGCGGGCGCAATTCGGGGTTGCGCAACCTTGAGAGTGCAACAGGGTATTTCAAGACGCCAAGCATGGAACGACGTGACAGGTTGGCCCCCGCAGCGGCAGAGAAGTTTTCGAGCCGTGCCAGGAGACGCAGGGTCTGGCCGTTGCCCTCGAACCCTTCCGCATCGCGCATGCAGTAGTTCAGTGCGACTTCACCGCCATGGCCGAATGGTGGGTGGCCCAGGTCGTGGGAGCAGGCGATCGCATGGATTTGGCTGCGGTCCGGGAGACTTGCCGTTGCCGAGTGATCGGGGAAACTGCGCGCGAGCTGGACTGCGAGCCCTCCCGCGATCTGAGCAACTTCCAAGGAATGCGTCAAGCGCGTGCGATAGAAGTCACTGTCGCCGAGATTCAGGATCTGGGTCTTGCCCTGCAATCTTCTGAATGATGCCGAATGGATCACCCGGCCATAGTCGACATCCCCGATATTCCGGGCGTCTTCCTTCTGCGGGTTCCAGGCCTCTCGGCGAGCATTCCAAGTACTCAAATCAACTCTCCTCGGCGCGATGTCTTAAAGTTCATGAATGACCGGAGGCGTTACGCAAACGCTCTTTGCGATCTCGACCACGTGGCGGTGGTGGGTCAGGTAGATCGCTTGGCCGCGCGCGCCGATGGCTTCCATGACGCGGCAGGCGGCGCTGGTGCGCGCCTCGTCGAAGGTTTCGAAGATGTCGTCGCAAAAGAACGGAAGCCTCGTGCCCTGCGCGACAAGTTGTTCGTGGGCCGCTGCCCGCAGAGCTAAGTATAGCTGAAAGCGCGTGCCCTTGGACATTTCGGCCGCACGCTTGCTGACCCCATTGCCATCGACGGCGAGCAAAATCTCGGACTCCTTGTCGATCTGGGTACTCAGCGTCGGATAGGCGCCTTGCGTGAGACTGGCGAAGCAGTCTTCCGTGGCCGTCAACATGCCGCTGCGATGGCTGTCGCGATAGCGCCGGATGGCGTCGGAGGCGAGGTGATGGCCCAGGGAAAGTTCGAGATGCTCCAAGGCAGCCTCTTCGAGCTGCAGTTCCAGCGTCGCTTTCTGCTCGACCAATTCCGCAACCGTGTCGTCTCCCTTCACCTCGGCTAGGGCATATTCGGCGGCTGTGCGGTTTTGAATGGCGAGGGTCAGCTCTTCCTCGGCATGGGCAAGATCGGATCGGTTGCTGTCGAGTTCGCCCTCCAATGCGGCAACTGAGGTCTCTGCAAGCTGGGCGCGGGCTGTCTCGATGTCGGTCGTGCCCAGTTCGGCCAGGACCTGGCGGGTGATTTTCGCCAGCGCGGCGCGGTTGTCGATTGCTTTCTGCGTGCGAATTGCGGCCTCGCGCAGGGCGCCGATATCGCCCGGGGTGGTCGTATCGGGGAAAAGCATGGCGATGGTCGCGACCTCTTGGTCGATGGCGTTTTGCCGATCCTTGTGTTCGACAAGCTCGGCCTCGGCCGTCTCGATCGCGGAGTCGAGTTTTCGGCCCGTCTCAGTGGCCGAGCGCGCTTTTTCCGCCAAGGTTTTGAGGGCGGCGAATGTCTTTGCCGCCATTGCGTGAGGCTCCTGCCCATGGGCGCGTGCCAAGCTATCGATCTCCTGGGCGAACTGCTTTTGGTCCGCCTGCATGGTTGTGATCCGCCGCCCGGCCGCGGCCCGTGTGTTTTCGTGTTCGCGCAAAGCGCGCAGGGGCTCCAGCGATGCCTCCAGCCGTTCGGGGGGCAATGCCGCTCCGAGGAGGTCGTGGACCAGTGCGCGCCAAGTCTTCTTCGTATCCTCCCTTGCCTTAAACGCTTTTGCGTAACGCTCTTCGCGCCGGGCAAGATCCCGCTGCGCCTGTCGCAGGGTTGCCTCGGCCGTTGTATGGGCGTCGGTTTGCTTGCGGTCGTCCTCGGCCTGACGCCGGGCCGCCGCCAGGGCGCCGGTCAGGTCTGCCTGGGGAAAGGGCAGGGTCCGGGCCAGCTCGGCCAGCAGGGCCTCGGCGCGTTGGAGGGTGGATTGATTGGCCTCTTCCGTGTCGCGCAGGGCCTGGGCATCTTCGCTGGCCGCGTCGTGACTTAGGCTCCAGTCCAACCATTCGGCGGGTGTGATGCTGTCTGGAAGGCCGACCTGAGCTGCCGCTGCGCTGACAGCTGCCTCGATAGTGCTGCGGTCTTCGCGAAGGGTTTGTAGCCGTTTGTCGGCCTGAACCGCACGGGCGCGCGCCTGGGCTTCGGCCTGGCCGATTTCGCGGAGCTGTGCCAGTTCGCGGGACTGCGCCAATCGCGCTTGGGCAGCGAAATCATGCCCTTGCATCGCCTCGTGGAAGTCGGCGGCGGTCTGTCTGTCCAAGGCGGCAAGATGCTCCGCCCAGCGTGCATCGCGCCGCGCGCGCAGATCCTCAGCATCGGCATCCGAGATGAGCTTCGCGTCTCGGGCCAGTGATTTGGCCTGAGCCCCGCGGGCCTCCGCATCCTCCAGATGCTCGTCGCGCTTCTCTGTCGTCATGCGCAGGTCGTGAAGCAAGTCCTGGTGGCGCTCGGCCCAACTGGTTGCTTGGTGGCGGGAGGTCGGGCAGGCAGGCAGATGATCGAAAGTGACGCCTGCGAATGAGAGCGCAGCCAGGGAGCGCCGCGCCTTGATCTTCATATCCCCGATTGCCTGTTGCGCTGCGGCGTAGGCAGGGGCGAGGGTCTCCGCATCGAAGCGCAGCAGAATATCTGCTACCTGTGGGCGTTCCTCATCCGCGGGCGCGCCATCCTGCATGGCTTCGGTCGCGGCGATCACCCGCTCTTTCAATTCGGCGGTTTCGCGCGCCTCGATCTTTTCTTGGGAAATCGCCTCGCGCAAAGCTTCCCTGGCGCTCTCCAGAGACGCAATATCGGCGCCCGACAGGACCAGCCCTTGCAGATCGACGTCCGGCGAGGTGACCCCAAGATCCCATGCAGCCTGCTGCATCGATGCCTCCGCGGCCTGCCGTTCGTCCTCGCGCCTGTCAAGGTCGAGCTTTGCGGTTCGATCCCGCGCGGCGAGATCCTCCAGCGCTGCCAGCGCGGTCGAAAGCTCAAGACGCTTCGGATCCAAGGCGACGGCGTCGCGAGTTTCCCTGAGGCTCGCGATCTCTTCGGTCAGGCGTGCGATATTCTGTGTGGTCAGCCCACGGTCTCTGTTTAGCTCGATCAGCCGTTCCGGATCGAAATCCAGATGATCGGGATAACTCGCGAAAGGGGCAATCGCCTGTTCCAGGTCCCGGATCTCGCCCATCAGGGGCAGGGCACGCCGCTGCGCCTCCATGCGCGCCTTCGTCAGATTCAGCGCATCCCGCGTCTTGCGCCCCTCCCGCTCGGCTTCTTTTGCCTTGCGCAAATCTTTCTTGAGGGCCTTCCAGGCGCTGGCGGTCACGTCGCGGTCCTTGATCTCCTTTTCCACATTGGCCAAGGCGCGTTTCAACTCGGCCATGCGGGTGGTGCGTCCGCGTTTTTTCCAGAGCGCGTCGGCCCGCTCGCGGACGTGATCCAGAACGGTGCTCAGGTCGGCCACGCCCGCTGCAGCGGAAAAGAGCAGGCGCCCGATATCCCCTTCGGCATTTGCGATCTCTTCGCCGCCGCGTTCGATCGTCTCGTCGTCAAGGCAGAGCAGGCGGCGGTAATCCTCTTCGGACAATCCCGCGAGATGGGCGGAGAGGGCAGCCTCGGGCAGCGCGGTGCCGGTCGCGTCGACCAGCGATCCGCTGCGCGTCGGCAGCCGCGTGAAATCACGTAAGACACCGTCGATATCCAGCCTGGCCGAGACTTGGAGGTTGTTGCGCGGATGCTTGAACGCATAGCCCTCGCGCAGCGGGAAGCCGTAGAATAGCCGTAGGACGGCTTCCATCGTGGTGGTTTTTCCGGCTTCGTTCGGGCCATAGATGATGTGGAAATCATGGCCATCGGAGGCCGAGCCAAAGTCGAAGTGCCGGTCGGTGAAATGGCCGAAACGATCAAGGGAGAGGCGCTGGAGCCGCATCAGTGTCCGGCCCCCTTCATCTGGGCCAGGACGACGTCGGCGCCGGACTTGGTCAATTTATCCACCATCGCATCGCGCGCGGCCTCATCCGGCAGCAAGCGGTCGCGCAGGGTAACGGGCAGTTCCTGCAGGACGGTCTCGACCTCGTCGCGGGCGAGGGCGGCAAAGCCGGGCTCGCCGCGGATCGTTGCCATGATCGTCGCCAGTTCGTCGGCGGCGCCGCTTGCGCCTTCGGTTGCGTCCGGCGGCGGCAGGTCGAACAGGAGCTTGTCGATCCAGAGATCCCCGGTGGCCTGGGCAAGCTCGTTCACCTGTTCGATCCAGACATCGCGATCCCGTAGGATTTGCCAGTGGCGCTTTGGCGTTCCGGTCAAGATCAGTCGGATCACGCCGATCGGCGCCGCGATCTGGTTGCGCAGCGCATTCAGGTGGGACTTCAGCAGCGCGCGCAGGGCCTCGTCGCTCTCGGTTTCTGTTACATCCAGTTCGCTTTGGGCGAATTCAACGACGGAACTGGGCACTTCGCTAATGTCGATCCGGCCCTGATCGATGGTCAGCAGCGTTGCGGATTTTGGGCCGGCCTCGCCTATATCGCGCCCCTGTGGGGTGCCGGGCATTACAATCCAGGGAGCGGTCGAATGGACCTGCCGTTTGTGGATATGGCCGAGCGCCCAATAATCGAACCCCATGCCGGCCAGATCGGCGAGGCTGCAGGGGGCATAGATATCATGGCCCACCGCACCGCCCAGCGAGCTGTGCAGCATGGCGATATTTACCGCGCCCGGAACCGGCGGCTTGAAGCGCGGCAGAAGGCTGTCGGGCGCGTGACGGTCCACGAAGCTGACACCGTGGATCACGATGTCGTCTGTCAGCGGTTCCATGCCGCCGCGTGCATCGAAAGCGTGAAGGTGGGCAGGCAGATCGAGCGTTCCGGTGATCGGGTTCTCGGCATCATGATTGCCTTTGATGTAGAAAACTCTGATCCCCGCATCGCCAAGGCGGTCGAGTTCGGCCATCAGGAAGGCGCCCGTTCTTGCGCTGCGCTCTTTTCCATCGAACAGATCGCCGGAAATCAGGACTGCGGAGAGCTGTTCGGAGATGGCGAAATCGACCAGTCTGCGGAAAGCGGACCGGGAGGCTGCCGCAACCGCGTCGCGAAGGTCCGAGTTGCGCAAGGCCAGTGACCTGAGGGGAGAGTCCAAATGGACGTCAGCAGTGTGAAGAATTTTAATCAAGATCGAACCCCTGACATTGATCACGTGAGCCTAGCGCTTGCGTATTGAACAGGAAGGGGAATTTCATTGGGCTCCGGGCGCGAGAGGTTGCTCGATAGTGATGTTTATGCGACACGTTTCTTCCTGCGGGCCCCCCTGCCATCCTCCATCGAAATTATGCGACAATGGCCTATGGCTTCATGAAGTGACTGGGGTGCGTCAACGACTTTGCTGCTAAAATTCTGAGGCGACAGGTTATGCGGTGGGGGTCGGTAAATGCGGTAGCCACGATCGTTGCCCATACGCTATCCTCCGAACAAATCTCCTGTTTTGGATCGTTCATCGAGGAGATCATAGAAGGTTTCCATGTGTTTTATGAAGCCCTCTTCAGTAACTCTGTAACGAAAATCAAAGGTTTCTGCTCTGAATTTTCGTATCCCGGACAATTCCGGGTACTCTACCAATATTAAGAAATGCGGGACTTGCCTCTCAGTTGCGGCAATGGCGTTAACGATCGCATGTCTCTGTTGCTGCTTGAGTGGAGGTGACTTATAGGGATAAATAAAGACTTCGAAAATTTCCTGATTTGCCTTGAAGCTAAAATCAGGTGAAATGTCGACTTCATGCTTTCCGAAGGCGATAGTCCGCCGCTCACGTTCGATGAAATTCGCCTTTCCAATTGGAATATATCCACAGATTCCGTCAAAGATTCCTAGTTTTGCAGCGGCTTCCCCAGGCCCATCCAAGGCCGCAATCGTGTCGCGCGCCTTATCTGCGGGGTATCCTTTCAAGATCATAGTCAGGATATGATAGAGATCCTCGTAGTTCCAAACGCCACCGCGTTGAGCATCATATGCGGCGATTTTTTCTTTTAGTCTTTGCCGCTCCGAGGATGTTCCCGAAGGCCCATGCGCGCCGGGATTATATTCGCCTAACCCTCTGAGAAATTCGGTCTTTGACGTTCGTCGCACGCGCGCCTCGGATGCAGGATGAAATACAGATTTGAAGTCAAAACGACCCTTGGCATTGCGTCAAGACGTGACATTGCCAAGATCATCGGATCTCCGCTATCTGGCGTGAAATCTGTATGCCCACCCGCTCAGGTGCGGACGTGGTGATTTTTTGCTTCGAGCTTTGCGCGCTCGGCAATGGATGCGCAACGTTCGATGAGGTCGTCGAAACGCTCAGCGTCTTCAAGCAGGAGGCCGTCGTCGACCATATGCGCGTAGTCGGCCGCGAGCGCGGCGCGAGCCTCTCCGTTTGGGACCAGTTGCAGATTGCCGTGAACCGCGGTTTCATAGTCCACGGGCGTCCCGTCGGCCGTCTTCTCCGGGAAGAACATACGCTTGTGCCGCGCCACTGCTGAGGCGATGTCTCGGTCTGAAATAGCCACATCCGCGATGCCTGCATCGTCGAGGCGTACCAGGTCATGCCAATGGCGCGCGAAGCGCTCCCCGCGGAGCCGTCCCTGTACGCAGAAGACATGGATCGCCGTGGCCTTCTCCCAAAAGGTTCGTTCGGCATGCATCACGCGCGGTGTCGCGGTCGGAAAGGTCACGCCCTCGATCAGCCCGTTTGCGTCGCAGGCGACGTCACGCAGGCTCGCCGGTTCGCCCGTCGACCTCGCGCCGAATTCCAGCATGACGCTGGGGGCGACGTAACCGGAGCCAGAAGAGCCGGCCTCGTAATCGATGAAAAGCTTGTCGCCATCTGCCCGTGTCGAGGCCGATAGCCCTTGCGCTGCAATGGCGTCCTGGATCAAGGGCTGCGTCGTTTCGACGACCCATTTTGGCAATCGATCCCGAACAGCTTTCGACCAGCGCTTTTCCTCACTGCGTGTGGTTGGCAGGGCTTCGGCGCGTTCTCCCACCAGATCAGGTGCGATTGCCCGTATGTCATAGGTCAGATCGACATCTTCAGAAAAGCGCTGGATCACCCCATAGGCCTTGGAAAGGGAGGTTCCGCCCTTGAAAACGAGGTGCTCACCAAGCTCGGAACTGAAGAGGGTCTGAAGGGCCCAGACAACCCAGACGTCCTTTTCGAGCAGGTGCGCGGGTCGCCCGGAGCGATCTGCAACGACGGCCAGAGCCTCCTTGCGGTCTACAGACGACAACGACAGGAAGGGTTCAGACATGCGCCGCCTTTACGACACTGCGTGCAAGCCAGGTCGGGAACTGCGGTGCAGCGGTTACCAATTCGTCAAACGCCGCTGCGGGCAGTTTCCGCTTCAGCGATCTAAGAGCTGTCTCTGCCTGTTCCGGCCCGAGCCAGGCCAGGGCGCGAACAGCACTGCCAGCCGGCCTCTTCCCGAGGGCGAGTTGCCATCGGGGGGCATGGCGCAGTTCCACGAGTTGTTTGCCCAATGAGAGCGTGCGGCTGCGACCCGAGGTCAGGTACACGGAGCGAACAGGCACTTGCGTGGTCAGGCCGAGTGCATTCGCTTCGGCGGCGCCGGTTGGAACGATGACTTCGCCACGTTGCGCCGCGAGGGCCTCGACGGCCTGTTCCACGGACGGAGCACGCGTTCCAAACCGGCTTTTGATCGGTCGCAGGTAAACGCCGCGCCCGGCACGGATCAACTGGCCGCGCTCGGCAAGGCGCGACAAGGCCTGATCCACACCGGCACGGCTGCCGAGGTGCAGCAGGCCCTTTGCGGCAAGTGGCGCTCCTTCCGGAAGTCCCTCTGCATGGGTCAATATCTGTTCTGCAAGGTGCTGCATGATCTTTCTCCTGTCAGAAATATACGCAATTTTCTGACAGAATTCAATCCGCGCTGTCGGGCGAGGTGAGCAGGGTGGTGGCTTTGTGCCATGGGTAGCAGGCTGGCCTTCGGCGATTTTCAGATGGGAACACGCTTACCGAAGGCCCTGCAGTTGCAGGCATTCCTTGACGGCTGCAGCCCGCCTCTTGTCCAGGTACTCGGCGAGATCGTCGATGTGGACGCCTTTGGCGCATTTCTGGGATGCTTCCATGCGGACGAGGGGGAGGGCGATGGAACCAGCCGAGACTTTGCGGATGAACTTGTCGGTACTCAGACCGAAAAAATCCCTGGCGACATCCTCAGCGGGAATGATCGGTCGCCCGGAATACATTGCTATCAAGAGAAACGCCGTGTTCATGATCCCGGAATGAAGCACGATGGCATCGCTGGGAGAAGGGCGCGCAGCGGGTTGGCGGGGAAGCGGATAGCATGGCGCGCAAATCGGACGGGGGCGTTGGATCGGGGAGATTATCTGAAGCGTCTGAAGGGGTAGGGAATCCGTGCCTAGGTGGTCGTGCATAAGGCGTACCTCGGGCCGCAAATATCCTCGGGTGATCGAATGCGAGCACCTTCGGTGCATTCGGCATGATGCCTTTCACGCTTTTGGACTCTTCGACATCAGTTGCTCTAGGGTCGGCGGTGGGTCCGTGTCGTTTTGGATCAGTGTCTGGGACCATAGGATCGAGGTTTCGTAGAAACTCCGACACACCGTCTCGCCGTCCTGGTCGAACCAGTGTGTTGCCTCCGGCAGAAGTTCAAATGGCAAGGGATGGTGCGCGAACGGATTGTGAAAGACCTCGATTTCAGCCGACCACGGCTCACTCCCGATCGGCCAAAGGTTGCGATATTCATCGCTGGTCACATCCAGGCAGAAAGGGATGCCCTTGAGAGCGCCCGGCGTCCTGTCAAAGAAGTTGCCAATCCGAGTGTATCGCAATCCACTCGGTGCGCCCTGACCCGATACCGCAACGCGGTTGAGCTTGGCCATCGAACACGCGTTCGAAAAGATAACTGCGGAGAGCTCGGCATGGCCCGCATCGGCAAACAGGCCGGCGGGAAATCTGGCCTTGCCCTTGAGGTGGGTTGCTTTCGTCGGACGCGCAAACATGCGCCCGTCGATTTCAACCTCTTCCGCGCCCTCGCCATAGAGATATCCAATCAGTCCTTCCCGGCTCCAGATCATCGATGCCGGTGCCTGAAAGTCCGCAATTGCCAGGGCGAAGGGCTGACCCTTTACATGCGGCAACTGATCATAGTTGCGAGCAAGCTTGTTGCCGATCGTTTTGGCAAAGCGCAAAGCTCCGGCGCCGAAAAACGCCTCTTCCCGGTCGGCTGGCAAGGCGCTCGGAGGCGCGTTCACATGGTTGTAAGGATCTGCCGGATTAGCTGTCACAGCTTCTACCCATGCCGAACCGCCAAGCCTGTTCTCGATGCGGAAATCCGGGGACTCATATGGTTGGGTCACGAGCAATCCCTGCTCACGAAACGTCGCCAGCAGCTGCGCCTCCCACAACCGCGTGTGAAAGTTGTTCGTCTGGCAATCTCCTGCCCAGTTTCGATCTGGCTTTGGAAGCGCGAGATAGAGCTGGTTGAGCGTCCATGCCGCGGGGCGATGGGACGGCAGCGTCAACGTCGCGAACACGTCGCTCGCCGTCCTTCCCTCCAGATCATAGAGCGCGGGCCGCTGCATGACGCCCGAAGGAACAGGTTCCGGAGGCTCTCCGTCTTTCAGGAGAGGCGGCAACTGGGCGAGGGCTTCCTTTTCAGCGGCATAGCCTTCACGCTCGGCCGTCACCGTCCAGACTTGGTCGGTTCGCCTCCGCATGACCAGCACCCCATAGGAGCGATCGTTCAGATCACGCCTGAGAATGCCAAATGAGAGACCGTCTTCGCTGAGCCAGGCGCCGACAGGGGGCCGATTTCCGAACCCATGCCCCCTGGGGAGGGATAGCGCATAGATGCTGAATTCCCATTGCGGTAGCGCTCTCAAAACTTCGTTCCGTCAATTCAATTGGGGGGCGCCGATCGAGCGTTTCAAGTGTACTCCCACGATGTCCAGAGATATCCAGTTCTAGTCTTTAAAACCCCTGGTGAATAGCCGTGAGGGGAAAGCCTTCCCCTTGGTCGGCACTGGCGTTGCCGACGCACCCCCATCAGCGGGGAGACCCCGCAACGCCCCCTGAGAGTGAAAGTGCGGGCGGGTTTCCCGTGACGGGTTGAGGGCTGGAGGAGAGGCCTCCGGCGCCCGTCGCGGAGATCATCCCGATGACCAGAGAGCATCGCGCGGCCAGCAAGAGCGGTCCGCGCACGAACCTTTATGAAGACATCACCGACAAGATCATCGCCGAGCTGGAGGAAGGCCGGCTGCCGTGGGTCCAGCCCTGGGGGACGGCGGCGGCGCAGGCGCCGCTTGCCATGCCGCGCAACGCCAGTACAGGGCGGCAATATTCCGGGATCAATGTCCTGATCCTCTGGGGCGCCGTGATCCAGCAGGGCTATCCAACCCAGCACTGGCTGACCTTCCGCCAGGCGCTGTCGCTCGGCGGCAATGTCCGCAAGGGCGAGCGGGGCACAACCGTCGTCTATGCCGATCGTTTCACGCCTGAAGACGAGAAGCGCCGCGCCCGGGAGGCCGGGGAAGACGCAAACAGCATCCCGTTCCTGAAGCGCTTTACCGTGTTCAATGCGGCGCAATGCGAGGGTCTGCCCGACGACATCGCCATCGATGCACCGCCACCGCCGCCCGGGCTGATCGAGCGGCGGGTCGAGGCATTGATCGCGGCGGCCGGTATCGACTTCCGGATCGGTGGCAACCGCGCCTTCTATGTCCCCGCGCTCGATTATGTGCAGGTGCCACCTCCGCAGGCCTATTTAGAGCCGATCAACTGGCATAGGACCGCCCTGCACGAGATGGGGCACGCGACAGGACATGCCTCACGGTTGGGGCGGGACTTCTCAGGCGGTTTCGGTACGAAGACATACGCCTTTGAGGAACTGATCGCCGAGATTTCGAGCGCGTTCTGCTGCGCCTCGCTCGGCATCGTGCCGACTGTGCGCCACGCCGATTACGTGGGCGCGTGGCTGGAGGTGATGCGCGAGGATTCCCGCGCCATCGTGCGTGCCGCCTCGCTTGCCAGCAAGGCGGCCGACTGGCTGCTGGCCCATCTGCCCGACGACAGCACCGATGTTGAGCGGCAGACCCCGACGGAAGGGAGGGCTGCGGCATGATCCTTCTGACGGCGTCACAACGCGCGCAGCTTTTGGCCAATGGTCGCCAGGCTGATACCGACGACATTCCGGTCGTGAAGTTCTTCAATCCCTTCGGCGCCGGTGTCTGGCTTGCGACCGAGCTCGACGAGGACGGCGACATCATGTTTGGCCTGGCCGACATTGGCTACCCCGAGCTTGGCTCCTGGAGCCTCAACGAACTGCGCTCGATCCGGCTGCCCTTCGGCATTGGCATCGAGCGGGATCTGCTGTTCACCGGGGATTTCCCGATCTCGGTCTGGGCCGAGACCGCCCGCGAAACCGGCAGTATTCGCGATGCCGAGTGTATGCTCTATCGCTCTGGCTTCGGTTGACCGGGATCCTCTCCGATACGCAGATCCGGCATTCCTGATTGCTGGGTTTGTGGTTCTGCGGGTTCGGCGTCGCTCTCTTCAGAGGAAGAGGGCGGCGCTTCGCTTCGTGACGGGCTTGTAGCCGGAGAGAGAGGCTCCCCGGCGTCCGTCATGGAGACACTGACATGGCCACTGCCACGCAGAAAATCACCCTGTCGTCCTCGCGCGACATCCCCTTCAACAAGCTGGTGCTCAGCCAGTCCAACGTCCGGCGCGTGAAGGCCGGCATCTCGGTCGAGGAACTGGCCGAGTCCATCGCCCGTCGCGGGCTGATCCAATCGCTGCATGTCCGGCCCGAGCTCGACGCCGAGGGGCAGGAAACCGGCCTCTTCGAGGTGCCGGCTGGCGGCCGCCGCTATCGTGCGCTGGAATTTCTGGTCAAGCAGAAGCGCCTCAACAAGACCACGCCGGTGCCCTGTATCGTCTCGGAGGCCGGAGACGACATCCTGATCGACGAGGTGTCGCTGGCCGAGAACATTGAGCGCGCGCCGCTGCATCCGCTCGACCAGTTCCGCGCATTCCAGGTCCTTCGTGAGAAGGGCATGAGTGAGGAGGAAATCGCCGCCGTCTTTTTCGTCGACGCCAAGGTGGTGAAGCAGCGTCTGCGTCTGGTCTCGGTCTCGCCGGCGCTGCTCGAGACCTATGCCGAGGACGGCATGACCCTGGAGCAGCTCATGGCCTTCACCGTCTCGGAGGATCACGCGCGGCAAGAACAGGTCTGGGAAGCGATCAAGCATAGCTGGCAGAAGGAGTCCTACACCATCCGTCGCATGTTGACCGAGACCACGGTGCGGGCCTCCGACAAGCGGGCGCTCTTCGTCGGCATCGAGACATATGAGGCGGCGGGCGGCTATGTGCTGCGCGATCTCTTCCAGCAGGACGATGGTGGCTGGCTTCAGGATCCGGTGCTGCTCGACCGGCTGGTCGGCAACAAGCTTAAGGCCGAGGCAGAAACCATGGCCGCCGAAGGCTGGAAGTGGATCGAGGTCGCGGCGGATTTCCCCTATGGCCATACCAGCGGCCTGCGTCGCCTGACCGGCACCACCATCGACCTGACCGACGAGGAACGTGCCGAGCGTGAAAAGCTGCGGGACGAGTTCGAGGCGCTGGAGGCGGAATATGCTCAGGCCGACGAGTTCCCCGACGCGGTGGATGTCCGTCTCGGCGAGATCGAGGAGGCACTGGAGGCCTTCGAAAGCCGGCCGATGCGCTATGACGCGGACCAGATGGGGAGGGCCGGTGTCTATGTCAGCATTCGCCACGACGGCCAACTCGCCGTCGAGCGCGGCTATGTCCGCCCCGAGGACGAGGTGGTGGAAGGTCAGGAAGGGCAGGGGGCCGATGGGTGTTCTCCCGAGGGCGGCGAGTCCGGTGGTATGCAGCGCGCTGTCATCACATTGGGCGGTACGGCGACCGAACCCGAGGAGGACGAAGAGCTTGAGACCATCCGACCGCTGCCGGATCGCCTCGTCAGCGAGCTGACCGCACATCGCACGCTGGCGCTCCGCGATGCCGTGGCGACGAACCCGGATGTGGCGATGACGGCGCTCCTGCATCGGTTGGTCACCGATTGCTTCCTGCCTCATTCCACCAGGGGGTGCCTCGAGGCCCATGTCAGGGAAGTTCATTTCCCGGCACAGGCCGACGACCTGGGCGAAAGCGCCTCGGCACGCGCCATCGCCTATCGCCACGAACGCTGGGGCGATCACATTCCGGCCGACGATGCGGCGCTCTGGGACTGGCTGGTCGATCAGGACGATGACACCCGGATGGAGTTGCTCGCCCATTGCGTCAGTTTTGGCGTCAACGCCTTGCACGAGAAGCCCAGCCCCTATGGCGGTATGGGCGTCAGCCAGAACGGGCTCGACGTGCGCCTGACCCAGGCCGACAGGCTGGCCCGGGCGACGGACCTCGACATGGTGGCCGTGGGCTGGCGGCCGACCGTCGCCAACTATCTCGGCCGTGTGACAAAGCCCCGGATCATCGAGGCAGTGCGCGAGGGCGCCGGCGAACGGGCCGCCCAGCTCATCGATCACCTGAAGAAGGGTGAATTGGCGGTGGAGGCCGAGCGCCTGCTGGCCGAAACCGGCTGGTTGCCGGAGCCGCTGCGCATGGTCGATCGCGATGCCGAAGCCGGGGGCGACACCGAGGCGGATGATCTGCCTGAATTCCTTGCCGGCGATGGCGAGGATGAAGACGCCACGGAGGACGAGGAGCAGCCAAGGGTCGCCGCCGAATGATCTTCAGGTGGGGCGGCGTTCGCTGCCCCGCCTCATCTCTTCCGTTTCCGCAACTTGCCCGGTCCTCGTGACCGGGCTTTTTCTTTGGAGAAATCCGATGTCCCCACATCTCGAAATTGACCAGATCTTCTGCGAGGACCGCGCCAACCTGCCTTCGAAGCGCACGCTGCCCTGGGAGGCAACCCGCGACGGCATCACGTTGGTGGTGCAGCCGAAACCGCATTGGGCCGAAGACATGCGTGTCTTTCGGCTCGAAAAGCGGCAATACTGCCGCTACTCCGATTGGACCACGAACGGCGGGAGCGCGTGGTTCTACGGTTACATCCAGACCGACGAGGGCGAACGCGTCATCGGTCTCTGCGTCTCGGCCGCATGGGCGGCGAATGCCGCCACCAGCGGGGGTGTGACCAGCATCACGCCCGATGAGGCCTATGCCGCGCTGATCGAGGGCCGAACGGTCTTCGATCTCGCCGAAGGGCTGCAACTGCGCCGGTCCCGCCTCATGGCCGCGAACCGGATCGAACTCACCGGCTTCACCAATACCATGCGCGATCGGCTGCGAACCTATGGTCTCTTCAGCGAGATCATCTCCTGGAAGCTGCGCTTGTTCGTGCCGGTGGACGCATCGGGGCCGGAGATCATCGGCAAACTGCTCGACCGCTTCCCGATCGAGCGCATTTCCGAGCGGGAGGCCGCGTAATGGCACGTCTCAACGCTTCCGAACTGGCGCAGCGTCTCGGCCGAGAGGCGGAGGCGGTGTGCCGCCACTATCTGTCAAACGGGCGCAAGCAGGGCAAATACTGGCAGGTCGGGGATGTACGGAACAGGCCAGGCCGCTCCATGTTCGTCCGTTTGACAGGGCCAGAGACCGGTAAGGGGGCGGCTGGAAAATGGACCGATGCCCAGAGCGGCGAGCATGGGGATCTGCTCGACGTGATCGGCGAAACCCTTGGCCTTATCGACTTCGCAGAAATTGCCGAAGAAGCGCGCCGCTTTCTCAGCATGCCGCACCCCAAGCCTGAGCCGCAGTCCCGCAAGTCCCGAAAACCGCCAGTACAATCCGGATCGTCCGAAGCGGCCCGCCGCCTCTGGCGCATCACGGACCCGCTCACCGGCAGTCTCGCAGAGACGTACTTACGACAACGCGGCATTGCGGATTTACACGGGACCGCAAATCTGCGTTTCCATCCGAGCTGCTACTGGCGGTCCGTGGGCGATGGGCCGACAGAGACATGGCCCGCCATGATCGCTGCCGTGACCGACCTCGATGGAAAAATCACCGGCGCGCATCGCACCTGGCTCCTTCGCGACGGCTCTGGCAAGGCGCCGCTCGATCCGCCGAGAAAGGCGATGGGAGACCTGCTCGGAAACGCTGTCCGGTTTGGAAAGGCGCAGCATGTCATGGCAGCGGGCGAGGGGATCGAAACGATTCTCTCGCTGCGGGAGGCATTGCCCAAGATTCCTATGGCTTCTGCACTTTCATCCGGACATCTCTCCGCCATCCAGTTCTCCCCGCATCTGCGCAGGCTCTATATCGTTCGCGACAACGATCCGGCAGGCGACGCCGCACGGGACAGCCTGGTGGACCGGGCCATCGAGGCCGGGATCGAGGCCATCACGCTTTCCCCCATGCTGGGAGATTTCAACGACGATCTCGTCAGCTTCGGACTGGAGGCGCTTCGGGCTCAAATCCGGGTGCAGATTGCCCCTGAGGACGTCAGCCGTTTCATGTCGCGCGCACCATAGCCAGAGAGGGCCATGATCGGGGACAACCGTTCCCGCCATGGGTAAGGGGTTGCGGCACCTCGGCAAGGGGACCGGGCCTTGGCCTTCTTGAGCGGGCGAGCGGCCCACAAACGCTCCGGCCCGGCAATGGCGGCGCCCGACTGATTTCCGTCGGCGGCGGAGCCGCCTTTACAGCGCGAAACAAATCAGCCGGGCTTTGCCATCAAGGCCCTCGCAAAGAGCTCGGGCTGTCAGACCGGAGCGCCCGTGGGCTTGTCGTCGCCATGAAGGCCGCGACGGTCGCGGTCCAGCCGAAGGACACAACTCATGTATGCCCATGACGAATTCGAACCCGATCACAGCACGTCTTCCACCGGCCATGTCATCGAAGAGCTCGAACTCTATGGCTACCGTCCCGCCGAGGGTGAGGCCGATCCCCGGATTACGCCCGAGGACACCGCCATCCAGGGCGCGGTTGCCGATATCTTCGACGCCCTGATCTCCACCATGGCCGACACCAGCCTCGATTTCGACCTCGACGAGATCATGTGGTCCACCGTCAGTACCTTCCACCGCGCTGTCGAGCGGATCGAACGCAAACTCGACGATAACGAGCAGACCCAGAAGCGCCTTCAGCGCGAACAGGACGGAAGCGAGGTGAAATCCGTTCAGTTGGAGACCCTGATCGGCATCGGACAAAACCTGATCGAGCGCCGCGACAGCATGGAGACCTTCCGCGACACTGCCGCCGACCTCTTCCTGCGCACCACCGGCACACCTTGGTCGCCGCGCTCCGGATCACGGGTCAACCATCGCCAGATGACCTCGGCCGTGATCGACAGCCGCGATTTCCTTGCCGCCAAGCGACGGGCCGACAATGAGGTGCTCTTGCCCGCTGGGCCGAAGATTGCCTTCTCGGGCGGGGAGACCACCGATCACCGGATGATCTGGGACAGACTCGATCAGGTCCATGCCAAGCATCCGGATATGATCCTCCTGCACGGTGGATCACCGAAAGGCGCAGAACGCATTGCGGCCAGTTGGGCCGACAATCGCAAGGTGCCGCAGGTTGCCTTCAAGCCCGACTGGACGAGACACGCCAAGGCGGCGCCATTCAAGCGCAACGACCGGATGCTAGATACCATGCCGATCGGGGTCATAGTCTTCCCCGGTACCGGCATCCAGGAAAACCTCGCCGACAAGGCCCGCAAGATGCGCATCCCGGTCTACCGCCTGGAGGAGGGCAGCGCGTGAGCGCTGCGTTCTGGACGAACGGCCGGTTAGGTTTGGCTATTTCGACCTGAATGCCTTGCCAGTATTCACACATGCTTCGTGTCCTGATTGAACTGATTTCTCAGCTCGTCGCGCAACCTAGCGATGCGCTCAGGTGTAGCGCTGCCCAGACCGATCACCAGCCCGCGCAGGTCACCTCTCTGACAATAGCCGGAGAGGCACCCCGGATGCAGACCATGATGTGCCAATTGCGCGAGGACAGACTGCTCGTCCAGACCACGTCTGAACTGTAGGGTGACCTGTACGCCCCCGTCGGGCGGATGAACCGTCACATCGGGGAGGGTGGCCAGCGCTTCCACCAGCGTGCGGACCCGCCCGTGATAGGCCCGCGCGATCCGCCGGATTTGGGCACGATAGCGGCCGGATCGCATCAGTTCAGCCAGTGCGAGCTGTGCATGAAGGTTCGCCAACATCCCAAGGTTGCGCTGCGCCCTGCGGACCGGGCCGATCAGGCCGGGTGGCACCACGATCCAGCCGATCCGCAGGGCGGGCAGCAGCGCTTTCGACGCGGAGCCGATCAGCACGACATGCCCGCCATGATCCTGGGCCGCCAGTGCCGGGATTGTCCGGCCCGACCAATGAAAATCGCTGTCGTAGTCGTCTTCGATCAAAACCGCGCCCGACGCCTTGGCGCGGGCAATGAAACCCAGCCTCCGCGAAAGCGAAAGCCGCGCACCCAGCGGGTATTGGTTCGACGGCGTGAGATAGGCCAGCCGGGCCCCTGTGGGGAGGCTCGCCGGATCCGCCCCACCCGGATCAACCCGAAGCGGAGAGATCCGTAGCCCCGCCCCGAGAAATGCGGCGCGGGCACCGAGCCAACCGGGGTCTTCCACTGCAGCGAGATCACCGGGATCCGCGAGGACCTGCGCGAGCAACGCCATGGCGGCCTGGCTTCCCGGTACAATGACAATTTGCTCTGCCGTAACATGAACGCCCCTGTCGGCGGCGAGACGATCCTGCAAGGCCATTCGCAGTTCCTTTGCACCATATGCGGAACCGTAGAGCGCAGATGCACCACGCTGCCTCCGAGACACGCGCCGCAGGAGGCGCGCCCATTCATCAGCCGGAAACATGGTTTCATCCGGCTCCCCGGGCGCCAGCGCCTCACCGGAGAGGGGCAAGACGTCTCGACGATGATCCACACCCAGAGCTTCCCCTCTCTGTGACGGGACCGGGCCCTGGCTACTTGTCTGTTCTTGCACACATGGCTCCGGCGTGACCACGCGCGGCGCGGTCCCCTGTCGCACCGTGATGATCCCCTCGGCGGCCAGCAACTCATACGCGGAAGTGACTGTCATACGCGAAACACCAAGCGCCTGCGCGGCACTTCGGCTCGACGGCAGCTTGTCGCCATTGCCTATGCGGCCCTCACGGACCGCACGCACAAGATCGAGATAGAGCTGTGTCGGCAGCGGTTCAGGGCGCTCTTCGGAGAGGTGGCAGACGGATGTCAACCAAACTGGACTACGCATTATCGATCTAACTGGACATTTGTTTGGTCCAGTTGAGCTACTACTAATGCCTCATGTCAATCCTCCTCGTGCCACGCCTGCCGCGTCCGTGCTGTTTGGCGCCGCTCCTACGTCAAGGCCGCATATCATGATGCAAACAGAATCCTTTCGCCATATTCCGTGGGTCTTCGCCCTGTTCTGGGGCGCTTTGCTCGCCGCAGCAGGCTATGGCGCAACCTTCATCCTGACGCGCCATTTCATCGCGTTCGGAGGCTCCGAGATCGACACGGGCACAGTGCTCGCCGTAGCGGTGGCCGGCACGTTTTTGAGCCTGCCGATAACCGGAACCTTTGCGACCTCTTTCGGACCGGCGCGCTGTGCCGCTGTTGGTGTTGGCCTCGTCGCCTTGGCCTTTGCGCTTATTGCACTGTCTGAAAGCGCGGACGTTCTGGGTTCTGCCGGAGGGTTCGCGCTCGGGTGTGGCTGGGGCGCGTTTTACCTTGCAGCACCAATGGCCCTGTCCCGGCTCGTCGATGATGCGGTCCGGGCGTATTGGTTCCGCCGCAGGTCGGCTCCGAACCCCAAACTCCCGCGTCCGTGCCAAGGCTTTGCGGCAACGGCATTGGGCCGCTCTCAGCCCGAAACTGCCCTTCCTCTTGATGTTTCCGGCCTGCATTTCATAACGTTCTATGAATGCAAGAGACTTGCGGTTTCCGTCTGCAGGAACTCCACGAAAGCCCGTACGCGCACGGGAATGAAATGCGCAGAGGGATAGACCGCGTGGACTTCCAGTGGAGCATATTCATAGTCAGGGAGAACACGTTGCAAACGCCCATCTTCCAACTCGCGGCGGATCAATGGCATTTGCGCGGCGCCTAAACCAAGCCCTGCCACCAAAGCCCTCGTCAGCGCGTAGGCGTTATTGGCTTTGAAGACGGTTCTTACTGGACAGTCTTCAAGGCCAGCCGGGCCGATCAAGGGCATGGCATCGCCGTTAGGGGTAGCGTTGAAGCGCACTTGGACATGCTGTTTCAGATCCACGATGCTCTCCGGTATCCCATTTGCCGCCATATAAGCGGGAGAGGCCACCAGAATCCGACGCACTTCGCCTAGGCGCCGCGCCACAAGGCCCGAGGAAGGCAAGGTCCCGAGGCGGATCGCGACGTCGACGCCTTCAGCGGTGAGGTCTGCAATACGGTCGTCCAGCACCAGATCCAGTTCCAGATCCGGGTGGAGCTGGTGAAACCTGACCGCAGCATCCGCGATATGGCTCTGCCCAAGCCCGACCGGCGCATGTACCCGGAGCGCCCCCCTGAGCGCAGCCTCGCCATCGGACGCCATCTCGGTCGCTTCCTGAACCGCATCCAAAATGCTCAGGGATCGTCTGCGAAACTCCTCTCCGGCATCGGTCAGTGTCAATTGCCGGGTCGTTCGCTGGATCAGTCGGACGCTGAGATGCCGCTCCAGCGCTGCAATCTGCTGGCTGACAGCTGACTGGGACAGGCCCAGGTCCCGTCCCGCTGCCGTAAGGCTGCCGGTATTCGAGACACGAAGGAAGATCATCATTGCGCGCAGCATATCCATCGAAATTCATTCGCTTATCTAATAGATCTTAGAAGATCTGGCCAACTTCTCGCGTCATGACTTATGTGTGAAGCCTTGTCCATCGCAAAGCAAGATGGAGAAGAACAATGGAAACAGTACCAAGAGTGGCGCTTGTGGTCGGGGCAAACGGCGTGATCGGCGGCAACCTGATCGACTATCTGTCAACGCTGGATGACTGGCAGATCATCGGGCTGTCGCGCCGCGGCGGACAGTCCACCGAACGCATCCGCTACATCAGCGTCGATCTGTTGGATGCACAGGACACCAGCGCAAAGCTCTCGGGGCTCACCGAGGTTACACATATCTTCTACGCGGCCTATCAGGATCGCCCGAGTTGGGCTGAACTGGTGCCCCCCAACCTGGCCATGCTGACCAATGTGGTCGATGCGATCGAACCGGTGGCACCGCGGCTGGGGCATGTCAGCCTGATGCAGGGATACAAGGTCTACGGGGCACATCTCGGCCCGTTCAAGACACCGGCACGAGAGGACGACCCCGACCATATGCCGCCGGAGTTTAACATCGACCAGCAGGCCTTTCTCCAGCGTCGTCAGGCCGGCAAAGACTGGTCCTGGTCGGCTCTGCGTCCCTCGGTCGTGATCGGCTTCGGCCTGGGAAATCCGATGAACCTCGCCATCGCAATAGCTGTTTACGCCTCGATGTCCAAGGAACTAGGGCTGCCCCTGCGGTTTCCAGGTAGACCGGGTGCCTATGACAGCCTGCTGGAGATGACGGATGCCGCGCTCCTGGCCCATGCGACAGTCTGGGCCGCGACCACACCAGCCTGTGCCAACCAGGCGTTCAACATCACAAACGGCGACATGTTCCGCTGGTCCGAGATGTGGCCGAAGATCGCAAGATACTTCGACCTGGAGGTTGCGCCGCCTCTGCCCATGTCCCTGTCCACGATCATGGCAGACAAGAGTCCGCTCTGGGAGAGCCTGGTATCCCGTTACGACTTGGCCGTTTCCTCCTACAAGCAGGTCTCTTCATGGGAGTTTGCAGATGGGGTGTTCGGCTGGAACTACGACTTCTTTTCTGACGGCTCGAAAGCACGGCGCTACGGCTTCCACGAATTCGTCGACACTGAAGCGATGTTCCTTTCGGTCTTCGACACCCTTCGAACGCGCGGGATCATACCGTCCGCAAGATAGCGGTTATCCCGAGCCGCCTGGGCAAACGTGATCAAGGGGACAGAGCGCTCGGACGGTGTGCTGTCAGAATACCGATATGAGGCCAAGGCACCAAGCGTATCTCGCGGAAACTGTCCTTGGGGCACGTCCGCTCTCTGTGCATTGCCGTTCGCTCTGCCGAGCTTCATCCTCTGAAAATGCTGCGCGATGGACGAATGGCCGGTCTGGTGAAGCTGCACCGCAGCGTTCATGCAGGGGCTGAGCGGCAGCTCCGGGCCGCTCTTGCAGGTGAGCCAGCTTACCTGGACGAGGCGGTCGCCGCGCTGCCGCATGGCCGCTCCGAGCCCAAGAGGCCTTTCACGGTGAGTTGGACCGACTATATAGCGTCTCTATGCAGCGCAATCGCTATCACCATCTGGGCTGGTTTCACGGCATCGAACTTTTTGAAGCCTCATTCAGCAATCAGACTTTCGCCCGCCACGCTCATGAAGGCTTTGCCATCGGTGCGATCGGAGATGGCGCGGGTGGATACCAATGCCGGGGTGAAAGCATGGTGCTGCCCGCCGGGTCGCTGTCGCTAATGAACCCCGATGAACCCCATACCGGCCGCGCAGCGGCAGGTAGTGTGCGATACAATATGCTTTATGCTCCGGAGACGGCGGTGCGCGCGGTGCTCGGTCTGCGCGACTTGCGGGGCTTTGGCGAGATCGCTCCGCAGGATCGAGGGTTGAGGCTGACGAGGGCGCTGGCGCGGTTGGCGCGGAGCCTCAACAATCCGACAGAATATGCTGGCCGACTGGAGGCTGAAGAGGCTGTGCATGCGGTGCTGGCACAGGCTTTCGCGCATTACGGCGGTGCCGAATTGCGGCAGTCGGGTCGCGAACCCGCCGCCATTCGCGCCTTGCTGGAGCGGATCGAGGCCGGTGTCGCGGACGGCGAGAGCCTGAGCCTGTCCGATCTGGCCGAGCAGGTTGGATTAAATCCGTCGTACCTGATCCGCAGCACCACCCGAGCCACGGGCCTGACACCGCATGGCCATGTGCTGCGGGCGCGCGTCGATCTGGCACGCCGCCTGCTGCTGGACGGCACGCCTGCCGCCGAGGCAGCCATTGCTGCCGGCTTCTGCGATCAAGCGCATCTGATCCGGCAGTTCCGTCGCCACTACGGTGTGACGCCGGGCGCTCTGATCCGGCACTGAAGGTCAATTTCGTCCAATCCCACCTGGCAACCGGTGTGACATGGCAGGTCCCAAAAAGGATACAGCTATGTCACAGAAACCTGTTCTCATTTTGGACGAAACCCTGCCCACCGGCCTAAAGGCCAATTTTGCCGCCGTCCTGGGCATGAGCCTGGGGCAACTGCGCCCCGAGCTGGTCGGTGCCAACACAACCACGAGGGACGGTCAGGTGCTGGGCGGGATCACGACGGTTGCGCTCCCGGTGCTCGGTGCCTCGGCGGCCGACCTGCCGACGCTGTTTGCCGCTGCATCTGACCTTCCGCTGCGTCTGGCTTACATGCGCGCGGCATTCGAGGCCCACGACTATGCGGATTATTCCGCGCGCATCGCTGCTGCGCCGCTCGCGGGTCACACGCCGCAGGCAATCCTGCTGGCCGGGCCTCGAAAGGCTGTGGACCGGATCTGTAGTAGCCTGCCTTTGTTGCGCTGATGCCGCCGCTGGAGACGCTGTTGGCCATGTGCGGCTTTGCGCTGGCGTCCTCGGCGACGCCGGGGCCGGTCAATATCATCGGCGCAATGACGGGCGCGAGGCATGGAGCGCCACGGGCTCTGCGCTTCGTAAGCGGTGCGACCGCCAGCTTCCTCGCGCTGCTCGTGATTGTCGGAAGCGGGATGCTGATCGGAACCGAGTGGGTCTTGGCACTCGCATGGCCGATGACCCTTGCTGGTTCCGCCTATCTCTTGTGGATGGCATGCGGGCTGCTTCGAGGCGGTGGCGGAAACCCTGCGGACAGTGACCCCAGGATTCCCGGCTTCTGGTCCGGGGTCATGGTGCAGGGGCTTAACCCGAAAGCCTGGCTTGCGGTGTTCTCATCACTCTCAACCTTCGTGTTGCCTTTAGAGGACCGCACCAGCGGAATGGCCGTTTTCACGATCCTGTATGGTGCGATCTGCTGGTTGTCCCTCGCAGGTTGGGCATGGGGCGGAGCTCGGATCGGACAAAGCCAGATGCGTGTGTTCAACGGCATCATGGCACTGATCCTCGCTTTGTCGGTTACGTGGATGCTGGTGCAAGCCGTACCCTAACTGTCCGCTTTGTCCGCTCTACCTACATCGGGCCGCCGGGTCATGCTGCACAGCGCTGCGAACGGCCGGTTCGGTGAACTGCATCGCCGCGTAGGCTGGCCCGATGAAGGTCCGGAGAGGGGCATCTCTCCCGGGCAGCCAAACTCACCTCGGCGGCCAGCACACTACGCCGCCGCAAGTCCGCTCAGAGCCCAAAGTTGTCACGGGTGAGTCACAGTTAAACGTCTGCTCTACTGTGGCAGCTACTCACCCCAACTGTTCGTCGGACGACTTCCAAAGGTCGAGCGCGCGAAATCGATGAACGACGCCAGCCTTTGCGGCCTATATCGGTCGCGATGATAGATGAGCGCCATGGGCTGCTCAGGCAATTTCCAGTCGGCCAAAACCTGGACAAGCTCATCAGCCGCGACATCCTGGGCGACGAGACATTCAGGGAGCATTGCAATGCCCATGCCCGCTTTGGCGGCAACACGCACGGCCTGGCTGGAGTTCACGGTGATCGTCGCCTTCGGAGTCCAGTTTTGCGTCTCGGCATCCCTGACGAAGCGCCACGCTCTGCGTCCGGTCCTTGAAAACAGAACAGCCCGAAATCGTTCCAGATCCAATGGTGTGCGGGGCACACCGTGTGTCTTCAGAAAGTCGGCCGATGCGCAGACCATCATTCTATAAGGCGCGAGCCGGGTCTGCAGGAGCGTGCTGTCTTCCAGTTTCCCAATGCGAAAAGCCGCGTCAAATCCGCCTGCGATCAAATCCTCGTTGGTGTCAGACAGGACCAAGTCAACCTCAATGCCCGGGCTCATGTCGGTGAAGCTCTTCAGCGCGGGCATCAGGGCTTCGCTCCCGAAAGTGAGCGGCGCTGCGATGCGGAGGCGTCCTTGCGGCTGGGCGAGCTGGTCACTGGCCTTGCCCTCGGACTGCGCAACCAACTCCAGAATGTCCCGGCATTGTTCGAGATAGCTTTCGCCAAAGTCCGTAAGGCTATGTTTGCGCGTTGTCCGGTTGAGCAGGCGAACCTGAAGATGGTTCTCCAGGGCTCCGATCCGTTGCCCGACCAAGGCGCTTGTGACGTTGAGTTTCTGTGCCGCGGCATTCATTGACCCCGCTTGCACGACTTCGACGAAGGTGCGCATGGCGATGAAGAGATCCATTACAAAGTAATCCTTTTGTAAGCGACAAGTATTATCGAAATTATCATAGATTATTTTTCATATACATCTCATTCCATCAATCCACGACGAGAAGACATGATGGAAAACCGATTTGAAAACCGCGCAGTGCTGGTGACCGGCGCCGGGACCGGGATGGGGCGCGCCGTTGCCCTTCGACTGGCTCGTGAAGGCGCGGCCGTTGCGCTTTGGGGGCGGCGGGCGGCGCCTCTTGAAGCCGTGGCGCAAGACATCCGTGCGTCCAGCGGCATGGCGTTTGTTTACACCTGCGACATCTCCGATCCCAAGGACGTGGCGGCCGGTATCGAGGCCACCCTTTCGCAATTCGGCAAGATCGATGCCCTCTTCGCAAATGCCGGGTATCTGGGCGATTTCAAGCCTTTACGTGAAACACAGGCCGCCGATTTCAGCGACCTCGTCCAGACCAACCTGGTCGGGACACAGCAAACGGTCGCGCAATGCCTGCCCCATATGGACCATGGCGCGGTGCTGATAAACGCCTCCTGGACGGCCGGGGCGGTCATGCCGGGAACGGGCGCCTACGCGGCAACAAAAGCCGGATTGCTAGCGATGATGCGGGTTTGGGCGGTGGAAGAGGGGCCGCGTGGCAATCGCGTCAATGCGATCAGCCCCGGAATTATCCTGACCCCGATGGCGGATGAGGTGCTGGACACGGAGATTTCCAGCCGGCTCTCCGGCCACACTCCGCTTCGGCGAAACGGCCGCCCGGAAGATGTGGCAGGCACTGCCGCATGGCTCTTGTCAGATGATGCCACTTTCGTAACGGGGCAGGATATTGTCGTGGATGGCGGGTTCACCCTGGGCGGAGCACTGCGATGACAGAGGCGGACGGAGCACGACTTGCCGACAGCCTCAATCCGGGTGTCCGGGAGGTTTTGGAAGAGCGGTATGGGCATCTCTTGCCGGGCATGGCGGATACGGTCATCGATATGGCCTATGACCGGTTCTACGCCCGCCCCGGGCTTGATCTCAAAAGCCGCTATATCGCGACGATTGCAGCCCTGACGGCAATGGGCGGTCAAACTGCGCCACAACTTCGGATCAATATCCAGGCGGGGCTGAAAGTCGGCCTGACGGAAACGGAGATCGCCGAAACGATTTGGCAAATGGCGCTCTATGGTGGCCTGCCCGCCGCAATCAATGCCCTGAATACACTCAGGGCAATCGGCGGCGACAACTGACACTGAGCGGACATTGGCGTGACGAGCAGTGAAGGTTCACTTTGTCCCGCACTGCTGACCTCGGGGCCCTGGACCATGCTGCGCGGTGCATGAAGGTCCGGTATGGGGAAACCGCGCTGCGGCAATGGCGATCTTGCCCAATGACCGGTGTGGGTCGTCCACGGCTGGAGGACCTAGCTCACCCAGGCGAGGAGCCTGGCAGGTCGCGGAACGACCGCTTCGATCCCTTCTACGAGATGCAATATCCTTCGCCCTGACTGCCACGACCCGCATCCGAGGCGAGCTCGCGCATGATCTGCGCCATCTCATCCAGACGCTTGGTAGTCAGGCGGCTGCTCGGTCCTGCGAGACCGAAGCCCGCGCGGACTTCGCCGTCGTCGCGCCAAGGGACGGCGACGCAATTGAGGCCGGGAGACCAGTTCTCACGGTCGAGGGCGTGGCCGCGTTCGGCTATGGCGTCGATCTCGGCTTCGATCCCGGGACCGATACGGTGTGCGTGGACCTCGAACATTCGGCGGCGAAGGGCCGGGAGGAACGCGAGGAAAAGAAGACCGATGGCTGAACCAGCCATCGGAAGGCGCTCACCGCGCTGGCTTGAGGCCCGAAGCGTGCGCGGGCTCTCGATCGCGTCGAGAAAGTAGACTTCGTCACCAGAAGGCACGGCGAGGAAAACGGTCTCGGAGGTGCGCGCCGACATCTCCTCGAGCGCGGGTCGCAAGCGGCGGCGCAGGACATCATCGTCGCCCACCACGCGGGCCAGGTTCAAGATCCGATCGCCCAGGTGATAGCGCATGTCGCCGGGGCGACGGCGGATGGCTGCCACGGATCAGGTCATCGAGAGCTTCACCACTGGGCAGAGTGCCGTGGCACTTTTCAACGATGTGGGGCCTGCGACACTTGCTGTGGAAGCGCTGACCGAGGAGCCACTTGTCTGGGCCGAAGCGCGGGGTGGCGTGGCCTCTGAACAGCAGCCTTTGCCGCTTGCGGTGGCAGAGGTCGGTTGTGCCTGGCGGGATGCGGCCCTCCAAGCGCTCGCGCAGGCGGGGATCACGTACCGCGTGGCCTATGCCAGTGACACCTCGATGGGGCAGGTGGCTGCCCTGCGTGCGGACCTGGCTGTCGCTGTACTCCCAAAATCGATGCTAGGGCACGATTTGCAGGGAGTTCCCGATGGTCGTGGGCTTCCGGTCTTGCCGCGCACGCAGGTTCGGGTGGCGTATGATGGAGGCACGCTGGCGGAAGCGGTGGTCAGCACTTTGCGAAAGATGAGCCCTGGCTAACGCCGCCCGTACCTCAGTCCCGGGAGGCTGGCACAGGGGCCGCCGGCAGGGCGGCAAGATAGCCTGCGATCTGGGATCGGGACCGCTCCATGTCGGCCAACTTCTGATCGAGCTTCGCCACCTCTCCCTCCAGCCGCGCTCGCAGGCGGTCGCAAGGGTGAAAAGTCGGTTGCGGGCTGATAATGCAAGGCAAGAGGTCGTGCATCGCCTCGATCGTCAGCCCAGCGTCTGCGAGCTGCCTTATCCGCTTCGCCTCTTCGAGGTCGGCGTCAGAATAGTCGCGATACCCGTTGTCTGTGCGATGTGGCTGGATCAGGCCCTCCGCCTCGTAGAACCGCAACATCCGGACGCTGATCCCGCTCCGCTGGGCAATTTCTCCGATCTGCATCGTTCGATCCTCATTTTCCGTTTGACCCTGACAGCGTTGTCAGGGTGCAGGACGGATACCGACACATCAAGTCGGAGAGTAAAATTATGTCGAAGATCGAATACCTGCACCATGACGGTGCCCGCATCGGATACCGTGATGATGGGAAGGGGCGGCCGATCGTGCTGATCCATGGAACTGGCGGTGACGGCGAGGCGAATTTTGCTGGTCTAATGCCGTATCTTTCCGACCGAAGGGTGATCCGGCCTGACTATGCCGGGTCTGGCCTGACCGATGATCCAACCGAGGTTCTAAGCCTCGACAGGCTGGTGGATCAGGTGCTTGCTGCGGTGGACCATGCCGGCGCCGGGACGTTCGCTCTTTTGGGGTTTTCGCTGGGCGCAGCGGTCGCCACGCGGCTGGCCGCGCGGCATCCGGGCAGGGTCGAACAGCTGGTTCTGGTCGGTGGCTTTGTCTCTAGCCATGATCCACGGGCGCAGTTGCAGTTCCGACACTGGGCGCAGCTTGCAAGGCAGGATCCTGCATCTCTGGCGCGCCTCATGCTGCTGACGGGCTTCAGCCATGGGTTCCTCAGCAGGATAGGTGACATCGAAGGGGTGATCGCCGACATGGTCGCGCACAGCAACTGGGCGGGCATCGCCCGGCAGGCAGAGCTGGATCTGCAGGTCGATGTTTCCGGCGATCTTGCTCAGGTTCGCGCTCCTACGCTGGTGGTGGGCAACCAGCATGATCAGATGGTGGATCCCAAGGCATCACGCGCCCTTGCCGAAGGCATCAATTGTGCGCGCCTCGAATGGGTCGAGGGGCCGCACCTCGCCCTCATCGAAGATCCAAAGGCTGTCGCGCAGCTCGTGATGCAGGCGATGTAACCTCGTATTTTCTGCCGCCGCGTACAGGCGTGGCGGCAGTTTGTCTAAGCGGCGATGGTGCCGAAAGGGTGGACTGCTGCGGGTCGTCGCTGCCAGCTTTGGGTCCGCGTTATTTCAAAGCAGCTTTCAGAACATCGATGGTGCGTCGTATCCGTTCCTGTCCGCGTTGCGAGCTATGAACGACGGACCAGATGTCACGGACAAGGAGAGGGTCGCCGGATCCCACCGTCGTCAATTCCTCTCGGTTCGTGACGAGGAAGTCGGGCAACGCCGCAATCCCGCCCTGTGCCAGAACACCTGCAAGCTGCAGGTCGAGGCCCTCCGCATAGCAGGCGAAGTGTCCGCCTGCGATCCGGTTGAGAAGGACCTGCTGTGGCATCGCATCCGGGACGTCTCCTTGGCCGATATAGCGCCATTGATTTTCCGGTGTGCCAGCAAGGTAGTCGCGGTGGCCGTATAGTCTGAAGGGGGCCTTCCCGATTTTGGAAATCGCCAGATCGCCTTCGTCGGGCCGCGATAGCCGGATCGCGATGTCTCCCTCGCCCCGATGTAGAGAGGCGAAGCCGATCCGACCGATGATCTGGGGCTTTAGCTCAGGAAATGCGTGACCCAGCTTCAGCAACGGGCCGATCAGGCGGAAGCGCGCATGGACCGGCGGAGCTGAGATCTTCACGCGCTCCTTCCCTTAGGCGCCTGACACTTCGGACGAACCGATGAAGCAGGATCCGAAATGCGTTGGACTGCCACCGCGATCGTCAGGATACCGGTATGGGGCGGTGTGCGGATCGGCTTGAGGCCCGCGTCGCTGCCCGTGGCCGTGCGGAGGGAATGGCGGAGCGTTCGAGCGGCGGACCGCACCTGTGATCGGGGGCGGTACGTCGGGTGGGGTGCCTGGAGCGTGAGGCGCATGGCCTGTCGCGGGTGAGCAAACCCGCCGGTGGAAGGGTCGGTCAGGCTTATGAGCATCCGCGGTTGCCATCGTCTCCGCTCCTTGCCCGTCCCATGTCCGCTCCATACGGCCCTTTCAATGGCCTGATCTGGCCGAAGATCGGCTACGCCTCGACCGGTTTGGCGCAACAGCGCCGCCATAACTTTCTTCCCCTGGGCTGCGCCCATTCCGCGCGCAACAAGAAAGTTCTGCCTTTGCTGTCCAACCCCCGGCAAAGCGGTGGTGCACCGCCGGTCGTCTCCGGCCTGTCGATCGCCATCGGGCCGCAATGGTGCGGACCCGGAAACGGAAAACGGAGACTTAAAATGGCAACCATCGGCACCTTCAAGAAGACCGGCAATGAATTCACCGGCGAAATCGTCACCCTCAGCGTTCAGGTCCAGGGCGTGCGCATCGTTCCCGACACCCGCGCCACCGGCGAGAATGCCCCCAGCCACCGGGTCCTGGTCGGCCGCGCCGAGATCGGCGCCGCCTGGTCCAAACGCTCCGGGGAAGGCCGCGACTATCTGGGCCTCAAGCTCGACGATCCGAGCTTCACCGCCCCGATCTACGCCAACCTCTTCGACGACGAGGACGGCGAGAGCTACGCTCTGATCTGGTCCCGCCCCAACGGTCGCCGCGGCGAATAACGCCGTCGCGAGGCCTCGGTCGAAAGGTCGGGGCCGACTACCAAAACGAGCAACCGAATCAGTTCCCGAAATTTGCGGCGCCAAAGTCGAAATGCGATGTAAACACTTAAGAATTTTGGTGGTGAATTTCTATGATACGACTATAATGGTCGTAGTTCTGGCGTTTGCGCCGGGCCGGATGGGAGGTGATCTGCATGATCACCGCCCGACAATCGCGGGCCGCGCGGGCGCTTCTTGGATGGACACAGGAGCAGCTTGCGGATGAGGCCCGGGTATCTTTGACCGCGCTCAAGCGCCTCGAGTCCGAAAGCGGGCTCGAGGTTTATGAGACCACGCGCGATCAGGTTCGACGGGCGTTCGAAGCGAATGGCATTCTGCTCCTGAACTCCGACCAGGGGATTGGAGTGATGCATGTTCAGGCGAAGGCCGTCGCTAAGGGCTGACTATTCCGGCAGGTTTCGCCGTGAACAGAATTGCGCTATTGCCGTGCTCACGAAACTGTCAACTGGCTGTGCTAGGGATGTGCAGCAAACGCCGTGGGGATGCGTGTGACGATCAGCAGCTTGCAGGATGTGCCACCGCAGGGGGACGTGGTGACGGAATATGACCGTCGTCACATGACGCAGTATATGCGTTTACTCGATGCTGCAGGCGAGGGTGCGAGCTGGCAGGAGGCCGCCCAGATCATCCTGGGGCTCGATACGCAGCAAGAGCCTGAGCGGGCGCGCCTGGTCCATGACGCTCATCTTGAACGCGCGCGTTGGTTGAGCTCGGAAGGGTATCGGCAGTTGGCGGCGGGGCGAACCGGATGAGAAGGTGATGCGCCGCGCGCATCACCTGATGCCTTGGGGCGGGCTTCCCAAGTGATTGATCTCTTGAAATCCTTTCTCGTGATCAACCCAGGGGAGAGGCGATGCCATGCAACCTGATCGCTCGAATTGGCGTGACCAGGCCGCCTACGACTATCTCGATGATCTGGCCGCGCCGGAACTCGGCTGGGAATGCCTGCGCCGCAATCCCGAATATCAGCATGATTACGCGAAGCTCACAGGAGAACCCCCGGAGAGGGTTGATCTGATGGATCAGGTCAGCCGTCGATGGGGGTTGTGCTTTCCCGATCCGACCTGGGCTGCCCGCTTCCGTTGCGGAGGTGTTCTGGTGTCCAGCGGTCGACACGAGTGCCGTGGTGCTCGTTGCCGCCCCCGCGGCACTTGGCGGGGAGGCTGATCGTCTTGGCGAGGACATCGTCGCCTCGACGGGCAGACCGTCCCCCATGGGAGAGCACCTGCGCCACAGGCTGCCGGACGGAACGTACCTGCATCTTGTCGCACCTTCGGGGGCCCGCCACAGGCTTGTGGCCACCGTTCCTCTCGGCCCTGAGGGGCTCGACCGCATCGAAGCAATCCAGCGGCTCCTGGCGGACCAGCACCGCCGTCGATCGATCCCCCGCGACACCCGTCTGTCCCTTGTTGAACGGCTTCACGTAAACCGCCGGGATGATCCGCGTGTCGAACCCCATGCCGCGCAGCGTCCGGCTGACGAAATGGTCACTCAGGCAGGCCTCCATCCCGACAACACATTGCGGCAGCTTGTCGAACGTGGAATTCAAGGCGAGCCGCTTGATCTGCTTGCGCAGAACCACCTGACCGGAGCGGTCGAAACCGACCAAGTGGAACGTATCCTTGCCGATGTCGATGCCGACAACTGCCAGGTCCTCAATGCTTCCTGTCTTCTTCGCACACATGGCTGCTTCTCCTTTGGCACGGATGATCCCGGTCCAGGATAACCCGACGGTGGGGGAAGCAGCCGGCACATCCCATTACCGGACTTTCAGTGCCTCTGGTCGCGCCGCGGTGCGGCTTCACCGTACCGGCCTTTCGCTGTGCTCGCGCAGTGTGTAATCGGCTTCACGACAGGACCGCAGGACGTAAGTGAACTATGCTGCCCTGAGAGAAGTGTCCATGATGGCGTTCCGTCGCCGAAAAACGAACGTCGTGAAAGCGCTCCAGTGTCTCGGCCGTAGGGTTGCGTTTGTTCTCAGATGAGAGCGAGGATTCGCCGTCTATGGGATTATTGCGATGTTGGTCGTTTTTTGGTCACGTTTCAGAGTTCCAGGGAAGACCCGCAAAATCTGCACAGCGATCTATTGCTATGTGGATTTCGGAATGCCCGCATCAAAGTCGTTCTGGGCTCTCTTCATGTCTTGAAGGTTTTCCAAAACCCAGAGCCCTAGCGATTGAATGGGCTGTTGCAGCGAGGCCCCGAGAGGGGTCAACGCATATTCAACAGTCGGCGGAACGGTCGAGTGTACGGTACGACTGACGAGCCCATGGCGCTCCAATTTCCGTAAGGTAAGTGTCAGCATCCGCTGCGTGATGCCACCGATCTGTCGCTTCAGATTGTTGAATCGGCATGGTCCTGCGGCGAGGCAAATGACGATCATCATTGACCACTTGTCGCCGATCAGCGCGAATGTCGCGGCGATTTCCTCGCAAGACTGCGTCCCAAGCACTGCGTGTATGTCATCACCCGACGGATTGGACGGTATCACGGATGTGCCTTCTTGTGACATTTCAGGTTCTCAATCTATACTAAGGATATAAAGTATACCGACGTCGGCTGTTTGAGGCAACTCTGCGCCAAACATCATGCAGGAGCGAATGTGAAGATGAAAATTGTCATTGTTGGAGGAGGTTACGCAGGAACCATAATGGCGCATGCCTTGGATGGGCTGGCCGATGTAACTCTTGTCGAGCCACGTGAAGCATTCTTTCACAGTGTCGCTGCGATCCGCGCTGTCGTAGAGCCGGGGCTTCTCGACCGCCTGATCATTCCCTACAACCGCCTGCTGAAGCACGGCAAAGTGATCCGCGCGCGCGCTGTGGACATCTCGGATGGGGAAGTCGTTCTCGACAATGGGGATGTGCTGAACGCAGGGATCGTCATCACCGCGACGGGGTCCGGGTATGCCCAACCGTTCAAGCCCCGGTCCGATACGGTCGCCGATTTCAAAGCGGATCAGGCTGCCGCGCATGCGCAAGTCCAGAACGCCCAGAAGATCGTCATCGTCGGGGCGGGGCCGGTCGGTGTGGAACTGGCCGCGGAGATCAAGCACGCGCATCCCGACAAGCGGATCTCGATCCTGGCAAGCTCGGACAGTGTCGTTCCCGGCATTTCCGCCAAACTGTCAAAGGCGCTGAAGCCGCAGATTTCGGCAATGGGGATCGATCTGACGCTCGGCACCACTGTCGAGGATCTACAGCGAACCGACGCGCCTTTTGCCGGGACCGTGAAAGTCGCGGGTGCGACAATTGAGGCAGATGTGGTCTTCCCCGTTTTCGGTGCGAGACCTGTTCTCCCTCCCATCAAGAATGCGCAAGCAACGCCGTCCCGGCGCCTGGACGTGGATGGTTGGATGCGGCCGCATGGGTATGAGAAAATCTTCGCGCTTGGCGATGCGGCTGAGAATGGAGACCCGATGACAATCTGGTCGGTCCGGCAGCAAACCGGGTGGCTGATCAAGACGATCAAAAAGCTGATCGCGGGGACCCCGGTCGACCGTCAACCGCAATACGCCAGGACGACGAAACCATTGCTTCTGGTTCCGGTTGGTCTGGATCAAGGCTCAAGCGTTCTTCCACTCAGTCGGTCGGGGTGGCTGGTCGGATCGTGGCTCACACAGAGGATCAAGGGAAAGGACCTGTTCTTGACCAGCACCCGCAAAGAACTGGGCTATCGCTGAGCCCTGGAGAACCTTTCACACCGAAAGTTCCCGTCTGTGATGAAGAGGTGGGCGGCCCCAGCTCTCGGCCGCGTACTCCTCAATCATTCCAATGATCTGTTCATCAGAAAATCTGCGCTTCATGATCTATCCTTTTCTCGGACGGATCATTAACACCCGCGCGGGCCGGTTTCAGGGGCTACGTCAGCTTGTCGTTTGCCAAGCCCGCTGGAGCAGCGGGTGATCAGAACGACGTTATTCTAAATTTCGGTCATTTCCTCTTCCATTTGGGGGGCTTTCTGGCGCGTTGCAGGAGTATTTTGCGACTGCAACACGAAACCAGGGGCGACCCTTCGGGCCGCAGTCCGGCGAGTGGGCAAGGGCCCTCCTGCACGCGTCGCCCAGTTCCCTCAGTCCGCGCGGATCGCGCTCTGCATGGCTTCCACACCTGCCATCAATTCGTTCGGAATCCGTGTTTGCAGGTCTTTCATTGTCCAGATGCCGTCCTCTGCATGGATCGACTTGAACACCTCGGGGGTCGACCACACTCCAATTTCGCCGTCTGCTGCCAGCCGGAACAGGTGGCCCGAAATATCGGAGGCATCGTCTGAGGCAAGATATGCCAGGAAAGGGACCATGCCTTCGGCCGTGCGTTTCATTGCGTCCGGTGCTCCCGCTTCGATCGCCTCGCTGGGCACACCTTGCAGCCGATAGGCGGCGGCCGCGTTGACCCAGGCGCGCGTGCGCGCCAAAGGCGTATAGGCATTCATTGTGATCCCGAGACCTCGAACGTCAGATGCAGCCGCTTTGGTCAGTGCGACTATGCCAGCGTTGGCGGCGCCGTAGGCGGCATACCCTTCGACCCCGAGGTACGCATCCGACGAGGAATTCAATATCCGTCCAAAGCCCTGCTCCTTCATGTGGGGCAGTGCGTGGTGCATCAAGTTGAAGGCGCCTTTGAGCTTGGAGTTGATGCTGATGTCCCAGAGCGTTTCGTCCATGTCCATGATGTTGCCCACCCAGTTGGACGACGCATTATGAATGACGATGTCGATGCGGCCAAAGGTATCTCGGGCGGCGTCTACCATGGTGCCAGCAGTGCCGAAATCGCTGACATCCCCAAACACCGGGAGGGCTTGTCCACCGCGCCGAACAATCTCGTCAGCGGTTGTTTTTGCGTCGCCCGAAATGGCTTCCAAGGCGGCGCGTTCGGCTTCGGTGAACGGGATGTCGGTTTTTTCGAATGCATTCAGGGATGAGCCGGGTTTGCGGTTGTTGGTGATGACCGCCGCACCTTCTCGCGCCAAACATAGCGCGATGTCTCGACCGATCCCCTGACCCGATCCTGTTACGATAGCAACTTTTCCTTGGAGGGGTCTTTCCATGGTTATTCTCCTTATCGCTATTCCCAATCCGCTTGGTTGGCTGATCCGGCTATACCGCTCCAGAATTGATGCGGTTCAGTATGGTCACGCAGCAATGGCCCTCAGGTCCGTACCGTGCATGACGGGATCGAAGTCATCCCGATCAAGGTGAATAAGGTCGAGCTCATGGCTACAGTCGGCAAGGCTGGTCTGGATGCCCTCCAGAATGGCGGCACTATAGCTGCCCTCGTAGGGTTGATTGAAGACAACAAGAACCTTCATGGTCGGTTTCCATCGCGAAAAAGTTGGAAAGGGTCAGGCGGCGATTGGCGCCACGAGGGATGCGAAGCTGTCGATCGCCGCGACACGGTCATGGGTTGCAATTTCACCGATGTAGCCGTCCGGTCGGATCAGGATCAGCGTGTCTCCCGCGATGCCGTAGATGGACCGGAACGAGCCCTGCGGATCGCTCAGCGAAAGCGCTTCCCCGGCCGTTCCGTCGATGGCTACGCGGGTCAGTCCGGCGCCGTTCTCGGGCCAAGTGACGGCCGCGAGTTCCGCCCGTGCTTCCTGTCCGACAGCGATCAGCGTGAAGGCCGGGCCGCGGGTCACATCGAACAGGCGCAGGGGTGTGCCGTCCTGGCCCGCGAGCGTCGCGTCGGGGGCACGGTCACCCGACTGCAGAGTCGTGGTTGCCTCGCTATCGGAGCTGGCCAGCGGGCCGCCCTTGTAGGTGATGCCGAGCTGCTTCTCATCCGCGCCCCGCTTGATACTGGCAGGATCGAGTCGATTGAGGGCCTCGTATTTCTGGGTCGACAGGCCGAGCACCCGCGCGGCGATCGGTTGCCGCTCGGCCTCGTAGCTGTCAAGCAGCGCCTCGGGGGCGCCGGCCAAGACCTGGCCGAGCTTCCAGCCGAGGTTATAGGCATCCTGGATGCCGGTGTTCAGCCCCTGGGCCCCCATGGGCGTGTGCACATGCGCCGCGTCGCCTGCCAGGAATACCCGGCCTTCACGGTAACGCGCCGCCAGCCGGATATTGGGACGGAAGACAGTCTTCCACTGTATGTCGCTCAGCCGCAGCTTGCCGGAGCGGGTCTGCGTCCTGAACCGCTCGTTCAACGCGGCATCGGACAAGTCGGGCTCCTCGCCGGGCTGCAGGCGGATCATCACCTGAAACAGGTCGCCATGCGGCAGCGGGCAGGCCCCGGCAAACCGGCCCCTGAGGCCGGGCCAGACGTGCCAGTGATCGCGCCCCAAGCCTTCGATCCGGCCGTCGAGGATGATCATCCGGTCGGCTTCGTCGGTCTGCCCCTCGAAGGCGATGCCAACGCTCTTGCGTACAAGACTTGCGCCACCATCGGCCCCCACGACATAGCGGGCGCGCAGCTCTTCGGGGCCGGAGGGGCCGGCGATCCGCGCCGTCACGCCGTTGTCATCCTGCTCGAGCCCGAGAAGTTCCGTGCCGTATTCGACCTGGACCCTAAACGGCGCGAGCTGCTTCTGAATAATCGAGTCGGTGCTCAACTGCGGGATCAACCAGGTGTCGCGGTAGGGAGTAGCGTCGCTTTCGGGCGCCGGCTTGGACATCCGCTTGGGGATTCTGACCGGACCCAGATGGATGCCCAGAGGTGGGTAGGGAGACCCGGCAGCGAGGATGTCGTCCAGCGCGCCGAGGTCTTCGAACACTTCGAGCGACCGGGGCTGGATGCCCTTGGCGCGCGATCCGGGAAATCCGTGCGGACTCTTGTCGATGATGCGGGTGCTCACGCCGCGCCGTGCAAGGTCGACGGCAAGGGTCGACCCCGCCGGTCCCGCGCCGACGATCAGAACGTCGAGGTCTTCAGACATTTGCAGGTCTCCGTTATATGTGCAAAATACACATAGTTGAGTCGATCAATTCTGCCAAGGATAAATATGCAAAATACACACATCTCGACACTTACGCGCCAACTGCATATCGCGCTGCTCGACATCATGGCCGTGATGAACAACCCGCAGGTTGACGAGGAGATGGTTCGAGCATCCGGGCTCAACCTCGACCGCGCCCTCTTCGCGCTGCTCGTCAGTGTCGAGAGGTTCGGTCCCCTGGGGGTCGTGGACCTGGCAGAGCGCGTCGGTCGTGACTACACGACCGTCAGCCGCCAGGTGGCCAAGCTTGACGACCTCGGCCTTGTCGAAAGGCGCGGCAGTGCACACGACCGCCGCGTCCGCGAAGCCTGCATCACGCCTAATGGGCAGTTGATGACCGACGCCGTCGATGCGGCCCGCGCCAGAATGGCCGGGGAAATATTCGAGTCCTGGGACGAGGAAGAGGTTGGGGAGCTCGTTCATCTCGTGCAAAAGCTGGCGAAAGGAATGCGCGAAGTGACCGGCTCGACACCGTTTGTCACGCCATAGCGTAGACGATTGAGATCATTAAGCGGACTTCCTCTGCAACCGAACCGTTCTGCCAGTTTCGGGAAATCGTCCGAAGGTCGGGAAAGCCCCGCACACGGAACCTTGATGAGACGCGCAGCGAACTTCCGCTTCCCGCCCTGGGCTGCCAGCGGGGCCTCTCGCCTCGACCGGCCGCTCTCTGCCCGCAACACCATGTTCTAGCGATAGTTGCCATGACGTTTTCCCCGTGGGGATGGGGTAGGGTCCGGTCCGCCGTTTTCCTGTCTTTCCACGCCACGCTACGACGCGCCTCGGAAACCTGTTGAGCCTTAGGCTTTTGCGGCTTTCTTAATCGACCCCGATCCAGGGCGGCCTGTTGGAGGCGCCCGTAAGGGAACGGGGCCGGCATGGCGAAGACCGATCAGAGACCAGAGGTGATCCGGAGAAGCGCGCGGATGCTGCGCACCGCGCTCGGGCCGGCGATCGCCGGGTTTCTGGACGACCCTATGACCGTCGAGGTGATGCTCAACCCCGATGGGCGGCTCTGGGTCGACCGACTTTCTGAGGGGCTGACCGACAGCGGCAAGACGCTGAGCGCAGCAGACGGCGAGCGCATCGTTCGACTAGTCGCGCACCATGTTGGGGTCGAAGTTCATGGACTGTCCCCTCGCGTCTCTGCGGAATTCCCGGAAACCGGCGAGCGCTTCGAGGGGCTCTTGCCGCCCGTCGTCGCAGCCCCGGCCTTCGCCATCCGCAAGCCCGCTGTCGCTGTGTTCACGCTCGACGACTACGTCGCCGCCGGGATCATGACCCCGACGCAGGCCGAGGCGCTGCGGCAGGCGGTTGCGGGACGTTCCAATATCCTCGTGGCGGGCGGCACGTCCACCGGCAAGACCACTCTGACCAATGCGCTGCTCGCCGAGGTGGCCAAGACCTCTGATCGCGTCGTGATCATCGAGGACACGCGGGAACTGCAATGCGCCGCGCCGAACCTCGTGGCGATGCGCACCAAGGACGGTGTTGCCAGCCTGTCCGACCTGGTGCGCTCCTCGCTGCGTCTGCGCCCCGATCGTATTCCGATCGGTGAGGTGCGTGGCGCCGAGGCGCTGGACCTTCTCAAGGCCTGGGGCACGGGACATCCCGGCGGCATCGGCACCATCCATGCCGGTACCGGGATCGGCGCTTTGCGCCGTCTCGAGCAACTCATCCAGGAAGCCGTCGTTACCGTGCCCCGCGCCATGATCGCGGAGACCATCGACCTCGTGGCCGTCCTGGCCGGGCGCGGCTCCGCACGCCGTCTGGTCGCACTCGCCCGCGTCAAGGGCCTCGGGCCGGACGGCGACTACCGGATTTCACCTGTCATTTCAGAATCCACCACTCACGAACCAGGAGACCTCGAATGATCCGTCACGCCCTGCGCATTCGCCGCCAGATCGCCACCGCGGTCACGGCCACCTATGTCAGCCTGTTCATCGCCCCGGCCGCTCATGCCTCCGGTTCTTCCATGCCCTGGGAAGCGCCTCTGCAATCGATCCTCGACTCCGTCGAGGGGCCGGTGGCCAAGATCGTGGCGGTGATCATCATCATCGTCACCGGTCTGACGCTGGCCTTCGGCGATACCGGCGGCGGATTCCGGCGCCTGATCCAGATCGTGTTCGGCATCTCCATCGCCTTTGCGGCCTCGTCCTTCTTCCTGAGCTTCTTCAGCTTTGGTGGCGGAGCGCTGATCTGATGGCGGTGAGTTTCGAGTCCCTCGACGCGGTGCCGGGGTTCAGCGTGCCAGTCCACCGTGCGCTGACCGAACCGATCCTCCTCGGCGGCGCACCGCGTTCAGTCGCCATTCTGAATGGCACGCTCGCCGGTGCGGTCGGCCTCGGGCTTCAGCTCTGGCTGGTCGGGATCCTGATTTGGGCCGTCGGCCACATCGCCGCCGTCTGGGCGGCCAGGCGCGATCCGCTCTTCGTTGAGGTCGCCCGCCGCCATCTGCGAATCCCCGGTCATCTCTCGGTGTGAATCCCCATGATGAATCTCGCAGAATACCGCCGCACCGCCTCGCGCCTCGCCGACTACCTGCCCTGGGTGGCGCTGGTCGGGGAGGGCGTGGTCCTCAACAAGGACGGCTCGTTTCAGAGGACAGCGAAGTTTCGGGGTCCCGATCTCGACAGCGCCGTCGCGGCCGAACTGGTCGCGGTGGCGGGACGGCTGAACAACGCCTTCCGCCGGCTCGGTTCCGGGTGGGCGATTTTTGTTGAAGCACAGCGCTCTGAGGCTGCCACCTATCCGGCAAGCATCTTCCCGGATGTGGCATCGGCGCTGGTCGATGCCGAGCGCAAGGCCGATTTCGAGGAGAAGGGGAGCCATTTCGTATCCGGCTACTTCCTGACCCTCCTCTGGCTTCCGCCTGCCGAGGACGCGGCGCGCTCAGAATCCTGGCTCTACGAGGGCCGCGAAACCTCGGGTGTGAACCCCTGGGAACAGGTGCGCGGCTTCATCGACCGTACCGATCGCGTGTTGGCGCTGCTCGACGGCTTCATGCCGGACTGCCACTGGCTCGATGACGCCGCTACGCTGACCTACCTGCATTCGACGATTTCGACCAACCGGCACCGCGTGCGCGTGCCCGAGGTGTCGGTCTATCTCGACGCGCTCTTGCCCGACCAGCCGCTGGCCGGCGGGCTGGAGCCGCGCCTGGGCAATCATCACCTCCGCGTCCTGACGATCACCGGCTTTCCTGGCGTCACGACCCCGGGCCTGCTCGACGAGCTGAACCGGCTGGCCTTTCCCTATCGCTGGTCGACCCGGGCCATCCTCATGGACAAGCTGGATGCAACCAAGCTGCTGACCCGGATACGTCGCCAGTGGTTTGCCAAACGCAAGAGCATCGCCGCGATCCTCAAGGAGGTGATGACCAACGAGCAATCCGCGCTGGTCGATACCGATGCGGCGAACAAGGCCGCTGATGCGGATATGGCCTTGCAGGAACTCGGCGCTGATGTGGCCGGGATGGCCTATGTCACGGCCACGATCACGGTCTGGGACGAGGAGGTCCGCCGCGCTGACGAGAAGCTGCGGCTGGTCGAGAAGATCGTCCAGTCCCGCGATTTCAGCGTCATGGCCGAGACGGTCAACGCCGTCGATGCCTGGTTCGGAAGTCTGCCCGGGCATGCCTATGCCAATGTCCGGCAGCCTCCGATCAGCACATTGAATCTCGCCCATATGATCCCGCTCTCGGCGGTCTGGGCGGGCGAGGCGCAGGATGAGCATTTCGGCGGCGCTCCGTTGCTCTACGCCAGGACCGAAGGCTCCACTCCGTTCCGGTTTTCTCTGCATGTCGGGGATGTCGGGCACACGCTCGTCGTCGGCCCGACCGGCGCAGGCAAGTCCGTGCTGCTGGCACTGATGGCGCTGCAGTTCCGGCGGTACCAGCGCAGCCAGATCTTCGCCTTCGACTTCGGAGGCTCGATCCGCGCCGCTTCGCTCGCCATGGGCGGCGACTGGCATGATCTTGGCGGAGAGCTGACCGACGCGGCCGACAGTTCCGTGTCGCTACAGCCGCTGGCCCGCATTCACGAGACGTCAGAGCGCGCCTGGGCGGCTGACTGGATCGTCGCCATCCTGACGCGCGAGAACATCCGGATCACCCCGGATGTGAAGGAGCATATCTGGACGGCGCTGACCTCGCTGGCCTCGGCCCCTGTGGGCGAGCGTACCATGACCGGCCTCGCGGTCCTGCTGCAATCCAACGATTTGAAGCAGGCGCTGCGTGCCTATTGCGTCGGTGGACCCTATGGCCGGCTTCTCGACGCCGAGACCGAACAGCTGGGATCGGCGGATGTGCAGGCCTTCGAGATCGAGGGGCTGGTGGGAACCGGTGCGGCGCCCGCCGTCCTCTCTTACCTGTTCCACCGGATCGGAGATCGGCTCGACGGACGGCCCACGCTGCTCATCATCGACGAGGGCTGGCTCGCGCTCGATGACGATGCTTTCGCCGAGCAACTCCGCGAATGGCTGAAGACGCTGAGGAAGAAGAACGCCTCGGTGATCTTCGCGACGCAGAGCCTCAGCGACATTGATGGCAGCGTCATCGCGCCTGCGATCATCGAAAGCTGCCCGACGCGGCTCCTGCTGCCGAACGAGCGGGCCATCGAGCCCCAGATCACCGCCATCTATCGTCGCTTCGGCCTCAATGACCGGCAGATCGAGATCCTCGCGCGGGCCACGCCCAAGCGCGACTACTACTGTCAGTCGCGGCGTGGCAACCGGCTGTTCGAGCTGGGTCTCAGCGATGTCGGGCTCGCACTCTGCGCGGCATCGTCCAAATCGGATCAGGCGCTGATTGCCGAGATCTGCGCCGGGCACGGCAAAGACGGCTTCCTCGCCGCCTGGCTGAAGGCGCATGGCCTCGATTGGGCCGCCGACCTGATCCCCGACCTCACCAATCTCGCCATCGACGCAGAGGGGGCATCTCCGGCCTCCGCTGTTGTTGAGGACGCCGACATCGACCTTGAAGAAGAGGAAGTCACACCATGACACGCAAGATTACGTTTCGGTCCGCGGGCACGTCGCTGCTCGCCCTCGCGCTGGCGATGCCCATGGCCATGTCGCCCATCGCAGCGCCGCCCGCGCAGGCGCTCTTCGGCATCGGCGGGGGGCCTTTCATCGTCTACGATCCGACCAACCACGCCGAAAATCTCCTGACCGCGGCGCGCGCTCTGGAGCAGATCAACAACCAGATCGCACAGCTCCAGAACGAAGCGCAGATGCTGATCAATCAGGCGCGCAATCTCGCCAACCTGCCGTATTCCGCGCTCCAGCAGATCCAGCAGAACGTCAGCCGCACACAGCAGCTCCTGGCCCAGGCGCAGAACATCGCCTTCGACGTGCAGAGCATCGACCAGATGTTCCAGCAGGACTATGGCAACCTTTCCCTGACGGCGACCGACCAGCAACTGATCGCCGAGGCCCGGTCCCGTTGGGAGATTACCGTCGGTGGCCTGCAGGATGCGATGCGCGTGCAGGCCGGTGTCGTCGGCAACATCGATGCCAACCGCGCAGAGATGTCCGCGCTCGTGGGGCAGAGCCAGAACGCGGTCGGTGCACTGCAGGCCACTCAGGCCGGCAACCAGCTCCTCGCACTGCAATCGCAGCAGCTCTCGGATCTGATCGCGGTGATCTCGGCAAACGGTCGCGCCAACGCGCTGTCCGAGGCCGAGCGCGCCACCGCTGCAGAACAGGGCCGCATCCAGCGCGAGCGCTTCCTGACGCCGGGCTCGGGCTACCAGCCCGGCAACGCGCAGATGTTCAACTGAGGCCGGGAGGGGGAGACGATGGAGGGGAAGGTGCTGGCCCGGATCGCGGCCATCGTGTTCGTGGCGATCGCGATCACAGCCACGGTGATCGAAATGACACGCGAGGAAGCTCCCGTGCCGGCCAGCACCGCGCCCGCGCTCCAGCCGTCTGCCGATCCTCTCCGCGCGACGCTGCGCCGGTGCCAGCAGCTTGGCGAGGCCGCTTCCAGCGATGCCGATTGCCTCGCCGCCTGGGCAGAGAACCGCGACCGGTTCCTCGGTCGGACGCCGGCTCCCGAAGCGCCACAGCGGTCGGGAGATCAGTAAGCCATGGGCGGAACCGGCGTCATCGATAATTTCCTGGGCATCTTCACCAGCTACATCGACAGCGGGTTTGGGCTGCTCGGCGGCGAGGTGGCCTTCATCGCCACCACGCTGATCGTCATTGACGTGACGCTGGCGGCGCTGTTCTGGGCCTGGGGCGCCGATGACGACATCATTGCCAGACTGGTGAAGAAGACGCTCTTTGTCGGGGTCTTCGCCTATATCATCTCCAACTGGAACAACCTCGCCCGGATCGTCTTCGAGAGCTTCGCGGGCCTTGGTCTGATGGCCTCGGGCACCGGGTTTTCCGCCGCCGATCTTCTGCGCCCCGGCCGCGTCGCCCAGACCGGGCTCGAGGCCGGACGGCCGCTGCTCGAGAGCATCTCCGATCTGATGGGCTGGGTCGCGGTCTTTGAGAACCTCGTCCAGATTCTCTGCCTGTTCTTCGCCTGGGCGCTGGTGATCCTCGCCTTCTTCATCCTCGCGGTACAGCTCTTCGTCACCCTGATCGAGTTCAAGCTCACGACCCTCGCGGGTTTCGTTCTGATCCCCTTCGGCCTCTTCGGCAAGACCGCCTTCATGGCCGAGCGCGTGCTTGGCAACGTCATCTCGTCCGGCATCAAGGTCCTGGTCCTCGCCGTGATCATCGGCATTGGCTCGACGCTCTTCGGCCAGTTTACCGCGGGTTTCGGCGGTGTGACGCCGACCATCGATGACGCCATGGCGATTGTGCTGGCCGCCCTGTCTCTGCTGGGCCTCGGTATCTTCGGCCCGGGCATCGCCTCGGGTCTGGTGTCCGGCGGGCCCCAACTCAGCGCGGGGGCGGCCATAGGCACCGGCCTTGCCGTTGGTGGTGCTGCGATCGGCGCCGGAGGGGCGACCATGCTCGCAGCGCGCGGAGCCGGATCTGCACTCTCCGGAGGCGCCGCCCTCGCACGTGGCGGCGCGGCCGCGGCGGGCGCTGCCTCGAGCGCTTACACGCTCGGCTCGATGGGCGGAGGAGGTCTCGCCGGCGGGATGGCTGGTGTCGCGCGCGCCGGGGCCGCCGCTGCGGCATCACCGCTCAAGAAGGCGTCCTCTCGCGCGGCTGGCGGCATCCAGTCCAGCTACGCCGAGGGCGTCAAGGGCGGTGTTGCGGCGACGGGCGGAACCACCTCGATGGGCACGGTCGGCGGAGGGGCGCCCGAGCCTTCTTCCGGTCCGTCCGCCTCCGATGGCCCGCCAGCCTGGGCGAAGCGCATGCGCCATAGCCAGGCGATGAGCCATGGTGTGCGCGCTGCCGCCCATGCCGTCCGGTCGGGCGACAGCCATGGCTCGGGCTCCTCCGTCAATCTCTCCGAAAGGGATCGCTCATGAACCTCTTCAGGCGTTCCGCCACGCATTATGGCAAGACACCTCAACCAGAAACGCCTTACCAGAGGGCAGCGCAGGTCTGGGACGAGCGTATCGGCTCCGCCCGCGTTCAGGCCCGCAACTGGCGCTACATGGCCTTCGCCAGCCTGATCTTGGCGGCGGGTTTTGCCGGCGCCCTGGTCTGGCAATCTGCGCGTGGTACCGTCGTGCCCTGGGTCGTTCAGGTCGATGCGCTTGGCGAGGCCCAGACCGTCGCTCCGGCCTCCGCCGACTACGAGCCGACCGATCCGCAGATCGCCTTCCATTTGGGTCGTTTCATTGAACAGGTTCGTTCCATCCCCGCCGACCCGATTATCGTGCGGCAAAACTGGCTGCGCGCCTATGAGTTCACCACGGACCGTGGCGCGGCTGCGCTGAACGACTTCGCCCGCGCCAACGACCCGTTCACCCGCGTCGGGCGCCAACAGATCGCCGTCGAGGTGTCCTCCGTTATCCGGGCCTCACCAGGATCGTTCCGCGTCGCCTGGACCGAACGCCACTACGAGAACGGCCAGCTTTCCACGACCGAGCGCTGGACCGCGATCCTGACCGTCGTGATCCAGGCTCCGCGCAGCGCCGAGCGCCTGCGCGCCAATCCTCTCGGAATCTATGTCAATGCGATCTCCTGGTCGCGGGAGATGAGCCAATGACTGAACAGCATCTTCATGCAACCAGGTCTCCGGGCGTCAGGACGCCGGTGTTGGTGGCCTTGCTGCTATCCGCATCCGTACTGGCGGGATGTGCCAGAAACCCGGTGCCGGAATTCAGCTATGACGAGTCCGTGCCGCCGCTGCCCACTCCGCCCGCCTCGGCTGCCGAGGAACACCCTCGGCCGTTGCACACGCCGCCGGTCTGGACAGTGGCGCATGGCGGAGCGGTGGCAGGCACACCGACCGGACGTATCGAAAACGCCAACGCCGCCGCCCGGGTCGAGCCGCGCCGCGAGGGCTATTACAATGCGATCCAGATCTATCCCTGGTCGGAAGGTGCACTCTATCAGGTCTATGCCGCGCCGGGTCAGATCACCAACATCGCACTCGAGCCGGGCGAACGTCTGACCGGCGCGGGTCCGATCGCTGCGGGGGATACCACGCGCTGGATCATCGGCGACACGGAGAGCGGGACCGGATCTACCGCCCGCGTCCACATCCTCGTCAAACCGACGCGGGACGACATCTCGACCAATCTGGTGATAAGCACTGACAGGCGGGTGTACACGATCGAGCTGCGTGCGCGCGAGGAGCTCTACATGCCCTCGGTCGCCTGGGCCTATCCGGCAGCACCCCGCGGTGGGCGGCAGGCTGTGGCAACCGCGCCGACCATCCCGGCACCATCGGCACGCAATCATCGTTACGGCTTGCAGATTCAGGGTGAGAGGCCGCCCTGGCGCCCGGTTTCGGTCTTCGACGACGGCCGTCGCGTCTATGTCGTCTTCCCTGCTGGCATCGCCCAGGGCGAGATGCCGCCGCTCTTCGTGCTCGGCGCCGACGGAGAGCCGCAGATCGTCAACAGCCGCATCCATCGGAACGTGCTGATCGTGGATCGCCTCTTCGGTGCGGCGGAGCTCCGGCTGGGCGCAGGAGACCGCCAGCAGGTGGTTCGGATCGTGCGCATGGAGGAGCGCGAGGCGGATGCGCGGACGGAGGGTGATGCGCGAAGGGGAGGAGCATCATGAGTGACACCGATACAGCGGCTCCGATGCGTCTGCGCCCCGATCCGCCGAGCGTGACCAGGCTGTCGCGCAAGGTTCTGGCCGGTGTCGGGGCGGTCGTCCTGTTCGGCATCGGTGGTGCGCTGATCTATGCGCTTCAGACCCGTGAGGCTGGGCCGGGAGGTGGAGAACTCTATTCCATCGACAACCGACCGGCAGCGGACGGCCTGGAAGGTCTGCCATCCGACTATGCCGGACCGGTTCTCGGACCTGCGCTGCCCGGTGACCTCGGGCGGCCCATCCTCGACGCACAGGAGCGGGGCTTACCCGTGAACCCTCCGTCGATTGCGGGCCCGACCGTCGATCCGGAAGCGGAGCGCCGCAGGGCAGAGGGGGAAGCTGCGCGTGTGAGCGGTGTCTTCTTCCAGACGGCGTCTGGCAGGGCAACGACGGCCGGGGTCGGCGTGAACCTTCCGGGCCTGGGTGGTGCCGAGCAACCTGAGGGGAGCCGGCATACCGCTTTTCTCAACGGTCCGGTGGACCGGGAGACCGTCGCATCGGATCGCATTCAACCGCCAGCCTCTCCGTACATCCTTCAGGCGGGAGCGGTGATCCCGGCCGCGCTCATCACCGGCATTCGCTCAGATCTCCCGGGGCAGATCACCGCGCAGGTCACCGAGAATGTCTATGACAGCCCGACCGGATCACTGCTGTTGATCCCACAAGGAACCCGCATCATCGGCCAATACGATGACGGTGTGACCTTCGGCCAACGCCGCGTCCTGCTGGTCTGGAACCGTCTGATCCTGCCTGGCGGTCGATCCATTGTTCTCGAACGTTTGCCTGGGGCGGATGCGAGCGGCTATGCTGGACTCGAAGATGGCGTCGACTATCACTGGTGGGATCTGACGCGCGCGGCGGGTCTGTCCACGCTACTCGTGATAGGCGCGGACCTCGCCACCGATGACGAAGACCGCCTGGTCCAGGCGATCCGCGATGGAGCGGTGGACACGATCAACCAGGCCGGTCAGCAGATTGTCCAGCGTCAGCTGCAGGTCGCGCCGACGCTGACCATCCGTCCGGGGCTCCCGGTCAGGATCATCGTCACCCGCGATTTGGTATTCGAAACCGCAGGAGGTTGATCGTGTCGAAACTCAAGCTTGGGCACTTGCCCGATGACAAGCCGGTTAAGGTGACGGTGGAACTGTCGGCGTCCGTTCATCGCGATCTAGTCGCCTATGCTGAGGTGCTGGGGCGGGAAACGGGGCAGCCTGTTGCCGATCCTATCCGGCTGGTCGTGCCGATGCTAGAGCGGTTCATGGCAACGGATCGAGCGTTTGCGAAGGCTCGGCGAGCAAAGAAGAGCTCGACGTCGACAACGTGAGAATCTGGGCTGCTTTCCTTGCCATGGAAAGGCGACTCCTGAGGGCGGGGGTATCATTCCGGGGCGACCATACCGTCGAGAACAGGAGGGTCTCGCCTGAAATCGGGCGGTAAGCGGTACCGGGAAACCGTGTCACGGCCATCGCTTCGCTTATCAGTGTCAGGCCTTGGCCGATCGCCACGAGCGATAATAAGTTGTCGCGACCCACAAACTGCGTTTGGATCCCTGTATGGCTTCTGAGGCGGGAAGCTTTCCGAAAAATGTGTTCGTGGACTTCGCGGCCGAGGGAAGCATCGCTGACGATAAAATCTTGCACCACCAAATCGTGCCAGGCCAATTCTTCACAGGCAGCCAGGGGATTGTCCGCGAGCCGGACCTCAAGAATGCGCTCCGACCAAAAATGTGCCTCGTTGCAATCCGCTTCCCTGCCATGGCTGGAACGTGCCAAGTGTACCCGGCACAAGCCATAGGCGATCATTCGGTGCTTCTGAAGCCCGGTACATGGTGCCTCTACTGTTCATCGGCGACGAGTGGGATTCGATAGACGGCTCCGTCGCCCCATGCAGCTGTTAGAAGCGACATCCCGTCCGGCGCGACCACCAGGCCGACCGGACTCCGCAGCCCGTCAGCGACAATCCGGGAACTGCCGTTTGGCAGGATCTCCCGAACGGTAGTTCCCCCGTAATCAACCACGAATACGCGGCCATCGCTCGTCATCGCCACACCGGGGCCGGGGGCGCCGAACGCCTTACCGGCCTCGATGCGTGTTCCATCTGGGCGGAGTATCGTGACGCCGCCACCAATGTTGGAGACGACGTACCCGCCATCCGGGGGCTGGACAGCGCCAACCGGAGTTCTCAAGTCGCTGATCACCGGCTCTAGACTTCCGTCCGCTGCTAAAGCCAGGATTTGGTTGGTGCGGCGATTGGCTATCAGCAAGCGACCGGAACTGTCGATGCTCAGGCCGGCTGGTGTCGCGAGTCCCGACACGTGCAGGCTGGCCTGGCCTTCCGGTGTAAAACGATGGACTTCATCGCGGGAATAGGATGCCACGTAGATTGTACCGTCAGCGCCGATTGCCAGACCCGACGGACCGGAGAGCCCATCCGCGAATATGCTGCGGTTTCCGGCCGGGTCGATGCGAGAGACACGCCCCGGACTCCATTCGGCGATGAACAGATTTCCGGTCGAGTCGAAGGCCATGCCGACCGGCGAGTTGAAATCGCCCCATAGTTTCTCCGGGGTGACCGGATTCGCATATGCGGAAGTTGGCCCCAAGATCGGGAATGCCGGGACCACGGCTAGGGCAAGTGCGCCAGCGGCCGTCAAAGTCCGAAACGAGTTCATCATGCCGCATCCTCCGTCTGGTTGGGGAACCGGGCATTGAAGACGTCCTTGGCCGCGAAGAGGCCATTGAGCGCTGCAGGAAAGCCGGCATAGACCGCCATCTGCATGATGACCTCGGTGATCTCTTCCTTGGTCACCCCAACGTTCAGCCCGGCTTCGATGTGGACCTTCAACTGCGGCGTCGCAGTCCCCATCGCGGTGAGTGCAGCTATGGTGGCGATTTCTCGTGAGCGCAGATCCAGGCCGGGTCGGCAGTAGATGTCGCCAAACGGAAACTCGAACAGGTATTTCGCGAAATCAGGGGCAATGTCTGCCAGGGCGGCAACAACTTTGTTTCCGGCTTCACCGTCGATTTCAGCGAGCGCGCGCTTACCGCGTTCCAGCCGGCTTTCGCCGACGTTCGGGGATTGATGCGTCATAGTCTTTCATCCTCTGTTCCTTGCTGGCATATCCGGCAATTTTGGTGTCGAGGACGAGAAGGCAGGCTTGCAGCTCAGCCACGTGGGCACGGACACGCTCGCGGTGCTGTTCGAGCAACGCTCTTCGCTCCGCCTCCGTGCCAACGCCGCGCTCCCGTAATGCCGCGTAGTGCAGCATTTCCCGAATAGGCATCCCGGTCGTTTTGAGGCGGTTGAGAAACTCTATCCAGATCAGGATCGATGCGTCGTAGTCACGTTGGCCCGATTGGTCCCTACCGGCATAAGGAAGCAGCCCGATCCGCTCATAGTAACGGATGGTGTGAGCTGACAAACCCGAACGCTTAGCTAGTTCGCCAATCTTCCTGAGAACCCTTCTTTCGTCACGACGCAGGAAGATCTACGGCTTAGAGCGCACTCTAAGTCAATAGGTAAAACGATAGTATATTTGGGACATGGTTTCAGAGTGAAATACCACCGAATTCCAAAGCGCCCACAGTACCCCTCGGTCTGCAAGTGGGGGAACACCCTGACCTACTGGCAAAGCTTCAGGCCCGAGAGGTGCTGTTAGCCAGTGCGCTGCTGCTCGTGCTCTGCGCAGCGCTGCTGATGAATGCCGGGGGGCTGTCGATGGCGATGGGGCGTTCTTGGCCGGTCTGATGCTTCCGAATTCCAGCTATCGCCGTCAGGTAGAGGCAGATGTCGAACCTTTTCGGGGCCTGCTCATGGGGCGGTGCTTCCTCGCTGTAGGTATGTCGCTCGATTTTCGCGTGATGGCGGCAGAATGACGCTACGTGTTGGCCATGCTGGTCGCCTATCTGAATGACACGATCGTCCGGCTATACATCCAGAACATGCCCGATCACGCTCCGGTTTGGACACCGGTCGGGGTCGAAGTTTTGGGTCTGTCGACCATGAGGATAGAAATCGATGTCATCGCAATCATCTCGTGACACCGTGCCGTTGCCGCGACGGTGGAGCTCAGCAATTCGCCTCCGCCGTCGCTTCTCGTGACCCGGTCAGGAGCAACTGTCGTGCGCCGCAATTCCTGATCTGGTGGCAAAGCGCGGGGCCCACCCGGCCAGATACGTGAATGTTGCGAAGATTAATGTCGCGGTGCCCGCACCGGCATTGCCAAGAAGCAGTCCGAGGTGCTGGCGCCGGTGGTTTGGCTGGCGGCGATCGTCAGGAACCCGATCATCTACCCTGTCGCAGAGCGTTCGGGTAAGGCGCGTACGCCCGAAACAAGGTAGACGCCTGCGAGCATCACGTATGCCGCCCCAAAGACAGCACCTCCGATCATTGTTAATGCAGGCGTGGCGATGCTGATCCGCATCAGGTGATGGCGGCTGCCATTTTCAGTAGGAATGTCCGATGGACAGGGACGAGCCCGAAACGAGCGACAGTGCCCGCCGATCCTGTCAGGTTGATTGTGCCGATGCTCGGAAGGTTCATTGCGACCGACCGTGGCTTTGCGAAGGCGCGTCGGAGAACGACGAGGAGTGCACGGCTGGCCTGAGGCCTGATGCTTGACTGGAATTTGACATCGTACGTGCGATGCTGAGCAGGCGACGCCAGGCAGGATTGTCGTTTTGCGGCGACCAGACTGCACTGAAGGGGAGAACTTCGCCGTGGATTGGTCGAAAGACCACATCTGGAAACTGTGCGGCGGTGGTTGCTTCGCTGGTGATGGTGAGACCTCGACCAATCGCGACCAACGTCATGAGATCGTCCCGGCCAATGGTCTGGGCCTCAATCTCCGGGTGACGACCGAGATCCGCGAGGCGTTGCACGAGATAGTCGTGAATTTCTGGTCCGGGAGCGGAAGCGCTGACGATGAAACGCTCTCCTACAACCTGTGCCCACTCGATCTCATCGATCTGCGCCAGCGAATGCCCGGAGGGGAGCGCTAGGAATACGCGCTCGGTCCACAGATGGGCGGTATCACATCCGGCCCATGCCGAGGTCCCGGTAATGAAGGCAACGTCGAGTTGGAGCTGACGAACGGAGGCAATATGTTCTGCTGGGTTGCCATTCACCAACTCGATGGAGACGCCGGAATGCGCTCGGTCAAAGGCATCGAGAAGGTCACGGAGAAAACCAGAGGCCAGCGAAGAGAAAATTCCAATCCTGACCCGGCCTTTCTCCGATCTACCTAAGGCCGCAACAGCGCAGGCGCCATCGCTGACATTTTGCAGGGCCATCTGTGCGCGACGCAAGAACTGCCCTCCCGCCTGGGTCAAGGTGACGCCCGTGGTCCGTCGGTGAAAAAGCGAGGCGCCTAGTCGGTCTTCAAGATCCCGAATGCATCGACTAACGGTCGACTGCTTGATCCCAAGCGCGATCGCGGCCTTTCGGAAGCTTCCATGCTCGGTTGCCGCCACAAAGTAGCGAAGGTGGCGTAACTCCAACAAATCTGATTTGGATGCCGTGTCTGACGTTTGAACGCCTCTTGACCGGAAAGCAACTTTCGTTGCTTCCCGGCTTCTTTTTTCACCGCCGGGGTCCGGCAGTTCCATAGGGCAGTCATGCTTGCTGCACATTGAGACGTTTGTGCCGGTGCAGCCAAAAGACGATGACCATGGCGATGACGGCCGATCCGACCGCGGCCCATGGAGTTGCCAGCACGCCGGCTTTCTCGATAATGAGGCCTCCGAGGAAAGACGCCCCCGAAATGCCGAGGTTGAATGCGGCAATATTGAACCCGGAAGCTGTACCGACGGCATTAGGTGCTTCCTCTTCCGCGATTGTCACGACACCTGACTGGACGATGGGCGAGATCGCGAAGGTAAATATTCCCCAGACGAAGAGGTTGATGAACATCAGCACAGGCACCGGAGCGGTGAAGGGCAGGGCGATCAGGGAGACGATCAGGCCGGTAATCTTGATGGTCAGCGCGCGTTCCGTGCCGAGCGTGTCGGACGTCCAGCCGCCCAGAAGGTTACCCAGGAAAGTCGCGACGCCGAACGCAACCAGCGCTAGGCTGACCGTCGTTTCGCTGACGCCCGTGACCTCCGTCATCAACGGCGTCAGATAGGTGAAGACCACAAAGGAAGCACCGAAGCCGAAGGTGGTGACAAGATACATCGCAAGCAGGCGTGGCCGTCCGAGCAGCTTCAATTGAGACAGTAAACCTTCGGGCGCGGTGTGGCGAATGTCTTTTGGCAGGAGTGTAACCAGACCAAGCACGCTGATCACCCCGAGCGCTGACACCGCGAGGAAAGGCGCACGCCAGCCCAGATGCTGACCGACAAAGGCGCCGAACGGCACGCCGACCACCATCGCGACCGTGAGGCCTGCGAACATGAGCGACACGGCGCGTGCGCCCTTGGACTTGTCTACCAGCGATGTCGCGACCGTCGCGCCAATCGAGAAGAAGACGCCATGGGCAACACCGGTCACGATCCGGCCAGCCAACAGCACCTCATAGCCCGGGGCGAAGGCGGCGATGAGGTTACCGATCGTGAAGATCACCATCAATCCGATAGCCAGCGCCCGGCGCGGAATATTGCCGGTGAGTGCCGTCACCGTCGGCGCGCCGAGCGTGATGGCGAGGGCATAGAGGCTGACGAGCAACCCTGCGGTGGGAATGGAGACGGCGAGATCTCGGGCCATTTCCGGGATCAGGCCGACGATGACGAATTCGGTGGTGCCGATGGCGAAGGCCGACACCGCCAATGCAAGGAGACCAAGTGGCATGTCAGCCCTCCTCCTTATGCTTTGAGTGCGGCAGCGGCCGCCTGAGCGATGTCTTCATCGGCCTCGACCGTTGCACCGGCCACACCGACGGCGCCGACGAACGCGCCATTCTTGTCACGCAGAACGACGCCGCCGCCGAAGCTGATCAGCCCGCCATTGGTGTTTTCCAACGTATAGATTGCGCCACCCGGCTGCGCAGCCTGCCCGAGCTGAAGACTGTCGGTCTGGAATAGCGCTGCGGTCCGGGCCTTTTTCTGGCTGACGTCGATGGGGCCGAGCATGGCACCGTCCATACGATGGAACGCGACGAGATGCGCGGTCGTGTCGAGAACCGTGATAGAGACGGCAAACCCGCCTTCGGCGGCTTTGGCCTGCGCGGTTGCGATCACTGTTTGAGCGATTTCGGAGGTCATGAGGAGCTTCCTCTCGTTGAGTTGAAGGAAGCCAGAACAATATTCAGGAAAATCCAAAACGGAACAATGGATTTCTTGAATCGGTATATGTTCAATAGTCATGAACTTTTGGGTGATCCTTTACTATCGTGGGGCTCAAGCCGCGTCTTGCCGCTTCGGACCGTTTGATCGGCGGATCGAGGCGCACCGTGGATTGAAGGAGTTGTGCGCATTGGTAAAGACCCTCGTCATCCGCCGGATGGCCGTGCGTGTCGTTAATCTATTTAAAATGATCGATGTCGACGAGGATCAGGCAGGCGCTTTTGCTGACTTCATCATGTGCGGCAGCCTTCGACGAAGCGATCAAGTGACCTGCGGCTCCACAAAGCGACATGACAAGATTGGATGGTGCGTGTGCACCCGAAATCAGATCTGCTGCGTCGATGAGAAGGAGCTCGATGCTCCGCGCATCACGGACGGCGCTGCGATGTGCTGCGTATGCAGGAAAAATAATGGATGTGGCGAGAGAGAGAAGAAGCGCGCAGAGTAAACCTGCGCATCACAACTTTTGCTCCAGGCTTATCAATTGATATAATGCAACTTTTTGTTTCGATTTCATATACAACTCCGGTTGTGTCGAAACCCGCCACCAGAATGGCTCCTCTCTCGACTTCCTGTTTCCAAATATCCGACCACAGAATGCACATTGTCAGATAACCGTCTATTAAAGGTTGGTAGTACAGCAGATGCTGCCATCTGACCGGCAGGCATGAATGCCGAAGCAGAACGTCGGCGATGACCTCGCTCTTTCGGTGCTTCGATACGGGTCAGTCGAGGCGCCGCAGACGCAGGATTTTCGCTTCGCCCACGACATGGGGAGGCAAAAGGTCTCCAAGGCGCAGGAAGTGGGGCGTCCGATCATGCGACGCCAAGGCGTCGGCATCGGCCCAGCATTCGATGAACACAAAGCGGCCGCCGACTTCCCGATCCTGATGGAGCGCGTATTCAAGGCATCCGGCCTCGTTTCTGCTCGGTTCGACGGCCGCCTTTAAGATGTCGGCAACGGCTTGTTCATGGCCTGCTTTCGCTTGGACAATGGCGACAAGCCTGATTTCGGATCTGCTGGATAGGTCTTGCTGCGTCATCGGATCTTCTCGGCTTCCTTCATCATCATCCACGCGGCCTCTTTCAGCTTGTCTTTTGTCAGCCGTGTCATTGGACCACTCAAGCCGATCGCCGCGCGCACTTCACCGTTCTCACGCCAAGGCACGGCAACGCAGTGTAGTCCTGGTTGGTAGTTTTCCAGATCAAGCGCAAAGCCGGTCTTTTCGACAATATCAATCTGGGAGCGGATATCCTCCCCAAGTGCTTCCGCCCTGGTGGATAACACCCGCTTGCCGAGGCCAGGCATGAACGCGAGGAAGACCAGACCGATCGCCGATCCCTCCAACCTCTCTCTGACCTCGACCGGACAGGCGGTCTTCAGCATCTGGTCGGATTCTATGGCATCAAGGTAGTAGGTCTCGTCCCCACTCGGCACGGCAAGATAGACTGTCTCCCCGGTTTTTCGCGCGATGGCTTCCAGCACCGGACGCAGCCGAGTTCGCAACGCACCGTCGTCGCCAGCGATCCGAGCAAGATTCAGGATGCGGCCACCAAGATGATACCGGGTATCGCTGACGCGTCGGCGAACATAGCCTAGTTCATCCAATGTCTTGAGGATATTATGAGCGGTCGTCTTGCCGAGACGAGCTTGCTCGGAGATGTGCTTGAGTGAGGCCGCGCCACCTTCGCGTGCGATGATTTCGAGGATGGCGACGGCGCGTTCGATGGATTGGATCAAGCGCTTTCCATCCTCTCCTTTATCCAACAAGGGTGCCTCCGTCTAAATTGACGCCATACATAGCAGATTTACAGCGCTTTGAAGAGGGCAATTAGCTCTTAGTTCAGTAATGATGAACTTATTCGATTTTCGGTGTGCTTTGAAAAGGTCCACGTCTTCGACTGTGACGAATGGGGGCTCCAGTTGGGCCAGTTGTCACACGCGAGCATCGGTAGAAGTTCAACAATAGTGAATAATTGTCGATAGCAGTCGATTGTATTCGCTATCCGTTCGACTTCATCCGCTAGTGATGGCGACATTCAATGCCGGGAGAAAGTACATAAAAGGAGGGTGCTGAATGGACGCTCAAAGCGAGCACGACTTCCAGATCGCGACCGAAAGAACAGATTCGGCCACGCACCCAGTCGACCTGCGGGTCGGCAGGCAGATCCGCCGACAGCGGTGGTTGTTGGGGATGACCCAGAGGCAACTGGCTGATCAGATCGGTGTTCGGTTTCAGCAGGTTCAGAAATACGAAACTGGTGCCAACCGGGTAAGTGCTTCGCGGCTTTGGATGATGTCGCAAGCGCTCGGTCTCGACATCCACCGCTTCTTCGAGCCCGGTGCGGCAGAAGACGATAGCGACGAAGCGTTCGCATGGCGCGATTCAAAGGAGTGTGTGCAGCTCGTAGGGATCTTCCTAGACCTGTCAGCTGATCGCAAAACAGCTCTCTTGAACCTCGCGAAATCACTTGCGACGTGATCAGGCTTGTTCGATGACGTCAGGATCACAATATCCTTGCTTTGGCCCGATCGACAGTGCTCGGTTCGCCTATCAGTGACGCTCCGCGACCAACATCGGTTGAAACTGCGAAACAGTTTTCGGAGGTATTCCGGCACTTGCGAACGCGGCGCAGGAAAAACTGACCGGCGTTGAGCCTGGAGCAATTATGATGCCGTTGGCGGCGACGCCTGCAGGACCGTCTTGATAGAACGCGCTCTCACAGTAGCCCGCCGCATTTTCGCGCATGAAGTCGGCATTGTTTGACGTGTGCAGAACCGTGTCGAACAGTCCGGCTCGCGCAAGCGTTCCGCCACAGATTAGCGCAACGGTCGAACTGTCTGCTCGGCTGGCCCGAAGAAAATCTCGAAGGTCCGGTGCTTGCCTGCTTTGCCAGACCGTTCTTCCGGTGATTACCACAACGTCGGGCCTCCATGCCAGACATTGCAGTACGCTGTGGTCGACAAATGCGGACAACCCACCTTGCAAACGAAACTGCCCAAGGGTGGGGGAGAGGGGGAGATTTTTGCAGCCGCTCGAACTCGAGGGGGCACTGCATTCCGTTCCGCGCGTGCTTGTGTTTCGGATTGCGGAATATCTCGATGTAGTCGAACACGTCTCGCCCGGGTTCCTCCGACATGTGGCCATAAGCAGATCCTGGAGCACGACGTAGGTCGTCTGGCGCGACTGCATGGACCATCCGACCACACGGCGTGAAAACGGATCGATCGCCACCGCGAGGTAAGCGAAGCCTTGGCTCACGCCTAGGCGCTCGGCCACCTCCCTGACCGGGTGCAGCCCTCTCGTTGATCTGCGCAACGGCGTCTCTCTTAAAGTCGTCGCTGAACTTACTGCTGCTCATCATAGCCTCCTTGCCTCAAAATTAGCGAAGAAGACGTCCACGATATACACGGCTATTCACATAGCTGTACTCAGGGAACCTCCAAGGCTGAAGTTGCGTTGGGCAGCCTTGCTTTGGTCTTCATCGGTTGCATTCATATGACCGCCGCGTCCACGCCTCGTGTTAGCCCACGGCGTCTGCCAGGAAATCGATAAAGGCACGTATCCGCACCGCAAGGTTTTCATGTCCGACATAGACGGCGTGTATCATTTCGATGTCACCAGGATTGTAGCTCTCTAGTACTGGAACCAAACGTCCGGCGGCAATGTCGTCGGCTACATGAAAACACCCCAAGCGCGCCAAGCCAACACCTTGTAGTGCGAGCTGGCGCAAGATGACGCCGTTGTTGCCATGTGCATTGCCGGTCACGGCAAGGCTGTAGGGCTCTCCGCTGGTCGGATCCCGAAACGGCCATTCGTCCAGGCTGCGACGAAAGTTGAAGCGAAGACAATTATGCGCGGCCAGATCGTGTGGCGTCGTCGGGGCGCCGACACGTTTGAGATAGTCGGGCGACGCAACAATCACGCGACCGGATTCCAGCAGTTTCCTCGCCTTGAGGGCGGAGTCCCGCAACGGCCCCGAGCGTAGGGCGATATCGGTGCGGTCGTCGACGAGATCCACAACGGCATCGGTCAGCGAGATGTCCAGTTCGACCTGCGGGTAGAGCGCGAGAAATTGCGGGGCCAACGGCAGAATACAACATTCTCCGAAGGCGACCGATGCGCTGATCCTTAACCGTCCCTTGGGGACGGCTCCAGCGCCGTTCGAAATGAGCCGCTCCGCCTCATCGATGTCGGCAAGGATGGGTCTGATCCGCTCGAGATAGAGCATTCCCTCGGGGGTCAATTGCAGCATCCGCGTCGAACGGGCGAAAAGTGCTACGCCGAGACGGTCCTCGACCCGACCGATCAGCTTGCTGACGGCCGAGGGCGTCAGGCCGACCTTGCGTCCGGCGGCGGAGAAGCTGCCAGTCTCCGCGACGGCCACGAAGACGTTCATTTCTCCGCTTCTATGATCCATCATCGCATCCTGTGAAAATTCTTCATCATAGACAAGGTTATTGCGTCATAATATTCTCAAGTCAAGTTGCGGTGGTATGCCCTTGTGGGCGCCGAGATGGGCGTTTCCACAGTTCCGATATCCCGGCAAAAGACTTAAGGAGTTCCCCATGTCAGCGTCCAACATGTTTCTTGACCAATTGACCGGGTCGTTTTCAACGCCCGCCGCCGAGAACCCGACCGTGGCAATGATCGAAGCCGCCTACCGCCACCACGCTATCGCAGCACGCTACATCAATTGTGAGGTCCAGCCCGAAGATCTTCGCGAGGCTGTGCACGGTGCGAGGGCGATGGGATGGATCGGGTTCAATTGTTCGATCCCGCACAAGGTCGCGGTCATAGAGCATCTCGATCAGTTGACTGATGCCGCCCGTCTGATCGGCGCTGTCAACTGTGTGGCGATCCGGGAGGGCGAGTTGATTGGTGAAAATACCGATGGGAAAGGCTTCCTCGCGTCACTCCAGACCGTCACGGACCCGGTTGGAAAGAAAGTCCTCGTCCTGGGCGCTGGAGGGGCTGCCCGAGCGATTGCGATCGAGCTCGCGTTGGCCGGAGCCGCCCACATCACCGTCGCAAATCGCAATGATCGCGGCGCCAAACTTGCAGAACATGTTGACGCGAAGACTCCTGCCAGCGCCGAATTTTTGCAATGGTTCGGCGATGTCTGGGCTCCTGATGGCACCGATATTGTCGTCAATGCCACGCCAGTCGGTCTTTATCCCGACGTCGACGCATGCCCTGCGTTCGACTTTCAGAGCCTTTCCGCCTCAACGGTGGTTGCGGATGTCATTCCCAATCCACCCCGGACCGCCTTTCTGAAATCGGCCGGGGTGCGGGGATGTCGAACGCTTGATGGGCTTGGGATGCTGGTCAACCAGGGGATCGCCGGCATTGCGTTCTGGACTGGAATGCAGATTGACGCCGCTCCGATGCGCGCGGCCCTTTCGGACATCTTTGCGGTCTGAGCGGCCCGCGTCAGGCCTGTCAGGACGATTGCGGCGGGCCACGAAGCAAGAACGATCACTATATGTGAAATTTGTTCATAGGCATTTGTATAAATGGGCGTATTCATTCAAAAGTCGCGTTGACGCATCCTGCGGTCAGTAAGAACTCCACCCTGACCCGTTTCAATCCGGCCAAGGACATTCATGTCGCCGGAGAAAGGATGCCCTATGCCCATTGCCCTCTTTGCCTTGACGATCGCTGCCTATGCGATCGGGACGACGGAGTTCGTCAGTGTCGGCCTCTTGCCGATCATTGCTGACGATTTCTCTGTTTCCTTGCCCGTCGCCGGGCTGATCGTTTCCATCTATGCGCTTGGTGTGACGTTTGGCGCGCCGATCCTCACCGCGCTCACCGGTCGTATGGAGCGCAAACCGCTCCTCATTATCCTCATGCTGCTCTTCATCGCGGGGAATGTTCTGTCCGCCATGAGCGCAACCTTTGGCCTTCTTCTGGCCGGACGCGTGCTTGCGGCCTTTGCACACGGGGTCTTCTTCTCGGTGGGCTCGACAATTGCGGCTGACCTTGTGCCAGAAGACCGGCGTGCCTCCGCAATTGCATTGATGTTCATGGGGCTGACCGTGGCCATTGTGACCGGCGTGCCGCTTGGAACCTGGATCGGCCAGATCTTTGACTGGCGTGCGACCTTCTGGGCTGTCACCATCCTCGGTGCCGTTGCCCTTCTTGGCATTGCAGCACTCCTGCCCAACAAGATCGCCAAGGCACCGCCGGCTTCGATCATGGATCAGATCCGCGTTCTGGGCTCCGGTCGCCTGCTGCTCGTCTTTGCGATGACCGCACTCGGCTATGGCGGTACCTTCGTGACCTTCACCTATCTGTCGCCCATCCTGGAACAAATTACCGGCTTCTCGGCCTCGTCCGTCAGCCTGATCCTGGTGCTCTACGGTGCTGCGATCGCGCTTGGGAACCTTTCTGGCGGCAAGATCGCCAACAAGAACCCCGTAAAGGCTTTGACCGGATTGTTCCTGGCTCAGGCCATTGTCCTCGTGGTCTTCACCTTTACCGCAGTCAATCCGATCGCTGCGCTGGTGACCCTCGCGCTGCTCGGCTTCCTCCAGTTCGCCAATGTTCCCGGACTTCAGCTCTATGTGGTGCAACTCGCCAAAGAGCACCGTCCCGGTGCCGTCGATACGGCATCCGCACTCAACATTGCGGCTTTCAATCTCGGCATCGCTGCCGGGGCCTGGATCGGAGGCGTGGTCGTCGAAGCTCCCGGTTTCGGTCTCGATGCAACCCCTTGGGTCGGCGCGATCATGGTCGCCGGTGCCCTGGTCCTGACCTACTGGAGCGGTGTTCTCGACAGCCGCACCAAATATGCCACGGCGCATTTCGAATAAGGAAACAACGATGTCCAATACACAGAAATCCGCGATGGACCTGATTGCCAGGCCAGGCGAGATTACCCTCGGCATTGAACTTCCCCTCGACAACGACTGGTCACCGGCGGGAGATGCCCGCCGGCGGGAGGAGGGGCGTCCTTACGGCGTCCCGGACCTCACACGCTACCCCGAACTTGTCCGTCAGATCGACGATGCCCGGTTCGCAGCACTCTGGATGCGTGATGTCCCGGTCTTCGATCCGCGCAACTTCGGCGATGCCGGTTCGGTCTACGATCCCTTCGTGAATCTCGGCTATCTTGCCGCTGCGACGAAGAATGTGGCTCTGGGCACTGCAGCCATCGTGCTGCCGCTGCGCCACCCGATGATGGTGGCAAAGGCGGCGGCTTCGGTGGAACAATTGTCCGGCGGTCGCCTGATCCTCGGGCTCGCATCGGGCGACCGGCCTGTTGAGTATCCTTTGCTTGGCCTCGATTTCGAGGCGCGTGGCGAGACCTTCCGCAAAGGTGTCGACTATTTGCGCGCGGCCTGGAAGAACGGCGGCCTGCCTCTTGGAGATGGCAGGAGCGTGTCTGAGTACGACCTTTTACCAAAGCCAACCGGCAATCGCATCCCGATGGTGATCGCGGGGAACGGCCAGCAATCAAATGACTGGATCGCCGGGAACATGAACGGGCGCTTCGTCTATCCTGGCGATTTGAACCGAATGGCGTCGCAGGCCGCAGACTTCCGATCCCGACGCGCTGCGGCGGGGCATGACAGGGGGGCATTCATCAGCGCCTTCCATCTCGACCTTGCCGACGATCCCGACGAGGTCGCAACGCCGCGCCGCTTCGGGGCGCGTCTGGGCCGCAACAGTTTCATCGACCATATGGCGCGCCTTCAGGACGTGGGTGTCGATCACTTGGCCGTCTTGTTGCGACCGTCCCGCCGCCCGTTGCCGGAGGTCATTGAGGAGCTTGCCCTTGATGTGCTGCCGCAGCTTCGCAGCACGGACACCAAGACCAGAGCTGCCTGAAGAAAATCGATTGAAAGACTGACTTATGACACAAACATCTCCCTCCTATCAGAACGTTAGCGCAAATGGTGCCAGTATTCCGGCCCTTGGGTTTGGCACCTTTCGCATGTCGGGACCTGACACCCGGCGCATGGTCAAACATGTGCTCGACCTCGGCTACCGCCATATCGATACCGCCCAGATCTATGGCAACGAGGCCGAGGTCGGTGAGGGCCTCGCTGCATCGGGTGTCGCCCGCGGTGAAATCTTCCTCACCACGAAGGTCTGGGTCGAAAACTATCCGCATGATGCTTTCATCGCTTCGGTGGACGAAAGTCTGAAGAAGCTGAAAACGGACTATGTCGATCTGCTCCTTCTGCACTGGCCAAACCAGGCCGTGCCGCTGGCAGAGCAGATCGACGCACTCAATGAAGTGCGACAGGCGGGGAAGGCACGCAATATCGGTGTGTCGAACTTCAACACCGCGCTCATGGCAGAAGCGATCAGGCTATCCGATACGCCGCTGGTGACAAATCAGATCGAGTACCACCCATATCTGAATCAAACGAAGGTCATCGAAGCTGCCTGCGAGGCCGGGCTCAGCGTGACCGCCTATTACGGCATGGCGGACGGCAAGGTGTTCGAGGACGAGGTCCTGAAGGATATCGCGGCGCGGCATAACAGATCAGTGGCTCAGGTCGTGCTGCGATGGCTTGTTCAGCAGGATGGCATCGTCGCGCTGTCCAAGACCGTCAGTGAGAAACGCGCCGCCGAGAACTTCGCAATCTTCGATTTTTCGTTGAGCGCAGATGACATGGCGGTGATTTCCGCGCGCGCGGTTTCCGACGGACGTCTCGTCAGCCCCGAGGGCCTGGCCCCCGACTGGGACTGACAGCACGTGCCTGGCCGCCTTGCAGGCGGCCGGGACCAATTGGTCCTGCCGGACCCGCGCGACCCACGATTGATCAAGTTTGATGGCTAAGACATGACACCTGCTGCGGCACATATCCAACGAAAGCTCGATGCACTGGCACAGCCGGTGTCACTTGTTCTCCCCTCCGGCACCCTGCTGGGCGACAAGACTGCGCCAATCCAACTCAAGCTGCAGAGCAGCCGCGATCTGGCAGCCCTGGCCGCTGGCCAACTTGGGGTCATTGGAGAGGCAGTGGTCGAAGGGCGTGCCGTTGTCGAGGGATCGATGCGCGATATGATGGCGGCTGTCGTAGGTCTTCTTCCGTCGCAGAACATCGGTGCGCCTCCATCGTGGTGGCACAGGGGATTGGCGCGGATATCCTCACGTTTGCGTCACAGCCGGAGGCGAGACGCTGCGCAAATCGCCTTTCACTATGATGTTTCCGATGACTTCTACGCGCTCTGGCTCGATCCGCGCCGGGTCTATTCCTGCGCATATTATCCGTCGGCTTCAACACAACTGGACAAGGCACAGGAGGCCAAGCTCGACCTCATTTGCCGCAAGCTCGACCTTCAACGTGAAGAGCGCTTTCTGGACATAGGCGCGGGATGGGGTGGGTTGTTGCTTTGGGCCGCAGAGAATTATGGCGTCGAGGCACAGGGGATCACGCTGTCTCGAAACCAGCATGCATATGTCAACCGGTTGATCGCCGAAAAGGGGCTTGGGCACCGCGTCCGGATGGATCTTCTGGACTATCGCGATCTCACATCTCAAAGGCCTTTCGACAAGATCGCATCGGTGGGGATGTTTGAGCATGTCGGCACGGCCAATATGCCAACCTATTTTGGAACATTGCAGCGCCTGCTGAGACCCGGCGGTCTCTTGCTCAATCATGGGATCACCTCTTCCGGACTGGATGGGGCGCAGATTGGCGGCGGGCTCGGTGACTTCATCGAGCGCTACATCTTCCCGGGCGGTGAGTTGGTGCATGTCAGTGCGGCGGTGCGCGAGGCAAGCACGGCGGGACTGGAGCCCGTCGATGTGGAGAACCTGCGCCCACACTATGCGCGGACGCTCTGGGATTGGTCGGATGCGCTCGAAGCCCGGCTCCCCGAGGCTGAACGGATTCTGACGGAGACGGCCGGCCCGGAAAAGGGACCGGCAATCTTGAGGGCTTATCGGCTCTATCTGGCAGGGTGCGCGTTGGCTTTCGAGCAAAACTGGATCTCGATTCACCAAATCCTCGCGACGCGCCCCAGTGGCGATCCGGATCACACTGAGCTGCGCGGTAGCCAGTCCGATTATCCGTTTCGCCGCGACTTCATCTACACAAATTCGGAGGGTGCCGCATGAGCGACACGACGATGCAGGCGATCTTGCTCGACCGCCCAGGGCCATTGGAAACGTTGCGATTTGGTACGCTGCCCATTCCGCACCCTGCGCCGGGAGAGGTTCTGGTTCGGGTTCAGGCCGCGGGTCTCAATCCGGTCGATTACAAATTCGCTGAGGCCGGAGACGGCATCGCGGTCTGGCCTCATGTTTTGGGAGTCGATGTCGCTGGTACTGTCGAGGCAGTTGGCGAGGCCGTGAGCAAGTGGAGGCCGGGACAACGGGTCGCATTTTTCGGGGATCCCTGGCGACGCGGTGGGTTTGCCCAACTTGCGATCGCAAGAGTAGAGACCCTGGCAGCCATTCCAGATGGCATGAGTTTCGAGAGTGCTGCTGCCCTGCCAACTGCGGGGTTGACGGCCTATCAAATCCTGCATCGCAAGCTCCCTGAGCGACCCCAGATTGTGCTGATTTTCGGGGTGAGTGGCGGTGTCGGGGGACTCGCCGTTCAGATAGCGAAGGCTGCAGGGCATCACGTGATCGCCGTTGCGCGGGCTGATCGCGCGGATATGGCGCGTGCACTTGGCGCCCACACGGTCCTCGCGCCGGGGCCCGATCTACTCGCACAGCTCAAGGCTTCAACAAATGGACATCGGGCCGATTTTGTCATCGACACGATCGGCCCGGATAACCCGAATGATGTCCTTGATCTGATTGCTTTTAATGGTGGCTTGGCGAGCATTGTCGCTTTCCCGGATTTCTCGCGGCTTCGCTGGTTTGAACGCGGTATCAGCCTCCATGAAATCGCGCTCGGCGCCGCCTACCGCTACGGGGATAAGACGGACCTGGCAGACCTTGGATCAATGTTGGCTAGCCTATTTGCCATGGTCGATCGAGGGGAGGTCGCGGTGACGATTTCCGACATGATCAGCTTTGCCGATATCCCCCGTTCGCTCGACCGGTTGAAACGACGCCAGCTAAATCCCGGAAAGGTCGTCGCGACTATGGATTTCCCTTCCTCCAACCAAAATCATGTTTCAGCAGTGGAGCCCAGTAAATGACAGACGAAACGCATTCAGTGACCCTCACCTGCGGGCCGGCCGTCAGTCGGCGTCGGCTCCTTCTACTCTCGAGCGTTTCGGTATTCGCGACAGCAATATTGGGGCGAACTGGGGGCTCCAGCCTCGCGGCGCGCGCGGAAACCGTGGCGGCCCCTCAAACCCTGAACAGCTTCATGGCGTTCTCGAAATTCGCCACAGGCCACGTGAGCCTCGATGGCGATGTCGGGAACGCCTTGTTTTCGGCTCTTGCCGAGCGGGATCCGGCATTCCTCGACAATCTTGCAGTGCTAGGCGGCATGGTCGAAGACGGCTCTCTCCCTGATGTTGATGCCATGGAAGAGCATCTCAGAGGGACCGTGCTGCATGACACGCTGCTGAGCGTCGTGCGCGCCTGGTATTCCGGCGTGACCGAGGAGGGAAGCAACGCCCCGGTCTATGCCTATGAAAAGGCGCTGATGTATCAGCCCGCCCGCGACGGTGTGATCATCCCGACCTTTGCGCGGAGCGGTCCGAATTACTGGACAGCCGCGCCACCGCCGCTCGCACATATGCCCGAGTTCTGAGCAATGCGACGTATTTCCGCTTTCCAAATTCTATCGCGAAGTGGCCCTGTGATGGCTCCAAAACAACAAAAACACACACAGTATTCCCACGCCATCGGACTTCTTTTCTTGGCCTTTGCGCTCTTGAGCCCCGCCGTGTCAATTGCCGAAACTCCCGATGTTTCCGCGAGCGTAGACGCCGCGGACAGCTCGATTGCGCGTGGTCGCTACCTTGCCCTCGCGGCCGATTGCGCGGCCTGCCACACGAACGGCCGGGAAGGGATGCCCTTCGCGGGTGGCTATCCCGTGCCGTCACCCTTTGGGCCGATCTATTCGACCAATATCACGCCCTCGCTCAGTCATGGGATCGGGAGCTATTCACGCGCGGAGTTTGCCCGGTCGCTGCGCGAAGGCGTGCGCCAGGATGGCGCGAACCTTTACCCTGCCATGCCATACACGTCCTACGCGCGCCTGTCGGATCAGGACATCTCAGACCTCTACGATTATCTCATGCAAACCGTTGCCCCGGTGGATCGGAGCGCGCCGGAAACGCATCTGCCGTTTCCTTTTTCCATGAGGGCGGCGCTTGGCCCGTGGAAAACCCTCAACCTGAACGCCGAGCCAGTTTCGCAAACCGGGACACCAGAGGACGAGTCACTCGAACGCGGACGGTATCTTGTCGATGGGCTCGCGCATTGTGCGGAATGCCATTCCCCGCGCACGCTTACACTTGGAACCGATCCCTCCCGCTACCTTCGGGGCGGGGCAGTCGGTCCCTGGTATGCACCGGATATCACCAACTCTTCGCAAGGTATTGGGGGCTGGTCTGACGACGACCTTGAGGCCTATCTGAAAACGGGCATAGCGCCGCAGGACCGCGCTGCAGGTCCGATGGCCGAAGCGATCGAACATAGCTTCCAGCATCTTACCCACACCGATATCACCTCGATCGTCAACTATCTGCGAAGCGTCCCCACTTCAGCTCAGAGTGAGGCGGTGGACGCCGAGAGCAAGACAGGTGCGAAGCCTGTACCAGCCGCATTCGATCTGAACTTGGTGAATGGGCGCCGCGATCAGACCGAAATCGCAGGCATCGCCGATGGAGCCCTTCTTTACAACGCCGTCTGTGCCAGTTGTCATCAGCCGGACGGCAGCGGCACGCCCGATGGCTATTATCCGCCGCTCGTTGGTATTGGCACGGTCACTTCATCGAACCCGACGAACCTGGTCGCAACGATCTTGTATGGGGTCGACCGTGAAACACAGGGCCGCGAGATTCTGATGCCGGGATTTGGGACGGATTCCCCGGTCCAGAGGCTCAGTGACGAACAGGTCGCGGCCATTTCGACTTATGTCGTCGCCCGCTTTGGAGTGGGGCAGACCCGTGTGACCGGTGCCCAGGTCGGGCAAGTCCGCAGCGGTGGAGCCCGGCCTGTGATCGCCCGGCTCGCCGCACCGAGCATTCTTTACGGCGCCACCGCGCTGTTCCTCGTGATTGCAATTGCTTTGGTGGCGGTCGTTTTGCGGCGTTTGCGCCCTCGCTCACAAAATATCTGAAAGGTAGATACACAATGGTTGGCAAATTTCTCACGGCCGACGTGGCAATCGTCGGAGCCGGTGTCTGCGGCGGACTGCTTGCACACAAGCTGGCAAAGCAGGGCCTGGATGTGTTGGTCCTAGATGCAGGGCCGCGCTACGATCGGGCGCAGATCGTTGAAAACTGGCGTCACATGCCACCGGCCAACAAAGCCGACTATGACTATGCGACCCCATATCCCATAGCGCCCTGGGCACCCCATACCAATTTCTTTCTCGACAATGGCTACCTGATCGCCAAGGGGCCGGATGCGTCTGCCTATAAGCAGGGGATCATCAAGGGCGTCGGCGGAACTACCTGGCATTGGGCGGCTTCAAGCTGGCGGTATCTGCCGAACGACTTCAAGCTGCAATCCACCTATGGGGTGGGGCGTGACTATGCCGTCTCCTATGATGATCTCGAAGCCTACTACTACGAGGCCGAGCTGGAGATGGGCGTGAAGGGCCCCAATGGCATGGAGATCGTGCCCTCCGCGCCGCGCAAGCAACCTTGGCCGATGGATTCAATGCCTTACGGCGCGGGCGACCGAAAGTTCACTGAGATCGTCAAGCCGCTTGGATATGAGAACACACCTGTCCCACAAGCGCGCAACAGCCGGCCTTACGACGGGCGCCCACAATGTGTTGGCAACAACAACTGTATGCCGATTTGCCCGATCGGAGCGATGTACAGTGGCATCCTCTCGATTCACAAAGCTGAAGCACTCGGTGCGAGGGTTGTCGAAAACGCTGTCGTCTACGGGATCGAGACGGATGAGAAAAACCGCATCGTCGCACTGAATTTCTACGATCCGGACAGGCAGTCCCATCGTGTGACCGCCAAGACCTTCGTCATTGCCGCCAATGGCATCGAGACACCGAAGCTCTTGCTGCTCGCCGCGAACGACCGCAATCCGGGCGGCATCGCCAACTCTTCCGACCAGGTCGGTCGCAACATGATGGACCATCCCGGTATCGCGATGAGCTTCCAATCGGCCGAGCCGGTCTGGGCTGGCGGCGGTTCGGTTCAGATGAGTTCGATCACCAACTTCCGCGATGGTCCGTTCCGTTCGGACTATTCAGCGATCCAGATCGGGTACAACAATACCGCTCAGACATCGCGTGCGGGGATGAAGGCACTGTCGATGGGGCTGGTGGGACGCAAGCTTGACGAGGAAATCCGCCGCCGCTCTGCGCATGGTGTCGACATCTATGTCAATCACGAAACACTTGCCCATCCCGACAACCGGCTGCGCCTGTCGAAAGACCGCCGCGATGCCCTGGGCATTCCGCATCCCGAAGTGACTTATGATGTCGGCGACTACGTCCGCAAGGCGGCGGTGAAATCCAGAGAACACCTGAATCGGATCGCAGAGGCGATGGGGGCGACAGAGATCGAGACGACCTCATACTTCACGCCTAACAACCACATCACCGGCGGGACGATCATGGGCGATGATCCCGCCGACTCCGTCGTCGATGGCTGGTGTCGAACCCACGATCACGAGAATCTGTTCCTCGCCACAGGGGGCGCAATGGCAGCGGCAGGAACGGTGAATTCCACATTGACCATGGCCGCGCTGGCCCTGCGTGCGGGCGACGCCATTCTGGAGGATATGCGTCATGGATAATGCCAGGCTGGAGGGACAATCGCTTTGGGGCGTGGCGGAGGATGGCTGCACGACTTCAAATGCCTTCGACACGACGGTGAAACGCGCTGTTGCGCGGACGCAATTCGTCGAAGCGATGGCGCGGATAGCCTCTTCCGTTTGGGTCGTAAATGCTGATGGAGCGCGTGAAAGTCCTGGCCGGACGGTCACCGCGATGTTTCCGCTTTCCGCCGATCATTCGACAGTGATGATCTCGATAAAATTTCGCAGCCGATTGGCTGATGTGATCGGCGCCGCCGGAAGATTTTCGCTCGCCATGCTGGCTGAGGGACAGGAGAAGATCGCTGATGCCTTCGCCGGCAAGGGAGAAGTGCACGACAGATATGCAGAGGGGGACTGGACACAATGGCCGTCTGGTCAGCCGCACCTTCTGGGTGCTGTTGCCGCGTTCGATTGTGTTCTGGAGAAGGTGATGCCGATGAATGATCATACCCTTTTCATAGGGCAAGTCATCGGGGCAGATTGGGCACGGGATAAACGCCCGCTACTCTGGTATGATCGCGAATATCACTCTGTCTCGTTCTCCCGGACGTGAACTTAGGGTCCAAGCCCCCGGGTGTCTTCGAGATGATTATGACGAATTCACGTTTTAAACGTGAGTTCCCCTTTTCAGTTTTTCAGGCCGCTTGGGTTATCCCGTCTTCAGAGGTCTAGGTCCAGCAGCGCTTGGTGCATGACAGCCTGATCCGCATCGACGCCAGTCCAGCGCTTTAATCCAATCACCCCCTAGCCGACGAGCATTCCCAGCCCATCGACTGAATTGCATCCGCGCTCCTGCGCCGCCTAATACAATTTCGTATGCGTTGGGTTGTGAATGCCGTCGGCGACGGAGCGCAAGCTACCGTGGTCAATATTCGGCGTGCGTTCTACGTCGGGATAAAGGCAGAGGGAGTGCGGCATGAACACCAAGCTGCACGCAATCTGTGACAGCCAGGGAAGACCGATCGACCTGTTCATCACAGCTGGACAGGACAGCGATTACATCGGCGCAACGGCCCTGCTTAGCGGCCTGCCAAACGTCAAATGGCTGCTCGGGGAACGGGGCTAAGATGCTGACTGGTTCAAAGAAGCACTGCAGGACAAAGGGTGTCCACGAAACCGGGGGAGCTCCACCTTCGGCAAGGCTGGCCGGCTCAGTCTCTGTCGATCGCAAGTTGCAGGCCGGGCCACCCTGCTAACTTATCGCCTGTTTCTCGGATGTGCGTATAGCGTTTTAGGCTCACCCAAGACCTGTGTCCACTGACCGCTGCGACATGGGGAATGTTCCAACCCATCTCAAACAGGCGCGAGATGCCTTCATGGCGTAGATCGTGGAAATGAAGATCCTCGATCCCGAGCAGCTTGCAAGCGCGAGTAAAGTTGGCCGTGATCGCGTCGGGGGAGTAGGGGAAGATCTCAGCTTTGCTCTTGCGCATACTGTCGACGATCCGAATTGCCTCCTCAGGCAGATCGACCCAGGTATCGTTTCCGAGCTTTTCGCCGGGGTGCTTCATGTCACGGACCAGAATGCGCTTGTGCTCCTTCTGAAAATCATCCCAGGTGAGGCGGGTGATCTCTGCCTGTCGGCGCGTCGAGAAGAGAGCGAACACAATCACCTTGTGCATGGGCATGGCCTGAGGTGTTCTCTGGCGCCGATCAATGAAGTGGGCCAGCAGCCGGTCGAGTTCATCGAGGGTGGGTCTGCGGTTCCGCTGCGCGGAACGGGAGATGATCCCCATGCGGCGCGCGACGGTGATCGCGTCTCTCATCTCTCGGTCATCCAGCCGGAAGTCCCACATCGGTCGTGCTATGGCGAATATGGAGGCGAGATGGCTCGCGTAGTTCCCGACGGTTTGCGGTTGTCCGGGCAGAGACTGAAGAAACTCGATGATATCCTTCGACTTGATGGTGGAACATGGCAGATCGGCGATCGGGTAGGTGGCGATGGTCCTGAGGACTTGCGCCTTTGTGCGACCGATGTCCTTCACCGTTTCTTCGGTGTAGCGCTCGATCACTTTGGACAGTGGAGGGTCGGATACGTTCAGTTCTTCTAGCACTCCGGGCTTGGCAAGCTCGTTCTCACGCTTCTTTATCCAGGCGGTCGCCGCGGGGCGTCTGTCAAAGGTTTTCGTCTCATGATAAGTAGAGCCCTCTCGCATTACACGCACACGTGCTAGGTAGCTGCTACTGCCATCTTTACGTTTGCGCGTGGTAATCGAGCCCATGATGACCTCCCGGCTTGGTACATGGGAATCCTATTTGGTACATTGTGCCAAGTCCAGCGTCGAAATTGGCGTCTTTGGTACAGAACGGTCAGGAACGAGACGAAGGTGAGACGAATATAAGTGGCTGATAAAATTAAAAAACAAGATTTGTCAACGGCTTCCCGCCTGTCCGTTGCGCCGATGATGGATTGGACGGACCGGCATTGTCGTTTCTTTCATCGCCAGATCTCCCGTCACGCCTTGCTCTATACCGAGATGGTGACGGCTCCGGCGATTGTGCATGGGGACCGGCGCAAGCTTCTGGAATATAACGTCCCCGAGCACCCCGTGGCTTTGCAACTTGGCGGCTCCGATCCGGCGGAATTGCGTGCGGCAAGCGCGATTGCCAATGACTGGGGGTATGACGAGATCAACCTGAATTGCGGCTGTCCGTCTGATCGGGTGCAATCGGGGGCGTTCGGGGCGGTGTTGATGAAAACGCCCGAGCTGGTGGCGGAATGCGTGTCAGAGATGGGCGCGGTCAGCACGGCGGAGGTTACCGTGAAATGCCGGATCGGGGTGGATGATCAGGACCCGCAGGAGGTGCTGCCGCGCTTTCTGGAAACCGTTTCGGCGGCAGGGGTGAACCGCTTTACCATCCATGCGCGCAAGGCTTGGTTGCAGGGGCTTTCGCCTAAAGACAATCGCGAGATCCCGCCGCTGGATTACGAACTCGTGGATCGGATGAAGCTGGAGTTCCCGCATCTGAACCTGTCGCTGAATGGCGGGCTGGCGGATCTGGCTGCTGCCGAGGCCGCTTTATCGCGCGGGTTGGACGGGGCGATGATCGGGCGGGCGGCCTATCATGAACCGATGGCGATCCTTGGAGAGGCCGATCTGCGGATCTGGCAAGAGGGGAGCCCGCGCGATCCCTTTGAAATTGCCGAAAATATGATCGCCTATATCGAGTCACATCTTGCTCAGGGCGGGCGCTTGCACCAGATTACCCGTCACATGCTCGGCCTGTTCCATGCCCGTCCGGGAGCGCGGCGATACCGGCAGATCCTGTCCGAAGGGGCGACGCGCTCCGGGGCTGGGGTTTCGCTGTTCCGTCAGGCGGTTGCCGCCGTATCCGAGGCGATGGCGGCGCAGGCAGAGCAAGATCCATGAGCCCTTGCGGGCTCTCCACATTTTCGGGGATGTCCGTATGACGACTGACGCTGCCACTTTAGGGCCGCTTATTCTTATCCTGATTGCAACCGGTGCCGTTGCGGGTGTTCTGGCAGGGCTTTTGGGTGTTGGGGGCGGCATCGTGCTTGTGCCCGCGTTCCTCTACCTGTTCTCGGCTCTGGGCTATGCGTCCGATGATCTGATGCAGATCTGCGTGGCAACCTCGCTTGCCACGATCATCGTAACCTCCTGCCGCTCGCTGCTGGCGCATAACAAGCGCGGCGCGGTCGACTGGTCGATCCTGCGGTCATGGGCGGTGTTCATTGCCATTGGCGCGCTGGCAGGGGTTTTGGTGGTCCACCATCTCAGCACCACGATATTGCAGGCATTTTTTGCGGTGATGGTGTTTGTGATTGCAATGTATATGCTGTTTGGAAAACCCACTTGGCGGCTGGCCGAAACGATGCCCGGTCTTGCGCGGCGGGCGATCTATGCGCCGCTGACGGGGTTGGTGTCCGTGCTTCTGGGGATCGGGGGAGGGTCCATCGGAACGCCGCTGATGACCCTGCATGGCGTTCCGATCCATCGCGCGGTCGCGACGGCCTCGGGCTTCGGGGTGATTATCGCGGTGCCTTCCGCTATCGGATTCTTGCTGACTTCGGTCAGTAATCCGCCGCCTTACACTATCGGGGCGGTGAATATTCCGGCCTTCCTGATCGTGATCGCCACCACCATGCTGACCGCACCCATAGGCGCCACGCTGGCGCATAAGCTGGATCCGAAAGTGCTCAAACGCGTTTTTGCGCTCTTTCTGGCGCTGGTCGCGCTGAATATGGCGCGGAAGGTCTTCTTTTAAGGCTCGGACCGATAAGGCAGGGATTATTTGATCCCTGCCGCTTTTGCCGCGTTCCAAAGCGCATCCATTTCCTCCAAATCGCTTTGATCTGGCGTTTTGCCCCGTTTGCGCAGGGCGTCTTCGATATAGGCGAACCGGCGGGTAAACTTGCTATTGGTCGCCCGTAGGCAGGCTTCGGGGTCAAGATCCAGATGCCGCCCCAGATTCACCATGACAAACAGCAGATCGCCATATTCTTCGGCAATCTCGTCTGCGCCCAGCATGGCGCGCGCCTCGACCAGCTCTTCGGATTCCTCCGAGATCTTGGCCAGAACATCCCCGATATCGGTCCAGTCGAACCCGACCCGCGCGGCACGCTTCTGCAGCTTGAGGGCGCGGGTGAGCGCGGGCAGGGCCAGAGCCACATCGTCCAGCACGCCCGTCGGCGTCTCGCGTTTTCCCTTGGTCGCGCGCTCTGCGGCCTTGATCTTTTCCCAGTCCGCGCTCTGCTGTTGCGCCGTTTTGTCACGATTTTCCGTGCCGAAGACATGGGGATGGCGATGCACCATCTTGTTATTGATCGCGCGCAGCACATCCGTCACGTCGAACAGGCCGCGATCCTTGGCGATCTGCGCATGGAACACCACCTGCAATGCGAGATCGCCCAGTTCGGCAGGCAGCTCGTCCCATGCCGCGCGCTCGATCGCATCGGCCACCTCATGCGCCTCTTCCAGAGTATAGGGCGCAATGGTGCCGAAATCCTGTTCGATATCCCACGGGCAGCCCGTATCCGGGTTGCGCAGATTGGACATGATCGCCAGCAGGCGCTGGAACTGGTGGCCGGCCTCGGGCTGGTCGTCGAAGATGATCGGATCATCGGGAGATGTCATGTCTGAACCCTTCCTGCAGTCTGTGCGCCCATATGGGGGTCTTTATCAAACCGCGCCGCCCCAAAGTCCAGAGCGGGTGGCGGAGAAAAGTGATCAAAAGGCGAACAAATTCACCTTGCGTTAAGCGTGCTGCACTAACGTCAACCGTGAAGACCGCGCCAGCCAGGCGGGGCTGCAAGCAGGAGCTTGTGGAATATGTGCGGCAAAAATTGCCGTCTCTTCGCTTGGCGCAGTTGTCCGGATGTCCTCGAACGGGGCGTGCTCGGGCCGTGGTGTTTCGGGCTGCCGTATTTCGGGGCTCTATGGCGAAAGCCGGAAACGATTGCGCACCAAGAAGGGATGACGGGTGATGTTTGCAGAAGTGAAGACCGAGACCGGATCGGGCAGTAGCCCCGCAGGACGGCTACCGATGACAGAGCTCGTGGCCCGCCACAGCTATCTTCGCGATCTTAGCGACAAGATGATCGGGGAACAGGATGCGCTGGCGCGCACCGTATCGGCAGGGCAGGGTCGTTTTGCGCCCGATGCGATGCCTGTAGAACTGTCTGCGCTTGCCGATAAGCTTCTTGCCGAGATTGACGAGCTGGAACAGGAGATCCGCATTCTCGGATACCAGATGGAACTGATCGAGGATGTGATCTTCGAGACGCCTCCGCGCGATCCGGCAGAGGCTCTGGCCAAACTGCGCTTCCTCTCGGGGCAGATGCAGGATGGCTATGAATTCTCTCCCGACTATTTCGCGAATGTCATGGAAGAATGTTCCGAGCTTCTGGATCATGGCGCGGTTCAGGGCTGCGAGAGTCTGATGGCGTTCCATCATTAGCGCCATCATTAGTGGCCCCCTCGGCCGCAGGGCCGGGGTCGTGTCTGACGAAAGGCGCTTTCGGGCGCCTTTCATCTGCCTGCGGTGTATCGGCCCGTTATCCGCCCTGTCATGCGCTTGGCTGCCACGATGCAGGGAGTGATTCTGCTCCGACGGGGAATCACCGGCAAATCACGATTGTTGCCAAGATCGAACCACTGTCCAAATCTGCCCTGATCGCCTGTGAAATAGGGCAAAGCCTGCCTGATTGGTAAATAAAGGGTAAAGATTCACGGCGCCCCGACGCGCCAGATTTTCTGCCTTATTTTCGCCTTCAAACCTAACCTTACAAGTTTATGAAAAATAACAAAAAATCTTCTATGCCATCGTGTTAACCAAATTTAACCATCTTCCCGCCTTCGTTAAGGAATTGGTAACCAAGTGGGAAACAATGCCTTGGTTCCTCCCTCATTTGGTCAAGCCTACTCGCAATTATGTGTTCATCGGCAGCAGACAGGGCTGACTGCCCAAGGCGAACAGAAGGACGAACACAATGCAGAACGCAGTTGAATTCCAAACCATCGGTGCTCCCAAAGCAGAGCGTGCAGACAGCAAGACCTTGATCGAACTGATCCGTCGTTATGACTATATCGAAGGGCTGTGCGATCGCGTACTGACCGAACAGCAGGCCAAGATGTCGCGCTATCACCAGATGATCAGCGAAGAGCGTATCAAGCAGGCTCTGCGTGGCACCACCGACATTCCGGAACGTCCTCCCGTCCATACCCGCGAGACCGCCGAGATCGAAGAACTCGAGACCGAGGTCCGCATCTACCGCTACCAGCTCAACACGCTTGAGAGCGTCATTTACGAAACCGAGCCGTCGAACCTGAAAGAAGCTCTTGCCAAGCTGCGCTTCATCGCCCGCCTTGTGGTGGATGGTGTCGAATTCGAAAGCGATTTCTTTGCCTTCATGATCGAGGAATGCACCGATATCGCCGAGATGAGCGCGCAGGATATGGTCGGCGCAGAACGCGCCAAGCTGCAAACGCTGATCGACGCCCAGACCCTGTGATCCCTCCCGCAGGTGGTCAACTCCCCTGTGGCCACCTTCCTGCCACGTGATCTTCCGCAGCCTTGCGGGCGATCGCACGTCTTTCGCCAATGATCCTGTCCGGGTCACCCCGACCGGGGAGCAGCTCCCCCGGTCTCACCCCTCCCGGACAGGATCACGGCCGATGCCCCAGAACGGGGGCAGATCCCCAGAATTTCCTGACATTTTCGTGTGACCGTCGGATGCGTCGTGTATTCCGGCGTTCTGTTCGTTACTAGGGCGGCAGAAACTTGCCATCGTCCCAAGGCCCATATAGGGTGCGCGCCGAATTCAAGGCGTTTTTGCGCTCTCTGGCCCTCAGGAAAGGACCCAAAGTCAATGTTCGTGACCCCCGCATATGCTCAGGCAGCCGGTGCAGCAGCACCCGGTGGTATGGCCGCTCTCGGCCAGTTCTTGCCGCTGATCCTGATCTTCATCATCATGTATTTCCTGCTGATCCGTCCGCAGCAGAAAAAGGCGAAACAGCATCGCCAGATGGTGGAAGCCCTGCGTCGCGGTGACGAGGTTGTCACCCAAGGCGGCATTCTGGGGAAAGTGACCAATGTGCGCGAAGATGGCATGGTCGAAGTGGAAATCGCTCAGGGCGTCAAAGTGCGCGTGGTGAAATCGACCATCGGTCAGGTGGTTTCGAAAACCGAACCTGCTGCTGAATCCAAATAAGAACGAAAGCGTCGGCCATGCTGCATATCCCGCTTTGGAAGCGTATTCTCATTATCGCCCTCTGTGTTATCGGGCTGGCAATGGCCGCGCCAAATATCTTTTACGCCAAGGTCGAGGGGCATAATGATGCCGCCTCGACTTTCGCCAAAACCAAGACCCTGACGACCGAACAGCAAGCTGCGCTGGACGCCTGGCCCGCTTGGCTGCCCAACGGGCTGGTCAATCTCGGGCTCGACCTGCGGGGCGGCGCCCATCTTCTGGCCGAAGTCCAGCTTTCGGATGTCTATGCTGCGCGGATGAAATCGCTCTGGCCGGAAATGCGCAGCGCGCTGGCCAAAGAGCGTTCCACCATCGGTGCGATCCGCCGCGTCTCTTCGCCCGAGGACGAGCTGCGGATCCAGATCGGCAATGCCGACCAGATCCAGAAGGCGGTCGAAATTGCCAAAACGCTCGCTTCGCCGATTGTGACGCTGACTGGCGTCGGTCAGGATGATCTGCAGATCACGGGGCAGGGCGATACCATCACCATCAAGCTGTCGGATGCGGAAAAACAGGCCACTGACGACCGTACCATGCAGCAATCGCTTGAAATCGTGCGCCGCCGGATCGATGCCGCAGGCACCCGCGAGCCGACGATTGCCCGTCAGGGCTCGGACCGGATCCTGATCGAGGTTCCCGGCATCGGCTCGGCTCAGGAGCTGAAGGATCTGATCGGCACGACCGCGCAGCTGAACTTCATGCAGGTGAATGGCAGCACGCAGGACGAGAACGCCAATCCCGGCGCGGGCAACGTGCTGGTCCCCGATGCCAACCGCAAGGGCCTTTACTACATTCTGGGGGATGTGCCGGTTGTGTCGGGGGATGCCCTGACCGATGCGAAAGCCGCCACCGACCAGAACGGCTATCCGGCGGTCAGCTTCCGTTTCAATACGACCGGCGCGCGCCAGTTCGGGGATTTCACCGCCTCGCATATCGGCGAACCCTTCGCCATCGTGCTGGATAACGAGGTGATCTCGGCCCCCACCATCCAGAGCCATATCGCGGGCGGTTCGGGCATTATCACCGGCAATTTCTCCATTCAGGAATCCACCGATCTGGCCCTTCTGCTGCGTTCGGGCGCGCTTCCGGCCAAGCTGGACTTCCTTGAAGAACGCACGATCGGGCCGGAGCTGGGCGCGGATTCCATCCGTGCCGGAGCGATTGCCGCCGTGGTCGGACTGTTCCTCGTGATTGCCTATATGATTGCCAGCTACGGGCTGTTCGGGACGTTCGCGGCGATTGCGCTGCTGATCAATATCGGCTTGCTCTTCGGGATCATGTCGATGATCGGCGGCACGCTGACATTGCCGGGGATTGCGGGGATCGTGCTGACGATGGGCACCGCCGTGGATGCCAATGTGCTGATCTACGAGCGTATCCGCGAGGAACTCAAGCGCGTCAAAGGCCCTGCGCGGGCGATCGAGATCGGCTATGAAAAGGCGATGTCGGCCATTATCGACGCCAATGTCACCACCTTCCTGACAGCCCTTATCCTGTTTGTGCTGGGGGCAGGGCCGGTGCGCGGCTTTGCCGTGACCCTGATCATCGGGATTGTGACTTCGGTGTTTACCGCAATCTGGGTGACCCGCCTGATGGTGGTGACCTGGTACGACCGCCGTCGTCCGAAAACGCTAGACCTCTGAAGGAGCGAAACACATGGCATTCCGTCTCAAGCTCGTTCCGGACGAGACCAAATTCGATTTTTTCCGTCACCAGTTCCTGACCTTCGGGTTTTCGGTGGTTCTGGTCATTGCCTCGATTATCGCCACCGCGGTGATGGGGCTGAATTTCGGCATCGACTTCCGCGGCGGGACCACCATCCGCGCGGAAAGCAGCCAGTCGATCGATGTGGGGGCCTGGCGCTCGGCGCTCCAGCCGCTTGATCTGGGCGATGTGGTGATTACCGAGGTGTTCGACCCCTCCTTCGGCCCCGACCAGAATGTGGCCGAGGTGCGCATTCAGGCGCAAAATGACGAAGGGTCGATCACGCCGCAGACCGTCGATGCAATCAATGCCGCGCTGAAAGAGGTAACGCCGGATGTCAAATTCACGGCTACGGAATCCGTCGGTCCGAAGGTTTCGGGCGAGCTGATCAAAACGGCGATCCTGTCGGTTCTGGCGGCAACCGCCGCGATCCTCGTCTATATCTGGCTGCGCTTCGAATGGCAGTTTGCCGTGGGCGCTGTGGCCGCGCTGGTGCATGATCTTGTGATCACCGTCGGCATTTTCGCCGTGGCGCAGATCAAGTTCGATCTGACGATCATCGCAGCGCTGCTGACCATTCTGGGCTATTCGATCAACGACACCGTGGTGGTGTTTGACCGGTTGCGTGAAAATCTGGTCAAATACAAAACCATGCCGCTGCGCGAGGTAATGAATATCTCGGTCAACGAGACCCTGTCGCGGACGGTGATGACCTCTGGCACCACGCTGATTGCACTGATCTCGCTTCTGGTGCTTGGGGGCGACGTGATCCGTGGTTTCGTGTTCGCGATGACCTTCGGTGTGGTGGTCGGGACCTATTCCTCGGTCTTTGTTGCGAAAAACATTGTTCTGATGATCGGTCTCAACCGTTCTGAAAAGAAAGACCCCGCCGAGAAGTTCTTTGACAAGAACACCGGTAGCGAAGCCAAATAACGACCCAAGGGGACCGCGATGCAGATGACCGAAGCCAGTTTTTCCGGACAGACGCCCATTGACGGCTATGGGCCGGGGTTTTTCCGGATTGCTGGCGCGGTGCGTCGCGGTGCGCAACTGGTATATGGGGCAGGGGCTGTCGATTGGGGCGGCTTCGAGGATCTCGCCGCGATCCGTGCGCTGGTCGGGCGTATTGATGTGCTGTTTGTCGGCATGGGGGCAGATATCGCCTTTCCGCCTGCCGATTTCATCGCGGCGGTCGAGGAAATGGGCCTGATGCCCGAACCGATGTCCAGCCCCTCTGCCGCGCGCAGCTACAATGTCCTGCTGACCGAAGGCCGCCGTGTGGCCGTGGCGCTGCTGCCGATGCCGGGCGACCTGCCGCCCGAGCTGGCGCGTGACTGAGGGCGGCCCGATGCCCCTTCTGACGATCACCGATCTCAGTGTCGCGCGTGCGGGGCTTCCGATCCTCTCCGCGCTTTCCTTCTGCGTGGATCATGGCGAGGCACTTGTGCTGCGCGGGCCGAATGGCATTGGCAAGACCACCCTTTTGCGCACCATTGCCGGCCTGCAACCGGCCTTGGCGGGAGAGATGTCCCTGGCCGCCGAATCTATGGCCTATGCCGGCCATTCGGACGGGTTGAAGGCCACGCTGAGCGTTGTCGAAAATCTCAGATTCTGGGCCGATATCTATGCGACAAAGGATATCGCGCCTGCCCTTGCGCAGATGAATCTCGACGCTTTGGCGGATCGCGCGGCGCATAGTCTTTCGGCCGGACAGAAACGGCGCTTGGGGCTGGCGCGTCTGCTGGTGACGGGGCGACCGATCTGGGTTCTGGACGAACCGACCGTGTCGCTGGATCAGGCGTCGGTGCAGCTGTTTGCCGAGGCCATCCGCAGCCACCTTGCGCAAGGCGGGGCGGCCCTGATGGCGACCCATATCGACCTCGGTCTCCCCGAGGCACGCGTGCTGGACCTTGGCCCGTATCGCGCCGATCCGCTGGCCCCCACAGGCGGGTCCGCCGGTGCTTTCGACGAGGCCTTCCTATGAGAGCCCTCTTGCTGCGCGATCTTAAACTGGCGGTCAGGGCTGGTGGTGGCTTCGGTCTCGGGCTGGCCTTCTTTCTGATCGTGGTAACACTTGTGCCCTTCGGTGTTGGCCCGCAGGCAGAGATTCTGGCCCCTATCGCGCCGGGAATCCTGCTGGTGGGGGCGCTGCTGGCCTGCCTGCTGTCGCTGGACCGGATCTTTGCGCTCGATTACGAAGATGGCTCGCTCGACCTTCTGGCAACGGCCCCCGTTCCGATGGAGGCGGTGGTCTCGATGAAGGCGCTGGCGCATTGGCTGGTGACGGGCCTGCCGCTGACGCTCGCCTCGCCGCTTTTCGGCCTGCTGCTGCATCTGGACCCCAAGGGCTATATCTGGCTGGTAAGCGCGCTTTTGCTGGCAACGCCCGCGCTTTCGGTGCTGGGGACATTCGGCGCGGCCCTTACGGTGGGCATCAAACGTGGCGGGTTGCTGCTTTCGTTGCTGGTGCTGCCGCTCTATGTGCCCACGCTGATTTTTGCCGCGGAGCTGGTGCGCCGCGGGGCGGAGGGTGCAAATGTCGAGGCGCCCGCTCTGGTGCTGGCAGGGATCACCCTTGCCTGTGCCGCTTTGGTCCCATTTGCATCCGCAGCCGCAATCCGGATAAATCTGAGATAGATCAGAGACTCTCACGCCCGTGGCGGGCATGGGTCATCTGCGACGTTCGTTGAAAGGTGCCGCCACTGATGTCCATTTGGGAATACGCCAATCCGGTCAAGTTCATGCGAACGACCGATAAGCTGCTGCCATTCGTGGTGGTCCTGACTGTCCTCACCCTCGTGCCGGGGCTGGTCTGGGGGTTCTTCTTCACGCCTGCCGCCGATAATTTCGGCTCCAGCGTCAAGGTCATCTATGTGCATGTGCCCGCAGCGATGATGGCGATCAATATCTGGATCATGATGCTGGTCACCTCGCTGATCTGGATTATCCGTCGCCACCATGTCTCCGCGCTTGCGGCCAAGGCCGCTGCCCCCGTTGGTATGGTCATGACGGTCATCGCCCTGATCACCGGTGCGGTCTGGGGCGAGCCGATGTGGGGGACGTGGTGGGCATGGGATCCGCGTCTGACCTCGTTCCTGATCCTGTTCCTTTTCTATCTCGGCTATATGGCGCTTTGGGCCGCTATCGATAATCCCGATACCGCCGCCGATCTGACGGGCGTGCTGTGTCTTGTGGGGTCCGTGTTTGCGCTGCTGTCGCGCTATGCGGTGAATTTCTGGAATCAGGGGCTGCATCAGGGGGCGACGCTGTCGATGGACCGCGAACAGCATATCGCCAATGTCTACTGGTTCCCGCTTCTGCTGTGTCTGGTGGGGTTCGGCCTTTTTTTCGTGACGCTGGTTCTGCTGCGGACCCGCACCGAGATCCGGCGTCGTCGTTTGCATGCGCTTGAACAACGGGAGCGGATGGCATGATGATCGATCTGGGGAAATACGAATATACGGTGCTGATCAGCTGGGGGGCCTGCCTGTTTCTGCTGCTGGTGCTTGTGGCTGTCACGCTTTGGCAGGGGCGCCGCGTGAAGGCGGCACTGGCGCGGCAGGAGGCCCGTATGCACGACATCCGTCGGCAAAACACGCCGATGCAGGACAGCCGTGAGGAGAGCCACAATGGTTAAGCCTCTGATGCTGGCACCGCCGCTGGTTTTCGCGGGATTGGCAATCCTGTTCGTCTGGGGGATGTGGCGGCAGGATCCAAGCCAGTTGCCCACGGCCTTTGCCGGAAAGGACGCGCCCGCCGTGGCCCTGTCCCCGCTGGGCAGCCTGCCGGACTTCAACGATAGCGATCTGCGCGACGGTCAGGTGAAGCTGGTGAATTTCTGGGCATCATGGTGCGCGCCCTGTCGGGTCGAGCATCCAAATCTTGAGGCGCTCTCTGGGCAGGGGGTGGAAATTCTTGGTGTAAACTATAAAGATACCCCTGATAAGGCGCTGAAATTCCTCAATAGTCTTGGGAATCCCTTTGCGCGGGCCGGTCAGGATCCGCAAGGTCAGATGGCGTTAAACTGGGGCGTCTACGGGGTGCCGGAAACTTTCGTCGTGGATGGGCAGGGCAAGGTTTTGATGCGGTATGCAGGGCCTCTGACCGAGGATGTGATTGCCCAGAAAATCCGGCCTCTGCTGCCGAAAGCGTCGCAATAGAGCCTGTCGATCACCGGATGCCACGCGATGGACGGCTGGCCTGATCATCGATCATGTTGCCGGAGGACGAAGGCCCCTTGCGGGCCTTGGCAGATGTTTACGCCCGCCAGTTTGAGAGCCTGCGACACTGGGGAGCCCTGTCCGACATGTGGTTCATGGCCGGTTGTGCTCCGTTATCTCAGATGCGCCCATGATGACGTGTTTTTTGAGTTCAAACCGCTTTGAAAATCATCCAAAGCGGTTTGGTTGTTCAATAAATCCTCTGCCGGCTCTGTGGCGTGCTCTTGGCCCAATCCGGCCATAGGCCCAGCCAATCCAGCCCCAGAACAAGGAGGACGCAGGCCGCAACCACCAGCATGATCCGCACCTGTCGTTTTGAGGGCGGATGACGTACCCATTTCGCCATCCGCAGGAGCCAGATCAGGTTCACTTTTTGTCATCCAGAAATTTGACTGTGCCGATATAAGGCAGGTTGCGATGACTTTGTGCAAAATCAAGCCCGTAGCCGATGACAAACTCGTCGGGAATCGAAAAGCCGCACCAGTCGGCTTTAACGTCGACTTCCCGTCGCGAAGGTTTATCAAGCATGGCGCAGCAGGCGATTTTGCGCGGACCACGCGCCCGAAGCATCTCCATGATCTTCGAGATCGTGTGGCCGGTGTCGACAATATCCTCGACCACAAGCACATCCCTCCCGCCAATATTTCCGCGCAAGTCTTTGAGAATGCGGACTTCCCGCGAAGATGTCGTTTCATTGCCATAGCTTGATGCCTCAAGGAAATCGACCTCGCAGGGCAGATGGATCTCGCGGATCAGATCGGCGATGAACACGAATGACCCGCGCAGCAGGCCGATGACCACCAGCTTGTCGGTTCCGGCGAAATGTTCGGTGATTTCGGCGGCCAATGTCTCGACACGCGCGGCGATTTGCTTGGCAGAAATGAACGTTTCGATTTCATAGGGACGGTCGGTCATCGGCTTTGGCTCCTTGGGAGAGCCGCTTTGCGTGATCGGCTCTTGAATCTCGTTCCGTTTATCGCAAGTAAAGGGGCGGCGAAACAAGGGTAATGGGAAGAAGGCCGGGTATGCCAAAACAGTCTGACAGTCGCGTGCTACCGTATAGCGCACGCCAAATGTATGATCTGGTGGCAGATGTGCAGAATTATCCGAAATTCCTGCCGTGGAATTCTGCGGCGCGTATCCGTTCGACCGAGCTTCAGGCCGATGGCTCTACGGTCATGCTCGCGGATCTGGTGATTTCGTTTAAAGTTTTCCGCGAACGCTTTGGATCGCGTGTGACGCTTTGGCCCGACCGCTACCATATCGATACCGAATATCTTGACGGGCCATTCAAATATCTCAAAAGCACATGGGATTTCGAAGACCTTCCCGAGGGCGGCTGCAAGGTTCAGTTCTTTGTGGATTTTGAATTTAAAAACATGATCTTGCAAGGCGTTATTGGCACGGTTTTCAACGAGGCCATGCGCCGTATCGTGAAGGCGTTCGAGGATCGCGCTCACGCGCTTTACGGTAATGCCTGAGGCGGCCGGAATGCCTGAGGGCCGTCGCTAGATGCTGTCAAAAAAAAGCCGCCCCAAGAGGCGGCTTTTTAAATGGCTCAGGACGTATGGTCATAGGCGCGCTCGCCATGCGAGCTGAGATCGAGGCCGTTATTCTCGTCTTCTTTTGAGACCCGCATCGGGAAGACCCGTGCGACGAGTTTCGCGATCAGCCAGCTGACGCCAAGTGTGTAAAGCCCGACCACCACCAGCGCGCCCAGCTGTGCCAGCCACGCACCGTGGCCGAGGGCCGCAATCATGATGGTGCCGAAAATGCCACCGATTCCGTGCACGGCAAAGACATCTAACGAGTCGTCGATGCGGATTTTGTCGCGCAGAAGGATCACGGCTTCCTGACACAGGATCCCCGCGATGACGCCGATGGCCAAGGCTTCGAGCGGGCCGACAAAGCCTGCCGCTGGGGTGATCGAGGCCAGCCCTGCAATGGTGCCGGTGACAAGGCCGATCAGGCTGGATTTGCCGAATTTGATGCGCTCCCACAAGGCCCAAGACAGCGAGGCCGCCGAGGCCGAGATATGCGTGACGGTGATTGCCATTGCCGCCCCGCCATCGGCGGCCAGTTGCGATCCGCCGTTGAAGCCGAACCAGCCGACCCAGAGCATCCCCGCACCGATGGCCACCAGCACGGGGCTATGCGGCGGCGTGTGGCGTTTGGCGCGCGGCCCGACCATGACTGCCAGAAGCAGCGCGGCAAGAGCTGCGGTCTCATGCACCACGATTCCGCCGGCGAAATCTTTGGTGCCGGTCGCGCCGAAAATCCCGCCATCGGCCATCATGCCGCCGCCCCAGATCCAGTGGGTGACGGGCGCATAGACCGCCAGCATCCACAGGGCACAGAAGGCCAGCACGAAAGAGAAATTGATCCGCTCGACGAAGGCCCCGATAATGAGGGCGGGTGTGATGATGGCGAAGGTCATCTGGAACGCGAAGAAGGCGATTTCGGGAATCGTGCCCCAAAGCGTTTCGGGTGTAAGCCCGATCAGCGCGATTTTCCCGAAGCCGCCCCAGAAGCCGTTCGCATGACCAAAGGCGAGCGAGTAGCCGAAGACAAGCCACAAAACGCTCATCAGGGCGGCGACGGCAAAACATTGCATGAAGACCGACAGGACGTTGCGCGCCCGCACCAGCCCGCCATAGAATAGGGCCAGCCCCGGCAAGGTCATGAATAGAACAAGGGCCGTGGCAACCATAACCCATGCGGTATCTGCTCCGCTCATCCGACGTCCTCCGTAAAAAGATAGCGCGCAGGCGGCATATCTCTTCTTGGGGGCCTTGAAAGAGGCAAATCGGACCTTGAACGGGTTAATATCTGCGCATTTTATGAAATGCTGCAAAAATGGCGTATATTTTGGGGTGTATGATTAAATACTGGCCGTTATGAGAATTTTTCCGGCGCTTATTTTAGCGCCGACAGGATTAAATCCAGAGCATGTTCGCGGGTATGCAGGCGCACCAGTTCGCGCCCGATGGCGCCGAATTCGCAGGTGCTCGTGACGGGGGCCGCCCAGTCACAGGCCAGTCCGAAACAGACGCGCCCTTCGGGTTTATGCTCCGATCCGCCGGGGCCTGCGATGCCGGTGACCGAAACGGCAAGCGTGGCACGGCTGTTGCGCAGGGCGCCGGTGGCCATTGCGCGGGCGACCTCTTCCGAGACCGCGCCGTAGCGGGCGATCATCTCGGCAGGCACGCCCAGCATTTCGGTTTTGGCGGCGTTGGAATAGGTGACGAAACCACGTTCGAAGACGGCGGAGGACCCCGCCAGATCGGTGAGGGCGGCTGCAATCAGCCCCGCTGTGCAGCTTTCCGCGGTAGCAATCATGATCGCGCGGGCTTTGGCTTCGGCAATGACACGGGGGGCGAGGTCGGACATGACGGGGCTCCGGATCAGGACATCAGGATCAGCGGGATATGGTATAGCGCGGCCAGCACGATGGTGCCGATGCCCGCGAAGATCCCCGCGAAGAGGTCGTCCAGCATCACGCCTTGCGGGGTGTGCAGGCGGTCGGCCCAGCCGACAATCGAGGGTTTCCATATGTCGAACAGACGGAACAGCAGGAAGGCCGCAACGGGGCCGGGCCAGACCATCGACATATCGCGCATGTAAAAGCCCACAGCAGGAAATAGCATGGCGAGCCAGAGCCCCGCGACCTCGTCGATCACGATCTCGGAGGGATCATCGCCGGGGCGGTCTTTCAGTTCGGCAGGCACCGTGATGAAGCCCACAACGGTTGCAATGACGAAGGCCAGAACCAGCGGCCAGAAGCCCAGCCAGTGCTCGATCGACCATCCCACGGCCAGCGCCGCCAGCGACCCCCAGGTGCCGGAGGCCGGTTTCAGCTTGCCCGACCAGAAGAAGGTATTGATGAAATTCAGCATGGGCGTCTCCTCAAGGCGCAGATAGGGCGGTCGGGTCAGTCGGCAATCAGGGTGACGGTGGCGATGGCGGCGATGCCTTCTTCGCGGCCCGTAAAGCCCAGCTTCTCCGAAGTGGTGGCCTTGACCGAGACACGGCTTGCCTCGCAGCCCATGATGCGGGCCAGTTCGGCCATCATCGCGGGCGCGTGGGGGCCGATCTTGGGGCGCTCGCAGATGAGTGTGACATCGGCATTGCCGATCCGGTAGCCCATCTCGCCCGCGAGCTTGGCGGCATGATCCAGGAAAATCCAGCTGGCCGCGCCTTTCCATTGCGGGTCCGATGGCGGGAAATGGCGGCCGATATCGCCCTGCGCCAATGCGCCATAGATCGCGTCGGTCAGCGCATGCATGCCGACATCGGCATCCGAATGGCCTAAAAGCGCTTTGGAGTGCGGAATCTCCACCCCGCAGAGAATGACGTGATCGCCCTCGGTGAACGCATGCACGTCATATCCGTTGCCCAGTCTTACATCCATTCTGGCGTCCTTTCTTGCCCGCAGGATCGCCTCGGCGCGGGCGAAATCTGCGGGATAGGTGATCTTGAGATTGTCTTCATGCCCAAGAGTGATCGCAACGTCCATCCCTGCGCTACGCGCAATTTCGACATCATCGGGGGCAGGGCCCTGATGGGACCGATGGGCTGCCAGAATGGCATCGTAGTGAAAACCCTGCGGGGTTTGCGCGCGATAGAGGCCGCTACGGTCGCGGGTGCCCGCCACGCGGGCCCTGTCTCCCAGCCAGAGCGCATCCGAAACGGGCAGGGCCGGTGCGGCGGCGGGCAGGGTCTCGAGCGCGTCCAGCACGCCTGTCAGAACGGTTTCGGGCAGGAAGGGGCGCGCGCCGTCATGGATCAGCACCTTGTCGATATTCTGGTGCTCCAAGGCTTCCAAAGCGTTTCGAACCGAGGCATCACGGCTTTCGCCCCCTGCAATGAGCGTGACGGTGCCGCCGGTCAGTTCCAGTCCGCGCGCCATATCATCGGGATGCAGCACCAGAAGCAGCCGCGCATCCCTGCCCGCGTTGCGCAGAGCCGTCTGGCAACTGTCGATCGTATGGGCCAGCACCGGTTTTCCGGCCAGCATCTGCCATTGTTTGGGCTGCGTCCCTCCGGCGCGGGTGCCACGCCCTGCGGCAACGATGATCAATGCAATCGACATCCGAACCTCTTGCCTGTCGAAATCTGTGCCAAGGACTTAGGCGAAGCGCAAGTTCTGTGCAATCAGAACAGGCTTTTATTGAAATGCGACCAATTTCCGCGTTATGATGCCTAAATAATGTGCGGATGCATATTTTTCCTGCCTTTCTGCCCATAGAATCGCCCGAGGGGATTTGTGAATCGCGGTTCAAGGCGGTAGCAGAAAACCAGAGTTACTTCGGGAAGTTCCGTGTCCATCCAGCTTGATAATGTCTTGATCGATCCGCCGGTGCTGTTGGCACCGATGGCCGGTATTACCGACAGGCCGTTCCGCAGCCTTGTCGGCGGGTTCGGCGCGGGGCTTGTGGTGTCCGAAATGGTGGCCTCCGGCGAGATGCTGACGGCGAAGCCTTCCGTGCGGGCGAAGGCCCGTACCGATATGTCGCTGGACATGCCGTCTTCGGTGCAGCTTGCGGGGCGCGAGGCGCAGCCGATGGGCGAGGCAGCCAAACTGGTGGCGGGGATGGGCGCACGTGTCATCGACATCAATATGGGCTGCCCCGCGAAGAAAGTCACAGGCGGGGCCTCCGGCTCGGCGCTGATGCGCAATCCCGACCATGCGCTGACCTTGATCGCGGCCGTGGTGGCGGCGGTCGAGGTGCCGGTGACGCTCAAGATGCGCCTTGGCTGGTGTGACGAAAGCCGGAATGCCGCCGAGATCGCGCGTCGGGCCGAAAATGCGGGCGTGCAGATGATTGTCGTGCACGGGCGCACCCGGATGCAGTTTTATAAGGGCGAGGCCGATTGGGCTGCCATCCGCGAGGTGGTCGAGGCAGTGCGCATTCCGGTGGTGGCCAATGGCGACATCACCGATGCTGCAAGCGCGCGCGAGGCCCTGCGCCAGAGCGGCGCGGCGGGGGTGATGGTCGGGCGCGGCATTCAGGGCCGCCCGTGGCTTCTGGCCCAGATTGCCCATGAGATCTACGGCACGCCCGCGCCGGAGATCCCGCAAGGGGTGGATCTGGCCGAGCTGATCCTTGGACATTACGAAGAGATTTTGCGCTTTTACGGCGCTGAGCTGGGGCTTCGGCTCGCGCGCAAGCATCTTGGCTGGTATGCCGAGGCGGCGGGTGCGCCCCTGCGTGACGAGATGGTTCGTGCCCAGACGCCAGAGGCCACGCGCGCTCTGATCCGGGCCGCATTCGGTGAAAGGATGGCCGCGTGACCCTGCCTGCTCCTGGTGTAATCTGGAACTCCCTGCCTATTCCGGCCCTGTTGATTGACCGCTATGATTGCGTAAGCGAGGTCAATCCCGCAGCCGAGCAGTTCCTCAATCTGTCGGCCCGTGCAATGCAGGGCAAATCCGTCTCCGAGCGGCTGGCCATCAATGCCCCGCTCGAAGAAATCTTTGCGCGGACCCGCTCCGGCCAGACCACGGTTTTCGTGAATGATGTCGAGGTGACCACGGGCGAGAAAGCGCCGGTGCAATGCAACCTGCAAACTGCCACGCTGGGCTCCGATCCCGACCAGATCCTGTTTCTCATCACCCCGCGCGAGCTGTCGGACCGCCTTGGCCGCGCCAATATGGCAAAGACCGCGGCGCGTTCGGCGATTGGCATGGCCGAAATGCTGGCCCATGAGATCAAGAACCCGCTGGCGGGGATTGCAGGGGCGGCGCAGCTTTTGTCGATGGGGCTGACGGGCGAGGATCTGGAACTGACGGATCTGATCGTTGACGAGACGCGGCGGGTGGTCAAGCTGCTTGAGCAGGTCGAGCAGTTCGGCAATGTCCGTCCGCCGGAGAAGAAGCCTGTCAACATCCATGACGTGCTGGACCGTGCGCGCAAATCGGCAGAGGTCGGCTTTGGCGGGCATATGGTCATCCGCGATGATTACGACCCGTCGCTGCCGCTGACGCTGGGCGATGCCGATCAGTTGACGCAGGTCTTCCTGAACCTTCTGAAGAACGCAAGCCAAGCCGCTAAAACAGAAGGCACAATCACGATTCACACCTTCTACGAACACAAGCTGCGTATCCGCACGGCGGATGGGCGCGGGAAGGCGCTGCCGCTGCAGATCGAGATCATCGATGACGGCCCCGGCATCCCTGCAGATATTGCGGCGAATGTGTTCGAACCCTTCGTCTCCGGACGCGAGAACGGCACGGGGCTTGGTCTCGCGCTCGTCTCCAAGATCATTTCCGACCATGATGGATGGATCAATCTCGATTCCGTTCCCGGTCGGACCGTATTCCGTATTTCCCTGCCAGTCGCCCGAGAAGAGGAGTAACGCCCATGGACGGTACAGTCCTTGTTGCTGATGACGATCGCACCATCCGAACCGTTTTGACCCAAGCTTTGACGCGGGCAGGGTGCCGCGTGCATGCGACCGCCTCCCTGACCACGCTGATGCGCTGGGTCGAGGAGGGCAAAGGCGATCTGGTGATCTCGGATGTGATGATGCCCGACGGAAACGGGTTGCAGCAGCTTCCGAAAATTGCCGAATTGCGCCCCGGCCTGCCGGTCATCGTGATTTCGGCGCAGAACACCATCATGACGGCCGTGCAGGCTGCCGAGGCCGATGCCTATGACTATCTGCCCAAGCCGTTCGATCTGCCCGATCTGATGAAGCGCGCGCAAAAGGCGCTCGAGCAGAAACGCAAGCATCAGGTCTCGCCGCCGAAGCCCGTCGAGATCGAGCCGCGCGAGCAGAAAAGCGACCTGCCGCTGGTCGGGCGCACCCAGTCGATGCAGGCGCTCTATCGCCTTGTCGCGCGGGTGATGAATGCCGATCTGCCGGTGCTGATCTTGGGGGAATCCGGTACAGGAAAGTCGCTTATCGCACGGGCAATCCACGATTTTTCTGATCGTCGGACATTGCCCTTCGTGGTCGCGCAGGCCTCGGATCTGCAAGGCAGCGAAGGGGCGGCCTCGCTGATCACGCGGGCCAAGGGCGGCAGTCTCGTGTTTGACGAGGTGGGCGATTATGACGACGAGACGCAGGCGAAAATCGTGCGCTTGCTGGATGCGCTGCCGGACCCCGCGCCGCGGATCATGGCAACAACGCAGGTCGATCTGGCGGCGCTGATGGAGGCGGACAAGTTCCGTCAGGACCTCTATTACCGCCTCGGGGGGGTGACCTTGGCGGTTCCGCCGCTGCGTGAAAGGGTGGAGGATATCCCGCTGCTGGCCGAACATTTCCTTGGCCGCTCGGAGAATGAGGGCTTGGGGCTGCGGCATTTCTCGGCGGATGCGATGTCCTTGGTGCGGGCTTACGCCTGGCCGGGCAATGTGCGCCAGTTGGAAAACACCATCCGGCGGCTGGTTGTGACCTCTTCGGAGGAAGAGATCTCGCGGCTTGAGGTTGAGGCCGTTCTGGGCAATCAACCGGCTGTCGAACCGCTTCGACCCGGCGGGGAAGGCGAAAAACTCTCGGCGTCGATTGCCCGTCACCTGCGCCGGTATTTCGATCTTCACGGGGGCAACCTGCCAGCTCCGGGGCTCTATGACCGGATCCTGAAAGAGATGGAAGCGCCGTTGATTGAAATCGCTTTGGATGCCACCGGTGGCAATCAGGCCCGCTGCGCCGACCTTCTGGGCATCAACAGAAACACCTTGCGAAAGAAAATCACCGATCTCGATATTCAGGTGACACGCCGCCGGAAACTGACCTGAAATCCTACCGCCCGGAGGTTTCTCCGGGCGGTTTCCCATTGCAAAGCCATATTTAAATTTTCGTTTCTGTGACTTATTTAGCGTGACACTCCTGCCGCGCTGATGTAATCTGGCAACAGAAGCAAGAGATGCGCCCAAAAGAAGGACATCCGGCTTTTTCCGGTATTCGGGGGCGGCAGTGAAATCGGTCAATCGACATCGAGGGGCGTGGTGGGATCGGCTCGTGCGTTTGCGTAGGCAGCGTCGGGTCCAGAACATGATGACCCTAAGTCTTGTTATCCTCGGGCCGATTCTGGCGATTGCCACATTCGTGGTTCTGGGGCCGCTGGCACAGGGGAGCGATAGCGGTTCCCTGCGTCTTATCCTGCTTGCGGATTTCATTTATTTCATGGGCTTGGCAGGGCTTATTACCACGCGACTTGCACAGATGCTTGCCGCGCGACGAAAGCGCTCTGTCGGGTCCCGACTGACATTGCGCCTGACGGGGATCTTTGCCTTTGTCGCGCTTGTCCCGACAGTTCTGGTGGCGCTATTTGCCGGTTTGACGGTCAATATTGGCATGGAAGGCTGGTTTTCGGATCGGGTCCGGCAGGTGGTGGGCACGTCTTTGCAAGCTGCCGAAGCCTATCAGGATGAACATCGTCGTGACCTTCTGGAAGATGCCAATGCGCTTGCAGGGTTTCTGAATCTGCGCCGACAGGCCGCGACCTTCATGTCGAATGGGGAGCTGCGCGAACTGCTGGTGGCGGGGCAAAGCGGTATTCAACGCGGTTTAAAAGAAGCCTATGTCATTGACGGAACCGGCGAGATTGTCGCGCGTGGCGATCGCAGCTATCTGTTCGATTTCGAGAAGCCAGCGCCAGAGAAAATTGTTCAGGCGCAATCGGGTAAAACTGTCCTGATCGAGGATTGGGATGACAACGAATTTCGCGCGCTCAAGCAGTTAGACGCCTTTGCTGACAGATACCTTTACGTGTCACGCAAAGTGGATGGCTCGATTTTGTCGCTGCTGGACGACACGCGCACCACGGTGACGCTGTATCAGCAACTGGAAGCCACGCGCGGACGGGTTCTGTTTGAATTCGGGCTTGTTTATATGGGCTTCGCGCTCATTCTCATTCTCGCCGCTGTCTGGCTTGGGTTGTGGTTTGCTGAGAGGCTCTCGTTGCCGATCGGGCGTATGGCGGTGGCCGCTGAAAAGGTCGGTGCGGGGGATCTGGATGCGCGCGTGCTCGAGGCCGAGGGCGATGACGAGATTGCCATGCTCGGGCGGAGCTTCAACCGGATGACCGGCCAGCTTAAGGACCAGCGAGTGGCTCTGATGGCCAGCCATTCGATCACCGAAGAACAGCGCCGCCTGTTTGACTCGGTTCTGGGGTCGGTGACATCGGGTGTGATCGGACTGGATGCCGAAGGGCGCATCGATTTCATCAACCGCTCTGCTGCCAAGCTCCTCGATCTGGATAATATCAAGGATCACCAACGGATGATCGCTGATGCCGTTCCGGAATTTCTGGATATTTTCAGTCGTTTGCACGGTGCTGTTCAGGACGTGCTTCAAGAAGAGGTTCGGGTTTCGCGCTATGGCAAGCTGGAAAGCCTTCTTGTGCGTGTGGCGCTGCGTCTGCGCGAGGACGGGTTGCGCGAAGGCTATGTGATCGCCTTCGAGGATGTGACAGAGCTTGTGTCTGCACAACGGATGGCGGCTTGGGGGGATGTGGCCCGCCGTATCGCGCATGAAATCAAGAACCCGCTGACCCCGATCCAGCTTTCTGCCGAAAGGATCAAGCGCAAATTCCGCAAACATGTGGGCGATGAGGAGCCGGCCCTTGAGCAGCTGACGGGCGTTATCATTCGCCAGACCAATGACTTGCGGCGTATTGTTGACGAGTTCTCTAAATTCGCGCGTATGCCCGAGCCGGACCGGCGCGAGGTGGATCTGGTGCAGTTGCTGCGGGATGCCATTACCATTCAGGAAGGTGCGCTGCATGGCGCTGTCTTGAATGCCGATCTGCCGGAGGGCCCGCTTCTGGTCGAGCTTGATCAGACCATGATCGGGCAGGCGGTAACAAACCTTATCAAGAATGCCGGTGAAGCGGTTGAATCGCTTTATGAAAAAGGCGCTGAAGAGGGGTATGCGCCGGAAGTGCGCGTTGTGATGCAGGTGCAGCCCGAGTTCGTGACGCTGCGCATTATGGATAACGGGATAGGTCTGCCCGAAGACCGGTCGCGTCTGTTCGAGCCCTATGTGACGACCCGCTCTAAAGGAACAGGTCTAGGGCTTTCTATTGTAAAGAAAATCATTGAAGAGCATGGCGGCACTTTGATGCTTCGGGATGCGCCGCCATTTCACCCCGGTGCCCATTGCGGTGCCCTTGCCGAAATCCGCCTGCCTCGTGCCCATGCGGCAGTGCGCGCCATCAAGGATAGTGAGCTGACATGAGCGATATTCTGATTGTCGACGATGAAAAGGATATTCGGGAACTGATTTCCGAGATCCTGCAAGACGAAGGTTATTCGACCCGCATGGCGTCGAATTCCGATGAATGTATGGATGCTGTCAATGCAGAGCCACCGGCGCTGATGATCCTTGATATCTGGCTCAAGGATAGCCGGATGGACGGGATCGACATCCTGAAGACGACAAAGCGTGACAATCCCGATATTCCGATCATCATCATTTCGGGGCATGGCAATGTCGAGATCGCGGTGGCCGCGATCAAGCAGGGTGCCTATGACTTTATCGAAAAACCGTTTAATATCGACCAGTTACTTGTGGTTATTTCACGTGCTATGGAAACATCGCGTTTGCGGCGCGAAAATTCTACGCTGAAGCGCCGTGATATGCAGACGGGCGAGATGCTGGGCGAGAGTGCGGCGTTTAAAAAGCTCCGCGATCAGCTTGATAAGGTTACGAAATCCAACGGTCGTGTCATGCTGACCGGCGAGCCCGGTTCGGGCAAGGAGACTGCTGCGCGGTATATCCACCAGCTTTCGACCCGCGCCACTGCGCCTTTTATCACCGTCAATTCCGCCTCGATCGAACCCGACCGTATGGAAGAGGTCCTGTTCGGGCGCGAAACGCCGGAGCGCGGCATCGAGAAAGGCCTTCTGGAACAGGCACATGGCGGCGTTGTTTACTTTGACGAAGTCGCCGAGATGCCGCTGGGCACGCAATCGAAGATCCTGCGTGTCCTGACGGAACAGCAATTCCTGCGTGTGGGCGGTGCGGATAAGGTGCGGGTGGATCTGCGCGTCATCAGCTCGACCACGCGCGATCTGACCGCCGAAATCGCGGCGGGCCGGTTCCGGCAGGAATTGTATGACCGGTTGAATGTGGTGCCGATTGCCGTGCCGGGCCTTGCGGAGCGGCGCGAGGATCTGGCGCTGCTGGCCGAGTACTTCCTTGCGCAGTTCAACGAGACCCAGGGTCTGCCGCTCCGCAAGCTGTCCGCCGACGCCTTGGCAATGATGCAGACGATGGAATGGCCGGGCAATATCCGCCAGTTGCGCAATGTGATCGAACGTCTTCTGATCCTCGGGGATGGCACGGGCGAGATCGAGGCGCGCGAGCTTGAGGGGGACCAGCCGGCAGAATCCGAATCCAGCCGCATCGTGCTGTCGGGGCAGTTGGCGACTTTGCCGCTGCGCGAGGCGCGCGAATTGTTCGAGCGGGAATATCTGCTGACCCAGATCAGCCGTTTTGGCGGCAATATCTCCCGCACGGCAAATTTCGTCGGCATGGAGCGTTCGGCCCTGCATCGCAAACTGAAGTCTCTTGGTGTTGTGACCGGGGCGAAAACGGGCGGTCGTATGGCGCGGATTGAAGAGGATGCGGATTAAGGCACGGGCGCGGGTGATTGACCCCTGCCGCGCTGCCGCATAGAACCGGAGCCAGTGAGTTGCGGAGGGTCGCATGAAGGTGATCATTTGTGGGGCCGGACAGGTTGGCTGGCAGATTGCACGCCATCTTTCGGGCGAGCGCAATGATGTGACAGTGGTCGATAGCAACCCCGAGCTGGTGCGCCGTGCCTCGGATATGCTGGATGTGCAGGGGACGGTGGGCTTTGCCTCGCATCCCGATGTGCTGGAGGCCGCGGGCGCGCGCGATTGCGACCTGATCATCGCCGCGACCCATTCCGACGAGGTCAATATGGTGACCTGTCAGGTTGCGCAATCTGTCTTCGGCGTGACCCGCAAGATTGCGCGGTTGCGCTCGCAGAGCTATCTCAACGAGGAATATCGCGACATCTACCGCCGCGACCAGCTGCCCATTGATGTGATCATCAGCCCCGAGCGTGAGGTGGCCGAGGCGGCGATGCGGCGGCTGCTGGCCCCTGCGACATTCGATACCGAAAGTTTTATGGAAGACCAGTTGCGGCTGATGGGCATATCGCTTCAGCCCGATTGTCCGGTGCTGTCCACGCCTTTGCGGCAGTTGACGGATCTGTTTTCGACCCTGCGGGCGATTGTGGTGGGCGTGCGCCGCGACGGGCGGCTGTTTGCGCCCGAGCCCAATGACCAGCTTTTTGCCGGCGACCAGATCTATCTCTGCACCCATCGCGATGATGTATCGCGCACGCTCGAAATTTTCGGCAAGAACACCCATAAGCAGGAGCGGATCCTGATTGTCGGGGGCGGGAATGTCGGGCTGGCTGTGGCCAAGAAATTGGAAGCCCGTAGCGACAGGACGCGCGCCAAGATCATCGAGATGTCGCGCGAGAAAGCCGAACGGGCTGCGGATTCGCTTGAGCGCACCATTGTGCTGCATGGTGACGGGATGTCGCAGGAGCTGCTGGAGGAGGCCAATGTCTCGGCCACCGATGCGCTTTTGGCGGTGACCGATGATGACAAGACCAATCTTCTGGTTGCGGTGCGCGCGAAACAGGCGGGCTGCAAGATGGCGATCACGCTGGTCAACGACCCGACGCTGATCCCGATGATGGAGCCGCTGGGGATCGATGCCCAGATCAATCCGCGCGCTACGACCGTGTCCTCGATCCTGCGCCATATCCGGCACGGGCGGGTGCGCCAGATCTATTCGATCGGCGATGCCGAGGCCGAGGTGATCGAAGCGCAGGTGCTTGGAACCTCACCTTTGTCTGGCAAGTTGTTGCGCGACATAGATTTTCCCGAGGGCGTCCTGCTTGGCGGGTTGAAAAAAGGCGACAAGATCGTGGTGCGCCCGCGTGCCGATACCCGCATCGAGGAAGGCGATGTCGTCGTTCTTTTCGCGCTGGCCGATGACGTGGCCGAGGTGGAGCGCCTGCTGCAGGTCTCCATCGACTATTTCTGAAGCGCGTCCGATGGGAGCCAATCTGCGCAATCTGCCGCTCTTCGTGATTCTGGTCGCGGTGTCGGGTCTGCTGATGTATCTGCCCGCGATACACGCGCTGACCCTGCATCAGCACGCGGTGGCACGACCGTTTTTCTATACCGGCTCGCTGTTGCTTTTTGTTTTCGTGCTGCTGGCGCTGGCCACGGTGGCAAACCGGCGCGGCCCGCGCGAGCGGTCCTCGCTATTGACGATGGTCGGGGCCTTCACGCTGCTGCCGCTGGTTCTGGCGATCCCTTTCCACGAGGTCATGCGCGACACCTCGCTGTTCAATGCGTGGTGGGAGATGGTCTCGGCGCTGACGACGACGGGCGGCACGCTATATGCGCCCGCGCGTCTGCCGCCGTCGCTACATCTGTGGCGCGCGCTTGTGGGCTGGAGCGGCGGCTATTTCATGCTGGTGATGACGATTGCCGTATTGGCCCCGCTGCGGGTCGGCGGCTTCGAGATCTTCTTTGCTGGCGGGCCGGGCGGCGAGGTGAAGGATGTCAATCTGCGCGGCACCCAGCGCGGGGTTGTCACCCGTGACAAGATGATCGGATATGCGCTTGAATTGCTTCCGGTTTATACGGGGCTGACCGGCATTCTCTGGGTGCTTTTGCGGATTTCGGGCGAAGATAATCTGGTGGCGCTTTGTGCGGCAATGTCCACCTTGGCAACCTCGGGGATCTTGCCGACCAGCAGCCTGGCCTCGGGGCAAAGCTCCGTGCTGACCGAGGTCATCATCTTCGTTTTCTTCCTGCCCGCCCTGTCGCGCCGGTTCTGGCCCGGTGACGGAGAAATGCGCGCGACCAAGCGGTTGCGCGACGATCCTGAATTGCGGCTGGCGGCGATGATCGTATTGCTGACGGTGATCTTGCTCTTTTTCCGCCACTGGCTTGCGGCGCTGGATACGGATTCCCATCCCGGTCCGGGGGTGATCTTGCGCACGCTTTGGGGCGGGCTGTTCACGACATTGTCCTTTCTGACCACCACCGGCTTTGAATCAAGCGGCTGGGAGGATGCGCGGGCATGGGCGGGGCTGGGGACGCCGGGTCTGATCCTGTCGGGACTGGCGATCATTGGCGGCGGCATCGCCACCACCGCCGGCGGTGTGCGACTGCTGCGGGTCTATGCGCTGATCCGGCATGGCGAGCGCGAACTGGATCTGCTTGTCTATCCCAGCTCGGTCGGCGGCGGAGGCTCTGCGGCGCGCCGTCTGCGCCGTCAGGGGGCATTCGTGGCATGGATTTTCTTCATGCTCTTCGCGCTCTCGATTTCGGTGGTCATGATCGCGATTTCCTATACAGGCCTCGATTTCGAACCCGCCATGATCTTCACGGTTGCGGCCCTGTCCAATACCGGCCCGCTGACCGCTGTGGCAGGAGATTTTCCGCTGGCTTGGGGGGATCTGAGCACCGCCGCCAAGGCCATTCTGGCGGCTGCTATGGTGCTGGGGCGGCTGGAAACTTTGGCGATCATTGCGCTCTTCAATCCCGAACTGTGGCGAAAATGAGTGCTTTAATGGCACGATTTGTCGCGTCATGTGGGGCCAGCGCTTTTTGGGGGTGGTAACTCCCGTTGACTTGCGCATACTCAAGCCAGAGTGGGACGAGCCAACGTCCCCGAAATGCTAAGAGAAAAGGCAAAATATAATGGCTGCCGATAAACAGAACCTGCAGGACGCGTTTCTGAACCACGTACGGAAAACGAAAATTCCGGTGACGATCTTTTTGATCAATGGTGTGAAACTGCAGGGGGTTATTACTTGGTTCGATAACTTCTGCGTCCTCTTGCGCCGCGACGGCCAGTCCCAGCTTGTCTACAAGCACGCGATTTCGACGATCATGCCGGGTCAGCCGATTTCGCTTTATGAAGGCGACGACTGAGTTTCCTTTGAGCGAGAGCGTTTCCCACGATAAGGCTCCCACGCGGGCCTATGTGCTGCATCCTGACCTCAAGATCGGGGACGGGATGCGACTGCCCGAACACGGTCTGGCAGAAGCCGTGGCGCTGGCTGCGGCTTTGCCCGACCTCGAGGTTGTGGGCTCGGAGATTGTGCGCCTGCCCAAGCCGCATGCCGGACATCTGTTCGGGACCGGCAAGATGGAGGAGTTGGGCGCCAGGCTTCAGGAGCTGGAGATTGAACTGGTGCTGGTAGACGGGCCGGTGACGCCTGTGCAGCAGCGCAATCTGGAAAAGGAATGGAAGGTTAAACTTCTTGACCGAACCGGTTTGATTCTCGAGATTTTTGCTGATCGGGCGCGAACCCGTGAAGGGGTGCTGCAGGTTGAACTTGCCGCGCTCAGCTATCAACGCACGCGGCTTGTGCGGGCCTGGACACACCTTGAACGCCAACGCGGCGGACTTGGCTTTGTCGGGGGCCCCGGTGAGACGCAGATCGAAGCGGACCGCCGGGCGATTGACGAACAGATGGTCCGTATCCGTCGCCAGCTGGCGAAGGTGGTCAAAACCCGCGAGTTGCATCGGGCGTCGCGGCGCAAGGTGCCGTTTCCGATTGTCGCGCTTGTCGGCTATACCAATGCCGGAAAATCCACGCTGTTCAACAAGGTGACCGGCGCGGATGTGCTGGCCAAGGATATGCTTTTTGCCACGCTTGACCCGACGATGCGGGGGGTGACGCTGCCTTCAGGGCGCAAGGTGATCCTGTCGGATACGGTGGGCTTCATCTCGGAATTGCCGCACCAGTTGGTTGCCGCTTTCCGTGCGACGCTGGAAGAGGTGCTTGAAGCCGATCTGATCTTGCATGTGCGTGACATTTCCCATCCGCAAAGTGACGCGCAAGCGGCTGATGTAGAAGACATTCTCGACAAACTTAAAGTGGATGATGATGTTCCTTTCATCGAGGTCTGGAACAAGCTCGATCTGTTGTCGGAAGAAAATCATGCGGCGACCGCCTTGCAGGCCGAGCGGCGGGATGATGTCTGTGCGATTTCTGCACTGACGGGGGAAGGCTTCGAGGCGCTCCTGCTTGAAATCGAGCAGCGTCTGGGGGAAGAGCGTCTGAACGAGGAGCTGCATCTGCCCTTTGCCGATGGCCGCCGCCATGCATGGCTTCATGCCGAGAATGTTGTGCGTGACGAGGCGCAGTCGAAAGAGGGCTGGGTCTTGCAGGTCGAGTGGACGGCCTCCCAGAAGGGGCGTTTTAACGCCCTTTGACGCTGTTCTGTGAACGATGGTGATGAATTTCCTCGGCGTAGCAAATGGTTACGCCGAGGTTTTCATGTTCCGTGTCATAGCCCTGCGTCGCTTGCCTCAGGTCTTCTTGAAACGCTTTGATACCTGCGTATTAGCGGTTGGTCTTCATCTATGCTCTTAAGAGGCAGGCACCAGCTTGGTAATGCCTGCCGCTGCCGCGCGCGCCAGTTCCGGGTCAAGGGACATCGGAATATATTCGCCGCGACGCCAGAGTTCGGCCAGATCGTCATAATGGCGCGAGAAGAGATGCCCCGATTGTCCTGTGGCGATGATAAAGACAGAGCTATCGGGATCGGCCAGATCATAGACACCACGATAGCCTGCCGCCTGCACATTGGCGAAGGGGGCGTCGGGCGTGCCGAGGGTCTTGCCGCGCATCAGGGTGAAATCCCCGCCCGAAGATGATTGCCGGATATCTGCGAACCAGCTGATCAGCGGCATGTTCTTCAGAACAGGGTGGTCGTGGCGGGCCTCATGCGCATCGCCCCAGCGCCAGCTCTCGACATTCGGGCCGTATTTCTCTTTCAGCGACAGCAAGGCCGCATCCAGCGAGATCCGCGCGATATCGGTGCAGCTTTCCTGCGCATCGGACTGGATAACATTGCACCAATGGGCCGCCCCTTGGGTATTGCGGAAAACACGTTCGATAAAGAGCGGGTCTAGCGCGGTAAATTTACTGGCCAGCGGCCCCAGTTCGTCGCGGATCAGACGGTTTTGCAGCTCGCGCATCCATGCGGCATAGATCAGCGGCTCCGGCAGATGCTCGGACATTTCGCCATCCCATGCCGCCAGAAGCTCAAGCGCGCGTTGCCGCAGCCGTTCGGGAGTACCATCGGGGGCAGGCGTGCCGGTATACCACAGATCCGCGCCCACCAATGGCAGCAGGTTGCGCGCGGCGGGGCTGACCGTATCCAACTGGGCCGAAATGAAGCTCTCGCGGGAATGCACCTCGCGTTCGCTCAGAAGCTTGCTCAGCCTCTGGATGCGCTGGCTGTCTCCCCAGTCAAAGGTGACATTGTTCGGAAAATTGGCATCGGTTGTTTTATTGTTCGTATTCAGCACGATACCATCGGCAGGATTAACCTCGCGCGGGTTGCTGTCATAGGGCAGGCGTCCCATCCAGCGGTTTTGTGCCAGCCAGCCCGCCGAGGGCATGCGCCCCTCGGTCTGATTGGTCGGATCGCGTTTCGGGATGGCTCCGACAAGCACACGCGCCACCTCTTTCTGATCCGCGAGAATCAGATTTTGCGCCGGAGTGATATAGTCGCGGCCGGCCTCGATTGCAGCGGTGACATCCTTGGCCTCCATCAGCTTCATCGCCGCGCTCATGGTGGTATCATGCGGGTCGAGTGCCGTCCAATCGACAGAAATCACCGATCCGGGCGGCGTGATCGTGCCCAGATCGAAATGCGTCCCCGGCAGGACCGGTCCGTTTTCGGTGCTGCGCAGGGTCAGGGTCAGCGGCTGTGCATCCTTGACCTTGAGAATGGTGCGCTTGGTGATGAATTTCTGCCAGCCATCGGGGGTGCGATAGGTTTCGCGGTCCTTGGGATTGATCTGTTCGACATGCAGATCCATGTCATCGACATAGGCGGCGGTCACGCCCCAGGCCATATGTTCGTTACGGCCCGTGATCACCAGCGGAATGCCGGGGATAGTACCGCCAATAACGCCGCCCGAAGACAGTTGCAGCCGCGCCAGATACCAAAGGGCAGGGGCGGTCAGCCCGAGTTGCGGGTCATTGGCCAGAAGCGCCCCGCCTGCGGCAGATCGGTCAGGCGCTGCCGCCCAACCGTTCGAGCCTGCCTCAAGGCCTGCGGCGGGAAAGGGCGAAAGCGGCTCGGGCGCGCTTTCCTGCTGTAAGGCGCGCGGCACATCGGGGAAGAGGTCGTGATAGGCGGGCAGGGTATCTGTCACGCTCCCCGGCATATCGGGCAGCAGATCGCGCACCCAAGACGGGTCCAGCAGCGACACACGGGCCCGCAGCACTTCGCGGCTGAACTGGTTGTTCTGTTCGACAGCCATTAGCTTCAGGATTGCGAGGGAATCCGCGGGCGTCCAATAGGATATTGAATTATCGAACAAAAAGAACTCTGGCGCGCCACGCCCCTTGGCCCCTTTATTGACCTGCGCGATCCATTGGTTCACGCCTGCCGAATAGGCTTCAAGGGCGGCTTTGGTCTGCGGGTCCTGCGCATCGACCGAAGCCAGAGCCGCGTCATAGAGGCCCAGTCTGCGCATCAGCTCGTCGGTTTTGACCGTGCTTTGCCCGAAGACTTCCGAAAGCCGCCCCTGAACGGTGCGGCGCAGCATGACCATTTGCCATAGCCGGTCTTGCGCATGGGCGAGACCGAGGCCGAAAAAGACGTCCGGATCGTTCTTGCCGAAGATATGGGGGACATCCTCTGTCGAGCGCACGATCTCGACCGGTGCGGAAATGCCCGAAACGCGATAGGTTGCATTGTAATCAGGCAGGGAGCGCGAGGCAAAATACCACACGCCGATTGCGCCAAGCACCACCAATGCGATTGCGACTGCGGTCAATCGCACCATCCAGCGGAAGAGTTTGTACATGCGCGCTCCGGGTAGGTCTGCAAAAGTTGAGCCGGATGTGACCAGCAGGGGTTGCGGCTTAGTAAGTCAGGTATGACAAAGGATCAACGCGCGTTTGCGCGAGTTTGCCGATCGGATGAGGGAGTTTGCCGATGACAAAAATCGCATTTCTGGGGCTTGGCGTAATGGGCTATCCGATGGCGGCCCATCTGAAGGCCGCAGGCCATGACGTCACGGTGTATAATCGCACTACTTCTAAAGCCGAAAAATGGGTTGCTGACCACGGCGGTGCGCTTGGAAAAACGCCTGCCGAAGCGGTTCGGGACGCGGATATGGTGATGACCTGCGTCGGGAATGATGATGATCTGCGCATGGTCTGTGCCGGTGCCGATGGCGCGTTTTCCGCCATGAAGAGCGGCGCCATTCTGGTGGACCATACGACCGTGTCTGCGATGGTCACGCGCGAATTGGCGGCTTTGGCTGACGGAAAAGGTCTGGGCTTTGTCGATGCGCCGATTTCAGGCGGTCAGGCGGGTGCGGAAAATGGCGCGCTGTCCATCATGTGCGGTGGGACCCAAGCCCATTATGACGCGGTCGAGCCCGTGTTGGCGGCCTATGGCAAGATCTGCCGCCGTTTGGGCGAAAGCGGTGCCGGGCAATTATGTAAATCGGCCAATCAGATCGCGATTGCGGGCGTGGTGCAAGGCCTGTCCGAGGCGCTTCTTTTTGCGGAAAAGGCAGGTTTGTCGATTGCGGATGTCGTCGAGGTGATCAGTCAGGGCGCGGCCGGTAGCTGGCAGATGTCCAACCGGTCAGAGACAATGGCCAAGGGGGAATATGCGTTCGGATTTGCCGTAGACTGGATGCGGAAAGACCTTGGTATCTGCCTGACCACAGCGGATGAAATCAAGGCACCATTGCCGCTGACAGCTTTGGTGGACCAGTTTTACAAGGATGTCCAAGCCTTGGGTGGTGGCCGTTGGGATACATCCTCGCTTATCGCGCGGTTGCGTAAATTGTCGGAAAATGCGGGCTGACTGTTCCGAAATCTCCCATCGGCATCACGATGTCGGCGGGAGATATAAAAATGCATATATTACAATGAGTAATGCGGCTTATTTGATCTGCTATATAAAATGCGAATAATCAGGATTATGTAAAATACTTGGTTCTATCTCATATCATTCAGGACAGTTTTCCGATTGTTTGCTGGACCTGAGCCACGCAACCCACTAAAGCATCGGTAATTCCCTTTAAATCGCAGGACACTGAGCCATGAGCTTTGACCGCAGCATCAAAATTGCCCCCTCGATCCTTTCGGCGGATTTCGCGGATTTCGGTCGTGAAATTCAGGCCATTGAGGCGCAAGGCGCCGATTGGGTCCATGTCGATGTTATGGACGGCCATTTCGTTCCGAACCTGACCTTCGGGCCGCCGCTGTGCAAGGCGATCCGCCCGCATATCAAGACGGTCATGGATGTCCATCTGATGATCTCGCCGGTGGATCAATATATCGATGCCTATGCCGAGGCTGGTGCCGATGTCATCACCGCGCATCTTGAAGCCGGTCCGCATATCCACCGCACGCTGCAAGCGATCCGTGGCGCAGGCTGCAAAGCCGGTCTGGCGCTGAACCCCGGTACCGGTATCGAGCAGATCGACTATCTTCTCGACCAGCTCGACCTGATCTGCGTCATGACCGTAAATCCCGGTTTTGGCGGTCAGAAATTCATCCATAGCCAGATCGACAAGGTCCGCAAGCTGCGTGCCATGATCGGAGACCGTCCGATCCATATCGAGATTGATGGTGGGATCACGCCCGAGACCGCGCCGCTGATGGCGGCAGCCGGTGCCGATGTTCTGGTGGCCGGGTCTGCCGTGTTCAAAGGCGGTTCGGTGACGAATCCCGATGTCTACGGCCGCAATATCACGGCGATCCGCACGGCGGCCGAAGCGGCACGTGTGAAAGAATGACCGCGATCGCCGCAGCAGCTCCGCCGCTTTCCGTTATATTCGATCTTGATGGAACGCTGGTTGAAAGCGCTGCGGCGATCCGGCTTGCCCTGAATCAGGCGCTTGCGGCGCAGCACCTGCCCGAACTTCCGGTTGCGACCGTGCGCGGGTTCATCGGGCATGGGGTGCCGCATCTGATGAACTGCGTCGCGGATCATCTTGAAATACCTAGAAGTTCATCCAAACTCTCGCAGCTTTTCCATGCGTTTTCGGCCCAATACGAGGTCCAGCGCGAGGGGAATACGCTCTTTGAGGGCGCACGTTCGGCGCTGCAGGCGCTACGCCTTCAGGGTGTGGCGCTCGGCCTTTGCACGAACAAACCGATGCAGCCTGCGAAGACTGTCTTGCAGTACCTTAATATTGAAGAGTTTTTTGACTATATTATTGCGGGTGACAGCTTGTCTGTCCGCAAACCCGATCCGCAGATGCTGTTGGTCGCCAGGGCCGCGTTATCTGCCGAGCATTGCCTTTATGTCGGGGATTCCGAGGTGGATGCCGAGACGGCCCATGCGGCGGGCGTGCCGTTCTTGCTGTTCACACGCGGTTATCGCAAAAGCACGATCGACAGCCTTGCTCCTTGGGCGAGTTTCGATGACTTCGCGCAGTTTCCTGACTATGTCGCGAAGTTTCTGCGCGAAATCCCCGAGGCTTGAACAGATCGCTCTTGCGGCCACCCTGCCCTATGGGCTCTATAAACTCCGAATACTGCCGGTTTTCCGGAAAGGAGCATGTTATGGATATTCGCCCGCTTTCATCTGAATTTGCCGTCTCGCCGCAGATTTCTCTGGAGGATGTCTCGACGCTGGCCGAACAGGGTTTCCGTTCGCTCATCATCAATCGCCCCGATGAGGAGAATCCGCCCGAACTCGCGCATGAGCATTTTGTAAAAGCGGCTGCGGAGAATGGTATGACTGCGCATTACCTGCCGTTCTATCCGGGGGAAATGACGCTTGAACTGGTGCAGGCGTTCGAAGCCTGTCTGAACGATGCCGAGAAGCCCTGTTTCGCCTATTGCCGCTCTGGCACGCGCAGCTCGCATCTGTGGGCGATGGCACAGGCGGGCCGCATGGACATTGCCGAGATCGTGTCGGCGGCGGCCTCTGCGGGCTATGACCATCGTCCGCTTATTACAACTTTGGCATCATATGCGGAACAAAAGGCCTGATCATTCCGTGTATTCGGATATTTCCTTCAAAGGTCAACGCGTGTTGAGGTATTGATATTTTTAGCAGTTGCAGACTACTCCTTGCGAGAAAGAGTGGTGACTTGCGTATGCTGGAATATATCGAAACTCTCCTGAGTTTGACCTCGGTCGAAGAGATCTGGGCGCATCACTGCCGGTTTATGGACGATTACGGGTTCGATCGCCTGCTTTATGGTTACACTCGCTTTCAGACCCAGCCGAATCTGCTGGATCTGGATGAGACCATCGTTCTGTCCAATCACGAAAAATGCTACATAAAGGCGCTGCTGGACGGGCGCCTTTATGCCGATGCCCCGATGATCCAATGGGCCTGGGAGAACGAGGGCTGGGAAAGCTGGGGACTGGTTGCCCAGAAGCTCCAGTCGGGGGCTCTGGATGCCGCCTCTTTGAAGGTGCTCGAACTCAATCGCCGCTATGACATTCTGGCCGGTATCTCGATCGGCTTTCCGCAATCGAATACGCGGGCGCGCGGTGGCATTGGCCTCTGCGCGCGCAAGGGGCTGTCGCAGGCCGAGGTGGACCAGATCTGGTACGAACATCAGCGGACGCTTCTTGTGGCCTGCCAGCTGATGCATATGCGCCTGTCCAGCCTGCCCTATATCCCCCCGAAACGCCATCTCTCGCCCCGCCAGCGCGAAGTGCTGGAATGGATCGCAGATGGCAAAACCGCGCAGGACGTGGCCTGTCTGATGGGACTTACCGTCACCACGGTCGAGAAACATCTGCGGCTGGCCCGCGAATCCCTGAATGTCGAGACAACGGCACAGGCTGTTTTGAAAGCCGCCGTCATGAACCAGATCTTCCAGCCGCAACACGGGGCAATCGCTGCGGGCGCAGATCTTAAAAATCATCCAAGAGTTTAACACCGTATCTTCTATTTTCTTGATCGATGAGCAAGGTATGGTTTTCCTTACTTCTCAAGCAGGATGAATTTACGTTAGATTAAATCTGTTCCGTGAGTGGTGGCTTTGGCCAGGAACATGGGGATCTTGAGGCGTGCGAGCATTCATCCGCGTTGTTTCGAGGTCTTGCCGGGGTACCGGTTTCGGGTCTGACATACGCATTTTCGTATGTCAGGCCTTTTTGGTTTAGGTCCCCTAGCGCCTGTTCTTTGCATCCGGCCCCTCAGGGAACCCGCCTGCCCTATGCGCGTCTCCTAGCTTGAAATCCTGCTGTGCCTGTCAGGCGTCCACAAAAAAACGAGCGCCCCGCAGGACGCTCGTTTCAAATCGTTCAGATCGAAGAGATCAGTTGCCAGCGGCCGTCTTTGCGACTTCTGCTGCGAAATCTTCTTCTTTCTTCTCGATGCCTTCACCGACTTCGACGCGGGCGAATGCAACGATTTCAACACCTGCGTCTTTGGCGGCTTGGCCAACGGTCACATCGGGGTTGATAACGAAAGCTTGGTTCACGAGGGTGATCTCTTGCAGGAACTTCTGCATACGACCCACGATCATCTTCTCGATCACGGCTTCGGGCTTGCCCGATTCACGTGCGATATCGATCTGAACCTGCTTTTCTTTCTCGACGATTGCCGGATCCAGATCCGCTTCCGACAGCGACGCCGGATTGGTTGCTGCGATATGCATCGCGATTTGCTTACCGATGGTTTCGTTGTCGCCTTTCAGCGCAACCAGAACACCGATTTTGCCCATGCCTTCAGCTGCGGCATTGTGGACGTAGGAGACAACGGTCTCGCCTTCCACTTTCACCATGCGGCGCAGGGTCAGGTTCTCGCCGATTTTCGCGATTGCGTCGGTGAGGACTTCCGAAACCGGCTTGCCGTCAACGGGAGCGTTTGCCAGCTCTTCGGTGCTGTCAACGGTCAGTGCAGCTGCCGAGATTTTCGCAACGATCGCTTGGAATTCGGCGTTCTTACCAACAAAGTCGGTTTCCGAGTTCACTTCGACAGCCACACCTTTGCCACCGTTCACAGCCACGGCCACCAGGCCTTCTGCTGCAACGCGGCCCGATTTCTTGGCGGCTTTTGCAAGACCTTTGGTGCGCAGCCAGTCAACCGCGGCTTCCATGTCGCCATCGGTTTCGGTCAGCGCTTTTTTCGCGTCCATCATGCCTGCGCCGGTGCTTTCGCGCAGTTCTTTCACCATTGCTGCGGTGATCGCCATGCTCGGATCTCCTGTCAAATATAATTGGGAGGGGTCATAGCCCCCTCCCGTGTCATTGGGATGACGGTGAAGCGATTACGCTTCTTCTGCCTCGACGGCTTCTTCAACCGGTGCGTCTTCCAGAGCGCCAAGGTCAACGCCTGCAGCGCCCATCTGAGCGGTCATACCGTCAAGTGCTGCGCGTGCTGCCAGATCGCAATAGAGCGAGATGGCGCGTGCGGCGTCGTCGTTGCCCGGGATCACATAGTCAACGCCTTTGGGCGAGCAGTTGGTATCGACAACAGCCACAACCGGGATACCCAGTTTGTTGGCTTCTGCGATGGCCAGATCTTCTTTCTTGACGTCGATGACGAACAGCAGGTCCGGCAGGCCGCCCATTTCGGCGATACCACCGAGCGACGCGGTCAGCTTCTCGTGGTCACGCTCCATGCCGAGGCGCTCTTTCTTGGTCAGGCCTTCTGCGCCTGCTTCAAGCTTCTCGGTGATGGTTTTCATGCGCGAGATCGACTGGGAAACGGTTTTCCAGTTGGTCAGCGTACCACCGAGCCAGCGGTGGTTCATGTAGTATTGTGCGGATTTCTCTGCGGCTTCTGCGATGGGCTTCGCAGCCTGACGCTTGGTGCCAACGAAGAGAACGCGGCCGCCTTTTGCAACGGTGTCACGCACGACTTGCAGAGCTTTGTCCAGCATCGGGACGGTCTGGGTCAGGTCGAGGATGTGGATGCCGTTACGGTCGCCGTAGATGTATTGTTGCATCTGCGGGTTCCAGCGTTGCGTCTGGTGACCGAAGTGAACGCCAGCTTCAAGCAGCTGACGCATGGTGAAATCGGGAAGCGCCATGGTCTTTTCCTTTTCCGGTTTGCGCCTGGGCGAAGGTTTTGAGAACCACCGTGCTAGGTGGCCCCAACCGGTGGACCTTCGAGGATGTCTCCCCCGAGAGGCCCGCCTTCGCCTGTGAAGTGCGCGCCTGTTACCGTGGTTTTTCCAGCGTGACAAGCGAAATATGCCATGAACGGGCATGGAAACGACTTTAGGGCGCAGATTTCAGCGCAAACCCAGCTCGTAGCCACGCGCCACGGCCTCCGGCAGGGTTTTGGCCCCCAGTTTGCGCCGCAATCCGGTCATGTGCAGATCGATGGTTGCCAGCGAGATCGACAGCTCGAACGCGATCTGGTCGCGGCGCATCCCGTCGGCAATCATATGGAATATCTGCAATTCCCGCTTGCTCAGCAATGTCGAGAAGGCAGGCTCCGGTGTCATATGGGCCGCCCAGAAATAGACCAGCGCCGTATTTTTAAGCCCCTTATGCGCAAAGATATGGCAGGTGATCCGCCCCAGCTTGCTGTCGCTCACATCCAGCCGCACAGGCACCAGCGATTGCGACAGGATCACCTCATCCAGCGCCCGTAAGACCGGCGCATCGGCGCAGAACTGGCCGTTGCATTCTGCAAAGCTGTCCGAGGCGTTCAGCAATTCTGTTGCGGCCTCGGTCTGGCTGGAAATTCTGCCATCACCGCCGACCAGAAGATAGGCACCCTCGAAGGGGCGGCGCTGGGGGCGTTCATATACGGGCGGTGTAAAGGCAGGCGCAAGCGGTTCGGGCGTCTGGAGGAAAGGGTCTTGTGGCTTGGGACGTCTCATAAACGTGCCTCGGCTCCCGAATTGTCTAACATCAACATCGCCGGTCCGTGATAATGTTCACGGCCGATTTTACCTGACTTGTCCCACCATTTTCCAGTTTACGCAGCGTTTATCGCAGATCGCAACCTATAAGAATTCCTAGGTTGCGGTGCAGCATCACATCACCTCAACTTCCCGTTACCTAAGGGCGTGACGATGTTGCGCAGGCATATCAAAGGAAGAATTTCATGCGTATTCAACTTTCCGGCTTTGCACTTTTGGCCTGTACGGCGCTGGTTGCCTGTGGTGGCAGCAGCAGCGGCGGTGGCAGCAACGGCACGGGTGGCGGTGCCCGCCTGAGCGCGTCCGAGGCGGCGACGGTGATGACGCAATATGACGAGGCTATTGCCGCCGTGGAGAACGGCGATGCCACCGTGGCCACCGATGCCTCGGGCGCTGTGTCCATGTCGGGCTATATGGGCTTCAGCATCGAGGAAGAGGAGGACGAGATTGATGCGCTCGGCAAGCTGAGCATGGATGTCGATTTCGATAATGGCACCGTCAGCGGCACGGCGGATAATTTCGCGCTCTTCGATACGTCCGATGAAGCCAATCCGGTGAAAGTCAGCAATGTTTCCGGCGCGTTGACGGTGGATGGCACCGTGACCTCTGCTGCCATTGACGCAAGTGCGACGGGGCATCTGTCGGATGGCGATGGTGGGGCCGATTTCGACCTGACGATGACCGGGAATGTCTACGAGCAGGACGATGCGTTGATGGCGCTTGGCGATGTCGAGGGCACGTTCACCACAGATGAGGGCGTGACCGAAACCACGGGCGGTGGTTTTGTGGCTTATGAAGACTGACTTTATCGCTTATGATAACTGATAGGATGCGCCAGCATTGGCGCATCTTTTTACGTTTTGAAATCGGATATCCCACGTGCTGTCTTTTGCCCGCTCTGTTCTGATGCGTTTTGTTTGGTTCTTCCTGTTTGTGGGGCTTTGCACCCTGCCCCTGCGCGCCGAGCAGACGCGGACGATTGCACAGTGGATGGCGCTGGCCGCGCAGCTGGAGATGTCGGGGCAGCCGCTCAAGGCGTTGAAAGTCTATGGCGAGATTGCCGCACAGCGCCCCGATTACCGGCCTGCGGCCACCGCGATTGACAGGGTTCTGGCGCAGATGGGCAGGCCGCAGCGGGCCGAGGCCGTTCTGCGCTATGTGCTGCGGCATGAAACGCGCAACCGTCCCGCCTATCTTGCGGCGCTTCGGCAGCTCGATCGCGCGCATCCGTTCCGATTTTCCGGATCTTTCGGTCTGCTGCCCTCGACCAATATCGCGCGCAGTTCCTCGCAGACCTATTTGGTGACCGATTACGGCACCTTTCTGATCGAGAATGGCGGTGATGAAAAAACCGGCATCGGCGCGGAGTTTTCGGTCAGTGGCGACTGGATCTTGCACCCCGGGCCCGGCCACAGGCTGCGTCTGTCCTCTGTGCTTTCGGGCGAGTGGTATGCGCAGCGCGATCTGCGCTATCTCCAGCCGTCGGTGACGCTGGCCTATGAAAACCTCCTCACACCGGATGACTGGGGGGTAAGTGCCTATGGCCGGTATCGGGCCTATGACGGGCTGGCGGATCAGAAGACTTCGGATTATCGCGCCTATGGGGTTGTGGCCCGCAAGCGCTGGTGGCTGGACGCCGCGTCGGTGCCGCAAGCCAGCCTCAGCGGATCACTTCTGGCGGAATATCGGGATTATCTTGATAAACAAGGCTATGACGGGCGTTTTTACCAAGCTGCTGGAAGTTTCTCACATCAGGCGGGGGCGTCCCAGCTAAGTTACGGGCTGCGGCTCGGGCGCTCGGATGTGCGGCTGGACTATCATCGGTATCGCGCGCTGGGTCTTTCGGCGGGGATCATCCGTCCGCTGGGGCGCAAGGTGACGGCGGGGGCCACGCTGCGCTATGACTGGCGCCGCTACGATGCCGATTTCCCGCTATTGGGCGAGGTGCGTCATGACGAGACGGCCGAGCTTTCGGTCTTTGCCAGCTTCCGCCAGATCCGCATTGGCAACAGTGTTCCGAAGCTGCGTTGCAGCTACACCAATAACCGCTCGAATGTCGCGCTTTACCGGTATGACAGTTTCGATTGCGGGCTGGATCTTGATTTGACCTTCTGATCAGGTTTCTCTTGCGCCGTGTTCTGCCGCGCGGCAAGGAGGGCTTATGACAGAGATGCGTGACATAGTATGTATCGGCTCGGTGCTGTGGGACATTATCGGCCGGACGCCCGCTCCGATGCGGTTCGGGGCGGATATGCCCGGACGGATCAGTCGCTTGCCGGGGGGCGTTGCAATGAATATCGCGATGACCCTGACGCGCTTCGGTATGCGCCCTATCCTGCTATCCGCCGTCGGGCGCGACAGTCAGGGGGTGGAGCTTCTGGCGCAGGCCGGGCGGCTGGGGATCTATGCGGGCCATGTCTACCGTTCGGCTGACCTGCCGACGGATCGTTATATGGCGATAGAATGCGCGACGGGCCTTGTGGCCGCGCTTGCCGACGCGCATTCGCTGGAGGCCGCGGGCGACAAGATCCTGCAGCCGCTGGCGGATGGCCGTCTGGGTTCTGCCGACGCGCCTTGGCACGGGCCTGTGGCGCTGGACGGAAATCTGACGACCGACCTTCTGGCACAGATCGCCCGATCCCCGCTTTTCGCGCGCGCCGATTTGCGCGTGGCCCCGGCCAGCCCTGGCAAGGCCGAGCGGCTTTTGCCATTGCTCGCCCATCCCCGCGTCACGTTTTATGTCAATCTCGAAGAGGCGAGCATTCTGTGCCAGAGCCAGTTCGGCTCGGCGCGCGAGGCCGCCGAGGGGCTGGCCCGTCGTGGTGCGCGGCGCGCCTTGGTGACCGATGGCGGGCGCGATGCGGCCGATATGTCGGCAGAGGGCGTCCTGACCGCCTGCCCGCCCGAGGTTCTGGTTTCCCGCGTGACTGGCGCGGGCGACACGTTCATGGCTGCCCATCTGGTGGCCGAATATGCTGGTTGCCCGCGCGAAGAGGCTTTGTCGCGCGCCCTTCTGGCTGCTGCCCGTTATGTTTCCGGAGATATTGCGACATGACCGATCTACTTGTCTTCACCCCCGAGGTCTCTGCCGCGCTCGCGGCAGGACAGCCCGTCGTGGCGCTGGAATCCACCATCATCACCCACGGTATGCCCTATCCGCAAAATATCGAGACAGCGCGCCGTGTCGAGGCCGCGATCCGTGCCGAAGGGGCCGTGCCCGCAACGATTGCCCTGATGCGGGGCCGTATCCATATCGGTTTGAGCGATCCGCAACTCGAGGAACTGGCACAGGCCGAAGGGGTGATGAAGGTCTCGCGGGCCGATCTGGCGGTCTGTTTGTCGCGCGGGGCCTATGGGGCCACCACGGTGGCGGCCACCATGATCTGTGCGCAGCGGGCGGGTATCTCGGTTTTTGCGACGGGCGGGATCGGGGGCGTGCATCGCGGTGCCGGAGAAAGCTTCGATATCTCCGCCGATCTGGCAGAGCTGGGCCAGACCGCCGTAACCGTGGTCTGTGCTGGTGCCAAAGCCATTCTGGATCTGCCGAAGACCTTCGAGGTGCTGGAAACCGATGGTGTGCCGGTCTTCGCTTATGGGCAGGATACCCTGCCCGCCTTCTGGTCGCGCGATTCAGGGCTTGCGGCGCCGTTGCGGGCGGATCACCCTGCCGAGATTGCGAAAGCGGCGCTGATGCGGGCAGCGTTGGGTCTGCCGGGGGGGCAGCTTGTGGCCAATCCGGTGCCGCCCGAGGCAGAGATCCCGCGCGCGGTCATCCTGCCGGTGATCGAACAGGCTCTGGCCGAGGCGGACGCGCGCAATATCAAGGCCAAAGCGGTCACACCCTTCCTGTTGCAACGCATCTTCGAGTTGACCGAGGGGCGTTCGCTTGCCGCCAATATCGCGCTGGTTCTGAACAATGCGCGACTGGCGGCGCAAATTGCGAAAGAAATCGTCACTTTGCGCTAAGCAAATGTTGCTAAAGCGGTAGGGCTCTCCCATCTAGGGCGGGTTGCCCCCCGGCAGGCGGGGGATTCGTGATTGTAGGACATGGTATGACCCTTCCCCCGACCGACCAGAAACCCAAGCCCCGCCGGCGCTTCGCCGCGATCAGGGCGTCTTTCCTGACCGGTCTTGTGGTCATTGCCCCTATCGGCCTGACAGCATGGCTGATCTGGACGGTGGCAGGATGGGTTGATGGCTGGGTGCTGCCGCTGGTGCCGCACGAGCTGCGCCCCGAACATTATATCGGGGTCAATCTGCGCGGGATCGGGGTGCTGATCTTCCTGATCTTCACGCTGGTTGTCGGCTGGCTGGCCAAAGGGTTCTTCGGGCGCGCGCTGATCCGTTCGGGGGAGGCGATTGTGGACCGCACCCCCGTCGTGCGCTCCGTCTATTCCGGTATCAAGCAGATTGCGGAAACGGTTTTCAGCCAAGGCGAAGAAAAATTCGACCGCGCCTGTATCATCGAATATCCGCGCCCCGGTATCAAGGCGATGGCGTTCGTTTCCTCCACCGCCAAGGGCGAAGTCGCGCGGCTGGCCGATACCCCCGAAGATCCGCTGATTTCGGTCTTCATGCCGACCACACCGAACCCGACCTCGGGATTTCTGATGTTTGTGCCGCGTTCGCAGATCACGTATCTCGATATGTCGATCGAAGATGCTGCCAAGCTGATCATCTCTGCCGGATTGGTCTATCCTACGGAAAAAGACGCGCCCAAACCGCGTTGAGCCGCGTTTTCGCAAGGGTTAGCCGAAAAGCTCCGCCAGATTGACCGAAGGCTCCTTACCGATTTTGTCGGCATGCTGGTCCAGAAACCGGTCTGCCGCCTGCTGACCGGCCGTTTTCAGCCGCCCCAGCGTGCCATAGCTGGGAGAGACCTTGGAACTTTGGCTGAGCGACAGCATCGTGTCGTCATCGGCAATCAGATGGATCAGCACGTCTTTCATCGCGCGTTCGGGCAGGTGCTTCTCGGCGATGACCCGACGGGCAAAATTGATCGCGCGCAATTCCCGCAGCAGCGAGGTGTTGAACGAGATTTCCGTGATCCGCTCCTCGATCTGCTGCGGCGTGGTCGGAATGCCCTCGCGCGCCAGTGGATTGATATTCACGATCATGATGTCGCGCGGGAATTGCGGCTCGAAAAGCGGAAACAGTGCCGGATTGCCGGTGTAACCGCCATCCCAATAGGCTTCACGCCGTCCGGTCACGGGATCGTCGATTTCGACCGCGCGAAACAGGTTGGGCAGGCAGGCCGATGCCAGCAGCGCATCGGGCGTGACCTCATCGCCCGAAAAAATACGGATCTTGCCATTGCGCACATTGGTGGCCGACACAAAAAATGCCGGTCCTTCTTTGGCGCAGACATTCTCGAATTCCAGATCCTGAACCACCCGAGCGAGCGGGTTGATGTAGAACGGGCCGGAATCATAGGGAGAAAGCAGCCTCAGCCAGTTTTCGATATAGAAGGCAGGGGTGAACAGGTCGAACCAGCGCGTCACCGTGTCCGGATAGGGAAACAGTGCCGAGACCCAGCGATCCGTGCGGAAATCATTGCCTTCGGCCACCTGCGACCACAGCCAGTTCAACGCCTCGCGGGCGGCCTCGCGCCCTTTCGTGCCGCTTGCCTGCGCCAGTCCGGATTTCAGCGCGGCACCGTTCAGCGCGCCCGCAGAGGTGCCGGAGATGGCGGCGATCTCGATCCAGTCCTCATCAAGGAGGCGGTCCAGAACGCCCCATGTGAAGGCCCCATGTGCGCCGCCGCCCTGAAGCGCGAGATTGATCCTTTTGGTGTCCATCCGTGATACTCCCGCAGCCGTTTCAAACCGCTTTGAATTACAAATCCATCATGGTGTAGCCGCAATCGGGCGACCAATCGTGCCCGTCGGAACGGTGCCGGTGAAATCGGAGGGGGCCTGCGCCCCCTTCGGTAGCGATCTTACAAGGCGGTCCAGCCACCATCGACCGAAATCGTGGTGCCTGTGATCTGTTCCGCTGCGTCCGAACAAAGAAATACTGCCGTGCCGCCGATCTGTTCGACGGTGGCAAACTGTTTCGAAGGCTGACGGTCCAGAATGATCTTCTCCACCGCCTCTTCTTCGGTCATGTTGTATTTCTTGGCCGTATCGGGGATCTGCGCCTCGACCAGAGGCGTGTGCACATAGCCCGGGCAGATCGCATTGGCGGTGATCGGCTCTTTCGCGGTTTCCAGGGCCACAACCTTCGTCATGCCCACCACGCCATGTTTGGCGGAGACATAGGCCGATTTATAGGGCGAGGCGGTCAGGCCATGGGCCGAGGCGATATTGACCACCCGTCCCCAGCCTGCCTTGCGCATCATCGGCAGTGCGACAGCCGTGGTGTGGAACGCCGAGCTGAGCATGATGGCAATAATGGTGTCCCATTTATCGACGGGAAATTCGTCGATCGGGGCCACATGCTGGATACCGGCATTATTGACCAGAATATCGCAGGTGCCAGCCTGCTCGATCAGACCACGCGCCTCGGCCCCTTTGGAAAGGTCGCCTTTGATATAGCGCGCCTCGACGCCGAATTCCTGTGCAATGCTCTTCGCCAGTTCATGATCTTCGGGACGGTCCGTGAAAGAGTTCAGGACAACATTCGCCCCCGCGCGGGCCAGTTCGCGGGCGACGCCCAATCCGATTCCCGAATTAGATCCGGTAATAACTGCAGTTTTTCCGTTTAGGCTCATGAGGTCCTCCTTTGGATTATGCCTGCGATCATCATCCTAGGGCCGAATCTGGCAAGGTCCAATCACGTGAAAAATCGCTTATTCACGCAGCCGTGCGGTTTTTTCGCTTGCGTTCACGAATCGCATCAAGCAAAAGCGCCCTATTATCTGAAACCGCTTCGTCGAGGTGCCGCCGGATCTTTCCGGGCTGGTGCCTTTCTGATTTGGACCTAAAAAACCTGCGCGTTCAAAACGTTAATGGATGCAACTGCAGCGGGAAACTGGCTAAGAACTGCCGTTAGAACCAAAAAAAACGCCCGCACAAGGCGGGCGCTAAGTCATGAGGCAGGTTTCATACAGGCAAGAAACCTATCGAGCAGTGAGTTTGTTATAGGCCGAACTGCGCGTAGTTTCAAAGGGAAAATTGCGTAAGCCCTAATGCTCCGTTAGATTTCCTTCAAATACCACGAGCAGAAACGGGATCATCGCGATGCAACGAACCGCCTTTAGACGCATGCTTATAGGTGCCATGCTTGCAGCAAGCCCTTTATTGATTGGCTCAAAAGGCTTTGCGGCACCGCAGCATGCTCTGGCGATGACCGGTGCACCTGCCCTGCCCGACGGGTTTGACCACCTGCCTTATGCAAATCCCGACGCGCCCAAGGGCGGAGCGCTGAAACTGGGCGAAGTCGGCACGTTTGATTCTCTTAATCCGTGGATTCTGCTTGGCCGGCCCGCGACGGGAATCAGCCAATATGTGACCGAGTCGCTGATGGCGCGCTCGATCGACGAACCCTTCACCCTTTATGGTCTTCTGGCGGAAAGCGTCGATACCGATGCGGCGCGCAGCTATGTCGAATACACGCTCCGTCCCGAAGCGCATTTTTCCGACGGCAAGCCGGTGACCGTCGAGGATGTGATCTGGTCCTACAAGACGCTTGGCGAACACGGGCATCCGCGCTACCGGAACGCCTGGGCCAAGGTGAAAGACATCCGCCAGACCGGTCCGCGCTCCGTACGTATCACCTTCAACGCCCCCGACCGCGAGCTGGCCTTGCTGATGGGGATGCGCCCTATTCTGGAAAAAGCGCAATGGGCGGGCAAGGATTTCGAGGCCACCACCGATATGGTTCCGGTCGGTTCTGGCCCTTATGTGGTGGATCAGGTTTCCAACGGGCGGTTCATCAGCTTCAAGCGCGATCCCGACTGGTGGGGCAAGGATGTGAATTTCAATCACGGCCTTTGGAATTTCGACACGATCCGCCATGAATATTTCAAGGATGGCAATGTGATATTCGAAGCTTTTAAAGCTGGGGATGTCGATGCGTGGCGCGAGATGAGCGATGCGCGCTGGCAGAATAACTACAATTTTGCCGCCGCCCAATCCGGCGAGATCGTCAAGGACGAGATCCCGCATGCCCGTCCTTCGGGAATTGACGGTCTGGTGATGAATACCCGCAACCCCTTGTTCAAGGACTGGCGGGTTCGCGAGGCGCTGACCGAGGTTTTCAATTTCGAATTCATCAACAAGACTCTCAACAATGGCGCCGAACCCCGCGTTACATCGTTCTTTTCCAACTCTGAGCTAGGCATGCAGCCCGGCCCTGCCAGCGGCAAGGTCAAGGCTCTGCTGGCCCCCTTTGCCGGCCAGCTTGCCCCGGGCACGCTGGAGGGCACGCCCCTGCCCGTCTCGGATGGTCGGGAGATGAATCGAAAGAACACGCGCAAGGCGTTGAAACTTCTGGAAGACGCAGGCTGGACTGTGGCGCGTGACGGGGTGCTGCGCAATGCGTCGGGCCAGCCGTTCCAGTTCGAGATCCTGCTGCGTCAGGGCGGCGGCTATGGCAGCGGTCCCTATGATCCGCAATCGGTGGTCGATATCTATGTGCAGGCGCTTGAACGGATCGGCGTCAAGGCCCGCGTGACCACGATCGACGATGCGCAATATGTCCAGCGCGCGCGCAACTACCAGTTCGATATGACATGGTACTGGCGCGCCCTCTCGCTGAGCCCAGGCAACGAGCAGATGCTCTATTGGGGCTCTGCCGGTGTGGCGCAGCCGGGAAGCTGGAACTACATGGGCATGGCAAGCCCTGCCGCCGAAGCGATGATCCGCCATATGCTGGCAGCCACTGATCACGATGAATACGTGGCCGCAGTGCGGGCCTTGGACAGGATCCTGACCCAGGGGCGCTATGTGATCCCCGCATGGTATTCCAAAAGCACGAGGCTTGCACATAAATCCAGCCTTCATTATCCCGAAACCTTGCCGGTCTATGGTGACTGGCCGGGCTTCATGCCCGACACTTGGTGGTATGAGGCAGACAAATGAAAAAGCTCGTTTTGCTTGGCCTTCTGATGGTGTCGCTGAGCGCGTGCAACACGATTGCAGGCGTCGGGGATGACGTGTCCGATGGCGCGCGCACCGTGCAGGGCTGGATGAACTGAACGCGTCTGTGGCGGGCCTTGCGGGCCCTGCTATATGCCGCATTGGAAGAAGGGCCGATGTGCAAGCAACGGCCCTTTTGTTTTGTGCGTTTTCCGGTTCTTGGACCGGAGGCTGCCCGTCTTTGCCGTGCTTTGCCCCCTTGCCTGCGGGGGTGGCAGATAGTTGGGAACAAATGGCGATTGGCGGGCTTTCTCTCCACAGGATGACGATGCCCCGTCATGAGGGGCTGCTACTCAGGAGGACGCCATGAAATGGAGCCATGTCGAGCAGAACTGGACCGCGTTTTACGAGGCGATCACTGATCGCTGGCCCGACTTGACCGAGGATGACCTTGAAGAGATCGATGGCGACCGGCGCGCTTTCATCAAGGCTGTGTGCGACGCCACCGGCGATGAGGCCGAAGATGTTGCTGAAGAGTTGCGCGAATGGCTGGCGGGCGAGCTGCCCTCGGATGTGGTGATGGACCCGACCCATGATGACCACTCGATCCGCAATTCCGCAAAATATGTCGGCGATGGCGAAGACGAATATGACGAGGATGAAAACTTCGGCGATGACGAGGAGGAAGATGGCGCCGCGTGAGCTTGCGTCTTGACGCCAGAGGTCGGGCCTGAAACACAGACGTTCTGAACGTCTTGCCCCCTCTGGAGAAAGCCCATGATCGCGCTTGATATCTTTGCCGACCCGGTCTGCCCCTTCTGCCTGATCGGCTATGAACGGCTGCGCCGCGCGCTCGCAGAGCGGCCCGGCCATCCTTTCCAACTGGCATGGCACCCCTTCCAGCTCAACCCCTCCATGCCCCGCGAGGGCATGGCGCGCGCGGATTACCTGCAGGCCAAATTCGGGCAGGACGGAGCGGTGAAGATGCACCAGCAGCTTCTGGAGATCGCCGCCTCCGATGCCCTGCCGCTTGACCCGCTGAAAGTGCTGCGCCAGCCAAACACGCTGGATGCGCTGCGTCTGGTCTATTGGGCCGGTCTGGAAGAGAAAGCGACCGCTGTGATGGAGGGCGTGATGGCGGCGCATTGGTATGAGGGGCGCGATATCGGCGATCCGCGCGAACTGGTGCGCATTGCGCAGGCGGCGGGGCTTGATGGCACGATGATTGGCCGCCTTCTGGCCAGCGATGCCGATTGCGACACGATTGCCAGCCGTGATGCCCATGCCCGCGAGCGCGGCATCACCGCTGTGCCGACCTTCATCGTGGCCAACACCCATGCCATCACCGGCGCCCAGCCGAAAGAGCTGTGGCTTAAAGTGATCGACGAGCTGTCTGGCGCGCCTTCGGATGCCATTCTGAACTGAGGCTTTCAGGCGCTGCACATCTGATATTGCCGGTTGTGCTTTTTTGCGCGTCCTAAAAGGTGGACGCGCCAAGGCTGCTTATTATAGTCAGGCTCAAACATTCCTTCTTCGAGATATACATGACCCATATGGACCATAGCCTCGAGCAGACGGCTAGGACGTTGTCGCTGCGCGAGTTCACCGTCATGCTGGCGTCTCTGATCGCCACAGTCGCGTTTTCGATTGACGCCATGCTTCCGGCCTTGAGCGATATCGCCGCAGCCCTCACCCCCGAGGATGTGAACAAGGCCCAGCTGATCCTGACCTCCTTCGTCTTCGGGATGGGGGCCGGAACCTTTTTTGTCGGCCCGATTTCCGATGCGATTGGGCGCCGTGTCACAATCGCGCTTGGGATCGTCATCTATATGACCGGTGCCATTATCGCGATCTCTGCCAATTCGCTCGAGGCGCTGCTTGTCGCCCGTTTCATTCAGGGGTTCGGGGCCTCCAGCCCGCGTCTGGTGCCGATGGCACTGGTGCGTGATCTCTATCGCGGGCGGGAAATGGCGCAGGTGACTTCGATCATCATGATGATCTTCATTATCGTGCCGGCGCTCGCGCCTTCGATCGGGGCGGCCATCATCGCCTTTTCCGACTGGCGTGGCATCTTCTATGTCTTCTGTCTGTTCGGGACGATCGGCGTGACATGGCTGTTCCTGCGTCAGCCTGAAACCCTCCCGCCCGAGCGCCGTCGTCCCCTGCGGCTGGGCGCGCTTGTGGCCGGTGCCAGCGAAGTGCTGCGCGACCGGCAGGTCTGCCTTTACATTGTCATCATGACCCTTGGCTTTTCTCAGATGTTCGCAGCCGTCAGTTCGGCGGAACAGCTTTATAAAGCCTATGGCGTCACCGATCATTTCCCGCGGTGGTTCGCGCTTGGGGCGTTGATGGCGGGCAGTTTCTCTTTCCTCAATTCGCGCCTTGTCGTGCGGCTGGGGATGCGCCGGATCGTGTCGGTGGCGTATCGCACGCAGGTGGTGATTTCGCTGGTCATGCTGGCTTTGCAGATTGCGGGTATGCCGCAAAGCGGCTGGGGCTTTGCGGTGTTCTTCCTTTACTTCACCTCGGTCTTTGCAATGGCGGGGGTCACCTTTGGTAATCTCAACGCTCTGGCGATGCAGAATGTGGGGCATCTGGCGGGAATGGCGGCCTCGGTGATCACCGCGCTGTCGACCGTGGGATCGGTGATGATTGCGGCCCCTATCGGGCTGGCCTTCAACGGCACCGTCCTGCCGCTGGTGATCGCGACCTTTGTCTGCTCGGGGCTGGCCATGCTGCTGATGACACGCACGCAGGGTGAAGGATGAAGCGTAAAGGCCGGGATTTCCCGGCCTTTTCTATTTCGCTCCCTTTTCGGCCTCGCGCACTTTTGCGGCCAGATCACGGGCAATCGCGAAGCTGCCCTTGATCTTCTCGGCGTCATTGGACCAGTCGCGACGGATGATCAGTTTGTTGTCGCGCAGCTTCGCCAGATCACGTTCCGTGGTAAGATAATCCACCAACCCCGCGGGATTGGGGAATTTATCATTGTGGAACTGGAGTGTGACCCCTTTCGGCCCCGCATCCAGCTTGCCGATATGGGCCCGCTTGCACATGCCCTTGATGCGGATCACCAGTAGCAGCGTGTTGACTTCCTTCGGCAGCGGGCCAAAACGGTCAATCAGCTCGGCGGCAAAGCCCTCCATTTCAACCTTGGTGGTGATCTGGCTCAGACGGCGATACAACCCCAACCGCACATCCAGATCGGGGATATAGTTTTCCGGAATGGTGACAGGCACACCCAGATTGATCATGGGCGACCATTCGCCATCGGCTACATCTTCCCCCAGCTCGCCCGATTTCAGCTTCGAAATCGTTTCTTCCAGCATGGACTGGTAAAGCTCGTAGCCGACTTCCTTGATATGCCCCGATTGCTCTTCACCCAAAATGTTACCTGCGCCGCGCAAGTCCAAGTCTTGGCTAGCTAAATTAAACCCTGCCCCAAGGCTGTCCAGCGATCCGAGAAGCCGAAGCCGCTTTGTGGCCTGCGGGGTCAGCGGCATCCGCGGCTTGGTTGTCAGATAGCAATAGGCCCGCATCTTCGAGCGCCCGACCCGCCCGCGGATCTGGTAGAGCTGGCTGAGGCCGAACATATCGGCGCGGTGGATCACCATCGTATTGGCGGTCGGAATATCCAGCCCCGATTCCACGATGGTCGTGGCCAGAAGCACGTCATATTTGCCATCATAAAACGCATTCATCCGCTCATCCAACTCGCCCGCCGCCATCTGCCCATGCGCGGTGATAAAGGTGACTTCGGGCACCTCATTGCGCAGGAACTCCTCGATTTCAGCCAGATCGGTGATGCGTGGCACGACATAAAAGCTTTGCCCGCCACGGAAACGTTCGCGCAAAAGCGCCTCGCGGATGGTCACCGTGTCGAATTCCGAGACATAGGTGCGAATGGCCAGACGGTCGACAGGCGGTGTGCCGATCACGGATAGATCCCTGACTCCGGTCAGGGAAAGTTGCAGCGTCCGTGGAATGGGGGTCGCGGTGAGTGTCAGCACATGGATATCCGAGCGCATCTCTTTCAGACGCTCTTTATGCTGGACGCCAAAATGTTGTTCTTCATCAATGACAAGCAGGCCAAGGTTCATAAACCGAACCGCTTTGGCCAGCACCGCATGGGTGCCGATCACGATATCGACGCTGCCATCTGCCAAGCCCGCACGGGTTGCCGCGGCCTCTTTTGCGGTCACGAAGCGCGACAAGGGGCGGACATTGATCGCGGTATTCCGGAAACGTTCGGCAAAGGTTTTGTAATGCTGGCGCGCCAGCAGCGTGGTGGGGGCGATCACCGCAACCTGTACCCCTGCACTGGCGGCGACAAAGGCTGCACGCATGGCAACCTCGGTCTTGCCAAAACCGACATCGCCGACCACCAGCCTGTCCATCGGTGTGCCCGATTTCAGATCCTCCACCACATCCTCGATCGCCGCAAGCTGGTCATCGGTCTCGCTATAGGGGAAACGCGCGGCGAAGGCCTCCCATTCGTGATGCGGAACCTCCAGAACCGAGGCCTTGCGCAGGTAACGCTCGGCGGCAATGCGCATCAGCTTGTCTGCGATCTCGCGGATACGCTCTTTCAGGCGGGCTTTCTTGGCCTGCCATGCCCCACCGCCCAGTTTGTCAAGAAGTCCGTCTTCATGCCCGAAACGGCTGAGCAATTCGATATTGACGACCGGCAGAAACAGCCTGTCGCCGCCCGCATATTCCAGCAAGATGCAATCCAGCGGCGCCCCGAGTGCCGAAACGGTTTCCAGCCCCTTATAGCGCCCGACCCCATGATCGACATGCACGACCAGATCACCTTGAGACAACGACTGAGCTTCGGTCAGGAAGTTATCCGCTTTACGCTTCTTTTTCGGTTTGCGGATGAGCCGGTCTCCCAGCACGTCCTGTTCCGAAATCACGGTTAGCGCCGGATCATCCCCCTTGGGCGGTGCTTCGAACCCCTGATCAAGCGTCCAGACCGTCAGGTTGACCCCCGGCCCGATCTGGCGCGCATCCGAAATCAGCCGCGCGATATGTAGCCCTTCATCTTCCATCAGCCCCTTGAGCCGCTCGCGCGCGCCGTCCGACCAGGAGGCGATCACTACGGGCCCCTGTTTGAGCCGTGTCTGAACATGGTCACGTAACGCACCGAAAAGACTGACGTCTTCCATCTGTCGTTCGGGGGCAAAACTGCGCCCGATCCGCGCCTCGGCATCCAGAATCCCTGGTCCCGGCGGTGCAGAGAGCACTTGCAGGGCAAGCACACGGCGCGGCTTCAGGATGCTGTCCCACGCCGCTTCATCAAGATAGAGAAGTTGCGGTGCGGCGGGTTTGTAGACGCTATCCACCCTGTCGCGCCGTGTCATCGCCTCGCGACGGGTGTCATACTGGTCGGAAATCTGTTCCCAACGCGCCTCGCGCAAGACCGGAATTTGATCGTCCAGCAAGATGGAGGCCTCTGGAATATAGTCAAAAATCGTTTCCATCCGGTCATGGAAAAAACCCAGCCAATGTTCCATGCCCGCATGTTTGCGACCGGCGGAGACGGCCTCGTAGAGCGGATCTTCGGCACCACCCGCACCGAATTCCACGCGATAATTCTGTCGGAAACGGGCGATCGAGGTCTCGTCGAGGATGACCTCGGAGACAGGTGCCAGTTCGATCCGAGTGAGCTTTTCCGTCGTGCGCTGGGTTGCCGGATCAAACCGGCGCACCCCGTCAAGCACATCGCCCCACAGATCCAGACGCACGGGACCGCTTTCTCCGGGGGGATAGATATCTATGATACCGCCACGCAGGGCAAATTCGCCCGCTTCCGACACCGTGGGCACAGGCGAAAATCCCATGCGTGTCAGGAAACCGCGCAGCGCCTCATCCTTAAGGTGCCCACCAACCTTGGCCACAAAAGAATTATCTGCAAGTACCTGACGCGCAGGTATTTTCTGCATTGCCGCCGAAAGCGTCGTCAGCAGGACAAAGGGTCCTGGCACCCCCGATTGAAGGGCTGCCAGGGTCGCCATGCGGGCTGCCGAGATTTCGGGATTTGGCGAGACGCGGTCATATGGCAGGCAGTCCCATGCCGGAAAACTGAGCACCGTCACCTGAGGGGCAAAAAATCCCAGCGCCAGACGCATCGCCTCAAGCCGCCTGTCGTCGCGGGCGATATGGATCACGCTTTGACCACGCTCCAGCTCGCGGACCAGAAGTTTCGCGTCATACCCTTCGGGTGCGCCGGAAAGAACGAAATGCGTCATCGCTTGGGGCCTTTGTCTATGCGCGTCTCGGGCGCGGTCCGCAGGGTTAGATAGGTGCCGCGCCTACCAAAGTCGAATGGTCTGTGACAGCAGATTGCTCAGCATCCCCCAGAGTGCAGTGACAAAGATCACGGACATTCCAAGAAGTTGCACCCGAAATCTCGCACCATGTACAAAGTTGGCAATCGCCTCGGCCTGCCCGTTCTCGCTCAGGCTCAACAAGAGCTTTGCGTTGTAAAGGGTCATGATTGTTACAAAACTGAGAGGCACGCCCAAAAGAAAGGCGGCCTGTGCCAGTTCGGCGCCATAGCCAAACCCTGTGACCAGAAGGAAGCTTGTCAGGAAAAACCACCCCGCCGTCAGCGCCGCCTTGGCCTGACTGAAACGGATCAGGCGGCGCGCGCTCAGCCCTGCGGCCAGAACCAGATCGTCCGCCGTCTCGGCATTGCGCCGGTACTGGGTGACCAGATCATAGGGGATGCCCATCGCGAAATGGGCGGCAAAAGACCAGCAGACCGCCAGCATGATCCAGTACCAGAGGCTGGAAAAGGAGTGCATGTCGATCAGGGCGAATATGGTGTTGGTGAAGTCCACTCTTTATCTTCTTTTGGCTTGATCGCGTGGATGTGTTCTTTTTCTAGCCGATTCAAAGGCTAGAGGGAAGCATCCCCGCGGTCAAAAGGCTTGAGTTTCTGGCCGCTGCGTGGCACCTCGTTTGTAATAACGGAGACATAGAATGACACCGCTTTTTCCTGCTTTTCCTCATAACCGTATGCGGCGTTTGCGCCGGACGGCGGCTTTGCGCGATCTGGTGCAAGAAAACCGTCTGAGCGTGAAAGACCTCATCTGGCCGATTTTCATCACCGATGTCGCGGGGGCCGATGTCGAGGTGCCTTCGATGCCCGGTGTGTTTCGCAAGACGATTGAGGGCGCGGTGCGTGCGGCGGAAGAAGCGGCAGAGCTTGGCATTCCGGCGCTATGTCTGTTCCCTTATACCGATCCGGCGGTGAAGACGGAGCTGTGCGAAGAGGCGTGGAACCCCGAAAACATTACCAATCGGGTGATCCGCGAAATCAAGAAACATGTGCCGGAAATCGCGATTATGACCGATATCGCGCTGGATCCCTATAATTCGCTCGGCCATGACGGTCTGGTGAAGGATGGCGTGATCCTGAATGACGAAACGGTTGAGGCGCTTGTGAAAATGGCTTTGGCTCAGGCCGAGGCCGGTGCCGATATTCTGGGGCCTTCCGATATGATGGATGGGCGCATCGCGGCAATGCGCAAGGCGATCGAGGATGCGGGCTACGGGCGCGATGTCTCGATTTTGAGCTACTCGGCCAAATTCGCCAGTGTCTATTACAGTCCTTTCCGCGATGCGGTCGGTGCGTCGGGCGCCCTGAAGGGCGACAAGAAGACCTATCAGATGAATCCGGGCAATTCCGACGAGGCGCTGCGTCTGGTGGCGCGTGATCTGGCCGAGGGGGCGGATATGGTGATGGTCAAACCGGGCCAGCCCTATCTGGATGTCTGCCGCCGCGTGAAAGACGAGTTTGGCGTGCCGACCTTCGCCTATCAGGTCTCGGGGGAATATGCGATGGCGATGGCCGCGATCCGCAATGGCTGGCTGGATCATGACAAGGTGATGCTGGAAAGCCTTCTGGGGTTCAAACGGGCCGGTTGTGACGGGGTGCTGACCTATTTCGCCCCCGCCGCCGCGCGGGCTTTGGCCAACGGGGCCTGATCAAGGCTTGGCCCGAGGCCGACAGCCCCTTACAGGAAGTGACAGGCCCGATTTTTCGGGCTAGTCTTTCAAACAAAGGGGTGCGCCCCACCTAGGCGGGCGGTCAAGCCCGATGTGAAATCGAGCGAGAGGCAGTGAGATGATTTCCAGACGTAACCTTCTGGCTATGGGCGGCGCCGCATGCGGTCTTGCAGCCTGTGGCAACGGGATCGGGTCCAATGGCGGGCCGCAGATCGATGCGCGGGTCGACGCGACGCGTGATTATTTGCTGAACCGCTATCCGGGGACGCAGGAATTGATGGGCAAAGCGGTCGGTGTTCTCTACATGCCGCTGGTGACCGAGGCGGGCTTCGGCATTGGCGGCTCTTACGGGCGCGGTGCGCTGCGGATCAATGGCGCCACGGTTGATTATTACGCCGTGACCTCGGCGTCTTTCGGGTTCCAGATCGGGGCGCAGCAATATGCGCATGCGCTGTTCTTCATGACCCCCGAAGCCTTGTCGGGGTTCCGCCGTGCGGATGGCTGGCAGATTGGCGCGGATGCCAAATATGCGCTGCCCGATCGGGGCGGCTCGCTTGGCACCGACACCACCACTTCGCGCGCGCCGGTCATTGCGCTGGTCTTCGGTCAGGCCGGTCTGATTGCGGGGGCGTCGCTTGCGGGCAGCAAATACACCCGCATTATTCCGTAATAAATACCTGTATAACAAAGACAAAGCACGCGAACTTCGCGTGCTTTCTTATGTCTGGTCTTTGGTCTGTGCCTCAGCTGCCCAGAATGACCTTCACATAATTCATCGTTTCCTGATACGGCGGAATACCGTTATATTTGGCAACAGCTTCCGGACCCGCATTATAGGCGGCAAGCGCATGGCGCCAATTCCCGAAGCGGTCATACATCATGCGCAGATATCGCGCCCCGCCATCAAGATTCTCTTCCGGATTGGAAATATCGACATTCAGTTTGGCCGCCGTGGCGGGCATCAACTGGGCCAGCCCGCGCGCGCCTGCATGCGAGACCGCCTGCGGATTCCAACCGCTTTCCTGCTGGATCAGACGCAGGAACAGATCGGGCGGAACGCCGTGTTTCTGGGCCGCAGCACGCGCAATGGGCATGTATTTCCCGCGATATTTTCCGGTATAGCTGGGAATGACCGCCGCCGTGATGGTCTTGCCATCGGGCCGCAGGCGCGAGCTGTGTTCATATTGTCCGGCAGCACGGGAATCCAGAAGCTGGGTCTGGTTGCGGAAAAGCTGGGTACGGTTCGAGCTGGAGGCGCCTGAAAGGCGCAGACCTTCTGCAATCGCAGGGCTGCTGGCCACCGAGATGGCACAAGTGATCAAAGCAAGGAGCGTCCCCGCAGCCTTCATCCGCATCATCCTCTGTCCCCAGCTTTTTTGGTTGCGGCTGAATATACCCAAAAACGTCGTGTTGAAAACCCTTTGAATCTGCCGTTGGGGCAAGCGTGCGGGCGCGCGGATTTGGCGGGGTGACCCGCCATGCAGGCGCATTCGTGCTTTGCATGCCGTGCCGGTCTGGTATACCCGGCGCAATCACTTGAATCGCGGCATGCGTCGCATGTCAGCCAGCCAGCGGAGGTTTTTTGATGGCAGGATCGGTCAATAAGGTCATTATCGTGGGTAACCTCGGCCGTGATCCGGAAGTTCGCAGCTTTTCGAATGGTGGCAAGGTCTGCAACCTGCGGATCGCGACCTCGGAAAACTGGCGTGACCGTAATAGTGGCGAGCGCAAGGAACGCACCGAGTGGCATTCGGTCGCGATTTTCAGCGAGCCTCTTGCGAAAATCGCGGAACAATATCTGCGTAAAGGGTCGAAGGTTTATATCGAAGGCCAGCTTGAAACTCGTAAATGGCAGGATCAATCCGGTCAGGACCGTTACACGACCGAAGTCGTGCTGCGCCCCTATCGCGGCGAACTGACTTTGCTGGACGGGCGCAATGACGGCGGCCAAAGTGGCGGCGGTTACGGTGGAGGTCAGGGCGGCGGCTATGGCGGCCCCTCTTCGGGCGGCTATGATGACGGCCCGTCCTCGGGCGGCTATGGCGGCCCGTCGCAAAGCGGTGGCGGCAGCAGCCGTCCCGATTTTGACGACGAGATCCCGTTCTGACGGTCATACCTCCATATCGCACGTTTTGAGATGAAATATCCCTTACCATCTAAGTGGTAAGGGATGTTTTTGGAAAGGGTGCGGGATGCGACAGTGGCGATGGCTGTCCGGATGGCGCAGCCGTCTTATGACCGCGGAGACGTAATTGCGGCTCGGGCTTGTGCCGGGGGCAACCGGATGGACCATGCGGTTGCCCGTTGTCTTGCAAGGGGTGTCAGCGCAGGATGAAATCGACGGCTTCGGGCATCTGCGGCAGATCCGTTTCGCCCAAGGCGCGTTTCAGCGAGATTTCGATGGCGGTCGCAAAAGCTGTCAGCGGCAGTGCGTTGACGCGGTCCGAGAAAGGCTGTTCCAGCTCTTCGGCCAGCGCATCAAGTCCGAAGAACGCATAGGCCACAAGCCCCGCCACCAAGGGGGCCACTGCCCCGAGCGTGTCGACAAAGCCGAAAGGCAGGATGACACAATAGATATAGGCGGTGCGGTGGAGCAAAAGCGAATAGGCAAAGGGCACCGGCGTATTGGCCAGCCGTTCGCAGGCAAGAAGCGATTGCGACAGGCGGGTCAGGCTTTCATGCAGTACAAGCGCCTCGACATGGGTCAGCTTGCCCTCGCGTTCGGCCTGCCCCACGATCCGCGCGGCCTGCGCCAGAGCCTCGTCGCTCTGCCAGTTCTGGCTGTGTCCGCGCAACTGCGTCTCTACCAGATGCGCAAAGCGGATCAGGCTGTGAAGAAGGGCGCTCCGTTCGGGCAGGTCTTCCAGCATGGTGGTCTGGCGGATCACATCGCGTGAGGACTGGATCAGCACGCCCCAATGTTTGCGCGCCTCCCACCAGCGATCATAACAGGCGCCGTTACGGAAGCTGAGAAAGATCGACAGCGCAATCCCGATCAGTGCGAAGGGCGAGGGATCAAGGCCCTTGATATAATCGGGGAAATGATCATGCCCCAGAACGACGGCAATCCCGATGCCGAATACCACCAGAATCTGGGGCCAGATGATCTGGACGACCGAGCCTTGCAGGATAAAGAACAGCCCCAGAATTGTGGGGCGTTTGCGGATGATCACGATGATCCCCTTTTGGCTGAAGAAAGCGACTCTCACCGCTGGCGATGAACGCTAGCATGCTTCGCCTACGCAGATGAAGATCTCCCCACAAGCGCCATGATGCAGGCAACGTAAGGGCAAATTGTCTCAGGTGACAGGCTGGGCCATCGCCCGCCAGCGCCGGAGATGTTCGGGGGTCACCATTTTGCGTGCGAGCACAGGGGCGATCTGCGGCCCGTAGAGGCTTTGCACGGGCCAGTTGCCCAGTAGCGCGGGCGCAAGCTGCGGACAGGTGCGCAGCAACGAGATCTGGTCCTGCCGCGACAGCGCCTGAAACCCCACAGGGCCGGGCCAGAAGCTTTCGACCCAGAGACCGTTGATCCGAACGGCGGAATGCGTTTCGAGCAGCAGGTGGATATAGCTGATCTGGCGTTTGCCGCGCATGATCCTTGCCCCCTGCCAGCCGCAATCGGCCAGATGTCTGGCACGGATAAGACGCGGACCGGTCTCGGTCCTGAGCCAGACGCAATGCTGGCCCGACAGCACGATCCTTTCATGCGCCCCCAGTGATCCGGCCCGAATCTCTATCGGCAGCAGACGGGGGGTCTTCAGGTCTTGCTCCCCGAGATCGCGACGCCCGACCCAGAGCACGCGCGCGGCTTTGTCCTGCGTCTGCACGAAATCGCCCGCGCGCAGGGTTTCGATGGCACGCGGCCCTTCGGGGGTGGCAATCTGCATCCCCGCCGCGATACAGGGAATGCCGATGGAATAGAGCTGCGGCGCGGTGGATAGCAGGCTCGGGTCCACATTCTGCAATGTGAGCGTCTCGCCATTTGGGAAAGACAGAACCGAGCCGCCTGCCCCGTCCGAGCTGATCACCACATCCCATGCATTCACCGGATCGCCATTGGTATCGGTGAGTGCGGACACGTCGAGCTGGTCGACCGTATGCCCGTCGCCGCTATCGGTCATGTCGAAATCGGTGACGATGTCAGAGCCGAAATCATCGGCCAGACCCAGCGTATCCGCACCGTCGCCTGTTGTGATCAGGTCGTCGCCGGTGCCACCATAAATAAGATTGGCCCCCTGACCGGCAAGGATCGTGTCATTGCCCTCACCGCCATCCAGCGTGTCCTGTCCGGTGGTGGTCGAGCCGACGAGGGAATCGTTGCCCGCGCCGCCTGACAGGGAATTGGCACCGGTTCCGGCGATCAGCGTGTCGTTGCCATCGCCCCCGTCAAGCGTCGTATTGCCGGCACCGCCATGAAGGTAATCATCGCCCGCCTCGCCATAAACGACATCATTGCCGTGATCGGTATAGACGATGTCATCACCAGCACCGGCATAGACGGTATCATCCCCCGTGCCTGTATTGATTGTGTCCGCATAGGCGCTGCCATCGATCTTGTCGGCCCCTGCGCCCGCATCGATATTGACGCCACTGCCGGCCAGACCGGCATCGAACTGGTCATCATAGCTGGTACCGTCGATTTTCTCGACATCCCAGAAATAGGTCAGAGTGCTGCCGCCATCATAGCTGATGGTGCCGACACCATTGGGGTCGGAGGTCCAGCTGACCTCTGCGGCCCCGCCCGAGAGCGAGACCGTATCGAAATCCGCCCCGCCATAGATGCTGCTCGCCCCGTCGGTTGCGCGCAGATCGAACAGGTCGTCTCCGGCATCGCCATAAAGCTGGTTCTGGCCGGTGCCGCCCCAAAGCGTGTCATTGCCCGCGCCGCCGCGCAGGGTGTCATTTCCGGCCCCGCCATCCACATAGTCATTGCCCGCACCGGCATCGATGCTGTCATTGCCATCGCCACCAAAGAGCGTGTCGTCCCCCGCACCCGCCTGAACGGTATCGTCCCCCGCCTCCATATTGGCGTAAAAGCCCGACCCATCGAGGGCACCGTCCAGCGAATCCGCATAATTCGAGCCGACATAGCCTTCGATATTGTCATAGGTCAGGCTGCTGGTGCCATCGGTGGCGGAGCCATCCTCGAAATCGCTGGAGGTGATGGTGACCCCATGCCCCAGACTGTAGAAATTGAGGATGTCGTTATCCGAACCGGTGGTGGTCGTGCCGCCGCCCAGCACCGTGTCGATGCCCCAGCCATCGCCGAAGAAGAAGACATCGGCATCGGCCCCGCCATCAAGGGAATCATTGCCGCTGCCGCCCGTGATCGCATCCGCGCCGTCGCCGCCGTGGATGGTGTCGTTGCCTTCATCCCCGAGCAGCGTATCATTGCCCGCATCGCCATAAAGCAGATCATTGCCCGTTCCGCCGCTGATGAAGTCATTGCCATCGCCGCCGTAGAGGGTGTCATTGTCTCCTTCGCCGTAGATCACATCATTGCCGGTCCCCCCGAGGACCGAATCCGCACCGGCATTGGACCAGATGGTGTCGTTGCCCGCACCGCCATCGATCGTATCGTTATAGGTCCAGTTATTGGTTCCGCTGATGTCGTCGATGATATCGTCGCCATCGCCGCCTCTGACACTGTCGCCATCAAGCGAGCTGGCCCCGCCTTGGCCGTAATAGATGGTGTCATTGCCCGCGCCGCCATCAATAGTATCGGCACCAGCATTGGAGGTGATGGAATCATCTCCGGTGCCACCCGCGAGCGAGTCGCCATTGGACGCGCCGATGATCGTGTTATTGCCGGTAGAGCTGTAGCTTGCCGAATGGATCGCCGAATAGTTGACGCCCGAGGTGTTGGTGGTTGACGAGGGCGACATAACGACGCCCGGCTGGATCTCGGAACTGGCGAGATAGCCGACGATCGTGTTGCCGATCTTGACGGTATAGAAGACCTGCGGATTGCCGCTAGGATCGGTATAGTTGAACGCATCCTCGATATAGGCGGTGCCCGAGGTGATCAACGTGCCGCTGGAATCGCGGATCTCCAGATGCTGGAAGTTGTCATTGCTGACGTTATCGGTGGCCGTATCGCCCGATAGCTGGCTGTCATCATCGGTGAAGGTATAGGTCAGCCCGTTGGTTGACGCCTCCCAGTCCGGCCGGAGCCGATACCCCCCGCTGACAAGCTGGAAGTCGCTGGTGCTGTAACCAACAAAGGTATAGGTGGTCGACATACAAACTCACAGATGAAACACGTGGCCAGAGAGATGAGGCCATCCTGTCTCAAATGTTCGAATGTCTGGTTAATGCCATATATGGTTTTTTAAATAGAATCAGGATTTTGTCGCTTTGCGTCCGCAGAGCCGGGGGCAAAGCCCATCTCGCGATCCACCCATGCGATCACTATGGCGACAAGACGTTGCTGCACCGCAGGCGTTAGCGCCTGTCCCTGCGGGATATGGTGCCACGTTTCCAGACAGCTACGGCAACAACAGGCGGTGGCATGTTGTGCAATAAACACCGGATGGCCCCGCATCGGGGTCTGTTTGCCGTCCTTATGCGGGTATGCAGGGGCCAGCCGCATAGCGATGAAATCCTGCGCATGGCGCATAATCACCGACCGGCCCTTTGCATCGCAATAGGCCCGCTCGCGCGGGCCCAGATGAAAGCGGGATCTGAATCTGGATCGGGACAGGCGCGCGAAAAGCTCTGCCTGTGCCATCGCGCTCAGGCGCGACCGAGTTTCGCCAGACGGGCCGAACGCAGCTGGGCGAAATCATCGCCCGCATGGTAGCTCGAACGGGTCAGCGGCGTTGCCGAAACCATCAGGAAGCTCTTGGAATAGGCCGCCTTTTCGTAGGCTTTGAATTCTTCCGGCGTCACGAATTTTGCCACGGCATGGTGTTTGGGCGTCGGCTGCAGATACTGACCGATCGTCAGGAAATCGATATCGGCAGAGCGCATGTCGTCCATGACCTGACGGACCTCATGGGCCTCTTCGCCAAGGCCGACCATGATCCCCGATTTGGTAAACATGGCCGGATCCAGCTCTTTCACGCGTTGCAACAGACGCAGCGAGTGGAAATAGCGCGCACCGGGACGCACTGTCGGGTAAAGCGACGGCACGGTTTCGAGGTTGTGGTTGAATACATCGGGACGCGCCTCGACGACCTTCTCGAGCACTTCCGGCCCGCATTTCAGGAAGTCCGGCGTCAGGATCTCGATCGTGGTTGACGGGCTGCGATGGCGGATCGCGCGGATGGTCTGGGCGAAATGCTCTGCCCCGCCATCTTCCAGATCGTCACGGTCCACCGAGGTGATCACCACATGCTTCAGGCCGAGCTTTTCAACGGCATGGGCCACACGACCCGGCTCGAACACATCCAGCGCGTCGGGCTTGCCGGTGGCCACATTGCAGAAAGAACAGCCGCGCGTGCAGATCTCGCCCATGATCATCATGGTGGCGTGCCCCTGCGACCAGCATTCGCCCACATTGGGACAACCGGCCTCTTCGCACACGGTCACAAGCTTGTTCTCGCGCATCAGATCGCGCGTCTGCTTGTAGCCTGCCGATGTGGGCGCCTTGACCCTGATCCAGTCCGGCTTCTTGGGCTGGGCATTATCGGGGCGGTGTGCCTTTTCCGGGTGGCGCTGGTCGGGGATTTTGAGATCGCGCATGGGATGGGTATCCTTTCGGCTTTGAACCAGCACATAGGCCCAAATTCCGGCGAATGCAACGGAGAGTGCGACAGATCGTCCCGCCTGACAGCTTGCGCATATCAGCCTTTCGGTCTGCGCACACCCTGCACCCGTTCTTATTGCGCCGCTTGCAGGCGCGGACGACGGTAACTTCCGGCGACGGGGAATTCGCTACGCGCCTTGTCGATCACGGACTGCCCCGCCTCGCGCAGGATATTGGCCACGTTTTCGAACCATTCGCCATCATCAACCGCATCGGCACGACGCACAAGGCGCAAGACCCGACCGGGTTGCTCGCCAAAGCGCGAGAGCGCCAGATCGGGGCTGGAGTTCTTTTCGGCCATCGCGGCGATCTCGGGGATCAGGGTCACGCCCATGCCGCTGGCCGCCAAGGCGCAGAGCGTCGAGAGCGACGAAGCCCCCAGATCGACCGATTGTGCCTCGCGGTTCACATTGCAGACCTTGAGCGCCTGATCGGCCAGGCAATGCCCCTCTTCCAGCAGCAAAAGCTCGCCCGGATCCAGCGCATCCGGAGCCAGACCGGCCATGCGCTCCAGTGCTTCGGGCAGACCTGCCAGCAGGAAATGATCCTCGAACAGCTCGATCTCTTCGGTCTCGGGAGCGGGCGTGGCAATCACGGCGGCATCCAGACGCCCCTTGCGCAGATCTTCCAGAAGCTCTGCCGTCTGGGCCTCGCGCAGCCTGAACCCCGATTGGACAGATTGCAGTCTGGGCAGCGCCGAGGGCATCAGATACGGCGCAACCGTCGGAATGACACCAAGGTTCACCTGCCCCTGCCCGCGCCGCAGATCGGCTTCGAGCGATTTCAGCTCGGCATCGATCCGGAGTGCGTGATCAATCACCATGCGCCCTGCCCGCGTCAGTCGGATATCGCGCGGACGGCGTTCCACCAATGTAAGCCCGAGTGATTGTTCCAGCTCGCGGACCTGCATCGACAACGCCGGCTGGGTGACATGGACTGACTCCGCTGCCCTGGAAAAATTCCTAAATTTTTCAAGAGCTAGCATGTATTGCAACTGGCGCAGGGTGATATTCATAAGACTACCTTATTGCTAATCTAAGTATTACCGATTTCCCTTTATCACGTATCTGCCGGATAGTTCCGTCGTAAGGAATAAGGCTAAATTTGCAAAGCGGAGGAACAAATGACCGATAAGTGCAAATTAACAACGAGTGCGGGTGCCCCTTGGGTGTCGAACGAAACCTCCGAAACCGCAGGTGCGCGCGGGCCGGTTTTGATGCAAGACTATCAATTGATTGAAAAACTTGCACATCAAAATCGCGAGCGCATCCCGGAACGTACCGTCCATGCCAAGGGTTGGGGCGCGCAAGGCACATTTACTGTCACACATGACATTACACGATATAGTTGTGCCAAGCTCTTCTCGGAGATCGGCAAACAGACCGAAGTCCTGTCGCGTTGGTCTACCGTCGCCGGAGAGGCCGGAGCCGCCGATGCAGAGCGCGATGTGCGTGGATTCTCGTTGAAATTCTACACAGAGGACGGAAATTGGGACATGGTGGGCAACAATACGCCCGTCTTCTTCGTGCGCGATGCCTATAAGTTTCCCGACTTCATCCACACCCAGAAGCGCCATCCCCGCACCAATATGCGTTCTCCGGAAGCAATGTTCGATTTCTGGGGACGAAGTCCCGAATGTGCGCATCAGGTAACGATCCTGATGTCCGATCGCGGCATTCCGAAAAACCCCGCCCATATGAATGGCTATGGGTCGCATACCTACTCCATGTGGAATGCGGCGGGCGAGCGGTTCTGGGTCAAGTTCCACTTCCGCACCATGCAGGGACATGCCCATTACACCAATGCCGAAGCCGGAGCGTTGATCGGCAAAACCCGCGAGAGTTATCAGGAAGATCTCTTCGGGATGATCGAGGCGGGCAATTACCCCAAATGGCGTTTCATGATCCAGGTGATGCCCGAGAAAGAGGCCGAGACGCTGGCGTTCAATCCGTTCGATCTGACCAAGGTCTGGTCACATAAGGAATATCCGTTGATCGAAGTGGGTATTCTGGAAATGAACCGCAATCCGGACAACTACTTCCAGATGGTGGAAAATGCGGCCTATTCGCCCTCGAACAAGGTGCCGGGCATTGGCTATAGCCCTGATAAGATGCTGCAGGCGCGCGTATTTTCCTATGCCGACGCCCATCGCTACCGCCTTGGCACGCATTACGAGGCCCTGCCCGCGAATGCGCCGAAATGTCCGGTGCATCACTATCACAAAGACGGTGCGATGCGGTTTTTCTCGCAGCAGACCGGTCATCCGGACGCCTATTATTCGCCCAACCAGTATGAGGAAGCGGCCGTTGCGGACCCTGCGGCTCAGGAACCGCCGCTGCGGATTGACGGCAATGCCGATCGCTATGTGCAAGAAGATGCGGATGCCGATTATATCCAGCCGCGCGCGCTTTATCTGGAGGTCATGAATGATGCCGAACGCGACCGCCTGCATCACAATATGGCCGAAGCGATGGCGTCCTGTTCCACGCCGGTCACGGAACGCTGGCTGTCCGTGCTGAACCGTGTGCATCCGGATTATGCGGCGGGTGTGCGCAAGGCGCTTCAGGGATAAGATGCCGCAAGAGCCTTTCGGGCCTTTTCGCCTTGGCGCGTAGCGGAGTGTGTAAGACCTGAAAAAGGCCCGGGAGATGGAGATCTCTCGGGCCTTCAACATGGCATGCGCCCCAAGGTTCGGGCGCCGGATCAACCGATCAACGGGCTTTTGCCGCCATAGCGTTCCTCGTAATGGCGGTGCAGCCGGATCAGAGCGATGCGTAAAACGATTTTGCCAGAGCGCGCCGACCAGCCCATATCCCGCTCGGTCGTCTCCAGCCCTTCCAGAAAACAGCAGCAACGAAGCACGATGTCGCCCAGTCCGGGCCCCAGATCCTGCAAGGCCGCGCCGACCCGCAGTTTGGCTGCCTCGGATCCGGATTCGAGATTGCCCTGCACCGAAAGCCCCCCCGAAATGCCCGCCGTCAGGAAGCGGTCCCAGTTCTGCGTCACGCGCGGCCCCATTTGCGCCAGTTCGAAATCCTCGCGCAGCCGCTCGCCCGCGGCAACAAGCTCGGCCCCCAGAAACGGCTTGCCATCCCTGTCACGCCGCCGCGCAAGAATGCCCAAAGGGCTTTCGGAAGTGTTGATGCTGGGGCGACGGGCGGTTGTCTCGCATTCCGGATCTTCAGGATGTGCGCCCGGCTTGCTGCCCTGCTTGGAGCCCGCCGCCAACCGTAAGGCATCGCGACCACTCCGCGTGATCTCGTAACTGGTCACACGGCCCTGATGCTTGACGGCAATCCAGTTGCGCAACGCAAGGGATTCCGCCAGCCCGACCTCGACCACCATTAACCGCACGGTGCCGCGCAGCACAACAGCCTTGTCCATATTGGAGGCCATCACAAGCAAGGCGCCAAATTCGGTCAGACGTTGCAAAACGCGACGGGACTCATAGGAGAAATCGACAATATCGTCTCTCTTCGGAGGCGTGTCATCTTGGAGCGCAAGGCACGCACCGCCATCGCGCAGATGTTCCAGAGCCGCATCCACCAGAGGATCTTCGCGACGTTCTTCGATGCGACGGATACGCCGCAGAATGGTCGAGGCGTGACAGCCCTCTTGGCGGGCCAGTTGCCGAATCGAGATCCCGTCTTCGACATGGTTGAGATACAGTTTCGCGTAGCTTGTTAACCAATTAGGAACGGAGCCATGACGCAAGTCAGAATGCATTTCGGTTCTCCCAAAAAGGTGGCGGCACGCAAAGGTTGAATAAGTGTCATTCACAGAATTGTGCCGTCTATTTGTTAACCATGTTTGGAAGGGAATGTTCGGGCGGAATCTGATAAAGATTACCAATACCTGCGCACGGTCCTTTGCAAAAACACGCAACACACCCAGAGGTTGATTAGCATTTGTCTTCGGGAAAAATGGAGGCAAAAGTGACAGTATCGGACTCTCTCGCAATCGATATCCGCCGTCCCCGCCTGCTTCTTCAGGCGGCACGTTACAGCGCAAAACACTATCGTCGCGACCGCGATCTGCGGCGTATTTCGGGGATCACGCCTCTCGGGAGCTCAGGGGATGTTTTGAAAACCCTGCTGGTGCAGGAGGCCGAACTGGACGCGCTCAGGCGGGTCTCGCCATTGCAGGCAGGCCGGTACAGCATCGCGCGGCATATCGATGTGCTGGCCGCCATTCTGTGTGAATTGCCGCGCTGCGGGCCGCAAGCGGTATAGCGGCACGCTGCATGATAACATTCGGGCCGCCTATCCCTGGGATGGGCGGCTTTGCTATTTGCGGAAAAGAGATCCCAATAGGCCCCGCACCAATGCCTGACCGCTACGGCTTCCTAATTGGCGCGCAAAACTTTTTCCAAATGTTTCCAGAATTGTATCAGAGCTTCTTCTTGCGCTGCCCGAGCTGGATTTAGAATGGGTTCCGCTATAGCGGCGGGCATGGCTATGCGCTTTTTCCTCGCTGGGTTGGACGCTTTCCTGACTCTGGCCCGCGCGGCGTTGCAAAATCTCGTAGGCAGAGTCGGGGTTGACCGGTTGCCGGTATTTTTCAAAAAGATCGCAGGACCGGATGAGCGCCTGCCGATCGACATCCGTTATCGGCCCAAGCTTTGACATGGGCGGGCGGATCAATGTGCGTTCGGCGATGCCCGGAATGCCCTTCCGATCCAGAAACGAGGTCAAAGCCTCGCCTGTCCCGACATCCCGAAGTGTATCGAGGATCGAAAAGCGCGGATTGTCGCGATATGTCTCGGCAGCGCGTTCCAGATTTTTCTGATCTTTTGCGGTGAACGCGCGCAGCGCATGTTGCACCCGATTCCCAAGCTGCGAGAGAACATCATCCGGAATATCCGTCGGATTTTGCGTCACAAAATAGATGCCTACCCCTTTGGAGCGGATCAGACGCGCGACCTGTTCGATTTTCTCCAGCAAGGGTTTGGGGGCGTCGTCAAAAAGCAGATGGGCCTCGTCAAAGAAAAAGGCGCAAACAGGTTTCTCGGGGTTGCCAACCTCTGGAAGAGTTTCAAATAGCTCGGAGAGAAGCCATAGTAAGAATGTCGCGTAAACCTTTGGCGAATTTATAAGTTTATCTGCAGCCAGAATGTTGATCTGGCCGCGCCCGTCAGGTGCGCTCCGCAGCATGTCGGGAAGCGATAGCGCGGGTTCGCCAAAAAAAACTCCGGCCCCCTCCGTTTCGAGAATAAGCAACTGGCGTTGGATCGCGCCGATGGAACGGGCATCGACATTGCCATAGCGTGCCTGAATTTCATCCGCTTTTTCAGATACGTACAGAAGCAGCGCCCGCAGGTCATCAAGGTCGAGAAGGGCCAGGCCTTCTTGGTCCGCCAGATGGAAGGCAATATGCAATACACCTTCTTGCGCCGGCGACAGTCCAAGAAGCTGTGTCAGAAGAACCGGCCCCATTTCCGAGATCGTCGTGCGTACCGGAATGCCCTGCTGGCCGAAAACATCCCAGAAAACAGTTGGATAGGCGCGATACCGGATGTCAAACCCAATGGTTTCGGCGCGCGTTTGAAAAGCCTTGTGAAGCTTGGCTGTCTCACTGCCGGCCTGGGCCAATCCGGAGAGATCGCCTTTGACATCCGCCATGAAAACCGGCACGCCAGCGTCGCTGAAACCCTCTGCAAGAACCTGTAAGGTAACGGTTTTTCCTGTTCCTGTCGCACCTGCGATCAGGCCGTGGCGGTTGCCGTGGTCAAGGCGCAGGGACTGGACGTCTTGATAATCGATACCGCCGCCGCCGACGAAAATCCCTGTTTCTGTCAGCGTATTGGGCCGTGTCGGGCGGGAAAGATCACTCATGCTGGACTCTCGAACTCTGGCAGTTGAGTGAGGGTAAAATCTACGTTCAATGACGGCAACGAAAAATTAAGTATCTTCCCCTAGTCTTCTAGATATCAGGACGGCGAATTGAGCATCGCTTTTTCTGATTTTTCCTCCCTGTCAGACTGGCCGCATCTAGGTGCGGCTTTTTTTTGTGCAATCGCTTGAAAATTCACTGTGTCACACAGGTTTCATGCGCAAAGCCTGTTGACGAGTTTCCAAGAGGCTTCTAGCGTCGCCTTAAATGACGACGTCGGCCAAGTCCGACAGGGGGAACCTCTTGAAAAGGGCACCGAAAAATCGGGCCCTTTTCTTACTTCAGACCATCCTGTTCCGTTTTCACGACCTGCCTCGCTTGGTTTTGATCACAAGGATTTTGCCCTGACACTCTCTTATCTCCGTGCTATGCCTGACCGCGACGGCCATGATTGGCCCGAATGAAGGATTGAAAGGCATTATGACCAATCTGAATAAGACATTGATGCTCGCCTGCGCGCTGAGCATGTCCGCCTCGTTCGCAATGGCGCAAGATGCAGCGCCGGCAACCGACACCCCCGCCGCACCCGCGCAAGCCGCACCGGCGACAGAGGCGCCCGCAGCTTCCGGTGACGCTGCTGCAGACGCTAAAGAGCCTGCTAAAGACGGCCCCGGCACGACCTATATCGCTTCGACTCATGGCGATTGGAAAGTGCAATGCGTGCATACCGAAGACGGTTCGGATCCCTGCCAGCTTTATCAGCTGCTGAAAGATCAGACCGGCAATAACGTTGCCGATATCTCGATGTTCCCGCTGCCCGATAATTCGCGCGCAGCTGTTGGTGCCACCATCATGGTGCCGCTGGAAACGCTGCTGACCCAGAATGTGGTCATGAAGCTCGATGGGAACGAGCCGAAGGTCTATCCCTTTACCTTCTGTGCTCAGGCGGGCTGTTTTGCGCGCATCGGTCTGACCCCCGAAGAGCTGAACCAGTATAAAAAAGGCAACAAGGTTGAAATGACCATTGTTCCGGTGGCCGCACCGACCCAGAAGGTTAATGTGACGATCTCGCTGTCTGGCTTTACGGCTGCCTTTGACGAAGTCAAAGCGTCCAACGCAAAAATCCAAGCCGAGAAAAAACCGGCAGACAACAAGTAAGATGTTGATATAGAACGAAAAAGCCGCCTTTTGGGGCGGCTTTTTGCGTTCAGGCCCTCTTCAATGCCAGCACGGCATTCATGCCACCAAAGGCGAAGGCATTGGATAAGGCGATATCCACCCTGCTTTGCCGCGCGGTATTCACTACGATATCAAGGGCGCATTCGGGATCGGCTTCGTCATAATTGATCGTCGGGGCCAGCGTATCCTCGTTCAGTGCCAGAAGGCAGGCCAAAAGCTCCACCGCCCCTGTGCCGCCGATGCAATGACCATGCATGGCCTTCGTCGAACTGATCGGAACGCAGGATGCATGCAGTCCTAAAGCGCTTTGGATCGCGGCGCATTCAGTTTTGTCATTGGCTGTTGTGCCGGTCCCGTGGGCGTTGATATAGCCCACCCGACCAGCCTCGATCCGGCCATCCTCCAAAGCGCCACGGATCGCACGGGCAGCCCCGTCCTGTGACGGCATCACAATATCACTCGCGTCCGAACACATTGCAAAACCACAGATTTCGGCAAGAATTTGCGCGCCTCGCGCCCGCGCATGCTCAAGGCTTTCCAGAACGAAAACACCGGCACCCTCGCCCTGCACCATCCCGTCACGGCTTTTGGCAAAAGGACGACATCCGGTCTTTGACATCACCCGCAAGCCTTCCCATGCCTTGAGCCCGCCAAAATTTAGCATCGCTTCCGAACCGCCCGCCAGCATACCATCGGCAAGACCCGCGCGGATCATCTGATAGGCCAGACCGATTGCATGGTTCGAACTGGCGCAGGCTGTCGCAACCGAAAAGCTTGGTCCCTGAAGCTGCCATCGCATAGAAAGATGGGAGGCGGCGGCATTGTTCATCAACCGTGGTACGGTAAACGGATGAACGCGGGATTTGGCTTCTGCATAAACGGCATGAAACGCATCATTGACAGTGCCGTTCCCGCCACCTGCCGTTCCCATGATGCATCCCCATCTCAATGGGTTATCAGGCGTTTCTAATCCGGCCTGTGACATCGCCTCGGCCCCGGCCACAAGCGCAAATTGCGTAAAGCGATCGTAAAGGCCCAGTTCTGTGCGGGTGAAGCGCGCCTCGGGCTGCCAGCCTCTTACCTGCCCCCCGATCCGGATCTGTAACCGCTCAAGATCGGGGATATCCAATGTGCCGATCCCGCAACGGCCTTCACGCATGGCTTCGAACGTGCCGCGCACATCCTGCGCGAGCGCATTAACGGTTCCGGCTCCGGTGATAACGACGCGCTGCATGGCTCAGGCGAGCGCCCCGCCTTTTTGACCGCAAATCATTCGCTCGACCGCGCCGACAATCGCACCGACCGAAGAGATGTCGAAATCCGACTGGCTCGGCTCGTTTGCGTTGAACGGCACGGAGATATCGAACGCTTCCTCGATGGCAAAAATCATTTCAACCAGACCAAGGCTGTCCAGCCCCAGATCCTCAAGCGTCATATCCGGTTGCACATCTGCGGGCGCCATAACAGCTTCCCGCGCAATGATGGAGATGATTTGCTCTTGCACGTCAGACCTCATGAGGTGATTACTCGGTGCCCTTGTTTTCTCTCAGATCTGCAACAGTTTTACGAAGATCTGCGAATTGTGCAAACAATCTCGGCAAGCGGCGCAGTGATTTCTGGATTTCAACCTGTGTTTCCATCTTCACGGCCGGCGAGCCAAGAAGCACCCGTCCGGCCGGTGCATTTGTGAAGATTTTGGTTGAACCACCGGCGATAACGTCATCACCAATAAAGATATTATCCGAAACGCCGGTCTGGCCGCCCAGCACGACACGGTTGCCGATCTTGGTGGAACCGGCAATCCCGACCTGACCACAGAGCATACAGTCCTCGCCGATCTGGACATTATGACCGACACAGACAAGATTATCGAGCTTCGTGCCATTCCCGATTTTCGTCGCACGGATAGTGCCCCGATCCACCGTGCTATTGGCACCGATTTCCACATCATGTCCAATTTCGACCGTGCCCAGAGAATGGATGCGCGTCCAATGCTGCTCGCGGATTTCCGCCCGCTTGCCAACGGTATCGCGGATCTCTTCCACACCGGACTTTTCGGGCGTCACGAAAGAAAATCCGTCTCCGCCCAGCACCGCATTGGGGTTGCAGATGAAACGGTCGCCGATCTTCACATGGGCCATGATCCGGACGCCAGAATGGATTAGCGCCTGCGCACCGATCTGCGCACCTTCTGCGATATAAACCTGTGCAGCGATACGGGCTTGCGGCCCGATCTTCACACCGCGTCCGATATAGGTGAACGGCCCGATCGCCGCGCCCTCGCCGATTTCGGCGCTCGGATCGATCACGGCAGAAGGATGGATGCCAGGGGCAATTTCCGGACCCGGATCGAAGACGCGCGACAGGCCGGCCATCGCCAGACGTGGACGGGGCACGAAAATGGCCGCCTCAAGCGGGAAATCTGCAAGCGATGCACCTTCCCACAACATCGCAGCACGTGCCTGACCCTCTTGCAGACCGGCGGCATATTTCGGGTCCATTGCCAAGGCGATCTGATTGGCGCTGGCAGTCGCGGGCTCGGAGGCGCCGGTAACGCAGATCGCGCCATCCCCCTCGAACCGAGCACCAAGAGCTTTTGCAATCGTATCAATGCGATGTGCCATCGAACTGCCTTTCTTTCGGATGGGTCCGAAGATCGGGCCCTTTCCAAATGACTTAATTCGTCAGGGCTGCAGATTCCACCCCAGCCTTATGCAGCGCTGCGTAAAGACGCGCATCGCGACCATACACATCCTTGCGATATTCGATCCCGCCCTTCGCATTGGGCCATGCGGTAAAATAGACCAGATGGACGGGCACCGGCGGCGTAATCTTGACCGTTGTCTCCCGACCGCTGTCGAGGATACGCTGGAAATAGGACTTGGGATCGGTCACCTGCGGCGCAAGCAAAGTATAGGCCAGTTCGAAAGGCTGGCCCACCCGCACGCAGCCATGACTGAAAGCACGCTGCTCCTTCGAGAACAGAGATTTGGACGGCGTATCATGGAGATAGATGTTATACTTGTTCGGGAACAAGAACTTTACCAGCCCGAGTGCATTTGACCGCGATGGGGCTTGCCGCATGGCGAATGGGAAGGTCTTTGTGGTGTATTGCGCAAAATTGATCGCGTTACGTGGAATAACCTGACCGCGGGAATCGACCACCTGAATCTGCGCCGCCGCATTGGGGTTACGCTGCATCATCGGCAGATATTCCTTGGTCACGATCGACCGCGGCACATGCCATGCCGGATTGATCACCATCCGATCCATGCTGTCTGAAAATTCCGGTGTCTGCCTGTCGGGGCGATTTTGTCCAACAACTGTAACAGATTGGAAGGTGACTTTATCATCATCTATCACCTTAACGGAGAAGTCTGCGATATTGACCCAGATCCGGCGCTTGCCAAGATCCATGCCATTCATCCAGCGCAGCCGTTCCAAGGCGACAAGAAGTGACTTCAGCCGCTCTTCCGGCGCGACATTCAGTGCTTCAAGGGTTGATGCACCGGCGATACCATCCGCGCTCAGCCCCTGATCCGCCTGATATTGCTGCACCGCTTTCTGGATCTGCGCATCATAGCGGGCCGTCGCCGTGCGCGAGAGATAGCCCATGCGCTGCAAGCGGTCCCGTAGAGCCAGAACCGCATGGCCTGTATCTCCGGGGCGGAGCACGCTGGATGGAACCTGCGGCCCCCAGCCGCCCGTTTCAATTTCATGTTCCAGATCAAGTTTGGCTTTTAACAGTTTCGCATAGGCCGGATCTTGCGGTGCGAGGCCATGCAGCCATGCAAGCGGGCTGTCGCTTTGCGAGAACTCACGCAGCAGGGTCAGATTATCGGGTCGTTCCACCACACGGACGATCGTCGGGTCGACCTTTGACGGTGTCAGCACGCCGCGTGACGCATCCTGTGCATAGCGCAGAAAAGCTTCGGACATTCTCACTTCAAGCTGGCCGCGCTGCCGCTCGGATTTCAGATCGAAAAACGCCTGTTGCAATGCGCGGGCGTGGTAGCTTTCTGCCGGTAGGCCTTGCGCCTGTGCCTGCCCGAGGGCGCGGAAAAACGCAGCCCTGCGGGGGGCATCTTCTCCACTGGTCCAGAGCGGACGATAGTCACGGGCCGCATAGAATTGCGACAAAGCGGGATGGTCCGCCGTCTCTTCCGAAATCGCCTGCATAAAACCCGACATCGCCAGAGCGGGCATCTGTATCGCCCCGACCGCTGCCTGCGACACATCGCTTTGGGCAAACGCGGCGGACCCCAGAATGGTCGCGACCAAACCCGCCATGCCTGCATATTTGAGAGAATCGATCATCGGCCAGCCTGTCGGAACTTAATAAAAACTCTGAAACAGGGATCGCGCGACAGCGGCTAAATGTCCAGTATCAAGCATTTGTTAACCATTTTATTGGCAACTATGTCGCATAACATCAACAAACGCCCCTTCATGACCCTTGAATTGGCGAGATTTCGCCCAAATTTCAGTTAACGTTCGGTTAATCAGAAAATTCACAGTTGATCGCGATGCCGTGGGCGACCTAACGTGATCGCGATCTGACGAGAGGCATGCGCCAAGCCGCAGATAAGCGGCGCGCAATTAACTTAGGCAGGCAAAGAAATGGCAAGCAATCAGTTGTTCACGCGTCGCGGGCTCCTTGGGGCTTTTGCAGCCACGGCAGTCGTCGCTGCACCGACCATGTCCAATGCGTTCGGGTTCCTGCGCGGTGCAGGCGATGTCCGTCGGATCCGCATGTATTCGGGGCGAACCGGCGAAAGCATCGACACGGTCTATTGGATCGATGGCGAATATATCGACGAAGCGTTGAACGAGATTACCCATTTCATGCGCGACTGGCGCACCGGCACGAAAAAGACGATTGACCGCCGCACGATCGATATTGCAGCAGCGTCCCATAACCTGATGGGCATTAACGAACCCTATATCATGCTTTCCGGATACCGTTCGCCCAAAACCAATGCGATGTTGCGTTCCCGCTCGGGCGGTGTTGCCAAGAATTCGCTGCATATGCGCGGTCAAGCCGCCGATCTTCGTCTGAAATCCCGCTCTGTCAACCAGATGTATAAGGCGGCAATGGCTTGCCATGCAGGGGGCGTTGGAAAGTATAGCAATTCCAACTTTGTCCATATGGATTGCGGTCCGGTGCGCACTTGGGGTGCCTAAGCTGAAAAAGGCGCCTACGGGCGCCATTTTTATTGGCGGATCGGGAAACGCTGCAGAAGATGAAAGCGCTTGGAAACGGCGTTTTCCCCGACAAGGCAAAGCGATCTCAGGGTGACAGGATCGTGCAAGACGCTTGAAAACCAATGGGTTGCCGCCTGCTCTACTATCGGCATCTGAGCTTTGGAAAGTGTGTCCGTCAGTGTTATATGAAAGCGGAACCGCTGCATCACATGCGGATAGCCCCAATCCACCAGGTTTTGTCGTCCTTCATCCGGAAAGGCTCTGGGCAGGCGTTTTGTGATTTCGTTATCGCTCAAGGGACGACGCAGCGGATTGCTCTGCCTGACAATATCGGAAGCGAAATCTTCGATCTGCGTGTTATGTTCTGGGATAAGCGCAAGAAAACGCCCCAAGCGCGCCAGTCGTAGCTCCCCTAAGGGTAATGGGCGAAGAGTCAGGGATAGCTCTTCGCATAGGTTTTCAAGATCGGTTGGCAAAGCATTGGCATTCAATGCGAAAGGCGCGCGGAGTGTGGCATGAAGCCCGTAACGCGCAGGTTTTTCTGTGACGGATGCCCAGTCAAATCCCAATGCAGGCTGCACAGCTGCTGCTCCGCGTGAAAGATCCCAGCCCAGCCATGCCGTGCCACGGGCAAAAAGTTCGCCCTCGGGCACAGCATAGATGGCATAGCGGGAAAATTCCATTAGGCTTCAGCGGCTTTGGGCGTGTAGTTGAGAATTGGTGCCAGCCAACGCTCCGCCTCGCGAAGCGGCATCTCCTTCCGCGCGGCATAATCTTCAACCTGATCCTTCTCGACCCGCGCCACACCGAAGTAATAGGCTTCGGGATGACCAAGATACAGCCCCGAGACCGATGATCCCGGCCACATCGCATAGCTTTCCGTCAGCTCGACCCCTGTCTGAGAAGTGGCATCCAACAGTTTGAACAATGTGTCTTTTTCGGTGTGATCAGGCTGTGCCGGATAACCGGGGGCCGGACGAATACCGTCATATCTGTCGGCAATCAGATCCTCGTTGTTGCAGGCCTCGTCGGGCGCATATCCCCAAAGCTCTTTACGGACATATTCATGTAGTCGCTCGGCAAAGGCTTCGGCAAACCGGTCCGCCAAGGCCTTCACAAGGATCGAGTTGTAATCGTCATGCGCGGCTTCGAACTTCTCGGCAATGGCCTGCTCCTCGGGGCCAGCGGTCACCACAAAACCGCCCAGATAATCCGCCTTGCCGCCCTCGGGCGCGATGAAGTCGGACAGCGCCACATTCGGACGCCCCTCGCGTTTGGTCACTTGCTGGCGCAGGGTGTGCATCGTCGCCAGCTCGCTGCTGCGATCTTCGCCGGTATAAAGCCGGATGTCATCGCCCACCGCATTCGCCGGCCAGAAGCCGACAACCGCCTTGGGCGTAAACCATTTCTCGTCAATGATCTTGGCCAGCATCGCCTGCGCATCGGCAAAAAGCGCACGCGCCGCCTCGCCCTGCTTTTCATCCTCGAGGATCTTCGGATAAACGCCTTTCAGCTCCCATGTCTGGAAGAACGGCGTCCAGTCGATATAGCGCGCAAGCTCGGCCAGATCCCAAGTGTCAAAGGTCTTGGTACCAAGGAAGCTGGGCGTTTTCGGCGTATAGTCCGTAAAATCGGCCCTATACGCATTGGCGCGCGCGTCTTCTAGGGGCAGACGCTTTTTCGCCAGTTCCGCGCGGGCGTGCTTTTCCGCCGTTTCGGCATAATCGGACTGAATTTCAGCCACATAGCCGGGTTTCTGCGTCTTCGATAGCAGCTGCGACACAACCCCCACCGCACGCGAGGCATCGGTCACATAGATCGCCTGCCCCTTGTTATAGCGCGGGTTGATCTTCACCGCCGTATGCACCTTGGAGGTCGTCGCACCACCAATCAGCAGCGGCAGGTCCATCCCTAGACGCTCCATCTCGGAGGCCACATGCACCATCTCGTCCAGCGAGGGCGTGATCAGGCCGGACAGGCCAATCACATCCACCTTCTCGCGCTTGGCGGTTTCAAGGATCTTCTCGGCGGGTACCATCACGCCAAGGTCGATGATCTCGTAGTTGTTGCACGCCAGCACGACGCCCACGATATTCTTACCGATATCATGCACATCGCCCTTCACGGTCGCCATCAAAATCTTGCCAGCCGCCTCGCTATCGCCCGTGCCGTTCTGGCGCTTCTCTTCTTCCATATAGGGCAGCAGAACGGCCACGGCCTGTTTCATCACGCGCGCCGATTTCACCACCTGCGGCAGGAACATCTTGCCCGCGCCAAAGAGGTCGCCCACCACATTCATCCCCGCCATCAGCGGGCCTTCGATCACATGCAGCGGACGCTCGGCCGCCTGACGGGCCTCTTCGGTGTCATCCTCGATGAATTCCGTGATGCCATTGACCAGCGCATGTTCGAGGCGCTTCTCGACGCCCCAAGTCCGCCAGGTCATATCCTTCTCGCGGCCTTTCGCACCGCCCTGCCCGCGATATTTCTCGGCGATTTCCAGCATGTTTTCAGTGGCTACGCCGCCGTTCTTCGGAGAACGGTTCAAAACAACATCTTCGCAGGCCTCGCGCAGGTCGGCATCGATCTGGTCATAGACCGCAAGCTGGCCCGCATTGACGATCCCCATATCCATCCCGTTTTGGATGGCATGATACAGGAAGACGGCATGCATCGCCTCGCGCACGGGCTCGTTGCCGCGGAACGAGAAAGACAGGTTCGACACACCGCCCGAGATATGCACATGCGGGCAGGTCTCGGTGATGATCTTGGTGGCCTCGATGAAATCGACGCCGTAATTGTCATGCTCTTCGATGCCGGTCGCCACGGCAAAGACGTTCGGGTCAAAGATGATATCCTCGGGCGCAAAGCCCACATCCTCGGTGAGGATCTTATAGGCGCGCTGGCAGATTTCGACCTTGCGGGCGCAGGTATCGGCCTGACCTTCCTCGTCAAAGGCCATCACGACCACGGCGGCCCCATAGGCCTTGCACAGGCGCGCGTGATGGACAAAGGCCTCGACCCCCTCTTTCATCGAGATCGAGTTCACAATCGCTTTGCCTTGCACGCATTTCAGACCGGCCTCGATCACCTCCCATTTAGAGCTGTCGATCATGATCGGCACGCGGGCGATATCTGGCTCGGCGGCGATCAGGTTCAGGAACTCGACCATCGCGGCTTTTGAATCAATCAGACCCTCGTCCATATTGATATCGATGATCTGCGCGCCGTTCTCGACCTGCTGGCGGGCCACATCCAAAGCGGTTGCATAATCGCCTGCGGTGATCAATTTCCGGAATTTGGCCGAGCCCGTGACGTTGGTCCGCTCGCCCACATTCACGAAAGGAATGTCCGAGGTCAGGGTAAAGGGCTCCAGCCCCGACAGGCGCATCAGAACCGGCGGCTGGGGGATTTCCCGCGGCGCGATATCTTTCACGGCTTCGGCGATGGCGCGGATATGTTCGAAGGTCGAGCCACAGCAGCCGCCGACGATATTGACCAGCCCGTCGCGCGCAAAACCCGCCACCTGCTCGGCCATATGTTCGGGCGACTCGTCATATTCGCCCATCTCGTTGGGCAGACCGGCATTGGGATAGGCGCAGATCAGCGTGTCGGCCACCCCCGCCAGTTCCGAGATATGGGCGCGCATGGCTTCGGCGCCAAGGGCGCAGTTCAGGCCAACGGTCAGCGGGCTGGCATGGCGCACCGAATACCAGAAGGCGGTCGGCGTCTGCCCCGAAAGCGTGCGGCCCGACAGGTCGGTGATGGTGCCCGAGATCATCACCGGCAGCTCGATCCCACGGGCGTCGAAAACCTCCTGACAGGCGAAGATCGCGGCCTTGGCATTGAGCGTATCGAAGATCGTCTCGATCAGTAGGATATCCACGCCGCCATCAATCAGCGCATTGATCTGCTGGGTATAGGCGATGCGCAAATCATCAAAGGTAACAGCGCGGTAGCCGGGATTGTTCACATCGGGGCTGATCGAGGCCGTACGGTTGGTCGGGCCAAGCGCGCCCGCCACAAACCGCTTGCGGCCATCCTCGGCCTCGGCACGATCCATAGCGCGGCGGGCCAGCTGCGCGCCCTGATAGTTCAGGTCGTAGACCGCGCCTTCCAGCGCATAATCCGCCTGCGCGATGGTGGTCGAGGAGAAGGTGTTGGTTTCTGCAATATCGGCCCCCGCCATCGCATAGCGATAATGGATCTCCTCGATCGCCTCGGGCAGCGTCAGGTTCAGCAGGTCATTATTCCCCTGCTGGGGGTGGCTATTGCCCTTCAGGTGCGCCTCGAAGGGGCCGCTTTTTGCGGAGATCTGGAAATCGGCCTCGCCCAGTCCCAGTTTCTGGATCTGCGTGCCCATCGCCCCGTCAAGGATCAGGATGCGGTCTTTTGCGGCATGTGCGATGTGATCAAAGACAGCGGAACGGGTCAAAGTCGTACGGGACACGGCAGAATTTACTCCTGTGGTTTCAAGATGCGTTACATAGCTCGCTGAAAAAAGTAAATCCAACTCATATTGGTCATGAACAACATGAACAAAATTCAAGGCCCCGTCCAGTTACGGACGAGGCCTTCAAAAGGGTACGCTCGGCGCGCGGATCAGCCGCGATTGGTGTTCTGGATAAAGCCATAGACCGGATAGTTGCGACCATAGGCGGCGCTGCTGGAGCGCACGCGCACTTCGCTCCAGTCATTTTTGGCAGAAACGTCAATGACTTCCATGCCAAGCGAGACCTGGTTGCGTTTCCAGTTCGCATGATCCACCAGAACCTTGCGGCTATCGACGATCTTGGAGACCACGGCCACATGCCCCATCGGCATGGATTTGGTGCCCTTGAACACCATCACAGCGCCCGGTGCGGGGCTGTGGCGGCGAAGGTAGCTGCCCTCGGCCTGCCCCCACCAAGTGCGCGCATTGCCGCGCAGCTCGATCCCACTTGCATTGCGGGCGAAGGGCACGCACCAGACGCGCTGGCCCTTGGCTCGCATTGCCGCTGCGATCTCGACCGCAGCATCCCGGCGCGCGGGGTCCAGACCGAATGTGGTCTGGTGGTCCATACGCGCCGAGGCGAAATTCATCGAACTCATCTGGCTCAGATCGCCCTTGGACGAGCAAGCCGTAAGAGAAAGCAGGGCTACGGCTGCCAAAGCCGGCCCACGTAAAGTGGAAAGAACGCCTGTCACGCTCGGGACCTCGAAAATTATTATGGGCACCCCGCGCAGTCGTCAGATCCACTTGGAGCACGACAGTTTTTTGCGCGAAAACGCGGTTAAGGGAAAGTGACTTGCTGTGAGTTCGGCGGGATTTTGCTCATAGTTAAGAATGTGATGGTACCGCCCTCATAGCGGGTCTGAGATACGCCCTGTAACAATATGATTCAGCTTATGAAAAAATACCGTGTTGCTTTTGTGCAAATGGTTAATGGCAAAATGGTCGCAGCTCTTGCGACTAGATTTTGCCTTAGGATTTTATTAGGAATTGGAACGTTTTCAGAACATTATCTGCCGACGCCCCCGGTCCGGCCTTAATCCGGCAACCCCTCGCGCGAGAGAAGAATCGCCAGCGGGCGCAGCGTCGGGGAATGGGCGCAGGAAATCATCAGCGCCACCATGATCGGTACTGCCAGAAACATTCCCGGCAGGCCCCAGATCGCGCCCCAGAATGCCAGTGATATGATGATGCCGAAGCTCGACAGGCGCAGCGCATGGCCCATCAGCATCGGGTCGATGATATTGCCAATGATGAACTGTACGCCACCGGCGATGGCAAACACCACAAAAGCCGAGGTCAGATCGCCCGTCAGGATATAGGCGGCAAGCCCTGCAATGACGGTCGCGATAATCGAGCCGATCGACGGAATGAAGTTGAGAAAGAAGGTCAGAATGGCCACCGGCAGCGCCAGTTCCAGCCCGCCGAAGAAAAAGACCGCATAGATCGCGATTGCCGTTGCCAGCGACACGATGGCTTTTACCAGCAGGTAGTGGTTCACCAGCTGCATGATCCGCTCCACCATCGCCGAGATACGGTCGGCGCGGGCGGTCTCGCCGCCGAAGAGGCTGAGCAGCTTCGAGCGGAACCAGATCCGCTCCACAAAGAGGAAGCCGACAAACAGAATGATGAGGATCGCCCCCGAAAGCAGCGAGGATGCCTGCCCCGCCAAGGCCGTCAGGTAGCCTCCGATGCGGATATTCTGCATATATTGTAGCACGGCGGCCTCGACATCGCTGCCCATCCAGCCGAAAATCTGAGCAATGGCGCGCTGTGCGGGTTCGGTATAGGTCAGCGCCAGCGTCACCACCTGATTGGCCTGTGCCAGAATGAAGGCCGAGGCGGAAAGCAGTCCCGTTGCAATCAGGATCATCGCGAAGATCGAGGCCAGCCACATCGGAATCCGCACCGGCCCGATTTTCAGGCGCGCGATCGCGTTGATCGCTTCGGAGGTCAGCGAGAACAGGATGATCGCGATGGCCAGAGAAATCAGCACGAACCGCGCCTGTGTCAGTAAAAAGAGCACCAGCACGAAGGCAATGAGGCCAAGCAGGGTATTCGTAAGCTGGCGTGGTTCCCGTCGAGAGGGCGCGCGCTGCGTCGGGAGGTTCTGATCTGACATGGTATTCCTGCTGGCTGAAGGGCGGCGTCATGCAGCAGGGCCAAGATTTTCCTGCTGTTCTGTTCCAACCTAATTTCGCCGGCGCGCCAAAACAAGAACAGCCCGAAAGAGGGTTTCTGACGGCTTGAAAAATAAATGACATTTCAGCCAAAAAGCTGCTTGCACCTATTTGCGGTTTTGAATAGACACCCCCTCGGACAGGTGGCCGAGTGGTCGAAGGCGCACGCCTGGAAAGTGTGTAGGCGGGGAACCGTCTCGAGGGTTCGAATCCCTTCCTGTCCGCCACTTACCCTTGTAGTTTTCTTGGTCTCTTGTGTTGGCTCGATATGCCGCCCACCTGAGTTTCTGGGCGCGGGCAATCCGTTTCCTGCCCTCTATTGTCTTCGGGCCAGTGCTTAGACCTCCGTGATATTTGCAGCGCATCTTGCCCAGAATCGCACGCGCCCGACATGGCGCGCCTTTGCGTGTTCTCGCACCACATATCGAACGACTAGGCTTTGCATTTCCTCCCGTCTCAATGCTGAGCAGAAGCGCTGTAACACCCCATCCCGTGCGCGCGCGTTTAGGAGGCGCAAAATACGGCAGCGGCAGGACAATGCGCATCCGCTCGATTGCCCATGCCCTGCCATCTATCACGGGCTTACATTCCCAATAGCTCACCGCATGACGCCCGATGCCAACCAACTGGCCCAGCGCCGTCTGACTAAGCCCCGCCGCCTTGCGGATCTGCGCAAGTTCCGCCCCCGTCATTGCAGCCCCCAGAACAAAAGCACCTGCCTATGGCTAGATGTATAGATTGGCACGATTTTCGTGCAGGGACTTCCGCGCAGCTTGGCACGGTTTTTGCACCACATCAGCATTTATCAACGGGCGCAGGCACAATTTCTTGGCACGGTTTTGATGCAGGGGTGGCACGATTTTTGAGCAGGGGTTCTGTTTTCTCAAAGTCGCGCGTAGGCCCTTTGCCATCCGCCGCAAGATGCGTCAGCCGCCACTCGGATGCTCGCCCCTTGCCCTCGACGCCCAGCGCATGAGGGCGGGTCTCTTTTATAAACCCCAATATTGCGAGTTCTTCGTAATAGCGCATGATTGTGTTGCGCGTGACGCCCAGCAACTCTGCCGCCTCACGGCTCGACAAATAGATGCGGCCATTGTTGGACCCGTTGTAGCGGTCGATCAATTCGACATGCAGCGACCGCGCCCCGCAAGACAGGTGCAGCCGTCGCCAATGCGCCAGCAGTGAGCGGCCCAACTGCACAAACTTCTCGCCGCCGCGCTTGTATGTCTTACGCGCCATAGATAGCCCCGCAATGAATGGTGGAGGGTGAGCCATAGCCCACCCCGTTTTCGTGTTGCCGCACCATCTCAGGCGCTTCCCCAGAACAGCGCGGCAATGATTTGCGCTTGGGTTTCTGTCAGCCCGTAGACGTGGCGCAGGTAGATCAGGTGCACCCCTTTCATGCAGCACCGCCTTTCAACGGCACCACTTTGCAGCGCAGGAAATACCGCCCGTGATACCCCGGAAACGTCCCGTGATGCTCTTCCATCAAGGTTTCGATTTCCACGCCCATATTGCGCAGGCTATGGACATAGCCCGACAGGCGCAGCCCCGGCGCACATTCGGCAGAGGTAGTGCCTCTAGGCCCGTCGCGTAGCATCTGTTCGAGCATCCAGCGATTGCGACCGCTGACATAAATCGTCAGTTCTCGCCCGTCCGAGCGTGTTACATCGAACGCGCGTGGGGGATTGGAATAGCGCATGGCTATTTCCTCCATGGATTTGCACCCAAGGTCGTGGCATGTTTCACCTGTGAGGAATGAGACTGAAGCCGCGACCCTATGGGCGCGGTTTCGTTTTAACGGGATACCTTCGCGGCTTCCCAAGCTTCGATATCAGAGAGGTTCCAGCGCGTGCAGCCCGGTGTCAGGCTGACAGGGCGCGGGAATTTCGGATCGGCCTTAAGCCAGCGCCAAGGGGTCGTGCGATGCACCCCATAGCGCGCCGCCAGTTGAAGGTCTGAAAGATAGATCTGCGCCATGCGCCTTGCTCCTATCGGTTGCGATAAAAAGCAATTTATGGCGTCAATTCTGCCCAAGCTATTCCCAAGACTTCGGGAGGTTTTTACCCAAATCTGATGTTCGCCTCCGAACTTCTTCTAGGGTCCGTTTGCCATCGGTATCTCCACGCCGATTGTAGAAAGCCTTTTTAACTGTCTGACGAGAGACGCAATGACCTTCAGCGATGAGTTCATCAACCGCCTTATCGATGGCAGCGTCAACGCTCAGCCTCTCACCAGCTATTTCAGAAAGCCGTTTCACGAGCGCGACCCTGTTGCCATAGATAGCTTGCAAGTCATGCGCCCTAAGGGCGCTAAGGGCTGGACGGGCACCCTGCCCGCGTCCTTCCAGACCAAAGGCTTCCCCCACGCTTACGCCCGCATCGGCGCTTCGATACTTCATCCAAGAAGCCGTGAGCGTTCTCAAAAGAGCCGCAGGCACAACAACCAAATCTTCACGCCAACTTTCGACGGGCAGTGCTCCGGTAACTTCATCCGATGGGATACCAGCGTCAAATGCGGACATCATCGACGCCAATAGCTCAAACGCGACAAGGTTTTTCTCCAAACTGCCTTCGCACACCCCAGTCGCGAGTTGATCCGCCCTAGCGGTCAATCTTCTCAGATACCGTTCTTCATCTGTCATCGCTTTAGCCCCACCACCTTATTGCCCCGACCTTTTCCATCATTACGGAAAGCCGAATCTCCTTTTCCGGAGACAAAGTCTTGCCAAGCGGTCATCATTGCGCGGCGCTTCTCGACCATATCCCCGCGCCGATAGGCAGCCTCCACCGCATTGCCAACGCGATGCGCCAAGGCGACCTCTGCCATATCGCCGGGAAAATGCGTGTATTCGGCCACCCAATCGCGAAAGGTCGAGCGCAGCCCATGCGGCACGGCTGGGCGTTTGCTTACGCGGTCTAGGTATCCATCCCTGCCCGCCTCAACCTCAGCCTTGTGTATGCGGCGCATAGAGGCGCTGAGGGCCATATCTGACAACTCGCCCCCTCTAGGTGCAGGAAACACCAGATCCACATCAGGGAAGCGCGGCAGAGCCTCTAGGAGCGCCACAGCATCGCGGGTCAGCGGCACCCGGTGTTCACGGTCCATCTTCATGCGACTGGCAGGGATGACCCATAGCGCAGCCTCAAGGTCGATTTCCTCCCAACGCGCGCCCCGAACCTCTTGGCTCCGGCAGGCGGTCAGCGCGGCAAATTCCAAGGCACGATTACTATTGCCCGACCGCCCCCGCAGATCTGCCATCCAGCGTTGGATATCGGCTATCTGGATAGCGGGCTGATTGCCTTTCTTGGCGACCTTCTCCGGCGCAGGCAGAAGCTCTTTGAGATTGCCTTTCCAGCTTGCAGGATTATCACCCGTCCTATGCCCCGCCACGGTTGCCCAGCTAAGCACCGCCTCGATGCGCCCGCGCAGCCGTGAGGCTGTTTCCGTTTTGGTCTGCCAGATCGGCTCCAGCGTCCGCAGAACGTCCTGCACGGCGATATCCTGCACTAGCATCGGCCCTAGCGTCGGAATAGCATAGCTGCGCAAGGTGCTTCCCCACTGCGCCCGATGTTTGGCATTGCTATGCGCGTCCATCTTGGCGTCTAGGTAACGCTCCACGGCATCACTAAAGGTCAGCCCACGACGCTGGGCGGCAATGAGGGCTGATTGCGCAGCTTTGCGTTCTTCCAGCGGATCTATCCCGCTTTTGATTTTGGCTTTGGTGTCGCGCGCAAGGTCACGCGCCATACTTAGGGTAATCTCAGGGTAAGCCCCTAAGCCAAGGTCGCGCCGTTTCGTGCCGACCATGGTGCGCAAGATCCACGACCGCGCGCCATTCGGCTTGATTTGCAATAGTAGCCCCGCGACCCCGCCCACAGGCACAAGCGCATTATGCCCATGCCCCGGATGCGCAAGGCGCTTCACTTCGATTGCGGAAAGTTCTTTGGCTATCTTCGGCAAAATTCGGCCTCACATCCGACCCCACATAAATCTTGCAAAAAATGGCTACAAATTGCAACGTATTGTGGGGTCCGGAAACCAAACTTTTCAGTCAAGGCACTGCGATATAACGACAAATATCATCAATTGGCTAAAACTTGGAACCTAACTCAGGCGGGCTTCCTGTCCGCCACAGCACTCACGCAAGCGCATGAATATATTAGCAAATTAAGCGCGGCGCGTTAGCTCTTCCCCCCTTTAATTCCCCCAATTCATCTCGGTACATGCCAGAATGTGCTGGTATATAAATTCGTCATGCTTGCTGCATGGAACACCACTCAGTGTTTAAGAACCAAAACCAAGCGGCGCTGCAAACTCAGCTTAGTGCATTGCGCCCATCAAAATAGCCGGTAGAATTTCTGGAAATTGATAAGTGGCCAATATGCGAAAAAGAGATTTCACCGAGCGCGATGTCTGCAGCAAGCTGATAACACCAGCTTTGCGAAGTGCGGGCTGGGATTTACTTGCGCAGGTCTCTGAAGAGAAAACGCTAACAGATGGCAGGATAACCGTAAGGGGACGCGTCACAACGCGGGGAGTGCGCAAGCGCGCGGATTACGTTCTCTATGTAAAGCCGAATATACCGATCGCTATCATAGAGGCTAAAGATAACCGACACGCCATCGGCGACGGCATGCAGCAGGCCCTCACCTACGCGCAAATGCTACGAGTGCCATTCGCTTTTTCATCTAACGGTGACGGTTTTCTGTTTCACGACGCGACCGGCCAGTCCCCATTAGTGGAGACCACACTTGGTCTTGATAACTTTCCATCCCCTGCTGAGTTGTTGTTGAAATACGAAGCTTGGAAAGGCCTGTCGCCAGAAGCCTCAAAAATTGCGTTCCATGATTACCGCGACATGGGCAAGACGCCGCGCTACTACCAGATCAACGCTGTCAACTCAGCCGTCGAAGCCATCGCAAAGGGACAACAGCGGCTGCTCTTGGTCATGGCGACAGGCACGGGTAAGACTTTCACTGCGTTCCAGATCATCTGGCGTTTATGGAAATCTGGCGCCAAGAAGCGGATCCTGTTCCTCGCGGATCGCAATGTTCTTGTCGATCAGACAATGGTCAACGACTTCCGACCATTCACAGGAGCTATGGCAAAACTGTCGACCCATGCGAAGATCATCGAACGTGCTGATGGCACGCGGGAAGCCACTAACGCGCAAGGAACGGGCGAACAACGTCAGGAAGCGCGATATCTTGAACCGGCACGGCGATAAGGCTCGCGCCGTCTTGGATGCACTTCTCGACAAATACGCCGACCAAGGCGTCTTGAACCTCGACGACTCGAATATCCTCCAGATCAATCCGTTCACCCACATGGGAACGCCCATTGAACTCATGCGTGCATTCGGCAAGAAGGCTGATTATCAGCAGGCCATCCACGACCTGCAGCAAGCCCTCTATGCAGAAAGCGCCTAATGAAGACCATCGGCAAATCTGAAATAAAGTGGTGCCCGCAGGATGTGGGGGCTGCTTGCACAACTTCGAATAGCAATGTTAGGAAATCGAGCGCGATCAAGGTAGCCAATTACTTAGAGTTGGCTAATCGGATCGCAGAAATTCAATATTTCAATCCTGAACATGCGATGGTTTTTCGTGGACAAGGAAGCGACCATAGAGATCACTCTTCCAGAACTACGATAATGCCTACTATATTTCGTAATGACGTGAGGGGCCGTAGACCTCAGTCACACGATTTAATCAATCGCTTTGAATCTTTAAAACGCGCGGAAAATAACCTGCTGCATGTATGGCGGACAGCTCCAATTGCCAGCAACGACAATATTAAAAGATACCGTATTCTCCGGTGGTCAATACTCCAACACTATGAGATTTGCGCGACCCCTTTGCTCGATGTCACCTATTCGCTTCGCGTCGCCGCATCGTTCGCATCCTTAAGCGAAGGAACTGAGGGATTTGTATATGTTCTCGGTGTCCCGAATATTACGGGCACTATCACATCAAGCTTGGAAACTGGGCTTCAGGTCATCAGGCTTTCCAGCGTATGTCCTCCGCAAGCGCGAAGACCGCACATACAAGAGGGTTATCTTCTTGGTTCATATCCCGAGTTATCGACATTCGACGAGAAACAAAATTATCGCCTTGAGGAAGTAGACTTTGGGAGGCGATTGATTGCCAAATTTTGCTTCGATAAAGCCACTTTTTGGCAGCGCGACGAGTTCCCGGCAATTACAACGGAAGCGCTTTACCCAGATGGACACGATGAATTCGCGGCAACCGCTCAGACGCTAAGCCGCTGAACAGCCTCATCTGCGACGAGCATATTGGTAAATCGCAGCTAGCTGCAGACTTTCATTGGAATTTGCGCCTTGTGCCCCAATTCGGGCGCGGTGAGAGGCTGTAAAGCTGGAAAATATATCTGAAACTTCGAAATCGACCTCAACATTTCTCAACATGCCAGCGAAGTGCTCGCGCTGAAAACCAATTTCGACTTCATCATTTTTCATCATGTAAATCGCCGCAGGAGGCCGTTTGGCGGCGTCGACCAATTCGGAAATTCGATTGTGGGCGGCAGATGGGGAGGGTGACGGCGAGCGGTTCATGATGGATGGATCACGTTCCGAGGTGCTGGCCCAAGGGCTCAACGGTCCTGCATTGGAAGGCCACGCCGTCACTATGACAATAATCCGACACACGTTTTGGAGCAATGTCTTTCGGAGCTGTCGCTTATGCGGCTGAGAGCGCTTTCTAACGATTTCTTCCCTTTTGGTGGGTGCTCCCATTTCCTAGTGATGTCATTGAATAGCTACCCGCCCAGGCCGATAGCCTTCGCCACTGACCGGATGACACCACACGGCCCGCCATGTTTTCAGCCCTCCGTTGATGCAATGCTTGAGTCCGTGGTGATGTTCATCCTGCCCAGCGCTGGTCTGTCGATGGGAAGTACACTTAGTAAACGGTTTTCCCAAACTCAGCTACACGATGGCGCCGATAGTCAAATCCTCCTGCTGACAATATGACAAAAGGGGACAAAAGGGGCTTTTGTCGGGTTTTGTCATATTGTCAGCTATAGCTTCCGCTCTCTCTTCGGTGTCTTTGGTTGCACCGTCTAGTAGTTCATGCTTTCTCCCACAGCCTCGGATTGACCAGGTAGAAGATACTCGGCCTGCCCCCTGTTTTTTCCGAAATGCGCCGCACCCAGCCCTCTTGCTCGAGTAGATCAAACGCGGCGGAAATAGTCTTGGCGGTTTGGATCAGGGACGTGCTTCTCAAGCCCGGTGCGCTGGATGACCTGAACCCCGAGGCGCCCAGTATCATGCTGGCTATGATCAATACCGGATGCCGCCCTTCTGAGATTGCGAACCTTGAACCCTCGCAAATCTGCCTGACGGACAAAGTGCCGCACATCCGGCAACCGCAATTCAAAGCCAGCGGTGTGGTAGCTGGGCCAGACGTACACCTCGAAGGGAAACCCAGAGATTTCACCCACCAGATCGCCATGCGATTTTCCAGTTCCACCCAGCGCGGCGTCGGCAATGTCGATCAAATCCGCGCCAAGCTTTTACGTTCGTCGTAAACCTTCCTGCCGATCTTTACCGTGAACCAGCTGTCCGACAAGTCCTCGATGTTGCGGGCAACGTCCTCCCAACTGATGATTTCCTCCTGATCGTTTGCAATGGCGCCGCTTAGGTGCCGCACGCGCGCATGCAGCTGCTGGCGCTGTTTGATAGACGCAGATGCCCGCCGACGAAGTCCACCGCCACCGCTCAAGTGTCCTCGGGCTAATTCTCCATCGGGCAGCCAGATCGATTTGAATGAGAAAAAAATTCTCGCATCTTCGTTTCCTTTCGAACGACCTCCATGGTCGCACGACAACGGATGCGTAGAAGAAAAACGTAATAAATTCAGTGTTTTGTTTGAATGTGCGCGTTGCGGGCTGCGTCCATCGGACATTGGGCACAGCGGCGAATTGCCCCGTGAACCGGCGTTAAATTGCGAAAAGTTCCCTAGAAGTTCATAAGACACGTTAGCCTGCCGGAGCTCCCTCAGGGGTCACAGGAGACGGTCCGGTTGGAAGGGCACTTCCTCCGCCACTTACCTGAATTTTGTGTTTTTTGTCAGCTTCCTGCGGGGCGAATTGTCAGGCTCTATTGCACGGTTTGACAGGTAACAGTCCCCCATCGTTTCGTTCGAGCGCGAGCATTCGCTCCATTGCGAGTTCTTTTCGGTCGGTTTGAACCGTGTAACGGGTCACTTCGGCAAGCGATCCATGGCCCGGGAATGACAGGATTTGATGCGGCGCACCTCCGGCTTGGCCTAACCGGATGGGGTGTCGAGCGGCAACCTATCAAGGATCACCTGCAATCTGCTATGGAGCAATAACGCCAATGCGATATGCGGGTTACCACACAAGGCTCTGATCGCCACCCAGTTTGGAATTGCTCAGCCCGGGAAATTCCGAGACAATCTCGCTGAGTTCGCTGGAATCCTCGTATTTCAGATAGGCGGCCCCCCAAGCGAAATCGTAGCTTTTCAGATCGTCGTCCATTTTCTGTGCCACGCCGGTTCGGGTCTCGATGGCGCTGGGGTCCTCGAGGCCCGCAAGCGTGTAATTGACGATTTTCGAGATGGCCCCCTCACAGGCGTCGAAAGGTTTAAGGGGCGTGTTTTCGGTCAGAAGCGCCGCCGTGACCACCAAGGGGGTGACGGCATGCATCTGGTAATGCAGCGACAATTCGCCCCGCTCCATTTCCAGCGGCAGCGCCCCATCGGGGTCGGCATGGCAGGCCGTGTAGTCGACAGTCTCGTTGGCCCAGGCGATCATGGCCTCGTCTTCGGTCGTCAGCCCGACCAGCGCCACCGCAAGCCCTGCCCATTGGCGCAGATTGTTGCGCGAGGCCCGTTCGGGGGCGTCCGTGTCGAAATAGGTCATATGGGCCTGTGCCCGTGCTTTTAGCCAGTTATCGATATGGTCTTTCTGCACGGGATCGGGCGTGGCGACCTCGAGTGCGTTGCGATAGGCAAAGACAATCCCGCCCAGACGGCTTGGCACGGAGATCTGCGCATTCATGCTGCCAAGATCGGACAGGGCGTCGGCCTGCGCCCATGTTTCCAGCCGGTCGAAGACACAATGGGCCGAGGCCTCGCCGCGTTCGCCCTTCCGGCTGAGTGCACGGTTGCTTTCGCGCGCCAGCTTCGAGATGAACATGTCCACCGGCTTCAGGGCCTCGTTTACCTCCTTGTTCGAGGCCTCGTCAAACTCCGAGCGTGTCTCGCTGTCTTCGGTATAGCGGCTGCCATAGGAGAGGCTGACAACGGGTGCGATTTCGTCAAAGCAGGTCTCGGCCTGTTGCGCCTTCGGGTCGGAAGTTTCGGTATCGGGGGCCGTATCAGGGGCCGTATCGGGGGAATCCGCCGTATCCGTACCGGTTTGAGCGCCTGTCTGGCTGTCTGGCGCGACCGGCATTGCCGGAGCGGTTTCGGCCAGTATCGCTGTGGCGGGGAAAAGCGTCAGCAGCAGACAGCCTGCGGGAAGGGTCAAAGCGGTCTTCATTGCATCGGCACCTTTCCCAGTTGCATGGAATTCAACAACCCGCTGGCCTCTTCGTTACCCAGTGCCGCCGCCTTGACCAACCAGCCACGCGCGGCGTCGGGGTCCGGTGTTCCGGTGATGCCGAAGGCCAGCGAGCGTGCCTGATCAATCATCGCATCCACATTGCCCCCTTCTGCCGCGCGCCCAAGCCAGAGTTCCGCATCCGCAATATCGGCTGGCGTGCGCGCCTTGTCACGCGTCAGGGCGGCATATTGATACATCGCGAAGGTATCGCCCGCCTCGGCTGCCCGTAAATATAGCGCCCGAGGGTCAATCCGGTCACCAATGGCGCGTTTTACGGCAGGCTCGGCCCCGTTGATCCGCGCGACGACATCCGAAAGCCCTGCCCCGTCGCTGCGCTGCGCCAAAGCCACATAAAGCTCTGCCGCCCGTGCCGGATCAAAGCCCGGCTTGCCCGGTTTCTCGACTTTGGGCAGCAGGCGCATGATCGCGGTGCGGTCTCCGGCCTCATAGGCGGCCAGATACATCTGTTGCGCGGTCAGGGCCGCATCCTCGCCAAGCTGGTCTTTGAAAATGGCGTAGAGGTCGGCAATCTGGGTACGGGCCCACGGTTTTTCATGACGGGCCAGCGCCTCGCTGACGGCGATCCAATGCTTGAGGGCTGCAGTATTGTGCACACGCCCCGCCACCATCGCCAGTTCGCGGGCCTGCGGAAAGATACAGGCCATTTCGGATTTGGCGTGACGCAGCCAGAGGGCCTGATCCTCGGGGGCCGCATGGGCCAGCGCCAGAAGGCTTGCGTCGAAATCCCCCCTGTCGCGGATCACATCGTCAAAGGCGGCAAGGAGCGAGGCCTCATCGGGATAATGTGTGGGATCGGCGGTCATCAGGGCCTCCATCGCGACGCCATTGCCCTGCTGCGCCAGAGCCAGCAAGAGGGCGGGCGTATCGGCGCTTGCCGGATAGAGCTGCGCGAATTGCATCAGAAGGCGCGGTTGCAGCAGCGTCACATAATCCTGAACCGATTGCGGTGCGGCCACCTGCAAAAGCCCCGCCACGCGCGTCCAATAGGCCTGTTCCGCATCTGACAGCGCGGGATTGGTGGCAAGCGTCGCGAGATCCGCAAGCTGTGGGCTTGCCGGAAGCACGTCCTGCGCATGTGCCATCACCTTGCGCGCTATCTCGCGCGGCAGATCGGGCACCTGCGCCTCTTCCACGCGTCCAAGCACCGCCGTCAGGGTTTCGCTGGCACCAAGCGCGGCAGGATCGGCCATCGAGGACCAGTAATCGGCCTGCTCGGGCAAAGGCCCCTGCGGCGCAAGGCAGAGATGGGCGTCGACCAGTTCCCGAACCGCGCCGGTCTTGCCCATCTGTTCAACGGCAAAGATCAGGTCATCCACGCCGGAATAGAACGTGTCCATCTTGTCATTCAGGCTCATTGCCACTCTGGCGCGCCCGCGAATGGCCTCGGCATCTCCCAAGGCGACCCCCTTCTCCCACAGCGCCAGAGCCTCGTCCTGCCCTGCCCAGCGGCCCTTGCGCTCGAGCGCCATCTGACCCGCCCGCGCATAGGCCCAACCGGGGGCATCATCGCGCGCCAGAAGGTGGGTCAGGGCGGCCTCGAACCGCGGCTTGTAGCCGGGATTCACATCGGCACGTTTTTCCAGAAACAGCGCCTGACGCACCAGCGCCCCGCGCGCCCCGCTGGCGGCTGCCTGATCATAGAGCGCCTCTGCCTTGCCGAGATCCTGCCCGATCAGCGCGCCCTCTTCATAAAGCCGCCCCAAGGCAATCAGCACCGAAGGCGAACCGTTCTTGGCAGCCTGATGCAGGTATTTCAGCATGACCTCGTTGTTCTTCTTGATCTTTTCAGACCGCAAATGCATCTCGGCCACCGCATAGGCGGCGTTCCCATCCCCGAGATCGGCGGCAAAGCGATACCATTTCTCCGCCAGAGCATAATCGGGCTGGACCAGTTCGCCATTGTTATAGGCACGGGCGATATTGATGACGCGGTCACAGATCGTGGGGTTCATCGCCCCGACCTGCGCGGCAAAGCCCAGCATGATTGTCATCTGCGGATCCACCGTCCAGTTGGGCAGCGCGACACCACGGTTCTGGAAATCGGCAAGGGTCAACAGCGCCTGTGCGTCACCGCCGCGCGCGGCCTCGACAAGCAGGCCGATGCCGCGCATGCGATCTTTGTCGATCCCCTGTCCCGATACAAGATACTCGCCCAGACGCCGCTGGTTATGCGGCAGCTTCGCACCGGGCGTGTCCAGCGCCTTGCGCACCAGCCCTTCCGATTTCACCGCAGCCGCCTCTCCGGCCGCCACCCGCATCGCGATGGTCTCGAAAAGCTGCTTATCCGCGTCGAAGCTGGGGTCGATTTGCGGCAGCAGCGCGATCACACGTGCATAGACCGGCTTCCATTCGGCGGCATCGACCTCCATCAGCCGCCGCATATCGCCCCGCACCTCCTCGGCATTTCTGCCCGCCAATGTCTTGCGGTCCCAGCTTTTCCAGCGATCCTCGATCTGCTCGTCGCTCAGGCGCGGGGCGCAGACCGATTGCATCTCGATCACCGGCGGCTCGAAATCCACAGCAACGAGATCTTTGGCCGAGGCCGTCTGCGCAAGTCCCCAGAGCGTCCCGACAGCCAGCGCGCGCAGACCGTATCTGGCCCATGACCGGCCATGCAGGAAACCGGCCCTTGGAGAGGGTCCTGACAGGCCAGCGGACGAAGGCTGAAATCGCAAGAAGGCGGCAAGAGAATGGACGCGATATGTCATGGAAACCCTCGTTCTGTTCAGTTGGCTTTGGTCGCAGCTTTCAGGGCCACCAATTCGTAGCGGCCGGACTGGCCACGGAAGACCAGCGTGGTTCCCTCGCGCCGCACCAGCGCGACATCGGCCACCGAGGCCAGAACGTCTTCCCCGTGTCGCACCTGAAACTCCAGCGATAACGGGGCCTTGAGGGCAATCCATTCGCCGGTGCCGGTATCGATATCGGTCATGGCCGCGCGTTTGGCGGCTGGCACGTAAAGATCGACATCATCCAGATCGGAGATGTTGTAGAAGGTGACATCGGCCTGTGCGGGGCTATGGGTCAGCGGATCGGTCACCATATGCCCTTCGCCGCTGGCAGTGATCAGATAGGTGTTCCAGCTGCCCTTGCCGACCTCAGCCTCGCCCTGCGCGGCCCCCGCGCTGACGGCAATCGTGCCGGGCGTGTCGATCATCACATAGGGCGAGACCCCGTCATCCAGCTCCGAGAAACTGTCGCCCGCCACGATGGCCGAGGATTTTCCGGGCATGATCACCCGCAGATAGCCCGCATCGGGATTGACGGCATCGGCATAAAGCTTGGCATCCTGCGCAAAGCCTGCGGCAGGCAGGCCCAGCATGGCCAGACCAAGGATCGCGATGGCCAAAGGTCTGTGCCGCGCCATCGAAGCGGTTTGAGCCAGAGCGGCTTGGGGCAAAGCGGCTTGGGAAAGCATAATCTTGCGCATGGTCATTCTCCGATATCGAAGCACAGGGATAGGGACGAGCCGTTATTGACGGGGCGGTCAAAGGTGACCCGCACCGAATTGAGCGGGGTTTGCGAATAGGGAGCGAGGCTGAGCCAGAAATTTCCGGTGGCCCGCAGGCGGTCGCCGCGCCGGAAATGGTATTGCCGTTCGATGCCGCTTTCGGTGCGCAGCACGAAGGTTGCCTTGCGCGGGCCCTCATCACCGAAGCGGGCGAAAATGGCATCGGATGTGCCGAAGGTGGACCCGTTCAGCTGGGCCTCAAGCGTGCCGTCGACATCGTGCAAGACCAGCTTGTGGCTGCAGGATTTGGCATCCGCTGCTGCCACCAGTTCCTCCATCGGGCCGGAGCCGAACTGCATGATATCGGCATAGATCGGGCTTTCCCACACGATGAAGGCGGGACGCTGGCGGGCATAGTCATCGCTGGTCAGGTAAGATAGCAGCGCGCCGAACTGCCCGCCGCCGGTGACGGCATAATTCAGCACCTCAAGATCGCTATACTGTTCGATCCAGCCTGCGAAATTATTGGTGGGATTGTCCGAAAAAGAGGTGCCCAGCAGCACGACCGGCACCTGCTCGTCGGCATCGGCGAAAATATCCAGAGGCTCGTCGGCCGTTTGCGACGGGTCGGCCACGGGGGTGGTGTCAAACCCCATCGTCTCGACCTCGGGCAGCGCCTGACGGCAGCGCATCTGCATGGTGCGGCGCATGGTCGAGAACCCCTCGCGCGCGCCGATCGACACGGTCTCGAAAGTGGTTTTCGGCAGGGCCTCATAGCTGGCTTGCTGGCGCATCTGGCCAGCAATCTGGCGGGCCGCGCGGCGCGCACCTTCGGATGTCCAGTGATAATCGGAGCGGAAGAAAAGCGGCACCTGCCCCGTGCCATATCGCGCTACATCCTCGGGGCCGATATCCTCCAGCATCCCGTGCAGCAGATCGGCGGTGATCACCCCCCGCGCCCGTAGCGCGCGGATCGACTGGCGGTATTCCTGCTGCGCGCTGGCCCAATCGTATTCCAAGGCGCTCAGATCATCGGGAAGGGCTTCGGGCATAGCCTCAGCCTTGGTCGGCACGGGCGCGAAAATCAGCGTCGTGCCCGCCTCTTCGAGAGCGGCGGACAGACGCGCCACGGCCTCGACGGCGGCGGGCGAAAGATCCTGCCCCAAGGTCAGATCCGTGGCCAGACGGTAGAATACCCCGTCCTTGCCCTCCATCGCGGGTACAACGGCCTCTTCCTTCAGCCCGTAGCATCCGAATTCGGAAACATCGCGGGCTAAAGCCGGTACCGCCCAGACCGCAAGCGCCACAGCCAGTCCCCATCTGCATCCGCTGGTCTTTCTGTCAGCCTTCATGCGTGTTGCCTCTCAATTCCTGTCAGTTTCCAAGCGCACAACATTTTGCCCCAAGGCAAGCATTCCAATATTTGCATTCTGACCAACCAACTCGAGAACCTGTTGTAACCCGTCGCTATCCTTGGCTTTTGCCTTCTCGACAATCATCTGGGACGCCAGATTGAGGTTGCCATTGGCAATCGCGAGCTGCCCGTATTCGGTGGCTTTTTCCGCATCCTGCGTGCCGAAGAGATCGCCTGTCCGCCACGCCTCCGCCACGCGCGAGGCGGCATTGGCATTGCCATGAACCGCGGCAAATTCCAGTGCCTGCCCGATCTGTCTCAGCCGCGTCGCCGCTCCCTCGAAGGCCCCCTCGGCCAGACCGCGATCGGTGGTCTCGATCAGGCGGTTGACTGCAAAAACGCGCCCCGTATGCACCGCAATCGCGTAGTAATGCGCGATATCTGCGCGCAGGTCGGACCGGTGCTCGGCTTCGAGGATCTTGGCAAAATTGAAGGCCGCCAGCCCGTCGCCCGCATCCGCCAGCGCACGCAGGCGGTTGATGGTCACCGGACGGTCCTCGATCATCGCGCGGCGGGTATGGCGCAACTGCGCGCTGGGCAACTGGCGCGTGGCGGATACTCCGAACGGGGATCGAATGCTCTCCCCGCCAGCCGGTGCAAGGCCGAGGCCCAGCACCGCACCGACGAGGAGAAGCACCATACCCGACGGTGAGCGAAGACCATACGGATACCTCCGTGGCTTTAGCCGGGCATGTTCCATCTGCACTGACGGGCAGTCCTGTCCATGAGTGGTCACTTCGGGATGCAGACGGGGATTATTTGTCATTGAATATCGGTCCTTTCGGCAGGTCCGGCCCCGCGCCCAGATCGGCGAAACGGGCAGGATAGGTCAGCGCGAGATCGGCACTGCGCACGGGCGACTGGTCGGCCCCGATATGCGCCAGCACCATCGCGGCGCGCTGGCCGGCCAGAAGCGGCGCGTCCTGCAGGTTTTCGGGGGCGGTCCAGATGTCGGGGTCGGCCAGATAGCGCACGGGCACTTCCCAGATCACCTGTTTGGGGGGCGAAAGCTGGAAGGCCTGATCGGCCAGCATTTCCAGGAAGGGTTTGACGGGCCCCTGTCCCTCTTTGGCGTAATTCAGCACATCCTGATGCAGATCCAGCTTGAGGCTTTCCGCGAAGGACCAGTTGGGATTGGCCGAATAGGACGTGCCGACCAGCACCGTCTCGACAGAGGCAGGCCCCAGCAGCGTGTCGAACAGATCGTCCCCGTTCTCCGCGACCTGCGTCACGAAGGGCCTTGCGGTTTCCTCCGGCAGCCCGACCCGCTGGGTCCATTCCGCCGAGGTGATGAATTTCGTCAGATCGCCGTGGAATTGCTGCAAGGGTTCCTCTTGTGCGCTCACGCTGGCCGATCCTTGCGGCACCACCTGCGCGACGGCCTCGGCCACTGCGGCGGCGCCTGCACGTGTCCAATGGGTGTCGGAGCTATAGAACACCTGCGCGTGGCGGGCGGCATCCAGCAAGGCGCTGCGGCTGTCGACCACTTTGATGCCCATCGCCTGAAGCCCTGCGAAGAAGGTCGCGTAGCGTTCTTCCAGATCGCGGGCCATTCCGCTGCCGCCCAGTTCGTTGCGATAGATATCGGCCTTGCCCGCCAGCGGCACCACCACCAGATCGATGCCCTTATCGGCCAGAGTCTCGCGCAGGATCTCGGTGCGGGCAAAGACGGCCTCCATCGGCTCGTCCATCTTGCGGGCCTCTTCTTGCGTGAACAGCCAGCCATTGCGGCCCGAAACCACGCCCTTGCGCCCTTCTTTCAGCGCAAGCCAGCGTCCGGCCCCCACGACCCCTGCGGCAAAATCGTGATGCGGCAGCGCGGCGCGCCATGTGTCGTTGATGGTGGCACTGGCGCGGCCCTGCATCCAGTCGGCCAGCGTCCAGCGGTGGTCCTGTGTGGTTCTGTCCAGCGCCGGAAGGGCACCGGCAATGCCATAGGCGGCATAGGCCAGAACGGCTGCGGGAAAGACAAGGCGGATGGTGGTGGAGATCATGGCACCCTCTTAGAACTGGAAATACAGGAAGGGCGTGAAGGCGGCCTCGGAGATCCGCAAAACACAGGCGGTGAACAACAGCGCCAGTACCAGAGACCCCGCCAGAGAGCTCGCCAGAGAGCTCGCTGCCGCCGTGGCGCTGCGTGTGGGGGCCATGACGGAGGCCATACCTGAGGTCCCGCTATCTGCCCCCGCAAGACCCGCGGCGGTGCCGCTTGAGATGTCCTGTGCCCGCCACTGGCGAACCAGATCCTTCAGGCGGGGTTCGAGGGCTGCGACCATGATGGCCAGGGCAAGGAAAACCAGTGCCTCGTTGCGGATCTGCACGGCGATGTCGAACGGAATGGCGGTGCCGTTCAGCCCTGCCATGCCCGCCAGCACCCCGAGCGCCTGATCGAGATCGGCGGCACGGAAGAAGACCCAGCCGACCAGCACCGTCAGCAGTGTGCGCAGCACCGATAGCGCCCCGTTGCCCTGCGGCACGATTTTTGCCCGCTCCAGCGCCAGCCATGTGCCATGCCATGCGCCCCAGATCACGAAGGTCCAGTTTGCCCCGTGCCACAACCCGCCCAGCACCATGACGATCCAGAGGTTGAAATAGGTCCGCGCCGTGCCAAAGCGGTTTCCGCCCAGCGGGATATAGAGATAATCGCGCAGCCAGACCGAAAGCGAGATATGCCAGCGCCGCCAGAATTCGGTGATCGAGCGCGAGACATAGGGGGTGTTGAAGTTCTCGGTAAAGCGGAACCCCATGATCATGCCCAGACCGATGGCCATATCGGAATAGCCCGAGAAGTCGAAATAAAGCTGCAGCATATAGGCAACCGCCCCAAGCCACGCCACGGGGCTCGCCGGATCGGCAGTGGTGAAGGCCAGATCGGCCAGAGGCGCGATGGCATCGGCCAGCAGCACTTTTTTCGCCAGCCCGATGGTAAAGCGGGCAAAGCCGTCGGCCACCATTTCGGGCGTCGAGCGACGGTCGCGGAACTGGTCGGCCAGATCCTTGAAGCGCAGGATCGGTCCGGCGATCAGCTGCGGGAACAACGCGATGAAGGCGGCAAAATCGATCAGTCCGGTATCGGCGGGCGCATCCTTGCGCCAGACATCGACAAGATAGGAAATCGACTGGAAGACATAGAAGCTGACGCCGATGGGCAGGATGATTTGCCAGTGAAAGCCGAGTTGGTCGGGCGTGGTACCGAAGGCGGCGGCAAGACTGTCCATGAAGAAGCCCAGATATTTGAACGTGCCCAGCACCGCGAGATTGCCGCCAAGCCCCGCCACCAGCCATGCCTTGCCGCGCCGACGGCCCAGATGCGCCGCGATGCCACGGCCACAGACCCATGTGAACACGGTGGTTGCCACGAGAAGGCCCAGAAAATCGATCCGCCACCATGCGTAGAACAGATAGCTGCCCAGCAGGATGGTCAGGTTCTTGCCGCGGCGCGGTGTCAGGAAATAGGCCAGCAGGAACAGGGGGAGAAACAGAAACAGAAACGTTTCGGAGGCAAAGACCATAGATCAGATCCCTTCGCAGCTGGGCGCGACAGATGGCGCCGCTGTCGGCGTGGTGAGAGAAAGTGCGGTATGGGCCTTTTGCGCCGCCAGCCACGCGGGCTGCTGGCTGGCAACGGGGCCGCTCATCAGGCGGGGAAATTGCGCCGCCAGCCGGTTGCCCTGCAGATGCAGCCGCGCAGGCCGATCCCCGCGCAGGCCCTCGCGGTTATGAGCTATCAGATTGTCCGAAAGCGACAGCCCCCCCGCCGCCATATCCACCAGCTCGACCGCTGCGGTGCGGGCCTGCAGGAAACCGTTCTGGTGGATTGTGACCGCATCGGCATGGTTGAGGCGCAGGGCCGTGGTTCCGGCCCCTACCACCAGATTTTGCTCGATCAGCACACAGCGGCTGTCGCGGATTTCGAGGCCGGTGGCGAGGGGCTTCAACAGCATGTTCTGGCGCAGCCGCAGGGCCTGTGATCCGCCGCTGACCAGAATCCCCCCCGATCCGGCGGCAAAGCTGTTCTGCTCGATCCGGCTCTGGCGCAGCCCCGCAAGCTCCAGCGCCGAGGCGCTGCCGGTGGTGCGGAACGCGACATTGCGGATCTCTGCCTTGGCCAGATTGCGCAAAACGACCCCTTCGCGGGTGCGGCCTTCGAACTGGCTATCGGTCAGGGAAAACCCGTCCACCCCTTCGACGCGCAATTCCGCGACATCCAGAAACTGGCTCTCGCTGATGCGCGAGGTCTCTTCGGCATGGTAGAGAAGGCCGGAGCTGATCGACAGGCCGGCTATCGCGCCCATGCCCGTTGTACCAACGCTGCCTGTGCCATTGGTGCTGCCCTGCGCCCCCAGCCCGATAAAGGCCGCATGCTCGGCCAGCAGCACACCCTGCCCCGCAACCGTCACGAAGGGTTCATAGCTGGCCAGATGGGGATTGACCGGTCGGGTGCTGGCAATGGTGGCGCCCTGCAATTCCAGCGTTCCGAAGGCCAGCACGAAGGCTCCGGCTGCGCGTGACAGATAAAGAGTCTCGCCTGGTGCCATCCGTAGCGCGGCGTCGTTCCACAACACCAGTGGACGTTCGACAACCACCCCGTCCTCGACCGCGTAAAGCCCCGGCAGGCCCGCTTTGGCAAGCGTTGCCAGATCGGCCGTGCCGCCAGTGATATAGATCGCCGTATCCTCTCCCGCGCGGGCGGCCACGAGCGGGGCGAAATTCGACGGCCCTGCCATCACGGCAAGCCATGTCAAAGCGGTGTTCAGCGAGCCTTCGCTCAGCTCCGCTTTCGCGGAGGGCCGTTGGAGCGCCACAGGCGGGGCTGGAACGGCCTCTGCCTGTGGGGCGGCCTCTGCCTGCGGAATGAGGGGCGCGCCGATCTCCTTGCGGAAGGCGGCATAAAGAAGGGTCGGGTCTGCGTCTTGGGCCGCCTGCCCAAAACCGCCAAGCCCGTCATGGCTGTCCAGCGACAGCCCCGCGCGCCCGCGCTGCGGGGCGGGCATGGCCGTGGGGGCGTGCCGCAGCAACGAGCTTGGTGCGGCCAGCCCCCCGAGCCGTAGTGACCCCTTGCCGACCGTCATATCCTGAGCGGAGAGCTGCGCCCCCCCGAGCCCCCACAAAGCCACGGCAGTGGCCAGCGGCAGGGTCTTGGGCCAGAAGTGCCGGGGCGGACAAGCGGGACGGGCGGATCGCGGGCGCGGGAGGCGGATCATGGATGCAGGCTCCGTTCAGCGGATATCGGCGACATTGGCGGCCAGCGTGACCTGCGCCACCTCTTCCTCCAAGGCGACAAGTTTGCGGATCGCATCCTCGGTGCGGGTTTCGGCCAGTGCCGCCTGCCGGACCTTCTCGAGCTCGGTCAGCTTGACATGCAGCATGATGATCGCACGGCCCGAGATATTGCTGACCGGCATGGCGTAATCGGCATCGATCATGATCGAGCACCCCTCGAACAACGTGCGTTCGCCTTCGGGCAGCGTGCACTCGCCCTGCCCCGAGATCATGGTCAGGATCGAGCGGCCCTCGCCCGTGCCATTCACCGTCAGCTTGGCACCGCTTTCCACCCGCATCATTTCCATCTCGCAATCGCCCTGACTGCGCAATGTCTCGCTCTGGCCCCATGTCACATCGCGCAGGCGGTGGCTGATGACCTCGTTGCGCTTGTTTTTCTTGAGCTGTTCGACCACCAGTTTGACATCCTGCGAGCGTTCGCGATTGGCCAGCAGCAGCGCATCGGGCGTGTCCACCACGATCACATCATCCAGACCGATCACCGCCACCAGCCGGTCTTCGGAACGGATCAGCGAATTGGCGGTGTCATGGGTGACAACATCGCCAAAGGTGACATTGCCGTTTTCCTTCTGGTCGGAAATCGAATGGACCGAATTCCAAGCGCCGACATCATTCCAGTCGATCCCCGGCAGCGGCGCCAGCGAGATATGCTCCGAGCGTTCGAAAATCAGCCGCTCGGTCGGTTCGTTGGCGGCTTTGCCAAAGGCGTTTTCCTCCAGCACGCTGGCCCCGAGCTGGTCCTCGGAGGCATGGGCCAGCGCGTCCGATACGGCGGCCAGTGTCTGGGGATCGAATTTGGCAAATTCCTCGACCAGAAGATCGGCGCGCAGCATCGAGATGCCCGAGGCCCAGTAGGATTGCCCGTCCTCGAGCATCTTCAGCGCCACCTCCGCCGGAGGCTTCTCGACGAAGCGCAGCACACGGTGCAGGCCGCTGAAATGGTCATAGGCCCCACCGTCGGTAATATAGCCATAGCCCGTTTCGGCATAGGTGGGGATCACGCCGAAGGTGATGATCTGTCCGGCCTCTGCGGCGGGCAGCATGGCGGTGATGATGGTGTTGATATCGCCCGAGATGATATGATCCGAGGGCAGCACCAGCAGCTTGGCATCCCTGTCGTCGCGCAGGGCATAAAGGGCCGCCGCCAGCACTGCCGGTCCGGTGTTGCGGCCCATCGGTTCCCCGATGATCTGGCCGGTCTTCTGGATGTCGCGCAACTGGCGTTTGACAATCGCCGTCTGGCGCGCGTTGGTCACCACGATCGGGTCGCCGAATTCCTTGCCGGTATGGCGCTGCACGGTTTCCTGAAAGAAGGTGGCCCCTCCGCGCCCGTTGACGGACTGGAACTGTTTGGGCTGTTCGACGCGGGACATCGGCCAAAGACGTGATCCCATGCCGCCACAAAGAACGGTCGGTCGGATTGCATTATACATAATTACTCCTCCGATACAGATTTACGCGTGAACTGATCAACCAGGCTGTCGAGCGGTGTGGCGCGGTGAATGGTCAACTGGGCCAACTGACCTTCGCGGTCAGCAGGCAGCGGTGTCTGGGGCACAAGATCCACGCGAACCTGACGGTTGGCACCAAGGGCGGCCGCCGCAGCCAGAGAGGCGGCATCGGCATGGGTCGCGATGCGCGTCCCGTCCGGAAATTGCGCGGTAATCTCGCGGGCCTGCGCCAGCGCATAAAGCTGGTCGGAGGCGATATTGGTTTTCAGCACAACAGGGGCGTCCGCCTCCGAGAGCTGGAACACCGGCTGGCCTTCCTGCACGGTGGCCCCAAGCTGCGGCCCTACAGAGCGCGCGTTACAGTCGCAGGGCATAGCGACCGCAAGGGTCTGGCCGGTGGTCGAGCGGATCGAGAACGCGACCTCGCCCATCTGTGCGCTGGGGTCGATATAGTCGATCTGGCCCGCGCTGATGGCGTTCAGTTGCGGCCCTGCGGCAAGCGCCTGTGCGGGGGCGGGAATGGCAAGGGTGAACAGGCGCTCGCGCAGGAGCCATGCCCCGCCTCCGACCAGAAGGGCCGTGGCCAGCAGCATCAGCGTGCCATTGACCAGACGCCGCCCGAGGCCCGTCCCGCCGGTTGCGGCGGCATGGCCTTTGGCACCGGCGACCTGCATCGGTTGCAAGGCCACGCCCAGCACCCGCCCGAGCGAGATCACATCCCCTGCGATATAGCTGTTCAGCACATGGCGGAGCTGTGGCAGATGGCTACCGGAAGGGTCGATGAAATCAACCGCGATCGTGCCCTTTCCGGGGTCGATATCGGTTACCAGCGCAGGGATCGGCAAGGTCAGGTTGAACCCCTCGAAGGGGAAGATCACGCGCAGCAGGCGTTGTTCGCCCACGATATGGGGGTCGGCCAGACCGCCGAGTTTGGCGCGCATCAGCGAGATGGACTGGCCTTGAAACTGGCGTCCGTCGATTTCGGCGGAAAAGGGCAGTTCCAGCAGCGGGTGATCGCCCGGCAGCGCCAGATCGGGGGTGAGGTCGGGGGGCGGAAAGGCGCTTTGGGCGGTTCGGGTGGTCAGGTTGGATCTATGCGGATCGGCCATCGTGGACATCGGGGAAAGGCTCCTTGAGTTGGCGCGAAAAAGGGGGCGTGATCTTCGGGTCGGGCAGATTCTGGCGGGTCACAGAGAACCGGAGGCAATCAGCGTCGCCAGAGCCAGCCAGCCAAGTGCAAGCGCATGGACATAGGTCGAGGACCATGCGCGCAGTCTCTGTCTGGGGGTGGGTTTGAGTTTGCCTTTCGCACCGCCCGGCTGGCGGGTCCATTTTTGGCGGTCGATGCGGAACAGGATGAAGCTTTTGACCGAGGCCCCGACGATCTGGCTGAAATACAGCAGGAAGGGATAGGTGATCGGGAAGCCCGGTTTGCGGACCAGCGACAGGATCCAGCAGAAGATGTAGCGGGTGAACAGGATCCACGCGATATAGGCGGGCAGCACCATCGGGCTGACGAAGACCGTGCCGAAGAGCACCGAGATCGGCCCCGCAAGCGTTGTCCATATCCCCATGCGCTGGTCGAGAAGCGCCCAGAATGTGTAAAGCCCCGTCACACGCAGCGGCAGTGCCAAGGCGCGGCCATTGGTGCGCAGCATATTGCCGAACCAGCGCGTCATCAGGGTTATCGCGCTGTCCATGAAGCCGGGTTTGGGCTGGCTTTCCATCGAGACAGAGGCGACATCGGGCAGATAGCGCATCAGATAGCCATGCGACAGCAGCCAGAACCAGGTCGATTTGTCATCGCCGGTCAGGAATTTCACGCGCCCCAGCCGCCAGTGCTCGACATGGTCCGATTGCACCTGAGCAATGAAGCTGGGCTCGATCAGAAGATCGGCGCGGAAAACCGACATCCGTCCCGTAAGGGTCAGCACGCGGCCTGCAAGCCCTTGCGAGGACATCATCATCTGACGTTGCGAGAAGCGCAGGTTATACCAGTCACGGAACAGGCCGGGTTCGGGGGTTTCGGCAATCTCGTCGGTGGTGACCGCGCCCACCCGCGGATCGGTGAAAAACGGGGCCGAGGTCTCGACGATATCTTCGGGCACGCAGGTATCGCCATCGACCACCACCACGATATCGTGGCGTGTCGGGTGCTGGCGCGCAATCAGCCGGTACGACCGCGCCAGCGCGTCGCGCTTGCCGGTGCCCGGAATACGGTCGATCAGCAGCGCGACATTGCCCATAGCGACCGGCATCGTGTCGTAGACCCGCTGGATCAGCGCCTGATCGGCCAGATCCACCACCGAAACCACCACCGAGGCGCCGCCGCGCGATGCCGCCGCTGCGCGGAAGATGGAGCGGTAGACCGGCACGGTGACCTCGGGTTCGATCTTGAAGGAGGTCACCAGAAACCATGCATGGGCCGGTGCGGGACGGGCGGCATAGGCCTGCTCGGCACGGGCGCGCAGGCGCGGAAAGGCATAGTTGAGATAGATCGCTGCGCGGGTGAAGTTCAGCGCGGCCCAGCTATAGCGCCAGATCCCGATGACGCCGATCACCAGCAGCCCTTTCGAGACGGCCTGAAGGTCGGCGCTGGCCACCAGGGTCATAAGCCAGACCATGACCGCGAGATAAAGAAAATGCGCAGCGATCCGTTGCATGTTACCAGCAGATCCCTTCATAGACGCCATTCGAGCGGGCTTCGGGAGAGATCCGCGTCAGATCGATGATCGGGCGGTCCATCGCGCGGGTCAGCGGTTCGAGCGTCTCGGCATAGCTGTTGCCGACCAAAATCACATCGGTCTCCGCCAGCAGATCCTGGATCGAGGGCACCAGACGGTCGCGCAATTCGATGCCGTAATCATTGCCCCGCCCTGCGGCGGAATGGTCATTGGAATAGGCTTCGTTGACATAGGGATCATAGACCTTGATCTCGCGGCCCTTCTCGATCAGCCGTGCGGCCAATGTGGCCAGCGGGCTTTCGCGCAGATCATCGGTGCCCGGTTTGAACGAAATCCCGACCATGCCGATCCGGCTATGACCGCCCTCCTCCAGCATCTTCTCGGCGCGGGCGATCTGTTCGTCATTGGCCACCAGAACCGCGTCCAGAAGCGGGGTCTCGACGGCATGCTGATCGCCCAGTGCCCGCAGCGCACGCACGTCCTTGGGCAGGCAGGACCCGCCAAAGGCAAAGCCCGGACGCATGAAATAGGGCGACATGGCGGCCTTGTTATCCGAGCACAGGATCCGCATCACAAGCTGGCCATCAATCCCCGAGGCCTTGGCGATATTGCCGATCTCGTTGGCATAGGTCACCTTGACGGCGCGCCAGCTGTTCGAGGTGTATTTGACCATCTCTGCGGTGCGCAGATCGACCGAATGGATTTTGCCGATGGTGTTCTTGTTCAGCTCGGTCAGGAAATCGCCGGTCAGCGCATCAAGCGAGCCGAAGACAATCAGACCCGGCTCTTTGTGATCCTCGATAGCGGTAGATTCGCGAAGGAATTCAGGGTAATAGCCAACTCCAAAGGCGTCCCCCGCAGTCAGGCCAGAGGCGGATTCCAGCATCGGAATACAGGTGGTTTCCATCGATCCGGGCACAATGGTCGAGCGCATGATCACCGAATACCATTTGCGCTCATGGGCGATGGCCTGCCCGAGCTGGGCACAGGCGGATTTGACGTAATCGAGCCCGATAGAGCCATCCGGCGCCGAGGGGGTGCCCACGCAGACGAAACAGGCCTCGGTTCTGGCGACGGCTTCGGCGATATCGGTGGTCGCGCTCAGCTTGCCCTCGGCCACGGTCTGCGCGATGAGTTCGGGCAGGCCCTTTTCGACAATCGGGGACTTGCCCGCATTGATGGCCGCCACTTTGCCCGGATCGACATCCACGGCCACCACAACATGCCCGTCCCGTGCCAGACATGCTGCCGAAACAGCCCCGACATATCCAATTCCGATCACAGCGATATTCGCCATACCCATTCCTTTCATCAAGCTTACAAGCCGTGTCTGCCCTTGGAGGAAAACCGAATGCCATGCCGGTTCCGGTCTTCGGCCAGACAGATCGGCGGGGAGGCCGACCATCAATTTCGTTAATGACAAGTTAAGATTTGCGCCGCTGCGGAAGAAAAAATAGTCCGTAAAAAAGCCTATTCTTGTCAGGAAAAGAGCCGCTGAACTGATCGGTTTCCTACAGGCGGAACCTCGGGGTCGTAGGGGATTTTCCGCTGGGAGACGCGCATTAAAAAAGCAGCCTCTCGGCTGCTCGTTTCGTCATAAAATCAGGTGGATAGTCTTAAACGAGACCGTTGCGCATCGCATAGTCGACGATCTGGCTTCGGGATTTCAGCTGCAGTTTGTTGGCCGCGCGTGCCTTGTAGGTTTCAATGGTTTTCGAGGACAGGTCGAGCTCTCGGGCAATCTCCTTCATGCTCTTGCCCAAGGCGATGGATTGCACGACGAAAGCTTCGCGGTCCGTCAGCCGGTCTTTCATCCTTTCGGCCAGATCGCCCCCGTCTTTCTCAAGTAAGATCGGCTGCGGAGGGTCGGATCTGCCGCCGCGGCCCGATACGGGCGGCCCGACCTCTCGCCCCTTTGCCAGCACCTCGCGGGCGAAGGTCTCTTCCAGATGGATGAAGCCGTGGCAGACCGAAGCCACCGCCACTTTCACGGCTTCCAGATTGAGATGTTTCGAGATGATGCCGCGAAATCCGACATCGAAGAAATTCTCGATCAGATCGTCATCGGGGGCCTCGCAATAGGCAATATAGAGCGGCGGCTTGCCGATGATCGCGTTGAGCCGCCCCACGATGGTGGAGACATCCATTTCAAACTGGGACGGATCAAGAATGACAACATTGGGCAGACAGGGCAGATGCTCGCGCTTCAGCCCTTCCGGTTTTGACCAATCTCCCGGCAAAGACAAAGACCGCGCCTCCAGCCAGCTTTCCTCCGAAAGCAGCATGGAAATTCCTCTTGCAAGAAGCGGGTTACTGTCGATGGCGAGAACGACCTGAACGATATCGTCTCTGAACATATGTGGTCCTTGGCTACCACGATCTGTGGATTTGAAGCTAAAGGGGATTTACCGCGCTCGGCGGTAAATGGACGAAGCATTCGGCAATTTTTCGCCGTAATCGTATTCTGCCTTTATCTAGCTAATTCAAATTATGGAGAGTCGATCCCTGAATGCAACTTTCTTGCCGATGCGACGCGGAGATTTCACTGAAACCCCGATCAATTCTTACGTTGCGTCAATATTAGCACGATGATTTTCAATAAGAATATCTGTGCGTGATTATTTTTTAACAGAATGCGAGCTTTGCGGTGGCCAAGGTAGTGCTGTACGGGGGTATTTCAACCCAAGCGATTATTCGCCGAGTGCTGTCCACCAGACAGTCACCGGATGCTCACGGGCCGGTGGGGAAAAAGGGGCGTGTCCGCCCCTTTGCGTGGCGCCTCACCCGTGGTCATACCACTCCGAGACGACATCCATCGTAATCCCCCTGAATTCGATCGAGGCATCCGGTGTGGCAACGGTCAGGCTGCCATCGTCTTCGACAGAGAAGGAGAAGATGTCGGAGGCCACCCCGTCTTTGGACCAAAGCAGCGCCGCCTTGAAAATCTCGTCGGCTTTGTGACCGTTGAGATAGGCGCTATCGCCTTCCTCGAAGGAAAAATCGAGGATCAGGTTGTCGCCATCGGTCAGGATGAACTTGTCCGCCCCCGTGCCGCCTTCCAAGGTGGCCGAACCGCTTCCGGCGTTCAGCTTGTCATTTCCGGCCCCGCCATAGAGGAGGTCGTCATCATTATTTCCGTACAGCGTATCATTGCCCTCACCGCCCCAAAGGACATCCACACCCTTGTTGCCGCGCAGCACATCATTGCCATCGCCGCCCAGAATGGTGTCATCGCCCGAGGCACCGTTTCCCTTGTCGGCACCGGCCCCGAGATCGATATAGGCCCCCGCATCCGAGGCCTTGACCGTGTCATTGCCCGCAAGCGAGAAACAGATACTGTCGCCTCCGCTCAGAGAGATCGAATCCTTTGAGGCCGTGCCCAGAACATCGGCATCGGCTTGCGTGACATCGGTCTTGGTGCCGGTCTCGGTGCCTGTCTCGGTGCTGGTTTCGGCGGTGACGGGGGCTGCTGGGATCTCTTCTGGCGCGGTGACCAGCGCCGTCGGGGCGGTATCGTCAGCGATGACCGCGTCCGCCTGCACCGTGTCCTGCACAACCGCCTGCTGCGGCGCGGGATCTTTGGCGCTGACATCCGCATCGCTTGGGATCTGCGTCGCGCTATACCCCCCTGCCTTCAGCAGATAGTCCAGATCATCGGACAGCGAATAGGTGCCATCGGTGGTTTGCAGCACCTCGACCTTTTCCAGCAGCGAGCGCCCGCCCGCATGGTACAGCCACAGCCCCTCCGTCTCCTGCACCAGTTTGAGATCGGCCAAGCCGCCATTGACCACAAGCGTGTCCGTGCCCGATCCGCCCTGAAGCGTATCCTCGCCCGCCGAAAGCACGATCACATCGGTCCCCGTCCCCATGTCGATATAGTCATTTCCAGCCCCGCCGGTGACGGTATCGGCGCTGCCATACATCTGCACATGCCCGCCCTTGTCCGACAGGGTGATCTCTTCGGCGCGCACGCTGCCCTCGACCGTGGTGAAAAGCACGGTATTGGCTTCGCGCTCGGTCGGCGGGCCATAGCTTGCCCCCTCTTCGTTGACAAAAAGCGTCAAACCGAGCGCCTTCTGTTCGGCCAGCGTGTCACGGATGGAATTGTCAACGCTGATGGTATTGTCCTGATCCAGCCCGCCATGAAAGTTGATATCGCGATTGGTATAGCTGACCTGTACCTCATTGCCCGAGGCCGAGGTGTAGGACGCAAACAGGACCGCGTGGCGCGTATCGACAATCGTCAGGTCGGTAAACGAGCTGTCATAGACATCGCGGATCCACAGCCCGTAGCCATTGCCGGAATCGCCTTTGTTATGCGCGCCCGAGACTGACAGCCCGTCGATATCGGCATCGATCGATTTTGCCACGACCAGCCCGTTCGACCCCGGTTCGATCATCGACACATCCTCGAGAGTGAACCCGCGCGAGGTGTTGACGAGGATCATCATCCCGTCATCTTCCGCCGAAATCGTATTGGTGAAATCGGTCGGATCGGAGGTGCCGTAATCGCCCTTCAGTGTCAGGTTCGAGATCGTGACATTATCGACGGTGTCCACAACCTGCGCGGTGGCGGCCTTGCCGAAATCGAATTGCAGGGGGGAATCGAACCCGACGGTCTTGCCGTCAACCGAGGTGACCACCACCATCTGCGTCTGCAGCGGCTTGTCCTTCTGCCACTGCGTATCGCCGATTTCTGCGAAAAGCGCCGCGGTGTTCGGGGTCTCGATCCAGAGCACATCCCCGACCTGAACCCCGTCGGTCGAGGCAAGTGTCAGGCTCTGGCTTCCTTTCACCCCCGAGGTCACACCGATATCGGACCCGAGATCTTCTTTGAACAGATCGTCGCCAACCTGAAATGCGGGGTCGCCCTTCATGGAAGCATCAAGGGTGATCACCGTCTGACCATCCGACGCGCCACGCAAAACGACATTATCCGTCTCGATCTTGACGGTCGAGGTGAAGGTATATTCCCCCGCCTCAAGTTCGATCACCGTCCCAGGTTCTGCGCCCGAGACGATTTTCTGAATGTCTTCCGATGAGGTACCGGATTTTATGTATAAGACCATTCCTTGCGTCCTTTTAAGAGAGGAGGTTTAGAAAGTCTTCGCTCGCGGGCACCTTATCGGATTATGGGTTAATGATGCCATAATCGCGCTAGGAAAGATGGATCACAAATGATTCAAAACTGTCATGACTTTGCGTAATGATGGACGGATTTTACGCGGTTTTCTGCCTGTCTGGCGAAAACAACGGCTATGTGACAGGTCTCTTCGGGGGTGCAGCCTTCGGGCGGCTCTGCCGCGCGTGCATGGATGGAGGCGGATCACCTATCGTCCTGAGGACAGGGTTGATCCTTTACCGGACAAGGACGATGATCTGCCCAAATGCATTTGGAGCAGAATTTATGAACCGGTTTTTTCCGCTTTTTGCCATTCTATTACCGATGACTTTCGCCTCTGCGCTCGCTGCGCAAGAAACGGACTGGGCGGCGATTATGGCCGAAACCGCTTGGGACTGGCATCCGGGGGATCTTGTTTTCCGCAATGGGCTCAATGCCTTCGACGACACGTTGCGGCAGGCACAGGGTGCGGAATGGGCTTCGGTCGGCATTATGCGGGCCTCCAGCGGCAGCCCGCGCGTAGTCTATGCCGATGAGGTGGAGGGCGTGACCGAAGTTATGGTCGAGCAGTTTCTCGATGGGTTGGACGAGGGGGATTATGCCGTCTACCGGATCGAGGCGCTCGATCCCAACCGCACGGGCAAGCAGATGGAACAGGGGCCGATTGCGAAATTCGCGCTGCGTAAGGCCTATGAAGCGCCTTTTGACCCGTGGATGCAGTTGGGCAATGGGCGATATTATAATGCCGAACTGCCCTATCGCGCGGCGCTTGCGGCGGGCGTTGACCTTGGTCCGCTTGTGCCGTTGCGGAAAATCGCGGCCCGAAGCGATGCGGTCAAAGCCCTGCTGCTGCAGGACTGGCGCGCAAATCCGGCCTGCCAGCCTGAAAGCGGCATCACCACCAAAGCTGCCTGTTGGGACGCGATTGCGGATGGGGCTGTGATCACAACGGACGGCATACGCAATTCTGCCGCCGTCACCCGCATCTTCCCCAATTAAGGGAGCATGTCACGCCCCCTGACCCAGCATATTGACCGCTACGCGGGTCTGCGTGAAACGGGGGCTGCTTTTCACGCTCCAAGCGGCAAGAATCGCCACTCTTATCGCGTCCTTGCCCTGAGACCGGTCATAAAGAAAGATGCCCAGAAAGCATGTTTCCATATAGAGGAAGATGGTGGGCGATGAGGGATTTGAACCCCCGACATCATCGATGTGAACGATGCGCTCTACCACTGAGCTAATCGCCCTCCATGAGGCGGTGTTTAGCCTCCCGCGCGCGCAGGTGCAAGAGGCTATATGAAGTTTTTTAAACTTCTTCCTCATCAGCCGTTTCCGGCCCCTGCGCGGCAGAACTGCGTCGCAATTTCAAGACCATAACCTCGCCCTGCCCCTTAGTGTCGCGCCGCGCGACGCGCAGTTTCCCAAGCGGCGGCAAGATCAGCGGCACGTCCTGCGACAGAGCCTCCCCCAGCTCTTCCAGCAGCGCATCCATCGCCGCTTTCACCTGCGGTTTTTTCAACCCGCTCCGCGCCACGACCCGTTCGATCAGATCTTTCTTGCGCAAGGCAATCTGGGCCTGCGGTGGGGTAGCGGCCTCGGTATCGACCGGCATGGCTTCAAGGCCAGCGCCCGGCTCGGGAGTATCAGACGACATGCTCTAACAACCTTTCTTGCGAGATGGTGCGCCCTCAGATTAGCGGCTCTATGGTCGAATCGGAAGGGCCCCACAAAAGAGAACGGGCGCAGGTTTCCCCACGCCCGTTCCAAATAAAGACCATGCCCCTTAATGGGTCACAGCGCCCTGCCCCGATTGGGCCGCTGCCGCCGCTTTGGCCGCTGCGGCGGCCTCTTCGGCCTCTTCATCCCATTCGACCGGCTCGGGTTTGCGCACCAGCGCCTGTTCCAAGACCTCGCGTACATGGGTCACGGGAATGATCTTCAGGCCTTCCTTCACATTCTCCGGAATATCGGCCAGATCCTTCTCGTTCTCCTCGGGGATGAACACCGTCTTGATGCCCCCGCGCAGAGCGGCCAGCAGCTTTTCTTTCAAGCCACCAATCGGCATCGCATTCCCGCGCAAGGAGACCTCGCCCGTCATCGCGATATCCTTGCGGATCGGAATCTGCGTCAGAACCGACACAATCGAGGTCACCATGGCAAGGCCAGCCGAAGGCCCGTCCTTCGGGGTTGCCCCATCCGGCACGTGCACGTGGATGTCCCACTTTTCGAAACGCGGCGGCTTGATCCCGATTTCCGGCGCGATCGAGCGGACATAGCTGGAAGCCGCATCAATCGATTCCTTCATCACATCGCCCAGCTTACCGGTGGTCTTCATCCGGCCCTTACCGGGCAGTCGAAGCGCTTCGATATGCAGAAGATCACCGCCCACTTGCGTCCACGCAAGGCCGGTCACCACGCCCACCTGATCTTCCTTCTCGGCCAGACCATAGCGGAATTTCTTCACGCCCAGATAGTCGCCAAGCTTCGCGCTATCCACGTCGATATGCTTGATCTCGCCCTTGGACTTGATGATCTCGGTCACGGCTTTCCGCGCCACTTTGGCCACTTCGCGTTCAAGGTTCCGCACACCGGCCTCGCGCGTGTAATAGCGCACGATATCGGTGATCGCCTCATCCTCGATCTCGAATTCGGACTTCTTCAGACCATGCGCCTTCACCTGTTTCGGCACGAGGTGACGCTTGGAGATTTCGAGCTTCTCGTCCTCAGTGTAGCCCGAGAGCGAAATGATCTCCATCCGGTCCAGAAGCGGACCCGGCATATTATAGCTATTGGCCGTGGTCAGGAACATCACATCCGACAGGTCATATTCGACCTCGAGGTAATGGTCGACAAAGGTCGAATTCTGTTCCGGATCAAGCACTTCCAGCATAGCCGACGCCGGATCGCCACGGAAGTCCTGCCCCATCTTGTCGATCTCGTCCAAGAGGATCAGCGGGTTCGTGGTCTTGGCTTTCTTCAGCGCCTGAATGATCTTGCCCGGCATCGAGCCGATATAGGTCCGGCGGTGGCCACGAATCTCGGATTCGTCGCGCACGCCCCCCAGCGAGATGCGGATGAACTCGCGCCCCGTGGCTTTGGCGACCGACCGGCCCAGCGAGGTTTTCCCCACGCCCGGAGGGCCGACAAGGCACATGATCGGGCCTTTCAGCTTGGCCGAACGCGCCTGCACGGCGAGATATTCGACGATCCGCTCTTTGACCTTTTCCAGACCGTAGTGATCGGTATCAAGGATCTCTTCGGCGCGGCCCAGATCTTTCTTCACGCGCGATTTGGTGCCCCACGGAATCGACAGCATCCAGTCGAGATAGTTGCGCACGACGGTCGCCTCTGCCGACATCGGGCTCATATTCTTGAGCTTCTTGACCTCGGCATCGGCCTTCTCGCGCGCCTCTTTCGACAGTTTGGTATTGGCGATCTTCTCTTCCAGCTCGGCGATCTCGTTCTGACCGTCCTCGCCATCGCCCAATTCCTTCTGAATGGCCTTCATCTGCTCATTCAGATAGTATTCGCGCTGCGTCTTCTCCATCTGGTTCTTGACGCGGGTCTTGATCTTTTTCTCGACCTGCAGAACCGAGACCTCGCCCTGCATCAGGCCATATACCTTTTCCAGACGCTCGGAGATGTCCAGCGTTTCCAGCAGTTCCTGCTTGCGCCCGACTTCCAGCCCCAGATGACCCGAGACAAGATCGGCCAGCTCTGCCGGCTCGCGCGTGTCGGAGACGGCGGTCAGCGCCTCTTCGGGGATATTCTTCTTGATCTTGGCGTAACGCTCGAATTCTTCGGCGACCGACCCCAGCAGCGCCGAGATGGTTTCCTCGTCGCCGCGCACCTCTTCCAGAAGCTCGGCGCGGACCTCGAAGAAATCCTCATTATCGACAAATTCGGTGATGCGCACGCGCGTCTTGCCCTCAACCAGCACTTTAACGGTGCCATCGGGCAATTTCAGCAGTTGCAGCACATTGGCAAGAACGCCGGTCCGGAAGATACCATCGGTATCGGGCTCATCCACGCTGGGATCTATCTGGCTGGCCAGAAGAATCTGACGATCCTCGGCCATCACCTCTTCCAGCGCACGTACCGATTTTTCGCGGCCCACGAACAGCGGCACGATCATGTGCGGGAACACAACGATATCGCGCAGCGGCAGAACCGGATGGGTTTGCGAGGAGATTTCGGTCATGGTCATTCCTTATATGGCGAAAGAGAACCGGCCCCGTTTCGGCAACCCCGTCTCTTCCCTAGTCCAGCAATAGATAGGCGGCGTCTCGTGCCTGTTCAACCACCTCTGCGTTACGCAAATGTTACGTCAAGCACGGGCGGAAAGCGATATATGGATCGCAAGAGTGCGAATATATTTTTCAGAATTTTCGTGAAATATTGTTGCGTATGCGAATTGCATTCGGTAATCTTAATTCGTGGATAGGTGAGAATAACCTAAAGGATAAGCGCCATGAATACCCAGCAACGTCCAGCGCAAGCCGCTCTTCGGCAATTCCTCCGCGTCTCTTCGATCAAGGGATGCATGGCGCATGCCGCAACGGTCACCCTGCCTTCGGGATGGTGGGTCCTTCCCAGTGCGGGGTTGGGTCTGGCAAGCTATCTGCTGGTGGCGCTGGCGATCTGGTCGGCCCATTGAGCGCAGCAGGTGCCGCCCCTTAACGGGGCAGCACGATCTCGGCCATCAAACCGCCAAGCGACGGGCTTTCGCGCAAATTGAGATTGCCACCGTGGGCGCGCACGATATCGGATGCGATTGACAGCCCGAGGCCCACGCCCTGCCCCAAATCCTGATTGCGCGCCGGATCAAGGCGCGTGAACGGGCGCAGGGCCTCTTCGCGGCGCTCGGGCGCGATGCCCGGCCCCGGATCCTCGACCGCGATCTTGATGGTCTTTTCTCCCAAACTCACACCAACCTCGGCCTGCCCGCCATAGCGCAGCGCATTGCCGATCAGATTGTCGAGCGCGCGCCGGATATCGTCGCCGCGCAGTTTCGCAATGACCTCTCCCGCCTCCGGACAATCACCCAGAATCACGGGGCGCCCGCTGCGTTGGGCATAGTGCACCGCCTCGCGGACAAGCTGGCCGATATCGGTGTCATCCGGCGCGGCGGCCTGTGCCTGATTACGCGAGAATTCGAGGAAAGCGTCGATCAGACGGCCCATCTCGGCCACATCCATCTCCATATCCTCGATATCCTTGGCATCTTCGGGGTCGCGCGGCAGCATCGACAGGCCAAGACGCAACCGCGTCAGGGGGGTGCGCAGGTCATGGCTAATGGCCGACAGCATCATCGTGCGCTGTTCGATATGCCGCTCGATCCGGTTGCGCATATCCAGAAAGGCCGCCCCCGCCGAGCGCACCTCCGTCGCCCCCGAAATCTTGTAGGGCACAGACTGACCACGCCCGAAGGCTTCGGCCATCAACGCCAGATGCCGGATCGGCTTGAGCTGGTTGCGCAGGAACAAGAACGCCACGACCGTCATCAGCAGCCCGACCACCAGCATCAGCACAAGAAGCTGATGCGGGTTCGACGCAGAGGCCCTTTGACGGGAAAAGTCTATCTTCATCAGACCTTTGTCGGTTGAAACCCACAGCACCACCCGATCCCCGTCCGTCAGATCGATGGCCCGCACCGGACGGACAAGCTGGTGCAGAACGTCCATGACCACCAATCCGGTCAGGTCATAGAACTTGCGATGGTCGCCGCGTGTCTCGTCGAGAATCGCGGGCAGATCGGTGGTCATCTGCAAAGGTGTCCCGAGGCGCTCCACCTCGGCCCGCGCGGCGGACAGATCGGGGGCCTCATCCACGGCATCAATCAGCAGGTCGATTTCCAGCAGCATCGAGCCGGTCATCTGCTCGGTCACACGCTCGAAATGGCGCTGGATAAAGACAATAGATACCACAAGCTGGATCGTAACGATCGGCAGCAGGAGGATCAGCGCGCCGCGACCATAGAGCCCGCGCGGCATCATTTGTTTCAGCCACTGGAATTTCATGCCAAAACCGTAGCGAGCAGCCGCAGAAAGGGAAAGCCAAGATGCCGTGTTCCGACGAAAATAATGGCACCACGGGAGCCTATGGCATCCGCCACGTGCTGGCCCCCAATCCCTCGCCGATGACACAGAACGGCACCAACAGCTATCTGCTGGGGCAAGGCGATGTGGCGGTGATCGATCCGGGGCCGCTGGATGAGGCCCATCTTGCGGCGATTCTGGCGGCGCTGGGTCCGGATGAGCGGATCACCCATATTCTGGTGACCCATGCCCATCTTGATCATAGCGCCGGTGCCAGGGCGCTTGCCGCGAAAACGGGCGCGGCCACCTATGGATTCGGGGCGCCCCAAGCGGGTCGAAGCGCTTTGATGCAGCGATTGGCCGAGGAAGGCCAGCTTGGAGGGGGCGAAGGTATCGATCATGACTTCCTACCCGACCACAATCTGGCAGATGGGGCGCAGATCACTGTGGGCGGGGCAAGAATCACCGCCCATCACACACCGGGTCATTTCAGCAACCATCTGAGTTTCGAATTCGGCACGACGGTGTTTAGCGGTGATGTCGTCATGGGCTGGACCTCGACGGTGATCTCTCCCCCCGATGGCGATCTGGCCTCCTATTTCGCCGCGCTCGACCGGCTCGAGTCACTTGCCCCGCACCAGCTTCTGGCCGGACATGGCGCGCCAATCCTTGCCCCGCGCAAACGGATCGGCCAGTTGCGCGCCCATCGCCTTGCCCGCCATGCCCAGATTACCGAGGCCACACACGCAGACCCCGTCTGCGCCACAACGCTCGCGCGGCAGATCTATGGCGATCTGCCCCCCCGCATCCTGCAAGCCGCAACCCGGAATTGTCTGGCCCATCTCATTGACATGATGGAAAAAGATGAGCTTTCGGTGGCAGGTCCCATCACCGATCAGGCGATTTTTCAACGAAGATGAATTTCTGCCAAAAAAACGTCATTTAGCCTCTTGCATGCCCGAAAACCCGTCGCTATACAGCGCCACATGTTCCGGCGTAGCTCAGCGGTAGAGCAGTTGACTGTTAATCAATTGGTCGTAGGTTCGATCCCTACCGCCGGAGCCAACATCCCGTCATCTGGGTCAAGATGAAATACCGTGTTCCGGCGTAGCTCAGCGGTAGAGCAGTTGACTGTTAATCAATTGGTCGTAGGTTCGATCCCTACCGCCGGAGCCATTCTTTCAAGAATGAATTATAAAACAGAGTGTTAGAAAATTTTCTTCACTCTCTTTTTCATTAATTCGACCTCTGTGCCCACGCATGCGTCCCTTTCGTCCGCTATTGGCAATAGCAATGCGTGGTGTCTCACTATCGTAAAACTGGACTCTCACAATCTGGATGGCGCCCGAAACTCGTGCGAAGAAAAGAGGATCCGAGGTCCGCGAGAGGCTGATGGTAATCCGCTGCAATACGCCGACCGTCGACATGAACTCTTGGCCTGCGACACTGATCACGCCCGCAGCGTCACAGGCCGTGATGACTTCGACAGTGTCAACAGTGTCATAGACTTCGCAGAATATCATAACGACAGGATCAGTCGTGGTGGAACGGGTCCACATAGGCACCAAGGCGAAGCTGCCGAATGCCTACCCTGCACACTCACGTCAGGTCAGTAGGTTTCGTAAGCAGCACCGTCATCATACCCGTTACTGCCGACAATCGCATCAGCAGTTGCGATAACGCCCGTCAGGCACTTCGACATGACATAGGAGACGATGTGCTTTCGACGGGAGCGGACACCCCGCTGCCATCCGTCGTACACCCGCCCGTGAAACTGTCACCGACAGACATCACCTTGCACCGACAGGCCACCAGTAGCGTACGGTCTTTGCGAGGGTGAATTTCACGGGGGGCTTCTTAAGGGGGATTGGGGCAATTCGGGGAAGCGCACAAACCGCCGCCGAGGAGCTCGGAAGCCGAACGGGCTCAAAGCGGATGTTCGCCCTCGGCGGTCAGAGCGCAAAGGACGGCGGGACCTGCACTAGCAGAAGGCGGGGGATCGGCCCTGTTATGGTTGGAAAAAGAAATCCAATATGTTTTGATCAGTATATTGGGTATATTTATCCCCTTAGCACAACTACGTGTAATTGTCTTATGATATCTCCGCATATCGCCTGCGCGCAAATGCGGATTGTGCGTTAGGCAGATCAATTTATAAAACGGCCTAGCTTACGAAAGTAGGCTGAAAGCGTAACGAGTTTCCTTTTAATCCGGATACTGTTCGAAAATCCGGTTGCTTGGCTTCGGGATCGGCTCCGCTCGTTCCAGAAGTGGATGCCCTTTCGATGACGCGGCCAAGTACAGTGGCGTGTTTTACGAGTGCAGGTTCTCAGGGTTCGTACCGTTGGGCCAGTCGGTCCGCGGTATCGACCTTTTCCTGATCCTTCCGATATGCGTCCTTCAGATATGCGGTGTCGAGCGCGGTTCGAGCGTGGCCCATGCCAGGCAGGGACCATGCGCCTATCGCCCGGGGGCGATAGTTTCCCGCCTTTCTGCCTCAGGCGCTGTGCCGTGTTTTGCGCATCAGATAGATATCCATGATCCAGCCGTGGGTTCTGCGGGCCTCGGCGCGGGTCTTCATGATCTGCGGTGCCATGCGCGAGAGCGGGCCGCTCAGGCGGATTTCTTCTTTCATACCGGCATAGGCGGACCACCAGATCTCGAGACCTTCCGGGTCGAGAGCCTCGAAGGCTCCGCCCTGATCCAGCATTACGACAACTGTCCCGATGCCTTCGGGCCAGCCCTCCTGGCGCAGCTTGCGTCCGGTGGTGATGGCCACGGCCGCGCCGATTTCGTTCAGCGGGATCGCGTGGCCCGCAGTCATCGCCTGTATCGCGGTGATCCCGGGCACAACGCTCAGCTCGAGCGGGGTAGCGCGCGCCACCCTTTCGGCAATGCGCAGGGTGCTGTCGTAAAGCGACGGATCGCCCCAGACCAGAAACCCCGCGCGCCCGCCTTTTGGCAAGGCCGCGTGCAATTCGCGCTCCCAGATGCGGGCAATGTCGTCATGCCAGTCATCGACCCTGCGACGGTAATCGGGTTGGGCGGGGTCGCGCACCGGCAACCGGAATTCGCGCAACTGTGGCCCCTGCGTGCCGGTGACCCTGGCACAGATCGCGCGGCGCGCTTCGGCCAGATCGTCTTTCCCGGGGCCCTTGAGCGGGATCAGGATCACATCGCAGGCCCTGATCGCGTCAATGGCCTGCAAGGTCAGATGGTCAGGATTACCGGCCCCGATCCCGATCAGCGACAGATGGAACATCCTACTCCCCCGAAAGATGAAAAGCGCGCCCCTTGCGGAACGCGCCTTGTCTTTAACAGGTTGGAACGGGGCTCACCAGTTCTTCGCCCCGTTTCTTCCGCGAAACCGTCGCGCGGCCTCAGGCGGTATAGACCCGCGAAAGCACGAAACGGTTGCGCCCGATCGCCTTGGCACCGGCCAGAACGGCCAGATCGATCAGCGGCTCCAGCAGGATCACCGACATATAGGCAATGCCGAAGGTCGCCACATTTGCCAAAGACGCCGCCGAGACGCCCTCGCCATAAAGGACCCAGAACGCGACCCAGGCGACAACGCCCCCCTGATAGGCGGTCGAAAGTGCCAGCGCCTGACGATAGGTGATATCGGCATAGGCCGTGTGAGGCGCGATGAGACGTTTGGCCAGTGCCGAAAGCGCAAAAAGCGGGACCAGCAGCGTGGTGACGTTCATGAAATATTGCGGCAGATCGAAGGGGGCAAAGAACAGCCCCTGCAGCAGCAGCCCCATTGCCAGACCGATGGCCGCCGGCACAAGGCCCAAAGTCAGGAACAGCGTCGAGCCCAGAATCAGGTGGACTTCGGACACGCCGACCGCGTGATGCGGAAAGACTTCGAAAAACACGAAAACGGCAGCGGTGGCCGCAACGGCGCGTGCAAGCGTGACCGGCAGGTCGCCAAGATGGAGGGTTTTGATCGCCTCGCGGGTGACATAGGTGGCCGCGCCTGCGGCGGTGGCATAGCTCAGAAACAGTTTGGCGCCCGTAACGACGCCCGGTTCGATATGCATAGCGGTATCTCCCTGCCGTCGACCCCGACGGCGTGATTGATGGAACAGACAGGGCTTGCGCCCCGACGCACGGCAGGTCTCCTGACTTGCGGTTCATCGCCATCGCGCCGCCTTCCCCCGATTTCGGACCGGAGTGGCTGTCAGGCGCGGACTCGCCGCTTACAGTTGCGGGGGCAGTTCCGGATTTGGCGCCTGATGGCTACACCGCACCGGATTCCCTTTTCATCCGGCAACACCTCTTGGCTGCCGGAAACCGTCTCTCCGGTTTTGAATAAGCAAAGGGCTCAGGTCAATAAGACCTAAGCCCCGAGCGAAAATTTTTTCTCTATAGCTGTCTCGGATTCGCGTCTCAGGCGGGGGCAAGCGCCCCGTAAAAGATCAATGCCGGTTTTTGCGACACGGCTCCGGCGGATAGTTCCGCCGTTATCTTGGCCGCCAGCGCGCGCATCGTGCCGCGCCAGATCACCTCGTCTGGATGGGAAATCGATTCGGCCATCAGCGCCGGAGTGTCCAGATCCAGCCCCGCCTCGGCCAGCCGCTCGGACAGCGCAACAAAGGTCCGGCGTGCCATATAGACCGCCGTAACGGCCTGTGGATCGGCCAGCGCGGCCATATTCATCTCGTCGGGCAGCGCCCCCGTGACATCATGGCCGGTGACAAATTGCAGCCGCCGCGCCGTCAACCGCCGTGTCAGCGGGATTTGCGCCGCCGCTGCCGCCGAAGAGGCCGCCGTCACCCCGGGAACGATCTCGAAGGCGATCCCCGCCGCACGGCAGGCGGCCAGTTCTTCTTCCAGCCGCCCGAAAATACCGCAATCGCCGGATTTCAGCCGCACCACCTTGCCGCCGCTGCGGGCATGGTCGACCAGAAGGCGGCTGACATGGTCCTGTTTCGGCGAGGGGCGCCCTGCCCGCTTGCCAACGCCGATCAGGTCACAATCGGGGCGTGCAAGATCAAGGATCGGTCCGGCAGAGAGATCATCGAACAGGATGGCGTCGGCCTGCCGGATACGGTCGGCGGCGCGCAGGGTCAAAAGCTCCGGATCCCCCGGACCCGACGAGACGAAACTGACGAAACCGCTCATGCGACCTCCGAAATCAGGTGAAAGAATGTCCCGCTGACATAGCCCCTGCGCGAGCCGGTTTCCACCACCGATGCACCCGCCGCATCCACCACCTCGGCCAAAGGCAGATCGGGTTGCGCGAGGATGGTCGAGAAATGGAACTCGTGCCCGCGCAGCTTTTGGCCTGCCGCCAGACCGGGGATGGGCGCGGCCAAGGTGGCCAGCCGGTAGCCCAGATGCATCTTGCGCGCCGCATAGGATGTCTCGAGCCCCAGCAATCCTGCCATCTGGTGGCGGTGCCCGTCCTTATCGACAAGCCCTTGCCCCAACACCATATAGCCGCCGCATTCGCCATGCACGGGGCGGGTTCCGGCCAAGGCCGTCAGACCCGCCAGAAAACGCCCGTTCGCAGCCAGACGCCCTGCATGCAATTCGGGATAACCACCGGGCAGCCAGACGCAATCGGCGCTTGGGTCGGGGGCCTCATCCGCCAGCGGCGAGAAGGGCATGATCTCGGCCCCTGCGGCGCGCCATCCTGTTACAAGATGCGGATAGAGAAAGGAAAATGCCTGATCCTGCGCAAGCGCGATGCGTTGTCCGGGCGGGGGAACGGGGCGTCCGGCCCCTGCGGGACATTGCGTCGGTGCGGCCAGTTCACGGATCTGCGCCAGATCCAGATGGGCGGTCACCAGATCAGCCATCGCGTCAATCTGTGTCTCAAGCTCGGGGCGCTCGCTGGCCTGAACCAGCCCCAGATGGCGCGAGGGCATTTCAAGCCCCCTGACCCGCGGCAGGCAGCCCAGACAGGGCACAGCCGCTGCGGCCAGACCCTCGCGCACCATCGCCTCGTGACGCGGGCTGGCCACGCGGTTGACCACCACGCCCGCCACCCGCACATCGGCGCGCAGCCGTGCAAAGCCCAAGGCCACCGCGCCGACCGATTGTGCCTGGCCGGATGCATCGATCACCAGCACCACGGGCCAGCCTGTCAGCGCCGACAGATCCGCCGCCGTCCCGCGCGCCGTAGCCCCGATCGCGGCGACCCCGTCAAACAACCCCATCGCGCCTTCCGCGATCACCAGATCGGCCCCCTGCGCAGTGGCGATGATCTGCCCCATCAGCCCCGTCGGCATCGCCCAGCTGTCAAGATTGGCCGAGGCCATGCCCGAGGCCGCATGATGAAAGCCCGGATCGATGTAATCCGGCCCCGCCTTGAACGGGCGGACCACCACGCCCGCCCGCCGGAAGGCGCGGAGCAAGCCCAATGTCAGCGTGGTTTTGCCAGTGCCCGATCCGGTGGCCGAGACGATCAGCCCGTCGGGGATCATTCCTGCCCCTCCGGAAAGCGCGGCGCGGTGCCCACGGGGCGGTAGCGGCGGTCGTAATCGCCCGCGTAAAGGCAGCTCTCGGCAAAGCCTTCCTGCGCAAGGCTCCGCCCCACCAGAATAAGTGCCGTGCGCCCGCGCAGCCCGTCACTGGCGGCAATCACCTCGCCCAGATGCGAGCGCAGGATCTGCTGGTCGGGCCAGCTTGCGCGCCAGACCACGGCCACCGGACAATCCGCCCCGTAAAACGGGGTCAGCCGCGCGACGACCTCGTCAAGCACATGCACCGACAGATGGATCGCCAAGGTCGCGCCGCTGCGTGCAAAGGTTTCCAGCGTCTCGTTTTCCGGCATGGGCGAGGCGCGGCCCGAGGTGCGCGTCAGCACCAGCGATTGCGCGACACCGGGCAGGGTCAGTTCGGTTTCAAGTGCCGCCGCCGCCGCCGCAAAGCTGGGCACGCCGGGGCAGATCTCGTAGGGGATGGCCTCGGCACGCAGACGGCGCAGCTGTTCGCCCATCGCCGACCAGATCGACAGATCCCCCGAATGAAGCCGCGCCACATCCTGCCCGGCCTGATGCGCCTTACGGAGTTCGGCGATGATCTCGTCCAGTGACAGCGGAGCGGTATTGATGATCCGCGCGCCGCTCGGGCAATGCGCCAGCAGCGCCTCGGGCACCAGCGATCCGGCATAGAGGCAGACCGGACAGGCGGCAATCAGATCGCGCCCGCGCAAGGTAATCAGGTCGGCGGCCCCCGGGCCCGCGCCGATGAAATAAACGGTCATTCCTTCTTCTCTCCCTTCAGGCTGTCGGCAAGGGCGGTCGTCATTGTGCCGCAGGGCGAGATAGCCCTTGGCTGCACGATCCGCGCCTCCGGCCCTGCCGCCACAAGCGCCAGTGCCTCGGCCACCGAGCCGGTGCCGAACCTCTCGGCCACGCGGGCCGAATATGTGGGGGTCGCAACCCCGTTCAAACGGCTGCGCGCAATCAGGCAGACCGGCAAACCAGCGGCTTGCACGGCCTGAAGCACGGTCTGAAGCGCGGGATGATCGGCCTTATCCGCAAGGATCGCCAGCATATCGGGCGCAGCTTCGCGGGCGGCATCAAGAAGCGCCGCGAGGGCCGCGCTTTCGGCACGCGATTGCAGCCCCACTCCCAGCACCCGCGTCATCTGATGGCACTCCATTGCAGGATCGGTCGTGCCCTGTTCCAGCCACGCATGCGCCCCAGCGGTGCCTCTTCGGCCAGTTCGACCCGCAGCAGATGCCCGCCACATTCGGCCTGAAGCGCCAGATACAGCGCCTCGCTTTCCAGCGTCACCGCATTGCCCACCAGACGTGTGCCTGCGGGTATCCGCGCCCAAAGCGCTTCGAACCCTTCGCGCGACAGCCCGCCGCCGATAAAAACGGCATCGGGGGCGGCAGATGGCAGGGTCTGGGGCCACTGCCCTTCATGGATATCGATACGGTGCTCGACACCGAATTGCGCGGCGTTCTGTCCAATCTGCGCCAGCCTGTCCGGGCGCGGCTCCAGCGCGCTGGCCTGCCCGCCTGCCAAAGCCCATTCCACCGAGATAGAGCCACATCCCGCCCCCAGATCCCAGAGCCTTTCGCCCATACGCGGGGCCAGCGCCGAAAGCGTCAGCGCCCGAACGGGGCGTTTGGTGATCTGGCCGTGATGGGTGAAAAGATCATCGGGCAGGCCGAAGCCACGCGGCAGGCCCCGCCCGCCCGCAACGGCAATCGCCACCAGAACCGGTGCGCCGAAATGACCTGCCACCTGATCGGCGCGCATCCGGTGACGGCGCTCTCTCGGCCCCCCCAGCGCCTCGAAGACCGTCAGCTCCGACGCCCCGAAGCCCAAGCCCGTCAGATAGGCCCCGAGGTCGGGCACCTGTGCACCGCCGCGCAACGTCACGACCAGCTTCGCGCCCTGCTGCAAATCCGCGCGCATGCGGGCCAGCGGGGCGGCATGCAGACCGAAGCTTGTCACCTCTTCCAGCCGCCAGCCCAGCCGCGCCGCAGCCCATGACACCGACGAGACCGCCGGATGGCAGATCCAGTCCTGCGGCGACAGATGGCGCACCAGAGATCCGCCCGCCCCGTGCCAGAACGGATCGCCCGACGCCAGAACCACCACCTCCAGATCTGCGGGCCGTCCCTCGCGCAGCGCTAGAACGGGGGCCAGATCGAAGGGGATCGGCCACGCGCGCCCGCGCGCCCCCGCCCCCACCAACTCCAGATGGCGCGGCCCGCCGAAAATGACCGCCGCGCGTGCCAGAATTTCGCGGCTTGCATCCGACAGTCCCGCTGGTCCATCCTCGCCCAAACCGATTATGTGCAGCCAAGGCTTACCCATGTCCCGTATCCTTCTTCTGGGTGGCACCACCGAAGCCGCTGAAATGGCGCGCCTTCTGGCTGTTTCGGGCCAGAGCGCGGTGTATTCCTATGCCGGTCGCACCCGCGCGCCGGTGGCGCAGCCGCTGCCGCTTCGGGTGGGCGGATTTGGCGGTATCGAAGGGCTGCGCCACTATCTGCGGCACGAGACCATCACCCATGTCATCGACGCGACCCATCCTTTTGCCGCGCAGATGAGCCGCCACGCCCTGCATGCCTGTGCGGCAGAATCTGTGCAACTGTGCAGCTTCGAGCGGCTGCCCTGGCAGGCGGGGCCGCGCGACCGCTGGCGATCCGTGCCCGATATGGAAGCCGCCGCCGCCGCGCTGCCTGCCACGCCCGGCCGCATTTTTCTGGCGATCGGACGGCAGAACCTTGCGGTTTTCGCTGGGGCGCCCCAGCATCATTACCTGCTGCGTCTTGTCGATCCGCCCACAGATCCGCTGCCGCTGCCCGATGCGCAGGTCGTGCTGGCACGCGGACCGTTCGAGACGGCGCAGGATCTGGCTCTGATGTCCAAGCATTGCATCACGCTTGTGGTGGCCAAAAACGCCGGAGGACGCGGGGCGGAAGCCAAAATCGAGGCGGCCCGCCAGTTGCAGATTCCGGTGATCATGATCGAACGCCCCACACTTGCAGGGCGCCGGATCTTCCATCACGCCGATGACGTTCTGGGCTGGCTTGAAAGCACCGGTGCAGGGGCCGCGGGAGATCATGGCGTTCAGGATGCCTCGGGATAAGAGCGCGGCGTATAGGTGAACCGCCCGACCTGCCGTGTTTCGGCGGTGCCCAGAATCACGACGGTGCGCATATCGGCCATGTCTTCACGGGCCTGCCCCAGAGACACCGTCACAATCCGTTCGTCAGGGCGCGAGACATTGCGCGCAAAGGAAACCGGCACCGTTGCGGGCAACTCTTCGCGCAGGATCGCCAAAGCCTGACCGAACTGGTGCGGGCGCGAGGCCGAACGCGGATTGTAGAAGCCCATCGAAAATCCGGCCTGTGCCGCAAGCCGCAGCCGCTTCTCGATGATCGGCCACGGTTTGAGGTTATCCGACAGGTTGATGGCGCAGAAATCATGCCCCATCGGTGCCCCGATCCGCGCACTGGCCGCCAGCATCGCTGTAATGCCCGGCAGGATACGGATATCGAGATCCTGCCAGCCCTGCGGCCCCGCCTCAAGGGCCTCGAACAGCGCCGAAGCCATTGCAAACACCCCCGGATCGCCGGAGGAGACAATCACCACCCGCGCGCCCTTGGCGGCCAGTTCCAGCGCATGGCGGGCGCGGTCCAGCTCGACCCGATTGTCGCTTTCATGCTTGGTCAGCCCCGCACGGTCGGGCACGCGGCGGACATAGGGAATATAGCCGATGATATCGGTGGCCTCGGACAGCGCGGCCTGCACTTGCGGCGTCACCAGATCCTCGTCACCGGGGCCAAGCCCCGCCACTTGCAACCAGCCGCTCATGGTCTGCGCCCCTGCCCATGCACCACAACAATCGAGAAATAGGGCACCTCGCCGGTGACCTCGTCAAGCCGTCGCACGGTCTGGTTGTCCATCGTGCCATGCGTGACGATCCACGCATCCCCGAATTTACCGGCGCTCTGCAACGCGCGGGTCAGCTTCGGCAGATTGCGTCCGATCTTCATCACCACAAGTGCGTCGGTCTGCGCGATCCGTGCCGCCAGATCGGCCTCGGGCAGGGTCGCCATCGCAACGGTCAACACATCATCGCCCCATGTGATCGGCGCGCCGGTCGCCGTCCAACAGCCCGACATCCCCGTAATTCCGGGCACGACCTCAACGGGAATACGGTCCTTGAGGCGGGTATAGAGATGCATGAACGAGCCGTAGAAGAAGGGGTCGCCCTCGCAGAGCACGATCACATCCTGCCCCTGACACAGCATGGCAAGGCGCTCGGCCCAATCGTCGTAAAATTCCGAAAGCAGGCGGTTATATTCGGGGTCGGTAAAAGGGATCTCGACCGTCACCGGATAATCCATCGGATATTCGGTGACCCCGTCCGGCAACAGGCCCTCGACGATGCGGCGCGCCTGCCCCATCCGCCCCTTCTTGCGGAAATAGGCGACATGACGGGCCGCCCCCACCAGACGATGCGCCCGAACCGACATCAGATCGGGATCGCCGGGGCCAAGCCCCACACAGACAAGCTTGCCCATCTTATTCCTTCCGGCTGGCCAGCGCGTTGACGGCCGCCACGGTAATCGCCGAGCCGCCCAAGCGTCCGCGCACGATGACCGAGGGCACGGGCAGATCCTGCATCAATGCCTCTTTGGATTCCGCCGCCCCCACAAAGCCAACAGGGCAGCCGATAATCGCCGCCGGACGCGGGCAGTCGGGGTCTTCCAGCATATTGAGCAGATGGAACAGGGCCGTGGGCGCATTGCCGATGGCCACCACCGCACCGGCCAGATGCGGGCGCCACAGCTCCAGCGCCGCCGCCGAACGCGTATTGCCCATCGCCTTCGCACGCTCGACGATATCGGGGCTGTGCAAGGTGCAGATCACCTCGTTTTGCGCAGGCAACCGCGCGCGGGTGATGCCTTCCGAGACCATCCGCGCATCACACAGGATCGGGGCCCCCGCCTGAAGGGCGGCGCGGGCAATGCTGGCCATGCCCGGCGAAAATATCACATCGCGTTCCAGCCCCACCAGCCCCGCGGCGTGGATCATCCGCACCACAACCGGTTCTTCATCCGTGTCAAACCGTGCCAGATCGGCCTCGGCACGGATCGTCGCAAAGCTCTCCGCGTAGATTTTGGCCCCGTCGGTTTCGTATAAATGCGGCATTAGTCCCCCGCGCCTTCTCTGATTTCTTTGGTCAATTCGGTTTCACTCAAATGCCCCGCAGCCAGCGCCGAACTCCGGCAGTTCCGGCCAAAGGCCCATCCGCTGGCGGTCGCCACCGCCACCATGTCGCAGTCCTGCGGGTGGGCACAGCCCTTGGTGCAGCCCGAGATATGCAGGTGCCCGCCAGCCGGCAGGCCCTGTCTGGCGATCTTCTGTGCCAGAGGCCGCGTCGGGCTGAGACCCTGCGGGCAGGCAGGCGCGCCCGTGCAGGCAGACATCCGCAGGCGCGGATCATCGGCCCTGGTCACAGCACTGGCAATATGCGGAAATTCACGGGCCTGCTCGACAAGAACCATGCGCCACGGCGTCAGACGCAGCTTGCCATAGCTGGCAATCTCGGCCAGTTCCTCGGCCCTGATCTGCCCGAAGGCCACGCCAAAAAACGCACCCTGTGGCAAAAGCTCCGGAGCGGGGGGCGCCGCCCCCTTCTGTTTGGGGCTTTCGCGCCATGCAGGCGGCAGATCCGCCCCCTGCGCCAGATGCCGGTGCATCCGGCCACGCCCTTCGGTCATGCCGCCGCTGGATAGAAACCATTCGGCCATCTCCAGACAGGCCGCCACAGCCGTTTGCACGGTCACGGGACGTCCGGCGCTGGCCCCGTCCGCACGGCAGATCAACCCCGCCTGCCCGTGTTCGAGCCGGATATCGGCAGAGGCGTCCTGCAACAGGGGCACCTCGCCGCAATCCACCGCAAAGCCGAATTTCGCCGGAAGCGCGGGGCCGTCCTCACCGGCCAGCGCCGCGCTCAGCGCATCGCCAAGCCGCTGGGTCAGATCGCCCATCTGCCAGAAGGGCTGGGTGATGACATTGCGCCGCGTCTCGGCAGCCAGCGAATGATCAAGCAGCCCCAACGGTGCCAGCGCCTTCAGCACGGCCTCGTGATCTTCGGGCCGGATCCCCCGCAGCTGCAGATTGCCGCGCGAGGACAGGTCGATGAGACCGTTGCCGAATTGCGCGGACAGGCCCGCCAGCGCCCCTGCCTGCCCTTTCGTCAGCCGCCCGTACCAAGGCCGGACCCGCACCACCAGCCCGTCGCCCGACAGCATCGGTCTATGGGCACCGGGGCACCACCCCCTGATCTGCGCTGCATTGCCTTGCGGGGCCTGCGGCTGCCCTGTGGCCTGTGTCATTCATCTGCTCCCAAAGCGGTTTGAGCCAGCGCATCCTGAATCGAATTGCGCCGCGTAACCCAGAGGTTAGCATCAGACAAGGCCCGAAACCTATCCCACATCGCCGCCAGTGCCTGCGGATTGTCCTTTTCAAGGAAATCGACCACCTCGCTGCGGCCCAGAGTGGCCTCGAAATAGAGGTCGAACAGATGGCTCGGCACAGCGCGTGACAGATGCGCGAACGCGGCAAGATGATCCAGTGTCGCGGCAATTTCAGCCCCGCCACGAAAGCCGTGCTGCATCATGCTATCGGCCCAATCCGGATTGGCGGCGCGCGCCCGCACCACACGGGCGATTTCTTCCGTCAAGGCACGGGCACGGGGCTGATCGGGACGGGTGGCATCCAGATGGTAGGATTTCGGGGCCGCCTGCCCCAGACGCGCCATTGCTGCCGCAAACCCCGCCTCATGCGCGGCATAATCCGAAGCCACAAGAAGATCCGTCTCGGGCAGATCCTGCAGATGCACGAATGTATCCGCCTCTGCCAGCCGCATCTCGAGTGCCGCACGGGCGGGCATGATATTTCCTTTGGCATCAATCGCATGGGACGAAGCATTCAGCCATGCCTCCCCCGCCATCACGCGCCCCTCATCGGAATAATCCTCAAGCGCCTCTCCCATATTCAACCCGTAAAGACCGGGTTTGGGGCCAAAAACGCGCGGGGTTCTGGCCAGATAGGGATTGTCTTCTGCCGCTTCCTCGCGCTGTGCCAAAGCCTCTGCCGCCAGTTCGAAAAGCTGCGCCAGCCCCGGAAACACGTCACGGAACAACCCTGACACCCGCAAGGTCACATCGATCCGCGGACGGTTGAGCAAGGCCAGCGGCACCAGCTCGAACCCCGAAACCCGTTCGGAATTGCTATCCCAAACCGGTTTGATACCGGCAAGATGCAGCGCCATCGCAAATTCTTCGCCTGCGGTGCGCATCGTGGCCGACCCCCACAGATCGACAACCAGCCCCTGTGGCCAATCCCCGTGATCCTGCAGGTGACGGCGGATCAGCTCTTCGGCCAGCTTGACCCCTTGGGTATAGGCCGCCCGCGACGGCACTGCGCGCGGATCGGTGGTAAAGAGATTGCGCCCCGTCGGCAGCACATCCGCCCGCCCCCGATGCGGACTGCCCGAAGGACCGGGCGGCACGAAACGCCCCGCCAGCGCGCGGATCACCCCTTGCGTCTCCGCCGTGCCGCAGGCACCGGTGCCAAACACATGCAGCCCTTCGGCATATTGGCTTTCCTTGATGTCGCAGACGAACGCATCCAGGCGGGTGATCGCCTCGGCGGCCGAGGCGGCCTCTGCGATCCCCAGATCGGCCTCTACCCCGCGCCCCTGTGCCTCGGCACGGATATCGGCAATAAGGCGGTCGCGGCGGGCGGGGTCCAACCCGTCGGCGGTGGAATATTCATCCATCAACGCCTCCAGCCGCATCAGGCTTTCAGGCATCGCGGTCTGCGCCAAGGGCGGCGGCACATGGCCAATCGTTACAGCGCCGATGCGACGCTTGGCCTGTGCGGCCTCGCCCGGATCATTCACGATAAACGGATAGATGACAGGACAGGCGGCCAGCAGGGCCTCTGGCCAGCAAGCTTCTGATAAGGCGACAGATTTCCCGGGAAGCCATTCAACCGTGCCATGTGCGCCCATATGGAGGACCGCATCGGTCTGGCCACGCAGCCAGAGATAGAAGGCCACATAGGCATGACGTGGCACGCGTGACAGATCGTGATAATCCGTCTCGCGCGAGGCACGATCGGCGCGTTCGGGCTGCAAAGCCACGACCCCCTTACCACAGCGGATCGCCGGAAACCGGAACTGCCCGTTGCGGCAGGCGGGGTCATCCTCGGGGGCACCCCATGCCTCGGCCAGATCATCGCGCAGACTGTCGGGCAGATTGGCCAGCGCCAGCCGGTAGTCATCCAGCGAATAGTGCAGCACGGCATGCTGCAAGACGGCGCCCAGATCGCTGACTTTGGTCAGGGGATATCCCTCTTCCGCAAGCGTCGCCACCAGATGTTCCACCGAGGCCAAGGCATCCAGCCCCACCGCATGGGCAATCTGGTAGCTCTTGCCCGGATAGGTCGAAAGCACGAAGGCCAGACGTTTTTGCGCGGCAGGCATCTGACCGAGCCGATACAGCGCCAGAACCCGTTCGGCAACCTGCGCGACCCGCCCCAGATCGGGGCGATGGGCGAAACGGGAATATTGTAGATCCGGATCGCGTTTGCCGGGGCTTTTGAACGAGATCACGCCACCAAACAGGCGGCCATCCACCTCGGGCAGTACAACATGCATCGCCAGATCCGAAGGGGCGAGACCGCGCTCGGAGGCGGCCCAATCGCGGCGCTGCGCGGTGGAAAGCGCCACCTGCACCACCGGCACATCGGCCTGATCCAAGGGCGAGCCACCTTCGGCACCCTGCGCCGAAAACGCGGTGGCATTGACGACTGCAACCGGTTTGAGCCGCGCAATCTCACCGCGCAGCCAATCCGGCACACCCGCCGCTTTCAGGGAGGGCACAAAGACCCCGAAAGCTGCAAATCCCCGCGCCCGAAGCGCTTCGATCAAGGCATCGACAGGGGCGGTATCGGCCGCCGTCAGATAGGACCGGTAGAAGGTCACAAAGGCCACCGGCCCGGTGTCCTCGGGCGGCGCAATAACGCCCTTTTCGGGCAGGTAGAACCCGTAATCGGGCACCGATTTCAGCCCCGCCACCGGCCCCGCATACAGCCCCGCAGCCAGAGCAAGCTGGGCCAGCGCGGCCTGTGCGGCCACCGCCCCGCCCGCATCGCACAGCGCCTGCAAGCGCCGCAATGTCGAGACCGGCAGCGTGGAAAGCGCATCAAGGCGCGCATCCTCGCGCCCGTCCGCAGGCAGGACCGCCAGTGCGATGCCCTTGCGCCGCGCCAGATCCTGCAGGCAGGCCAGCCCGTAAGGCCAGTAGCTTTCGCCACCAATCAACCGCACAAGCACGCCCTTCGCCCCCGAAAGGGTCTGTTCGACATAGGTATCGACCGAAAGCGGATGTTTCAGCGCGACCAGATTGGCCAGTCGGCAAGAGGGCAGCGGGCTGCCCCCCTGCGCACGTTTCCAGCCTGCCGCGAACGCGCCCAGATCACTATCGGAAAAGGACAGCACCACCAGATCCGCAGGGGCCTGCGCCAGATCCTGCGGCTGATCGGATTGATCAAGCCCGTGAGTTTCGCGAAAGACGACATGCATGATTTAGGCCGATACCAGTCCCAAAGCGGTTTCGATCGCCGCACGGTCGATATGATCATGCTCGGCAATCACCACCAGCTGCGAGGCACGCGGACGGCTGCCCCAAGGCTGGTCGAACTGGCCGCGCAGGCGGGTGCCCACCGCCTGCACCAGATAGCGCATCGGCTTGCCCTTCACCGCCAGATAGCCTTTCATCCGCAGGATATTGAGATCCCCCGCCATCGCGATCATGCGTGCCTCAAGCCCTGCGATATCCTCGATCTCGCCCAGATCCACGACAATCGTGTCGAAATCGTCATGTTCATGGTCGTGGTGGCCGTCATGATGGGACGGGCGCGCCTCAAGGTCGTCTTCCGCCGCCGCATTCAGCCCCAAGATAACCTGCGGGTCGATTTCGCCTTCGGTCATCGGCAGGATCGGCAGCTTGCGCGGGGCCTCGGCCTCGATGACGGCACGGGCTTTTGCCAGCCCCTCTTCGCCCGCCAGATCGGCTTTGGACAGAAGCACGATATCGGCGCAGGCGATCTGGTCCTCGAAGACCTCCGACAGCGGCGTTTCATGATCAAGCGAGGGATCGGCGGCGCGCTGTGCATCGACCGCTCCCAGATCGGGCGCGAACTGGCCGGAGGCGACAGCCTCGGCATCCGCCAGCGCGATCACCCCGTCCACCGTGATCCGCGAACGGATCGCAGGCCAGTCGAAGGCTTTCAGAAGCGGTTTGGGCAGCGCCAACCCCGAGGTCTCGATCAGGATATGGTCGGGGGTTTCAGGCAGCGCCAGTAGGCGTTCGATGGTGGGAATGAATTCATCGGCCACGGTGCAGCAGATGCAGCCATTGGCCAGTTCGAGGATGTTATTCTCGGGGCAGTTTTCATCGGCGCAGGATTTGAGGATATCCCCATCCACCCCTGCGGTGCCGAATTCATTGACCAGCACGGCCAGACGGCGGCCTTGCGGGTTTTGCATCAGATGGCGGATCAGCGTGGTTTTGCCCGCGCCCAGAAACCCTGTGACAACCGTTACCGGAACCTTTGCGAGATTGGTCATTGATCACTCCTGCGGATCATTTTGCGGCGGAATACGCGCAATGGATTGTTTGCGAAAGATTACCGGGCGTGCGCGCCAAGGCACCAGACCATCGGTGGTGTCCTTATAGGCGCGGATCCCGCTAAGGATATCCTCAAGATGCAGATCGGGATCGAGATCGCCATAGACATAGGTCCAACGCTGCGCCCCGCCGGCCAGAATCATCGAACAGGACCGCGTGCAGGCCGAAAGACATTCGGCAGCCCGCACCTTTACGCCCTGCGGCAGGTCGGCGTGCTGCAGCGCCTGATGCAACCGCGTTCCCGGACGCGGATCGGCCTCGTCCCCTGCGCGGCGGCAGGTGGTGCAGATTGTCACGGTTACATCTGTCATATGCTCTCCCTTACAGGGCGCATAGCACTGGCCGAAAGCCGAAACCACCGGTTTCCCCTTCCGTCCGGCCACGACACACCCCGATCGCCCGTTCTCATCCGCGTCTCAGGCAGGTCTCCCGGCTTGCGAAGTCAGGAAGAGAGACTCCTCCTGCCGGTCGCGCCTTCCCGGATGGCTCCAGTGGCATGCGGCCTCTTCGGTCACGGTCGCGGGGGCGGCTGCGCTTGGGACCGTGTCGCACCGTCCCTATCGCATTCCCTTTTCACCTGTCATAGACAGGAACCTGAACGCAGGGCTAAAAGACGTGAGTGCCCCGCCTTTGTCAAGGAAGGAGATCCCGATGCCCGAGACATCGCAAACGACCCCCTCGCCCGAAGATATGGCCGACCGCCATGCCAGCAAGATGGCCAAGAAGAAGGCCGCCCGTGACAAGATCATGGCCACCAAGGAAGGCGAAAAAGGTCTGATCATCGTCAATACCGGCGCAGGTAAGGGCAAATCCTCTGCCGGTTTCGGGATGATCTTGCGCTGTATCGCCCATGAAATGCCCTGCGCTGTCGTGCAGTTCATCAAGGGCGCATGGGATACGGGCGAACGTCGTCTGATCGAAGAGCATTTCTCCAATATCTGCCAGTTCTACGCGATGGGGGAAGGTTTTACCTGGGAAACGCAGGACCGCGCCCGAGATGTCGCGATGGCCAAGCGCGGGTGGGAAAAAGCGAAAGAGCTGATCCGCAATCCGGAAATCCGTTTCGTGCTGCTGGACGAGATCAATATCGCGCTGCGCTATGACTATCTGGATATCGACGAGGTCGTGACCTTCCTGCGCGACGAGAAACCGCCGATGACCCATGTGGCGCTGACGGGGCGCAATGCCAAGGACGCGCTGATCGAGGTCGCCGATCTGGTCACCGAGATGACCTTGGTCAAGCACCCGTTCCGCTCGGGGATCAAGGGCCAGAAAGGCGTGGAATTCTGAACGATCGCGGGCCGTTTTTGCGAAAAGGCTTGCTTGACGCATCGTCCTTTGGAAGCCCTGCCGGACCAGTTTATATGCGGGGCTTTCGGGATGAGGGAAAACAAGGTTATTTTAACGATGTTACGCCATGATGCTCCTGCCACATTCGGCAGGGTCCCGAAGCTGGCAGAAGGTGGGCGCACCGCATTTCCCGAAGCCAGCTGCCACTGTCTTGGTCGAGATGCGGTGCAGTCCCGCCCGTGCTCGGCGGCTTGGGGACGGGGCTGCCCTGGCGCGGCGCAGCGTGACGTGACAGGCCGGAGGGCTGCGTGATGGTGGCGCTGATGATTCAGGGCGCGGGCTCCAATGTCGGCAAATCGATGCTGGTGGCGGGGCTTTGCAGGGCCGCACGGCGGCGCGGGCTGACGGTGGCCCCGTTCAAGCCGCAGAACATGTCCAATAACGCTGCGGTCACGGCGGATGGTGGCGAAATCGGTCGGGCGCAGGCGCTTCAGGCACTGGCATGCGGGCTGGAGCCCGTCACCGATATGAACCCTGTCCTGCTCAAGCCCGAAAGCGAGACGGGATCGCAGGTCGTGGTGCAGGGCCAGCGCCTGACCACCGTGCGTGCGCGGGACTATGCCGCGCTGAAACCGTCCCTGATGGGCGCGGTTCTGGACAGTTTCAACCGTTTGCGCGCCCGCCATGATCTGGTGATCGTCGAGGGCGCGGGCAGCCCTGCCGAGGTCAATCTGCGCGCCAATGACATTGCCAATATGGGCTTTGCCTGTGCCGCGGATGTGCCGGTGGTGCTGGCGGGCGATATTGACCGCGGCGGGGTCATCGCGCAGATCGTGGGCACGCAGGCCGTTCTGTCCGCGCAGGATGCGGCGCAGATTGCCGGCTTCCTGATCAACAAGTTCCGCGGAGATCCACGGCTTTTCGATGAGGGCTATCGGCTGATCGAGACACGTACCGGATGGCGCGGGTTCGGCGTTCTGCCGTGGTTTGCCGAGGCCGGTCGCCTCCCTGCCGAGGATGCGCTGGACCTGCCGAAAGTCTCGCAAGGGGCGGGGCTGAAAGTGGTCTGTCTGGGGCTGTCGCGCATTGCCAATTTCGATGATCTCGACCCCCTGATGCAGGAGCCTTCGGTTCAGGTCTCGATCCTGCGGGCCGGTCAGGCCCTACCCGGAGACACCGATCTGGTGATTCTGCCCGGATCGAAATCGACGCGCGGCGATCTGGCCTTCCTGCGCGCGCAAGGCTGGGATATCGACCTGCAGGCTCATCTGCGGCGCGGCGGGCATATTCTGGGGATTTGCGGGGGATACCAGATGCTTGGCCGCAGCATTCAGGACCCGCACGGGCTGGAAGGGCCTGCGGGCACCGAGGCGGGGCTGGGCTTTCTGGAGGTCGATACGCAGATGGTGGCGCAAAAGCGCCTGACCCGCGTCAGCGCCCGTCATGCCGCCTCGGGCGCGATGTTTTCCGGCTATGAAATCCATATCGGGCGCAGTGATGGCCCCGATAGGGCGCGCCCCTTTGCCTATGTCGAGGGCACGCCCGAGGGGGCGATATCGGCGGATGGACGGGTCAGCGGCAGCTATCTGCACGGGATGTTCGGTGATGACGGGTTCCGCAGCGCATGGCTGCGCGCGCTGGGGGCACAGTCTAGCGGCATGAATCACGGCGCGCTGGTCGAGGCGACGCTTGACCGGCTTGCCGACCATCTGGAAGCGCATCTGGATGTGGCGGGGCTACTGGCCCTCGCCCGTTAGGACCGCCTCCAGCCGTGCCCATTCCTGCGCGGAACCGGGCAGGCCCAGCCTGATCCAGCGCGGATGCCACGGGAAAATCCGGCTCCAGATGCGGGCACACGCGAGGCGGGTCTGCGCGCCTGTGGCATCGGGGGTCTCGTATAGCCGGAACAGTTCGGCCCCGCCCGCCCATTGCCAGCCCGCGCGCTGTGCGAGGCTGTCCATACGGATGACATCCTCATGCAGCCGCGCGCAGGTCTGTTGCTGCCAGCGGGTATCGGCCAGCGCCTGCTGCCCGATCGCCAGCGCCGCACCGCAAACCGGCCACGGACCCGCCATCTGCCGGATCTGCGCAATCTGGGCCTCTGCCCCCAGCACGAAACCCAAGCGCAGCCCGGCCAGACCGTAGAATTTCCCGAAGGACCGCAGCACGAACAGATCCGGCGCACCAAGATGGGCCACCACTGACAGATCGGGGCGCGGATCGGCAAAGCTTTCATCGACCACCAGCGCGCCGACCTCCTGACGCAGCGCCAGCAATGTCGTGGCGGGATGGCTCTGCCCGTCGGGGTTGTTGGGGTTGACCACAACCGCCAGATCGGCCCCGTGCAGCTCTGCGATCGTGGTGACCTCCTGCACCTCCCAGCCCGCCTGTCGCAGGCTGGCAGCATGTTCGTTATAGGTAGGGCCAAGCACCCGCGCCCGTTTCGGCCCGCCGATGATATGCGGCAGGGTCTGGATGGCGGCCTGCGCACCGGCCAGCGCGGCAATCGCGGCCTCTTTCAGGCCATAGGTCCGGCGCGCCACGGCCAGAAGGCCCTCCATCGCGCTGCGCGTCGGCAGATCGGTATAGGCCTGCGACGGCAGCGCGAGCACGGGATAAGGCACGCGATTGATGCCGGTCGAGAGATCGATCCAGTCATCGCCCCCGAATATGGCCATCGCCTGATCGAGATTTCCGCCGTGATCGCGCATAGGATACCTTTCAGAACAGGGGCCGTTTCAGACAAAGGCCAGAGCAAGAAGACAGAGCCCCATAAGCCCCATCGCCCGCAGATAAAGCCGCAATCCGCGTTGCAGATCCTGCGGCACGGGATCGGGGGCCGCGGCATTCACGAAAGGCTCGTCGGCCATATGGGTGCCATAGATGCGCGGACCGGACAGGCGCACCTGAAGCCCTGCGGCCAAAGCGGCTTCGGGCCAGCCCGCATTGGGCGAACGATGCAGCCCCGCATCACGGCGCATCACCCGCAGCGCGCGCATCGGCGCGGAAACCAGCGCAAAAAGTCCCCCGCTCAGCCGTGCAGGCGCAAGATTGACCAGATCATCCAGCCGCGCCGCAAATTTGCCAAACCACTCATACCGCGCGTTGCGATGGCCGATCATGGAATCCAGCGTATTGATCGCCTTATAGGCCGCAATCCCCGGCAGGCCCAGCACGACACCCCAGAAGACCGGTGCCACAATCCCGTCGGAGGTGTTCTCGGCGAGGCTCTCGAGGGCGGCACGGGCGACCCCCGCCCTGTCCAGACGGGAGGGATCGCGCCCGACGATCATCGACACCGCAATCCGTGCCTGCGGCAGATCGCCCGCACAAAGCGGGCGCGCCACAGCGGCCACATGGCTATACATCGAACGCGCCGCGATCAGCGGCCACGCGCATAGCCCCAGCAAAAGCGTGCCGATCCACGTCTCGGGCAGCATCCATTGCACCAGACAGGCCATGCCCGTGGTGACCCCGATCACCAGAACAGAGGTCGTCACCCCGCCCCAGAACCGCTGCCGGTCGGACCAGTGGCACCGGTTCAGACGCGGCTCGAGCGCGCTGATCAGGGCCCCGATCCATGTGACCGGATGACCGATGCGGCGGAACACGGCCTGCGGCCAGCCAAAGAGGCCATCCGCCACCAGCCCGATCACCATCAAAAGCGCGCCTGTCATCATTCTCTCCGCCCGTCTTGCGGCGACATGGCCCCAAGGGTGAATTCCATCACCCGCCCATATCCTGCCGCACGCAATTTGTCATGTGCCGCCTGACGTTGCGCAGGCGGCGCCGTCCGCTCGAGGATCAGCCCACGGGCAGAACCGGTATGCGCGCGCAGATAGCCGAGGCAGGAAAGCTGGCTTGCAATCTCTGCGGTAGGATCGGCGGTCGGGCCCCGGATGGCTGCCGTGCGCGCCGCACTCAACGATGCCAGACGGGCAATCTCCGGCAAGTCGCCCCGCTGCGCCGCGCCGTGCCATTGTGGCACCAGATCGCAGAGATCGGCAAAGCGGCTATCTGCCGGATCGGTCCGTTCGGGCCCACCCCAGAGCCCGCCAATGATGCGCATCGGCGGCGGGGCCGGAAGCGGCACCAGCCCCTGCCCCAAGCGCGAGGCCCAAAGCTGCGCTGTGGGTTCGACAAAGGCCAGCGGGTCGGTTGCCCCCTCGATCTGCCAGCAGATCCGCATGACCTCCTGCGGGGCCAGCCAGGGGGCCAGATAGCGAATCACCGCCACCAAGGCCGCAGTCGAGGCCCCCGTCCCCGCGCCGGGCAGCATATTGGTGGCCAGCCTTAGCCGCCCCGGAAGCCTGCCCCCCCGTAGCGGGCCACCCCGTAGCGGGCGCAGCAACTGTCCAAGCCGGCGCAGCGCGTCACGTGGCAAAAGCCGCATCGGATCATGCAGCCCGAAGACGCGGGACGGCTGCACCGAAAGCACCGCCTGTAGTGGCGCACAAGGCACCGACACCAGCGCCACCGGCCCTGAAGGCCCGAGCCGCCCCTGCAGGAATTCCCCGAAATGGCCACTGACCCGAACGGCGGCGTGGCGCGGCATCGGGCGGTCGCTCAGACGCATCGGTTCACGGCGGTAATCACCGCTCCCTCGGGCCGCAGGACTGTCACATGGCTGAGCGACAAAGGGTCGATGCCAAAGCGCAATCCACCCTGCAGCGCGCCTGTGGCCCAGCCCAGAACCGCACGGATACTGCCCGCATGGGCGACCACCGCAATCCGCCCCGGTGACGCCGCGAGCGTGTCGATCGCGCGGATGACCCGCTGCCCCAGATCCAGAAAGCTTTCCCCGTCAGGGGGGCGATGCGCCGCCAGATCCTTTAGCGGCAGCGGCCCCAGATCGGGCAGCTCGGCATAGGCGCGCCCTTCCCATGCCCCCAGATCCTGCTCCCACAGATCGGCGTTCAGGGTGATCGGTTCTGTGGGCCAAAGCGCTTTGGCTGTCTGCTGGCAGCGTAGCGCGGGACTGGCCACGATCCGGTCCACCGCCCCCACCGTCAGGGCGACCCGCGCCAGCTGCTCGGGCGCGGGAAGGCAGGCTGCCAGATCGCGCCGCCCATAGACGCAGCCATCCCCGATAACAGGCGCGTGCCGGATCAGAACCAGCTCGGTCGCCTCTGACGCGGGCGTGATCGACATGAATCTTCCTCTTTGCTTTTCAGCCCTTTTCTGCTTTGTCATCGCTCGATGAGCAAGATCATACTAATGACCGGCGGGGCCCGTTCGGGCAAATCCCGCCTTGCAGAGGAGCAGGCACAGCGCCTTGGCTCTCCCGCGATCTATATTGCCACCGCCCGAATCTGGGACGACGAGACACAGGAGCGTGTCGATGAACACCGTGCCCGCCGCGTGACGGGCTGGCGCGATATCGAAGCCCCGATCGATCTTGCCCGAGCCCTGCGCGAGACAGATGGCACCGCCCCGCGCCTTGTCGATTGCCTGACCATGTGGCTGACCAATCTGATGATGGAAGACCGCGATCTGGCACAGGAGCTGGACGCGCTTCTTGCCACTTTGTCTCGCCTGACATCTCCGGTGGTTTTTGTCACCAACGAGGTTGGTATGGGAATCGTCCCCGAAAACGCTCTTGCGCGTCGTTTCAGAGACGCGCAGGGGCACGTTAATCAAAAAATAGCCGCGCTAGCAGACGAGGTCTATCTGGTCACCTGCGGCTATGCGTTAAAGGTCAAACCGCAATGAGCCTCTTTCCTCTTTCCGCCCTGTCCGAACTGGACGTTCTGGCCGACAAGCTGCCGGTCTTCGATCATGCTGCGGCCGATCTGGCCAAGTCCCGTCAGGACCAGCTGACCAAGCCGCCGGGGTCTTTGGGGCGGCTGGAGGATCTGGCGATCTTCATGGCGGGCTGGCAACGCCGCGAGCGCCCGCATATCCGCAAGGCGCAAGCCCTTGTTTTTGCCGGAAATCATGGGGTTTGTGCCCAAGGGGTGAATCCCTTCCCGCAATCGGTGACCGCGCAGATGGTGGCCAATTACGAACATGGCGGGGCGGCGATCAACCAGCTTTGCCGTGCCAACGGGGCCGAACTTTCGGCTGTGGCGCTGGATCTGGACACGCCCACGGCGGATTTCACGCAAGCGCCCGCCATGACCGAGGCCGAAACGCTGGACGCGCTCAATCGCGGGGCGGCGGCGGTGGACCCCGAAGCGGATGTGCTGATTCTGGGCGAGATGGGGATCGGCAACTCGACCATTGCCGCGGCGCTGGCCGCGGCCCTGTTTGGCGGTGAGGTCGGCGATTGGGTCGGGCGCGGCACCGGATCGGATGATGCGGGCGTGATGCGCAAGATCTCGGCCATCAGCCGCGGGCTGGAGCGCCATAAGGGACTGTCTGCCAAGCATATTCTGGCGGCACTGGGCGGGCGTGAACAGGCCGCGATCTGCGGTGCGGTGCTGGCGGCGCGGATGCATCGTATCCCCGTGCTGCTGGACGGGTTTATCTGCACCGCGTCGGCGGCCCCGCTTCACGGCGTAGACCCCGCCCTTCTGGCGCATTGCCTTGTGGGGCATGTCAGCGTCGAGCCGGGCCATCGCAAGCTGCTGGCGGCGCTTGATAAACAACCGATCCTCAATTTCGACATGCGCCTTGGCGAGGGCACGGGCGCGGCCCTTTCGCTGGGGATCCTGCGCTCGGCGCTGGAATGCCATAACGGAATGGCCACCTTTGCCGAAGCGGGGGTCGACGGGGCGGAAGAACCGGCGGTGTCCGCACAATGATCCGCGCACGTCTGGCCGAGCTGCAACTTGCCATCATGCTGTTGTCGCGCCTGCCCGCAGGGCGCCTGCCCGAAGAACGGATCAGTCTGGGACATACGGTCTGGGCCTATCCGATTGCCGGTCTGGTCATCGGGGTTGGCGGTGCGCTCAGCCTCTGGCTATCGGCCCTTCTGGGGCTGCCCGCCTTTGCCGCCGCGCTGATTTGTCTGGTTGCGCTGACCTTTCTTACAGGGGCGCTGCATGAGGACGGGCTGGCCGATCTGGCCGACGGGTTGGGCGGCGGGCGCGACCGCGAGAAGAAGCTGGAGATCATGCGTGACAGCCGGATCGGCAGCTACGGGGTGACCGCGCTGGTGCTGGCCTATGGTCTGCGCGCCTGCGGGATTGCCACGCTTTACACCCACGGGCCGCATCTGGCGGCGGCAGCCCTGATCGCGCTGTCGATGGCCTCGCGGGCACAGATCGCGCTGTGGCAGCATGTCATGCCGGTTGCCCGCACGGACGGGATGGGCCATGCCGCGCATGGGGTGCCACGGTCGGCACTGACACTGGCGCTGCTCTATGGCGCGCTGGGGCTGAGCCTGACCGGCTGGATGGCACCGGTTGTGGCGCTATGCGTTCTGGCTGGCGGCGGGGCTGTCGCCATCGTGGCGCGGCGCCAGATCAGCGGCCAGACCGGCGACGTCTTAGGGGCCAGCCAGCAAGTGGCCGAAATCATGGGCTGGATCGGCCTTATGGCACTGATCTGAATTTGCCTAAAAAATAATCGCACACCGGCGGGCGGCGGGAAACTTCCAGCGGCCCGCCGAAATCGCTGGCCCTTGCGCGCATGGCTTGCCTAGGTTGTCTTAACAGCCTTGGAAGGACAGCGCGTCATGGCGATCTATGCATCCATTCATCACCTTACCCATTACAAATACGACAGAAATGTCATGCTTGGGCCACAGATCATCCGGCTGCGGCCTGCGCCCCATTCGCGTACCAAGGTGATTTCGCATTCGCTCAAAGTGACGCCTGCCGAGCATTTCGTGAACCTCCAGCAGGACCCCTATGGCAATTGGCTGGCGCGTTTCGTCTTCCCTGAGCCCGTGCGCGAATTCAAGATCGAGGTCGATCTTGTGGCCGATATGACGGTCTATAACCCGTTCGATTTCTTCGTCGAGGAATCCGCCGAGCATTGGCCCTTCGACTACCCCGCCGATTATGCCGCCGATCTGGCAGTCTATCGCACGCCCGAAAAAAGCACCAAACTGCTGGACGCCTTTGTCGCCAGCATTCCGCGCAAGAAGACCCGCACGGTGGATTTTCTGGTCGGGCTGAATACGCAGATTTCCGGCCTTGTCGATTACACCATCCGGCTGGAACCGGGCGTGCAGACGCCCGAGGAAACGCTGACGCTGAAGTCGGGCTCCTGCCGTGACAGCAGCTGGCTTCTGGTGCAGGTGCTGCGTCAGTTGGGCTTTGCCGCGCGCTTTGTCTCGGGCTATCTGATCCAGCTCAAACCCGATGTGAAGGCGCTCGATGGCCCCTCGGGGACCGAGCATGATTTCACCGATCTGCACGCCTGGGTCGAGGTCTATCTGCCCGGCGCGGGCTGGATCGGGCTGGACCCGACCTCGGGGTTGATGACGGGCGAAAGCCATATCCCGCTGGCGGCCACCCCCCATTACCGCACCGCCGCGCCGATTGCGGGGGGCTTCACCGCCGATGGCACGCCCAAGGTCGCGTTCGATTTCGACATGCAGGTCACGCGCGTGGCCGAACATCCCCGGATCACCAAGCCGTTTTCCGACGAGGCTTGGGACGCGCTGAATGATCTGGGCAAACAGGTTGACCGCGATCTTGTCGCAAGCGATGTGCGCCTGACGATGGGCGGCGAGCCGACCTTTGTGTCGATCGATGACTTCCAGTCCGAGGAATGGAATACCGCCGCCGTCGGCCCGCAAAAACGCGACCGCGCCGATGTGCTGATCCGCAAGCTGCAATCGCGTTTTGCCCCCGGTGGCTTCCTGCATTACGGTCAGGGCAAATGGTATCCGGGCGAGACCCTGCCGCGCTGGACGTTTTCGCTGTATTGGCGCCATGATGGCCAGCCGGTCTGGTCCAATAATGACCTGATCGCCCCCGAAGGCACCTCGCAGGATGCCACGCCCCATCAGGCGCAAGAGCTGATGCGCGAGATCGCCCATCAGCTGGATGTCGATGAAAACTATGTCATCCCCGCCTATGAGGACCCCGCCGAATGGCTGGTGAAAGAAGCCCAGCTGCCCGAGAATGTGACGCCCAAGAATTCGAAACTGGAAGATGCCGAGGCGCGTCACCGGATTGCCCGAGTCTTTGATCGCGGCCTGACCACGCCCACGGCCTTTGTGCTGCCGGTGCAGCGCTGGCAGGCCAAGGCGGGCGGTGCGGGTTGGCGCTCTGAACAATGGAAGCTGCGGCGCGGTGCGATGCTGCTGGCACCCGGTGACAGCCCCGCAGGCTACCGCCTGCCGCTGGCCTCGCTGCCACATCTGAGTGCCGCGCAATACCCCTATCACAACCCCGCCGATCCGACGATTCCGCGCCCGCCTCTGCCCAAGCGCGATCCGGTGAAACCGGCGGAACGGCTCAGCCAGCCGATGGCCTCTTTCATCCCGTCCGAGCCTGTGACGCAGGGCTTTGTCCCACAGGGCTCGCCCGAGATCGACGGTTTCGTGCGCACCGCCCTTTCGGTCGAACCGCGTGACGGGCGGCTATGCGTTTTCATGCCGCCTGTGGTCTGGCTGGAGGATTATCTGGACCTTCTGCGGGCCGCCGAAGCCGCCGCCGCCAATCTGGGGCTGAAGGTCCATATCGAAGGCTATGCGCCGCCAAATGACCCGCGCCTGAATGTGATCCGCGTGGCCCCCGATCCGGGCGTGATCGAGGTCAATATCCATCCTGCCCATTCTTGGGAGGATTGCGTGGCCACCACCGAGGCGATCTATGAAGAGGCCCGCCTCTCGCGTCTGGGCGCTGACAAGTTCATGATCGACGGGCGCCATACCGGCACGGGTGGCGGCAACCATGTGGTGGTGGGGGGCGAGACCCCCAATGACAGCCCCTTCCTGCGTCGCCCCGATCTGTTGAAATCGCTGATCCTGACGTGGCAGCGGCACCCCTCGCTCAGCTATCTCTTCTCGGGCATGTTCATCGGCCCGACCTCGCAGGCGCCACGGATCGACGAGGCCCGCCATGACAGTCTTTACGAACTTGAGATCGCGCTCCACCAGATCCAGCCGCATATGTCGGTGCCGCCTTGGCTGACCGACCGCCTCTTGCGCAATATCCTGATTGATGTGACAGGCAATACCCACCGCGCCGAGATCTGCATCGACAAGCTTTACTCGCCCGATGGCCCCACAGGGCGTTTGGGTCTGGTCGAGTTCCGCGGCTTCGAAATGCCGCCCCATCCGCGCATGTCGCTGGCCCAGCAGCTTCTGATCCGCGCGATCATTGCCCGCGCGTGGAAATCGCCCATCGAGGGCCGCCCCGTGCGCTGGGGCACCGTGCTGCATGACCGCTTCATGCTGCCGCATTTCATCTGGCAGGACTTCCTCTCGCTTCTGGAAGACCTCAGCCTGCATGGCTATGACTTCGACCCCGCTTGGTTTGTGGCGCAGGAAGAATTCCGCTTCCCCTTCTGCGGGCAGATCACCGTCGAGGGCGTCCATCTGGAGTTGAAACAGGCGCTGGAGCCGTGGCATGTGCTGGGCGAGACCGGCGCGATTGGCGGTACCGTCCGCTATACCGACAGCTCGGTCGAGCGGATGCAGGTCAAGATGACCTCGCTGCACCAAGACCGCTATAAGGTCACCTGTAACGGGCGCTTCATGCCGATGACCCCCACGGGCACCTCGGGAACTTCGGTCGCGGGGGTGCGCTATAAGGCATGGAAGCCGCCGGAATCGCTGCACCCGACGCTGCCCACCAATGCGCCTCTGGTCTTTGACATCTATGACACATGGTCGAACCGTGCGATTGGCGGCTGCACCTATAACGTGGCCCATCCGGGCGGGCGCAATTATGACACTTTCCCCGTCAATGCCAATGAGGCCGAGGCGCGGCGTCTCGCGCGCTTCCAGCCCTTCGGCCACACACCCGGCGCCTATGTGCCAAAGGTGGAACAGCCCCACCCCGAATTTCCGCTCACGCTTGACCTGCGCCGCCCAGTCGGGCTGATCTAGGCGCAGAACATTTAGGGCGAAGCGATGGCCGATAGACCAAACCCGCCTGCCAGCCCGCTGCTGGCAGGGTATACACCCGTAAAGGGGGTGGCGGACGAGCTTTTCGACGCGACAGGCCGGATGCGACCGGTCTGGCGCCGCTTTGTCGAGCGGTTCCTGCGGCTCTCGCCCGAGGAGATCGAGGCCCGTTTCGAACGCGCCGATCTGTATCTGCGCGATGCGGGCGTGTTCTACCGGCAATATTCCAATGACCCGCTGACCGAACGTAGCTGGCCGCTCAGCCATATTCCGGTCATCCTGCACGAGGCGGAATGGCGCGGTATCTGCGAGGGGCTGACCCAGCGTGCCGATCTTCTGGAACAGGTGATGGCCGATCTTTACGGGCCTGCCGATCTGGTGACGCAAGGCCACCTGCCCGCAGAACTTATCGCGGGGTCCAGGCAATTCCTGCGCCCGATGGTGGGGGTGCAGCCCAAGGGCGGGCATTACCTGCATTTTCTGGCCTTCGAGATCGGGCGCTCGCCGGACGGGTCGTGGTTTGTGCTGGGCGATCGGACACAGGCTACCTCGGGGGCGGGATTCGCGCTGGAAAACCGCATGGCCACGGGGCGCGCCTTTCCCGAACGGTTCCCGCGTGCCTATATCCATCGTCATGCCGGATTTTTCGGGGCCTTTCTGCAAGCGTCCGAACGGCTTGCCGAAGATCGCGAGCACCTGCGCGCGACACCGGCAATCCTGACCCCCGGCCCCTCGAACGAAGCCTATTACGAACATACCTATATCGCCCGCTATCTGGGCATCCCGCTGCTGGAGGGGGAAGATATTGTCGTCGAGGACGGGCGGGCCAAAGTGCGCACCATCTCGGGGCCACAGCCGCTCGGGGCGCTCTGGCGGCGGATTGATGCCGGATTTGCCGATCCGATCGAATTGGACGAGACCAGCCAGATCGGCACGCCGGGGCTGATGGAGGCCATCCGGCAGGGCCATCTTGGCATGGCCAATGCGCTGGGATCGGGCATTCTGGAGATGCGCGCCATGCTGGCCTTCCTGCCGCGCATCTGCGAGGTGCTGACCGGCAAACCGCTGACCCTGCCCAATATCGCGACATGGTGGTGCGGGGCCGCCGATGCCCGTGCCTATGTCAACGCCAATGCCAAGCGGATGATGATCGGCTCCGCCTATGCGGTGAACCTGCCCTTTGACCTGAATGCCACCACGGCTCTGGGCGGGCAGTTTCGCGGCTCGGCCCGTGAGTCGGTGACAAAATGGCTTGAAGAGGAAGGCCGCAGCCTTGTGGGACAGGAAGCCGTGACGCTATCCACCACGCCTGCATGGTCGCGCAATGCCGCAGGAGAGGCGCAGATCACCCCCCGCCCGATGACCGTGCGGGTCTTTGCCGCGCGCACCGAAACCGGCTGGCGCTTCCTGCATGGCGGCTATGCCCGTATCGGGCGCTCCGAAGACCCCACGGCGCTGGCCATGCAGCGGGGCGGCTCGGTGGCCGATGTCTGGATCGTGGCCGATCATCCGGTCTCGCAAGAGAGCCTTGCCCCCGAAAAGACCGGCCGTTTCCTGCGCAGCGATCCGGGCATTCTGCCGGCACGCGCTGCCGACAACCTTTATTGGCTGGGCCGCTATATCGAACGGACCGAGGACGCGATCCGCCTGCTTCGCGCCTATCATCTGCGGCTGGCGGCCACCGGAAACAGCGCCGATCCGCGGCTCAAGCTGATGCGCAGCTACCTTGCCTCGGTGGGCTATACATTCGAGAAAGCGATCCCCGACACGCTTCTGGGACGTTTAGAGATGGCGCAGGGCTGTGCGGCCAAGGTGCGCGACCGGTTCTCCACCGATGGCTGGAACGCGCTTGGCGATCTTCTGTCCACGGCGCGGCGCTTGCAGAAAACCGCAAAGCCGGGCGATGATGCCGCCCGCGCCATGTCGGTTTTCCTGCGCAAGATCACCGGTTTTTCGGGGCTGGTGCACGAGAATATGTATCGCTTTTCCGCATGGCATTTCCTGTCCTTCGGGCGAGCGCTGGAACGCGCTGATGCCACGACCACCCTGCTGGAACTCTACGCCGCCCCCGACAGCCCCGAAGGCGGGCTGGATCTGGCGGTCGAGGTCTGTGACAGCGTGATCACCCATCAACGGCGCTTCCGCGTGGAAACCAGCCGCGACACCGTGCTGGACCTGCTGGCGCTGGATGGCGACAACCCGCGCGCGCTGGCCTTTCTGATGACGCGCATGTGCGATCTGGCGCGGCGGATGCCCCATGCGATGGATCATGGCCGCCCCAATGCGCTGATGCGGGCGCTGATGCAGCTTGAAACCGAATTCAGCTGTGCCGAACCCGACGATCTGACCCCCGAGCGCCTGCGCCACCTGCGCCATGAATTGGGACAGGTCTCCGACCTTCTGACCACCGCCTATCTGAGATGACCGATGTTCTATGATCTGAAACTTGTCATCGAATACCATTACGATTACCCCACGGATCGCGCCCGCAATATGCTGCGGCTGATGCCTGCGCGGCTGGCGGGTCTGCAAGAGGTGCAGGCCGCCGCCCTTGTCGTTACGCCCCGCCCTGACGAGCGCCATGATCTCACCGATTATTTCGGCACATCCGCCAGTCAGGTGGCATGGGCGCGCCCTGTCTCGGCGCTGCGGTTCGAGGTCACAGCCAAGGTCGAGCGCAAAGAGGATCCGCGCGCGATGGATGTCTCGGCAAGCCTGCAGACCCTCCCGCGCGAGCTGGCGCAGCAGGCAAGCCTTGCCCCCCTCGCGCCGCATCATTTCACCCAACCGTCGGCGCGTATCCTGCGCAGCCCCGCCATTACCGCTTTCGGGCAGGACTGCCTGATCCGCGAGATGAGCACCCTTGAGGCCATCGAGGCGATCGGCCATGCGCTGCACCGCGAGATGGAATTTGATGCAAGCGCCACCACCGTCGACACATCCGCTACCGAAGCCTTCACCGCACGGCGCGGGGTCTGTCAGGATTTCGCCCATATCATGATCACCGCGCTGCGCGGGGTCGGCATTCCGGCAGGCTATGTGTCGGGGTTTCTGCGCACCAATCCCCCGCCCGGACAGGAGCGGCTGGAAGGGGCCGATGCGATGCATGCCTGGGTGCGGGCATGGGCGGGATCGGAAATGGGCTGGGTCGAGTTCGACCCGACCAATAACCAGTTCGCGGGGACCGATTATATCGTGGTGGGCTACGGGCGCGATTATGCCGATGTGGCCCCCGTGCGCGGCGCGCTACGGTCTATGGGCGGGGCCACGACCACGCAAGCGGTCGATGTGATCCCGCGCCCATAGGGAAGAGGGATGCGGGCAAAGCCGAGGACGTTCAGGGGCCGAGACCTTTCCCGTTTGGCAGGTCTATGGCCCAATCAAACCCGGATCCGTTCAGGCGCGATCCAGAAAGCCCAGCACCGAGCGCGCCGCGCGCAGACCGGGAGGATCGCCCCCCTCGCCCAGACGCTGCATGGTCAGCTCCATCGCCGCGATCTGACCGGCGCGGGCCTCGCGATCTTCCAGCAGCTGCAACAGCTTTTCCGAAATCAGACGCGGCTGACAGTTGGGGCCAAGAAATTCGGGCACCTGACGGGTGTCAGAAACCAGATTGACCAAGGTTACCGTGTCGATTTTCATCATATTCCAGACGATATGCCATGTGATGCGCGAGGCATCATAGGCAATCACCATCGGCGTGCGGTTAGCGGCCAGCTCCAACGAGACCGTGCCCGAGGCCGCCAGCGCCAGATCGGCCGCCGCAAAAGCCGCGCGCTTGTCCTCGCTGGCTTCGACAACGATGGGCGCAACCGGCCAGCGGGCCGTCATCTGCCGCACGAATTTCGAGACCCCCCGCACCGTCGGCACCACCACCCGCAGGCCCGGCTCGCGGTCGCGTAGCTGCATCAGCGCCTCGTCAAACCGTGCCCCCAGACGCGCAACTTCGGATTTGCGCGATCCGGGCAGACACAGCACCAAGGGCTGGTTCGGGCCGATCATATGGGTTTCGCGGAAGGCTGCGGCCTCTTCGGCGGTGGCACGCGGTTCGGTCACCACCGGATGCCCGACAAAATCGCAGCTCATCCCCGCCGCTTCCATATAGGGCGGCTCGAACGGTAAAAGCGCCAGAACATGATCGACGGTCTTCGCCATCTTGGCCGCGCGCCCTGCCCGCCATGCCCAGACCGAGGGCGCGACATAATGCACGACCTTCTGCGCGGGACGCGTCGCTTTGACGATCTTGTGGACGCGCAGGCAGAAATCGGGACTGTCGATCGAAATCACCACATCCGGCGCCTCCGCCAGAATGGCCTCGGCGGTCTCGCGGATCCGGCGCTTGAGTTCGCGGTATTTGGGCAGGATTTCGGCGATCCCCATCACCGAAAGCTCTTCCATCGGGAAGCGGCTCCTGAGCCCCTCTTCTTCCATATGCACCCCGCCGATCCCCGTGAAAGAAATCTCGGGCACCAGCGATTTCAACCCTGCCATCAACGCGCCGCCAAGCTTGTCACCCGACGGTTCGCCCGCGATGACGAACACCCGCATCAGGGGCGCACCCAGAGGAAGATTCCGGCTTTGGTCGCGGCATCCGCCGTGGCGGCCTGATCCAGCACCATCACACCGCCGGCTTCTATGACAATCCCCGCAAGCCCCGCATTGGCGACCCGCGCCACGGTTTGCGGACCAATCACCGGCAGGTCGATCCGGCGGTCCTGACCCGGCTTCGGCGCCTTGTAGAAGACCCCGCCACCGGGGTTCAGTGCCTTGTGCAGGCTGACAAAATCCAGCATCGCATCGGTGCCCGGCTGGGCCTCAACCGCAAGACAGAGCCCGTTCGACACAACGCAACCCTGCCCCACATCCACAGCGCCCATCGCCGCGACAATCGCCGCCGCCCGCGCGGCGTCTTTCTCGTCGCGTTCGGAAATCGCGCCGAGGCGCAATCCGGCAGGCGGCAGAAGCTGCGGCAGAAGTTCGTGAATGCCCAGCGTCTGGATGTCCCATTCGGCAAACAGTTCGATGACCGCGCGCAGCGTGGCATCATCGCCCTGCTGCATAGCCCCCAGCATCCGCGGCACAAGTTGCGCGGTTTTCAGATCGAACATCTCGGGTTCGATCTTCGGACGGCTCAGCGCGCCCGCGAAGACCACATGGGTGATCCCGCGCCCGACAAGCTCGTCGAGAAAGGGCACCAGCCGCTCGAAGCGGAAGCGGATCACCTCTTCGCCGCCGATCTCGCAGGGGAACCCGTCCATCTCGCAGACCGTCAGCCCCGGCACAGCCTGCGCCAACAGCTTCGGTGCGGCTCCCTGACCGGCGATCAGGGCAATCGTCTTGGGGTTCATCTGTCCGTCCATTCTCTTTCGGGCCTTATTTATGTTGCGGCGTCAGGAACGAACGATCCGACGGTCCCAGAATAAAATCAAGCACTTCACGCACAAGTTCACTCTCCGGTCCGGCCTCGTTATGTTCGCGGGCCACCTCGCGGAAATTGCCCTCGCCCAACGCCTTATAAAGATCGCGCAAGGCATTGATTTCGGTGCGGTCCGTGCCACGGCGGCGCAGTCCGACAAGGTTCATCCCCTCGACCTGCGCCCGTGGACCGGCAACCAGCGCATTGGGCATGACATCGGCGGCCACCATCGACAGCGCCCCGATCATGGCACCGCGCCCGATCCGCACCCATTGGTGTACCCCCGAAAGCCCGCCGACAATCGCATCGTCATCAATATGGCAATGCCCCGCCACAGCGACCGAATTGACCAAGATCACCCGGTCACCGATGATGCAGTCATGGCCGACATGGCAGGACGACATGAACAGCCCGTCATCGCCCACCTTGGTCAGACCGCCACCGCCTTCGGTGCCGGTATTCATCGTCACATATTCACGGATGCGGTTCCGCTTGCCGATAACCAGCCGCGTTTTCTCGCCCTTGAATTTCAGATCCTGCGGGATCTGTCCCAGAGAGGCGAAGGGAAACACTTCTGTCCCCTCGCCGATCTCGGTCGCACCGGTGACCACGATATGGCTCTTGAGCGTGACATTGGCCGCAAGAACCACTTCGGAGCCGATTAGACAGAAAGGACCGATCTTGCAGCCCGGGCCGATGACGGCCCCCTCTTCCACAATGGAAGATGCGTGGATCTCGGCGGTAGGATCGATCGCCATGCCTGTCTCCTTACTTCGCCGTCGCCATCATGGCGGTCAGCTGCGCCTCGCAGGCCAGTTCGCCATCAACCAGCGCGCGGCCCTCGAACTTCCAGACCTTGCCACCGCCACGCTTGAGCGTCAGCTCCATGCGCAGCACATCACCGGGCACGACCTTGCGGCGGAATTTCACACCATCCATCGACATGAAATACACCGACATATCCTTGTCGATCAGGTTCTTCGAAATGCCCGTGATCACAGCAGCGGTCTGTGCCATTGCTTCCACGATCAGCACCCCGGGCATCACCGGCTCTTGCGGGAAATGGCCTTCGAAATGCGGTTCGTTGGACGTGACACATTTGATGCCAACGCCGCTTTCCATCGGGACAATGTCAATGACCTTGTCCACCAACAGGAACGGATAGCGATGCGGCAGCATGCGTTTGATGAGCGCCAGATCGGCCTCGGTATAGGGGGCGGCTTCGGTCATTTTCTGTCCCTTTTATCTTTTGCCGACGACATAGTTAGCCAATGAGGCCGGGAGCATGGATTAGCAAGCCAATCAGAACTTTGCAAGAAAAGCGAAAGCGATACCCGCCTCCGGATTGCGGGTGGTCGGCCGTTTATGGCGCGCTCGGACCGGATGGCAGCGGCTCTTCCTCCAGAAGATCGGGCGCGGTGCCGGAATTTGACGCCGGCGCAGGCTGTGCAGGCGGATCGGGCGCATCCCCGCCCAGCTCTTTCGGCACGGGCTGCGGCTCTCCGGTGCCCAGCTTGCTATCGACGATTTCCAGCATGTCATCGGTCACGTCGATCTGCGCAAGGCCACGGATGATCACCCGCCGGTCGATGACGATCTGCGCGCCCTTCTGCTGCAGCAGATCATCCAGCAATGGCAGCGCCGCCTTCAGGAAGGCCTGTTGCTCGGCCTCGACCTGACGGGCCAGCGCCTCGGCCTTGGCCTTTTGTGCCGCACGGATGCCGGTGGCCTTTTCGTCAAACGCATCGGCCGCACTTCGGAAAGCCTCAGGGGTCATGGTGGCACGCCGCCGCGTCAGCGTCTTCTCTTCCTCGATCAGATCATCGGCGATGCGCTTGTTTTCGGCCGCGAGCCGTGTCGATTCTTGCGCAAGCTGCTGCTTCACGCGCCGCGCCCAGGCCGATTTCTGGTAAAGCTCTTCCCAGTCAAGCGTCAGGATCGGCATATTGGCCGCCACCGCCCCATCGCGCGAGACGGTGACCCCTTTGGCGTCCTGCGCCATGACAGCAACCGGCAGGATACAGGCGGGCAGGACAAACAGCGCCGCAGCACCGATCATCCGCGAAGCACCCGCCCTATACCACGCCCATCGCATCGGATCAGAACTTCGTCGACACGGTCAGGTCGAAGTTCTGCTCTTCGTCGTAATCCTCTTTGACGATGGCCTTGGAGAAGTTCAGACGCAGCGGGCCGATGAAGCTGTCCCACAGAAGCGAGACACCGATGGCCGAGCGCAGGTGGAACCCGTCATCGACCTCTTCGACACCATCGGTATCGTCCAGACCCCAGACAGAGCCGGCATCAAGGAAGACCGCGCCCCCCAGCTTATATTCCTCGGGCAGACCCAGCGGGAACTGCGCCTCGAGGCGGGCGACTGCGAAATATTTACCGCCAAGCGCGTCTTCGTTGGGCGCGGCCGTATCGCGCGGGCCAATCCCGTTGGATTCGAAGCCGCGGATTTTGCCGTTTCCGGTAAAGCGGTCCAGAATGGTGGTATTGCCGGAGGAGGCAATGATCGCGCCGCCTTCCAGCTCGGCACGCAGCGTCACCTCGTCATTCCAGACCTTGCGCTGTGCGCGGCCCAGAACCGTTGTCGTCACCGCCTCGACATCGCCGCCCAGACCCGCGAATTCCTGATCGAAGCGCAGCAGATAGCTGTAGCGCGGGTCGATATTGGTCTCCGTGGTGTCGAAGGTATAGGTATATCCCACCGCCGATTTGTAGCGGGCCCCCTCTTCGCGCGACAGGATCGGCGACGAGCCGGTTGCCGCGCTTGCATCATAGGTGTCCACATCGGACAGCTCTTCGCGGCTGAACTCGTAGCGCAGTTTCAGGCGCGCATTCTCGGCCACGGGGAACTCGATCGAGGGCTGGATGCCCGCACGCATGGTCGAGTAATCGGAGTTGTCGTTATCGGTGGTGCTATAGAACAGCCGCCCCGTTGCCGCCAGATCGCGCCCGAAGAGATAGGGTTCGGTGAAGCTGATCACCGAGGTCTGGTTATCCGAGGTCGTCCCGATGCCGATCGAAAGCTGCTGGCCACGCCCGAGGAAGTTGCGCTCGTTCAGCGAGGCATTAATCCCGAAACCGGCAGAGGCGCCATAGCTTGCACCGAAGGTCAGCGAGCCGGTCGGCTGCTCGGTCACGTTCACGTCAACGATGACCTGATCATCATTGGTGCCCTTGCGGGTGTTCACATCGGCATTCGAGAAATAGCCCAAGGCGCGGATACGCTCGGCGGAGCGCTTGATCTCGCGCGGGTTATAGGGGTCGCCTTCGACCGAGTGGAATTCACGACGGATCACACGGTCCAGCGTCGCGGTATTGCCCTCGATATCGATGCGCTCGATAAAGATACGCGGGCCTTTGACCAGCGCGAACTGCACATCCAGCGTGCCGGTGCGCGGGTTGCGGGTCACACGCGGATCGACCCGAACGAAGTTCAGACCGGCCTGACGGGCTTTCTCTTCCATCCGCGTCACGGCCAGATCGATGGCGGTGGGCGTGTAGATCGCGCCCGCGCGGATCTTGCTCAGCTTGGAATACTCGTCCGCGCTTACCCCGTTCACTTCGGAGACGGTCGAGATCTTGCCGAATTTGAACTGCTGGCCTTCGCTGATATTGAAAGTCATGAAGAAGGCGTCGCGTTCGCGGGTCATCTCGGAGGAGACACCATTGACCTGCACATCCGGATAGCCGCGCGAGCGGTAGAAATCGGTCAACAGCTGGCGATCCACATTGACGCGGTCGGCCACGAACGTATCGCGCTGGATGAACGCCCGCAGGATGCCCGCCTGTTTGGTTTGCAGGACCTGACGCAGACGGCGATCCGAGAAAGCATGGTTGCCGGTGAAGGAGATCCGCTCGATCTCGGTGACCTTGCCTTCCTTGATCTCGAAGGCGATATCCACGCGGTTATTGGAGCGGCGGATGACCTTGGGCTCGACGCGGGCATTGACGCGACCGCCCTGAGCATAGGCTTCGGCGATCAGCTGGGCATCGGCCTCGACGGTGGCGGGGCTATAGACACGGCGGCTTTGCGACTGGACGATCTTGGCAAGCGCCTCGTCCTTCATCCGCTGGTTGCCCTCGAAGCTGATCACGTTGATCGTCGGATATTCCTGCACAGTGATCTTCAGCGTGCTGCCTTGCGGCTCCAGATCGACCTTCTCGAACAGCCCCGAGGATTGCAGCTTCTGATAGGCTTCATTGAGCTGGCCCGCGCTGAGGCTTTCGCCCGCCTTGATGCCTGCGGTGCCCAGAACGGTGGCGTTGTCCACGCGCTCGTTGCCCGAGATCGACACCGACGAGAAGCTGTAGCTTTGCGCCAGAACCGAGTCCGGCAGTGCCACGCTTGTCAGTGCCACAGCAAGCGACAGGGCCGCTGGTGCGAGAATACCGGAAATTTGTCCAAGACCTTGCCGGCCTTCTTGCCTGTTCAACATCGCCCTCTCCACCCTTTCGGCAGCCTTCTTTGTTAATCTGTCGATACCGAGTCTGTGAGGGGTTGTCAAAGCGAAGAACCCCTTTGTCCAGACGGTTTTCATCAATTCGGCGCTTCGGCTGCCCCAGCGCCCGAGCCTTGGCCGGTTCCCGTCAATCAGGGGCAGAAAATGTCGTTGGACAGACCGAAGACCATCAGGCTCAGCACAGCGGCGATCCCGATCGACATCAGCACGTTCATAATGCGGTCTGAGGGCGGTTTGCCGACGATCGCCTCATAGCAATAGAACATCAGATGCCCCCCATCCAGAGCGGGGATCGGGAAGAGGTTCAGAAAGCCCACGGCGGTCGAGAGCACCGCAATGAACCAGATGAAATTCTCCAGCCCCGATTTGGCCGCCGCCGCAGAGCCCTGCGCGATGCCGATGGCCCCTTGCAGGTTGCACGAGGAAATATTGCCCGCCACCATATTGGCCAGCCCCGAGACCGATTGCGTGACGATGCCCCATGTCTGGCTTACCGCTCCGTTCAGCGCCTCGCCCAGCCGCGTCGGGCGGGTTTCGGGGGCAAAGACAAACCCGCCGGTCGCGCCAATCATCCAGCGCGTCTCGAAGCCGCCATCGGGCGCGGGAATATCGGTGCGTTTGGGGGTCAGGGCCACCTCGGTGGTCTCTTTCGTTGCCGGATGCCAGACCGTCAGCTTCAGTGTCCGGCCATTCGAACCTGCGACCGCCTGCCGCAGATCCTCGAAGGTCCAGACCGGCATGCCGTCAATCGAGGTAACCACATCGCCCTCGCCCAGCCCTGCCGCATAAGAGGCGGATTTGGGGGTCACGCCGGTAAAGCGCGGCGGGAAAAGCTGCGGCCCGTCCAGATCGATCGTCTGGCCGTTGCGGTCCACCTGCATCGGCAGCACCGGACCGGTGGGCGCCGTATCCAGCGCCTCGCTGAATGCGGGGTAATCGGGCGTGGCCTTGCCCGCAACCGACAGGATCTGGTCGCCGCTTTGCAGATCGCCCGTGCCTTCAGGCAGCTCGAACAGCGTCCCGATCACCGGCTTATCGGTGGCGGTGCCGGTGTAAAGCATCAGCCCCGCAATCACCGCGATGGACAGGATGAAATTGAACAGCGGCCCCGCGATCACCGTCGCCGCCCGCGCCCAGAGCGGCGCGCCATGCATGGTGTGACGGCGCTCTTCGGGGCTGAGCTGCGCCATTTCCGCGTCATTGGCCTTGGCCGAGGCCGCATTGGCATCGCCCAGAAACTTGACATAGCCGCCAAAGGGAAGCGCCGCGATTTGCCAGCGTGTGCCATGCTTGTCGGTGCGCGAGATCAGACGCGGCCCGAAACCCAACGAGAACACCTCGGCCTTGATCCCCGACCAGCGTCCGATGATATAATGCCCGAATTCATGGATCGTGACGATGATCGACAGGGCGACCACGAAGCTCACGACCGTAAAGACGAAATTCCCCAGATCCGGCAGCAAATCCACGCGATCAATTCCTTGCTTTACGTCAGTTGGTGACTTTGGTCAGGTAATGCGACGCCAGCGCACGGGCCTCGGCATCGGTATAAGCGATGGTATCCAGACTTAGCGCCGAATTGCAAAGCCCCTGACGTGCCGACATCTCGTCCAGCACCTCTTCGACCACGGTGGCCATATCCAGAAAACCGATCCGGCCATCGATAAACCCGTCAAGCGCGATCTCTTTGGCGGCGTTGAAGGCCGCCCCCGCCGTGCCGCCGATCTCCATCACCTCATAGGCCAGCCGCAGCGCCGGATAACGCGCGGCGTCGGGCGCACGGAAAGTCAGCGCACCGAGCTTGGCCAGATCCAGACGCTCGACAGGCAGCTCGGCCCGTTCGGGCCAGTTGAGCGCATAGCCGATGGCATGGCGCATATCGGGCGCGCCCATATGCGCCATCAGCGCCCCGTCGCGAAACCCGACCAGCGCGTGCACCATACTTTCGGGATGGACAAGCACCTCGATCTTCTCGGGAGCCACGCGGAAAAACTCGCGCGTTTCGATGATTTCCAGCGCCTTGTTGAACATCGAAGCGGAATCGATGGTGATCCGCTGCCCCATATTCCAGTTCGGATGGCTGGAGGCCTGCGCCACCGTCGCGGTGGCCAGCTTTTCCATCGGCCAGTCACGGAACGCCCCGCCCGAAGCGGTGATGATAATGCGCTCGACCGCCGCGATATCCTCGCCCACCAGCGCCTGAAACACGGCAGAATGCTCGCTATCGACAGGCAGGATGCGCGCACCGTGACGCTCGGCCTCGGCCAGAAGCAAAGGCCCTGCGGTCACCAGGCTTTCCTTATTGGCCAGCGCAAGCGTGGCCCCCTGTTTCAGGGCGCGGAACCCCGGTGCAAGACCCGCAGCCCCCACGATCGCCGACATCACCCAGTCGGCAGGGCGCTCGGCAGCCTCGATCAGGGCCTGTGTACCTGCGGCGGTCTCGATGCCGGTGCCTGCAAGCGCCTCGCGCAGCGCGGGAAGACAGTCGTCATAGGCGGTCACCGCCAGTTCGGCCTTCAGCGCGATGGCCTGTTCGGCCAGACGCCGCACATTGCGCCCGCCCGTCAGCGCCACGACCTGATGATCGGATCGCTGCAAGAGATCGAAAGTGCTTTCGCCAATAGACCCCGTCGACCCGAAAACTGAAATGCGCATTGTTTAACCGGCTGCCGTCAGCGGCAGCTCTCCGAATTGTGCAAGAAGAAGAAGCACCAGCACCACGCCGATCAGCGCGTCGAAACGGTCCAGCACCCCCCCGTGACCGGGGATCAGCGACGAGCTGTCCTTGACCGCCGAGCGCCGTTTCAGCCAGCTCTCGAAAATATCGCCCAGCTGACCGGCAAAGGCCAGAAGCGGGGACATCCAGATCAGTGCGGCGCCTCCGCCCAGCTGCACAAAGCCGAAGCCGAGAACCAGCGCCCCGACCCAGCCTGCCACGGTGCCGGACCATGTTTTCTTGGGGCTGATCTTGGGCCAGAATTTCGGCCCGCCAACCATGCGGCCCACGAAATAGCCCAACACGTCGGAAACCACGACCACACAGATGATCCAGGTGATCGCCCCCACACCCTGCCCTTCACGCAGAGCCACAAGCCCGTAGCCCGTCAGCATGATCGCCAGCGCATAGCTGGTGAAAAAGCGCCGGTCGCGGCGCGGACGCCAAAGCCCCGCGATGGGCGGCAGGATCAGAAGCGGCAGGTAGAAGGGCGAATGCATGAACAGGATCAGCGCCAGCGTCCCCGCTGCGATCAGCCCCAGAAGGATGGCGCGTGCGGTGCGGTCGGGGGCCGTCATCGCCGACAGCTCCCAGATCATCAGTCCCGTCACGATGCAGCAGACGGTGGCAAAGGCCAGACCGCCCCAGCCCACCGCGACCGCGCCGATCGCCGCCATGACAATCGCGGATGCGACCCGCTTGCGCAGATCCCCCCAGCGTCCAGCCGTCTGGGTCATGCCTTCACCCCGCCAAAGCGCCGGTCGCGATTGCCGAACCGCGCCAAAATCCCTTCCAGCTCTGCCGGTGTGAAATCGGGCCAGAGTGTCTGGGTGAATTCATATTCCGCATAAGCGGCCTGCCAAGGCAGGAAATTCGAGGTACGGGTCTCGCCGGAGGTGCGGATCACCAGATCCGGATCGGGCAGCCCCGCCGTATCGAGGCGGGCCTCAAGCGTGGCCTCTGCGGCGGCTGTCAGCGCCTCCTCGGAAATCAGACCGGCAGCAAAATCCCGCGCCATCTGCGCTGCCGCACGGCCCAGTTCATGCCGTCCGCCATAATTGATCGCCACCGTCATGGTCAGGCGGTCATTATGTTTCGTGCGGTCTTCGATACTGGCCATCAGCCGCGCCAGCTTGCCATCCAGCCGCCCGCGCGCACCGATAAAGCGCATCCTGACACCAAGCGCCGAAAGCGAATCCGCCTCTTTCTCGATATAGCGCGAGAAAATGGCCATAAGGCCCAGCACTTCCTCGGTCGAGCGTTTCCAGTTCTCTGTCGAAAACGCATAGACCGTCAGGTAGCGCACGCCGAGCGAGGGACAGATCTTGGTGATTTCCTTGATCCGTTCCGCACCGCGCCGGTGACCGGCCAGACGCGGCCAGCCCCGGTTTTTGGCCCAACGCCCGTTGCCATCCATAATGATGGCAACATGGCGTACACCGTAATCGATGTCGCCACCTTGCGTCGAAGCCGACAGGTCCTTGCCCTGCTTTCGCTTGCTCAGCGCCATTTGGGCCGCCTTTCGCACTGCATTCCGTCGAGGCTCAGACCTGCATAATCTCGGCTTGCTTGCCCTCAAGCGCCTTGTCGACCATCGCCGTATATTTGTTGGTCAGGTCCTGAACTTCGCCTTCCCAGAGCTTCACATCGTCTTCCGACATGCCATTGCCCTTGGCTTTCTTGATCTGGTCCATCCCGTCGCGGCGCACGTTGCGCACGGCCACACGCGCGGATTCCGCATAGGAGGCGGCCACTTTGGTCAGCTCGCGGCGGCGTTCCTCGTTCAGCTCGGGGATCGGCAGCATGATGATGGTGCCGTTGAGCTGGGGGTTGATGCCCAGACCGGATTCGCGGATGGCCTTTTCAACCTTGCCGACCATGCCCTTGTCCCAGACATTGATGGTGACCATGCGCGGCTCGGGCACGTTGACCGTGCCAAGCTGGTTGATGGGGGTGATTTGACCATAGGCATCAACCGTGATCGGGTCGAGCATGGAGCCCGCCGCACGACCGGTGCGCAGCGAGGCAAATTCGGTTTTCAGCGCGCCCATTGCGCCTTCCATGCGGCGCTCCAGATCATCGGTGTCGATTTCGAAATCGTCAGACATGTCGTCTCCGTCTGCTTCTTTGTCTTGCTTGAACAGTATCTAGCGCGCAATCACGCAAATGTATAGGCCGCGCGGGTGCGGGCGGGTCAGCCCTGCACGCGCGTATAGGTCCCCTGACCTGCCAGTATCCCCTTGAAGCCGCCCGGCTCGTCCAGCGGGAAGACGATAATCGGCAGGTTGTTGTCGCGTGCCAGCGCAATCGCCGAGGCATCCATCACCTTGAGGTTCTTTTGCAGCACCTCGTCATAGGTCACATGGTCATAGCGCTTGGCATCGTCGAATTTCTTCGGATCTTTGTCATAGACCCCGTCGACCCCGTTCTTGCCCATGAAGATGGCTTCGCAGTTCATCTCGTTGGCGCGCAGCGTCGCGGCGGTATCGGTGGTGAAATAGGGGTTGCCGGTGCCTGCCGCGAAAATGCAGATGCGTTTTTTCTCGAGGTGACGCACGGCACGGCGGCGGATATAGGGCTCGCAGACCTCATCCATCGGGATGGCCGAGATCACACGGGTATGGATACCCAGCGCCTCAAGCTGCGCCTGCATGCCAAGCGCGTTCATCACGGTGGCCAGCATTCCCATATAGTCGGCGGTGGTGCGCTCCATGCCTTGGGCCGAGCCTGCCAGACCGCGGAAAATATTGCCGCCGCCAATCACCATGCAGATCTCGACGCCCAGATCATGGACGGATTTCACTTCGCTGGCGATACGGGCAACGGTTGGCGGGTGTAGGCCGTAGCCTTGGTCGCCCATCAGGGCTTCCCCCGAGATTTTCAAGAGGACACGTTTATACTTCGCTGCCGGGTGTTGGTCCGCAGACATCTCGGGTTCCTCATTTGTCAGTTGTCATCGGGGCGCAAAATGTCGCAAATGCGCGTCGGGTTCAACTCGGGAAATGCGCCGAATGGCGGTTTCGGCGATATTTGGTAACATCCGACTTGAGGTAACTTCGTGCAGACGGGCGATATCGTGGAAAATCTTGAAGAAAATCGTCCGGTTGTGATTGGGGGCGCGACTGCGAGCGGAAAATCGGCGCTGGCGATCGCGATTGCCAAGGCGCAAGGGGGCGTGGTGGTGAATGCCGATGCGCTTCAGGTCTGGTCCTGCTGGCGCGTGTTATCGGCCCGCCCGAGCCCCGCAGAGGAGGCCGAGGCCCCTCACCTGCTTTACGGCCATAAGACACCGGGAGAAAACTACTCGGTCGGGCACTGGTTGCGGGAGGTGGCGCAGATCCTTGACGCGCATCGTGCGGGCGGGCCGCGCCCGATCATCGTTGGCGGCACGGGCCTTTATCTGAGCGCGCTGACCGAGGGGCTGGCCGATATTCCCGCAACGCCGGAGGCCATCCGGCTTGAAGCCAACCAGCGGCGCGCAACCGAAGGCGCCGAAGCCCTTCTGGCCGAGCTGGACCCCGCCACCGCCGCCCGCATCGATACGCTCAACCCGATGCGCATCCAGCGCGCATGGGAGGTGCAGCGCAGCACAGGGCGCGGACTGGCCGCGTGGCAGGATGACACCCCGCCGCCTCTGCTGCCGCGTGATCAGGCCCATTGTCTGGTGATCGAGGCCGATCGCGACTGGCTTGCCAAGCGGATCGACCGCCGGTTCGATCTGATGCTAGAACAAGGCGCAATCGACGAGGCCCGCGCCGTGCTGCCCTATTGGGACCCGCAGGCGCTCTGGGCCAAAGCCATCGGTGCGCCCGAACTGGTGGAACATCTGCTGAGTCGCCTGACGCTAGAGGAGGCGCGCGCACTGGCGCAGGCGGCCTCGCGCCAATATGCCAAACGTCAGCGCACATGGTTTCGTAGCCGGATGAAGCTCTGGCACAAGATACCGCGCCCCTGACCGCCCAGCCCTGCCGAAATGCAAAAAACGCTTGGTCAAAGCGCGACACCGGTCTTAGTCTTCCAGACGGGGTGTATCCGAGTGCTCGGAGTTTGTTATGGCAATTTTTTCTGCAAGGCCGTTTTCTGCAACCGGACGTTCTTTACCGATTGATCCCCCAGATGTCTGCTCTCCCTCGCTCTCCGGCACATCCTCTGCGCCGCCGCCCTACCGGCTGGAGCCCATCGCGCATCTGTCGCAGGCCGGACGCTGGCGGATGGAGGCCCTGCGCGCCCTGTCCGAACCCTGCCTTTACTGGATCACCCGCGGTCAGGGCCGTGTGACAATCGGCGGCATCCAACGAGGCTATGGGGCCCATAACGCGCTTTATCTGCCAGCCGGTATCATGCATGGGCTGGAAATCAGCAATACAACACAAGGGCTTGCACTGTTTCTCGGGCAAGATCACGACCCCTCCTTTCCGGCGCATCCCCACCACCTGCGTATACGCGACCTTCAGGACCAGAGCGAATTGACGGGCCTGCTGGACAATCTCGGGCGCGAGACGTGCTCTACCCGACCCGCCGCACCACGCGCCGCCCAGCATTATCTCGGCCTGCTATCGGTCTGGCTGGAGCGTCAGATCGCGCTGTCACCGCGCGACGATCTGCGCGGCAAGGCCACGCGGCAACTGGTCAACCGTTTCACCGCCCTTGTGGAGCGCGACTTCCGCGCGACCCAAAGCGTTTCGGATTACGCGATGAAGCTGCGGGTCACGCCCACCCATCTGTCGCGTGCCTGCCGTGATGCCTGTGGCCGTCCGGCTTCGGATCTGCTGCAGGAGCGGCGGCTTTACGAGGCCCGCAAACTGCTGCACGATACCGACATGCCCATCAAGGACATCGCCGCGCGGCTGGGGTTCCGCAGCCAGACCTATTTCGCGCGCAGTTTCCATAGCCAGACCGGGAGCACGCCCAGTCATTTCCGGCAGACAAGACCCTGACACCTCGATCATTTTGCCCTCGGGCATAGCGCAGAGCAATAAGCCAGCCCGCCCTTCAACGCGCTTGACCAGATATCACTCCAGTGGCGATAGAGAGGAAAACGGCTGCCCCCGCCCTTGGCGGGTCTCTTTGGCGAACACCTTGCAAAAAAGGCTCTGCCAAGGCGTTCCCCTGCCTGCCCGGCCCTTTCAGGGGGGGGGCATGTTCAACGGAAGCATGGCTCCGGAAAGGACCGGAAACACCACGCCCCTAGGGGCGCAGGTCTCGCGTGACTTAGCGTTTCGTGCCCATGCCCAGCCCTAGCCCCTGCTGTATCAGCCCCAACTCAAGGCTGATCTTGCGGCGCTGCGCATCGACATGCAGCTCTGTCGCCTGAATACGGCGGGTATGATGGGTAATCTGGCGCAAAGCGCGGCCATGATCGTCATGGGAACGGGTCTCGCGATCCACACAGGACCGGTCATCCTCCAAGACAGGATCTGTCGCACTCTCCCGCGACAAGATACGGGACTGGTACATACACACTTCCTCCCTACTGCAAGCCAGTTTCGCCTGGTTACAGTCAGGAGGTTACATGAAACAGTTAACAAGCATTTAACAGTTTTAAGCCAAACCCCGTTATAACGAAAACTTACTTTCGCCAAACGTGCATTTCCGGGCCGCGCTGCCTAGTCTTCGGGCAGGCGACAGATATCGGAGCGCGTCAGAAACCGCATCGGGCGCCCGTTATCAAGACTGAACTGGCCGCCACCCAGACCGGGGATCGCATCGATGATCAGGTCCGTATGCTTCCAGCCCTCGTATTGACTGCCGGACATGTAAACGGGCATTCCGCCGATCTCGCCCAGCTTCACGTCATTCTCGCCAAGCCGGAACTCGCCCTGCGGATAGCACATTGGCGCAGAGCCATCACAGCACCCGCCGGATTGGTGAAACAGAACCGGACCATGCTCGGCCACGATCTCTGCCAAAAGCGTCAGGGCGGGTTCGGTTGCGCTGACCTGTGTCATGCTCTTTCCCTTCTTGGCAGACCGCCCGACCCTCGCGGGCCGGGCGATCCGGAACATTTTACCCTCGAACGGCGCTTAGAAGAAGCCCAGCTTGTTCGGGTTGTAGCTGACCAGCATGTTCTTGGTCTGCTGGTAGTGGTCGAGCATCATCTTGTGGGTCTCGCGGCCGATACCGGACTGCTTGTAGCCACCGAAGGCCGCATGCGCCGGATAGGCGTGGTAGTTATTGACCCAGACGCGGCCCGCTTGGATGTTGCGACCGAAGCGGTAGCAGGTGTTCGCATCGCGCGACCAGACGCCCGCACCCAGACCGAAGAGCGTGTCATTGGCGATTTCAAGCGCCTCATTGGCATCCTTGAAGGTGGTCACCGAGACAACCGGTCCGAAGATCTCTTCCTGGAAGACGCGCATCTTGTTGTGACCGCGCAGAATGGTCGGCTGAATGTAGTAGCCATTGGCCAGCTCGCCCGACATTTCAGCCGCCGCACCGCCGGTCAGCACTTCCGCGCCTTCCTTACGACCGATATCCATATAGGACAGGATCTTCTCTTTCTGCTCGGCCGAAGCCTGCGCACCGATCATGGTCGCCGCATCGCGCGGGTCGCCCTGGATGATCGCCTGGGTGCGCTTGATGGCGCGCTCCATGAACTGCTCGTAGATGTCTTCCTGGATCAGCGCACGCGACGGGCAGGTGCAGACCTCGCCTTGGTTCAGCGCGAAGAGAACGAAGCCCTCGATCGCCTTGTCGAAGAAGGCATCATCTTCGCGGCAGACGTCGGAGAAGAAGATGTTCGGCGATTTGCCGCCCAGCTCCAGCGTCACCGGAATGAGGTTTTCCGACGCGTATTGCATGATCAGACGGCCGGTGGTGGTTTCACCGGTGAAGGCGATCTTCGAGATACGCTTGGACGACGCCAGCGGCTTACCGGCTTCGAGGCCGAACCCGTTGACGATGTTCAGCACGCCCGGCGGAAGGATGTCGGCGACCAGTTCCGCGAAGACCATGATGGTCGCGGGGGTCTGCTCTGCCGGCTTCAGAACGATACAGTTGCCTGCCGCCAGTGCCGGTGCCATTTTCCATGCTGCCATCAGCAGCGGGAAGTTCCACGGGATGATCTGGCCGACAACGCCCAGCGGCTCGTGGAAGTGATAGGCCACGGTGTCCTCGTCGATCTCGGACATGGTGCCTTCCTGGCTGCGCAGGACGCCTGCGAAGTAGCGGAAGTGGTCGATGGCCAGCGGAACGTCTGCCGCGCGGGTTTCACGGATCGGCTTGCCGTTATCCCAGGTCTCTGCCGTTGCCAGCAGTTCGAGATTGGCTTCCATACGGTCCGCGATGGCCAGAAGGACAGCGGCGCGTTGCGCGGGCGAGGTTTTGTGACCCCAAGCCTCTTTTGCAGCATGGGCGGCATCAAGCGCGTCATCGACGTCCGAAGCATCGGAGCGGGCGATCTCGCCGATCACACCGCCGGTGAGGGGCGTGATGTTCTCGAAATAACGGCCCGCATTCGGAGCTTTGAACTGACCGTTGATGAAGTTGTCATAACGCTGACGGAAAGGCGAAACCATCACGCCTTTGAATTCGGATGCCAGATCATTGGCCATTTTTGTCTCCTCCCAAAGAACTCCGGCATATGCGCCGGTCTGGATGTATCTTTACAACAAACAACCGCTTTGCATAGGCGCTATGCATAGGAAGAAAGTCGTAGATGTCTCACAGGTGAGACAGCCCGCCTTCTGCCCGCCGCCAGACACGCGGTCAGACACGCGGCCGCGTCAGACCTTCAGGCCCAGAAATTTTGCCTTGCGATAAAAGGTTGCGCGCCCGATCCCCAAGGCACGGGCGGCAGCGGTCACATTGCCCCCGCTGCGCGCCAGAGCACGCGACATCTCGGCCCGCTGGGCGGCATCCAGCCCCTGTTTGGGGGCCAGATCCAGCAGATCGGCGGCGGGAATCGTCCCCAGCACACCGCAGTTCAGGTTCAGCCTGCGCCGTGCCGCGCGGGTTGCCCCAACCACCAGATCATCGCGGTCAAGCGCCAGCAACGCCACGCTCTGGCCACCGCTTTCCTCTTCGGCCAGCGACACGATCCGCGCATCGGAATATTGCGACCGGAACAGCGCCGTCTCGATTCGCTGCGCGGTGTCCTGAACGCTGACCGCCAGCAGCCGCGCATAAGAGGCATCCAGATCCAGACGCGCGGAGCTGACATCAATCACCCCCGACAATAGCCCGCTCGGTCCGAAAATCGGGGCCCCGCTACAGCACAGCACGGTATTGCTCTCGCGGAAATGATCCTCGCGCCAGATCGTGACGGGGCGTTCCTCGGCCACACAGGTGCCGATGCCATTGGTGCCTTCGGCCTGCTCCGACCAATCGGTGCCGGTGACCAGATTGCAGGACTGGAACCCGTCGATATCGGCGCTGCGGATACGTTCATCCAGCACGACACCATGCGCATCCGACAGAAAGACACTGCAACCGCTATCGGCCACGGTCGCGGCGAGCCGGTCCAGATGCGAGGCCGCCAGCCGGATCATCGGGCCGACGATCTCCTGCCGGTCACGAATCTCGTTGGATGTCAGGCGCTCGCGGCCCGGTGCAACCGAAGGGTCCAGTTTGTGGTGAATAAATGAACGGCGCCAGCTTGCAGCGACGCCCGAACGTCCTGCCGCAGAATTCGACGCAATCACAGCCTGAATACGATCGCTATGACGGTCTTTCATGGACTCTTGCATAATACGCAAATTGAAAAGCCTCCCCTCTCTTCCCTGCACAAGCGAAGGATAGGCCGGAAGCGCTTTTCAATGCAAACGCTGTCTGAGCGATGGGCGCCGCTCAGACCCGAAGTCAAGGAGATCAAAGCTCTCCGTCTTCGTCGTCCTCGCCTTCATGGCGCTTGCCGCGGAAGCCTTGCGCCACCACGAACTTCTCCGAACTATCCGAGCGGGACGCCGGAGGTTTGACATTGGCAACCTTCGTAAAATTCTTTTTCAAGATGGTCAGCAATTCGTTTTCTGCCCCACCTGCCAAGACCTTAGCCACAAAGGTGCCGCCCTCTTCCAGCACATCGAAGGCAAAATAGGCGGCCGCTTCGCATAAGGCGATGATGCGCAGGTGGTCGGTGTTCTGGTGCCCCGAAGAAGCCGCCGCCATATCGGACATCACCACATGGGCCGTCCCGCCCAGCCACGCCTTCACCTTATCGTCAGCACCCTCGGAAAGGAAATCCAGCTGGTGCACTTCGGCCCCCGCAATCGCATCGACCTCCTGCAGATCGACGCCCAGAACGGTGCCCACCTTCTTGCCCGATTTCTCGCCAAGCGCGTTCACACGCTTGACCGCCACCTGACACCAGCCCCCCGGCGCACAGCCAAGGTCAACCACCCGCGCCCCCGGCACGAGGAAGCGGTATTTGTCATCAAGCTCAAGGATCTTGAACGCCGCCCGCCCGCGATAGCCTTCCTTGCGCGCCCGCGCGACATAGGGGTCGTTCAACTGGCGCTCAAGCCAGAGCGTCGAACTCAGCTTGCGGCCCTTTGCCGTTTTGACCCGCACGCGCAGATCGCGCTGGCCCCGACCCGAGGTGTTCTTGCCCGTAGGTGTCTTGACCATACTCTACTCCAGTTCTTCAAGGACGCCATCGGCGGCCATCTGTGCATATAACAGGCCCTCGCGCAGGCCACGGTCGGCCACGGAAAGCTGGTTGGTGGGCCAGACCCGCATCAGGGCCTGCAGGATTGCCGCCCCCGACATGATCAGCGAATGACGGTCCCGCCCGATGCGCGGGTCAAGCCGCCGCCCGTCAGGCCCAAGCCGCAGGAAGGACCGGATCACCCCGTCAATCTCCGAGGTGTTCATCATCAGCCCGTCAACCCGATTGCGGTCATAGCGACGCAGGCCCAGATGGCAAGCAGCAACCGTGGTGACCGTGCCCGAGGTGCCGATAATCTGGAAGCCTTCCTGCGGGCTGCCCGAGGCATAGGGCGTAAAATCGGCCAGCTTTTCCTCGAAGAACCAGCTCATCAGCGCAAAGCGCGCCGCATCATCCTCGACATCGCCATATTGGTCCTTCAGCGTGGCCACCCCCAAAGGCACCGAAATCCAGTCGACCACCCGCGCGGCAGGCCCCGGCATGTTGCTTTGGTCAAATCCGTTCGCCAGCCGCATGATGGCCCGCGCCCGATCTCCGGGCGGGACATCCTCGAGGTCGATCCACACGAGTTCCGTCGAGCCGCCCCCGATATCGACCACCAGCACCTGCTCGGTATTGGGCCGCACCAAAGACCCGCAAGAAATCACCGCAAGGCGGGCCTCTTCTTCCGCCGGAATGATCTCCAGCGGCAGGCCGGTCTCGCGCCGGACATAGCGGATGAAGTCACGCGCGTTGCGGGCGCGGCGGCAGGCCTCGGTGGCCACCAATCGCATCCGCTTGACGCGGTGTTTCTCGATCTTGCGGCGGCAGATCTGCAACGCCTGCACCGTTCGCGCCATCGCAGAGCGCGACAGCCGACCCGAGGCTTCCAGCCCCTGACCGAGTTGGACAGCTTTCGAGAAGCTGTCGACCACATGGAACTGAGAGCCCTTCGGACGGGCAATCAGCATGCGGCAGCTATTGGTGCCCAGATCCAGCGCGGCATAAAGCTCGTTGGAGTCTGGACTCGGGCGCACGGGGTGCTCTACCGATATATTCGGGAACGCGCCCGCAGCCCTGGGACGCTTGGGCGTCATGGTCACGCCCTCCGATTTCAAGTTGCCTCCAATCTATCCACTCCCCTCCGGAGTATCAAGAGAGCCAAAGCAAATCCGCCCCGCGAATAGCCAGACCGTCTACACCTGAAATGACACTGGATACGGCCCCGAATGCGGCAGTGGCCTGTCCGGCTCCGGATCTCCTGCGTGATCCTCTGGCGCGAGCCGCGGGTCCGCGCATCGAATCACGAATAGGCCGCGCTGCGATATTCCCATTCAGCCGCCCATCCCGTAGAAAAAGACCAACAGGAGATCTGACATGACCGAAGACATCTATAGCCATCTCACACAGCTCGGCGGCGAGACCAAGCTGCCGCTCTCGCCCGATCAGGCGGTTCTGGAACGCGTGCCCAACCCACATCCCGGCACGCGCTATACCGTGCGCTTTGTCGCCCCCGAATTCACCTCGCTCTGCCCGATGACAGGGCAGCCCGATTTCGCGCATCTGGTGATCGACTATATTCCGCGCGACTGGCTGGTAGAGTCGAAATCGCTCAAGCTCTTTCTGGGATCGTTCCGCAATCATGGCGATTTCCACGAAGCCTGCACCGTCGGCATCGGCAAGCGCCTTGCCGAAACACTGGACCCCGAATGGTTGCGCATTGGTGGCTACTGGTATCCGCGCGGCGGCATTCCGATTGACGTCTTCTTCCAGACCGGCCCCCAGCCCGAGGGCGTCTGGATCCCCGATCAGGGCGTTCCGCCCTATCGTGGCCGCGGCTGAGCAGGTTTTCACAGTGAGAAAGAACGCGCCCCCTTTCGGGCGCGTTTTTGTTTGCGCAAACGATCCGCAGGCACCGCTTGACTTCCGGCCCCTAGGGAAACTAAACCGTTAATTGCATTTTAACAGGAAAGATCAACTCATAATAAGCATGTTTATAATACCGTAACCGATATGCGCGATCTTCTCCTTACGTAAAGCGTTCCGGCGTCGCTCTTCACCCCATTACGCGATCCGTCGAAGCGCTCTCATTCCCGCCCGCACTTGATGGCAGCCTGTTCGGGCGGGAATGAACGTCTTGATTCTGAAGGCCCATCAGGAACGTAAACGGAACATTTTGAGCTTGCTCAGAAAACGGTCAGCCTACATCCCGTGAAAAAGCGGAAATCTATGGCTCTGATCGTTAAATATTAGCTTAAGTTTGAGAAACAAACCGTTGAATTGCCAAGATTTCACCCAAGGATCAAAGGGCTTTATGGCGGGAATGTGACCAAAACCCTCGATTTCAGGGGCATCATCGGAAAAGATGGTCTCATTGCGGCAAAATGAAGATGCGACCGACGGATTTCGTCCAAATTTGCCTTAAAGTTTATACAATCGTAAACCAAACGTTTACTCACGAAGATGCACGTTTTAGCGTGTAGTGGGGTAAAATAACTGGGGGAACGCACTGCCATGCGGTTCCAATTTCTGCGTAATGCAGTGAGACACGAGGGGTCGTGTCCACTGCGCTCATTGGCTATGCCCAAGAGCAACTTTACAAAACGTGTTCTAGCGGGTCTGACCGCTGGCACGACGGCTGCGCTTCTTTCGGGATGCACGGTCGATCACCCGAAAGTCACGCCATCCGCGCGGGCTTCAACTGCCGCATTTGCGGCCTCGCATGATGACCTGTCACGACAGGTCGCGCCGCGTGTGTCATCCAGCAATATGGCCAGCAACAGCCAGCTTGCCACCGATTTCCTCGAACTCGGGTTCGAGCTTGAATCGGGGCGGCCCCTGGCACAGTTCACGCGTTTCGAGGGGCCGATTTCGGTGGTTCTCACCGGCAAGGTTCCGGCGCGAGCGCCCAGCGAGCTGGGCACGCTGATCTCGCGGCTGCAACGCGAAGCGGGCATACCGATTTCGGCTAAAACCGGTAATTCCAACAGGATAACGGTCGAATTTGTGCCACGACGCGAGATGCGCAGCCTGGTGCCAAGTGTCGCCTGTTTCGTGACGCCCAATGTCACCTCCTGGGAGGAATACCGCAAAACGCGGCGTTCCGCGGTCTCGGACTGGACGCGCGTGAAGCAGCGGACCCGTGCGGCGGTGTTCATTCCGGCAGATGTGTCAGCGCAAGAGCTGCATGACTGCCTGAACGAGGAAATCAGTCAGGGGCTCGGGCCGCTGAACGATCTGTATCGCATTCCGGATTCGGTCTGGAATGATGATAACTTCGTCTCCACCCTCACCCGTCATGACATGACGATCCTGCGGGCATGGTATGATCCGGCACTGCATTCGGGCATGAGCCAGCCCGAAGTCATGGCGGCGCTGCCCGCTGTGCTGTCGCGGATCAATCCCTCGGGCGGGCAGTTCAGCCGCGTGCTGTCGGACCCGACACCGCGCAGCTACGAGGATGCCGTGAACCGCGCGATGGCCTCGGGCGGGGCCGGTCGCCGGCAGGCGGCGGCGCGGCAGGCGATCCAGATCGCGGCGGCGCAGGGCTGGACGGATACCCGCATGGGGTTTGCATGGTATCTTCTGGGACGGCTGTCGCCCAATGATCCCAATCAGGCGCTTCAGGCCTATCTGAAAGCCAGCGAATATTTTGCGATCACGCCACGGGCCTATATGCAGACAGCGCATACCGATATGCAGCTTGCGACCTTTGCGCTGGGGTCCGGACGCGCCGATCAGGCCATCCTCCTCAGCACACGCGGATTGCAGAATTCCAGCGCTTCGGGCAACGGAAAGCTGGCCTACGAGCTGCAAACGATCCGCAAGCAGGCGCAAAAAACGCTGGGACAGAGCGGCGGCGCGATGATGGCTTTCGCGGAATGATCCCGACGGGGCCGCTGCATTTTCCTGTAGCGGCCCCGTCTATTACGGCTGTCTTTTGCAACCGGATATGCCACACTGGCTCCCGACCCGCCCATAAAGATACCCGAGATGTTCCGTCCCTTCCTTCTTCGCCTCCGCCAGCATCAGGTGCCCGTATCCTTGCGGGAATATCTGGCCTTTCTGGAAGGTCTCTCGCGCGGTTTATGTCTGTATGACAGCGAGGCGTTCTATTATTTCGCCCGCAGCGCGCTGGTAAAGAACGAAGCCCATATCGACCGGTTCGACAAAGCTTTCTCTGCCACTTTTCAAGGGCTTGAGACGCTTTCTTTAGACGATGTCCTTACCGCCTTCGATCTGCCTGAAGAGTGGCTGACAGCCCTTGCCGAGGCCACGCTCAGCCCGCAGGAAAAGGCCATGATGGAGGGTGCGGGGAGTTTCGAAGACCTGATGAACACCCTGCGCGCGCGTCTGGCCGAACAGAAAGACCGCCATCAGGGGGGCAGCAAATGGATCGGTACGGCGGGTCGGTCCCCTTTCGGGGCCTATGGCTATAATCCCGAAGGGGTGCGGATCGGGCAGGATAGATCACGTGAAAGACGTGCCGTAAAGGTCTGGGATAAGCGGGAATTTCGGGATTTCGATGATGGTCTCGATCTTGGCACGCGCAATATGAAAATCGCGTTGCGTCGTTTGCGGCAATGGGTGCGCGAGGGCACCACCACCGAGCTGGACCTGCCCAACACGATCCGCGCCTCCGCCGATGCGGGCTATATTGATGTCAAAACCCGTCCCGAGCGGCGCAACGGTGTGAAACTGTTGCTGTTTCTGGATGTGGGCGGCTCGATGGATGACCATATCACCTTGGTGGACGAGCTGTTTTCGGCCCTGAAGACCGAGTTCCGGCAGTTCCGGCACTTCTATTTCCATAACTGTCTTTACGAATATGTCTGGACAGAGAACCGCCGTCGCTTCACGGAGCGGCTGTCGACATGGGACATCCTGCACCAGTATGGCAGCGATTACCGCTGCATCTTTGTCGGCGATGCGGCCATGTCGCCATATGAAATCGCGGTTGCGGGTGGCGCCAATGAACATTGGAACGACGAGCCGGGCCAGATCTGGCTGGAGCGCGCCCGCCAGCAATGGCCGCGCCATATCTGGCTCAACCCCGCGCCGCAGTCTCTGTGGGCCCGGACCCACTCCACCCAGATGATCCGGCAGATCTTCGAAAACCAGATGTATCCCCTGACCTTGGACGGTATCTCCCAAGGGGTAAAGGCACTCTCATGAACTCCAATCTCATCCGCTGCCACCGTATCTGGTGCCGCCATCGGCTACTCTCGCTGGTCTTCGTTCTGGCGGTCGGCCTGACGGCGGTCTTTGCCTGGCACACGATCGACCGCGCGGTTTACTGGGCCGATCCGGGGCATCACGAAAGAACGCCGGAAAGCTGGATGACACCGCGTTATATTGCCCGCTCATGGGACCTGCCGCAGGATCGGGTCGAGGTCCTGCTGGATCTGTCCGATCAGACCGAGCTGGGGCATAAACCGAGATTGCGCGATCTGGCGCGCGCGGAAGGAGTACCGGTATCCGTCTTGATTGACCGTTTGAAAACAGGTCTGCCCGCTATGGTCCGCGCGGAGCAGAGCCCATGATGGCGCAGCTGACAGACCAGCTTCTGGCGCTGCTTCCTCTTTGGGGGCCATGGCTGATTGCACTGGTTACCTTCGGCAGTTGCCTTGCCCTGCCCGTGCCCGCCTCGCTCGTGATGCTGGCAGGCGGCGCCTTTGTGGCCTCGGGCGATCTGGATCTGTGGTCACTGTTTCCGGCGGCGCTGCTGGGGGCGGTCTGCGGTGACAGGCTGGGCTATGCTATCGGGCGGATCGTGGCCCGCCACCTGCCCGAACCCGAAAGCAAGCGCGCGCGCCTGATGGCCAAGGCGCTGACCCGTCTGGACCGCAATGGCGGCTGGGCGATCTTCCTGTCGCGCTGGCTGTTCTCGCCGCTTGGCCCCTATGTCAACTTTGCCGCAGGCACCGCCCGTTATCCGCGCCACCGCTTCTGGCTGGCCTCGGTTGCGGGCGAAAGCGTCTGGGTCTCGCTCTATATCGGGCTGGGCATGGTGTTCGGGACCAATCTCTCGGCGGCGTCGGATCTGGCGGGCAGCATCATCGGCACGATTGCCGCCGCCACGGTCGCGATTTTTCTGGGGCGCTGGCTATGGCGCAGTGTCCGCCGCAAGGCACCGCATCAGGTCTCCGATGCTGAGGGAATGCTGCCGGAGGTCCCCGTCGAGGGCCTACCGCAGGTGTCCGAATGATACGGCTTCTGGTTCTTCTGCTGCCGGTGCTGGCCGCAGTGGTGATGTGGCAGGTCTCCGCATGGTCCCTTGCGCGGCGCCTTGATAAAAGCGCGACACGCCTGAAGGACCCTTTGTTGCTGGCAGGGGTCGACCGACTGGCCGCCGCGATGGAGTTGCGCGCCATTCCGGTCTATGTGCAGGAAGTGCCCACGATCAACGGCCTTGCCGCGCCGGACGGGCGGGTATTCCTGACACGCGGCTTCCTGCGGCGCTACGAAAGCGCCGAGGTCGGCGCCGAAGAGTTACTCTCGGTCATCGCGCATGAGCTGGGGCATGTGGCACTGGGGCATTCGAAGCGGCGGATGATCGACTTCGCGGGACAGAACCTTGTGCGGATGCTGATCTTTTCGGTTCTGGGGCGGATGGTGCCGTTTCTCGGTCCGCTGCTGGCCAATCTGGCCACGCGGGCTTTGGCCGCGCGCCTCAGCCAGCAGGACGAATACGAGGCCGATGAATTCGCCACCGCGCTGATGATCAAGGCGGGCTACGGGGCCGAGCCGCAAATCCGGCTTTTCGAAAAGCTCGATGCCCTGACCCGGCAGGGACCACGCAGCACGCCCGCATGGCTGATGACCCATCCCGAGACCCGCCTGCGGGTCGAGACCATCCGCCGGAATGTTGCGAAATGGACGGGCACGGGATCAAAGCCGCCATCGGCCCCGCCTTCGGGCCGCCTGCAATAATTCTTACTTTCGCAGGATTTAGGCGCTATCGTGCCGCAAAGAGATCAGGCAGGGTCAATGGTGCACCAGCAATCACAAGATCAGGGGCTGCGCAGGCGGCGGGTGTTCTATATCCCCGGCTATGATCCGTTTCCGCCGCGCCGCTACCGCGAACTCTATCGCCGCGAAAGCGCCCAGCAGGCAGCGATCTCGGGGTACGAGATCAGCCAGAAAGCCAGTGGAAGCGCGGGTAAATACGGCTGGCAGGTAAGTTCAACGCAAGACGGGCAACAGGTCGAGGCGGTGATCGAGGTGCTGCTCTGGTCGGATATCGTGCGCGCGTCGATGGGGCGCTCTATCGCCGCCACCTATCTGCAACTGGTCCAGACCGCGTGGCGCTATATCGGCAGCGCGGCGCTGTTCCGCCTGATGCGGCTCCGCCTTGGGCCGGTGATTGCCGCGCTTTATCCGGTGGTGGCGTTGCTGACCCAGTTGCTGCTGGGCCTTCTGGCGGCCACGGCGGTCTATGGGGCCACATTCTGGGCGGGCGAGGCGCTGGGGCTTGGCCGACACCCGCTCGCCTTGCTGGCGCTTTTGCCTGCGGGCGCGGTGCTGGGCGTGATCCTGCGCTGGTTTCGCGCCCATGATAACCGCTTCTATGCCTATTACCTGCTGCATGATTATGCCTTCACCGCCCGCTGGAACGGGGCCTATCCCGCAACGCTCGACAGCCGCATCCAGCAATTCGCAGACCGGATCGCCCATGCCCTGCACGAGGATTGGGACGAGGTGCTGGTGATCGGCCATAGTTCGGGAGCGCATGTGGCAATCTCGGTTCTGGCAGAGCTGGACCGGCGCGCGCCCGCCTCTGACACGCCTCTGGCCCTGTTGACGCTTGGCCATGTCGTGCCGATGGTCAGCTTCCTGCCCAAGGCAGAGCGGCTGCGTGGCGACCTGCACAGGCTTGCCGCCAGCCACAGGGTCACTTGGGTGGATGTCACGGCTATGGGCGACGGCTGCTGTTTCGCGCTTTGCGATCCGGCAGGGGTCAGCGGGGTTGCCCCCGCCCGACAGACCGGCCCCCTGATCTTCTCGGCCGCATTCCGGCAAAGCCTGAGCGAGGCGCGTTGGAAGGCTGAACGCAGACGGTTTTTCAGGTTGCATTTCCAATACTTATGCGCCTTTGATCGCGTGCAGGATTATGATTACTTCCGCATCACCGCAGGCCCGCTGACCTTGGCCCAACGCTATGCCACGCGCGCACCTTCGCCCAGCAGGCTTGCCACGCCCGTCAACCGCTTCCGGTCCATGTCATGACCCCGCCGAAACCCGCACCGCGCCCCGATAAGGTCTCGCTCTGGCGCTATATCCGGCTGTTCAAACAGGATATCCTCTCGGCGCAACCGGCACGGCTTTATCGCGCCAAGATGGCGGAATTCCGCACGCCCTTCTTCCGGTCCTATCTGTGCAACACGCCCGAGCTGGTGGATCTGGTGCTGCGCGCCCGCCCGCAGGATTTTCCGAAATCCGACCGTATCCGCGAGGGTCTGGCCCCTTTGCTGCGCAATTCGGTCTTTGTGACAAATGGGCCGACATGGGCCCGCCAGCGCCGCATCATCGACCCCGCCTTCGAGGGCGGCAAGCTACATCAAAGCCTGCCCGATATGTGGCAAGCAGGGTTGAACTGCCTGAAGCGCCTTCACAAGAGTGCCGGACAGCCTATTGATATAGAACCGGAAACCTCGCATGTGGCGGCAGATGTCATCTTTCGCACATTGTTTTCGCTACCGATCGAGGACCGCACTGCCGCGCAGGTATTTACCGCCTTCCGCGCCCATCAGATGTCGGCCCCTGTGGTCAATCTGGCGGCCCTTCTGCCCTTGCCGCGCTGGCTGCCGCGCCCGCATTCGCGCCAGACCCGCGAAACGGCGACCCAGATCCGGCGCTTGATCGAAGAGCTCACGCGCCACCGCGCCGAAGAGATCGCGCAGGGCACAGCCCCCGATGATCTGGCGACCAAGATCATGACCATGACCGATCCCGAAACCGGCACCCGTTTCAGCACCGATGAGATGGTCGATCAGGTGGCGATCTTCTTCCTGGCGGGGCATGAAACCTCGGCTTCGGCGCTGGCTTGGGCGCTCTATCTGCTGGCGACCCACCCCGACTGGCAGGAACAACTGGCCGAGGAGGCGCGCTGCCTGCCTGCGACCGCCCCCCCCGATATGGCGCTGCTGAAACAGCTGAAACTGTCCCGCGCCGTCTTCCGCGAGGCCATGCGGCTATATCCGCCGGTGCCGATGTTCGTGCGCGAGACCACCTGCCCCGAGACCTTCCGCAAGCGCCCCGTTAAACGCGGATCGCAGGTGGTGATCTCGCCTTGGCATCTGCACCGCCATGAATTGCTGTGGGACAATCCCGATGGCTTTGACCCGTCCCGCTGGGAGACGGAAAACGGCAAAAGCTGCGCGCGTCAGGCCTATATCCCCTTTTCAGCCGGTGCGCGCGTCTGCCCCGGTGCGGGATTTGCGATGGCCGAGGGTGTGCTGCTCCTGTCGCTGATCCTGCGCGACTTCCGCCTGACCGCCCTGCCCGAGCGCCCGCCCCGGCCTGCCGCCCAGCTGACCGTGCGCAGCAAAAACGGCATCTGGCTGACCCTTACGCCGCGCCAATGAAAAACCGCCCCGAAGGGCGGTCTCAGCTTATTCTCCGGCGACCCGTTCGGCCTCGGGGATATGGCCTGAAGGCTTGCCCTCGACCATATCCTCTAGGCTCATACCGCGCGTCTCCGACACCATTTTCCAGACGATGAAGAAAGAGATCAACGCAAAGCCCGCATAGAGGCTATAGGCCAGATCCAGCCCGATCGCGGCCAGCACGGGGAATGTGGTCGACACCACGAAATTGGCCAGCCAATTCGCCGCGCCCCCCACGCCAAGCGCCATGCCGCGGATTTTATTGGGGAACATCTCGCCCAAGAGAACCCACATGACCGGCCCCCAGCTGGCACCGAACCCGATGATGAAGACATTGGCCATCACCAGCGCCACCGGACCCCAAGGCGCGGGCAGCGACACGCTATCTGCCGTGACCACCGCATGGTTGAAGGCAAGTGCCATCACCCCCAGCGAGACGGTCATCAGGGCCGAGCCCCAAAGCAGCAGCGTCTTGCGCCCCAGACGGTCGATCAGCAGGATCGCGATGATCGTCGCCACGATATTCACGACCGACGAAAAGACCGAAATCATGAAGCTGTCGCTTTCCTGAAAACCGACCGACTGCCAGAGCGTAGTGGAATAGTAGAAGATCACATTGATCCCGACCAACTGCTGGAACACCGCGATCAGGATGCCGACCCAGACGATGGGGCGGAAGAAGAACGCCCCGCCGGTGAGGTCGCGGAAACTCTTGCTGTCCTCGCGCTTCATGGTCTCGCGGATCTTGGCAATCTTGCTGTCCAGACGCGCGCGACGAACGCCGACGATCGTCTCGAGGATGTCACGCGCCTCGCTGATGCGGTCTTTCTCCACCAGATAACGCGGGCTTTCCGGCAGACGCAGCGCCAGCACACCGTAAAGCACCGCCGGAATCAGTTCCGAAAGGAACATCCAGCGCCATGCTTCCATGCCCATCCAGAGGGTGCCAGCCGCTCCACCAGCGACACGGGCGACAATCGCGCTGACCAGAAGCGCCACGAAGATGCCCGAGACAATGGCCATCTGCTGCATGGTGCCAAGGCGGCCCCGTTCGTCCTTGGGGGCGACTTCCGCGATATAGGCGGGCGCGATCACCGAGGCGAAGCCCACCCCGATCCCGCCGACAAAGCGCCACAGGATCAGATCCCATTGTCCGAAAGCCAGCCCCGAGCCAAGCGCGGAGATGGACAGAAGCGCGGAGGCGATGATCATCGTCTTCACCCGCCCGAACCTGTCCGAGCACACCCCCGCATACCAAGCCCCCGCCATAGCGCCCAGAAGCGCGCAGGAGACCGTAAAGCCGATGCCCGAGGCCGAAAGTCCGAAGCCATCGCGCACGGCATCCACCGCACCATTGATGATCGAGCTGTCATAGCCGAAGAGAAAACCGCCCAAGGCCGCTGTGCAGGCGATCATCAAAAGCCTGCCGGACATCACCCCGTCATCCGAAATTTCCGCCATACTCCCCTCCTGCGCCGTAATGTCCGGCGCTTGCCTGATCTGCTTTTCATGTGTCGGATATCTGTCCGTTCACATGATGTGAGACAGGGCAAGGTCAAGCGGCGGACGAAGGGTCGCCTTTGGTCTGTGGCGCAAAACCACGAAAAAGCCGGCAAAAAATGCCGGCTCTGTTACATTTGCTTACAAACCGGAAAAGATCAGAGTTTGTAGATGGCCGAGAACTTCTCTTCGAGATAATCCAGCAGCGCGGTCTCGTCGGGGGCTGTCCCGCAGGCGGTGGTGATGGTCTCGACCGGCGGACGTAGCCCCCCGTGACGCTGCAGGTTCTCGCGCAGCCAGTCGGTGGCGGGCGCGGTATGCCCCTCGGCCAGCGCCCCGTCCAGATCGGGCACCGCGCCACGGATCGCCTTCATCAGGCAGCCCGCATAGAGATTGCCCAGAGCATAGGTCGGGAAATAGCCGAACAGCCCCACCGGCCAATGCACATCCTGCAGGAAGCCATGCGAGGGCTTATCGACCGTCAGCCCGAAATCGGCTTTGAAGCGGGTGTTCCATGCCTCTTCAAGGTCGGTCACCTCCAGCTTGCCGGAAATCAGGTCCCGCTCCAGATCGAAGCGCATCATGATATGCAGGTTGTAATGCAGCTCGTCGGCCTCGGTGCGGATATAGCCCGGCGCCACACGGTTGACGGTGGCAAAGAAGGCGTCAGCATCAGACACACCGAAATCGCCAAACATCTCGGTCATGCGCTGGTAGAGCCAGCCGGTAAAGGCGCGCGAGCGGCCCAGCTGGTTTTCATAGATCCGGCTTTGGGATTCATGCACGCCCATCGACACACCCGCCCCAAGCGGTGTGAAATTATAGGCGGGATCGATGGCCTGCTCATAGCAGGCATGGCCCGTTTCATGGATCGTCGAATAGATATTGTTGAAGGGATCACGTTCGACCACGCGGGTGGTGATGCGCACATCATTGCCCGATCCGGTCGAGAACGGATGCACGGCAATATCCATCCGTCCCCGCGTCCAGTCATAGCCGAAAGCCGAGGCACAGATCCGCGACAGCCGCATCTGCGCCTGCTCGGGGAAGGTGTGGTCAAGCGCTGCGGGCTTGACGGACGACCCCGCCACGCGGTCGCAAAGATCCACCAGACGCGGGCGCATCCGGTCGAAGACCTTGCCGATGTCCTTGGCCGAGGTGCCGGGCTCATAGGCTTCCAGTAGCGCATCATAGGGGTCGCGCCCGTCCGATAGCGCCTGCGCCTCTTCGCGCTTGAGCCGCACGACCTCCTCGAAGGTGGGCAGAAAGGCCGACGGGTCTTCGGCGGCGCGCGCATCCGCCCAGATGCCCTGACTGAGCGAGGTCAGCCGCGCGATTTCTGCGGCCAGACGCGCCGGAATACGCATCGCGCGGTTATAGTCGCGCGCGACCATATCCAGCACCCGCGCCTCTGTCTCGTTGCGCGCCTCGGCCCGCACCAGCCAGTCCGAGATCCGCGGGTCGGTGCGGCGGGCATGCAGGATTGCCTCCAGCGCCCCCGTCTCTTCCGCGCGGTCATCGGCAGCCCCGCGCGGCATCACCGTTTCCTGATCCCAAGACAGCCGCTGGGCGATCTTCTCGAGGGCTGCGGTTTCGCGCAGATGGGCGGTAAGGTCTTGATAGGCAGACATTGGGTCAGGCTCCTCTGACGGATTGCACCACCGGATAACGCGCATGGAAACGCGCACGGATGATCAACACCCACAAGATCACAGCGCCGAACTGATGCGCAAGCCCAAGTGGCATCGGGGCCGCATGCATCACCGTCACAATCCCAAGGATCACCTGACACAGAAGCATCGCCCCCATCGCCATGAACGCGCCCTTGGTATTGGGATGGGCCGATTTACGCGCCTTGAGCACAACCACCATGCCAAACACGAACAGCGTATAGGCCACCATCCGATGCACGAATTGCACCATGCCGGGGTTCTCGAAGAAATTGCGCCACAGAGGGTCGTAATTCAGCGCATCCGAAGGGAAGAACTCGCCATTCATCCACGGCCAGTCGATATAACCGCGCCCCGCATCGATTCCGGCAACCAGCCCGCCCAGAAGGATCTGCAAGAAGGCCAGATGCATCACGCCCGTGGCCATGCCGAACAGTTTGCGCTCGCCCATGCGGCGGGCCTGCAACAGCTCGCCCTCGCGACGCGAAAGCTGCAGGCAGAACCATGCGATCGTGCCCAGAATGATAAAGGCGATGCCCAGATGGGTGGCCAGCCGGTAGGAGGCCACGGCGATCATCTGCCCGCCCAGCCCCGAAGACACCATCCACCAGCCAATCGCGCCTTGCAGCCCGCCAAGCGCTCCCAGCCCCAGAAGCTTCGGCACCCACCCCTTGGGGATGCGGCCCGTGACCAGAAACCCGAGGAAACCAAGCGCCCAGACCATGCCGATCAGGCGGCCAAGGTTGCGATGCGCCCATTCCCACCAGAAGATGCCCTTGAAGCCTTCTAGCGTCATATTCGGGTTGATCAGCGCATATTGCGGGATCTGCTTGTAATTCTCGAATTCGGCCTGCCATTGGGCCTCGTTCATCGGCGGCAGCGCCCCCGAGATCGGCTTCCATTCGGTGATCGACAGCCCGCTATCGGTCAGGCGGGTCGCGCCGCCCAAGGCGATCATGCACACGACCAGCGCGAAAATCACGATCAGCCAGGCGCGGATCCATTTACGCGCCCCTTTCGGCTGGCGGTCGATCATGCCGCCTTTCGGCTCGGCGCGGGTTTGGGTGGGCTGGGCCACATCCTCGAAGATGCTGCGTTTCTGGCTCATCGGGGCTCTCCTTCAGTCGCCGCGCAAACTAGGCGCGCGGGCGGGCGCGTTCAAGCATCATTCCGCCGATTGCCGCAGCCTATCGCGAAGGTGACCCCTGCCCGGGCGCGCCCGCGCGGGGAGAGTGGCCGGAGGCCCGCATCGTCGATGGCCGCAAGAGGCGGCGCGGGCCCGGCCCAGAGGCTGTGCGAGGGGCGACAGACGCGCCTAAAGGATCTGGTGCAGCACAGCCACCGCCGTACAGCCCCCGAAGAACACCATCAGCTTGCCCGAAACCAGCAGCCCCAGATGCAGCCCCCGCGCCTGCCAGCGTGACAGCCCGTCAAACATCGCCTGAAGACGCCCCTGCCGCCCCAGATGCATCATCCAGACATGCACGCCTAGATCAAAGACCAGCGCCAGCACGCAAAGAACCGCCCAGAAGGCCGGATGGACAAGCATCGAAAGCAGGGAAGCGGTCACGGCAGTCCTTTCGTCGGGGCCACATCCGGGCCGGTTACAGCCTTTGTCGTCCTAGCCCTTACCACGCAGAAGCTGCCTGAGCGCCCCGTGCAGCGTCTGGACCTCGGAGCGCGTCATCGCGAAGCGCGTCCACATATTGCGCATATTGCGCTTCATCATCGGGGCTTTCTCGGGCGGATAGAAAAAGCCTGCCTCCTCCAGACGCCCCTCGATGTGATCGCCCCACGCCTCGACATCGCCCGCGCTGGCCGGTTCATGGCCCGCCAGACCTTCTGCAATATCTTCCGCCTCCAGAACATGGCGCGAATACTCGTAGGAGGTCAACAGCACAGCCTGACCAAGGTTGAGGGAAAAGAACTCGGGATTGGTCGGAATGGTGATGATGGCATTGGCGCGGATGATATCGTCATTTTCCAGCCCCGTGCGCTCGGGGCCGAACATCACGGCCACCTTCTGCCCTGCCTGAATCCGGCGATGCGCCTCGATCATCGCGGTCTCGGGGGTATAGATGGGCTTGGGCAGCTCGCGCCCCCGCGCCGTGGTGGCAAAAACGAAATCGCAATCGGCCACAGCCTCGGCCACGCTGTCAAACACCCCCGCATGATCCAGCACACGACCCGCCGCCCCCGAGGCCATCGCCACAGCCTTCGGATTGGGCCAGCCGTCACGCGGTTCGACGATCCGCATTTTGGACAGCGTGAAATTCAGCATCGCCCGCGCGGCCGCCCCGATATTCTCGCCCATCTGCGGACGCACCAGCACGATATGCGGCTGGCTGGATTTCGGGGCGTTACTGGGGTCGGCAGGCTGGTCAATCATCACGGGCTCCTTTTGCAGAGCCTTCCATAAGCACAACGCAAAGCTCTTTCAAGCAAGCGCCGCCTGCGCTATGAGGACGCAAACACCTCATTCCGGCCTGCAAAGGCCTCCGCAGTCAAGGATATATCATGGCAGACGAAGATCGCCCGCAAATCTACCTGCTGACGCCCACGAGCTTCGAGCCGGAGACATTCCTGCCCAAACTCAAGGCCGTTCTGGAGGCGCATGAGATCGCCTGTATCCGCCTGTGCCATGCCTCGAAAGACGAGCTGGAGCTGGGCCGCATCGCCGATGCCATCCGCGAACTCGCCCATGCCCGCGACGTGGCTTTGGTGATCGACAGCCATATCCATCTGGTCGAACGCCACGGGCTGGACGGCGTGCACCTGACCGATGGGGCCCGTTCGATCCGCCATGCCCGCAAGGAACTGGGCGAGGATGCCATTGTCGGGGCCTATTGCGGCAATTCGCGCCATGACGGGATGAATGCCGGTGAAGCCGGCGCCGATTATGTCTGTTTCGGCCCGATCGGCGAAAGCGCCCTTGGCACGGGCGAGCGCGCCGAATTCGACCTCTTCCAATGGTGGTCCGAAATGATCGAGGTGCCGGTGGTGGCCGAAGGCGCGCTGACGCTGGATCTGGTCAGGCAGTTCGCGCCGGTCTCTGACTGGTTCGCCTTTGGGGACGAGATCTGGAAGAGCGAAGATCCGGTCGCCACTCTGGGCGCACTTGTCGCCGCAATGGGCTGATCACCGCCAGAACGGCGAGTGCAGGAAAGGGCAGACAATGGCAACGCGCACCGAAGACAACACGATCCAGCGCGACGGCCCGATGGGCGATTGGGGCGCGTTCATGCATTCGGAGCTGCGCGTTGACCGTGCCGATCTGGCGGGCCATATCCGCCAGATCGAAGGGGCGCGGGTTCTGGTGGCGGTTGCCGGTGCGCCGGGGTCTGGCAAATCGCGGCTGGCGCGCGAGATCTGCGAAAAGCTCAATGCCCATACTGCCGCCTGTGCCGCCATCCTGCCAATGGACGGCTTCCACCGCTCGAATGACTGGCTGGACGCGCGGGGCCTGCGCGGACGCAAAGGCGCCCCCGAAACCTTCGACACCGAGGGCTTCGCCGCGCTTTTGCAGCAGGCCCGCACCGCCGGTCAGGCCCTGCATGTGCCGACCTTCGACCGCGACCGCGACCGCGTGATCCCCGATGGTGACGAGATCGAGGCACGGACCCGCTTCATCCTTGTCGAGGGCAATTATCTTTTGCTGACCCGTGCAGGCTGGCGCGATCTGTTTCCGCTATTCGACCTGACGATCCGCCTGCATGTGCCCGAAGACGAACTGCGCGCCCGCCTGATCCGTCGCTGGGAAAAACGCGGCATCGATCCGGCGGAAATCACCCGCCGCGTCGAGGAAAACGACCTACCGAACGGGCGGCTGATCCTGACCGAAGGCCGCGCCGCCGATCTGCGGGTGCTGGATTACAGCTGATCATCCGATCCTGAAGACCAGAACAAAGGGGGCCGAAGCCCCCCTTTTTATGACCTCAAAGCGGTTCGATATCGCCTTCGGCACGTTTGGCGTGGAAATCGGCGACATAGGCCTTGAAGGTTCCCGCCTCGATCGCATCGCGCATGCCCTGCATCAGATCCTGATAGTAATGCAGGTTGTGCCATGTCAGCAGCATCCCCGAGATCATCTCGTTCGCGCGGAAGACGTGATGCAGATAGGCGCGCGAATAATTGCGGCAGGCAGGGCAGCCGCAGTTTTCATCCAGAGGCCGCGGGTCATCGCGGTGGCGCGAGTTCTTGATGTTGATCTGCCCGTGGCGGGTCCATGCCTGCCCCGTCCGACCCGACCGCGAGGGCAGCACGCAATCCATCATATCGACGCCGCGTTCGACCGCGCCCACGATGTCATCGGGTTTGCCGACGCCCATCAGATAGCGCGGACGGTCCTCGGGCAGGAAATCGGTGGCGTAATCCAGCACGCCGAACATCGCCTCCTGCCCCTCGCCCACGGCCAGCCCGCCGATGGCATAGCCGTCAAAGCCGATATCGGTCAGCGCCCGCGCCGATTGCTCGCGCAGCTCTTGCGTGACACCGCCCTGCATGATGCCAAACAGCGCATGTCCCGGACGGTCGCCAAAGGCCTCCTTGGACCGCACAGCCCACCGCATCGACAGCTCCATCGCACGGGCCACTTCCTTATCGGTCGCAGGCAGCGCGGGGCATTCGTCGAAACACATGACAATGTCCGAGCCAAGAAGCTTCTGGATCTCCATCGACCGCTCGGGGCTGAGCATATGTTTCGACCCGTCGACATGGCTGGAGAAGGTCACCCCCTCTTCGGTCAGCTTGCGCAGACCCGCCAGCGACATGACCTGAAACCCGCCCGAATCCGTCAGGATGGGTTTTTGCCAGTTCATGAACTTATGCAATCCGCCAAGGGCGGCCACACGTTCCGCCGTCGGGCGCAGCATCAGGTGATAGGTATTGCCCAAGAGGATATCGGCGCCCGTCGCGGCCACCGATTCCGGCATCATCGCCTTGACGGTTGCCGCCGTGCCCACCGGCATGAAGGCGGGCGTGCGGATATCGCCGCGCGGCGTATGGATCACACCCTTGCGCGCCGCGCCATCCGTGGCCTGAAGCTCGAAGCTGAATTTTTCTGTCATCACCTGTCTCCTTGCGCAGCCCCCATAGGATGAAACCGGCTGTTTGGAAAGGCGGCAGTTGGTTAGCGGATGCAAAAGCGGGGCCAAAACAGCCCCGCATGACAGATTTCACCCGCTCTCCCCTACCAAGCTCCCAAAGCGCAGGCAGAACGGTGCTTGGCGCAAGCGCGCCGCAGAGAGGCCCCGAAACGGGTCAGGCCGCCCCCTGTCCGACCGCGCGCAGGGCACGCGGGGCCGTCAGCGCCGAAATTCCCAAAAGGACCACAGCCGGCAGGAAGGCAAAAGCCCAGCCAAAGGCCCCATGCCCCAGCCCGCCCAAGATCCCGCCTAGAACAAAGGCCGCGACAAGCTGCACGAACAGCATGAGCCGCGCATGGTCATAACCGTCATCGCCGCTGTCACGGCCCCGCCCGTACAGCCCGCGCCCGATCTCGATGCCCATATCGGTCAGCAGGCCCGTCGCATGGGTGGTGCGGATACGTGCGCCGGAGATCCGGGTGATGGTGGCGTTTTGCAGCCCCATGATAAAGGCCAGCAGACCCAGCCCCAGATGCCCTTCCCAAGGCTGCGGCAAGAATTCGGCGGTGGCCAGCACGGCCAGCAAGATCCCCTGCAAGGCCAGCGGCATATAATAGGTCAAGCGAGAATGGCGGGCAAAGCCCCGCGCGATCATCGCCGAGGCCAGCGCCGCCCCTGCCACAAACAAAAACAACACGCAGAAACTGAGCAGCACCAGCGAAAGATTGGCACCGACAAGGCTGCCCGCCAGCTGGGACAGATGCCCCGTCATATGCGAGGCATATTGGCTCATCATCAGAAAGACACCGGCATTCAGCGATCCGGCGATTACGGCCAGCACGATCCCCAGCCAGCGATCCGCCTCGGGGGCACGCCGGTGCGAGGTGAAAAGACGCATGGCACGGACAGAGAGGTGACGACGGAATGCGGATCGGATGGGCATGGGGAGGCCTCGCAAATGACGGATGATGCAATGTGGTTCCATCATCATGTCGGGGCGGCAGGCAACGGATCAAGAGGAGCGTAACGTCGGGAATGCGGCGATGCAGCAAATTCCCGCCAAAGGTGCAAATAAAAGGCACATTTTCGCCAATATTAGATCAATTTATCCATAAAACCATAAACTTGGCGTTATATTGAGAACAACTCAAGGATGATTTATCCGCTTTCGCTCTTCTTTTGCCACCGGCCGGACTCTTCCGACCAGTACTGCGCCTTCGCACCTGCAGCAGTAAACTGCTTCCACTGCACCCGCGCCCGCGAGAGCGCCTCGTGGTCATGCCCGTCAAACAGGATCCAGACCCGCTCGTGGCGCTCCAGCTCGTCGGGCGCCACCTCTGCGCCGTCGATGCTCAGCACCGCGTCACGCCCGGCCTTGGCGGGCTGGCTGGCCGTGGTCAGCAGGACCGGTTGCAGGGCATCTTGCGCGCCCCCTGCCAGACCATGCGGCAGAAAGCTCTCCGCCCCGCCCATTTCCCACAGGCTGCGGTCATACCAGTGCATCCGGTCCGGCAGAGTGCCGCGCAATTCTATCTTCCAGCCCTGTTCCAAGGCGCGGCCAAGAAGGTTGACGACAACCTCCGCGACCGAGCTTTCGGTGACGTGATAAAACAGCGCAGCGCCCATGCTTCAGCCCTCGAACTTATCGGCAATCAGACGGTTGAGGGTCATCACGCCCCAGCCGGTCGGGCCTTTCGGCGCAAGCTCCGTTTCCGTGGGCGGCAGCGCCACGCCTGCGATATCGATATGGCACCACGGCACCTCCGGCGCAACAAAGTGCTTGAGGAAGGTGGCGGCGGTGATCGCACCTGCCGGACGTCCGGCAGAATTCTTGATATCGGCCAGCCGCGATTTGATCAGCCGGTCATAAGAGGGCTGCAATGGCAGCGGCCATGCACCCTCTCCCTCTTGCCTCGCCGCTTTCAACAGATCGCCCGCGAAACCGTCGTCATTGCTGAAAACCCCCGCATTGTCATGACCGAGCCCCACGATCACAGCGCCCGTCAGAGTGGCCAAATCGATCATGGCGCGCGGGGCGAAATGCTCTTGTGCATACCACAGCACATCGGCCAGAACGAGACGCCCCTCGGCATCGGTATTGATGACCTCGATGGTCACGCCCTTGGCCGAGGTCACGATATCGCCCGGACGCTGGGCGCGGCCATCGGGCATATTCTCGACAAGCCCGACGATCCCCACGACATTGGCCCGCGCCTTGCGCAGCGCCAGCGTGCGCATCACGCCCGCCACCGTGCCCGCACCGCCCATATCCATCGTCATCTCTTCCATACCGGCACCGGGCTTGATAGAGATCCCGCCGGTGTCAAACACCACGCCCTTGCCGATCAGCGCCAGAGGCGGCTCCTCGGCGCCGCCATTCCATTTCATCACCACAACCTTCGAGGGGCTTTCCGAGCCTTGCCCCACCGCCAGCAGCGCCCGCATTCCCAGCGTCTCGAGATCGGCCTCTTCGAGAATCTCGACATCCAGCCCCAGTTCCTGCATGGCCGCCAGACGGGCGGCAAAATCGGAGGTGGTCAGGATATTGGCCGGTTCATTGACCAGATCACGGGTGAAAAACACCCCCTCGGCCAGCGCGGCCAGCGGCTGTGCCTCCTGCGCCAGTTTCTCGGGGTTGTTGGCCATGAAACGCACCGGCCCGTAAGCGGGCGTCTCGGCGCTATGATAATTGAAGCGGTAGGCCCTGAGCGCCAGACCAAAGGAAACCTCGGCCGCGCGGGCATGGCTTTCGGCCAGCACCAGCCCCCCCTTGGCCCCCAGCGCACGCGCAATCGTCGCCCCTGCCTTGCGCGCCACCGAAATCTCGCAGCGCCGCGGCAGCGATACCAGCAACACCAGCTCCGCAGCCATTCCCGCCGGCCATTCCAGCCGCAGCGCCGATCCGTGATCCAGCTTGGCAAAGGCCTCCGACTCGACGGCACGTTTAAGCGCGCCATGCGTCAGACGGTTGACCCGCCGCCCCGCAAGCCCCAGATTGCGCCCGCTTTCGGCAAAGACGACAACGACACCGCTGGCCTCGGCCACGGTCTCCAGATCGGTTTCAGTGAAGCTGATGGCAAGGGGTTCGGTCATCTGTGCTGTTCCTATGGTCCAATATGCTCGACTGGCCCGACCCTACAAAGCTATAAGGGATTTGGAAAGCCACGGGCGGATTCCTGCACGGCAAAAGACCCGCTTGGCGGGGAAATTCGGAATGCGGGCTTTTCCAGCGCCCCGCAAGACGATAGAGACAGAGACAAGACCGCGTTCAGCGCGGCGTGATCAGGAGTAAAGAGCAGCACTGTGACCCGGCTGGACCGATATCTTTTGTCGCAATTCTTGGCGATCTTCGGGTTTTTCGCCCTTATTCTGGTCTCGATCTACTGGGTCAACCGGGCGGTCAGCCTGTTCGAACAGCTTATCTCGGATGGCCAGACCGCGCTTGTGGTGCTGGAATTCACCGCGCTAACCCTGCCTTATGTGATCCGCGTGGTGCTGCCGATTGCCGCCTTCGCGGCCACGGTCTACACCCTCAACCGCCTGTCGAGCGAATCCGAGCTGGTGGCCATGCAGGCCACCGGAGCCTCGCCCTGGCGGCTGGCCCGTCCGGTTCTGGTCTTCGGGCTGCTGGTCGGGCTGATGATGGCGGTGCTGACCCATTTTCTGGTGCCGCAATCGCGCGCGCAACTGGCCACGCGGCAGGCACAGCTGGCCGAGAATGTGACCGCCAGCCTGCTGACACCCGGACGGTTCCAGCATCCGGTCGACGGCATTTCGATCTATATCCGCGCGATCAGCGATAATGGCGAATTGCAGGATTTCTATCTCTGGGACAGCCGCACCCCCACCAACCGGATGAGCTATCTGGCCAAGAAGGCGGTTATCGTGCGCACCGATAACGGGCCGAAACTGGTGCTTTTCGACGGTATCGCGCAAAGCCTGCGCACCGAGGGGCGCAATCTTTCGGTCACGCGGTTCTCGAACTTCACCTATGACCTGAGCAGCCTCATTCAGGGCTCGACCGAGGTGGACCGCAAGCTCGAACAGATCTCCAGCCTCGAATTGCTGCGCGCGCCGCAAAGCGTGCTGGAGGAAACCGGCAAAAGCGCAACCGAACTGGGGCTGGAGCTGAAAATGCGCTTCGTGCAGCCGCTGCTGGCGCCTGTGGCCGCCCTTGTGGGCTTTGCCGCGCTGATGGTGGGCAGCTTCTCGCGCTTCGGCATCTGGCGGCAGATCACGCTGGCGGTGGTCATTCTGGTGCTGGTGCAAGTGCTGACCAATGTCACCGAGACCATCGCGCGCAGCCGACCCGACCTCTGGCCGGTGCTCTTTGCGCCTGCCGCCGTCGGAGTGCTGGCCAGTCTCCTTCTTTTGCATCTCTCCGCGCGCCGGAAATTCACCGGACGGCGTCTGGCCGCAAAAGGTGCCGCATGATCCTTGGTCGCTATGTTGCCCGCCGTTTCCTGCGCAGCTTCCTGCTGGTGCTGGCCAGTTTCTGGGGCATCCTGTTTCTGGTCGGGCTGGTGGAAGAGGTCCGCAAGCTCGATGCCGAGGCAAGCTTCGGGCGGGCGGTGCTGCTGTCGCTGCTCAATATCCCCGAAACGCTTTACACGATCATGCCGCTGATCATGCTGCTTGCGGCGGTCGTGCTGTTTCTCAACCTTGCCAGAAGCTCGGAGCTTGTGGTGATGCGCGCCTCGGGCCGGTCGGCGCTTGGCATTCTGGTCAGCCCCGTTCTGACGGCTCTGGTGCTGGGCGGGTTGCTGATCAGCGTCGGCAATCCGCTGGTCTCGGCCACGTCCAACCGCTATGACGAACTGCGCAGCGATGTCGGCATGCAGACCACCGTCTCGGTCGGGCGCAACGGCGTCTGGATGCGCCAGAGCGCGACCTATAAGGACAGCAGCGGCAAGATCCGCACCGGACAGGCCGTGATCTCGGCGGCGCGGGCCAATGGCGATGCGACCACCCTTTATGATGTCAGCTTCCTGATCCTTGACAGCGACAGCAATGCCGTGCGCCGCGTGGTGGCCGACCGTGCCATTCTGGAGACCGCCCAATGGCGGCTGTTCAACGCCAAGGACTGGCCGCTTGGCAGTTCGACCAATCCCGAGCGCGACGCCACCACCTCGTCGCAACTGACCATCGCCACCAGCCTGACCGCCTCCTCGATCCGCGACAGCTTCGGCGCGCCCTCGGCCATTCCGCTGTGGAAACTGCCCGCCTTCATCAAAACGCTGGACGCGGCAGGGTTTTCGGCATTGCGCCACCGCGTCTGGTTCGAGATGGAACTTGCACAGCCGCTGATGATGGTGGCAATGGTGCTTCTGGCGGCCTCCTTCACCATGCGCCCGACGCGGTTCGGCGGCATCGGCCAGCGGGTGCTGCTGGCGCTGGTCTCCGGTCTGGCGGTGTTCTTCCTGCGCAATGTCGCGCAGGTTCTGGGCGATAGCGGCCAGATTCCGGTTCTGCTGGCGGCATGGGCACCGCCGGTGATTGCACTGATGTTTTCGATTGCCCTGCTTTTGCATCTGGAGGATGGCTGAGCCATGACCCTGCCCAAGACCTGCTCTCCTGCAAGGACGCTGCTCGCCGCCCTCACCCTTGGCACGGCGCTTGGCACTTTCGGCCTTGTGGCAAGCGGCTACGCACAAGACAGCAACGCCTCGCAGAACAGCCTGAGCAATGTGCCCGCCAGCCTGATGGCCGACCGGATCTCGCTTTCGGGGTCTGACACGCTGGTCGCGGAAGGCGCGGTCGAGATCTATTACGAGGGCAACCGCGTCACGGCCAAGCGCGTCACCTATGACCAGAAGGCCGATACGATCAAGATGGACGGGCCGATCCGCCTGACCGAGCCGCAGGAGGCCGGTGCGGTGATCGTGGCCGATCAGGCCGAACTCTCGCGCGATCTGCAACATGGCATCCTGTTGGGCGCGCGCATGGTGATGGCGCGCGAATTGCAGCTTGCTGCCGCCAAGATCGAGCGCGAGAACGGCAATGTCACCACCATGACCAATGTGGTGGCCTCGTCATGCAATATCTGCGTGGTCGGTGAACGCCCCCTGTGGGAAATCCGCGCCCGCAAGATCACCCATAACGCGCAGGAGCGTAAGCTGAGCTTCGAGGATGCGCAGTTCCGCGTCGCCGGTGTGCCGCTGGTCTGGGTGCCAAAGCTGCGCCTGCCCGACCCCACCGTCACGCGCATGTCGGGCTTTCTGGCCCCGAGCTTCCGCAGCACCTCCAGTCTGGGGATGGGCATAAAGATCCCGTATTTCTTCGCGATCGATCCCAGTCAGGATCTGCTGGTCGAGCCCTATATCTCCAGCGGTTGGACCCGCACGCTGGGGCTGCGCTACCGCCGCGCCTTCAATGACGGCGAGATCAGCATTTCCGGTGCCTTCAGCAATGACAGCATCATCAAAGGGGCCAATCGCGGCTATCTCTTTGCCGATGGCAGCTTCACCCTGCCCGATGATTTCAAGCTGGGCCTGCAACTGCGGATGGTGTCCGATGATGCCTATCTGCTGAATTACGATGTCAGCGATGCCGACCGGCTCTGGTCGGGGCTGACCCTTGAACGGGTCCGCTCGGACGAGCTGATCTGGGCCCGCGCCGGTCGCACCCATTCGCTGCGCGAAGACGAGGACAACAATACCGAGCCGATGCTGGCAGGCGATGCGGAATGGACACGGGTCTATCACCCCGCCCGTATCGGCGGCGAGTTGACGGCAAGCTGGGATCTCGAGACCTTCCGCCGCAATTCCAGCTCGACCACGGACGGGCCGGATTGGGACGATATTCCCGACGGGCGCGACATGACCCGCAGCTCGCTGACCGCCAACTGGCGGCGCAACTGGCTGCTGTCTTACGGCATCATGGCCAGCACGCAGGCCCAGCTTGCCGCCGATGCCTTCGTGATCCGTCAGGATGACTCCTATGACGATACCATCCTGCGCGCCCAGCCGCAGCTTGCCACCGAATTGCGCTGGCCCTGGACCCGCAGCACCGGTCGCGCGGCCCATGTGATCGAGCCCATCGCGCAGATCGTCTGGGCCCCCAACAACCTCACCCGTGCGCCCAACGAGGACAGCACGCTGCGCGAGTTCGACGAAGGCAACCTGTTCAGCCTGTCGCGCTATCCGGGGCTGGATGCACGCGAACGCGGCCTGCGCGCCAATGTCGGCGTCAGCTATACCCGCTATGACGCGGCGGGATGGTCTTTGGGTACCACTGTCGGGCGCGTGTTCTATGCGCAGGATCTCGAACAGTTCTCGTCGGAAAGCTCGCTTTCGGGCAATAGCTCGGACTGGCTTCTGGCCAGCAACCTGCAAACCTCGGGCGGGCTGACCGTGTCGAACCGTGCGCAGTTCGACGATGATTTCAACACCACCCGCGAAGAGCTGCGCCTTGCCTATTCGGGCGCGACCTATGATCTGGCGGCGGGCTATCTGTGGATGGACAGCGCCATTCTGGCGGGCACCTCGGAGGATATCTCCGAATTGCAGCTTGACAGCGCATGGCATTGGGGGCGCGGCTGGTCGGGCACATTCGATGCCCGCTACGACCTTATCGCAGAGCGGGCGGCAAAGGCGAAACTGGGCGTGACATGGGTAAATGATTGCGTGAGCGTCGATCTTTCCCTCTCGCGCCGCTTCACTTCCTCGACTAATGTGGACCCCGAAACAAGCGTCGGACTTTCCGTGGCTTTGGCCGGATTTGGCGGTGCCAATGACGGAACCTCGGCCAGTAAGGTCTGTGTAAGGTAAGACAGACGCCCGATGCAGATTGCGTATCGCGGCCAATGACGACAAAGCAGGTATAATGATGACGGCACTTTCAGGCATGGCGAAAAGCAAAGGCTTCAACGCATTGCGCAGCAAGGTAACGCGGCTCGGCTGTGTCTCGGTTCTGGCGCTTGCCCTCATGGGACCTGCCGGTTCGGCCTTTGCGCAGGGCGGCATGTTCTCGCCGGTGATCACCGTCAACGGTCTGGGAATCTCTGCCTATGAAATCAGCCAGCGCGAGCGGATGATCGAGGTGCTGGGCACCACCGAATCCGACCCCCATCAGGCGGCGATCGACGCGCTGATCTCGGATCGTCTGCAAACATGGGAAGCCAAGCGTCTGGGGCTGAGCGTCTCGGATGCGGCGGTCCAGAAGGGCATGGAAGAATTCGCCTCGCGGGCCAATCTCAGCGCCAAGCAGTTCATCGCGGCAATCGGTCAGGAAGGCGTGGACGAGGAAACCTTCCGCGATTTCACCAAGTCCGGTCTGTTGTGGCGTCAGGTCGTGCGCGCGCAGTTCGGCGGGCGGATCTCGATTTCCGATCTGCAGATCAACCGCGCGCTTGCCCCCGAATCCCAACGGGGTCAGGGCACACGCGTGCTGCTCTCCGAGCTGATCATCCCGACGGAAGGGCATGAACAGGAGGCCATGCAGCTTGCCGAACAGGCCACCCGCGGCAGTGCGGCACAATTTGCCGATATCGCCAGCCATGTTTCGGCCTCGCGCTCGCGCGAGAACGGTGGTGCCATCGACTGGATGCCCGTGGCCAACCTGCCCGGCCCCCTGCGCGCCCGTATTCTGGCGCTGAAACCCGGTCAGGCCACCGGCCCGATCAAGATCCCGAATGCCGTGGCCGTGTTCCGCCTGCGCGCAATCGACGAGAACGGGGCAAAACAGGCCAGCCCGCAAACGGTGGAATATGCGCTTTACACGCTGGGCGCGACGGGCAGCGAGGAAGTAGCAACCCGTCTGGGTCAGGTGCAGGCCAGCCCGCATAGCTGCGATGCGCTTTATCCGTTGGCGCGCACATTGCCCGCCAGCCGTCTGCTGCGTGAAAGCGGCACCCCCGACAGCCTACCGCGCGACATCTCGGTGGGGCTGTCCAGCCTGGACCCGGGCGAATATCAGGTGCTGCAACAGGGCGGCAATAGCGCGCTTTTGATGCTGTGCAGCCGCGAAATGAGCCGCAAGGGCGAAGATGGCAAGGTCGAGACCCCCAACCGTGACGCGGCCATGACCAGCCTTGAAAACCGCCAGATCCAGATTCAGGCGGATGGTCTTTTGGCCGATCTGCGCGACGCAGCCGTAATCACACGGCCTTGATTTTGGTGGCGCCAGACTTATCTGACGCTCCAACATATTGGAAATAGGGGGTAAATCCCATGCCTCAAGCACCTGTCATTCTCACCTGTGGTGAACCTTCCGGAATTGGTCCGGAAATCGCCGTCAAAGCATGGGAGGCGCTTGGCGCAAGGCTTCCCTTTGCATGGCTTGGCGACCCCGCACATCTGCCGCGGGGCACCAAGATCCGCGAGATCGGCACTCCGGCCGAGGCCATCACCCATGCTGGCACGGCGATGCCCGTGTTGGTGCATGACTTTCCCAAAGCCGCCATTCCCGGCACCCCCGACCTGGACAATGCCCGCTCGGTGATCGATGTGATCGCGCGCGGTGTCGATCTGGTGATGCGCGGCGAGGGCTCGGCCCTGTGCACCGCACCGATCAACAAGAAAGTGCTCAAGGACGGGGCCAATTTTGCCTTCCCCGGCCATACCGAATATCTGGCCCATCTGGCGGGCGGGTGTAAGGTTGCGATGATGCTGGCCTGCCACGAGCTGCGCGTCGTGCCTGCCACGATCCATATCGCTTTGGCAGATGTGCCCACCGCCTTCACCCCCGAAGTGCTGCGGCAGGTCGTGCGCATTACCCATGAAGGGCTGACGCGGGATTTCGGGCTGGAAAATCCGCAGATTGCCATTGCTGGTCTGAACCCCCATGCGGGCGAAGGCGGCGCGATGGGACGCGAGGAACAGGACTGGATGATCCGCGAGATTGCGGGGCTCAAGGCCGAGGGCTATGCGCTGACCGGCCCTCTGCCCGCCGATACCATGTTCCACAAAGCCGCCCGCAGCCAGTATGATGCGGCGATCTGCGCCTATCACGATCAGGCCCTGATCCCGATCAAGACGCTGGCCTTCGATGCGGGCGTCAATGTCACGCTGGGCCTGCCCTTTGTCCGCACCTCGCCCGATCATGGCACCGCCTTCAATATCGCGGGCACGGGCGAAGCCAGCCCCGCCAGCCTGATCGCCGCGTTGGAAATGGCCGATACGATGGGTCGCGCGCGCGGATGACCCCTTCGAGGCGCAGCGAGAGGCTTGCCTCGCGCGCGCGGCTCACATATCCCCTGAAAGGTCCGGATGCCGCATCCGGACCTTTTGCATATGAAGACAGACAGGATAGAGCAATGGCAGCGATAGACGGGCTTCCGCCTCTGCGGGATGTAATCCGTGACCATGAACTGGTCGCGAAAAAGCAGCTTGGCCAGAACTTCCTGCTCGACCTCAACCTGACTGCCAAAATCGCGCGTGCGGCGGGCAATCTTGACGGGCATGATGTGCTTGAGGTCGGCCCCGGCCCCGGCGGTCTGACCCGCGGGCTTCTGGCCGAGGGGGCGCGCAAGGTGCTGGCGGTCGAGAAAGACCCGCGCTGTATGCCCGTGCTGGCCGAGATCGCCGCCCATTATCCGGGCCGCCTTGAGGTGATCAATGGCGACGCGCTCGAAGTCGATGTGACGGCGCATCTGCGCACGCCCTACAAGATTGCCGCGAACCTGCCCTATAACGTGGGCACCGAACTGCTGGTGCGCTGGCTGACGCCGAAGGACTGGCCGCCGCAATGGGACAGCCTCACGCTGATGTTCCAGCGCGAGGTGGCCGAACGGATCGTCGCACAGCCGGGCGACAACCATTACGGACGGCTCGCCATTCTGGCGCAATGGCGCACCACCGCACGCATTGTGATGTCGCTGCCGCCCGAGGCCTTCACCCCCGCGCCCAAAGTGCATTCTGCCGTGGTGCATCTGAAAGCCCTGCCCGAGCCGCGCTATCCGGCGGATGCCAAGATTCTGTCGCGCGTTGTAGCGGCGGGCTTCAACCAGCGCCGCAAGATGCTGCGTGCCTCGCTGAAATCTGTCGCGCCCGATATCGAGGCCAAGCTGGAAGCGGTCGGCATCCCGCCCACCCAACGCGCCGAACGGGTCACGATCGAGGAATGGTGCCGCCTCGCCCGCAGCCTCGAAACAAACTGACCGCACAGACCATAAAAAACCGCCCGCGCAGATCTGCTGCACGGGCGGTTTTTCTGTCAGTCTCGTAACTTAGCCGTTTGCCGCTTTCGGAGTATCCTCGGAGGGACCGGCCTCGCCATTGCCCTCTTCGCTTGCCGCTTTCGGCTTGCGACGGTTGCGCGGCGCTTTGGGCTTCTCACCATCGGCGGTGTCGGCCTTTTTGGCGCGCGGCTTACGCGGACGCTTGGGCTTTTCAGCCGCATCAGGGGCCTCTTCGGCCGCAGGGGCTGCGGCTGGCTCGGGCTGGCGTTCCGGCTGCGGCTCGGCGCTTGCGACCGGCGCAGGCTCGCTCTCGCGGCTGACACGCAGATCGCTGCGGCTTTCGGGCGTCTCGACCAGATTGGAATCCTCGGCCTCTACCCGCTCGACATCGCGTGCGGTGTCGCGCTTGCGCCACCCGCCGGTTTCCCCCTGCGGAGTGGCCGGAGCGGACGCTTGGGTATAGCCGTCATTCTGGCTGGAAGCGGCATCGGACATCGCCGCCTGCGCGGGCTGGTCCATATCGGCACCGGACGGGCCATTGCCCTGGCCTGCGCCGTTCTGGTTACCGTTGCCCTGCCCGTTGGGCTGACGCTGCGCCATCTCGCGCTGCGCCTCGTGCAGAAGGCGGGTGTAATGCTCGGCATGCTGCAGAAAGTTCTGCTCTGCCACGCGGTCGTTCGACAGCTGCGCATCCCGTGCAAGACCAAGATATTTATCGATGATTTGCTGGGGCGTCCCGCGGACCTTGCCCTCAGGACCCGAGCTTTCAAAAACCCGGTTGATGATATTCCCGATGGAACGCTGCCGGTTCGACTTGGAACGCGAACGTGATTTGGATGATCTCATCTGCTTTCGTTCAATTTATCCGCCTTTAAAAGCGAGCGGTTTTGACAAGGTCTAGGCCAGATCCGTCACGATCCAACCGGGCCGCGCGGGACAGTCTGGTTGCATAAGGGGTCTATGCCCTTCAACCAAGCCCGCAGTGTTAAGCTGAGCCATGCCGGGAAACTTGTTTCTCCGTGCACGTCCCCTGATAAGCACGTCACGACGGATCTCGCAAGCTAGATTTTCCCTTTATGCTCTTTTTTCGGGGTATTGTCGCCGAAATATCGTGAAGTTTTAGTGAAGACGAACCGCAGGACACTGGCGGATCGGCATATTTCAGGGCCGGAGTCCGGCCTAAAGCGGACGCCGCGCCTCCACAACACGGTCCCGCCCGTCAAGATCGGGCCATATCCGGCAGCCGTCAAGACCGATCTCGGACAGGAAGCCGCAAACCGCAGCCCCTTGAGTCGGCCCGATCTCGAACAGGATGCGCCCCCCGGGGGCCAGATGCACCAGCAGACCGCGCGCGATCTTGGCATAGGCCGACAGACCGTCGCCCCCCGGCGTCAAGGCGCTATGCGGCTCCCAATCCAGCACGTCGCGCGCCAGACCGGCCATCTCGTCCTGCGCGATATAAGGCGGGTTGGAGACGATCAGATCGAACATGCCATCCACCGCATCGAACCAGTCGGAGACCGTCAAGCGCACCCGCTCGCTCAGGCCAAGATTATCGGCATTGCTTTGCGCAACCGCCAGAGCCTGCGGCGAGAGATCCACCCCGACGCCCGTGGCTTTGGGCATTTCCGCCAGACAGCTCAGCAGAATACAGCCCGTGCCCGTGCCCAGATCCAGCACGTTCCGGAAAGGCTGCTGCAAGGCGCGCTCTACCAGAATTTCGGTCTCGGGACGCGGGTCCAGCGTATCCTGAGTGACCTTGAATTTGCGCCCCCAGAACAGCCGCGCCCCCGTGATCTGCGACACCGGCTGGAAGTCCATGCGCGCCGCCAGAAAGCGGGCAAATCTGGCCTGCGCTTCCTCGGCCACGGGATCATGCAGCGCAAGCGTCAGCCGCTCGGGCGAGACCCGCAGCGCATGGGCCAGAAGGCGTCGCGCATCCCCCGCAGCCGATGCGATCCCCGCCTCCCGCAGCTTGGTCACGGCCTCGCGCAACAATACACCGCCCTGCATGCGCCTTACCCCTCCATCTCGGCCAGTCGGGCCGCCTGATCATCCGCCACCAGTGCGTCGATCACCTCGTCCAGATCACCGCCCATGATCTGGCTCAGCGCGTATAGCGTCAGGTTGATGCGGTGATCGGTCAGCCGCCCTTGCGGGAAATTATAGGTGCGGATGCGCTCGGAGCGGTCACCGGAGCCCACCTGCCCCTTACGCGCGGCAGAGCGCTCCGCATCCATGCGCGCGCGCTCCATATCATAAAGCCTTGCGCGCAGCACGGCCATCGCATTGGCACGGTTCTGATGCTGGGATTTTTCCGAAGAGGTCACCACAAGACCGGTGGGCAAATGGGTGATCCGCACGGCAGAATCGGTGGTATTGACGTGCTGGCCACCGGCCCCCGACGACCGCATCGTATCGATCCGGATATCCGAAGCCGGAATGTCGATATCGACCTCCTCGGCCTCGGGCAGCACCGCGACGGTCGCGGCGGAGGTATGGATACGGCCACCGGCTTCGGTTTCCGGCACGCGTTGCACGCGATGCACGCCCGATTCGTATTTCAGACGGGCAAAAACACCCTCGCCCTCGATCCGCAGCATCACTTCCTTGATGCCGCCAAGTTCGGTTTCGGCATAATCCAGTATCTCGACCCGCCAGCCTCGAATGTCGGCATAGCGCTGATACATGCGCAGCAGGTCGCCCGCAAAAAGGGCCGCTTCATCGCCCCCTGTTCCGGGCCGGATCTCGACAATGGCCGGACGCGCATCGGCGGCATCCTTGGGCAGCAACGCCAGACGCAGAGCCTGCTCCAGCTCGGGCAGCTTCTTGCGCAGCAGCGGCACTTCTTCCTCGGCCAGATCCTTCATCTCCGGATCGGCAAGCCAGCCCTCGGCCTCGGCCAGATCGGCCTGCGCCTGAAGCCAGTTCTCGATCTGCTCGACCACGGGCTTCAGCTCGGAATATTCACGGGAAATCCGCGCGATTTCGGCAGGGTCCGGCCCGCTCGAAAGCTGGGCTTCGAGATAACCGTATCGGTCGCGGATCTGGTGCAGGCGGTCTGTCGGTATCATGTCATCGCCTGTCGCGGTTTTCGCCGCATCGGTCAAGAGGATCTGCCATTTCCAAAGCGGCCTTTCCCATATTGGATCAGTTTTCTTACCAATATCGCATTTTTGAGGTGACGCAGCCGCCTTGCCCGCCTATTGTCTGAGACAATTCGTCGCGACCCTGTACTGGAAGGACCCTTATGATGGCCGATACATCCCTAATTTCCGAACTCCAATCCATCGTCGGCCATCGTCATGTCCTGACCGATCCCCGCGCAACCGAACGGTTCCGGCGGGGATACCGTTCGGGCGAAGGCGAGGCGCTGGCCGTTGTCCGCCCCGGCAGCGTGCTGGAACAGTGGAAGGTGATTCAGGCCTGCGTGAAGGCCGATAAAATCATCATCATGCAATCCTCGAATACCGGCCTGACCGAAGGTTCGACCCCCAAGGGTAGCTATGACCGCGAGGTGGTGATCATCTCGACGCGGCGGATGGACCGTGTGCACCTGCTGGATGACGGGCGGCAGGTGGTCGCCCTGCCAGGGGCGACGCTGTTCCGTCTGGAAAAGGCGCTGGACCCGAAAGGCCGCGACCCGCATTCGGTGATCGGCTCCAGCTGTATCGGGGCCTCGGTGATTGGCGGCGTGTGCAACAACTCCGGCGGCGCGCTGGTCGAACGCGGCCCGTCCTACACGGAAATGGCGCTTTTCGCCCAGCTTGATGCCGAAGGAAATTTACACCTTATTAATCACTTGGGGATCGATCTTGGCACAACACCTGAAGAGATTCTGACCCGTGTCGAGAAGGGCGACTGGGGCGCGATCGACCATGAAGGCAATCGCCATGCCTCCGATCAGGGCTATGCCGAGCGCGTCCGCGATATCGAAGCTGACACCCCCGCGCGGTTCAATGCCGATCCGGGGCGGCTCTATGAAGCCTCGGGCTGTGCGGGAAAACTTGCGGTTTTCGCCGTGCGTCTGGACAGTTTCGCGCGCCCGGCACGGCAGAAGACATTCTATATCGGCACCAATTCGACCGAAACGCTGACAAAACTGCGGCGGATCATCCTCAAAGACTTCCCCGTGCTGCCGATCTCCGGCGAATATATGCACCGCGATGCCTATGATATCACCGAGAAATACGGCAAGGATACGGTGCTGGCCATCGACAAGCTGGGCACCGACCGCCTGCCGCAATTCTTCGCGCTGAAAGGGGCCATTGACGGGCGGCTGAACCGCTTCGGCCCCACCCGCCACCTGACCGACAAATTCCTGCAACTTGTCGCCAATCTCTGGCCCGCGATCCTGCCCAAGCGCCTGACCGAATATCGCTACCGCTTCGAGCACCATCTGATCCTGAAGATGCGCGATGAGGGGATCGAGGCGGCACAGAAAACGCTCTCCGAACTCTGCGACGGCAAGGATGCGGATTTCTTCGAATGCGATGCCCGCGAGACGAAAATCGCCGGTCTGCACCGCTTTGCGGCAGCGGGTGCGGCTGTGCGGTATATGGCCCTGCATGAAAAGGACGTGGCCGATATCCTGCCGCTCGACATCGCCCTGCGCCGCAATGACGAGGACTGGTTCGAGCATCTGCCCCCCGAACTGGATGCCCAGATCGAGCACAAGCTCTATTACGGGCATTTCTTCTGCCATGTCCTGCATCAGGACTATGTCGTGAAGAAGGGCGTGGATTCTCACGCGCTGAAAGCCAAGATGCTGGAGATCCTCGACCAACGGGGCGCAGAATATCCGGCAGAGCACAATGTCGGGCATCTCTACAAAGCCAAACCCGCTCTGGCCGCGCATTATTGCGACTGCGACCCGACCAACAGCTTCAATCCCGGTCTGGGCAAGCAATCGCGCAACAAACATTATCACTGACCGTTACCGGTCCTTGCCCGTCGACAGGCCCCATCCGTGGGGCCTGTTCACGTTTCGGGGGACAAGCCGGAACGGACGAAACGCTTTCCCTCACCCCCCAGAAAGACAAAAACCGGAGGCGGGACGGCCTCCGGTTTTCATGTTCCGGTCCAGATATTGCAGCCCTTACGGAGGCGTCCCCCCAGCTGAGCCGCGCGGCTCAGCGGGCGTCCCCACCACCATCCGCATCCGCATCCTCGAACCCTTCACCGGGCATCGGCTGCCCAAGATCATGCGGCGTCTCGTTCTCTTTCAGCTTGGCCTCGCGGCGGCTATGGCCTTCCTCCTCCGTATCACGCCAACGCGCCGGCCGGTCCTCGTAGCGCCCCGAAAGCGCCTCGGGGTTGCGCAGCCAGAGATCGCGCTGCGCGAAGGGAATCTCGATCCCCTCACGGGTAAAGCGGGCGGCAATCTGGTGGTTCACCTCGGACATCACGCGCAGCTTGAAATTCACATCCGACAGGATCATCCGGATTTCGAAATTCAGACTATCGGCCCCGAACCCCACGAACACCACATTGGGCGCGGGGTCCATCATCACTGTCGGCTGGTCCTCGGCGATTTCCATCAGGAGCTTCTCGATCCTGCGGGTATCGGTGCCATAGGCCACGCCCACCGGCACGATCAGCCGCCCCGTCATATTGCCGCGCGTCCAGTTGGTCACCTGACCCGAAATCAGATCGGCATTGGGCACGATCACTTCGGTCCGGTCGAAGGTCTCGATACGCGTCGAACGCACCGAGATCGCCTTGACGACCCCCATCTGCGTGCCGACCTCGATCCAGTCGCCTTCCGAAATCGGGCGTTCGATCAGCAAGATGATGCCCGAGACGAAATTCTGCACGATGGTCTGCAGACCAAAGCCCACCCCCACCGACAATGCCCCCGCCACGATGGCAAGCGAGCTGAGGTCGATCCCCGCAGAAGAGATCGCCACCAGAGCCGCGAGGAAAATACCGATATAGCCGATGCCCGACAGGATCGCGTTCTGCCCGCCCTTATCGATATTGGTCTTGGGCAGGATGGTGCTGCGCAGGGCCGCCTGCACCCCACGGGTGATCGCATAGCCGATGGCAAAAACGATGGCCAACACAAGGAAGATGCTCGGAGAAATCCGCACCCCGCCCATATCGAACCCGTTGCTGAACGTGGTCCAGACCTCGCTCAGGTCTTCCACCCTTGCGCCCCAGTTCAGCGCCAGAACCGGCAGCGCCAGCAACACCAGCACAAACCCCATCAGAATCGGCACAAGACTGTCGCGCCCGTCATCCTCGCGCTTGGTCAGCACCACATAGACCTCGGCGACAAAGCGCTGCAGGGTCAGCACCAGCCCCGCAAGGAACAGCGATTTGATCATCGGCCAGATCAGCTGGTTGGCCGCATTGACATAGCCGATCGCCCCCAGAAGCGGGCCGACAACCGCCACAACGATCACCGCATTGCCGATCAACAGGATCAGGCTGTCACCGAAGGCACGGTCAACCGACTGCTTGTCTTCATTGCGCACATGGCGGCGCAGCACCGCCCCCGTGCGGAACAGCGCAAGCCCCGCCAAGACCTGCAACGGCAGGGTCAGCGCCGCCAGCGCCGCGTCAAGCTGTGTGGCCGCTGTGCTGGCCGCATCCGCTGTTGCAGAGCTGACCGAGGCGCGGGTCAGCGCCATCGCCTGTTCGACAACCCAATGGCCGAACGGGTCCCACAGGGCCTGCAGGAAGCCCATCGACACCACCAGCAGGCGCCCTTCGGCGCGGCGTTCGCTGAGCAGGTTGAACGGGCTGGCCTGCCGGTCATTCCACGGGAACAACCGCCCCGCCAGCCATGCCGAGAACAGCGTGACGGTGGCCACGCCCGCCAGAACACGCAGGAAATCCTGCCATGTCGCGCCGAACAGTCCCGAAATCTGCAGCGCCTGCAACAGCAGCACGATCCCGCCCAGCGGCACAAGGATCTGCCCCACCGAGACGATCATCTCGATCACCATCCGCGCCCGCATGGAAGACCGGCCCAGCAGCCATTGCGACAGATCCTCCATCCAGCGCCGTCCGCGCCCCAGCAGCACCAAGGCCACCAGCACAAGACCGGCAATTACCGGACCATTCTCGCGCAGTTCCTCGAAGCGGGTGGTGCCCTCAAGCTGGGCCTTGCTTTCCTCATACAGCTTGCCCGTCAACTGCCCTGCCACTTTCAGCGCCGAGGCCCAGTTGACCGGATTGAGCGGCGACGGCGACAGCCGCAGCAGCTTGTCCGTCGACCGGCTGCGCAGCTCGCTATCAAGCGAGCGGATCAGCCCGTCGGCGCGTGTGGCCGCCTCGGTGGCGGTGATCGACGGGGCCTGCAATTTGGAAAGCTGGTCATTCAGGTCGCTGCGGCGTTTGGCAATGGCCGCGTCTTCGCTGTCGCCTTCGGCAGGTGCCGGACCCAAAGCTTCAATTTGGTCGCGTATCGTCTTGATCTGGCTGGCATTCGTGTCACGGGCGGCATTGAATTTATCGCGCCATGTGACCAGCGTTGCCCGCAGGTCTTCCAGATCCTGTTCGCTGATCTGCGCCGTATCCTGATTGATCGAGGTCTGGGCAGATGCGGCAAATTTTTCCCATGATTTATAATCAGGGGCAGTTTGGTCCTGCGCCCAGACCATGCCTGCGACCAAAAGGAAGAAGACGGTGGCGGCAGCGCGCAGGACCTGTTGTATCATCCCTCGAAAACCTCGGGCATCGCTGCGGGGGCGCGGTCCAGCCATTCGGGAACCGGCAGGGATTTCTCTTTGAGGAATTCGGGATTGAACAGCTTGGACTGGTAGCGGTTGCCATAGTCGCACAGGATCGTGACGATCCGGTGGCCCGGCCCCATCTCTTTCGCCATGCGGATCGCACCGGCGATATTGACGCCGGAAGACCCGCCAAGGCACAGCCCCTCTTCCTGCAGCAGATCGAAGATGATCGGCAGGGCTTCGTCATCATGCACGTTATAGGACATATCCGGGGTGAACCCGTCGAGATTTGCGGTGATGCGCCCCTGACCGATGCCCTCGGTGATCGACGAGCCCTCGGCTTTCAATTCGCCTGTGGTGTAGAAGCTGTGCAGCGAGGCACCATCGGGATCGGCAAGGCCGATCTTCACGCCCTTGGGCTGCAACGCCATGCCCGTGCCCGCAAAAGTACCGCCCGAGCCGACCGAACAGATAAAGCCATCCACACGGCCCCCCGTCTGGTCCCAGATTTCCGGACCGGTGGTCTGGATATGGGCCTCGCGGTTGGCGGTATTGTCGAACTGGTTGGCCCAGATCACCCCGTTGGGGTCGGTCTTGGCCAGCGCCTCGGCCAGACGGCGCGAGTAATGGACATAGTTATTGGGGTTCTTGTAGGGGGCGGCAGGCACCTGCACCAGCTCGGCACCTGCAAGGCGGATCATGTCTTTCTTTTCCTGAGACTGGGTCTCGGGGATCACGATCACGGTCTTGAACCCCATCGAGGCCCCGACCAGTGCCAGACCGATGCCGGTATTGCCCGCCGTGCCTTCCACAATCGTGCCACCCGGCTTGAGCTGGCCGCGTGCGACCGCATCCCGGATGATAAACAGCGCCGCGCGGTCTTTCACCGATTGGCCGGGGTTCAGGAATTCGGCCTTCCCCAAGATCTCACAGCCGGTCAGCTCGGAAGCTTTTTTCAGCTTGATCAGGGGCGTATTCCCTACCGCCTGTGCCAGATCCTCGCATACTCTCATGATCTTCTCCAATCGATTGCAGCGCCACTTGTCGGCCCCAGACTTAGGACGGGCGATTGGCGGCCTCAAGTCATATTCGTCGCGCAAGCGGGCCCTCAAGCCGAATTTAGGCGAAAATTCTCGCGCGAAATCGGCAATTTGCAAAACGCGCGTTCGTGGTCCTTTCAAAAGGCGGACCGCCGTCAAGGCCGCTTTGCCAAAGCTGTGTAAATGTCCTTATCCACCCGTGCCCCCTCCCGAACGTGGCCCCCGAACGTAGCCCGCATGCAGGGACAGGCAGCCCCCCTTGCACGGGCCTCGTGTCTCGGGCTTGGCCGCCGCATCCGGACGGCATCGCCCTAGGCTTGGCCGAATTCGGCGCGCAGGGCATCGCGGTGGCGGATCAGGGCCTGCGCGCAGATCACGACCATCGAATTGTTCAGCTCGCCCGCGTCCAGAAGCGCCACCATCTCGTCGAAGCTGACCAGATGCGGGCGGATATCCTCGCCCTCCTCCGCCAGCCCCCCCGGCGCGGCGGCATCATCCGTCAGGTCAGCGATCCCGATATAGCTATAGACATATTCGCTTTTGGCACCGGGAGAGGAATAATACTGCGCGGCAGGCACCAGCTTGCGCAGGCTCAGATGCGCCTCTTCCTGCGCCTCGCGCAAGGCGGTCTGCTCGGGGGGTTCAAGCGGATCGACACGGCCCGCAATCGCCTCGAGAAGCCACGGATTGCCATCGCCGCGCGCCATCGGCCCCACGCGGAACTGTTCGATCAGCAGCACCCTGTCGCGTACCGGATCATAGGGCAGCACCACCGCCGCATCGCAGGACACGAAAACCGCGCGATCCATCGGGGCGGACAGCGCACCCGAGAATTTGCGGAATTGTAGCCGGTAATCCTCGACCGAGAAGAACTTGGCATAGGGCATACGCCGGTCGGACACGACGATATCGCCGCGTTCCGCACTGCGCCGGAGTGTGGCGGGGCCGGTCTCGCGGGCGCGCACACGCGCCGCAGCCCGCACCATCATGGCCTCGCGGCGGTCATAGATCTGGTCGAAATCCAGATCCTGCAGGCTGGCCATCGTATCCTCGACAGCCTCGGTCGCCAGCTCGCCCCAAGTCTCGGCCCAGTCGGCAAGGTCCCATGCGCCGCCCGTCTGCCACGCGCCCTCGTCCGGCAAAAAGACCTGCGCCCGAACCGTGCCGCCAATTCCATCGGCACTGACATCGCAGGCATGCAGGCAATATCCGCCCTCATAGGCGTAAAGGCGGGCATCCTCTTCGGGAGTTTCGGTATCGATCAGAATACCGGGAACGCCCAGATCCGAGGGCACCAGAATGGGAAAGGGCAGGTCTTCGCCATTGCGGCGCGCCACGCGCGGCTCGTAGCCATCCAGAAAAGCGGGGCGCATATTCGGCATCCGGCCCAGAACGCGTTCCAGCAAGGGCGGATAGCTAAGGGTTCCGTAGAAGAAATACGTTTTGGTCACGCGATCACCTTATCAAGTCTTGCCAGCCGGAGGGGCGTGGCCTGCCGGACCGAGGGTCAGGACCAGGGTCAGGGCCAGCGCCGCTGTGTCAGCCATGTCAAGATAGCAGCGGTAACGCAACCCACAATGACCATGCCAAGCATGTCAACAGAAAGTAATTCCCCCGCAGCCCGCAACCCGAAGCTGAGACCATCCAGCAAAGCGCCGAAAACATTGGTGCTTTTGACCATATGCGCATGACGGAACATATCGAGTGCGCCCAGATAGACCACCGTCATCGCTGCCAGATAAAGCGCCATCCGCAGCCCCGCCAGCACGGTACGGTAGGGCGTGCGCAGCGTTTCGCGGCCCAGCCCGTACCAGCCGCCCAGAAGCCCCGTCAGCCCAAGCACCGGCACATATCCCTTGGTCACGGTGGACACGGGCAGCAGGCCAAGCGCCGCTTCGGCACAGGCCCAGGCCACCCCCCCCAACGCGAGCGCGGCAACCGCCCGCGAGGCGGTTGGCATCCGCGCCCTTGCATTGTCATAGCCGATACGCTGCATCGCGCGCCCCCTGCCCCTCACCAAGATCGGCAGCACCATCGCGCAGGAATATGTCCAAAATTGGAAAGGCGCGGGAAAGCCTAGCCTTTTTTATGCCTCTCATAGGCCGCAAGCGCCTTTTCGCGCCCTTCTTTCAAATCCACCAGCCGCGGCGGATAACGGTCATCCGCAGACATCCGCCATGATTTCGGGATCGCATCGAAATATTGCAGCGCCGTTTTGCCGGGCTGCGGCTGTCCTTCGGCAATCCAGGCGCGGCGGTAGCGGCCATCGGGGTCGAATTTCTGGGCCTGCGTCTCGGGATTAAACACGCGGAAATAGGGCGCGGCATCGGGGCCGCAGCCCGCCACCCATTGCCAACCCATCGCATTCGAGGCGGGATCCCAATCGGTCAGGCAGTCCTCGAACCAGCGCAGCCCCACCCGCCAATCGGTCATCAGATGCTTGGTGAGGTAAGAGGCCACGATCATCCGCGCACGGTTATGCATCTGGCCGGTGACGAACATCTCGCGCATCGCGGCATCCACGAAGGGCTCGCCCGTACGACCGCGCCGCCACGCCTCGGCATCGTTATTGTCGCGCCGCCAGCCGAAGCCGTTCCACTCGGCCCGCCAGTTCTCGTGATCGAGCTTGGGGAAATGATAGAGCAGATGCCATGCGAATTCGCGCCAGACGAGTTCCTTCAGAAAGGTCTCGGCCCCCGCGCTACCGGCTTCCATACGCGCCCAGCCGCTATGCCAGAGGCTGCGCGGGCTGATCTCGCCATAGGTCAGATTCTCCGACAGGTTCGAGGTGCCCTTCTGGTCGACCTGATCGCGGGCAGTCTTATAATCGTCAATCTTGTTCCCGAAGAAAGAGGCCATGCGCCCTTGGGCCGAGGCCTCGCCAATGCAGGCATGTTCCGCCAGCACAGGCCCCCCGCGCCGCATCTGCGCCCCCATCTGCCATGAAGCCAGAGCCTCGCTGTCCGGCCATGTCTCGGGCGCGGCCAGCGCGCGCACCGTGTCACAGGGGGTGTCCACCCCGCGTCCCTTCACGGCATTCCAATAGGGGGTGTAGACCTTGTAGGGCTCGCCCTTGCCGGTGGCGACATCCCACGGCTCGAACATCAGATGGCCCTTATGGCTATGCGCCCCGATACCGCTCTCCCTCAAAGCCGCCTTCACAGCCCTGTCGCGCGCAATCGAGGCCGGATCATAGGCGCGCGACCAGTGCACCTGCGTGGCCCCCGTCTCCTGCACCAGCCCCTGCAGGACCTCCAGCGCCGCCCCCTTGCGCAGGATCAGACGGCTGCCGATCTCCTCAAGCCGTGCTGCGAAACTGGCGATGGCCTCCCCCCAGCGCCATTTGGCCGCAGCCCCCGTTCCGGCCACGATCTCGTCATGGATGAAGACGCAGATCACGGGAGCGCCAGTTTTTTCGGCAGCCACCATCGCCGGATGATCATGCAGACGGAAATCGCGTCTGAGCCATAGAATAACCGGTTTCAACCCCATGAATCCCTCCGTCAAACCATTGAAAGGGCTAAATAGCTGGCAAATGACCCACGTCCAGCCCCCAAACCCGCTCACGACGCGGCACGGCGATGTGAAAATCCCTCTTGTCGCGTCGGGCGCTGCGTTTTAGCGTCGGGGGAGAACACATAAAACAGGGACTTCCATGAAACATTTCACCTCTCTGCTCGCAGGCGCGGCCTGTCTGATCGGTCTGCAGGCACAGGCTGAAAGCCCCGATCTTCTGGTCTTTGACTGGTCGGGCTTTGAAGTGCCGGGCCTGTTTGCGCAATATGCCCAGAAATATGGCGCTGGCCCCAGCTATACCTTCTACGGCGATGACGACGAGGCCTACCAGAAGCTTGCCTCGGGCTTCAAAGCCGATGTGGCCCATCCCTGTTCGCAGATGGTGTCGAAATATCGCGATGCCGGTCTGATCGAGCCGTGGGACGTCTCGCGCATTCCCGCCTTCAAGGATATCGACCCGAAATTCCTCAATTCCAAGATCTTCAAGGATGATCAGGGCGTGTGGTATATCCCCACCGACTGGGGCGCGACCGCCATCGCCTATAATCCCGAGAAAGTGCCTGCCGAGGATGTGGCCTCTCTGGATGTCTTCCTGAACCCGAAATATCAGGGCCGTATCTCGCTGCCCGACAGCTCGGATGATGTCTGGGCGCTGGCCTATCTGGCCACCGGCGTGTCGGACTGGACCAATGTGACCGAAGACCAGTTCCAGGCAGCGGCGGCATGGCTGCGCAAAGCCCACCAGAATGTGCAATCCTACTGGACCGACCCTTCGGAACAGGCCCAGACCATGGCGTCGGGCGAAGTGCTCATTTCGTGGTCGTGGAATGATGGCGTGACCTATCTCAAGGCCGATGGCTATCCGGTGGCCTTCCAGCGCGCCCCGAAAGAAGGCTCGTCCACCTTCTTCTGCGGCTATGTCAACCTCAAGGATGGCCCCGGTTCGGAAGATCAGGCCTATGACTTCATCAATTCGTGGCTGGCCCCCGCGGCAGCCCCTGCCCTGATGGAGGCCATCGGATATGGCCATACCAACGTCAAGGCGATGGAGCAGTTCTCGAAAGAGGATCTGGATGCCGCAGGTCTTGGCCATGTCGATGCCCCGATCCTTGCCCAAACCCCCAATGACCCGCAGATGCGCGAACGTCAGCTGGCGGAGTTCGAAAAGATCAAGGCCGGGTTCTGATCCCACCCTTGCAAGCCCGCGAAAGCCGCCCCGCCGAGGGCGGCTTTTTTATGGGCCGTATCGAGGTTTATGGGCCGTATGGAGGCCCCTGTTCAGACCTTGGGGCGTGGCTTTGATGTCATATATCAGAAAAATCGGATATGAACGTAACGCTCTGCCCGCGGATTAACGATCTGTTAACCACTGCACGCAACAGTTGTTGTGTTAACTATACCCAATGAGGCGCAGGTCTCGTGATACAGAGTAGGCAGTTCGGTGACATATGGGTTCAAAATCGCGATTATGCCGGAATCCGGTGGCATAGACACGCCTGTGATGGGCGGGATCAACCAGCCCGGCTACGGTCAGAGAAGCCGGTTTGAAAGCCTGCGCAGCGCCGAGCTTAAAAACAGATCTGTCGAAGCGATTATTCGCGCCGAAACCACCCATGCCAAGGTTTTGGCCGATACGCTGCATGCCCAGATGCGCACCGTCGAGATGTGGCAGACCCATCTGGACCGGTTGCTCCGCCGCCGTGAAATCTCGCAAAACGAGACACTCTGCCCGATCCTCGAAAGCGAGATCCGGAAAATCTCGGCGCGGCTGGAAAAGGCGGTGGACCGGCTCAAGCTCGCGCAGGATGCGATTGCCACACATGGGCCTGATATTGCAGCACGAATTGAACACTGGCGCGCAATGGCCAGCCCCGAGGTATAAAAACCCCTTTCCTTCCGCCCCCACGCGGCCCAGATAGGCGATATGATACTCGATATTGCCATCCTCGCCTTCGCCGCCGCTATGGGCCTGTTCATGTTCTGGCCGAGGATGCGCGCGCGCCCCGGATGGCGGGCAATGATCACGCCGCTGGCCTCGATCATCGGTTCGGGCTTTCTGGTTCTGGGGCCGATCCTTCAGGTCCGTTATGGCTGGCTGGCCCCGGCGGTCATGGCCGCGCTTTGCCTTCTTGCATGGGCCTTCGGCAGCGCGATCCGTCACAATATCGCCTGCCTCGAACACGAGACGGCCCCCGCGCATGGCATTCGCGGGCTTGAAACCCTGTCTTCGGTGGCGCTCGGGGTCGCCTATGTGATCTCTGTCGCCTATTACCTCAATCTTTTCGGGGCTTTCGCCGTGTCGCTGACCCCGTGGGACACCAGCCTGAACGCCAAAATCGTGACCACGGTGGTGTTTGTGGTGATCGCGGCGGCGGGCCTGTCGGGCGGGTTCAAACGGCTCGAGCGGATGGAATATGCCAGTGTCTCGCTGAAACTGGCCATCATTGCGGGACTGCTGCTGGGGCTGGCGGTCTATTTCCTGTCGGAAACCTCGAAAGGCACGCTCTATCTGCTGCCGCCCGATCTGGGGCCGCTGGAAGCTGTCCGGTTGGGCTTTGGTCTGATTGTCACCGTGCAGGGCTTCGAGACCGCCCGCTATATGGGGCGCAACTATGATGCCCCGACCCGCATCCGTGCGATGAAGCTGGCGCAATGGCTCTCGGCGGGGATCTATATGGTGTATATCGTGCTTCTGGCCTATGTCTTCCCGCCCGGCGAGATGAAGCTGACCGAAACCGCCATTATCGAAATGATGCGGGTGGTCGCACCGATCCTGCCGGTCATGCTGGTGGCCGCAGCACTTGCGGCACAGTTTTCGGCAGCGGTGGCCGATACCGGCGGCGCGGGCGGGCTGGCCGCAGAGCTGAGCCATAACCGCCTGCGTCCGGGCTTTGCCTATGTCATGCTGGTGGCCCTTGGCATCGCGCTGACATGGACGGTCGATCTGTTCGCGATCATCTCCTATGCCTCGCGCGCCTTTGCGGCCTATTACGCACTCCAGTCGGCCTTGGCGGCGCTGCGGGCCCAAGGCGGGCAACGCCTGCGCTATGCGGGGCTTGCGGTGCTGGGCGCGGCGATCGCGATTTTCGGGATATCTGCCGAAGGATAAGGCCACATTCGCGTGAACATCCGTGCTAAGGGTGTGAAACGCTCCGTGTCACCCCCATGTCACCCGATATACGTTATGCTGCAGATGCGAAGCCATTCGGGATGTCTCTCATGAACAGATACAGACTGCCCCATAGTCTGCGCGAACATGTCGCCGACGGGGTCATGCATGTGTTGGGGCTGGTCACCGTGATTGCGGGGATCAGCGGACTGCTGGTCTGGGCGGCACTCACCGGCCCTGTCACCCATATCTGGCCTCTGGCCATCTACGCGGGCGGATTGCTGGCCAGCTTCGGTTTTTCCGCAGCCTATAACCTGACGCTTCACGCCCCGACCCGCGCCGTTCTGCGCCGCTTCGACCATGCCGCGATCTATCTGCTCATCGCCGGCACCTATACCCCGATGGCCCTGCTGGGCCTTGAGGGCCGGACCGGATGGGCGCTGGCGATTGCCTCTTGGGTGATTGCGGGCATAGGGCTGGTGATGAAGCTTGGCTTTTTCAACCGCTGGCACCGTCTGGGATTTGTGATGTATCTCGCGATGGGCTGGATCGGCTTGGTCGCGAGCTACCCGATTGTCACCTCCCTGCCGCTGACGGTCGTGATCCTGATCGTGACGGGCGGGCTGATCTATACCGCAGGCACGGTTTTCCATGTGATCGAGCGCATCCCCTTTTCGCGCGCGATCTGGCATGGCCATGTGCTGGCCGCCGCCGTGACGCATTTTATCGCCATCGTGCTTCTGGCCGCACCCGCCTGACATCCGCCGCGCCCCGACAACCGGCAGGCCAACGAGATTTCCGTTGACGCGCCGCCCGGCTTTCGGCATGGCTCGGGCATGTTGAAAATTTCCGATATCACCTATTCCATCGAAGGCCGTCCTCTGTTCGAGGATGCCTCCGCCACCATCCCCGACGGCCATAAAGTCGGCCTTGTCGGCCCCAATGGTGCGGGGAAAACCACGCTGTTCCGGCTGATCCGCGGACAGGCCGTTCTGGAAAAGGGCGATATCTCGCTGCCCTCGCGCGCCAAGGTGGGCGGTGTGGCGCAGGAGGTGCCTTCCTCCGCGACCAGCCTGCTTGATACGGTGCTGGCGGCAGATACCGAACGGTCGGGACTTCTGGCCGAGGCCGAAACCGCCACCGATCCGGCCCGCATTGCCGAGATCCAGACCCGACTGGCCGATATCGATGCATGGTCGGCGGAAGGACGCGCCTCGTCCATCCTGAAGGGCCTGGGCTTTGACGCCGAGCAACAGCTGATGCCCTGTTCCGATTTCTCGGGCGGCTGGCGGATGCGTGTGGCGCTGGCGGGAGTGCTTTTTGCCCAGCCGGACCTGTTGCTGCTGGACGAACCGACCAACTATCTCGACCTCGAAGGGGCGCTCTGGCTCGAGCAATATCTGGCGAAATACCCCCATACGGTGATCATCATCAGCCACGACCGCGGGCTCCTCAACCGCGCGGTCGGCTCGATCCTGCATCTGGAGGGCAAGAAGCTGACGCTCTATTCGGGCGGCTATGACAGTTTCGTGCGCCAGCGTGCCGCCAATCGCGAACAGCAGGCCTCGGCGGCCAAAAAGCAGGACGAGCGCCGCGCCCATCTGCAGAAATTCGTCGACCGCTTCAAGGCCAAGGCCAGCAAGGCCAAACAGGCGCAGGCCCGCGTGAAAATGCTGGAGAAGATGGAAACCATCACCGCTCCCGAAGATGCGGCCAAACAGGTTTTCACCTTTCCCGAACCCGAACAGCTTTCCCCGCCTATCGTTGCCCTTGAAGGGGGCTCTGTGGGCTATGACGGCCGCGCGGTGCTGCAACGGCTGAACCTGCGCATCGATCAGGACGACCGGATCGCCCTGCTGGGGCGCAATGGCGAGGGCAAATCGACATTGTCGAAATTGCTGGCAGGAAAGCTTGCGCCGATGACCGGCTCGATGGTGAAATCCTCCAAGCTGCGGATCGGCTATTTCGCGCAGCATCAGGTGGACGAGCTGGATCTGGGGGCCTCGCCGCTGCTGCATCTGCAACGCATCCGCCCCGATGAGGGGCAATCGAAGCTGCGCGCACGGCTTGCGGGCTTCGGGCTGGGCGCGGATCAGGCCGAAACCGAGGTCGGGCGGCTGTCGGGGGGGCAGAAAGCACGGCTGTCGCTGCTGCTATCAACCATCGACGCGCCGCATATGCTGATCCTCGACGAACCGACCAACCACCTTGATATCGAAAGCCGCGAGGCACTGACCGAGGCGCTGAACACCTATACCGGCGCGGTGATTCTGGTCAGCCACGATATGCATCTTTTGTCGATGGTGGCCGACCGGCTCTGGCTGGTAAAGGATGGGCGCGTGGCCCCCTATGAGGCCGATCTTGATGCCTACCGGCAAGAGCTTCTGACCCCGCCCAAAAAGGACGCCGCCCCCGAAGCGCCCAAACCCAAGCCCAAACGCGCACCACGCGAACAGGTGCTGGCGCTGCGTTCGGAGGTCCGCAAATGCGAGGAACGGGTACAGAAGCTGGAGGAAATGGCCGGAAAGCTGTCCACCAAACTTGCCGATCCCGCGCTGTATGAGGACGGGCGCGCCGGAGAGCTTGAAACATGGAACCGCAAATATGCGGAGCTGCGCGAGGCGATGGACCGTGCCGAAGCGCTTTGGATGGACGCTTTGGAAAAGCTGGAAACGGCAGAGGCCCCCTAAGGGGCCTTTTCCCTAGGGCAAACGAAAGCTCCGCGCGCGGTCCTGCGCTTCCCAATCCGCCACAGCCGCCTGTCCCCCCAGTGCCTGAAGAAGCGGCGCAAGCTGGCGCTCATAGAGACGCCATTTATCAAGCCCCTTGGTATTGACCCCTTCGCGCACCTGCATCACCGACGCGGTGCGGACCGAACGCACCTCTTCGGTCGTGGCCGGAGTGTCGGATGCGGCTGAAAGACCCGCAAAAGACAGGATCTCGGCCATCTGGGCCTCACGATCCTCGACCAGTGCGCGGTAGGATTGCACCCGCATCCGGTCGCCGAAAATCCGTTTGTTGATATCGCGCATCCGCCATGTCTGCCGCATGACCCCGCCGATCTTGTCGAGATGGGCGTGATAGGGCACAAGGGTGGTGAAGTGGAGTTTGAAATTCGACAGCCCCACATCCATCGGGTGCCGCTCCATATGCAGGATCCGCAGATCGGGCAGCACCGCCCGCGCCACCCAGAGGCTGAACGCATCCGCGGGCATTTTGGTCACCAGAACCTTACCGGCGGGGGTGTGTTTGGGAAGGCTGCCTAAAAAATGCCAGCGCAGCTGCTCGACCATAGGGCGGTCGAGCTTGCGCAGTTTTTCCAGCCGCGCGACATCGGTATGCGAGAAATCCGGCAGCCCGGACAGCAGGGCCGGACCACACAGACACAGATGCTCCCCCATCGCGAACGTGTCGGGATGCTGCGCCAGCAAGCTCTCGGTGATGGTGGTGCCGGAACGCGGCATGCCGCAGATAAAGACAACCTTCGGCATTTGCCAAGCAGGATCGGCGCTGGGAAGATCGGCGGCAATCTCGTCGAGCAGGTCGACATAGCGCGCAAGCTGGTCCACATCGAACTCGCCCTTGATCAGCCGGTTCATCTGCTTCCAGTAGCCGAACGCTTTGGCCGGACTGCCATAACATTCCTCGGCCCGTGCAAGCGCCTGCAGGACTTCGCTTTTGACCGAAGCCGGCAGATCTGTCTGGAGCGATTTTTTCAGATAGCGGGCCTGCGCGCTATTCGGGCTAACGGGGTCGATCTGCCCGATCGTCGCGCGCAAAACGACCGATTGCGGCTCGATCTCCAGCGCTTGGGAAAAACACATGCGCCCCTCTTCGGTCGCGCCATAATTCATGAGACGCTGTCCGAGAATGAACCAGCCGGCAGAGAATTTCGGGAACCGTTCAACCAGAATACGCAGCAGTTCCAGCGCCTTGCCTTCCTCCCCGAGCTGCCAGAAGGTTTCGGCCAGATCGAGGATATACTCGGGCGTGTCCCCGTGAAGTGCGGCAAGATTCTGGAGAAAGTGCAACGCCTTGACGAAATGCCCCTTTTCGAAAAAGGTCAAAAACTCCGCACGGGTATCGCTATATCTGATTGCACGCATTCTGCTGCCCTGTCCTATGAACTTGGCTGCAGTATCGGGACAATAAGCAAAGAAATCCTTTACCAAAATAAAAAGCCGGCCCCGAAGGACCGGCTTTGCCGTTTCAAAGGCCGATGCCGTTACATCGCGCCAAGCGTGAAGACGCGGGTGACATCGAACTTCATGCTCCACTGCTCGTCCGAACCGGCTTTGGTGATCGGGCTGTCTTTGGCATCGTTCATCAGCTTGTCATAGCGCACCGAGCCTTCAACACCCCAGCCGCCGTCAAAGCGGTATTTGGCACCGAATTCCACACCGGCGGACAAGAATCCTCCATCGGGATCGAAGGCCGTCAGCGAACCGCCTGCGGCAGCCGAGGCTGCGGCTTCCGCCGCCGACACGCCGTAATAGGTTTGCGCATAACGTTCCGTGCCCCAGAAGGCGCGCGGCCCCATGGTCAGGGTCAGGCGCTCGGTCGGATGCAATTTGAGATCGGCACCGACCTCCCCGACCCAGGTGTTATGACCGATAACGCCATAACGCACATCGCTGTAAACCTTGTAATAATCGGTGTCATAGCTCAGCCCCAGCCCCATTTCCAACGAGGCGTCCACATCGCTCAGACCGGCAAGCTCGTCATAATCGCTGGAATCGCGCTTGCCGATATAGCGGAACGACCCCGAGACCCCGAGGCCCGATTTCTCGGCATAGGGATCGGGATTGCCATAGGTCAGGCCGCCATATTGCAGCGCATGGATGCGGAACACCATATCGGGGCCTGCGGTGTAATCATCCGATCCCGGATATTCCGGGCTGACCGAAACACCAGCGCCAAGCGTGAACTTCATTCCGGCGCCGGAGGATTGCGTCGAAACGCGCGGGGTCGAGAAATTATACCCTTCGGACTGGCTGGTTTCGGCCTGTGCAACAGGAGCCAGAAGCGGCAGCAAGGCAACCGAAGCTGCGGCGATTTTTGCAGTGATCTGGGTCACGGTATGATTCCCTCGTTCTTGGTCCCGCATCGCGCGGCCCGTCGATAATTTGCGCAGATATTAAAGCAGATCGCCAAACTTGCCACTCCTGCAATCAATTTCCCGCGAAACTGTTGCATGGATATATCACGCCCTCCTGCGCCCGCGAAACCGGCCCGTTTCCTTGATCAAAATGATCAACCATTGACCGGTGATCACGGAATTGGCATATCTCGGACGGTCTATAGGAGGTTTCCCATGCGCCCGTTTTCTTTGCTTGCGCCCGTTCTGGCAGTCCTGCCGCTGCCCGCTTTGGCCGATGTGAATATCTATTCGCACCGCCAGCCGGAACTGGTGCAACCGCTTCTGGATGCGTTCACCGCGAAAACCGGCATCAAGGTCAATGTGGCCTATATCGCGCAAGGCATGGTCGAGCGTCTGCAGGCCGAGGGGCGGCGCTCGCCCGCCGATCTGGTGATGACGGTCGATATCGCCCGCCTGACGCAGGTGGTGGATGGCGGTGTCACGCAGCCGGTCGCGGACCCCGCGCTGGATGCGGCGATCCCGGCCGCCTTCCGCGACCCCGATCATCAGTGGTTCGGCCTGACCTCGCGCGCACGGATCATCTACGCCTCGAAAGAGCGCGTGGCCGAGGGCGAAATCACCACCTATGAGGATCTCGCCGATCCGAAATGGAAAGGCCGCATCTGCACCCGTCCCTTCACCTCGGATTACAACGTCGCGCTGACCGCCGCCTATATGATCCATCATGGCGAAGCAGCCACCCGCGACTGGCTGACCGGTCTCAAGGCCAATCTGGCCCTGAAACCCTCGGGCAATGACAGCAGCCAGGTGAAATCCATCTGGGCGGGGCAGTGCGATATCAGTTTGGGCAACACCTATTACATGGGCCAGATGCTGGCCAATGCCGAAAGCGCCGAATGGGCCAAGAGCGTGTCGATCCGCTTTCCGGTCTTCGAGGGCGGTGGCACCCATATGAACATTTCGGGCGTCGCCATGACCAGATCCGCCCCGAACAAGGACGACGCGCGGGCGCTGATGGAGTTTCTGGTCTCGGACGAGGCGCAGCATATCTATGCCGAAACCAATCACGAATTTCCGGTAAAAGAGGGCGTGGCCCCTTCGGAGCTGGTCAAAAGCTGGGGGGCCTTCACCCCCGACGGGCTGGATCTTGTCGAGATCGCGAAAATGCGCCCCGCTGCGCTCAAGCTGATCGAAGCGGTGAATTTCGACGGTTGAGCCAAGCGGCGCGTCTGTCCGGGCGGGCCTGTTCTGACGGGTCTGGCCCCGCAGACCCGTTGCCGCAGATCCGCCTGCCCGCTGGACATTCCCGCAGACGCCCCGCACTCTGCTTCCAAAAGGAGTGCAGGGCATGACACGCAAGATCATCATCGACACTGATCCGGGGCAAGACGATGCGGTGGCCATCCTCTTGGCGCTGGCCAGTCCGGAACTGGAGGTTCTGGGGATCACCTGCGTTGCGGGGAATGTGCCGCTGGAGCGGACCGTCACCAATGCGCGCAAGATCTGCGAACTGGCCGGCCGACGGGAGGTGAAGATTTTTGCGGGCTGCGACGCGCCACTCGCGCGGCCCCTGATCACCGCCGAACATGTGCATGGCAAAACGGGGCTTGACGGGATCGACCTGCCCGCCCCCACGATGCCCGTGCAGGAGATGCATGCGGTGGATTTCATCGTGCAGACCCTGCGCGATGCGGCGGATGCCAGCATCACGCTGGTGCCGGTGGGCCCGTTGACCAATATCGCAACCGCGCTGCGCCGCGCCCCCGAACTGGCCTGTAAAATTCAGGAGATCGTGCTGATGGGCGGGGCCTATTTCGAGGTCGGCAACATCACCCCCACGGCCGAGTTCAACATCTATGTCGATCCCGAGGCGGCGCAGATCGTGCTGGCCTCCGGCGTTCCGATCACCATGATGCCGCTGGATGTGACCCATAAGGCCCTGACCTCGGCCGACTGGGTGCGGAGCCTGCGCGATCTTGGCACCTTGCTGGGCGAGGCCGTGGCCTCCTGGACCGATTTCTTCGAACGTTTCGACAAGGAGAAATACGGATCGCAAGGTGCGCCTTTGCACGACCCCTGCACCATCGGCTACCTCATCGACCCGAGCCTTTTCGCGGGGCGCCATATCAATGTCGAGGTCGAGGTGCTTTCGCCCCTGACATTGGGCATGACCGTGGCCGACTGGTGGCGCGTCACGTCACGCGCCCCCAATGTGATGTTCATGAACGAGGTCAGGCGCGATGCCTTCTTTGCCCTGATACGGGACCGGATCGCCCGCCTCTAGCCTCGCGTTTCAGGGCTTTCCAGCAAGGCCAGCAGACGGGCCTCTGCCGCAGACAGCCCGCGCAGCTTGACGGGCGCCAGATCGGGCAACCGCCCCGCCTCGGCCAAGGCAATCACCTTCGGGTGGATATAGCTGTTGCGCGCCACTGTCGGGGTGTTGTTCAGACGCGCGGCCGCCGCGCCGGAAAGCGCCTTGATCGTCCGTCCGCCCGCCTCGGCGGCCTCAAAGGCGGCAAGACTGCCGGACCATGTGCGGAAGGTTTTGGCCGTGAAATTTCCCTGACCCAAGTCAGAGAGATAGGCATTCAGCTGGTCAGAGCCGAGCGCGCGTGGCGCTCCGTCCTCGTCGATCCAGGTGATCAGCTCCGCCCCCGGTAAATCGCGCGCCTGATCAAGCACTTTCAGCAGCTTGCGGTCGGTCAGGCGGCGGCGTATTTTCTTGCCGCCTTTGGCGGTATAGCTCAATCGCAGCCCGTCCTCGCAAAGCCGCATCTGGCGACGGCGCAGGGTCAGCGCCCCGTAGCTGCCATTGGCCTGCGTATAGGCCGCATTGCCTACGCGCATCGCCAGACGGTCGATCAGCAGCACCGCCGCGGCAAGGGCGAAGGACATCTCGCCCGGCCCCTCGGCCAGATCACGGGTGACCGCGCGCCGGATACGCGGCAAGGCATGGCCGAAACCGGTCAGGGTCTCGAATTTCTCTGCCGCCCGCGCCTCGGACCAGAGCGGATGATAGCGGTATTGCTTGCGCGTGCGGGCATCCAGCCCCGTGGCCTGTAAATGTCCGTTCTCGCGCGGCGAGATCCAGACCTCCTCATAGGCGGGCGGAATGCCCAGAGCTTCGATACGTGCGCGTTCGGGGCCACGGGCCAGCGTGGTGCCGTCGGGCAGCGTGTAGCTGAACCCGCGCCCACAGCGCCTGCGCGCGATGCCGGGACGGCTGTCGGGGTAAAAGCACAGCCCCTCTGGCAGGTCTTCCGGCGCAGCCCGCACCTTCATCTGCGGTCCGCAGGCCGCCTGCAATGACGTCTCCTGCAGACTGGCTGATGCCGCCCCTGCCATTCACCCCGCCTCCAGTTCGGAGCCAAGCTTGAGCACCCGCGCCCCATCCTCCTGATGGATCTCGTAGGCGGGATTTTCGGCGCTGCCATTGCGGGCGATCGTGCTGCCATCGATCTGGCGCTCTACCCGCATCTCATGGCGGCTGGCAATCTTGCCCCTGGCCTCGCCCTGCCCCCAGCTCCACGTGACCCACTGGCCGGTCCGGAACGCATTCCCCATCGCCTCTCTCCTCTTGCTGCCTGCGCAACGCCAACGGGATGGCCCGCAAGAAGTTCCCGAAAACGCGCGGGGTTCCCGAAAGGCGGCCTTGCCCCTATATCTGCGTCAACAGGAGGCCCCATGACCGCATCCCATCCCATTCCCTTCACCAATAGCTATGCCAATCTGCCCGAGCGGTTTTTCGCGCCGCAAGCCCCCACGCCGGTCTCTGCGCCCGCGCTGATTGCCGTCAATGACGCGCTGGCCCGCCAGCTTGGTATCGCCCCCGATTTCCTGCGCAGCCCCGAGGGCGTGGCCATGCTGGCGGGCAACCACCTGCCCGAAGGCGCCCAGCCGATTGCTCAGGCCTATGCGGGCCACCAGTTTGGCAGCTGGGTGCCGCAACTGGGCGATGGCCGTGCGGTGCTGCTTGGCGAGGTCACCACACCGCAGGGCAGTTATGACATCCAGCTCAAAGGGGCAGGCCCCACGCCCTTCTCGCGCCGTGGCGACGGTCGGGCATGGGTTGGCCCCGTGCTCCGCGAATATGTGGTCTCCGAGGCAATGGCCGCCCTTGGCCTGCCCACCACCCGCGCCTTGGGAGCGGCCTTTACCGGCGACACTCTCCTGCGCGATATGAAGCGGCGGCGGGGGGCGGTGCTGGCGCGGGTGGCCCGCAGCCATGTCCGCGTCGGCACGTTCCAGTATTTCGCGGCCCGTGGCGATGTCGAGGCGCTCCAGATCCTGACCGATCATGTCATCGCCAAGCTCTATCCCGACTGCGAGAACGCGCTGGATCTGTTAGAGGCCGTTGTCGCGGCGCAGGCGCGCCTTATCGCCGGATGGATGAGCCTCGGCTTCATTCACGGCGTGATGAATACCGATAATATGGCAGTTTCCGGCGAGACCATCGATTACGGCCCCTGCGCCTTCAGCGATATCTACCATCCCGAGATGGTGTTCAGTTCCATCGACCAGTATGGCCGCTATGCCTATGGCGCGCAGCCGCAGGTCGCGCTGTGGAATCTGGCGCAATTCGCCACCTGTCTCGTGCCCCTGATGGGGCCACAGGAGGCCGCAGTGGAACAGGCGACCGCAGCCATCAACACCTTCACACCGCTTTATCAGGCCGAATGGCTGGGCCGCTTCGGTCGCAAGATCGGTATTGCCGAAGCACAGCCCGAAGATCTTCCGCTGATTCAGGACTTTCTGACGGCCCTGGCACAAGGACAGGGCGATTTCACCCGCAGCTTTACCGCCTTACGACGCGGCGGGGATGCGGCACAGGAACTCAGCGATCCGGCGCTGCTGGAGACCTGGACCCCGCGCTGGCAGACACGTCTGGCGCAGGAAGCGGACCCGCAGGGCGTGATGGCCGCCGCCAATCCGCTCCGTATTCCGCGCAACCACCGCGTTGAAGCCGCGATTATGGCCGCAGAAGATGGCGACCTGACCCCCTTCGAGACGCTTATGAAGGCTCTGGCGCAGCCCTATGGCGAGGCCCCTGAATTTGCCGTTTTCGAGGCAGCGCCCGCGCTTTCGGAACGGGTCATCCGCACCTTCTGCGGCACCTGATCCTAGCGCCTGCGCCCGCGCCGCCGCTTGCCGATCTTGCGGAAAAAGCGGCGGTTGCGGGTCACGAAATCCTCGAAAAAGGCACGGGTAAAGCCGGGGCCGCGCCCGTAAAGATAGGCCCAGCCCGCCAAAGCCCCCAAAGCGCCACCGATCACATCGACGATCAGATCGCCCATCGTATCCATCAGGCCCGATTTCTGCATATTCGTGCCGAAAATCTGGTCCATGCCGAATTCGAAAATCTCCCATAGCGCCCCGATCGTCACCGCGAAGGAAAAGGCGATCAGCGCCATCGCCCAACGGGGAGCGGCATAGCGGTCCCCTTCGAACAGCATGAAAACGAACACAAACCCCACCAGCCCGAAGCCAAGCGCCGAGCCCCCATGCAGCGCGATATCCCACCACCAGAAACGGTTGTAGAAATCGAATGCCTCACCGAGGAAGATGGTGGCGAAGATAAAGCCCGTCACCGCCACGACCAGCGCCGTGGGCATCGAGATCCCGATGCGCGAGCTGACATAAAGCGGCACCAGAGTCAGCACGAAGGTAAACAGGGCCACCCCCGCCAGCGGCCACTGACGCTCGAACAGCGCAAGCAGGAATTCAAAGGCCAGCATCCCCCAGATGACCTTGACCGGCCAAGGCTGCATACGGGCGATATCGAGGGGCGTCTTGCGTGTCATACGCGAAATATGAGACAACTCCACCGGTTCGGAAAGACCGCAGTGCCGCCCGACCCCACGCGATCACAAAAATTTTCGGATCAATCCGCCACGAAACGAGATTTTTTTCCGCAGACAGGGTGACAAACAGAACCGGCATTCTATATCGGGCCTCAAGATAGGCATGCTGATAACCAATGACTCTCCGAATAGCCTCGTACAATATCCACAAATGCGTCGGTGTTGATCGCCGTCGGGACCCGCATCGCATCATCGATGTCCTCAATACGCTCGATGCCGATGTCATCGCGTTGCAGGAAGTCGACAGGCGGCGCGGCGCGCGCCCTGCGGCCCTGTCGGCAAGCCTGATCGAGGCCGAAACCGACTTCCGCACCATCGAGCAACCCCGCACCGGCCCCGACAGTCTGGGCTGGCACGGGCAGGCGTTTCTGGTCAAACGCGGGGTCGAGATGCTGTCCTGCGCAGGGATCGAACTGCCGGGGCTGGAGCCGCGCGGAGCCTTGCATCTGAGCCTCAAGGCCGAGGAGGATCTGCCCTTCTCGATCTTTGCCGCCCATCTGGGGCTACGCCGCACCGACCGCCGTGCGCAATGGACGCGGATTGCCAAGGAAATGCTGGCCGCCTCTCCGTCGCCTGCACTGGCCATCGGTGATTTCAACGAATGGTCGGGCCGCAACGGCTTCGAGGCCCTGGGCGGGTTTACCGTCCATGCGCCCGGCGCGACCTACCCTTCGGTCGCACCGGTCGGCAAACTGGATCGAATCGTCACCTGCAACCGCGCCCATATCACCCATATGTCGGTGCATGACACGCAGCTGACCCGCCGTGCCTCCGACCACCTGCCGATCTGGGCCGATATCGGCGGGCTGCGTCGCAGACGCTGATCGCAGAAGCACGCCGCGCCGGCGGACCGGCCCTGCGCGGCCGCTTCATGCGGGCCGCGCATGTCGCCCCGTCACGGGGGCATTTCAGAAATTTCATCAAGTTGCGTCGCTAACAGCGCCGTTAGCGGTAACAACGCCCTTTTCACCACTGCCGCCCAAGGATATAGCTTGGCACGGCCCATACAGCACCAAAGTGCAATGACAAGGGAAGAGAGTATAATGAGCACCATCATCGACATCCACGCGCGCGAGATCCTCGACAGCCGCGGCAATCCGACCGTCGAGGTCGACGTGATTTTGGAAGACGGCACCATGGGTCGTGCGGCTGTTCCCTCGGGGGCCTCGACCGGCGCGCATGAAGCCGTTGAAAAGCGCGATGGCGACAAGTCGCGCTACATGGGCAAAGGCGTGCTTGACGCGGTTGCCGCCGTCAATGGCGAGATCGCCGAAGCACTGGTTGGCGCCGATGTGACCGAGCAGGTCGAGATTGACAATGCCATGATCGAACTTGACGGCACCGAGAACAAAAGCCGCCTTGGTGCGAACGCGATCCTGGGTGTGTCGCTGGCCTGCGCGAAAGCTGCCGCCGATTACACCACCCAGCCGCTTTACCGCTATGTCGGCGGCACCTCGGCCCGCGTACTACCGGTTCCGATGATGAATATCATCAACGGCGGCGAACATGCCGACAACCCGATCGACATCCAAGAATTCATGATCATGCCGGTCTCGGCCGAAAACATCCGCGACGCGGTGCGCATGGGTTCGGAAGTCTTTCACACGCTGAAAAAAGAGCTGACCGCGATGGGTCTGTCGACCGGCTTGGGCGATGAGGGTGGCTTTGCGCCGAACCTGTCCTCGACCAAGGAAGCGCTGGATGTGATCCTGAAATCCATCGAGAAAGCGGGCTATAAGCCGGGCGAGGATATCTATCTGGCGATGGATTGCGCCTCGACCGAATATTACAAGAACGGCAAATACGAGATGAAGGGCGAAGGCCTTTCGCTGACCTCGGAAGAAAACGCCGAATATCTGGTCAAGCTGTGCAACGAATATCCGATCATCTCGATCGAAGACGGTATGGCGGAAGATGACTGGGCGGGCTGGAAGATCCTGACCGAGAAACTGGGCGACAAGATCCAGCTTGTGGGCGACGATCTCTTCGTGACCAACCCCAAGCGTCTGGCCGATGGCATCAAACAGGGCGTGGCAAACTCCATGCTGGTGAAAGTGAACCAGATCGGCTCGCTGACCGAGACGCTGGCCGCCGTCGATATGGCGCACCGCGCACGCTACACCAACGTCATGTCGCACCGCTCGGGCGAGACCGAGGATGCGACCATCGCAGACCTCGCCGTGGCCACCAACTGCGGCCAGATCAAAACCGGCTCGCTGGCACGTTCGGACCGGTTGGCGAAATACAACCAGCTGATCCGCATCGAGGAAATGCTGGGCGAGACCGCAATCTACGCGGGCCGCTCGATCCTGAAATAATCCGGTCTCTCCGGTAAGATCCAAAGGCGCGGCACTGTCCGCGCCTTTTCTTTTGGCCAAGTTTGTTTGACCAGAGGTTTCCGCTTTCGGAAACCTGACAGGTGACTTTCGCGCAAGACGGAAAGCATTTGTCTGGCTAGTTTGCCCCCACGCACCGGTCGCGTCCACTCCCGTTTCCCAGCCTCCCGCCAAAGCCGCGCGGGGGGATCGAAAGGACATCCCATGCAACGACCGCTTCTTCTGGGCATTCTGGCCACCGCCTTCTGGGCCAGCAATTTCGACGCCACCCGCATCGCGCTTGAAAGCCTTGCCCCCCTGACCGCCGCCAGCCTGCGATTTGTCATTGCGACCATCGCCATCATGACCCTTCTGGCCTGCACCGAGGGGCTGGCACTGGCCCCGTTGCGCCGCAATCTTCTGGCCTTCCCCGCATTGGGCATTCTGGGGGTGGCAGGGTTCAATGCCGCGCTCTGTATCGGGCTGCAAAGCTCCAGCCCGCTGACGGGGGCGCTGATCATGGCCACAACGCCGCTCAGTTCGACACTTCTGGAAAGCCTTCTGACGCGCAAATGGCCTGCGGTACAAACCTTCTGCGGTATGGCACTGAGCCTGTTCGGGGTGGCGCTGGTGCTTGGCCGTGGCCATTTCGCGACGATAGGGGCAATGCTGACACCGGGAGATCTGGTGATCTTTGCAGGCTCTCTGGCGTGGGCGGCCTATGGTGTGGGGTGCAAACGCTTCGTAAAGGACGCCTCGCCATTGGCCATCTCAAGCTGGACCATGCTGTTCGGCACGATTGCCTTGGTGCTGACGTCGCTGACAGAGGGAAACCCGCTCCGCGCCGCGTGGCGGGCCGCTCCCGACGCGCTGCTGGCCTCGCTCTGGATGGGGATCGTGGGCTCGGCGCTGGCCTATATTTTCTGGACGATCGCGATTGCAGGACGGGGCGTGGCGCGCACGGCGATCCTGTTCAATCTCGTGCCGGTCTTTGCCATGCTGATCGGCTGGGGCATCGGCCGAGCCCCCGCGCCGCTGCAGATCCTCGGCACGGCCATCACGATCCTCGGTGTCGCCCTGACGCAAATGCGCCTGTCGCGCTTGACAGCACGCCCGTCCCGCGGCCCAATCGCATCATGAGCATTGCCGATCAAATCATCAGAACCCTGGATCTGGCCCCCCATCCCGAAGGGGGCCATTACCGCCAGACATGGATCGCCGAGGGCACGGGCCGTGCTGCGGGCACCTGCATCTATTTCCTGCTGAAAGCCGGAGAGACCAGCCACTGGCACAGGATCGATTCCACCGAAATCTGGCTCTGGCATGCAGGGGCACCGCTGACACTGTCGCTTTCGGCCAGCGACGAGGGGCCTGCAACCGACCACCGGCTTGGCCCCGACATTCTGTCGGGCGACCGCCCACAGGTGATTGTGCCGCCCCATTACTGGCAGGCCGCCCGCAGCACAGGCAGCTATAGCCTTGTCAGCTGCACCGTTTCTCCCGGCTTCCGCTTCGAGGGCTTCACGCTGGCGCCCGAAGGGTTCGACATCGCGCGCGGCTGATCAGTTGGTGCAGAAAAACCGCTGCCCCGTATCCGTGACCCCCCAGTATTCGACAAAATCGAAACCGTGATCGCTGCATAGGCCGCGCGCCTGCGCATAATTCTCGCCCGCAGGCGCGTCTTCGTCGAAGTCGTGATCGATTTCCGAGAAGGTGATCATCTGGCCGTTATAGATATAGCCCGGAGCCTCCTGCCCCGCCATCGAGGCCGGTCTGGGAAGATCGGGCAAAGCGGGAAGATCGGGAAGATGTGGCAGGAAATTGGGCGGCGCGATGCGCGAGGCGATCTCGGGGGTGTGCCCACATCCCCAAAGAAGAAAGGGCAACAAAATCATAAACTTGTTCATCCACTCGGCCTTTACGTATTTTTATCGTTGAAAAGCCGGGCAAATTTATGCCGATCACGCGGGTTCACAAACCCGAGATCCCGAAGGTGTTAATGAATGATTAATTCTGTTGCCGGAAAATCGCGCCTTTACACGGGGTAGTTGATCTGCCCGCCCCCGACTTGCGCAGCAACACCCGTGGTCGCCGGACCCGAGGTCGGCAGCCCCCGCGCCACCCTGACGGCCAGATAGGCAAACGCCTGCGCCTCCAGCATATCGCCATCCAGCCCCAGATCCTCGACAGGGGCCACCGCGCAGGGCACACGCCTCGCGATCTCTGCCACCAGCGCCTCGTTCAACCGCCCGCCGCCGCAGAGATAGAGATGTTGCGGCATCTCCCTGAAATGCTCGAACCCGCGGGCGACCGATGCCGCAGAACAGGCCGTCAGCGTGGCCGCCGCATCGGCATCGCCCAGCCCCGAAACCAGTTCCAGCACGCCATGAAAATCGTTCCGGTCCAGAGATTTCGGCGGTATTTTCAGAAAATACGGATGGGCAAGAAACGCCTCGACAACCGCCTCGTCAACCTTGCCCTGCGCGGCAAGCGCGCCACCTTCATCCTGACCGAGATTGAAGCGCAGCCGCATCAGGTCATTGATGGGAGCATTGGCAGGGCCGGTATCGAAGGCCAGCACCGCTGCCTCCTCCTCGGGGGCGGCGCGGCGCGGATCGACCCATGTGACATTGCCGACCCCGCCCAGATTGAGAAAGACACAAGGCGTGTCCAGCCCCGCCCATTTGGCGCAGGCAAAATGGAAATAGGGCACAAGCGGTGCCCCCTGCCCGCCAAGCCGGACATCCGCCGTGCGGAAATCCCAGACCACAGGCTTGCCCAGCACCTCCGCCAGCACCGCCCCATCGCCTGCCTGATGGGTCCCCCGCCCGCGCGGCTCATGCGCCAGCGTCTGGCCATGAAAGCCCACGATCTCGGCCTCGGAAAAGGCACTGAGAATTTCGGCATGCGCCGTCTCGACGACCTCTGCGGCAGGCTCGACCGCAGTCTCTCCCTGCCATGCCCCCAATGCGCTGTGCAGAACGCCCCGCTCGGCCTCGCTATAGGGCCGGTAATCGGAGCGCCCGAAATCCAGAATCCGCAGACCATCGGTCAATAGCAACGCCGCATCCACGCCATCAAGTGACGTGCCCGACATCGCGCCCACTGCCCAGACAGGACCTGCTTTCAACATGGCTTCCCCTTTAGGTGACACAAGGATATACGCATGCCCATAAGAAAGGAACAAGCCAGATGACATACCATCCCAAATCGGACTTCCTGCGCACCATTATCGAGCGCGGATTCCTGGCCGACTGCACCGACCTGCAGGAGCTGGACCAGAAACTCTATTCCGGGACGGTCACTGCCTATATCGGCTATGACGCCACGGCCGCCTCGCTGCATGTGGGCCACCTGCTCAACATCATGCTGCTGCGCTGGTTCCAGAAATGCGGCCATAAGCCGATCACCCTGATGGGCGGCGGCACGACAAAAGTGGGCGACCCCTCCTTCCGCTCGGATGAACGCCCGCTTCTGGGGCCGGAGCAGATCCAGGCCAATATCGACGGCATGCAGAAAGTCTTCGCCCGCTACCTCGATTACAAAGAGGGCGGCAATGGCGCGCTGATGCTCAACAATGCCGAATGGCTCGACAGCCTGAACTACCTCGACTTCCTGCGCGATATCGGGCGGCATTTCTCGGTCAACCGCATGCTGTCGTTCGAGTCGGTGAAATCGCGTCTGGACCGTGAACAATCGCTGTCCTTCCTCGAATTCAACTACATGATCCTGCAGGCCTATGACTTCCTCGAACTGAACCGCCGCTATGATTGCGCGCTTCAGATGGGCGGCTCGGACCAATGGGGCAATATCATCAACGGGATCGACCTGACGCGCCGCGTGCTCGACCACGAGATCTTCGGCCTCACCACACCGCTCCTGACCACCTCCGACGGCCGCAAGATGGGCAAATCGCAGGGCGGTGCGATGTGGCTCAATGCCGAGATGCTCAGCCCCTATGAATTCTGGCAGTTCTGGCGCAACACCACGGACGCCGATGTGGGCCGCTTCCTCAAGCTTTACACCGAACTTCCGGTCGAGGAATGCGACCGTCTGGCCGCGCTGCAAGGCTCGGAAATCAACGAGGGCAAAATCATCCTCGCCCGCGAGGTGACCACCCTCCTGCATGGCGCCGAAGCCGCCGCCGCCGCCGAAGCCACCGCGCGCGAAGTCTTCGAGAAGGGCGGCACCGGCGATGATCTGCCTACGCTGACCCTCTCGGCGGACGAACTGGGCGACGGCATCAGCCTTGCCCAGCTTGTCACACGCTCGGGCCTTGCCAAAACCGGCAAGGACGGCAAGCGGCTGATTGGCGAAGGCGGCCTGAAAGTGAATGACGAGACCTGCACCGAAGCAGGCCGTATGTTCACCGCATCCGACTTCGAAACGCCGGTCAAACTCTCAGCGGGCAAAAAACGCCACGCCCTCGTACAAATCGGCTAAAAATCAAAGGCGCCCCACAAGGCGCCTTTTTCCATCCGGCATCCAGCTGCCCGAAATATCCTCGGGGGTGAATTGGGCCGCAGGCCCAAGAGGGGGCAGACAGCCCCCTCACTTTCAAACATCGAAACGAAAAAGGCGGAGCCGCTTACGGCCCCGCCTCTCTCATTTCCAAAACAGGACGACCTCAGGCCGGTTCATGCGCCAGCGAGGCGGCATGGATGCTGTCGATGGCCGAGGCAAGTGCGGCATCGAATTCCGCATCGGATTGTTTATCCGACATCCCTTCGGTCAGGGCACGCGAGAACGAGGCGATCATCCCGTCATTCTTCGACAGGATCGCATTGGCCTCATCGCGCGCATAACCGCCCGACAGCGCCACGACCTTCAACACGCGCGGATGATCCACCAGCGGCTTGTAGAAATTCGCAACCGTCGGCAGCGACAGTTTCAGCATCACCTGCTGATCGGCAGGCAGAGCATCGAGATGCTTGAGGATCTCGCTGCGCAGGATGGCTTCGGCCTCGGCCTTGTCGGAAATCGAAATCGTGACTTCCGGCTCGATGATCGGCATCAGACCATGTTTGATCACGGTCGCAGCCAGATCGAATTGCTGCGCGACAACCGCCGCGATCCCGGCCTGATTGGCCGCAGAAATGACCGAGCGTTCCTTGGTGCCGAAAATACCCGCTTCACGGGCGCGGTCCAACAGCGCGTCCACACCCGGAATGGGCTTGAGAAGCTGCACACCGTTCTCTTCCGCTTCCAGACCCTTGTCGATCTTCAGGAAGGGCACAACGCCACATTTCTCGTTGAGGTAGGTCGCGGTCGCAATACCATCGATCTCGCGGTCCATCGTCTGTTCGAACAGGATCGCACCGATCACCTTACCGCTGGAAAACGCGGGGGATTTGATAATGCGGGTCCGCATTTTGTGGATCAGATCGAACATCTCGGTGTCGTTGGAATATTCGCTTTCCTCGATACCGTAAAGGCGCAGAGCCTTCGGCGTCGAACCGCCCGACTGATCGAGCGCGGCGATGAAACCCTCGCCCTTGGAAATCTGTTCGGTTTGTTGCGCGTTCGGCATATATCTCTCCCTCCGATACGGAGACTGAATTGTGGGCCAGTTCCAGACCTAGCGCGATGCGCGGGGTTAGACAATCTTGGTGGCGCTAACCGACTTGGATTATTTCATTTTGTCGGTCTGCTGCGCGGAAAGCGGCCAGAAATCCCCCCGCTTCGCCCGTCAGGCGGCACCGTGAAAAGAAAACGGGGCGGCCCGCAAGCCACCCCGTTTCCAGTGTCCCTATTGACCGGATCAGTCTTCCAGAGCTTCCACCCCCGGCAGAACCTTGCCCTCCATCCATTCAAGGAAGGCACCGCCTGCGGTGGAAATATAACTGAACTTCTCCGCCGCGCCGGCCTTGTTCAGGGCAGCCACGGTGTCCCCGCCACCCGCCACCGAAATCAGCTGACCCGCCTGCGTCAACTCTGCGGCTTTGGCAGCCGCGGCATTGGTGGCCGCATCAAAGGGCGTAATCTCGAAAGCCCCCAGCGGGCCGTTCCAGATCAGCGTGCGCGAATCTGCAAAGACCTTCGAGATCCGAGCCACGGCCTCGGGACCCGCATCAAGGATCATCGCATCCTCGGGGCAGGCATCGGCGGCAACGGTCTCATGCGGCGCATTGGCCTTGAACTCGCGGGCAACGACCACATCCGAGGGCAGCACAATCGTACAACCGGCAGATTTTGCCTTTTCGAGAATCTCCAGAGCAGTCTGCGCCATATCGCGCTCGGCCAGCGACGTTCCGACAGAAATGCCTTGCGCCACGAGGAAGGTATTGGCCATGCCGCCACCGATGACCAGATTGTCCACCTTGCTCACCAGATTTCCCAGCAGATCCAGCTTGGTCGACACTTTCGCCCCGCCGACAACCGCTGTTACCGGACGCTCCGGATCCCCCAGCGCGGCCTCCAGCGCCTTCAGCTCCGCTTCCATCAGACGCCCCGCAGCACTGGGCAGAACACGGGCCAGAGCCTCGGTCGAGGCATGCGCACGGTGGGCCGCCGAGAAAGCGTCATTGATATAGACCGATCCAAGCGCGCCCATCGCCGCCGCCAGCTCGCGGTCGTTCTTTTCCTCGCCCTCGTGGAAACGGGTGTTTTCCAGCAGCAAAACCTCGCCCGCAGGCAGGGCCGCCACAGCCCGCTTGGCCGGACCGCCAATGCAATCCTCGGCAAAATGCACCGGAACGCCCAATGCGGCCTCAAGCGCCGGAACCAGCGGTTTCAGGCTCATTTCCGGCACGACTTTTCCTTTGGGGCGGCCGAAATGGGCCAGAAGGACGGGCTTCCCGCCTTTGGCCAGAATATCCTTGACGGTCGGAACGATCTTGTCGATCCGCGTGGTATCCGTCACACGTCCGTCCTCGACCGGAACGTTGATATCGACGCGAACAAGGGCAACCTTGCCCTCCAGTTCCAGATCGTCGAGGGTTTTCCATGCCATGCGTTATCTCCTCATTCCGGCACCAAATCAGGGGATGGGGTGCCCGTTGTGCCGCAACTTGCACCGTCCATGAAATGGCGTCAACACACGCAATCACCAGACATGACCCGCGCGTGAGAAGGCGTGAAAACGAAAAACGAAGGTTTCGGCTTTCCATAGCGGCCCTGTCGTGTAGATTGCGGGCCAAATCCAGGAGGACCTCATGGCCGAATATAAAGACCCCGAGAACACCATCATCATCGAATTGAAGGATGGTCCCGTTGTTATCGAGCTGATGCCCGAAATCGCGCCGAAGCATTCCGAGCGTATGAAACAGCTGGCCCGCGACGGTGCCTATGACAACGTGGCCTTCCACCGCGTGATCGACGGTTTCATGGCGCAAACCGGCGACGTGGCGAATGCGAATATGGAAAAAGACTACAATCCGGGCCGCGCAGGCACCGGCGGGTCCGAATATGACGACCTTCCCGCAGAATTCTCGCGTATTCCGCATGATCGCGGCACGCTGGGGGCTGCCCGCTCGATGAATCCGAACTCGGCCAACTCGCAGTTCTTCATCAACTTCTCGGACAACCACTTCCTGAACGGCCAATACACCGTTTATGGCCGCGTGATCTCCGGAATGGAATTTGTCGACAAGATCGTGCGCGGTGAACCGCCGGCGAATCCCGACCGCATGATCAAAGTCACGGTGGCCGCCGATGCGTAATCTTGTTGCGGCAGCCCTGATTGCGATGGGTGCCGGGGCAATGACCACTGGCGCTTATGCCGAAGACACCGCGCCCGACGGGCCCGGCCCGAATCTGACGCTGGAGATCGGCGGCTCGGTTCAGGGCGAGATCGTCATCGACCTGCTGCCCGATGTCGCCCCCAAAGCGGCGGAACGTCTGGAAGAGCTGGCCAAGGAAGGCGCGTATAATGACGTGGTGTTCCACCGCGTGATCGACGGCTTCATGGCGCAGACGGGCGATGTGCAATTTGGCAAGCGCGGCTCTTCGCAGATCGAGATGGCGGGGATGGGCGGCTCGAACAAGCCCGACCTTCCGGCCGAGTTCTCGAAACGCAAATTCGTGCGCGGCATTGTCGGCATGGCACGCTCGCAATCGCCGAATTCCGCCAATTCGCAATTCTTCATCATGTTCGCGGATGCGCCGCATCTGAACGGGCAGTACACGGTTGTCGGCCATGTCATCAAAGGCATGGATATCGTCGACCAGATCAAGAAGGGCGATCCCGCGAAAAACGGCTTGGTCGATGACCCCGATTACATCGTTTCGGCAACGGTCAGCAAATAAGATCCCGTGCCGAGACCCGGCCCAAGCTTGCAAGGCGTCCCAAAGGGGGCGCCTTTTTATGTTCCGGTCCCCTTTCCATGCAAAAATGCCTAGGCGAAGCGGGGCGCTTCGTGGCATAGTCGGATCTCAGGCCCGACAAGAGGCCGCGCAGAACGCGCAAAGAACTGGCAGAGCAAAATGGCGCCCTTGCGCGCCTGATATAGGCAGAACATGCAGCAGAAAAACCGGGCGGTCGGTCCGCTGATCTTCTTTTCCATCGCCTTCGTGCTGGCGGCATATTTCACCTTTGCCGCCGTGCAGGGATCTTACGGGATATTCAAGCGGGTGCAGATCGAGGCCGAAATCACCGACATGACGCAAAAGCGCGACGCACTGCGCGACGAGGTCAAGCGTATGGCGAATCTGACGCATCGCCTGTCGGATGATTATCTGGACCTCGACCTTCTGGACGAGCAGGCGCGCAATATCCTTGGACTGGTGCGTGGCGACGAGGTCGTCATTCGCTAAAGCGCCCGAAATGTGGACATTTTTAGCAACCCGCAAGCTTGCCTTGCGGGTTTTTTGCGTCATCCTTCTCCACATACCATCACTTTATGCCCGCAGAAGACACTGTTGCATATCGCGGTGATTGTCTTTGCAGATGCTTTCCGCTAGAGATGGTTTAATACTGAACTATCCGCTTTTAGGGAGGATGCCTATGGCTGCTCGCAAGAGTTCGGGGACCGCACCCAAGGCTGGTGCGAACGTCTCCAAGGACGAGCTTCTCAGCTACTATCGTGACATGCTGCTGATCCGCCGCTTCGAAGAGAAGGCAGGCCAGCTTTACGGCATGGGGCTGATCGGTGGCTTCTGTCACCTTTACATCGGTCAGGAGGCTGTTGTTGTGGGCCTTGAGGCCGCCGCGAAAGAGGGCGACAAGCGCGTGACCTCGTATCGCGACCACGGGCATATGCTTGCCTGCGGCATGGACGCCAAGGGCGTGATGGCCGAGCTGACGGGCCGCGAGGGCGGCTATTCGAAAGGCAAAGGCGGCTCCATGCACATGTTCTCGAAAGAGAAGCATTTCTATGGGGGCCACGGCATTGTTGGTGCGCAGGTTCCAATTGGCGCAGGTCTTGCCTTCTCGGACAAGTACAAGGGCAATGACAATGTGACCTTCGCCTATTTCGGCGATGGTGCGGCCAACCAGGGTCAGGTTTACGAGACCTATAACATGGCGCAGCTATGGGATCTTCCGGTCGTCTTCGTCATCGAGAACAACCAATATGCAATGGGCACCTCGGTCGCCCGTTCGACCAAATCCCCGGCGCTGTGGAAACGCGGCGAGGCCTATGGCATCTCGGGCGAGGAAGTCGACGGCATGGATGTTCTGGCGGTCAAAGCGGCTGGCGAAAAGGCCGTGGCACACTGCCGTGCGGGCAAAGGCCCCTATATCCTCGAGGTGAAAACCTACCGTTACCGCGGTCACTCGATGTCGGACCCCGCGAAATACCGCTCGCGCGACGAAGTGCAGAAGATGCGCGAAGAGCGTGACGCCATCGAGCATGTCCGCCAACTGCTGCTGACCGGCAATCATGCCACCGAAGATGACCTGAAGGCCATCGACAAGGACATCAAGGCGATCGTCAACGAGTCGGCTGAATTCGCGAAAGAAAGCCCCGAGCCCGCGCTCGAAGAGCTCTGGACCGACATCTATGCCGACGCGGCACCGCAGAACGCCTGAGAGGGAAGAGAAGAATGGCAACTGAAATCCTGATGCCCGCCCTGTCGCCCACTATGGAAGAGGGCACTCTGGCGCGCTGGCTCAAGAAAGAAGGCGATACCGTCTCCGCAGGGGATATCATCGCAGAAATCGAAACCGATAAGGCGACGATGGAATTCGAAGCGGTCGATGAAGGCACGCTGGGCAAGATCCTGATCGAAGAAGGCACCGAGGGCGTGAAAGTGAACACCCCCATCGCGGTTCTTCTGGAAGAAGGCGAATCGGCGGATGATATCGCATCGGCTTCGGCACCTGCGGCAGAGGCAGCCCCTGCCCCCGCTTCGGTTCCCGCTGCTGCCAAAGACGACACGCCGGATACGCCCCTTGCGCCGAATACGACGCCGGATTGGCCCGAAGGCACCGAGATGAAGACCCAGACGGTCCGCGAAGCCCTGCGCGATGCGATGGCCGAAGAGATGCGCGGCGACGAGAACGTCTATCTGATGGGCGAAGAGGTTGCCGAATACCAAGGCGCTTATAAGATCAGCCAAGGTCTTCTGGACGAGTTCGGCTCGAAGCGCGTGATCGACACCCCGATCACCGAGCATGGCTTTGCCGGTATCGCAGTCGGCGCGGCTTTTGGTGGCCTGCGCCCGATCGTCGAATTCATGACCTTCAACTTCGCTATGCAGGCGATTGACCAGATCATCAACTCGGCGGCAAAAACGCTCTATATGTCGGGCGGCCAGATGGGGGCACCGATGGTGTTCCGTGGTCCGAACGGTGCGGCAGCCCGCGTGGGTGCGCAGCACAGCCAGGATTACGCCGCATGGTATGCGCAGATCCCGGGCCTCAAGGTTGTTCAGCCCTATTCGGCAGCCGATGCGAAAGGCCTCTTGAAATCGGCGATCCGCGATCCGAACCCCGTCATCTTCCTTGAAAACGAGATCCTCTACGGGAAGTCGTTCGAAGTGCCGGTGATGGATGATTTCACCGTTCCGATCGGCAAGGCGAAAGTCTGGCGCGAAGGTACGGATGTGACCATCGTCTCCTTCGGCATCGGCATGACCTATGCGCTGGAAGCGGCAGAGAAACTGGCAGAGGAAGGCATCTCGGCAGAGGTCATCGACCTGCGCTCGATCCGCCCGCTGGATTACGACACCGTGCTGGCTTCCGTCATGAAGACCAACCGCTGCGTCACCGTGGAAGAAGGCTTCCCCGTCTGCTCCATCGGTAACCACCTGTCGGCTGTCATCATGGAACGCGCCTTCGACTATCTGGACGCGCCCGTGATCAACTGCACCGGTAAAGACGTGCCGATGCCCTATGCCGCCAACCTCGAGAAACTGGCTCTTGTCACCACCGATGAAGTCATCGCTGCGGTGAAAAAAGTCACCTATCGCTAAGGAGATCCAGAGATGGCAACTGAAATCCTGATGCCGGCCCTTTCTCCGACGATGGAAGAAGGCACGCTGGCGCGCTGGCTGAAAAAGGAAGGCGACACCGTCGCCTCCGGTGACATCATCGCGGAAATCGAGACCGATAAAGCGACGATGGAGTTTGAAGCGGTTGACGAGGGTGTGCTTGGCAAGATCCTCATCGCGGAAGGCACCGAAGGCGTGAAGGTCAACACCCCGATCGCCGTGATGCTGGAAGAGGGCGAAGACGCCTCGGCCATCGAGACCGCGTCGAACCCCGCAGCCCCTGCCAAGGCGGAAGCGCCCGCAGAGGCTCCCAAGGCCGCAGCCACGCCTGCTGCTGCGGCACCGGCCCCTGCAGCCCCCGCCAAAGACGGCAAGCGTATCTTCGCCTCGCCGCTGGCACGCCGTATCGCGGCCCAGAAAGGTCTGGATCTGGCGACTATCGCGGGTTCGGGTCCCAAGGGCCGTATCGTGAAGGCGGATGTCGAAGGTGCAACCGCTGCGCCCAAGGCCGAAGCGGCTCCGGCCAAAGCCGAGGCGCCTGTCGCCAAAGCAGCCCCCGCTGGCCCCTCTGCCGATGCCGTCATCAAGATGTATGAAGGCCGCGCGTTCGAAGAGGTCAAGCTGGACGGGATGCGCAAGACGATTGCCGCGCGTCTCTCGGAAGCCAAGCAAACGATCCCGCATTTCTACCTGCGCCGCGACATCAAGCTGGATGCGCTGCTGAAGTTCCGCTCGCAGCTGAACAAGCAGCTGGAAGGCCGTGGGATTAAGCTGTCGGTGAATGACTTCATCATCAAGGCCGTGGCCCAAGCACTGCAGGCTGTGCCGGATGCGAATGCTGTCTGGGCGGGCGACCGCGTGCTGAAGCTGAAGCCCTCGGATGTGGCTGTGGCCGTGGCGATCGAGGGTGGTCTCTTCACGCCGGTGCTGAAAGACGCCGATATGAAGTCGCTTTCGGCGCTCTCGACCGAGATGAAGGATCTGGCCAAACGTGCGCGCGACCGCAAGCTTGCACCGCATGAATATCAGGGCGGCTCCTTCGCGATCTCCAACCTCGGCATGTTCGGCATCGATAACTTCGACGCCATCGTGAACCCGCCCCATGCCGGCATCCTCGCCGTGGGTGGTGGTGTGAAAAAGCCGGTGGTGAATGCCGAAGGCGAGATCGAAGTGGCCACCGTAATGTCGGTCACCATGTCGGTCGATCACCGTGTGATCGACGGGGCGCTTGGCGCGGATCTTCTGAAGATCATCGTCGAGAACCTCGAAAACCCGATGACGATGCTGGCCTGATAGGTCAGTGCGCGGCAGGGGTGCAAACGCCTGCTGTAACAAAAACAAAACGGGCTACCGGCATAACCGGTAGCCCGTTTTTCATATAGCAAACATCCGCCACGCGGGCTGACGCTCTCACAAATCGTGCTATTTTTCCAAAAGATGATCCATTGATACCGACGGCTGGCTGCAACCGGCATCTCCCACGATGCGGGCGGGCACCCCTGCGACCGTCTTACACGGCGGCACCTCGTTCAACACGACCGACCCTGCCGCGATGCGGGAATTGTCTCCCACCCGAATATTGCCCAGCACCTTGGCACCGGCCCCGATCAATACGCCATTGCCGATCTTGGGATGTCTGTCTTCCTCTTCCTTGCCGGTCCCGCCCAGCGTGACAGAATGCAGCATCGACACATTATCCCCGACCACAGCCGTCTCGCCGATCACGATAGAATGCGCATGGTCGATCATCACGCCCTGCCCGATGCGGGCAGCGGGGTGAATATCGACACCGAACATCTCGGAGGTACGCATCTGGACATAATAGGCCATGTCCTTACGCCCCTCCGACCACAGCCAATGGGCAATCCGGTAGGATTGCAGCGCCTGAAAACCCTTGAAAAACAACAGGGGTTGCATCAGACGGTGGCAAGCCGCGTCGCGCTCGTAAACCGCAACCAGATCGGCACGCGCTGCCGCAATCAGATAGGGGGCCTGCGCATAGGCATCATCCGCAATTTCGCGCAGGATCTGCTCGCTCATTTCGTTCGACGCCAGTTTCAACGAGAACCGGAAAGACAGCGCCCTCTCGAAAGTGGGGTGATGCAAAAGACCGGCATGGATCAGCGATCCAAGAAGCGGCTCGTTCTGAACGGCCGCGCGCGCCTCGGTACAGATCCGCTCCCAGACAGGATCAACGGTGGCAATTCTGACTTGGGGCTCAGCCATGACGTCTCCTTTGCGCAGCAAATGCGGGCTCACCTTCACAGGCATGCTCTAGCACAATACCACATGGAGGCCGACCAGAGATAAACCAAGTGCAAAATAGAGAAAAGTCCTTAACATCGGTCACAAACCTTTCTTTGCCCGCCATCGGATGCCCCGCCCGTCAAAGTCCGAGTGCCAGTCGTGCCGGCAATCCCGCTCCGTAAAGATCACTCAGTTGCGCCACCTCAAGCACCAACGCAGAACCGCTCGCAAGATCGGCCTGACGCTGGGACGCAGTATATATCCAACTCGGTGCCTCAAGCGTAACCTCACGCAGCACGGCACCGGTCTCGGTCAGAAGACGCAGCCTGTATCGTTCATGCAATTCGCCAAGCGGCACCTCCTGCTCCAGCCAGGGATCACCGTTCAGACGCGTACGCCGGACCCAGCCTATACTCCAGTCTTCCGTCGCCTTGGACACCCGCAGATGCGACGGTGCATAGGGGCGCAGGCCATTGCCTTTGAACGCCTCGTTCAGATGCACATAGCTCGGGTCGTCATAGCTGCGCCGCGCCGATCCGATACGATAATGGCGGGAAATATTGCGCTGTGCCTGCGCCAGCGTGATCTGATCGAGATTGCCATCAAGTGCCACCACCACCGAACCTTCCGGCCAGATTTCGGGCATCAGCGCATCGGTGCCCAGCTGGCCGCGCAACCTCAGGCTCAGATCCCATGTATTATTGCCGACCAGTTCAGCTTGCGCGAACTGGAAGATCTCCCAGTTGTCACTGCTGCCATCGCCGATGGCCATCGCATTCGCTCCGGCCAATAGCTGTTCTTCGCTGGCCGATTGCAGCTCCCCCGAAACAAGCGAAACCCGCAGCGGCGCCCCACGGTCCCATAGCCCCGCGCGGGCCGCATTCAGCGCCCCCAGACTACGCCCGAACGTCGCACGGTGCGTCAGCGTGGCATTCAACTGGTAATCGGCATCACTCACCGCATCGAATACCGCAACCGTTCCGGGCCACGGACTGGCGGTCACCGCCAGATACGGCGCATAGGGCACTTCCTCTCCGGTTAGAAGCGGCAGATCCATGAACTGCGCCGTCACCGGCACAGGCGCGTAAAACCGCGTCGTGGAGACATCCGCCTCGGCCGCATCGGACGGCTCGTAAAGCCCCGCCTCGATCCGGACGGCCTCCATTGTCGCCGTCCCCGCCAGATCGACACGGTCGATCCGGTACCGCTCTTCCTCGATCGCGATGACATCCCCCGCCCCGAGCCCCGTCAAGGAGGGCGGCACCGCGAATTGCACGACATCCCGCGCCATCTGCGCCTCTGCCAGCCAGCGTTCAACCGTGGCCACTGCCTGCGGACGATGCAATGCGGCATTTACCTCACTGGCACTATTGCTGCCCTGATCGGTTTCCTGCGGCGCAATCGCCTCGACCACACGGGTGGCATAGTCTCCCTCTGCCTCGATATAGGACAGCCGCACCCTGCCCGACATCTCCGCCTCGGAAGCACGAATGCGGGTGAGCGTGCTCTCGTCCTCCTGCAAAGCAAAATCCGTATCGGCAAGAGCCCGGCTCACCTGACCGCTCCGCATGATAAAATGCAGTGCTCCGTCGCGCTCGACCGCATCGAAACCATAGGCCAGCATAAGCGTTTGCAGCATTGCCCGCGGGGACTCCCCCGATTGCGCACTATATCCGCGCACAGAGCCACGCAGCCCCGACACATCCACCGCCGTCACCCCACCCATCGCGCAGATCTCGACCACAACACGCGCCAGCGGCTGCGCCACCGCGCGACCGGATAGCCAATGCCCGCGCGCGTAATTCTCGGCATCGCTCCAGAGATCGTCACGGGAGGGAAACTCGGGCCAAGGCCGCGCGTCCCAACACCAGACATGCGCCTTGGTCATATCGATCATCGGCCCCTCATAGACCTCCGAAACAGGATTATGCGCCCGGTCCTGCCACCACCCCTCCATCGCCCGCACATATTGCATCTGGATCAGCTCGTCGCGCCGCCCGTTGGAAAAATGGGGCAGCATGGATTCAGAGCTTTTCGGGTCCAGAAACTTGTTGGGCTGGTTGGCCCCCTTATCGATCGCCGCACAGCCATATTCGGTAAACCAGATCGGTTTCATCTGCGGGATCCATGCCGTCGGCTCCTCCGCCCGCAGCCCGTCGATCCGCTCGTAATGACGGTTCTGCCACCAGCTACGGAAATCCTTCGCCCGCCAGATCCAGGGTTCTCCCTCCCCATCGGTGATGGGCGTGCGGATCTGCATCTGCCGATGGAGATCGGTCGCATAATACCAGTCATAGTATTCTCCACCCTCGATATTACTTTGCAGATAGCCCAGATCGTGGATGGCAGGCCATGCCGCATCGGCATGGTTTTCGCCCTCACGCCAATCGGCAAGCGGCAGATAATTATCGACACCGACAAAATCGATGGCACTATCTGCCCAGAGCGGATCCAGATGGAAGTAGCGGTTTCCATCCGGCGAATTATATCCGAAATATTCCGACCAATCCGCCGCATAGCCGATTTTACAAGTCTCGCCCAGAATAGCGCGAACGTCATTTGCCAGACGGCGCAAGGCTTCGACGGCAGGAAACCCGTCCTCGGCATCACGGATCTGGGTCAGGGCGCACATTTCGGTGCCCACGCAAAACGCATCTACCCCACCCGCTTGCGCGCAAAGATGGGCATAGTGCAAAATGAAACGGCGCATGGACCATTCTTCGGCACCACTATAGCGCAGCGTCATCCCCTCCGGCGCGAAGGCTTCTGGCGCGGCCTCCCCGAAAAAGGCCGCAACGTCCTGCGCGGCAGCCGCGCTACGATCGGTCGAGCCCTCCAGTCCGGGGGCGATGTCTGTCGTAATCCGTCCGCGCCACGGCAAAGCGGGCTGTTCCTCGGTCGGCGACCACGGATTGGGACGTGCATTGCCCGCGATCTGCTCCATCAGGATGAAGGGATAGAAGGTGACGAATTTTCCCGCAGCTCGCAAGGCCCGAATGGCCTCGATCACCGCAGCATCGGCAGGCGTGCCCCCATAAAGATCGCCCTCGGCGGTATGGGCAACCTTTCCGGCCTCGGCGCGCCCCACCCCCGAGACAGACCATGCCATATTTTTCCCGTCTCCTGCGGTTTCATTCACCCGCGGGCGGATCTTGCACTGACCCGCGCGCAGGTCATCACCAAACCACGACACCACAAGGGAAACGGCTTCGCAATTCGGCAGATCATCATTCAGTGCCGCGAGAGAGGTCGCGAAATCACTAAGCCCGCCCGGGGCGCTCTGGTTCATGACCTTGCTTGAGCCTCCCTCTTCTCCCGCAAAATAGACAGGGGTCGTCGCCAGAGAATACTCGCCCGTGCCGGGAATAAGCGCGACCCCCCTGACACAGCCCTCAAACCCCGCGATCTCCTGCGGCACAGATGGCGCGGCGGCGCGGAACACCTCGAAGGTCAGTTGCGGGACGCGATTGCCAAACGGACCAAGCGCCAGATCCTCGAAAACCACATAGGCAATACCGCGATAGGCCGGGGCGGCATCCGCCCCTTCGACCGCCTGTATCTTCGCATCCGGTTCCTGATCCTCGGCCCCGGTATACACACGAAAATCAAGGCCTGCCGTATCCAGTATCTGGCCATCGGCCCAGATCCGCCCGACCCGCAGGATCTCGCCTTCGCACAAGGCCAAGGCAAGACTGACGGAATAGCTGTAGCTTGTTGTCGACACGGTCGTGCCCGTGCCCTTTCCGCTTTTCTTGGTGCTGGCATGTTCGCGAAAGCGCGTTGCCCAGATCACCTGTCCTGCCACCCGCATCCCGCCCCAGACCATCGGCACGGGCGTCCCCTCGCTTGCCGAGGAAAGGCGGAACTGGCTGACCTTGCCGGTTTCTACGCTTTGCGATCCGGTTCCCAGAAGCCGTTGGTCGATGGCGCGCCCCAAGGTCGCTCCGACCGCCCGCCCGATGACCGCACCGGAAAGCCCCAGCACCGTGCCACCGAAGCCACCGCCAATCGCAGCGCCCGCCGCGCCCAAAAGGATCGTTGCCATGTCTCACCTCACATCCGGAAAGTCGAAGCGCGCCACCAATCGGGCACGCCAAGGCGCGGACAGGGCGTTTTCCACCACCCCATGCCCGCCATAAGCATGAATAAAGCGCAAAGGCCCCCGCTCCGAGAGCAGGCCAACATGCTTGGCCACCGCACGGGGTTTCATACGGAACAGAAGAACCTGCCCCATTCGGAACGGGTCATTGGCCTGAACCGGCACCAGATGACGCGCGGCGGCCTGCCAAAGCGCCTCGGCGCCCCCCGCCTCGGCCCAATCCGCGCTATAGGGGGCCGGAAGTTCGGGTTCGCAGCCATAAAGACTGCGCCAGATCCCGCGGATCAGCCCCAGACAATCCGTGCCCCCCTGCAGACAGGACGCCTGATGGCTGTAAGGCGTGCCGATCCATGCCCGCGCCAAAAACACGACCTCGGAACGGGCGGTCATCGGAAGAGGCTCCCGCCGTCGTAATTTCCGCCAGAAACCGGATAGGACACCAGCCAGTCCTCCCCCGGAATATGCGGGAACCCGCGGAAATTCACGAAATTGTCGAATTTCAACCGGCACGTTTCGGCACGCCGGTCACAGCCTGCAACAATCCGCACCCTGTCGCCCGCCACCAGCTCGGCACGCAAGGACTGCCATAATTCGATCACGCGGCGACCATCCTGTGCCAGACGGTCAAATTTCACCGCTCCCGAAAGACCGGCAGCCGCTCCATCGAGAACCGTCAGCAGACCACGTTCGAACCAGCGATCCTCGAAGCCTGTCAAGGATTGCCACGAAAACCGTGTCGCCCCTTCACACTCTTCCACGGCCAGTTCGACAAAATACCCCGCCTGCAAAGGATCAAACCGGCACTTCCGGTCGCCCAGAACCGCCGAGCAGGCCGGATGATACACCCGACCGACCTGATTGTTCAGCCGGTCCGAAAGGCCACGCAACTCCGCCTGAAACGCACCGTCATTGCGCGTCAGCTCTCCCAGATGGCCGCGAAAGATCAGTGCATGTTCGGACGCATCCGCCCAGTTGACAAGCCAGCTACGCAACTCGGCCCCATCGTAACGGCCTGCGCGGATATCGTCTTCGGTAATCGCATCAGCGCGCAAAGCCGCGACAACCTCGAAATTGTCGACCGAGAGCCCCGAAGATTGCCCCAGCGCGCTGGCCGACATTCCGGTTTCGGGCTGGAACGTCAGGCCAGCAAACGCCAATGGCCGATCATGGTCGGTGAACCCCATCACGATGCCATCCTGCCGTGTCACCGCCCATGCGCGCGCAATCGTTGTGGCCTTCGTGTCAAGATGGGCCTGAAACTGTGCGGAATAGCTCATAGGCGCACCTCCACAACCGGCACCTGTGGCACTTCTCCCGCCTGAAACGATTGCACCGAAACCTGAATCCGGTCGGTGTCAAACCGCACCGGCACGTCGAACTCGAAGCCTGCCGTTACCCGCGCGCCTTTTTCGGGCGGAGCGGCAAAGGTGACCACACCCGTTGTCGTGTCCACCGACCAGTCGATGCTTTCGGCCTGATAACCGCCCTGCACCCCCACCAGCACCGTCGCCCCCACCGGCTTGGTGATCGGGCGCGTATAGGTGATATCGCCAGAGCGATAGGTTTTAGCCAAAGAAAAGGCGACGGTTTTCCCATCGCCAGTCCCGATCACCTGATCTTCATATCCAAGCGCGCGGCTGGCAGGGGCCGAACGGTAATCGGCCCAATCCTTCCAGCGGAACCCGTGCAACTGTCCGGCCCGCGCCTCGAAAAAGGCCAGAAGCGCCTCGACATCATCCAACGACCGCAGCCCCACACCGGCATCGTAATGACGCCTTGAATGGGCCCAAGGGCTGTTACGCTCCTCATAGCCGCTGGCAAGGGTGACAATCTCTGTGCGGCGCTCCGGTCCACCAAGCGAGCCGAAACTCAGACTGGCGGGAAAGCGGATTTCATGAAATGCCATCTTGTTCCTCCGAAAACTGTCTTGAAACGGCTCACATCGTTTTCGACCCGCGCGAGAGAGCGCGGCTCATCTGGGCAGCCAACTGCGCGCGCGAGCGGCTGAAGCCCGCAATATCCGGCGTGGTCACATTCATCGTCACATTCACCGCGCGCCCGCCCTGTGCCTGCACGCCCAAACGACCATCCGCGCCACGAGTCAGCGGCATGATCGCCTCCGGCCCCGCCTCGCCCATCAGCCCCATTCCGCCCCGCATCGCAAAACCCGTGGCCTCGCTGACCACGCCCCCCTTGGCAAAAGCGCGCACCTTACCCGAAGAGAAGGCCCCGCCATTGGCAAACGGCATCAAACCGCCAGCCAAAGAGGCAACACCGCTTGCCAAGGTACTGCCCAGCGTGTCGCTGACCGGCTTCACCGCCGCCGCATAAACCGCATCCGACATGCTCTGCGCGACAGAGCGCAGCGCGTTCGACAGGCTCTCCCCATCAAAAACGACATCTTCAAACGCACTGCCGATCGTGGTCGAGAAACGGCGCGACAATGTGCCGATCTCGCGAGACGTCAGCCCCATGCTGTCACGCAGGCTCGATAATTCGCTCGAAAATGCCCCCGTCAGAACCCCGACATTGCCCAGAACCGTCTCCAGTTCCTGCGCGCTTTCGCTCAGCGCATCGAAATCAGTATCATCCATCACTTTCTCCTTCGGGTCCGCGACGATCGGGGAATGCCTGCGCCAGCTCTTCCAGCCGCGCGCGTGTCAGTGGTCGCGCCTTGGGCATATCGCCCAGAAGCAGCGCCAGTTCGGCAGGGCTCAGCGCCCAGAACTCCTGCGGGCGCAGGCGCAAGCCCACCAATCCCGCCCGCATCAGACCCGGCCAATCCAGCCGCCCCGATGCCTCATACCGGCGCATCATTGCTCTTCTGGCGCGCCAAAAGCGCGGGCCAGAAGGCGTGCGGCAAGCTGGGCCGCCTCAACCGGCCCAGAGCCGATTTCGACCATGCGCAGATCTTCCGCCCGTCCCCGCCAGCCACCACCGCGCAGCCCCGCCACCAGCAGCGCCAAGACATCGCGGCTGGAAAACCGCCCGCTTTCAAACCGCGTAACCAGATCCAGCATCGTCTCTGTCTCCAGCTGCGCCTCAAGTTCCGCCAATACGCCAAGGGTCAACTTGGCAGTATGCGGTACCCCGTCCAGCGTCACCTCGACCTCACCTGCCCAAGGATTCGCCATATCACTCCTCCGTCAGTTCGATGAAGCTCAGCGCCCCCGCCGAAGCCATCGCCATCTCATAGGTGGCCTCGCCATCATGCGACCCCGCATATTCGATCGACGAAATCAGGAACGGCCCCTGCACGATGCCGAAACTGGGGATGATCACCTGAAACTCGGGGATCTCGCCATCAAAGAAAATCTGCCGCGCCCGCGCGTCCGTATCGGCATCGCGAAACACCCCCGACCCCGAGATCGAGGCCGAACGCACCCCCGCGCCCCCCAGCAGCTCGCGCCAACGCCCCTCGCTTTCCAGCGAGGTCACATCCACCGTCTCTGCGTTGAAACTGATCCGCGTGGCACGCAGGCCAGCGATCGTCTGGAACTGTCCGTCTCCGCTGAGATCGAGTTTCACCAGCAGGTCTTTTCCGTTTTGGACTGCCATTTTTCTCTCCTAGAAATGCAAAAAGGCCCCGTATCGGAGCCAGATATGGACGCGCCTGTCCGGTTACTCGGGGCTGACGAGGGCGCGAAACGTCAGATCGATCCGCCGTGTCGCATTGGTCCCTACACGACGCGCCTTGGCCTTGCGAAACCACACCCCCGCCACCCGTCCCGCTGGAAGCGTCAGCGCGCCCTGTGTCAGGCAGGCATTCACCGCTTCGGCCAAGGTCTTGGCCGCCTGGAACCCCGCCGCATCCGTCACCACCGAAATGGTGAAATCATGCCGAGCAATCGGGCCGCTGCGATCCGAGATATCGACAACGTCTTCGGGGCCGAGACTGATATACGAACCGGCGGTTGCACCAAGAGGCTGGGCATCATAGATCGCTCCACCGCTCAATTCGGCAACCGTCGCATCGCCCGACAGCGCCTGAAACACCGCCGCCTGCAAGGCCGACGCCAAGAGATAGCTCATGTCACAACCTCCTCGCGGGCAAAGCAACGCAGGTAACCGGGGGCGTCCTCCGCCACGGCAAGAATACGAAAGACCCGATCACCCAGCCGAAAGCGCTGATTGGCCGTTGGCCTGCGCGGCGAGGAACGCAGCGCCGAGCGCACCGTGACCGTCACCGATACCGCAGCGATCGCGCGCAGCTGATCGGCGCGCTCGGTGCCGGTGCCGAAATCGAGCGCCGCCCAGAGCTCGCCCAGTTCGACCCAAGTCTCGATCAGGCCCCCCGCACCATCAGGGACATTCTGCGGTTCTTCCAGCACGAGGCAGGTGGAAAGCTTCGGCACACTCATCCCCGCCCCCCGTTCCCACCAAACAGCCGCACCACGCGCCAAGGCTCGATCAGCGCGTTTACGCCAAAGGGCAGCGCGCCGCTCTGGTCGCTTTCATGACGGTGCTCGAAATAATGGGCCGCCAGCAACATCACGGCCTGTCGCAAATCTGCGGGCACATTCTCCCACATGACCCCAAAGCCTGCCTCGACCGAAATCTCGATCAGTCCGCCGTCCTCAAGGGGCGGAAAATTGCCCCCAACCGCCAACAGCACGGGCCGCACCCCATCCGGCATCAGCCGGTAACGCGCCGCGTCCAGCACCGCCACCTCCTCATCGGCCCCGCGCAAAGCGACCTGCGTCACGCCCGTCAACGGTGCCAGAGGCAGAGGCTGTGCCTGCGGATTGGCCCAGCGACGCAGCCGCAGCAGAAAGCCGCGCGTCAAAAGCGCCTTTGAAATACGCTGTTCGATCAAGGCAATCGCCGCACGCAGATAGGCCTCAAGCGCCACATCCTCGGCCCCCACATCCGCAAACCCGCGCCCCAGCCGCAGATGGTCGCGCAGGGCCGCAATCGGAAGCCGGTCGCTTGTCACCGGCACTATTTCGTTCAACATGGAAAGCACCTCCGAAATTGGGATGATGACGCCCGCAAGACCACGGGCGCCATCTCGGACAGACGCCGCCTTCCGCCACCCGCTCGGACGGAGGGAGCAGCTAGGCGGACGGCAGAAAGACCGCGTCTGCCCTTATCCGGACCGAAGCCCGGATCGGGGTCAGCGCAGCCTCAGCCGCGCCCGCGCCTCAGGAGACCGCAAATTTCAGAAGCTTGATCGCCGCGAAATCGCTGACATCGCCGCCCACTCGCTTGGAGGCGTAAAACAGCACATGCGGCTTGGCCGAGAAGGGGTCACGCAGCACACGCAGATCGGGGCGTTCGGCAATAGTGTAGCCCTGATGGAAATCGCCGAAAGCAATCGCATAGGTATCCGCTGCGATATCGGGCATATCCTCCGCGATCAGCACCGGATAGCCCATCAGGCGCGCAGGCTCGCCCGCAGCCAGACCGTCCGACCACAGGAAGCGGCCATCAGCATCCTTCATCTTGCGCACGGCCCCTGCGGTTTTGGAATTCATCACGAAGCTGCCATTGGCGCGATATTCCGCCTCAAGTGCATAAACCAGATCGACCACCGCATCTGCCGCCGCCGTGGCCGAGAAATCCCCTGCAACGCCGGTCGCCACATAGCCCAGACTGCCCCAAGCCCAGTTTTCATTATTCACAGCCGGATGGGCCAGAAAGCCCTTGGGCTTATCGGCACCATCGCCATTCACGAAAGCCGCAGCCTCCGCACGGGCGAAACGGTCGGCAATACGGCCCGCAAGCCAGCCCTCGATATCGAAGGCCGCATCATCCAGCAGACGCTGGCTAGCCTTGGGCATGGCCGAAAGCTCGTAAAGCGGGATCGAGATCCGGTCGATCTGCGGCGTGCTCGTCTCGGTGAGGTTCGCGGTCTCCGACGCCCAGCCCGAACCGATCTCGCCATGATCGACCAGCACGTCAAAGCTGGTGGCCTCGACCTGAACCACATTGGCGATCATGCGGATCGAGGCGGTCGAGCCGAGGATCGAGCGGATGGTATCGCTGGTCTGCGGATCGACCAGATAGCCCCCCTCGGCGGCAACGGCCGTGTTCAGCCCCTTGGTCTCGACAACCAGACCGCGCAGACCGTCATCATCGCCCGAACGCAGATAGGCATCAAAGGCCTTCACATGGGGGGCGGTCTCTTGCGCTGCATGCGACAGGGCCGGACGATTTTGGATGGATTTGGTTTGCAACATGGTCAGACGCTCTTCCTGTTTTTGAATGCGTGAAGTCATTTCGTTTTGGAAGCCCTTGGCTTCCTTCACAAATTCGCTAAGGGCCGAGTGCACCTCGGCCACGATCGGGGCCCCGTCGGACATAGCTGTCCGCTCCCCAAAGACGCTTTTGTCGGGGGTCATTGTCTCTCCTCAATTTTTCACGAAGATCGAAAGCGCGGGGTCAGTTACCCGCCAGTTGCGACGCGGCCGCACGCAGCGCCCGTGCCAGATGTGAAAGCTCTGCCCCTTCGGACATCGCTTTGGCGGCGACCCGCGCCTCCTTCAGCATCGGGAAGGTCACCAAAGACACCTCCCAAAGATCCAGCTCGGTGAGCATCCGCTGGCCCTGCCCGTCGCGATGCGCCCGCACCACGCGGTAGCCGATGGACAACCCGTCCATCGCCCCCGACGCCAGAAGCGCACGCGCCTCACGGGCACGGGTCACATCCTCCAGAAGATAGCCGCGCACAAATAGGCCGGTGCGATCTTCATGGATGTCTTCCCAGACGCCGATGGGCTGCGTCTGGTCATGCTGCCAGAGCATCGCCACGCGGCGGCCTTCCTGCGCAAGCCGCGCAAGACAATCGGTATAGGCGCCCGGGCAGACCACATCGCCGCCCTGATCAGGCAGGCCGAAAAGGCTGGCATAGCCCTCGATCCGGTCCTCGGTCACCTTCAGGGTGCTGGGCGTATCGGTACGCACCGATTTGAACTCCAGCCCCAGTGTCATTTGCTCCATTCAGCCCTCCTAATGCGGCACCATATCCAGAAGCCCGTAGACCGCCTGCGACAGCACCACGGCCACAACGCCGTAAACCGCCATCCACAGACGTCGCTCAAGCCCCTCGATCATCGCTTCAATGCGCTGCAACCGGCGTTCCACCTGATCGAATTGCAGCTCCATAATCTTCTCCGTCGCGTTGAACCGTTCCTCATGCAGATCGAACGGCTCCTTCAGAAAGCGCGAGCCTCCAGTCGGCATGGCTTATTCCTCCGGTTGACGCGGCAACCCCAGAAGAACGCGCTTCTCGGCAGCGGTCAGAAAGCTTGCCTCGCCCACGCGCTGCCATTGCGCATCTCGCTCCGAGGCCAGCGCGGGCACCTGATCCAGATCGGGACGCAGCTCGATGCGCGCGCCCAGAAAGCCCGACAGCCACCACGCAAGCGCCGCCGTCACCCGCGTGGCCAAAGGCAGCACGGTCAGCCGGAAAAAGGCCCGATTGGCCTCGGCGTAATTGGCATAGGTCGCATCGCCGGGAATGCCCAAAAGCATCGGCGGCACCCCGAAGGCCACGGCAATCTCGCGCGCGGCGGCGATCTTGGTCTCATGGAACTCCATATCCGAGGGGGAGAACCCCATAGGTTTCCAGTCAAGCCCACCCTCCAGCAACATCGGACGGCCCGCATTGCGCGCGCCCTGATGATTGGCCTCCAACTCGAAGGTCAGCCGGTCGTATTGATCGGGGCTCAGAACCCCCTGACCATCGGCCCCCTTATAGATGATCGCCCCAGAAGGACGCGCGGCATTATCCAACAGCGCCTTCGACCAATGGCTTGCGCTGTTATGGACATCCACCGCCACCGCCGCCGCCTGCATCGGAGACAGCCCGTAGTGATCATCCTGCGGGTGGAAGGTGCGGATATGGCAGATCGGATCGGGATGCCCCGTCAGATCAAAGCGGTGCTTGCGCGCGCCCACGGTATAATCATAGGCCACGGGCCAGCCGTCTTCGCCCGGCACGACACTCATCCTATCGGCGCGCAAGACATGCAGCTCCATCGGCACATCGACGCCTTCGCCCACGGCCTCTATATAGGTGTCGCCGGTCAGCAGCATCTGGCCAAACAGCGCCTCAAGAAACTCGGCCTGCCCCTGAGCCCCATTCGGACGGCGCAGAAGGTCGATCACCGGATGCGCCTCATAGCGGCGCTCGGCATCCTGACAGATCAGCGGCAGCGCGGCGGCTGCTTCGGCAATCAGCTTCACACAGCGAAAACCGATGGGGTTGCCGACAAAGCCCTGCCGCGTCATCGAGGCCGTATCGCGCGGGCTCCAGATCACCCGCCCCGAGCCGCCCGACAAAGACACAGGGCGACCGCGCACCGCTTTTGTCTCGGGCTTTGTCCCGGGCGCAGGCCCCTTCCGAAAGATATTCAGCCCCATGCAGATCTCCTTATCTCTAGTGCTCCCCGACCAAGCGGGCCAAAACGAAAGGGGCCGGAACACCGACCCCTTTTCGCATCACAACCGTCTTACCTGTGGCCTGCGCCAATGGGCGGCAGGTTCGATCATCAATTCCGTCAATGCCCAGACCAAAGCATCCAGCCGGTCCGGAGACCCTTTGGCCTGATAGCCCTGCACCGTCATCTGGCACATCTGGTCCTCCAACTTGCCAAGGCTGGCCTTGCGGTCGTGGTAGACGCGACCCTGCTCGTAAAGGGCGGCCACCGGCTCGGCACGCACCCCCTTGCCGCGCCCCGCACGCAGCGCACGGAAGGGCACCAGCGGATCGACCTGCCGCAAAACGCCCTCGATGAGATCACCGCCCTGATTGACCTCGGCCACCAGACGGTCGGCGCCAAAGCGCTCCATCGCGGCAATCGCGGCCTTGGCCCACTCGGTGGGCTTGCCGCCGATGCTGAGATCACCCAAGACATAGGCGCGCCAATCCTGCGGCGGCCCCTTGGTGACAGCGCCCGCCACGATGATCCCGCATTCATCCGAAGCCGATCCCGCCGTGACCGCCGGATCAAGCGCCACCACGATCCGGTCAAGCGCAGGCACCTCATCAATCCGAAGGCCCTCAAGCATCTGCGTCGACCAAAGCGCCCCCTCGATATCCTCCAGCAGAACACCCTCCAGCTCCTGCCGCCCCAGACGCGTGCCGGCATATCGCGCCTGCACCTCGGCCAGAAAGCTCTCGGCCAGATAGGCGCGATTGGCCTCGGTCGGCGCATGGGTCACCACGGTCGAAGGGTTCTTCATGATCGCCCGCAAGACCGCCACATCCCGCGGCGTGGTGGTCACCACCTGCTGCGGATGCCGCCCCAGACGCAGGGCGAATTGCAGCATGTCCCACGTATCCTCGGCACGCTTCCACTTGGCCAGCTCATCCACCCAAGCCGCATCAAACTGCGGCCCGCGCAAAGCCTCGGGGTCATGCGCCGAATAGGCCATCGCCATCGCGCCATTCGGCCAAACCAACCTGCGGCGCGAGGCCTCCCACGTCGGACGACGATCGGGCGGCGAACAGGCGATGATCCCGCTGTCCCCCATGATCATCACATCACGCACCTGATCATAGGTCTCCCCCACCAAAGCCACACGCGAGGCCTTGCCCGCATCCAGCGGCGTGGAGGATTCCACCTGCGAGCGGACCCATTCGGCACCGGCGCGGGTCTTGCCCGCGCCGCGCCCTCCCATAATCACCCAGCTTTTCCAGTCCCCCATCGGAGGCAACTGGTGAGGCAAGGCCCAGAACTCGAACAGCCACGGAAGGGCCAGAAGAGAATTCTCGTCCAGCCCATCCAGAAAGGCGTCAACGTCCTGAGGCGTCGCGGAGGCAAGCCAAGCGGCGCCCGATCTCAGTTCTGGCTGCATCAAAGTCGAGGTGCTGTCCTTCGACGACCCCGGCAGCCTCTCTGCGGAGTTTCTCAACGCGGTTCCTTTCCTCAAGCAAAAGTTGCAACGCCGCGCGCAAATCACGCACGGCGGCCCGTGCTGTCTTGGCCTCGGCAAGCTCCCCCTGCCTCAGACCCTCCATCGCAACGGCCAGCTCCTCGGCCACATCGCGATACATCGCTCCGGCCATCTCCAGTGCTTCGACCGAAGATGCCCCTTCCAAATCAACGGAAGTCACTTTCATTCCTGTAATCCGCCTCTCATGTGGTGTGACTCCGCACGAGCAAAATGAAAAAGACGCCCAACGGGTCACCCCGCGGCGTCTTGCCCACTTCTCCTAGCATGCCATAAGTGATGCCATGCAACGCTCTGACTGTCAAAGGAAATCGCGCCTAGGTTGCGCCCAGCCAGCGCACGTTGCGCAAAGAAAAACCGGGCGCCTGGCCCGGTTTTCCCAATCGCGATTGGCTGGAATTAGTTACCACCCGCCTCTTTTGCCCGTTGCGCCTCGATCGCGCGCCACTTGGCAACATTGGCATTATGCTCGGCCAAAGTGCTGGCAAAAGCATGCCCGCCCGTGCCATCGGCCACAAAATACAGGTAGTCGGTGGAATCAGGGTTCAGCGCCGCCTCAATCGCGGCCTTACCCGGATTGGCAATCGGCGTCGGCGGCAGACCTGCGATGACATAGGTGTTATAAGGGCTGTTCGCCCGCAGCTCGGACTGACGCAACCCACGCCCGAGCGACCCTTTGCCATTGGTCACCCCATAGATCACCGTCGGGTCGGTCTGCAGCCGCATGCCCTTCTCGATCCGGTTGATAAACACGCTCGCCACTTCGGGACGCTCCGCCGTCACGCCGGTCTCTTTCTCGACGATAGAGGCCATGGTCAGCGCCTCTTCCGGCGTCTTGTAGGGCAGCCCTTCGGCCCGATTGGCCCAAGCCGTGTTCAGGATTTCGGATTGCGCCGTCTGCATCTGTGCGATCAGCGCATTGCGGTCCTCGCCCTTGGTCACCACATAGCTTTGCGGCGCAAGGCTTCCCTCGGCGGGGACCTCTTTCACATCGCCAGACAGGAAATCATAGGATTTCAGCGCCTGAACAATGTGCCAGCTGGTTGCCCCTTCGGCCAGAATAACACGGTGATTGGTGATGTTTTTCTCGTCGACCAGTTCCTTGAACCCGTCGGGTTCGGGATCGGCCACCGGATCATATTTGGCAAGTTCCTCGTAGATCCCCGTCGCCGGATCCAGCTCGCGCAGCGCCAGTGTCTGGGTGTTGACGCCGATACGGTAGATCAGTTCCGACCCACAGCTGGACGGCCCCCCACGGGTGATCTGATCCACGATGTCTTCCATCGTCGACCCCGGCTCGATGAGATAGGAACCGAATTTCAGCTTGCCGTCCTTTTCGGTGTAATCGGCACCGGTGCGGAAGATATAGCCCGACGAAATCGCGCCCTTGGCCTTCAGATCATCCGAGACCTTCACGAAACTATCGCCCTGATCCACCCGCAAACAGATCGCCTGCGACAGCGGGCCTTCGGACACATATTCCCGTTTGGCCCATGCCACCACCCCCGCCACAGCGACGAGGATGACGATCATGGCCGTCAGAAAATTCGACGTGATGTTACGCCACATCAGTCCGCCACCTTGCGCAGCACAAGGCTGGCATTGGTGCCGCCAAAGCCGAAGCTGTTGGACAGAGCCACATTGATCTCGCGTTTGACCGGCGCATTGGGCGCCAGATCCAGCAGCGTCTCCACCGCGGGATTATCAAGGTTCAGCGTCGGCGGTGCGACCTGATCGCGGATCGCCAGAATACAGAAGATCGCCTCCACGGCACCCGCCGCCCCCAGCAGGTGGCCGATCGAGGATTTGGTCGAGGACATCGTGGCCTTTGCCGCCGCCTCGCCCATCAGCCGCTCGACCGCTTTCAGCTCGATCGTGTCGGCCATGGTCGAGGTGCCATGCGCGTTGATATAATCGATCTGGTCGGCGGTAATGCCCGCACGCTTAAGCGCCATTTTCATCGAGCGGAAGCCGCCATCACCATCTTCCGAAGGTGCGGTGATGTGATAGGCATCGCCCGACAGGCCATAGCCGATCACCTCGGCATAGATCTTGGCACCGCGCGCTTTGGCGTGCTCATATTCTTCCAGAACCACAATCCCCGCGCCTTCGCCCATCACGAAACCGTCGCGATCGGCATCATAGGGGCGCGAAGCCTTGGTCGGGTCTTCGGCCTTGGTCGAGAGGGCCTTGCAGGCATTGAACCCCGCAATCCCGATCTCGCAGATCGGGCTCTCGGCGCCGCCCGCCACCATCACATCGGCATCGCCCCACTGGATCAGACGCGCCGCATCCCCGATGGCATGCGCCCCCGTCGAACAGGCCGTGACCACCGCGTGGTTGGGGCCCTTGAAGCCGTGCTTGATAGAGACCTGTCCGGAAACGAGGTTGATCAGCGCCGACGGGATAAAGAAGGGCGAGACACGTTTGGGCCCGCGCTCCTTGATCAGAACGGCGGTATCCGCAATCGCCTTGAGGCCACCGATCCCGGCACCGATCATCACGCCGGTCCGCTCGCGCTCTTCGTCGGTTTGCGGCGCCCAGCCGGCATCTTTCACAGCCTGATCGGCAGCCGCCATCCCGTACAGGATGAATTCGTCAACCTTGCGGGCCTCTTTCGGGGCCATCCAGTCATCAGGATTGAATGTTCCGTTGGTCCCGTCACCACGCGGAATTTCGCAGGCATATTTGGTGACGACCTCGGACGCATCGAAGCGCGTGATCGGGCCTGCCCCCGACTGACCGTCCAGCAAACGCGACCAAGTTTCCTCGACACCGCAAGCCAGCGGAGACACCATTCCAAGACCTGTGACGACAACCCGACGCATATGCCATACCTCTTGTGGCTAATTAACCTTCGGGCATCACATACACGGGCAATCCCCTGCGCGCAATTCAAAGGATTGCTCCGATAGGCGGTTTCCGCCACGCAAGAGGTTGGGCCCGACATAAATTCCTACGGCATCGCGCCTATTTTGAAAGCTTTGCCGCCTTGGACAAACCCGTCACAAGCCCCTCCATTGGCCGTTCGAACATTGAAAGCCCCACCTGTGTCGCCCCGCCTTTAGGTAGACCAGAGGTCGGGCCAGAGATCGGGCTGCCGGCGTGATCTGGGGCGGGACCGGAAATCGGGCCGGATGGCGGGCAGGCCGCCTTTTGCATGGCCTGCAGCGAAGCGGCCTTGTCCAGCTGCTCTGGCCATGTTTCAACCGGCACCTCCTGCACCGCGCTCCAGACGGCATGGCCTCCGTCCGGCCCCGGCGCTACGCACACCTGATTCCCCCCACGAATGCGCGCCAGCTCGAGCGCGGCAAGGGCACGCTCGTAAACCTGCTTCGAGCTTTCCGAGAAATGCCAGCGGGCCACCCCTGCCGAAGCGGTCAACACGCCCTGACCCGTCTTGATCTCGAGTTTCTCGATCACCTGACAGAGCTGCCGCGCCAAAGTGGCCACCTGCGTTGCCCGCAGACCGGGCAGGAACACAAGAAACTCATCCGCATGGGCACGGCCAAAACAGTCCTCCCCGCGTAAATGGGGCAAGACCCCCTGCGCCACGCAACGCAACGCTTCGTCACCATATTCGTAGCCCCCCACCGAATTGACAGCACTGAACCCGTCAAGATCCAGCACGATCACCGTCAGCGCCGATCGTGCCTGTCGCGCCTCTTCGGTCAGTTCGGCAAAACGGGCCCGCAAGGAGGCGCGATTGTAAATTCCCGTCACCTCATCCGTGACCATGTCCCAAAGCCGCTGATCCTCAAGCGCGCGACGTTTGCGTTCGATGATATGGCTGCGACGCATCCCGATCACCTGCAAGATGATATTCAGCCCCACGATATGCGCCACCACGACCGAAATCGCCTGCGCATAGGCCCCGTAATCGGCATAGGTCACAAGGGTCCAGCCGATCAAGATCGGGCCCAGAACACTGACCGTCAGATCGATCCGGAACGCCCCCATCGCCATCACGCTTGCCATCAGGCCCTTATTCGCGCGGCGGCACAGCAGGGCCACAACCAGCCCGCCCGACATCATCACGGTGGCCAGAGACATATGGCCGTAAAGCCCCGCATCATCGAAAATATAACCGATCAGCGCGGCAAAAAGCACCGTCAGCGACAAAAGCGCCATGAACTGGCCGCGCGCGGGCCGCGCCGTCTCCAGCCCCGCACGCGCAAAGGCCAGCATCACAAAAACCAGCGCGGTGTTCATCGCCGTCTTGGTGCTGCCATCGCCCAGCGAATAGACCCCTGCCAGTCCCGGAACGAACTTGCCGATGGCCAGCAGGAAGGTCGCCCCCGCCAGTGCCAGCGCCACTCTGCGCGACCAAAGACGGTTCATCGGTAAAAACAGGGAGATCGCCAGAAGAAGGGCCATTATCGAGGTTATCGGATGCACCCCGACAAAAACCGGCAGCACCCCGAAAATACCGGAGGTCGGCATCAGATACCCGAAAACCGGTACAATCGCCACGAAGACCACGAATATCGTTGGAAAGATCGACAGGACGTAACACCAATCCGCAGCCGAAACAGCTTGACCGTCCGTCGTAGCCTCTGTCGTCATCATGCCGCGTTCCTCCTGGGCGATACCCGCCTGAGAGGAATGCTACGCCAGCCTCACTAACAGAAGCTGAAGGGCTGCCCAAAGGTTATTTAAAACTCGCTTTAACCAGATGCAGCGGCGGGATCGTGAAATCCAGATCCACGGCGGCTGTGGTGGTGGTCGTGGTCTCGCCCACCGCCACCGGAGCCATCGGCGCCACACAGACCCGATTCCGTCCCTGCGCTTTGGCATGGTAAAGCGCGGCATCGGCGCGGGCATAGCTCTGATCGAAGCTTTCCCCCTCCATCCATTGCGCGATCCCGATCGAGGTGGTCAGATACTGCCAGCGCCCGTTGCGCATGCGCACCTGTAGCGCGGCGATCGCTTGGCGGAACTGCTCGGCCCGCAGCTCGGCACGGTGCATATCGCTATTGCGCAAGATGACGGCAAATTCCTCGCCCCCCAGTCGCGCAGCGGTATCCTCACGCTCCAGACAGTCGGAAATCACATGCGCCACCCGCACAAGCGCCTGATCGCCAATCTCATGGCCGCCCATATCGTTGATCTTCTTGAAGTAATCCAGATCGAAGATCAGCAGCGAGAAAAACTCGCGATCCGATTGCGCCCGCTGCACCGCACGGTCGAACCGGCGCCGCAGCATGACGCGGTTGAACAGCCCCGTCAGCCCGTCACGCAGCGCCTGCCGCGCCAGAGCGCGCTCGAGCTTGCGGCGGCTGATATCGCTGCGCTCGGAATAGACCGCATTCAGAACGATCACCACCATATTGAAGGCGATCATATTCGACACGATCAACCCGCCATAGATCTGCACCACAGGCACATTGACCGCACCCACCGTCAGAATCCCGACAATCGCAGGCCCCGCGATCCCCAGACAAAGCTGCAAACGCGCCACCCCGCTGGCACGGTGACCGGCCAGAAAGATCCGCAGCGCGCCCCGATGCGGCTGATAGAGCAGCACCGAAAGCGTCAGGGCCACCCCCGCCAGCAGATATTGCGGATCGGCCAGCCCGAGAAAGGCCTCCGAACGGTCCAGATTTCCCGACACCGCACTCAGCAGGAACGCGATCCCGACCAGCACCAGCAACTGCCCCGAAAGATAATGGCGCATGGCCTGCAACATCAGCGCCAGAGCCAGCAGCACAAACAGCACCTCCCCGCTCAGGAAAAGTTGCAAAGGCACCCAGCCAATGGTCTCGAAACCGGATTTCATATCTCGGATATTCAGCACGATACCGGTCAGCACCGTGGCAATGACCGCCGCCCCGCCCATCATCTGCAGCATACGTCCCAGCGGATTGCGCGGCAGAAAGCCCAGACCGGCCATAAAGGCACCGATCACGCAAAACAGGGCCCGTGGCGCCAGAAGAAAGTCGTATCCCCCCCGCGGGAGGCCACGGAACGCGTCCAGCCCGCTGCCCATCACAAGCATGGCGATAGAAACCGAGGCCGCTACGAAAGCCGCCCCCCGCCTTACCCAATGCGCATAACGGATAGCCGTCATAACCAATGACCTCGACATTACATTCGATCCTCTCGGTCTCGCCCATGCGAGATCATATAATTCTCCGGAGGACCAGCTTATTATATATAGGTAACAGAAACGGCGACAAACCGATCACTTTACCTAAACGGAAAGAACACATTTTCGCAAGCTTTTCCCGCAGCGGAGTCACCTTGATGACATTCAAGCCTATTTTAGACGCAACGCCAAAAAAAACGGCGCCCTTCTTACAAAGGACGCCGTAAAATTCTTGGTCTCTAAGAGATCAGGACGCTTCGGAGATGAACTTGACTGCGTCGCCGAAGGTTTGGATGGTTTCGGCTGCGTCATCGGGGATCTCGATGCCGAATTCTTCTTCGAAAGCCATCACGAGCTCGACGGTGTCAAGGCTGTCTGCGCCCAGATCATCGATGAAGGAAGCATTCTCAGTGACCTTGTCTTCTTCGACACCCAGGTGCTCAACGACGATTTTCTTAACGCGATCTGCGATATCGCTCATAACTGTTTCTCCAGTTTCGTGGGCCGCAGCCCATCCTGAATTGCTCATAAGAGCGGCTGTAACACTCCGCCTGCCTCACGACGAAACGAAGTGGCCGATCACATTGCTGCCACCGACCCGACTGCACGCTGAATAGCCAGTGTGAAAGCCTATGGCAAGCGGTTAAACGCAACAGCCTGCAATCGGTAGAAACTTTGCCCCCCGCTCAATGAAACAAGGGGCAAAGCACTCAGATCATGGCCATGCCGCCATTCACATGCAGCGTAGCGCCCGTAACGTAACCGGCTTCCGGCGCGGCCAGATACAGGACCGCCGCAGCGATCTCTTCCGGTTTGCCCATCCGCGCCGCCGGAATCTGCGTCAGAATCTTGCCTTTCTGCTCGTCATTCAGCTTGTCGGTCATCGCCGTCTGGATGAACCCGGGCGCCACACAGTTGACCGTGATTCCGCGCGAGGCGACCTCATAGGCCAAAGATTTCGACATGCCGACCATACCGGCTTTTGCCGCCGCATAATTGACCTGCCCCGGATTGCCGGTCGCCCCCACGATCGAGGTGATATTGATGATCCGGCCCCAACGCGCTTTCATCATGCCCCGCATGGAGGCGCGCATCAGACGCATGGCCGAGGTCAGGTTCACATCCAGAACCGAATTCCACTCGTCATCCGACATCCGCATGAACAGGTTATCCCGGGTGATCCCGGCATTGTTCACCAGAATATCAAGGCTCCCCATCGCCTCGACCGCCGCTTTCGGCAGCGCCTCCACAGAGTCCGCATCGCCCAGATTGGCGGGGCAGACAAAGGCATTCTCGCCCAGCTCCTCCGCCAGCTCCCGCAGCGGCGCCTCACGCGTGCCCGACAGGGCCACCTTGGCCCCCGCCTGATGCAACGCGCGCGCGATCTCGCCGCCAATCCCACCCGATGCGCCGGTGACCAGCGCCGACTTGCCCGTCAGATCGAACATGTCTCTTCCTTCCTGCAATCTCTTCCGCAACCCGATGCGGTTTGGTGAACGGGCCCGCCGCTTTCCAGCTGCCCGAAATATCCCGGGGTGAATGGAGCCCCCGAGGGGGCTCCAGAGGGGCAGCGCCCCTTACGCCTCTTTCAGCTTGGCAATATCGGCAGGCGTGCCGACAGCCTGCGTCTCCAGCCCTTTCACGATGCGCTTGATCATGCCCGAAAGCGCCTTGCCCGCACCGATCTCCCAGAAGCTGTCAACGCCCTGTGCGGCCATCCACTCGACACTCTCGCGCCAACGGACCGACCCCGTCACCTGCTCGACCAGCAACTGACGGATCACCTCGGGATCGCTCACCCCCTGCGCACGCACATTGGCCACCAGCGGCACCGCAGGGGCGTTGATCGTCACCGAGGCCAGCGCCGCAGCCATAGCGTCCGCAGCCGGTTGCATCAGCGCGCAATGGAACGGTGCGGAGACCGGCAGCAGAAGCGCGCGCTTGGCCCCCTTGGCCTTGGCAATCTCGCATGCGCGCTCGATGGCGGCCTTGGACCCCGACACGACCACCTGCGAAGGGTCATTGTCATTGGCCGCCTGACAGATCTCGCCCTGTGCGGCCTCGGCAGCCACCTCCTGCACCGTGGCCAGATCCAGCCCCAGCACTGCGGCCATCGCCCCTTCGCCCACCGGCACCGCCGATTGCATCGCCGCGCCGCGTTTGCGCAGCAGCACGGCCGCATCCGCAACAGACAGGCTGCCCGCCGCACAAAGCGCCGAATATTCCCCAAGACTGTGACCCGCGACGAACGCCGCATCGCCCACCGCAAAACCCTCGGCTTCGAGGGCCCGCAACGCAGCAATCGAGGTGGTCATCAGCGCGGGTTGGGCGTTGGCCGTCAGGGTCAGCGTCTCGATATCGCCCTCCCAGATCAGACCCGAAAGGTTCTCGCCCAGTGCCGCGTCCACCTCGTCGAATACGGCGCGGGCTTCGGGATAGGCCTCGGCCAGATCCCGCCCCATACCGATGGTCTGCGCGCCCTGACCCGGAAATACGAATGCTTTGCTCATGCGTCCTTGTCCTTTTCAGACTATCCTTTGCTGGCCTCCCCTCTAGCGCGGCTTTGCCCGTCAGGCAAGCAAAGCCCGCAAACCGGCGCGCCCGTCGCACGGATCGGGAACGCGGGTCCACAAGATCGGGTCGCAGACCACGGCCCCACAAACAGCAGGCCCGCAAAGGATGCGCGGAGGCACCGCACAGGGCCTGTGCGCGGCTTCACCCCGATCACGGCTATGGTTCCTACGCGATTTTCCCGTATCAAGGCCGACAGACAGGTAGCACCCATCGGAGATTTCAGATGCTGACCAATACCCCTCTCAGCTATGGCGTGATGGCGCGGGGCTTGCACTGGGCCATCGCCCTGCTGATCCTGAGCGCGATCGGGCTGGGCCTTTACGGCGAAAGCGTGCCGCGCACTGCCGACACCACGGCCCTGCTGCAAACGATCTACAGCGCGCATAAGACCATCGGCGTGGCCACATTCTTTCTGGCCGTTCTACGGGTGCTCTGGACGCTTGGCCAGACCCGCCCCGTGCCCCTCCATCCCGAACGTCGCCTCGAGACATGGGCCGCAGAGGCGGTGCATTTCGCGCTTTATGGCGCGATGTTCGTGATGCCGCTTTCGGGCTGGATCACCCATGCCGCCGAACAGGGCTTTGCCCCGATCTGGTGGCCTTTCGGGCAGGATCTGCCCTTTGTGCCCAAATCCGACACGCTCGCCCATACGGCCGGACATGTGCATAAGACCGCAATCTGGGTGCTCTATACCGCCTTGGCCCTGCATGTTCTGGGCGCGCTCAAACATGTGCTGATCGACCGCGATGCGACAATGGCACGGATGACGACAGGCCGTGCGGCAGGGCGCGAGGCCCCGCCCGCGACGCAGGGCGCCGCCGCTGTGGCCGCATTGGCGATCTGGATCGCCGTGCTGCTTTTCGCGCTTCTGGGCAGCGCCGGTCTCCCCGCACACGGCACCGCACAAGATGAAGCACGGGCTACCACCCCCGCCCCCGCAGCCCCTGATGCGGCAACCGGAAACTGGGCGGTGACGCAAGGCAGCCTGAGCTTTGATGTCGTGCAGATGGGGGCCAAGGTGCAGGGCCATTTCGGCAACTGGACCGCCGATATCCACTATGACGAAGACAGCGGCACGGGCCATGTCACGGTGCAGATCGACACCACCAGTCTTGATCTGGGATCGGTCACCGATCAGGCGAAAGGTTCGGAATTCTTCAATGTCTCGCACTTCGCCACCGCGACATTCGAGGGCGACATCACCCGCAAGGGCACAGGCCCCGACCATATCGCCACGGGCAGCCTGACGCTGATCGGCACCACCGCCCCGCTGACCCTGCCTTTCACGCTCGATCTGCAGGGCGACACCGCGCATATGACCGCGCAGGTCACGATAGACCGCCGCGACTGGAAGATGGGGGCCGCCTATCCCGACGAGGGCACGGTGGGCTTTCCGATCACGGTCTCTGTCGATCTGCAGGCGCGCAAATCCTGAGGCCGCGCACAGGACCACGCACAGCATCACCACAGTATCACACAAACACAAAGGGGGGCTTCGGCCCCCTTTTCTCTTGCACAGCGCCCTCTGCCCGAGGATATAGGGACAAACAGAAGAGGGTAAATCATGAACATGCTGGAAACCGGTCCGGACGGGCAGTGCCGCTGCGGCTGGTGCCTGCCCGATGCGCCAGAATTCTACCGCCGGTATCACGATGACGAATGGGGCTTCCCCGTGGGCTGCGATATCAGGCTGTTCGAAAAGATCTGCCTCGAAGGGTTTCAAAGCGGCCTGAGCTGGCGCACCATTCTGGCCAAGCGCGAGAATTTCCGCGCCGCCTTCGCGGGCTTCGAGATCGAACAGGTCGCGCGGTTCGGCGCGCAGGATGTCGAACGGCTTGTGCAGGATGCAGGCATTATCCGCCATCGCGGCAAGATCGAGGCCACCATCAACAATGCCCGCCGTGCCTTGGAACTGCAGGCCGAATTCGGATCTTTGGGGGCCTATTTCTGGTCCTACGAACCGCAACCGCAGGAACTGATGCCGCTGATGACGGCGGCCACCTCCCCCGTTTCGGAGCGGCTGTCAAAGGATCTGCGCAAACGCGGCTGGAAATTTGTAGGGCCGACAACGGTCTATGCCTTCATGCAGGCGATGGGATTGATCAACGACCACGCGCAGGGCTGCATCACCCGCGCGCGCGTCGCACAGGCTCGCGCCACCTTCTGCCGGCCCTGCAAGGCCTGAGCCGCCTTGCAGCCTCGCGCGCAAAACGCGAAATGCCCGCCGCGAAATTGCGACGGGCATTCTGAGTGGTGGCCCATATACAGCATGGGCCAGGGGATATCGGGGTTATTCCGCTGTGCCCTTCATCGCTTCGATCGAAATCCGCACATTGACATCATCCGACACGTAGGGCGCATACATTCCCATATCGAAATCCGAACGCTTGATCGTGGTGGTTCCGTCGAAACCGACCCACGGCTTTTTCTGCATCGGATGCTCGCCCATCTGGGTCATGGTCGCGTCGATGGTGATCGGCTTGGTCACGCCGTTGACTGTCAGATCGCCGGTGATCTTGCCGGTTTTCTCCCCCGTTACCTCGATCGAGGTCGATTTGAACGTGATTTCGGGGTTTTCGGCCGCGCCGAAGAAATCATCGGTCATGAAATGCTTCGTGCGCGCATCCCAGCCGGTGATCAGGCTTTCCGCCGGAAATTCGACGCTGACCGAGGATTTTGCCGGATCCTGCGCGTCAAACTCGATCGTGCCTTCAAAGCCCGAGAACATGCTGGTCGTGGTCGAGAAACCAAGGTGGTTGTAATCGAAGACGATCTGGCTGTGGCTGGGATCAAGCGTATAGGTTTCTGCCTCGGCATGGGCCATCGACGCGAAAGAGGCCATCAGACCGGCGGCAAGAACGAGCGATTTCATTGGGATCTCCAAAGCTTGGATGAGTACGTTGTATAGAAGGATAGCCCAAAGGTGGCCTTGCACAATTCAACAGAAGCAAACAAATTATGTGCGGAAAAAAACACAAGCATGCTTAAAACTGAATTCATCTCTTTTTTACTGTCATAGCTTAATTTAACCTTTGGTTAATAATGTTGCGCAACCTTGAACGCGTTTTCGGGTATTTTGTTGCGCATGGTGTTTGGATTTGAATTTTTTATGAGGGTCGCATGGACGGACAGATTTACCAGAAAATTGCGCGCAATACCGCCGATGACTGCATCACCTGCCCCGAAGAACGTCACTGCCTGTGGCGGACAGACCCCCTCAGCGACAGCGCCGGGACGGAACCGGCCACGGGCTTCAAACATATGCGCTTCACCCCCGGTCAGGCAGTGGTGATGGCGGGCTATCATTTCCCCTATGCCGCAACGATCCGCGCGGGCACGGCCAGCCTGACCCGCAGCCTGTCCGACGGGCGCTCACAGATCGTGGGGGTTCTCTACCCGTCGGATATTTTCAATTCCCGCCCTGCGCTTGCCTCGAAATATACCATCACCGCAACCACCCCGCTGGAGCTGTGCTGCCTGTCCGAAGCCAGCTTGCAACACCGGCTGGAGACCGAAAAGGCCCTGTCCCACCGCCTGCTGGAGCGCAAGCTGCATGACCTGCAGGAGGCGCGGGACTGGATGTTCGTGCTGGGGCGCAAGACCGCGCTCGAACGGCTGGCCAGCATGATCTACACCGTGGCCGAACGCTATAGCCATCGCCGCCAGCGTTCGCCCGTGGGGGTGGAACTGTCGCTGCCGCTCGCACGCCACGAGATCGCGGATTATCTGGGGCTGACCCCCGAAACCGTCAGCCGGAATTTCGCACGGCTGCGCGCGGCGGGCATTCTCAGCACCAATAGCGCACGGTTGATCACCATCTGGAACATGCGCGCGCTCATGGAAGCCACCGGCAATGACGAGGATGGCGGCCCGATCTTCTAGCCGCCGATCTGCTAGCCTCCGAGCGCCCGCATCACGTGATAGGCGATGAAGCTGCAGATATAGGCCAGCCCGAACATATAGACGACCGAGACCCACATCCAGCGCGCCTGCCCCGTTTCACGCCGGATCACCGCCAGCGTCGACAGGCATTGCGGCGCAAAGATATACCACACCAGAAGCGACACTCCCGTGGCCAACGACCAATTCGCCGCAAGCTCGGCCCCGAGCGCCGTTTCCCCGCCCGAGACGGCATAAACGGTCGAGAGCCCCGCCACCGCCACCTCGCGGGCGGCCATACCGGGCACCAGAGCCACACAGATCTGCCAACTGAAGCCGATCGGCGACAGGATCGGTTCCAGCAGATGGCCGATCATGGCCGCAAAGCTGTAATTGATGGCGGGTTCCGTTGCCCCTTCGGGCGGGAACGGAAAGGTCGACAGCACCCAGACGACCACCGAAGCGTAAAAGATGATCGTGCCCGCGCGGCGCAGGAAGGCCCGCGCCCGTTGCCACAGGCCCAGCAGCACACCGCGCATCTGCGGGATCTTGTAATCGGGCAGATCCAGCATCAAAGGCGCGGCAATCTCGTTGCGGCGCAACAGCATCCGGCTGACAAAGGCCACCAGCAGCGCCGAGATCACACCGACGGCAAAGAGGCCGAACATCACCAGCCCCTGCAACCCGATCCCCGGCCCGATGCTGCGGGCGGGCACGAAGGCCCCGATCAGCAGGGTGTAGACGGGAATACGCGCCGAACAGGTCATCAAAGGCGCAATCAGGATGGTTGTCAGGCGGTCACGGCGATCATCGATCACGCGGGCCGACATGATGCCCGGCACCGCGCAGGCAAAGCTGGACAGAAGCGGAATGAACGCCCGCCCGTGCAGCCCCGCATGCCCCATGATACGGTCCATCAGGAAGGCTGCCCGCGCCATATAGCCCAGATCTTCGAGGATCAGGATAAAGCCGAAAAGGATCACGATCTGCGGCAGGAACACCACCACAGAGCCCACACCGGCAATCGCGCCATCCACGATCAGCCCGCGCAACAGGCCCTCCGGCAACAGCGCCGAGACCGCGCCCGAAAGCCAGTCGATCATCGCGCCGATCGCCTCCATCAGCGGCGCGGCACCGGCAAAGACCGCCTGAAACATCGCAAACATCAGCACCAGCAGGATCATCGGCCCCGCAAACGGGTTGAGCACGACGGCATCAACCTTCTCGGTCAGGCTGCGGGGGGCTACGGGCTTGTGCACGGCATGGGCAATCAACTGGTCGGCCTGCCGCAGCGCCGCGCGCAACTGGGCGGCGCTCGGGGCCTCCCATGTCATCGCGCCGCGCGCGGGCAGCCCCTGCCCGATCAGCCCGTCAAGCCGTCCCCAAAGCGCGTCCATTCCCCCGCGGCGCACCGCGGTCGAGGCGGCAACCGGCAGACCAAGCGAACGCTCCAGCACCTCGAGATCGATCTCGATCCCGCGGTGGCGGGCGATATCGATCATGTTCAGCACCACGAGAATCGGAATACCGCAGGCGCGCAATTCCTGCGCCAGACGCAGGCCGGGGCGCAGATGGGTGGCATCGGCCACCACCATCAGCAGGTCGATCTGCCCCACATCCTTGCGCCGCCCCAGAATGACATCGCGCGTCACAACCTCGTCGGGACTGCGCGCGCGCAAGGAATAGGTTCCAGGAAGGTCGACCACCGTCAACGGCACACCCGCAGGTGTCACGGCCTGCCCGATCTTGCGTTCAACCGTGACGCCGGAATAGTTACCAACCCGCTGGTTGGCGCCGGTCAGGGCATTGAATAATGAGGTCTTGCCACAATTCGGGGCCCCGATCAGGGCCACCCGCAAGGGGCTATCCGCTCTGGCTTGAGGCTCGAGCATATATGCACTCCGTCGGGAAACTTACTCCGTCAGGATTGCCATAGCATCTCGACGGCGCAGCGCAACCGTCGCCTCGCCCACGCGCACCGCAATCGGGTCGCGTCCGAACGGGCCTTCATGGATGACAGAGATCTCCACGCCCTCGATGAAGCCCATCTCGATCAGACGACGCTCCATCTCTTCGGGCGCAAGGCGGCCATTGCCCGGGATCGGCAGGATACAGGCCACCCGCCCGCGATAGCCCTTGCGGGTCAGCCCCAGAGCCACCGTGCGCTCGATTGCGTCAATCTGTCCAAGTTCCATCAGGCGAATCCTATACAGGTCACATCCTGATAGAATGACTCGGATACATTTCGCAACCATGCGCCAGATCAAATCGCCGGAAAGTGAGTGAAAAGATCAGGATTGCACGGTCCCTCCCCGCCACAGACCGCCCGTTTCCGCGCCCAGACGCCCGAAAAGCAGGCATCCACCGCGCAATTCCCGAAGCCTGCTTGCGATTTTCCGCAGGCCAGATGCCCCTGTCCCCGCGCCGCGCCTAGGCTGGGCCCATCAAGGATGCTCCATAAGACAACCATAAAGAGACGCCCCATGACCGATGCAAGCTTCGACCCCGAAAGGGTCCATCTGCCCTCCTCGCCGCATGACAGCGACCCGTTGGCCCCGACCGCCCCCTACGAACAGACCTGGGGGTGGTTTGCCATCTTCAACATCTGGGCCAATGATATCCAGTCGCTTTTCGGATATTCACTGGTGGCCTCGCTGTTCATCTCCTACGGGGTCAGCGGGTGGACGGCCTTTGCGGCGCTGATCGTGGCGGGGCTTCTGGTAATGGGGCTGGTGACCTTGTCCGGCGTGGCAGGCCAGCGTTACGGCATTCCCTATCCGGTACTGGCGCGCGCAAGCCAAGGACTTCAGGGCGCAAAACTTCCCGCCATCCTGCGCGCCATCGTGGCGGTGTTCTGGTACGGGGTGCAGGTCTATTTCGCCTCGACGGCACTGGCGCTGCTGATCCGCTCTGTCACGGGTCTAGGCGCGGGCGGCACCTTTCTTGGTCTGGGCACGATCGACTGGATCAGCTTCCTCCTTGTCTGGGCCTTCCATATCGTCATTTTCTGGCGTGGAATGAACTGGGTAGAGACCTTTCTTAATGTCGCGGGCCCGTTTGTCTATGCGGTGATGATCGGCCTGCTGATCGTGCTCTGGATCAAATCCGACGGGCAGCTCTGGACACAGGCGCAGACCATCTTCGCCAATCCCGAAGGCACGTTCTGGACCGAAACCTCGGGCTTTGTCGCGATTGTCGGCACGATGGTGTCCTATTTCGCCGCCGTGCTGATCAACTTCTCCGATTTCTCGCGCTATGCGAAATCGACACGCGCCATGATGCTGGGCAATCTGGCGGGGCTGCCGCTGAATATGGTGCTGTTTTCCGCGCTGACGCTGCTGACCACCGCAGGGGCTGCCGTGGTCTATGGCGAGGCGCTCACCAACCCGACCGAGATCGTCGCGCGCACCGATAGCGTGATCCTTGGCATCATCGCCGCAATCACCTTCTTCGCCGCGACGGTGGGCATCAATCTGGTGGCGAATTTCATCCCTGCGGTCAATGGCATCGCCAATCTCGCACCGCGCCATATCAGCTTTCGCATGGCAGGGGCGATCACCTCGGGCTTTGCGCTGGTGATCGGCGGGCTATGGGTGAGTTTCATCGCCGATGTCGGCATCTCGGGCTTTGTCAACACCTTGGGCGCGACACTGGCCCCGCTTTATGGCATCATGATCGCGGATTACTTCCTGCTGCGCAGGGGGCGGTTGGACAAGGCCGACCTCTACCGCGCCAAGGGCGGGCGCTACCAGTATAAAAACGGCTGGAACGATGCGGCGCTGATTGCCTTCGTCATTGCTGCGGTCTTCTCGGTGGCCACGGTCTGGGTGCCGGTGCTGGCCGTGCTATCCGGCTATGCATGGATCTTCGGCGCGCTTCTGGGCGGCTTCCTCTACCGCATTCTCGCCCCCTCGCGGATTGTGCTGTAAGCCCGACAGGCCAAGCCTCAGGGCTTGGCCACATGCACCGAGACCTTCGAGGCCTCCAGCATCTCGGCATAGGGTGCGGCGGGCAGCGCATCGATAAACAGACCGTCGAGATCGCTCAGATGGCCCAGCTTGACCATCGCGCGACGCCCGAATTTCGTGTGATCGGTCGCAAGGAAGGTCGTGCGCGAATTGGCAATGATTGCCTGCGCCACCTGCACCTCGCGGTAGTCGAAATCCAGAAGCGTGCCATCCTCGTCGATCCCCGAAATCCCGATGATCCCGAAATCCACCTTGAACTGGTTGATAAACCCGATCGTCGCCTCGCCCACCACTGCCAGATCGCGCTTGCGCACCTGACCGCCCGCGATGGTGATATCGAAATCCTCGCGGCTGGAAAGCAGCGTGACCACATTGATATTATTGGTCACCACATGCAGATCCTTTTTGCCAAGGAGGGCCTGCGCGATGGCCTCGGTCGTGGTGCCGATATTCAGGAAAAGCGAGGCCCCATCGGGAATATGCGCGGCCACCATCTCGCCGATGCGGGCCTTCTCATGCGCCATGTCCTCGCGGCGGCGGGCATGGTCGCGGTTGCGGGTATTGGTCATCAGGCTCGCCCCGCCATGATAGCGGTGCAAGATCCCCATATCGCAAAGCAGCTTGATGTCGCGCCGGATCGTCTGCGGCGTCACGTCAAGACGCACGGCAATATCCTCGATGCCTACGAACCCTTCGGAACGGGCGATTTCGGTAATCTGGTTCTGGCGTTGGGTAAGCGTGGACATCGCGACCTTGATCTCATGAAGCACCGGCAGGCCCTACTTGGCGAAGCAGAGCCAAATCTGTCAAGTGCTTAGGCCCCGAAAGGGCGTGCGCCGCGAGGCCGGACGGGCCCATTTCGTCCGGCCCCGCGCGCCCACCTTTCCGCCCCCCGCTCAAGGCCGGACACGGAAAGGGTTCGGGTTACAGGGCGATCTGCGTGCGCTGTTCGGCCAGCGCGATCTCTGCCGCAAGACGCGGAGCATCCCATCCGGCCTCGCGCGCCATCAGATCCGCCACACGGGCAATCGCGGCATCGGCGGCACGGCTGTCGACATGGGTCAGCGTCATGCGGCGGCATAGCACATCGGCCACCCGCAGCGCAGCCTCGTGGCGCATCGCATAAAGCACCTCTGCCTCGATATAGGGATGCGCCTCGGCCAGACGGGTCGCGCAGCCCTCGTCGCGCGCAATCCCCGCCACCACGGGCGCACGGTCACCATAGGAATGATGCAGGTGACGGGCCACATCCGGCGGCAGGCCAAACTCGCGGGCCAGAGCCTGCGCCCCCTCGGGCACGTAGTTTTCGGCCCCCAGAAGCTTCATGTCATGGGTCAGACAGGGCTTCAGCCCCGCAAATGCGCCGCCCGAGACGACCTTATCGACCGCCTCTTCCGCCATATGCCGGTAGGTGGTCCATTTGCCGCCCGAAATGGTGATCAGCCCCGAGCCATCCTCGATGATCACATGGTCACGCGCCAGCTCTGCGGTGTCCTTGGCCTCGGGATTGAAGACCAGAGGCCGGATGCCCGACCATGCCGATTTCACATCCGCGCGCGTTACATTGATGTCGAAATAGCGTTTCACATAATCCAGCAGATAGGCGATATCTTCCTCGGACACGGTGGGATGATCGACCACCTCGCAGGAGGTGTCGGTGGTGCCCACCAGCGCCTGCCCCTGCCACGGCAGAATAAAGACCACCCGCCCGTCATCGGTCTGCGGGATCAGCAGCCCCTCATCGGGCGGCACGAAAGAGCTGTCCAGCAGGATATGGATCCCCGAGCTGCCCTTCAGGATCGGCTTGGCATCGGCATGGTCCATCCGGCGGATGGTATCGGCAAAGGGGCCGGTCGCATTGACCACCTTCTTGGCGCGGATCGCGAAGGCCGCGCCGGTCAGCGCATCCTCGACATTGGCGCCGGTGATCTTGCCCGCCTCATGGGTGAGGCTGGTCACCGCGATATGGTTGGCCATCACCGCCCCTGCCCGCTGTGCCGTCATGGCCAGCGTCACGCACATCCGGCAATCCACAAATTGCCCGTCGTAATATTGCACAACGGCCTTCAGCCCCTTGGAGCGCAGCATCGGAAACCGCGCCTTGGCCTTTTTCGCGCTGATGATCTTGGAATGGCCGATATTCATCTTGCCCGACAGAATATCATAGAGCTTCAGTCCGGCGTAAAGATAGGGCACCTGCAGCCAGCTATAGACCGGCGTGATCAGCGGCAGCGGGCGCGACAGATGCGGCGCATTGCGCAACAGTGCCCCGCGTTCGTGCAACGCATGGCGCACCAGATCATATTGCCCGCGGTCGAGCTTTTTGACCGCCGCCTCAAGGTAGCGCACGCCGCCATGCACCAGTTTGGTCGACCGGCTGGACGTGCCTTCCGCGAAATCGTAACGCTCGACAAGCGCCACCTTCAGCCCTCGCGTGGCCGCATCGACCGCAATCCCGCAGCCGGTTGCCCCGCCGCCAATGATCAGAAGATCGAAGAGTTCATTGCTTTGCAGCTTGGCAAGTGTCTCAGCGCGCATCGGATAGCCTCGTGCCGGATAGGAAACAGGTCGCGGAACGTCCGCTGTCCTTTCCAGATAAATTGATGTTCGTTTTTTTTCAAGTGAAAGCGTCATGACAGGAAATGGCACCTCAATGCTCCTGATTTTCCGCTGAAACGGGCGCAAATCCGCCTTTGGACCCGTCAAGATCCGGATCGGCTTGCCGGTATCATCGCCAATGCAGGGCAAACCCCCTGCCCAGTCCTCAGAGAGAATCGCCAAAACATATCGAATATTCGCAATTTATCCACGAATGGTCTTTCCGCATCTCCGCTCACGGAACTGTCATCCGCTAACATTCAAAGAGATATTGACCAGATGTTCGAATGGGCCAAGTTTGAGTTCATAATTTTCGATTCCGAACATTTTGCCCTTGCTCGGATGGAGAATCGAAATTACCCGTGACCCGGTCACTATGGAGGAGACCGGAAAGCCGCGAGGAACGGCCTTTCCGATCCGGGTCACAGCGACAGTTTTCGAGGGCTTATTAGGGGGGAGGAAGTATGAACTTCTTTCTGAGTGAACTTGTCGGGACTGCCGTCCTGACACTTTTCGGCTGCGGCGTCGTGGCCAACGTATTGCTTGCAAAATCCAAGGGGTTCAACGGCGGCTGGATCGTGATCGCTCTTGGCTGGGGGATGGCGGTCACCTTCGGTGTCTATGTGGCGGGAAAATATTCCGGCGCGCATCTTAACCCCGCATTGACCATCGCCTTTGCCCTGACCGGCCAGCTGAGCTGGAGCTTGGTGCCCGTCTATATCGCGGGCCAGATGGCAGGCGGCATTCTGGGCGGCGTGCTGACCTATCTGATGTATCTGCCACATTGGGCCGAGACCGAGGATGCCGATCTGAAACTGGCCGTTTTCTGCACTCAGCCCGCCATCCGCAACACGCCCGCGAACTTCCTGTCCGAATTTCTGGGCACGGCGGTGCTGTCTTTCGGGCTGAGCTGCATCGGTGCCAACAGCTTTGCCGAAGGGCTGAACCCGTTGATCGTGGGCTTCTTCATTCTGGCCATCGGCCTGTCGCTGGGCGGCCCCACCGGCTATGCCATCAACCCCGCCCGCGACCTGGGCCCCCGCATCGCCCATGCCCTGATGCCGATCAAGGGCAAGCGCGACAGCGACTGGGGCTATGCATGGCTTCCGGTTGTCGCACCGATCTGTGGTGCCATCGCGGGGGTCTATCTGTATATGGCGCTTGTCTCTCCGGTGGCTGGCTAAATTCATGAGGATCGGGGATGGGGCCCAAGAAGGCGCATCCTCTCAAGGGAAGGAAAAGGACATGACCAAGAAATACGTTCTTGCCATTGATCAGGGCACGACCAGCTCGCGCGCCATCCTGTTCGACAAGGCTGGCCAGATCATCCACACCACCCAGAAGGAATTCGCGCAGATTTTCCCCAAGCCCGGCTGGGTCGAGCATAATGCGATGGAGATCTGGTCCTCGGTGCAATCCGTTGTGGCAGAGCTCTTGTCAAACGCCGAGGTGACCTCGGACGAGATCGCCTCGATCGGGATCACCAACCAGCGCGAAACCGCCGTGGTCTGGGACAAGAAAACGGGCCGCCCCGTCTATAATGCCATTGTCTGGCAGTCACGCCAGACACTTGATGTCTGCAAGGACCTGAAGGCCAAGGGGCTGGATGACACTTTCCGCGACAAGACCGGCCTGCTGATCGATGCCTATTTCTCGGGGACCAAGGTCAAATGGATCCTCGATAATGTCGAAGGGGCGCGTGAAAAGGCCGAGGCCGGCGATCTGCTGTTTGGCACCATCGACACATGGCTCGTCTGGAAACTGACCGGCGGCGAGGTCCATGTCACCGATTACACCAACGCCTCGCGCACGCTGATGTATAATATCTTCGAGCTGAAATGGGATGAGGAGCTGCTGGAGCATCTGACCATTCCGGCCTCGATGCTGCCCGAGGTGCGCCCCTCCTCCGAGGTGTATGGCACCACCCATCGCGACGCGTTCCAGGGCATCCAGCTACCGATCGCGGGCATGGCAGGCGACCAGCAGGCGGCGCAATTCGGCCAGCTCTGCTTTGAAAAAGGCATGGCAAAGAACACCTATGGCACCGGCTGCTTCATGCTGATGACCACGGGCGAGCGTCCGGTGAAATCCGAGAACGGCCTGTTGACCACCATCGCCTGGGGCGTCGACGGCCGCGTCGAATACGCGCTTGAAGGGTCGATATTTGTGGCGGGCTCCGCCATCCAGTGGCTACGCGACGGGCTGCGCATGTTCCGCAATGCCAAGGAATCCGAGACCTATGCCGCCCGCGTCGAAGATAGCGACGGGGTCTATGTCGTGCCCGCCTTTGTGGGCCTTGGCGCGCCGTACTGGGATTCGGAAGTGCGCGGCGCGGTGTTCGGGCTGACCCGTGGCACCTCGAAAGAGCATTTCATCCGCGCGACGCTGGAATCGCTGTGCTACCAGACCAAGGACGTGCTGTCGGCGATGGAGGCCGATAGCGGCATCGAGCTTGCCAAGCTGCGCGTGGATGGTGGCGCGGTGGCCAATGATCTTCTATTGCAGATCCAGTCGGATATCCTGGGCAAGGAGGTCGAGCGCCCCACCGTGATCGAGACCACAGCCCTTGGGGCGGCCTATCTGGCAGGGCTGGCCGTGGGCTTCTGGTCCTCGAAAGAGGAACTGGTGGAAATGGCCGCCGTGGACCGCGTGTTCGAACCGAAGATGCCCCCCGAACAATCGGCCAAACTTTACGCGGGCTGGCAGAAGGCGGTGAAGGCCACGATGGCCTTCAAATAACCCCATCAAGGCCGCCTTTCGGGGCGGCCTTTTTTACACGCGCCTCTGTGCGCCTTCCTGTGTGCCCCTTTTCGGGCGCCCCGCCTTGGGTCTCCCTCTCAGGCGCGGCGCAAAGCGGCTGTCGCGATCCCCATCGCCACAAGTGCCCCGCCGCCCAATCGGGTCAGGGCGGGCAGCACATTGGGGCGCGCGATGTTCCGGCGTAATCTGTCGGCCAGCAGGGCATAGGCCAGCGCGTTCAACGCCGCCAACCCCACAAAAGTTGCGATAAGCCCTGCGAATTGCGGTGCCAAAGCCCTGTCGGGCGCAAGGAACTGCGGCACGAAAGCGATGAAGAAGACAATGGATTTCGGATTAAGCGCCGTCACCGCGACCGCGTGAAAAAAGACGCGACGCGGCGATGCGGGCGCTGCCTGTGCCTGTGCCAGCGTCCCCAAGCGGGCCACCGGTGCGCTGCAAAACAGTCGGACCCCGAGATAGACCAGATAGGCCGCCCCGATCCACTTCAGAGCCAGAAACACTCCCGAAGAGGCCAGCACCAGTGCTCCGAGACCGGCGAGCGAGGCGGACATTGCCACGAAATCGCCAAGCGCGACGCCTGCAACCGTCGCCAGCGCCACGCGACGCCCCTGGCTCAGGGCATAGGTCAGGACAAGCAGCACAGTCGGCCCCGGTATCAACAACAACGCAAGAGAGGCGGACGCGAAGGCCAGCCAGAGATGAAAGGTCATGATGATCCTCCCGAAGACATCTTGCATGAGCCAGCCACGGATCTCGGCCCACGTAAAGCGTTTTTCGAAAGCCACTGACCGAGGGCGCATGGGCGCGACATCTGCCGCCTGCCGAAAGACGTGATGCCAAAGCCCGACAGGATCGCGACGGGCTTTGGTGTCCGCGTGGGGGACATGTGGAAGGGGGCCGCAGATGATCCCCCTATCCCTTCGCGGCCCCATCCTTTCGCGCAGCCGTCCCTTCGGGCCGTCAATTCGGCGAGGAACTCCCCTGCGAACGGTCGGGCCAGAAACGCACGCCCTCCTCTGCCAGACCACCGCCCAGCCCCAGCACCGTGCCATCCGCCCGCCAGCAGGCCGCGCCCTCCATCTGCCCGTCCGCATGGAAACGGATCGCGTTCAGCCCGCCGCCGATATGGGGCACATGCTTGACCGCAAGGCCCGCCGCCTCCAGCGCGGGAGCCAGCGCCGCAAAGCGCGGCTCCAGCTCGATCTCTGCGCCTTGGGTCCAGAGCCGCGGGGCCTCGACCGCCTCTTGCAGCGCCATGCCGTGATCGATGATATTCACCATCGCCTGCAGCACCGAAGGGAAAATCCGCGTGCCGCCGGGCTGCCCCAGCGCAAGAAAGGGCCGGCCCTCCCGCGCCACGATCATCGGAGCCATCGAGGTGGGCACCCGCTTGCCCGGCGCGACAGAAAGCGCCCGGCCCGGATTGGGGTCGAAATTGCACATATAATTATTGAGGATCATCCCCGTCCCCGGCACCATCACCCGCGCGCCAAAGAGCGAATTGATCGTGAAGGTTGCCGTGACAATCATCCCCTCGCCATCGGCGATGGTAATATGGGTCGTGTCGCGGCTTTCATAGCCTTGCGCGGCCGTGACCGGCGGCACGCCCTCCATCAGCGCGCGGGCATAGTCTTTCGAGGTCAGTCGCCCGACCGGAATATCCACAAAACGCGGATCCCCGCTATGACGGGCACGGTCGGCAAAGGCCGCGCGCATCACATGGGCCAGAAGCTGCGCCCGTAGGGGGCTGTCAAAGCCCATCGCCGCCAGATCGCGGGTTTCCAGCATGTTAAGCATCTGCGTCACATGCACGCCGGAAGAGGCAGGCGGCGGCGGGCCGAAAATATCGAAGCCGCGATAGTGCCCCTGCACCGGCGCCAGCACCTGCGGGGCGTATCCGGCCAGATCCTGAAGCGTCAGCCGGGCCTGCGGCACAGGCCCCGTGGCCAGATAGTCCACCAGTTTCCGCCCCAGCGCGCCATGATACAGCGCATCCGGCCCCTGCAGGGCGATCTCTTCCAAGGTGGCGGCATAATCGGGCTGGCACAGACGGTCCCCTTTGCGCAGCGGCGCGCCCTGCGGCAGGAACAGCGCCGCCATATCGGGGGTGCGTGCAAGGTCATGACGCGCCTCGGAAATCGAGCCTGCCAGATACGGGGTCACCACAAAGCCCTGACGCGCATGACGGATCGCAGCCCCGAACAGATCGGCAAAGGGCAAGCGCCCGTGACGCTCGTGCAAAAGCGCCCATGCCCGCAGACTTCCCGGCACGGCAACCGCCGAGGCCCCAAATTCGTTCTGGCGGTCCACCGTCTGCATCTGTAGCGGCGGCACATCGGACAGCGGGCGGTACATCGCAGGCTCCGAGGCCGCGCCTGCGCAGGACAGCCCGTCGATAATCTCGTGCTGGCCCTGCGCATCGCGCAGATGCACCAGCCCGCCACCACAGATCCCCACCATCATCGGCTCGACCACCGAAAGCGTCAGAAGCGTGGCCACAGCCGCATCGGCGGCATTGCCGCCCGCCGCCAGCGCCTCGATGCCCGCAGCCGCCCCTAACGGATGGTTGGCCAGCACCATGCCACCACGGGCAAAGACCGGCGTTTTCGATGGATAGGGAATTCTGGCAGACATCCGGGACCCTCGATCAAGGTTAACAAAACCTAACCTAAAACCTCAAAACAGCAGCGCAAGCCTTTAATTAAAAATGGAAAAGCGCCACCCGAAGGCAGCGCTCTCCTTTGTCACAAAGCAATCCGGAGATTAGCAGCTGTAGTACATCTGGTACTCGATCGGGTGCGGGGTATGCTCGTAGGCATAGACCTCTTCCCATTTGAGCGCGATATAGCCTTCCAGCATGTCCTTGGTGAACACGTCACCTGCGGTCAGGAAGTCCATATCGGCTTCGAGGGCTTCCAGAGCCTCACGCAGCGAGCCGCAAACGGTCGGGATTTCTGCGAGTTCTTCCGGCGGAAGATCGTAGAGGTCCTTGTCCGATGCCGGGCCCGGATCGATCTTGTTCTTGATGCCGTCGAGGCCAGCCATCATCAGGGCTGCGAAGCACAGATAGGGGTTTGCCGACGGATCGGGGAAGCGGGCTTCGACGCGCTTTGCTTTCGGCGAATTGGTCCACGGAATACGGACACAGCCCGAACGGTTGCTTGCCGAATAGGCGCGCAGAACCGGAGCCTCGAAGCCCGGGATCAGACGCTTGTAGGAGTTGGTCGACGGGTTGGTCAGCGCGTTCAGAGCTTTTGCGTGCTTGAGGATACCACCGATGAAGTAGAGCGCCTCTTGCGACAGGTCTGCGTATTTGTCGCCAGCAAAGAGCGGCTTGCCGTCTTTCCAGATCGACATGTTGACGTGCATACCCGAGCCGTTATCGCCTTTCATCGGCTTCGGCATGAAGGTCGCCGATTTGCCATAGGCGTGGGCCACGTTGTGGATCACGTATTTGTATTTCTGGATGTTATCGGCTTGCTCGGTGAGCTGGCCGAAGATCATGCCCAGTTCGTGCTGGCAGGTCGCCACTTCGTGGTGGTGCTTGTCAACCTTGATGCCCATGCGCTTCATGGTCGAGAGCATCTCGCCACGCAGGTCTTGGGCTTCGTCAACGGGGTTCACAGGGAAGTAGCCGCCCTTGTGGCCCGCACGGTGGCCGAGGTTGCCCATTTCCGACGGGGTGTCGGTGTTCCATGCCGCCGCTTCCGCGTCGATCTGGAAGGACACTTTGGCCGGCGTGACCGAGTAGCGCACGTCGTCAAAGAGGAAGAATTCGGCTTCGGGGCCGAAGAAGGCCGCATCACCGATACCCGAGGATTTCAGATAGGCTTCGGCTTTGGCCGCAACCTGACGCGGGCAGCGGTCATAGGCTTCGCCGGTGTCGGGCTCGACCACAACGCAGTGCACGCACATGGTTTTTTCAGCGTAGAAGGGGTCGATATAAACCGAGGAAGCATCGGGGATGAGCTTCATGTCGGATTGGTCGATCGATTTCCAGCCCGCGATGGACGAGCCGTCGAACATGAAGCCTTCCTCGAAGAAGTCTTCGTCGACCAGATCAACGACCAGAGTCACGTGTTGGAGTTTACCGCGCGGATCGGTGAAGCGAACATCAACGTATTCGACTTCTTCGTCCTTCATCAGCTTGAGGGCGTCCTTAACAGAGCTCATTCGTAGCAACCCTTTCGTTGAGCAATAAGACACCGGACTTTAGGTCCGACATGCGTTTGGGCGGGACGCGATCAGATCGCGTCGTCGCCAGTTTCACCGGTCCGGATGCGGATCGCTTCCTCGACCGGCGAGATGAAGATCTTGCCGTCGCCGATTTTCTCGGTGCGGGCGGCAGAGGTGATCGCCTCGACGGCGGCCTCGACCATATCGTCGGAAATCACCATCTCGATTTTAACCTTGGGAAGGAAATCAACGACATATTCCGCGCCGCGATAGAGCTCTGTATGCCCTTTCTGACGCCCGAACCCTTTGACTTCAATCACCGACAGGCCTTGGATGCCAGCCTCTTGAAGAGCTTCTTTCACTTCATCCAGTTTGAACGGTTTGATGATCGCTTCGATCTTTTTCATTCCGTCGACTCCTTCGTCTTGGCCTTCTCGGCACTTCTCAGCACTTTCCTTCGGCCCCCGCAATCGACTAGGCTCATCTTGTCCCAGCTTGGCTTGGGAATCCGGTTAGTGCGCCCAAATTTACGCCATGTTGCGTATTAAATGAGCGATTTGCAAACATAAAGGCTTACGATTGAGCGAAATTCTCACAACTGCCCAAATGCGCGCCGCAGAACAAAGCGCTTTGTCCAAGAAACTGTCAGATGAAGACAAACTGATGGCACGTGCCGGCGCGGGTGTGGCTGCGGCGATCCTGCGCAACTGGCCGCAATTTCTGGAGCTTGAAAGCAGCGCCGAGCCGCCCTGTGCCGTTATTTTGTGCGGTCCGGGCAATAATGGCGGGGACGGCTATGTTGTGGGCCAGCATCTGAGTGCACGCGGCTGGCGGGTCGAGGTGTTGCGTGAACTCAACCACAGCCATGAAGGGGCCGCCGCCCATGCGCTGGCCAATCTGCCCGCCGCCGTCGAGCAGCACGGCTTTGCGATGGCGGCCACCGGCCACCGCCCCGATATCATCGTCGATGCGCTCTTCGGGATCGGCTGCACCCGCCCGCTTGGCACCGAATATCTGGCCCTGTTCGGCGCGGTCGCGGCCCGTCCGCCCCGCCCCGCGACGGCGCGCTGGCGTCATATTCCGAAAGTGGTGGCCGTCGACTGCCCCTCCGGTTTCGATCTGGATCGCGGGGTCTTTCTGGCGCCCGAGCCTCCGCGCAGCCTTGATCAGGAGGCCCTGACGGAATGGAGCACGGACGAATCGCGTCGCCATATCGCGACGGATCTGTGCGTAACCTTCCATCTCCCGAAACCGGGGCATGTGCTGTCGGCACTTGCGGGGCAGCGGCTGGAAATCGTCGATATCGGCCTGCCGGGCGGGGCGGGCAAGGATGCGGCAGCCCTTGCGGATCTGCCCAAACAGCCCCATGCCCTGCGGCTCGTTGATCCGGTACGCGGCAATCGCCCCAAAGCGTTCCAGCGCTGGTTCCAAAGCGTCACGCATCTCGATAAGGCGGCGCATAAATACCAGCGCGGACATGCCATTGTGCTGTCCGGCGGTCTGGGTCAGGGCGGGGCGGCACGGATGGCCGCACGCGCGGCTCTGCGGATCGGCGCGGGGGCGGTGACCATTGCCGCGCCGCAATCGGCCGTGCCCGAAACCGCCGCCCAGATCAACGCGCTGATGCTGCGCCCCCTGCCCGACAGCTACACCCTGCGCGGCTGGATGGAGGACGACCGGCTGCGCGCGCTCTGTCTGGGGCCGGGTCTGGGCCATAAACGCGCGCAGGAAATGGTTCCTGCCGCCCTCTGGGGCAAGCGGGCCACGGTGCTGGATGCCGATGCGCTGTCCTGCTTCGGGGAAGACCCGCAGGTGCTGTTCAACCACCTGCATGAAGACTGCATCCTGACCCCGCATGAGGGCGAATTCCGTACCCTTTTCCCCGATCTGGCAGCCGAGCTACACCAGAGCGACCGTCTCACCCTCACCCGCCGCGCGGCCGAACGTGCAGGGGCGGTGGTGTTGCTGAAAGGTCCGGTCACGGTGATCGCGCGCCCCGATGGCTGCGCCTCGGTACATCCCGCCCTGCGCGAGCGCGCCGCCCCCTGGCTGGCAACGGCAGGGGCCGGTGACGTGCTGGCAGGGATGATCACCGGCCTTCTGGCGACGCAGGACCCACATCACCGCGACATTCTGGGCGCCGCCGAACTGGCCGTCTGGATGCATGTCGAGGCCGCACGGCAATTCGGTCCGGGTCTCTTGGCCGAAGACCTCCCCGACGAACTGCCAGCGCTGATGCGCGCGCTCTTCGCATAACGCAAAACACAAAAACCGGGCCTCTGCCCGGTTTTTCTATCTGATCTGCCGCCCCCTCAGACGATCTCAGGCTGTCGCGGGCACGACCTGCGCCTCGACCTCGATCCCCTCGGCAAAGAAGGTCTCGACCGTATCGAAATGCAGCGCATAAAGCCGCACGGGCCGCTCCAGTGCCACACGCACCACCTGCCCGTCGCATAGCTTCGATGCCGGCACAGAGGCGGTTTCGGCCTCGTAAAGCGTTTGCGCCCGCCAGCCTCCCAGCGGCATACGCGTCTGTGCGCCGAGATAGAGCACGGATTGCGGACGCCCCTGCCCGAGACTGCCCGCCGGAAACCGCAGCACATGGCGATCTGCATGCTGCACCGTCACCGCACGCAGCACACGCATTCCCGAACGGGTCACGATGCGATCACCCGGACACAGGTATTCCACCGGAAGATCGCCCTCCGAGGTCCGGATCTGCGCGCCCTGCGCCACGCCAACGGCCGAATACCGCGCCCGCGCCTCAAGCAGATCTTCTGCCGCGTAATGGCCATAAGACATTGTAGAATCCTGCTTTTGCATGATGCGCCTGCCCGTTGGTAAATTCGCGATTTGCCGCGTTATTCATTTCTTTACCAACATTACGCAGTTTTTCCCGTCCCGCAGCAAAAAAATGGAAAATCCCTCTTGCATGCACCAGAGGCGTTGCTAAAAGGCACCTTGTTGCGGGTGTGGCGAAATTGGTAGACGCACCAGATTTAGGTTCTGGCGCCTAACGGCGTGGGGGTTCAAGTCCCTCCACCCGCACCACTTTGAAATTGTTGGATTTTCCGACACTTTCAACCTTTCCTCTGATTAGCGTTTCGCCACAAGTTGGCACATTGGTTGGCACATTCACGTTCTGGGCTTGTTCTGTTCTCGTCGCTCTTGAGCTTGTTGCGAGGCCCGTTTCTGGTTCGCCTGCGCCCGATATTTCTGGACCATCGCCAGTGTCTTATGACCCGTCACGGCTTGGATCTCGGAATCGGAACAGCCTGCTTCGGCCAATTGCTTTGCCGCTGTGTAGCGCCAGCCATGCGGCACGAAGCGCCCCGCCCCATGCATTGCGCCAATACCCGCCCGAACCTCCTCCACGGCCTTCTGCGCGGCCCTTTTGCCCACCGGCTGCGTCAAGTTCTTGGCGAGGATATGCGCCCCGGTCTTCGGTAAGCTGGCGAGGTAGACGCGCAGACGGTTCGGACAATAGACTTGGATCTTGGTGCCGGTCTTCTCTTGGATGACAGACATGAATGCACCATCGAAGTCATCCCAGCGCATGGCAACGCAATCACCAATCCGCTGACCTGTGCCAATGCAAAGCTCATAGACGGTGCGGGCCATACGCTCGCCATGCTCGTCGCAATAGCCCTCGAACGCGGCCAAGACGTCGTCCGGCCAAGCCTCGTATTCCCCGCCCTTCAGCTTCGCAATATCGACCACGGGATTGCGCTCGATCCATTCCAGATCAACCGCATGCTTGCAGAGGATAGAAAGGACGGCGACACGTTCATTCGCCTTCGACCATTTGTCTTGCAGAGCATCCCGAACAGCAATGGCATGCTTCCGGCGGAACAGTTTCACGCTCTTATTGCCGTTGCTCTCGCGGATCGCTTCGCAATGGCGGCGATAGTTCTCGCGGGTGCTGGTGGCGAGGCGCTTGAACCCGGCGCTGCCGTAATAGCTCACGATCAGGGCGTTCCAGTTTTCTGCGGGCGGCGCGTTCCGCTTACCATTCCGAATTTCCCAATAGGCCCGCATGAACTCTTCGCTATCTGGATTATCCGGCAGCGGCTTGCGGACCATCTTCCCGTTCACACGTTTGCGGAAATAGTAATAGTCCTTGCCGCCCTTCCGGTTCACATCGACATAAGGAAGCTGGGCATTCTTCATGGCGTGAACTCGTCTTCTTCAAGCTTGCTACAATCCACAACGGCTAAGAGATCGGCATATGACCAACGGACGTGCCCCGGAATACTTCTCGTCGGGGGTGGAAATACCCCCATATCGACAAGCTTCTGAAACTCCGCAGTCGTCATCGAGAACAGCTGCGCAGCAACTTTGATGGGCACGGCAATAGGCAGATGCTTTGCCATTCTACATTCCTTTCGAGCTGGAGAATTTAAGGGTCAGGATTGGGCGTTTCGTGGCGGCAGAGATACGGCGGTCGAGGTCTGCAAGCGCGGACGCCATTTCGGCGTCCGTTTTGTATTGCACCCGCTCCCCGTTGATCTGCACCAGCGTTACCGCCTTCGCTCTTGCGCGGATCAACTGGTCGCGCAGATCAAGCAGTTCGGAGAGATTGAGGGCCATTACTGGCCCTCGTTCTTCTGCCAACCGCGGTGATCCAACCAACCCGCCCCGAAGTCCAAGCGGATCTTGATCTTGATCCCGTCCACCTCGAACCCGACCTGCGTATCCATCTGTGGCCCCGGAGCGCCTTCAAGGTAAGCGTATTCCAACCCATCAATCGTGGCCGGATCTGCTGCCAGATACCACTCCACGCCGGTCATGCGCGGCTCAACAATCAAGGACAGATTGCCAAAGGGGTTCACGTCCTCGATGCGGGTCGCGGCGATCTGCGTCAAAAGCTGTTCGGCAACGGTTTCCAATTCCGGCCCGACCAACAGATAACGCGGCGTTGCGTTGATCAGCAGACCGCCCGCCGACTTCTGTTTCCGCATCGCGAGACGCATTGCCGACAATGCCGTGATATTCGGCCAATCTGCCGTCGTGGCGAGGTTACCATGCGCTGCATCGAACACCGCGTTACCATCCGACATGAGAGGATTACTCTTCACCATATTGAATAGGAAATCGGCTTCGAAGGCGCGAGCCGAAACACCCAACTTGTTCGGCATGGCCGTGAACGCCCCAAGATCGTCATTGACCATCGCCTGACGGCTGATCCCGAAAATCACGCCAAAGGTGTCCAAGCTGTAGCTCTCGCCGCTTTCACCAATCGAGCCATACTTGAACTCGCCTGCCTCGTTGACCTTCTGCAGGGCAGAGAAATCGCCCAAGGCGAGCGAATGCTTGGCGCGGAAGTCCTTGGCCGTCGATTGGCGGGCAAGCTGGCGGATGCCGGAAGGTGCTTCGCTATAGGACCGGCGCAGTTCGCGGTTCACAGCATCGCCCAAGATCAGCGGAAAATCGGACGTGCTGTGCAGTGCGCGGGTCAGGATCGTCTCAGATGCCAAGCCCGTGGTCGAAACCGCCGAACGACGCAAGCAGTCACGCGCCAGATCGGTAAAATTCATGTGAGCGTATTCGCGGGCTTGATCGCTCAGTTGATGCTCGGGATGCGAGCGGGCAAACAGAGCCTCACCGGCACGGGCGGCGATAACGGTCGGGTCGGTGTTATCGAACAGGATCGCCGCGCGAGTGGTGCGCGTCGTCTGTTCTGCGCCGCGCTGTTGCATCGCCTCGAAGGCCGCTTGGCGCACCGCGTCAAGATCGGCCTCGGCGTCGATCTGCGCATCGGCCCACGCGCCGTTCAGCCCTGCCGTGCTGGCAATGCTGCGGATCTGGGTGTTGATCGCGGCGCGGGTCAGCGGCGCGGTTTCAGTTTGGGTTTCCGGCATATCGGTTTCTCCATTGCGGAAATGCGCCCCGGCATCTGCCGGAACAGGAACAACGGACACCTCGATGGGCGTCCATTTGGTTGCGGTGCGGGTGCGCGATGCGCCCTGCCCTTCATTTTTCCACTCGGCCACGCTGTAGCCGATGGACAGGCCGCGCAGGGTGCCGTCTGCGATATCGGACAGCACCGCCTTAGCGGCGTCGTTGCTGCGGAAGCGAAGGCGCACCCACAGCCCCTCACTGCGCACTTCTGCGGCCTCCACTACGCCCAGCTGATCGCGGGTCGAGGCGGCGCGATGCGCATCCAGAAGCGGCGCACCGATCAGGCGCGACAGATCCACGCCCGACAGGTCCAGCCGCTCGGTGAAGCTGCCACGCAGAACGCCCGCGCCGGTCGAGACAATGGCCTCCACGGTGCGGGCTTGCAGATCCACGGTCGAGGCGGCGGGCTGGGCCGCGCGAAGATGAATGGTCATGCTTTGCTCTCGTTTTGCTGCTGATTTGTTCTTATAATCTCGCGGTCACGGGCGCGTTCAGCGTCCAGCTCCTCGATATCGCGCCCACGACCCGCAACGGCCTCTTCACGGGATTTCAGCCCCGCCTCGATCGCCATCACTTCGGCCTCGACCTCATTCTTGGGGTCCACCCATTGCCAGCCCGGAGGAACGAAGCGCACCGCGCGATAGTCTGCCAGCTGGGCGGCATCGAAGGGGATTTCACCGGCCAAGGCGCGGGCCTCGATCCACCGATCCCAAAGCGGGCGCAGCGCCATACCCTCGATCAGGTTGCGTTGAAGCATCTCGGCGCGGCGGCGGAACTCCAAAAGCCCGACACGGGCAGAGCTATAATTCGCCTCGCCCAGATCGCCGGTCAGGCTCTCGAAGGTCAGCCCGACACCTGCGGCGATATCCCGATCCTGCGAGCGCAGGAACTCGATAGCCTGTTGCAAGCCCTGCCCCGGCTGCGAGAACGTCACCTCGGCACCGGTCGGAAGAACGCGCATAGCCCCCGGCTCCAACGAGACGTTCAAGGCGCTACCATCCTGTTGACCGTCCATCCCTGCGGCAGTGCCGTCGATATCGCGAATAAAGCCGGTCATGAGGCTGGCAACCTTCAACTGCATCAGCATCGCGTCGGATGCCTCGTCACGGTCGCGCAGTTTCAGGAGCACAGGCGCAAGCCAGCTCAGGCCGCGAACCTGCCCCGGAAAAAGCGGGTCGAAGACATGCAGCACATCGCGGGCAAGAATGCGGATCGGGGCGTTATAGGTGGCGAAGGGCGTTCCGGGCGCATCGCGCAGAACGTGATAGGCGACCACAGTATCCTCGGCGTCGAACTCGACACCGGAGATAATGCGGCCACCATTGCCCAGATCGCGGGTCAAGCTCGGGTCCACCTGATCGGCGGCGATCAGCTTCACGCGAAAACCGCCATCGGAACCGATCCACAGATGCACGAAGGACTCGCCATCCCGCACCAATGCCCGCGCAAGCTGGATAAGCAATGGCCGCGCCAGCGCCTCGAAGCTATCGGAAAGCTCTTTGCGGATCTCGGCGTCGGGGTGCTGCGGGCGGGCCTGCCAGCCCTTACCCACCAAAGCGGCAACCCAAGCTTCGACAATCCGCTGCCCTTGGGCCGTGTTCATGTAAAGCGCCGATGCACGGGCCTTAGCTGCCCCTCGGGCGGCGAGCGTCTGTTGCTGGGGCGCATGCAACGTCGATGCCCCCTCCCAGCGTCGCCCACCGCCCCCCGCCTCGATCCCGGAGCGGCGGAACACCTTGCCCAGAATGTTGAAGGGAAAGGCCATCGTCGTTACTCGCCGTCTTCCGGCATAAGGCCGATAGATTTGCGACGTGCAATCTCGTGCTCTTTGAACCATTCGGGATAGCCGGTCAGGTCTTCGGAAACGGCTGCGGGCCAAGCTTCACCTTCCGGCAGGCCCAGTTCATGCGCTTCCTCCCAGACTTCTTTGGCGAGGTCAGTGACGCAGTATGCCTCGATGGAACGAAGCGTTGCGCCATCGTCAAGCGAAGTCACGAATTCCTGTGCTTTGGTATGCAGATCTTCCCAACGGCCAGCCACCACTTGGCGGCAATCCCAGCCCTCAGGCGCGGACGGCCAGTCATAGCGAACAAGCGCAACAAACATGTCCTGCCCCGTATAAGTGAACGGCGTGAACGGATAGAGCATATCCACCGCGCGACGCGCCAGAAGCCCCGCGCTATCGTTGTCCATGCTCTTGGCGGCTTGAACCATCAGGCGCAGCTGAAGCGCCTGCTCCAGCGTGTAATCGTTCCAATTCCGATCCTCAATATGGATTGGTGAAATGCCACGCGCGGTATAGGATTCAAGCGTTTTTACTGTGCAGCTTGCGCACATCAGGAGTGCTTTACGCTTCATGTTTTAGTCCTCATAAAAGCCCTTATCTTGGGTGGACTATACACGAAACAAGAGAGCCCGCAAGATGGGTGCACTCATCAAGGGTGCATTTCTTCCAATAATTTCTTGCAGCTTTCCAAAGCCAAAACATATTCGACACAAAGATCCGCTTCATCGATATCTTCCAGAAGCCACTCAATTTGCGCCATCGCACCACCGACGGACTTGGCTGGTGTAGAATAGATCAGTTGTTCAAGGCGGGTGTATTCCTTCCATGCAGCCTTCTCTTCCGGCGCTTCGTCTCCGTAAACTTCACAAGCGCGGTCCCATGCCACACGACTTTCGCGCCATGCCACCAGCAAAGCGGGGTGCGGATCTTCGGGCGTGGACGCGGCCACCGGAAGCCCGGCAAGGCCAAGGGCGGGGGCTGCGGTCAGGAGGGTGCGGCGGGAAAGAGTCGTCATCTGGTTTACTCCTACGGGTCAGCGTTGGTTCAGAAGGCGTTCGGTGCGGCGCAGGGCGGTGCGCATATAGCTGCGCGCCTCGCGCTCGGACTGGCTGTAGCTCGTCGGGCGCTCGGACGCGTCGAGGGCCAGAGACAGGCAGTCATAGATTTCGTTCAGGATGGCGATAGGCAAGCCGGGGTCGGCTGCCAGAACAGGGTTCGGCATGGCGGTGATCCGTTGTCTGATTGTTCAGTTTCGACTACACTGTATTCAAACCACACATATGAATACCCTGTCAACAGTTTTGGATACCATGATAACACCTGAACAATGCCGCATGGCGCGAGCTGCCCTTCGCCTAGGCGTGCGAGAACTGGCGGAAATTTCTGGGGTTTCGGCAATGACCATCAGTCGTTTTGAGAATGAACAATCTGGTGGGCAAGCGGAGACATTGAGAAAGTTAGAAGTCGCGCTTCGAGCTGCTGGTGTCGAATTTTTGCCCGCAAATGGTGGGGGGCCCGGTGTTCGCCTCAAGTAAAACCTATTAAAAACATCGCGGCTTCACAGTAATTATGAGAACTTAAGCAAAGTGCAAAATACATATGAGCTGCTCTGCATTTCAGTTAATCAAATGGACATCTTAAGCTGGCTGTCGAAGAATGCCACCGCGTTGGCAACCTGCCTAACGGCATTTCTAACCTTCGTGGTTGCTTCGCGGACGTTTGCTGCAGGGCGCTCCGACAAAAAGGTTGATGCTCAAATTTTTCTACTTAATGAAATTTCACAGTTGAGGGCCGCACAAATCGAGCTCGAGCTTGCTAGTAAATCGGCAAATGAGAAGATCGAACTGATCGCCTTCCATAAAAACTCTTTAAGTCGTCAGTGGAAAGAAAACAGAAAACGGCTCCCAAAAATCCAGCAAGAAATCCAAAATGCCGAAAGTTTAATAACAGCGTCATATCTCACGCTTAAAGAAAAGCAAAAGCGCGAAACGTTAATCGCTCAAGCCATTACCTGCGCATCAGTTCGCCAAGATCTTATAATCGCCACTCAAAAAATAGCTGTGATATTGCCTGAACTTCAAAGTGAAGCAGGAAAGATTTCATCAGCTATTTCCCTCCACACATCGCCCCAGAAGTGGCCCTGAAACTCTAGCGCCTTGTCATCCAGCTTGACGCTAGCACCGGCCCCTTGGGCTTGGCTGCCGCCTCGGTGCGGGTCAGATCGGCGCGACGGGCTTCGGGGTTGATATTGACCATCTGGCGGGCGGCATAGGCATAGACGGCACAATCCAGCGCCTCGGCGCGTTTGCCGGGGATGCGCTCGAAGCTGCGCACCGGCTGGCCCCGTGAATAGCGCACCACCGCGCGTTCGGAAGCCACTTGCTCGAACCATACAGCGGGCAGATCTTTGGCAAAGCGCACATGGCCGGCACGGGGCAGACGGGCAAACAGCTGCGCCTTGACCGTGTCCACGCCCACGATCCACAACCGCGCCCCGGTCTTGGTCTTCGACCCTGCCCGCTCGATCACCGGACGGTTTCCGGCCGCGCCTTTGATGGCGAAGATCTTGCGAGCGGTGCGAGGGCGGCAGAAGCCCGTCACGGTATGCATCGAGGTGCCGTCGCCCGCGTCGATGGCGGTCGCGTTGATCCCGATCCGCCCGCCCAGCTCATGCGGGAAGGTCTCGCGCAGAAGCGTGTCAGCCTCGGCCCAAGTCTCGTTCGCGTCATATGCGCCCCAGATCACCCGATGCGCCAGCACCAACATGCCGCCCGCCTCGGTCCAGCCGATATAGGTCAGTTCCAGCCGGTCATGCTGCACATCGCAACCCACGGTCAGCGCCAGCACCTCGGCAGGCACCTTCGACAGGCCGAAGGGTTCGGCCCGCGCGGCCAAGCCTTCCTCGTCCAGCTCGTCGCCCTCGGAGCGCCATCCTTGCCCCAAGATCGTATTGACGAAGGTTTGCAGCGTGGTCGGATCATCCTTCGAGGCGACGAACTCTTTCGCCAGCTTGCCCCATGAGGCGTTTGCGTGAAGGCTTATCAGCGCATTCATACGGAAGCCTGCATGGCCTTCGACCTCGGGGCGCGTGACGCGCCACTGCCCCGCCTCGATCATCGCGGGCTTGTGGCGTTCTTCGACCTGGGCGGCGCAGTGCGGACAGCACCAATAAGCGGCTTCGGGTTCACCTTCCGGCCAGCTGATCTGATCCCAAGTGATCTCGGTGAAGATACCACATTCGGGGCAAGGCACCTCGAAGACGCGCTGATCGGATTGCGCGTAGGATCGCAGGACATGGCTCGTTTCCTCATGCACGGGGGTCGAGCCTAGCACGATCTTGCGGTCCGGGAATGACAGGGTGCGGCGTTCGGCCAGCAGAAGCGGCGAGCCTTCGGGCGTGGGTGCCATGCCGTCCACCTCGTCCATCAGCAGGAAGCGGACGTTATGGCGGCGCAGGTTGCGGGGCGATTTCGCGGCCACGACCTTGAGCGATCCGCCCGGAAAGCGCCGCGACAGCAGCGTGTTTCGTCCCGCCTCGTCAAAATCGCCGCGCAGGGCCTCAGAAACGACCGGAGAAGCGCCAAAGATGGGTTCGATGTCCGAGACCACATAATCGCGACAATCGCTCTCAGCGGGCAGCAGAGCGAGTATTGGCGCGGGGTCATTCGCCACGAAGCTGGCGACAGCCGATGACAGGAGCGTGGTGAAGCCTACGCGCACCGGCTTGACCAAAGTCACACGCTCGATCAGCGGGTCCCCGATGGCATCGGCAATATCGCGTTGGAAAGGCCAGAGGCGCACCGGCCCCGGCTGGCTCGATACGCCCTCGGGCAGGATCACTTCGCGCTCGATCCACTCGGACAGGCGCAGGCGCGGCGGCGGCATCAGGGCGCGAAGAGCATCGGCGCGTATCTGTTCAATCATGGTCATGGGCTAGCTCCTCTAGGGCGGTGCGGATCTCGCGGTCGATCACGGTCACGTCGATGGCGGTCAGATGCGGCAGAGCGCCCCGGACGCGCGACGGCACGGCCATGATGCGCGAGCGCACCTTGCGCAGCACCTCGGCCCATTCCCGCGTCACGGCATCGGCCTTCACCAACTCACCCCGTGCGACACCGTTCTTGAGCGCCTGCGCGTCGGCCTGCTCCTTGGCGAGACGGGCGCGTTCTGCGCTGAGATTGGCGGCTTGCTCGGCATCGCCCCGCCCGCTCGCCACCCCGCGCAGATGGGTCACATAGGCCGTGACGGTCTGTTGCAGGTCATAGGCATCATGGCCCGTATGCACCGCGATGCCGCGTTTCTTGAGGTCGGACAGAGCGGCAGGCGTCAGCGCCAGAAGCTCGCAAAGGTCCGCGCCCCCGATCCGGTGAATGACCTCGCCGCCCAACAGGTGATCTTCAAGAACGCGCAATTTACACCCCCTTGGTTTTTTTTGCATAGCCCGACACGTCGGGGTGCGAATTACCCGCACGGGGGGTCTCAGGGAGGACCCGCGAATGCTGGGGAATGGCTGCGGGCTTGGCCTGCTTCTCGGCAATGCTCTGACGGGCAGCGGCTTGGCAGTCGTTGGCGATCAGGTTGAGCGAGTGTGCAATCTCCGACTTCTCCGCATGAAACCACTCTGGGTCGGTGCGCGATATGGAAAGTCTTCGCACTCGCCGCGCGAGGGCGGCAATATCGTCAGATAGAAACAAAAGGCTTGAGCACCGCGCCTGCGGGCGGCTCGCCGTATCCCCTATCGTAGATAGGGGAGGAGTTTCGCACCCGAGATCGCGGGGAGATCGCGGGGAGCGGCGCGGCAGATCGCGGGGAGATCGCACCCCGTTTTTCGAGATCGCGGGGAGATCGCGGGGAGTTTCACAGGGCATTTTGTGCCTCCTGAATGATAGTCGTCGGCTTGCGATCACGCATCACTTGCTCGTTCGCAATCGCGCCTTGGGCGAGTAGGATTTCCATCGCATCACGGAAAGCGTGTTTCGTGATCCCGTCAGCGTGGGGGTGATTGGCGAAGACCGTCGGCGCATAGTTTGGGCCGCTACGGCTGTTCACATGCCGTCCCTGCTCGGTCAGGAGGCGCAGCAACTCGACAAACTTACGAGACGCCTTGCTGCGTCTGGCATTGCGGTCAAGGCTGCTTTCAGGTGCTTCGGCCACGAAGGCACCATCCTGCCAAGTTAGCCGGATCTCTTCGCCGGTCGGTCCATAGTTGGCCTTCATAGTCTCCAAGATACGGGCGTCAGGGTTCGGCTCCTCGTCGCCTTGGAAGATGCGGTGAAGATAGAGCCGCGAGCGCACAGAGTTATTCCAGCCGGTGCTGCCAGACATACCGCTGCCACTTTGCAGCCCGGACAGCGACGGGTGCGACAGCAGGACCACGGCACAGTCATGCCGCTTGGCAATGCCGCGCATCATGCCAATAAACTGGCGAGCTTGGGCGCGGTCATTCTCGTTGCCCGGAAACAGATCGGCCAGCGTATCGAGGACCACGACGGCGGGCTTGCCAAGGCGGATCTCGGTGTCGATATCTTGGAACAGCGGCGAGACGAACAGCCCGCGCTTTGGGTCGATATTCGCGAACAGCGCGTCTTCACCGGCAAGGCTGCATACGTCTAGCCCGTCCAGATCTTCGAAGGCCAAGCCCTTCGCCTCCACGATATCGGCAAGCCTGCGGTGCAGCTCGTCTTCATCATCCTCGGCAGACAGGAACATGGCCCGCCCCGTCGAACAGCCACGGCCCAGCCATTTGGTGCCGGTCGCACAGGCAACAGCCAGTTGCAGCGCCACGAGTGATTTGCCGGTGCCACCATCCCCCGATAGCAAAGTGACCGTACCCGAAGGTATCAGGTTCTCGACCAGCCAGTTGCGCTCGGGAACGTCCTTTCCGGCATAACGCGTTGCATTGAAAAACTTACTTTTCCGGTGATCGCTCATAGGGGTGACGTTCGCCCATTCGTCGCCTTCATCCATCACAGCGCCCCCTTTTCAACTTTATCGAGGAAAGCTTTGCGGTCACTCTCGGGCATAGCCTGCCAGAGACGCGCGAACAGCTTCTTGCGATGACTGCGAGCCAAGGCCACCTGCCCCAGCTGGGCAGCGGCTTCAGTCATGTATTCCATGAGTTCAAACGGCGTCGCGAGCTTGCTCCACCACCGCGCATCTTCGCGGATATCGCCCAGAAAGGACGGCATCGGCCCGCCAGCGCACAGCCCCATCAACGCAGCGGTCAGGATCTGCCGCGCGTCCTCAGGGTGAGTTTTTTCGATGACATGGATGAGGCGTGTTGCCCGAATGAGGCGGATCTTGTATTCTTGGCCGCATGACGTCGTTTCCACAGCGTCAGCTTTACTTTGAAGATTCGACCCCTTTGCGACGGCCATCGCATTGGGGTTTTCTTTTTGCCCGTTTTCAGTGCCGTTTTCCTCGTTGGCACATTCTCTTAACGTTCTAGATATGTCCGGCGGAAAAATCCGGCTATCGTGTTGATCTTCGACTTCTTTCCCCGAATTTAGGTTCTGGCGCCTAACGGCGTGGGGGGGCAAGCCCCTCCACCCGCACCACTTTGAAATTGTTGGGCTTTCCGACATTTTCAACCTTTCCTCCGATCAGCATTTCGCCACAAGTTGGCACATTCAGGTTCTGGTCTTGTTCTGTTCCCGTCGCTCTTGCGCGCATCGTGAGGCTCGTTTCTGGTTTGCCTGCGCCCGATATTTTCGGGCCATCGAGCGCGTTTCACGCCCTGTCCCGGCGTGGATCTTGGAATCGGGCGGCCCCATTTCGGCCATTTGCCACGCCGCACTGGCGCGCCACCCCTGCGGCACGACGCGCCCTGACAGGGTGTTGCCGCGACCTTCCCGCCAAGCCTTCTGCCGCAATCTCCGCCCGGCAACGGCCAGCAACGGCCAGAACGCGCTCTTTTATGACATTCCTGCCCTGTGAACACAGAGTTTCACCTTGCTTCCACGTGTGCCGCCCCATAGAACGGCGCGTGAAATTGAGCTTGCCTGCCGCGCATTGACTCGCGGCATTCATCAAAGAAGGAAATCCACATGCAGGTCACCGAGACCCTCAACGAAGGCCTCAGCCGCGGCTACGAAATCACCATCACCGGCGCCGAGCTCGAAGAGAAAGTCACGACCAAGCTCAAGGAAGCGCAGCCCGAGATCGAGCTGAAGGGCTTCCGCAAGGGCAAGGTTCCGATGCCGATGTTGAAAAAGCAATTCGGTGCGCGCCTCATGGGCGAAACCATGCAGGAAGCCATCGACGGCGCAATGAACGAGCATTTCGAGAAATCGGGTGACCGTCCGGCGATGCAGCCGAAAGTCGAGATGAAAGACGGCGAGAACTGGAAAGAAGGCGACGACGTTGTTGTTACCGTTTCCTATGAAGCGCTGCCGGAAATTCCGGAATTCGACGCATCGGACATCAAACTCGAGCGCCTCGTCGTGACCCCCGCTGACGAAGCCGTGACCGAAGCCCTTGAAGGTCTGGCCAAAAATGCACAATCCTTCGAAAAGCGCCGCAAAGGCTCGAAAGCGAAAGACGGCGATCAGGTCGTGATCGATTTCGAAGGCTTCGTGGATGATGTCGCATTCGAGGGCGGCAAAGGCGAAGACTATCCGCTGGTGCTCGGCTCCAACTCCTTCATCCCCGGCTTCGAAGACCAGCTGGTCGGTGCCAAGGAAGAGGAAGAAGTCGAAGTCAAAGTGACCTTCCCCGAGGCCTATCAAGCCGAGCATCTGGCAGGCAAAGAAGCCCTGTTCAAATGCGCCGTCAAAGAAGTCCGCGGCCCGAAAGAAGCCGAGATCGATGACGAGCTGGCCAAGAAATTCGGTGCCGAAGACCTCAATGCGCTGAAAGAGCAGATCAAAGAGCGTCTGGGTCAGGAATACAAAGGCGCTTCGCGTCAGATCCTGAAACGCGGCCTGCTGGACGCGCTGGATGGCAAAGTGTCCTTCGAACTGCCGCCGACGCTGGTTGATGCGGAAGCCAACCAGATCGCGCATCAGCTCTATCACGAAGAGCACCCCGAAGATCACGGCCATAATCATGGCGCGATCGAGCCGACCGACGAGCACAAGAAGCTTGCCGAGCGTCGCGTGCGTCTGGGCCTGCTGCTGGCAGAAATCGGCCGCAAGCAAGAAATCGAAGTGACCGATGCCGAAATGACCCAAGCGGTGATGATGCAAGCGCGTCAATATCCGGGCCAAGAGCGTCAGTTCTTCGAGTTCATCCAGCAGAACCCGCAGATGCAACAACAGCTGCGCGCGCCGATCTTCGAGGACAAGGTTGTCGATTTCATCGTCGAGAAAGCCGAAGTCACCGATAAGGACGTGTCGAAAGAAGACCTGCAGAAAGCCATCGAAGCGCTCGACGAGCTCTAAGCTTTCCAGACTTTCGATCATTCGGAAAACGGGCGGGTCCAAAACCTGCCCGTTTTTCTTGGCCGATGCGTAAGGCCGACGCTCTCTATCCGATCACAGGTCCGCTCGTCAAAGCGGTGCTCTGCCCTTCCTCTGGCCCGCCTGTCCATTTCGTGACGGCTCCGCCCTTGACTTCGTAGCGGCGCGGCTGATCTTCCAGCCAGACCCAATTTCCGAGGTAGCATGTCCTCTTCCCGCCTGATCTGGCCCGACCTTCTCCGCAGCCTGTCGCTGATCGCTATGGCCAGTTTCCATCTGGGCTATGATCTGGAGGCGCTCGGCTTCCATCCGGACCTTCCGCTGTGGTGGCCCGATTATGCGCGCGCCATTGCAGGCAGTTTCCTGCTTCTGGTGGGGGTCAGCCTCTGGCTGGCACATGGGCGCAGCATAGGCTGGCGCGGGTTCTGGCGGCGCGAGGCCGCGATTGTTGCAGGGGCAATAGCGGTATCTGGGGTGACCTATCTCGCCATGCCGGGCTTCTATGTCTATTTCGGCATCCTGCATTCCATCGCCATCTGTTCGCTGCTGGCGCTGGCCTGCCTCAGACTGCCCGCGCTTGTGACACTTCTGCTGGGGGGACTGGCGCTGTTCATGCCTTATCTCTTCGCGATGCCACAGATGAATGCCCCGTGGCTCTGGTGGATCGGCCTGTCAACACGCTGGGGGGCGGCGATGGATTTCGTCCCGGTCTTTCCTTGGCTGGGCATGGTGCTGCTGGGGCTGGGCGGTGCGAAGCTGGCAGACGGGTTAGGCCTGTTGCGACGCGATCTGCCCCATAGCAGGGGCTTGCGACGGCTTGGCTTTCCGGGGCGGCACAGCCTTGCCGTCTATCTGATCCACCAACCGGTGATCTTCGGCAGCCTGTGGCTTGTGGCCGCGATGCGCTAGCGCCGCAAGCGCTGGCTGCGCGTCCATGTGCCCCCTTCGACCCGCAAATAGGCCGGTCTGGCCTGCGTCGGGACAGGCGTCATGCGCGTGGGCAGAAGAACGCGACTATCTCCACGGGCAGCAGGCCCAAAGAGAACAGGCGCGGAAACGTCCGGCCTCGCAGCCAGCCGCCGTGGATGCGCGACAGGCCGCGGCGAGGCCGCCAACCGCCCTTCCGGTTCACGCGGGCCAATGGCCGCTGCCCCTTGCTGGTAGACCGCCAGAAGCCCCAGCGTCAAAGCCACCGTCGGCACGATGACCGCTGTCAGAAAGCGTAGCCAAGCCACAGTAGTCTCCCCTGCCCCGACAGACCCGTGCCGATACAGCAGGCCCGTGCCGATACGGCAGGTCTACCGCCGATCCTGCACAGGGTGCGCGAAAACTGGGGCAAAACTTGGCCGCTTATCGGCCAATAGAACGATCACCGCGCCCAAAATGATATTTCCTCTCAGGAGGAGATATCCGCCACGCTATCCGCCACATCGGCCTCGCGCTGCCCCAATGGCTGGCGGGGGCCCACGGTGCTATCCCGCGCGGTCTGGCGCTCGGCCTCTGAATTCAGCTCGGCCCCCAGCATCACGGCAATGGTCGCGATCCAGATCCACATCATCAGCACGACCACCGCGCCGATAGAGCCATAAGTGGCCGAATAATTACCGAAATTCGAGGTATAGAAGGAAAACCCCCAGCTCGAGAGCAACAGCAGCACCGATCCGGCCAAGGCCCCCGGCAAGACCCAGACCAGACGCGGCGCGCGGCGGTTGGGGGCAATGCGATAGAGCATAGACAGGGCCAGCACCAGAACGCCCGCCATCAGGGGCCAGCGCGCCACCAGCACCACAAACCCCCAGCCGGGAATCTGCGGCAGGAAGGCCAGCGCCACCGGCAAGACAGCCGCTGCAAGGATCAGCACACAAAGAAAGACGATCGCGCCGAGCGTCATGCCCAGCCCGACGATATTCATCCAGAAAAAGTTGCGGTTTTCACGTTCGTTATAGGCGACATTCAGCGCCTCGATCAGCGCCTTCATCCCGCCATTCGCCGTCCAGAGCGCCAGCGCGATACTGACGATCGATGTCCAGCCAAGCGCGCTCTGATCCGCCCCGATCAGCGCCTCCAACTGGCCACGGATCAGCGTCAACGCTTCGGGCGGCACAAAGCGCGACACCTCGTCAAGCATCGACAGAACCTCGCCACGGTCCGCGAAAAAGCCGAAAATCGAGACCAGCGCAGTCAAGGCCGGAAAAAGCGCGAGGATGGAATAGAACGTCACGCCGGCGGCCACCGCCATCACGCGGTCTTCGGTGATCTGTCCTTTGGTCCGCAAGAGCACGCACCACCACGCTTTCAGCCCCATCTGGAACGGGCCCGCTGCCTGCCGTCCCCAACTCCGATCCGCCGGATCACCATAGGCTGCCGCATCCTCGGGCGGGTCAGAGGCACGACGCCCCGGTTGCGGCTTGGATCTGTCGGACATGGCGGCTGTCTCCTTCGGGGGGGCGACCTTAGCAAAGGCCTGCCAGAGCGCAAGCCCTGCGACAACAAGCCGTGCGAGGGTCCGTCTGGAGGGCGTTGCGGGCATGGGGCACTTTCTGTCTTTGCCTTCAAACGGATCAGGCAGGCTATGGTTCCATTTCCGATAAGCTCTTGCCGGAAATAAAAAAACCGCGCCCCGAAAGGCGCGGTTTCAAAACGTCGCGAAAAGAGAACTTACTTCTCTTCTGCCTCTGCGGCAGGAGCTTCGTCTTCGTCGTCACGACCAGCCGAACCGATATCGTCGAACAGGTTCGAGATTTCGAATTCTGCAGCGGCTTCTTCTTCAGCAGCCAGCTCTTGAATCGATTTACCCGAAGCTTGCAGTTCTGCTTCTTCCACCGAACGTGCAACGTTGATCGAGATCACAGCCGAAACTTCCGGGTGCAGGTGGACTTCCACTTCGTGCAGACCAAGAACCTTGATCGGCAGGCGGATGACGACTTGCTTGCGGTCGACAGTGAAGCCTTCTTCGGTTGCCACAGCCGCGATATCGCGGGTGGTGACCGAACCGTAGAGGTTGCCGCCGTCCGAAGCCGAACGAATCACGACAAACTGCTGACCGTCGAGTTTTTCGGAAAGGGCGGCTGCCTCTTTCTTGGTCTCGAGGTTACGGGCTTCCAGTTGCGCTTTCTGGGCTTCGAACGCCTGGATATTGGCGGCCGAGGCGCGGAGAGCCTTGCCTTGCGGCAGAAGGTAGTTGCGGCCGTAGCCCGGCTTCACGGTGACAACGTCACCCATCTGGCCCAGCTTTGCGACGCGCTCGAGAAGGATAACTTCCATAGTGATGTTCTCCTTACTTCACAGCGTAGGGCAGCAGAGCGAGGAAGCGGGCGCGTTTGATTGCACGGGCCAGTTCACGCTGCTTCTTGGCCGACACTGCGGTGATGCGTGCCGGAACGATCTTGCCGCGCTCAGAGATGTAGCGCTGCAGGAGGCGGGTGTCTTTGTAGTCGATCTTCGGTGCGTTCTCGCCGGAGAACGGGCACACTTTACGACGACGGAAAAACGGTTTTGCCATGGTTTTCAGTCCCCTACTCTATCAACGACGCTCACGACGGCCGCCTTCGCGGTCATCACGTTTTTGCATCTGAACCGACGGGCCTTCTTCGTGCGCGTCAACCTTGATGGTCAGCACGCGCATGACGTCGTCATGCAGACGGCACAGGCGCTCCATCTCCTGAACGGCAGCCGAGGGGGCATCCGTTTTCAGGAAGGCATAGTGGCCTTTGCGGTTTTTGTTGATCTTGTAGGCCATGGTCTTCACGCCCCAGTATTCGGATTCGACGACTTTGCCGCCGTTGTCCGACAGGACCGTGGAGAAATGTTCGACAAGGCCTTCGGCCTGCGCGTTGGACAGATCCTGACGCGCGATGAGGACATGCTCGTAAAGGGGCATGGCTTCTCCTGTTTCATAAGGCGGCTTCATAGGCAGGCACCACTTTCCGCACCCTGCCACGAGAGGCTACGCCGGTTCGATTGAACTGCGGAAGTCCGCGCGCTATACGCGATGGGAGGGTGTTTGGCAAGGCTTTTGGCCGAAAGCCTGTGCGGATGATTTCATGACAGGATAATGACAATGCGATTTTGGTTGAAGCCCCCTGCGCCCCTGCCACAACCCTTACGTGTACTAATCACCGACAGTACCCGCGCGACCGACCCGCCCGCGCCGACCGGAACCGAACCAGACCGCTCTTTTGGCGCGCAGATCAGAACCCTTTCCGAGACATTGGTCCATCTCGCCAAGATCTCGGCCATCTTCGGCGCGGCGCTTTCGGGTGTCTCGGCCTTTCTGATCTTGCAACATGCCGCCGCTTACGGGTTCCAGCTGCCCATCCCCTCGACCGGCCAGAGTATCGCCCTGCTGATCACCGGATTTTTCGTCTGGGTCGCGCTCAGCTTTACCGTGCTGATCAGTATGATGATCGTCTTATGGGCCTGCATTCTGCTCCACTGGCCGATCTGGCGCTCCCGCTTTGGCGCAGGCTACAGACTGACGCCCGAGCATTGGGTCGTGTTCGTCTGCTCCGTGATCTTATGCGCTCTAGCGGGCGCCGCGCTCTTTGCGCAGGGGCTTGCGATTAAGCCGCTGCTGCCGCTCGTGCCGGGCGCTATGCTCTGCGGTCTGGGCTTTAGCGCCATGCTCAGTGACACCGCTCTCGTACAGCGCAGCGGGCTGCCGCTCTTCGTGATGGGCTGCATTCTCAATATCGCCTCGATCGGGTACTTTCTGCCCGAGGAGGGCGCTGCGAGCCGCGAAACCCTGTTCCAAGGGCTCGGATTTGTCTCCGCCCAAAACGATATCGTGCTGGTGAAGGGGCGCATCCTCGCCCAGCTCGATGCGGCTGGCGCACCCGCCGCGCAAGAGCCCGCGATCGCGCCCGAGCAATGGGTCCGGACAGATGGTGCGATCTTGTGGCAATTTCCCGACGGGCCTGCCGTGTTCCGCCTCACGCAGGGCGATACCAGCTATACGCTCTCGGTGCCCGCCGGAGATATCCTCAAGATCCGCAAGAAAGCCCCGCCGCCTCAGCCGGCATCCGAATAGGCGGACTGCTGCGCGAGGTTCCGCATCGCCTGCGCGCCGATCTCGAAGCTTTTTAGCCGTGCTTGGTGGTCGAAGATCTGGCCGTTGAGGATGACCTCATCTGGGCGGTAGCGCGCGATATAGGCGGCAAGCTGGCGCTCGACCGTCTCGGGGCTGCCGACAACCGACATCGACAGCTGGTGCGAGGCTTGGCGCAGCTCGGGCTCGGAGGCCACGCTCGACAGATCGGCCACGGGCGCGGGCAGCGGGCCGGTCTGGCCTCGGCGCAGATTCACAAAGCCCTGCATCATCGACGAGCGCAGCAGATGCGCCTCTGCGTCGGTCTCGGCGGCAAAGAGGTTCAGCGCCAGCATGAAATGCGGCTTTTCCGTCAGGCCGGGCTGGAAGCGGTCGCGGTAGATCTGTACCGCCTGATCCAAAGCATCGGGGGCGAAATGGCTGGCAAAGGCATAGGGCAGCCCCAGATGGGCGGCCAGCTGCGCCCCATAAAGAGACGAGCCCAGAATCCAGACCGGAATACTGGACCCCGCCCCCGGCACCGCCATCACCGGCTGGCCCTCCTGCACCGGCCCCAGAAAGCCGATCAGCTCGACCACATCTTCGGGAAAGCGATCCGCTTCCAGCCCGCGCCGCAGCGCCTGCATGGTGCGCGGGTCGGTACCGGGCGCGCGCCCCACACCCAGATCGATCCGGTCGCCATAAAGCGCGTACAGCGTGCCGAAGGCCTCTGCCACCATCAGCGGCGCATGATTGGGCAGCATGATCCCGCCAGAGCCCACGCGGATGGTCGAGGTCTTCGACGCCACATGGCCGATCACCAGCGCCGTTGCCGCCGAGGCGATGCCGCGCGAATTGTGATGTTCGGCCAGCCAGTAGCGCGTATAGCCCAGGCGCTCGGCATGGGCGGCCAGCTCGCCCGAATGGCGCAGCGCATCCGAGGCCGTCTGCCCCTGCGCAATGGGCGACAGATCAAGAACGGAATAAGGGATCATCGGCTATCTCCTACAGTGCTCTTTAATCTGTGCAGGCAAGGCCCGCGCGAAAACCACCCGGACTGCGGAGAGATCACGAGTTCTGCGCAATTCCGCACACAACACCTGTCGCGCCTATTTCGCCCCCTGCACCATCGGCTGTGCCGGTTTGGGACTGCGGGCGGCCAGCAGAATACCGCCAAGGATCAGCGCAAATCCCGCCAGATGGTAAAGATGCAGGCTCTCGCCCAGAAACAGCGTTGAAAGGATCACCCCGTAAAGCGGGATCAGGTGAATCGCCTGCGAGGCCCGCCCCGATCCGGCCAGCTTGACAGCCTGCATATACAGCAAGAACGCCCCGAGCGAGGGCACGATCCCCACAAACAGCACGGCAAAGGCCGCTTGCGGCACCAGAACCGGCTGATGGCCCAGCGACAGATCCCAAAGCCAGAACGGCGTCAGCACGACAAGCCCGATCACGATCTGCACTGCAAGAAGCCCGACGCGGCTGATCTCGGCGGGCAGGCGCGTCAGCCAGAGGGTATAGAACGCCCATGCCACCATCGCCGCGAAAATCAACAGGTCGCCCTTGTTGAAGGCCAGTTGCGCCAGACGCTGCGGGTCGCCGCCCATGATCACCACAGCCACCCCGACAAGCGACAGCGCCAGCCCCGCCGCCTGCCACAGCCGCAGCCGTTGCCGGAAGACCAGCGCCCCGATCAGCATGACCAGCACGGGGATGGTCGAGTTCAGCAACATGCCATTGGTGGCCTGCGTGTAATGCAGCCCCCAATAGATCAGCGTATTGAAGGCAATGACCGAGGTTACACTGGTGCCCAGCACCAGCCACGGATAGCGCCAGTAGCTTTGCCAGTCACGCCGGACATGCCGCGCGGCAAAAGGGGCCAGCACGATCAGCGCAATCAGCCAGCGCCCCCAGACCAGCGATAGCGGCGGCACCAGATCACGGGCCGCGCGCGCCACAATGAAATTGCCCGCCCAGAACAGCGGCGGCAAGGCAAGCACCGCGATCATCTGCCATTTCTGCGTTTGGGGCTGCTGGGACATGGTTCCTCCGACCTGATATCTTGGCCTGTTCTGCAGCGCACAAAGAAACAGCAAATCCGCGCGACAACAAGATATCAGATGCTCATTCTAAGCCCGCTGAGCAAAATAATCGCGCGACAGATGCTGCTGCGTGATCGGGTCGGGCCTGTCGGCCCCATTCCGGCGCACGCTCATGCCGCCGTCACCGCAAGGATCCGGCCCAGATCCAGCCAGCCATAGGCACGGTCCTGCAAGGTGGCCTCGGGGCGGATCTCGATCTGCGTACCGCAGATCTCGCCGCCCATCGCCTGATAGAACCCGCAAGCGGACTGATTGGCCTCCAGCACCCACAGGGCGGCGGCGGCAATATTGGCCCGCATCAAGCCCTCGGCCGCCATCTGCAAAAGCCGTCTCCCCAGCCCGCGGCCTTGCACCGAGCGGTCGAGATAGAGCGCCTCGATCTCGCCCGCATAGCCCTTGCCGCGCAGATCGGATTCACGTTGGGGGCCATAGGACACAAAGCCCAGAAGCCGCGCCCCGTGACGCGCCAGAACAACCGCGCCTTCCGCCTGTCCGGCCTTGACCGCAATCACCCGTGTCCACAGATCGGTGCGCTGCCCGTGATCGAGACTGTCCAGCATATCCTGTGGCAGGATACCGCGATAGGTGTCATGCCATGCCGCAATGTGAAGGGCCGCGATCTCGGGCGCATCCTGCGGCGCGGCTTCGTGAAAACGGATATCGGCGTCGCGCATCTCTCTCCTCCCTCGCGCTTCTCGCAAGCGCGTTCCCTGCTGCGGTTGACAGAACGGGCGGGGGCTGGCCCGCCCGCAAGCGTCAGCACGCGGTCAAAGGGCCACAACCTCGTGGCGTTGCCGGCCCAGCCCCTCGATGCCCAGCTCCACCACATCGCCTGCCCTGAGGAATTGCGGCGGCTTCATACCGGCCCCGACCCCCGGAGGTGTGCCCGTCAGGATGACATCGCCCGGTTCCAGTGTGACGAACTGGCTGAGATATTCGACCAGAAACAACACCTTATGGATCATCGTGGCGGTGCTGCCGGACTGCCGTGTCTCACCGTTCACGCTCAGATGCATCGACAGATCCTGCGGGTCGGCGATCTCGTCACGGGTCACAAGCCACGGCCCCAGCGGACAGAAGCTGTCATGGCTTTTGCCTTTGACAAACTGCCCCGCGCGATCTTTCTGCCATTCGCGTTCCGAATAGTCATTGGCCAGCACGTAACCGGCAATATGCGCCAGCCCCGTCCCCGCCGCGATTGCCTTGGCGCGTGTGCCGATCACGAAGCCCAGTTCGACCTCCCAATCAAGCCGCGTCGAGGACGGCGGCAATTCGGTCACGTCATTCGGGCCGCAGATCGAGGTGACGGCTTTCGAAAACAGCATCGGTTCTTTCGGCGCCACAGCCCCCGTTTCGGCAGCATGATCGGCGTAATTCAACCCGATGGCCAGCACCTTGCGCGTGCCCGCGACCGGCGCACCCAGACGGGTCTGCGCCGGAACCAGCGGCAGGGCGGCCGGATCAAGCGCCGCCAGACGCGCCAGCGCCTCCGCGCCAAGCTGCTCGGGCGTCAGATCGGGGATTACCCCGCTCAGGTCGCGGATCTGTCCGTCCTGATCCAAAAGCCCGGGTTTTTCCTGCCCCTCGGGCCCGTGTCGTAGCAGCTTCATGGTCTTTTCCTCATATGCGGCCAGCGCCTGAGGCTACGAAACCCCTGCGGGGGCAAAATGGCAAGAGCCGCTCCCGAAAGAAACCCCGCGTCACTGCGCGGGGTTTTGCCAAAATCTCCTCGGGCCGGAGGCAAACCGCCCATCGGAGGCCGGGCCGGTTGAAACCCTTGGGGTGTTTTCCGAAGATGCCGACTTTCGACAAACGTGTTCCGGCAGCCGCCGGAAAGGGGCCGTTCCTACGGCAGCGGCTCTGTCGTGGCGGGGGCCGCCAGACCGGATATCCACGCCCCCAGCCAGTCGCGCAGATCAAGATCAAGCGGCAGGATCGCCGATTGCGGCGGCAGGCTCTGGTCCCAATGCTCGGGGCACCATCGATGCAGGCTCTCGTCGAAACAATCGATACAGATATACTGCCCGCCATCCTCCTCGCAAATCGGCAACAGCCCTACCGGCCAGTCACGGGCGGGATTGCCGTCGTCGGGATCGGCGTAAATCTGGTGCAGACGATCGGCAGTATGGCCCGCCCTGTCGGTCGCGCCGCCCCCCAGCCCAAGAAGGCCCAGAAACGGCCCGAAGCCCCCATTGGAAATCCCGCGATAGAGCTTGAGCAACAGCATCGGCGGCACCATACCAATGCGCGCCTCGGCCTCGGCCAACTGGCTGTCACACAGCTTCAGAACCTCGGGCGCAGGCTGTTTGCCCGCCGCAAGGAGGATCTCGCCGATCCTCGTGATGAAATCGTCATCCGTCATGGCTTCCCCTCGGTTGCCCCGATAGCGTCCAGCGCCCGGGCCAACATCCCGGACAGGATCGCATGCCTGCCCGCAGCAGGCTATGTCTTTTCACGTAAAAACCCGCAAACATTCCGCGGCCCCTATTCCGCAGCGCGGGCGAATAGCTGCCGCATCATCGCCTCGGCCTCGCGCAGGTGATCGGTCAGCGCCGCCGCCGCTCCCTCGGGGTCGGCGGCAATCACACGGGTCAGGATATGTTCATGCGAGGCGGCAATCCGGCGCGGACCATCCTCGACACGTCCGGTCTGGTTGATGCACAGCTTCACCTCATTGGCGATCTGCTCGAACACCTCTGCCAGCCGCGGATTGCCCGAGAGCCGACAGATCAGACGATGGAATTCCAGATCGGCATCGACAGAGCGCGACCGCGCCACCCCCGTGCCCGACAGACCATATAGAAGATCAAGCTGGTGGCGTAGCTGATCGGCCAGATCGGGGTCCTCGCGCGCCACAAGCCGCCGGATCGCCGCCGTCTCGAGGACGATCCGCAGATCATAAAGCGCCGCGATCTCGGCAAGATCCATCTGGTGCACGATAAATCCGCGATTGGCGCGGTAATCCACCAGACGCGACCGTTCCAGAAGGCGCAGCGCCTCGCGCACCGGCGCACGCGAGAGCGACATCCGGCGGGCGATGGCCGATTCCGCCAGCCTCTCGCCCGGTTTCAACGCGCCCGACAGGATCGCGGCGCTCAGTTCGCGGGCGATTTTCTCGACCAGATGATCGCCCGCCTCGGCTTTCGTGACAGGCGTTCCGCCCTTGACAGACGAGGCCGCGACATCGGACGGAAGGGCCTGTTTTTTCTTGTCGTTCATTCCTACCCCTATAAGGCCGGCCCCAAGACCGGACATTCCGGCGCTGGCCTGCGGATAGGGCAAATCTAGGGGGAAGGCGAGACAGGCAAATAGAAACCGCCGATTTTCATGCGGTTTCGGAATTTTTCATGACGATAGCGGGCCTTGCGGACCAAAACTGCCGAAAAGCCGTGCAGAATACGGACAAACCCGCTTGCTAGATGTGGTGCAGCACCAAGGGGCGGTCCGCATAGCGCAGAACCTGCACATCGGTCTCGTAAAGAGCCGCCAGCGTCTGCGGCGTGATCACCTCGTCCGCATCGCCTTCGGCCACGATCCGGCCGTTCTTCATTGCGATCAGATGATCGGCCCAAGCGGCAGCATGGTTGAGGTCATGCAGCACGATCACCACCGACCGCCCCGCATCGCGCAGATCCGACAGCCGCCTCATCAGCGCGCGCGCATGCGCCATGTCGAGATTGTTCAACGGCTCGTCCAGCAGCATCCAGGGCGTGTCCTGTGCGAAGGTCATCGCCAGATGCGCCCGCTGCGCCTGCCCGCCCGACAGCTCGTCCAGAAAACGGTCGGCCAACCCCAGAAGGTCGAAATTGCGCAGCGCCGTCTCGCAGATCTCGAGATCTTTCGGACCGGGGCGCCCATGACAATGCGGCCAGCGCCCGAAGGCCACAAGCTCGCGCACCCGCAGCCGCGAGGCCACGGCAAGGTTCTGGCTCATGAAAGACAGCTCGCGCGCAAGCCGCCCCGAATGCGTCTGCGCCAGATCGAGACCGTTGATCTGCACCCGCCCCGTCTGCAATGTCTCGATCCGGCCCAACAGCTTGAGCAGGCTGGACTTGCCCGCCCCGTTCGGCCCGATCAGCGCCGTCACCTGCCCCGAAGGAATGGTGCAGCAGACATCGCTCAGGATCGCGTTTCCATCGATCTGATAGGAGAGGTTTTCCACACGGATCATCGGATTTTGCCTTTCAGCAGAAGATAGAGGAAGAAGAGGCCGCCCAGAAATTCGACCACCACAGACAGCGTGGCCTGTTGTCCGGCCACCCTCTCGAACAGGGTCTGGCCAACCACCAGAATTGTCATGGCCACCAGCATCGACACGGGGATCAGATAGCGATGGCGCGCGCCCCCCGCATGGCGTTGCGCGATGGCATGGGTCAGCCCCGCCACGATCAGCCCGAAAAAGGCCACCGGCCCGACCAGCGCGGTCGAGACCGCCACCAGAACCGCCACCAGCACAAGCGCCCCGATCACCACGCGCCCGTGGCGCAGCCCCAGCGCGATGGCGCGGTCACGCCCCAGACCCAGAATATCAAGCCGCGGCCCGATCCACCATGCCGCAAGGCAGGCCAGCACCGTTATGGCGCCGCCCAGCCCCAGAACATCGGTCTGCGCGCGCGAGAAATTGGCAAATGTCACAGATTGCACAGTGGCATAGGCATTGGGGTCCAGAAGCCGCCCCACAAGGCTTGCCCCTGCGCGAAACAGCGTGCCAAGGATCACCCCCGTCAGGATCATTCGCGCGATGTCACGCGCCCCGCGCCGCAGCAAGGTGCCAAACAGCATCAGCGCCAGCAGCGTCATCAGCAGCGTCTCGGTCAGAAATTTCGGCGTCGCCCCCAGCATGGCAAAGCCTGTTACCCCGAGCCCCGCTACCAGAAGCGACTGGATCAGCGCGTAGAGGCTGTCGAACCCCATGATCGAGGGGGTCAGGATGCGGTTGGCCGACACCGTCTGGAACACGATCGTGGAGACCGCCACCGCCGCGCCCACCGCCAGAAGCGCGCAAAGCTTCTTGAGACGCAGCATGAGGATAAACTGGTAATTTCCTGTTAACCCTTGAAAAAGCCAGATCGCGCAAGCCCCCAGCAACAGCAGCGACAGCCACAGGACGGGCGCGCGCAGGATCTGCCATCGGGTCAGGGACCTGCGCGGATCGGAGAGAGCCAGATCAGACATTCGCGTTCTCCGGCACAGGTTTACGCCTCTTGGGACGCTGCGGTTTCCAGAGCAGCCACAGGAAGACCAGTGCCCCGACCACCCCCAAAATCGTGCCCGCCGGAATTTCGTAAGGGGCCACGATCAGGCGTCCCAGAATATCGCAGGCCAACACAAGCCCCGCCCCGCCAAGGGCCACAACCGGCAGGGATTTGCGCAGATTATCGCCCATCAGACGCGCCGCGATATTGGGCACGACCAGCCCGACAAAGGGGATCATACCGACAGAGACCACCACCATCGCGGTGACCACGGCCACCACCACCAGCCCCAGCCGCATGACCGCGCGCGGGCTCAGCCCCAAGGCGGTGGCCGCTTCGGGGCCAAGACCCAGAATGGCGAAACGGTCCGCGGCGAAAAAGGCCACCACAGCGGCAGCACCGGCAATCCAGAGCAATTCGTAGCGCCCCGCAATCACGCCGGAAAATTCGCCCGTCATCAGCCATGCCGCGATATATTGCATCATGTCGGCTTCCCAGCCGACCCAGATCACCGCCGCCCCGATCACGCCCGAAAGCACGATCCCCGCCAGCGGCACCAGAAGCACCTCGCGCGGCGGCAGCCTGCGGATCATCTTCACAAAGAGCCATGTCCCCAGCAACGCCGCCACCGCAGCGGCCAGCATCTTGGCCCAGATCGGACTGTCGGGCCAGAAGATCGAGGTCAGCAAGATCCCCAGCGCGGCGCTTTCGGCAGTTCCGGCTGTGCCCGGCTCGACAAAGCGGTTGCGCACGATCTGCTGCATCACCACCCCCGCCACCGCCAGCGCGGCGCCGGTCAGCAAAGCCGCCAGCGTGCGCGGGATGCGTGACACGGTCAGCACAAGCATCCCCGACGGATCGGCCAGATCCATGCGGGCCGCCCCGATACAGACGGAGAGGCCCGACAGCACCACAATCGCCATCACACAGGCCAGAAGTGTCTTCGTGCGGGACATGGTGCCGTTACCGCCTTAGTTTGCGGAGGTTTTCACCGAAGACGCCTCGAAGGCCTTGTCGACCTCGGTCAGCATCTCCATCATCGCCTGATAACCACCACCGGCGATATAGGCATCGGACGCATTCAGATAGACGATATGGCCCTCTTTGGCCGCCGAGGTCTGTGCCACAAGCGGATTGTCCAGCGTGTCGGAGGCTTTCTGTTCATCCGCGCCGATCGCCTGACCGCGATCCACCACGAAGATCCATTCAGGATTGGTTTCGGCAATGAATTCGAAGCTGATCGCATCACCATGCGGCGCCACCGAAAGATCCTTGGCCGCAGGAGCCATGCCGATTGCCTGATGGATCCAGCCGAACCGCGAGCCCGGACCGAAGGCCGAGATTTTCGGACCATTGGTCATCACGACCAGCGCATCGCCCTGCCCCTTGGCATCGGCCTGCACTTTCTCCAGCTTGGTCTCCAGCGCCGCATCCAGCGCCTTGGCTTTATCCTGCAGGCCGAAGATCTCGCCATAGGCTTTCAGCCGTGCACGGCTTTCATTGACGATATCGGTGCCGATGGTCATATCGATGGTCGGCGCAACCTGCGCAACCTCGTCATATTTCGTCGAGGACCGCCCGCCCACAATGATCAGATCGGGGTTGAGACCGGCCAGCGCCTCCAGATCGGGCTCGAACAGCGTGCCCACAGGGGTGGCGCTTTGCAGATGCGAGAGGCGCTTGAGATAGGTCTTGTCGGGACGTCCGGCGGGGGTGACACCCAAGGCATCCAGCGTATCCATCGCCGCCATGTCAAAAACCGCAACCGTCTTGGGCTTGGCCGCAACCGTGGCCTCCCCGCGGGCGGTCTCTACCGACACATCGGCGGCAAAGGCCTGTGCCAAGGGGGCCAGCGCCAAAGGCAGGGCAAGGCCCAGAACAGATAGGGACTTCGTGAATGTCATCTCAGGCTCCTGATTGTCCAACCGCCCCCGCGCGTCGGGAGGTCGGGCAAAATACGGACCTCACTCCCGCGCCGTTACCGGCGGTTCGACCCTCACTTAAGCGAGCTTGACAGGTCCGTCCAGACCAATGCCGATAAAAATAGTCGGATAACGGAATTAAGGGCGTGGCGTCGGGCGGATTTCACGCTATTGTGCGTTTATCCGCAGACCCCTCTGTCAGAATTCCCAATACAAACTGGCGGGTTCTATATTGTAGGTTAATTCATGCAGCATCGATCTGCCCAGTTTACTCACATTTTCTCTTTCCGGGGCCGCGCGGCCATATCTGCCCGTCTCCGGCCTGCTCCGTGCCCCCCAGCCCATAAGAAACGAAAGACAGGACCCGTGCCGAACGTCATTTCTTCCCCCACCTTTTCGATGACCGCACTCGCTCTTGTGCTCGGGCTTGTCTGCGCCCCCTCCGCAGTGCTGGTCTCGGCGGTCCCCGCTGCGGCACAGGCCGCCCCCGCACAAGGCCCCCAGAAGGTCGGCGTGATCACCGTCGCCGAAAGCGACGTGCCTTTCGTCGTCACCCTGCCGGGGCGCGCCGTGGCCTATGAGCAGGCCGATATCCGCCCGCGCGTCGAGGGGGTGATCACCTCGATCCCCTATCAGCGCGGCGCGTTCGTCCCCAAGGGCACCGTCCTTTTTACCATCGAACCAGATACTTACGAGGCAGAATTTGCCGCAGCCGAAGCCTCTGTCGCATCCGCACAGGCCGCTGTCGAAACGGCACAATCCACCTATGACCGTTATAACCGCATCCGCGATGTCGGGGTGACGCAGACCACGCTGGAAGATTCCGCCTCGACGCTGGCTTCGGCCAAGGCCACGCTGAAATCGGCACAGGCCAGCCTGCAGACGGCGCAGCTCAATCTGGACCGCACCTCGATCGAAAGTCCGATTGACGGCATCGTAGAGGTGCCCGAAACCTCGATCGGCACCTTGGTCACCGCCAACCAGACAGATGCGCTGACCACCGTCACGCGGCTGGATCCGATCTATGTGGATGTGTCCGAAAGCTCGGCCCAGATGCAGCGCACGCGGGATCTGGTCGAGGCGGGCATCCTGAAGCTGAATTCCGACGTGCAGACGACGGTCACGCTGGAGACCGGCGAACCCTATCCCCGTGACGGCAAGCTGATCACCCCGTCTTCGGTGGTGTCCGACACAACCGGCACCATTGATTACCGTGTGCAATTCGACAATCCCGATGCCAAGATCCTGCCCGGCCAGTTCCTGCGCGTGACCATGACGCTGGGCACCTCCAAGGCGATCCTGATCCCGCAAAACGCCACCTCGCGCGCCAGCGACGGCACATTGACCGCCTATATCGTCGGCGACACCTCCACCGCAGAGCAGGTCACGCTGACCACGCATGGCTCCTACCAGAACCAGTGGATCGTCACCAACGGGCTCAAGGATGGTGACAAGCTGGTCGTGGACGGGCTGATGAAGCTGCAAAACGGCGCCGAGGTCAGCACCGTTGCTGTCACCATCGACAAGGAAGGCGTGGTGCAGGAGACCCCTGCCACGGAGGCACCGGCAGAGAGCGCAGCCTCCGGCGCGGCAAGCGAGTAAGGGCTGATGGTCAATTTCTTCATTCACCGCCCCATTTTCGCATGGGTCATCGCCATCACGATCATGCTGGCGGGGGCGCTTGGCCTGAGCCAGCTTCCGGTGGCACAATATCCCGAGATCGCGCCGACGACCGTGCGCATTCAGGCCACCTATACCGGTGCGACGGCGGAAACCGTGCAGAACTCGGTCACCGAAACGCTGGAAGATGCGCTGACGGGGCTGGACGGGCTTCTGTATATGGTCTCGCAAAGCTCCGAAGGCCGGTCGAGCATCACGCTGACCTATGATGAATCCATCGACCCGATCGATGCGCAGAACGATGTGCAGAACAAGATCAGTCAGGTCGAAAGCCAGCTGCCGGATTCGGTCACCCAGCAGGGCCTGACGGTGCGCCGGTCCTCGACCTCGATCCTGATGGTTGCGGCGCTGGTCTCGACGGATAACCGCTACACCCAGATCCAGCTCGGCGATATGGTTGCCAACCGGATCGAAAGCCCCGTGCAGCGGGTGCAGGGGGTTGGCTCGATCAACTCCTTCGGGTCGGGCTATGCGATGCGGATCTGGCTCGATCCGCTGAAACTGCGCCAGTATAACCTCACCGCCACCGATGTGACCGACGCGGTTCAGGCGCAGAACACCAATGTCTCGGTCGGCTCTCTGGGGTCGCAACCGACCACCGAAGGCCAGACCTTCACCGCCACGATCACCGCCCAGAGCCAACTGAGCACGGTCGAACAGTTCGAGAATATCCTGCTGAAGACCGATAGCAGCGGCGGCACCGTTTTTCTGGGCGATGTGGCGCGCGTGGTTCTGGGGCAGGAAGATTACGGCACCCGCTCGCGCTTCAGCGGGCAGAACGCTTCGGGTTTCGCGGTCAATCTGGCGACCGGCGCGAATGCCGTGGATACCGCAACCCTCGTGCGGGCGCAGATCGACCAGATCGCCAAAAGCCTGCCCGCCGGTGTCGAGGTGCGCTATGCCTATGATACCACGCCCTTTGTCGAGGCCTCTATCGGCAAGGTGGAGCATACGCTGTTTGAAGCCATCGGTCTGGTATTGCTGGTCATTCTGGTCTTCTTGCAGAAATGGCGCGCCACCCTGATCCCGATCATCGCGGTGCCGGTGGTGCTTCTGGGGGCGTTCGGGATTCTGTCGCTCTTTGGCTATTCGATCAACACGCTGACCATGTTTGCTATGGTGCTGGCCATCGGCCTGCTGGTCGATGACGCCATTGTGGTGGTGGAAAACGTCGAACGTGTGATGGAAGAGGACGATCTCTCGCCTCTGGAAGCGACCATCAAATCGATGGGGCAGATCGTGGGCGCCTTGGTGGGCATCGCGCTGGTACTGTCGGCGGTGTTTCTGCCAATGGCCTTCTTCGGGGGGTCGACGGGGGTGATCTACCGGCAGTTCTCGGTGACGATCATCTCGGCCATGATCCTGTCGGCTGTGGTGGCCATCATCATCACGCCCGCGCTTTGCGCCACCATGCTGAAGAAAAGCCACGGCGCGGCCCGCTTTGCTCCGGCGCGCTGGTTCAACCGCAATTTCGACCGCATGAACCATTTCTATACCGGTGCGGTCACCAAGCTCCTGAAAGCGCCGGTGATTGCGCTGGCGCTGCTGGCGGCGGCGATTGCCGGTGTGGTGGTGCTTTACAAGACCCTGCCCAGCTCGTTCCTGCCGACAGAGGATCAGGGGGCGGTGATGGTGATGATCACCCTGCAGGAAGGCGCCACGCAGGCCCAGACGCGCGATGTCATGGAACAGGTCGAGAGCTACCTGCTGAATGACGAGAAAGACATCGTGGTCTCGACCTTCGGGGTGCTGGGCTTTTCCTTCACCGGCACGGGGCAGAACAATGCGCTGCTTTTTGCTAAGCTGAAGGATTTCGACCAGCGCACCGACGCCAATGCCGCCGCATCCGCGCTGGCAGGTCGGGCGATGGGCAAATTCGGTGCCAGCCGCGCCGGACAGATCATCTTCCTGCTGCCGCCCGCCATTCAGGGGCTTGGCAACTCGAACGGGTTCTCGATGTATCTTGTCGATCAGGGCAATACCGGCATCGACACGCTGCGCAAGGCGGCCAACACCCTTGTGGAAACCGCCAATAAAGACCCGCGCCTGACGGCGGTACGCGTCAATAACAACGATGACGAAGCGGCGCTGAAGATCAATGTGGACCAGCAGAAGGCGGAAAGCTTCGGGCTGACCATCTCGGCGATCAACTCCATGCTCTCGACGATCTTCGCCTCCAGTCAGGTCAATGATTTCAATCAGGATGGCAACCTCAATCCGGTGATCGTGCAGGGCGATGCGCAATGGCGGATGCAGCCCGAAGACATCGGCAAATGGTATGCACGCAATACCGATGGGGACATGGTGCCGTTTTCGGCCTTCATGACCACCAGTTGGCAAAGCGTGGCCCCGTCGCTGTCGCGCTATGGCGGCACTCAGGCCATCGAGGTGCAGGGCAGCGCGGCCGAGGGCTATTCTTCGGGCGAGGCCATGAGCGCGATGGAGGAACTGGTGGCCGATATGGATGGCGGCTATGCCACCGCATGGACCGGCATGTCCTATCAGGAACGCCAGTCAGGAAATCAGGCCCCCATGCTTTACGCCTTGTCGGTTCTGGTGGTCTTCCTGTTCCTTGCGGCACTTTATGAAAGCTGGTCGATCCCCTTCTCGGTCATGCTCTCGGTGCCGATCGGGGTGCTGGGCGCGCTGGCGGCGGCCAAGTTCTTCGGCCAGTCGAATGACGTCTACTTCAAGGTGGGCCTGCTGACCACAGTGGGGCTTGCCGCGAAGAACGCGATCCTGATCGTGGAATTCGCCAAGGATCTCGAGGCCGAGGGCAAGGGGCTCTATGAGGCCACGATCGAGGCCGCGAAGATGCGTCTGCGTCCGATCCTGATGACCTCCGTGGCCTTCATGCTGGGCGTGTTACCGCTGGCGCGGGCGTCCGGAGCGGGGGCTGCGGCCCAGAATGCCATCGGCATCGGCGTGCTGGGCGGGATGATCGCCGCCACCTTTATCGGTGTGTTCCTTGTGCCAAGCTTCTATGTGCTGATCCGCAAACTGGCGGACCGGAGCGCGCGTAAGGAACGGCTCTAGGCCCGCCCGGCCCGAACAAGATCAAGGCTCCGGCATGTCCGGAGCCTTTTTCATGGCGCGACCCGAAGATGGCGCCGCTATAAACGAATTCTGAAGATCTCGCTGCCAAAGAGGAAGGGACATCCAGAGCTTCGGGATCTCTTCATGCGCCAGAACGGCCCCTTGCCTATCGTCCTGTCCCTGCTTCTTGCTGCGGGGGGTGCGGCCTCGTCCGCCACAGCGCAGCCGGTTTCGCTTCTGGCCGCGCAGGGGGCTTTTGTCGAACGCTCGCAGGCCCTGATCCCCGCCTTGCAAACACGCAAGCAAGCCGCCCAGCCTCTGGTGCAACTGGCCAGCCTGCCACGCGAGGACAGCGCCCCCGCCCCGACCGGTGCCAGCAGCAGCGGCAGCCTGTTTACCGGCGCGCAGGGCAGCAGCTTCTTTGCACCAAGCCCCGCCCGCCCCCGCGCCCTGTCCCCACGGGGTCTTTCTCCGCAGGCCCTGCCCGACCCTATGGCCCCGATCGCTTCTATGGCCCCCTTCCTGCGGCAGGGCTCGTCCGAGGCCGAATGGATCCGCCATCTGGTTGCACAGGCCGAGGCGGGCCCGATGGGCTATGATGCGGTGCAATACGGGGCCAAACGCCGCCCCGCCCGCGTGCCCAGCCAGATGACGCTGGGCGAAATCTACGCATGGATCGAAGCCACGCCGGGACAGCCGCATGCCATCGGGCGCTACCAGTTCATTCCCACCACGCTGCGGCGTCTGGCCGCCAGCCTGCAACTGGGGCCAGAGGTGCGTTTCAGCCCCAATGTGCAGGACAGGCTTGCCGATCTATTGCTGGAAGAGGCGGGGCTGAGCCAGCTTCTGGCGGGGGATCTGACGCGCAGACGCTTCATGAACAATCTTGCCAAAATCTGGGCGGGGCTGCCAACCTCGAACGGGCAGTCGCATTATGATGGCTATGCGGGCAATAAGGCGACGATGAGCTGGGCCAAATTCGACCGCGAGATGGCGCGCATCTTCCCGGGGTAACGCCCCGCGGACCGCCCCTACACCGACATAGCCATATGAAAAAAACGCGCAAGGTCAGGGGACCTGCGCGAAGAAACATGACGCTGACCTGATGTCTGGAAAAAAAACGGACCGTATCGCGCCGCGCCTGTCCTCCCCGATCAGGGGCACGATACGGTCCTTAATGACCTGCCTTGCAGATCCACAGCAATCACACCGAAGGTCCTAGAACCACGCACCAACTCCCCTCCCCGAGAGCCAGCACAAATCCGGCATCATTGTCGTTCCTCCCACTCGATCCGGACCCAAGCACGACAGGTCCGAACCGTGTATCAACTTTGAAACAGATGCCGAGGGGCACGTCCAGAGATGTTCGTCACTTAATCTGATTTACCTAGCGGAAATCAAAGCCGGTTTTTGCGCCCGAAACCTTGCGTCACAACACAAAGCGCGCCCGTGATGCGCGGGTCGCGTTCTGCAAATATTCCGATACAAGCCGCACCCTTGCCAGATCTTCCGTCGACTGGTGCGACAAGATCCACATGGTCCGTTTGAGCACATGGCGCGGTGCAAGGATCGGTACCAGATCGGGGTCGTCATGGATGACATAGGCGGGCAGAACCCCGATCCCCGCGCCTTCGCGGATCGCCTCGCGCTGCGCCAGAATGGAGTTCGACCCGAAGAGCACGGGATTGGTGATGCCCAGCTCGACCTGATAGCGCATGGCATCGGTGGGCAGCAGCTCGTCGACATAGCCCACATAGTTATGGTCCTTCACATCCTCCAATGTCTTGGGGGTACCATGCTGCGCGAGATAATCGCGCGAGGCATAAAACCCCAAGTGGTATTCCGTCATCCGCCGTGCCAGAAGCCGCCCCGATGTTGGCAAAGCCATTGAAAACGTTAGATGAGCTTCCTGCCGCGACAGCCGGAATGTCCGCGAACGCACCAGAAGCTCGATCTGGATATCGGGATAGTCTTCCTGAAACCGCGTCAGCACCGGCGCCACGAAGTGGATGCCCAGACCGTCAGGTGCCCCGACCCGTACTGTCCCCGAAAGCTGCCCTGCCTCGCCGCCGATCTCTTCGCGCGCCCGTCCTGTGGCACGCTCGACCTCCAGCGCCAAGGGCAGGATACGCTCGCCCGCAGGGGTGATCTCGTAGCCCTCGGGGGTCTTGGTGAAAAGCTGCGCGCCAATGGATTTCTCCAGCTGGCGCACACGCCGTGCGATTGTGGTCTGGTCGATGCCGAGCGTATGCGCGGCCATCACCATGCGTTTGGATCTGTAAAGCGCCAAAAAGAACTTCAGATCATTCCAGTCGAATTCATGCTGCATATCTGCAAGATAGCTCTGCATATATATGCATGTCAATTTGTCGCAGGCAGGTCTTTTCCTGTCCGGCGAACGGGTGTTGACTGCGACTCAAGGGGCAAGTCGGGACAGGCCTGCCCCGCTCTTGCCGCGTCCAGCCCCTCTTCGACGGAGACAAAGATGTCCGTTTTGCCACAGATTCCCGTATTTGACGGCCATAATGATTTTCTACTGCGCCTCCTGAACCACCCCCTCAGGCGGGAGGAGATATGGAACGGGCAGGACAGAACGGGGCATATCGACCTGCCGCGCGCGCGGGCCGGCAATTTTGCAGGTGGCTTCTTCGCGATCTACACCCCTTCGCCCATGTCCGGTGATCTGGAGCAGATGTTTGCCGCGATGGATACCCCGCCCTATTGCCTTGATCTGCCGCCGATGCTGCCGATGAGTGAGGCGGTGAATGTAGCCTTGGCCGAGGCGGGGCACTTGATGTGGCTAGAACGCAAGGGCGATCTGCAAATTTGCAGGACATCCGCCCAGATTCGCGCCGCCATGGCGGCCGGAAAGATCGCGGCGATTCTGCATATGGAGGGCGCCGAGGCGATTGGCTCCGATCTCGATGCGCTCCATGTCTGGCACGCGGCAGGGTTGCGGTCTTTGGGGCCGGTCTGGTCGCGGCCCACGGTTTTCGGCCATGGGGTGCCCTTTGCCTATCCCTCCTCGCCCGATACCGGTGACGGACTGACCCAAGCGGGCAAGGATCTGATCCGCGAATGCAACGCGCTGAAGATCATGATCGACCTGAGCCACCTCAACGAGAAGGGCTTTGACGATGTGGCCCGCCTGAGCGACGCGCCCTTGGTCGCCACCCATTCCAACGCCCATGCTGTCACCCCTTCGGCGCGCAATCTCACCGACCGCCAGCTGCATCAGATCAGGGACACGGGCGGCATGGTCGGGCTGAATTACGCCACGCAATTCCTGCGCCCCGACGGGATGCGCGGCGATTGCGGCTGGGACGAGATGCTGCGCCATCTGGACCACCTCTTGTCGATACTGGGCGAGGATCACATAGGGCTGGGGTCGGATTTCGACGGGGCGGATATTCCCTCCTGTCTGGGCGATGTCTCGGGGCTGCCGAAGCTGTTGCAGGCGATGCTGGATCACGGCTACGGGCAGGATCTGGTGGTGAAGATCGCCCATGAGAACTGGCTGGCGCTTCTGGAGCGCAGTTGGGGGATGTAAATTCCGGCAACCGCGAAACTTATCACCCTGCCATGACGTTGCTGAGAGGATAGCAAAGGAAATCCCATGATCCAGATCCTCTCGGCCTATGTCGCCACCACCCTTGTGTTTCTTGGCCTTGATATTCTGGGGCTGAAGTTCATCGTGAAGCCGGTCTTCGACCGACATATCTCGGATCTTTATGCCGATCCCTTCCGGATGGGTCCGGCGGCTATCTTCTATCTGGCCTATGTCGCGGGGGCGATCTATCTGGTCAGCCTGCCCGCGCTGCGCAATGACGCACCGCTTCAGGCGCTGGTGAATGGTGCGGTGCTGGGGGCGCTGGCCTATGGCACCTATGAGTTCACCTCGCTTGCGGTGATGCGCGACTGGTCGTGGGAGCAGGTGATCACCGACACGCTTTGGGGCACTGTGCTCACGGGCGTCTCGGTCTGGGCAGGCGTCATGATCACCCGCTGGATCGGCTGAGGCCCGAAGGCCCCAGCCATTGTTCAAGCCATCGCCATCGCGCGCTGCGTTTGCGGCAGCCGCCGCCCCGTTAGCGGGTCAAACAGATGTAGCCCGCCCGCCTGAAGGGTGACCTGCATCTGCGGCGCGATCTCGGTGTCGGGGGCGACTTGGGCGGCGAAAGGCTGGCCGCCCAGCATCCCATGAACAAGGCGGCTATTGCCCAGATCCTCGACATAGGAGGTCTTGAACCCTGTGCCCGCGCGCAAGCCGATGGTCTCGGGGCGCAGGCCCGCCACAACCTCGCCTCGGCCCGCCACATCGGGCAGCAGCATAAGATCATCCACCATCAGCGCGCCATTCTCGATCCGCGCATCGATCAGGTTCATCCCCGGCGAGCCGATAAAGCCCGCCACAAAGACCGTCTGCGGGTTGCGGTACAGTTCCAGCGGCGTGCCCACCTGCTCGATCTGCCCGCCATTCAGCACCACCAGCTTATCGGCCAGAGTCATGGCCTCCATCTGGTCATGGGTGACATAGACCGAGGTCGTGCCAAGGCGCTTTTGCAACTGCTTGATCTCGCCACGCATGGACACCCTCAGCTTGGCATCAAGGTTCGACAAAGGCTCGTCGAACAGAAAGACCGAAGGCTCGCGCACGATGGCACGGCCCATAGCCACCCGCTGGCGCTGCCCGCCCGAAAGCGCGCGCGGCTTGCGGTCAAGGAACGAGCCGATCTGCAGGATGCGAGCGACCTCTTCGACGCGGGAGGCGATCTCGGGCTTGGGCATGCGGCGGTTCTTCAGCCCGTAGGACAGATTCTGGCGCACCGTCATATGCGGGTAAAGCGCGTAATTCTGGAACACCATGGCGATATCGCGGTCCATCGGTTCAAGGTCATTCACGACCCGCCCGCCAATGGCGATCTCGCCGCCTGTCACCGTCTCGAGCCCCGCGATCATCCGCAACAGCGTGGATTTCCCGCAGCCCGAAGGCCCGACCAGCACGCAGAACTCGCCATCCTCAATGCTGAGATCAACGCCCTTCACCGTAGGGTCCGTGGCGCCCGCATAGGTTTTTACGACCTTGGATAAAGTAATTCCGGCCATCTTATTTCTCCGTCTCGACAAGCCCTTTGACAAAGAGCTTCTGCATTGCGACCACCACCAGCACCGGCGGCAGCATCGCCATCACCACCACGGCCATAATCTCGTTCCAGCGGGGCACATCATCGACCACCGAGGCCATCCGCTTGATCCCCATGACGATGGTGTAATGGGCCTCATCCGTGGTCACGATCAGCGGCCAGAGATATTGGTTCCAGCCATAGATAAACAGGATCACCGACAGCGCCGCGATATTGGTGCGCGACAGGGGCAGCGCGTGATCCCAGAAGAATTTCAAAGGCCCTGCCCCGTCGATCCTTGCGGCCTCGGTCAGCTCGTCGGGCAGCGTCAGGAACACCTGCCGGAAGAGGAAGGTCGCCGTGGCCGAGGCAATCAGCGGTACCGACAGCCCTGCGTAAGAGTTCAAGAGCCCCAGATTGGCCACCACCTCGAAGGTGGGGACAATGCGCACCTCGACAGGCAGCATCAGCGTGATGAAGATCATCCAGAAAGCCAGTTGCCTGCCCGGAAAGCGGAAATAGCAGATGGCAAAGGCCGAGGAGATCGAGATGGCGATTTTGCCGATGGTGATCGTCATCGCCATGATGAGGCTGTTCCAGAGCATCAACCCGATGGGCGGTGTCCCCGAGGTCGAGACACCCTCGCCCAGCATCCGCGCGTAGGACGACAGCCCCTCGGGGCCAAACCACAAGGGCACGGTGCCGGACACGAAGGCGGATGTAGGATGGGTCGAGGCCACAAGCGCCAGCCAGACAGGCAAGGCCACAGCGGCCACGCCAAGGATCAGGATGACATGCGACAGCACGGTCAGAAGCGGTCTGTTCTCAACCATCTCAATACTCCACCCGACGTTCGATATAGCGGAACTGGATCACGGTCAGCGCGATCACGATGCCCATCAGCACCACCGATTGCGCGGCCGACGCCCCCATATTCATCCCGACGAAACCGTCCTGATAGACCTTATAGACAAGGATATTCGTGGCCTGCGCCGGACCGCCCGCAGTGGCGGCATCAATCACCGCGAATGTGTCGAACATCGTATAGGTGATATTGATCACCAGCAGGAAAAACGTGGTGGGAGACAGAAGCGGGAAGACCACGCTCCAGAAGCGTTTCATGGGGCCTGCGCCGTCAATGGCCGCCGCCTCGCGCAGGCTGGCCGGAATGGCCTGAAGCCCCGCCACAAAAAACAGGAAGTTATAGCTGATCTGTTTCCAGCTGGCCGCCAGCACCACGAGGATCATCGCATCTGTGGCATGGGTGGCGTGGTTCCAGTCATAGCCCAGCTGACGCAGCGCATAGGAGACAATGCCGATGGTGGGGTTGAACATGAACCACCACAGCACGCCCGCCACCGCCGGCGCCACCGCATAGGGCCAGACCAGAAGCGTGGTATAGGCGCGATTGGCCCGCAGCACGCGGTCAACACAGGCGGCAAACAACAGCCCCGCCCCCATCGACACCGCCGCCACCGAGACCGAAAACACCGCCGTCACCTTGAAGGAGTTCAGATAGCTCGGGTCCTGAAACAGCGCGAGGTAATTTTCCAGCCCCACGAATTGCGTCGAGAACCCGAAGGCATCCTGACGCAGGAAACTTTGCCACATCGCCTGACCCGCAGGCCAGAGGAAGAAGACAATGGTAATCGCCAGCTGCGGCGCCAGCAGAAGATAGGGCAGCCCGCGTGACCGGAAGAGGGTCTTTTTGCTTTGCATATCGGATCCTTATCCCCCCGAAACACCAGAAGGCCCGCACGCGCGCGGGCCTTCTGCCAAGGGGGACGCCGTTACTGGTTGGCTTTCTCGAATTCGCGGATCAGCGCATTGCCGCGGCTATCCACCGATTGCAGAGCCTCCATCGCGGTTTTCTTGCCGCCCAGAAGCGCCTCGAATTCCTCGTCGATGATGCCGCGGATCTGCACGTAATTGCCAAAGCGCAGGCCTTTGGAATTCTCGGTCGGAGTGTTCAGCGAGACCTGTTTGATCGCCACATCCGCACCGGGGTTCTTGTCGTAATAGCCCTGCTCTTGGCTGAGCGCATAGGCTGCTTTGGTGATCGGCAGATAGCCCGAGAACTGGTGCCAATCGGCCTGCACTTCCGGCGAAGACAGATAGGTGAAGAAATCGGCCACGCCCTTATATTCGGCCTCATCATGGCCTTGCAGCACCCAAAGCGTCGCGCCACCGATGATCGAGTTCTGCGGAGCGCCTTCAACATCGGCGTAGTAAGGCAACATGCCCACACCCACCTCGAAATCCGAATTCGCCATCAGACCCGCGCGCGAGCCCGAGGAATTCATCACCATCGCGCAGGTGCCCGACTGGAACGAGGGGTTGGCATCATCGCCACCACCCGGACCGGCATAGCGGAAAAGGCCTTCTTTCTGCCATTTTGCCAGATTGCCCCAGTGGCGGGCGCGCAGGTCATCGGCCAAAGTCAGCTCGGCACCAAGACCGCCAAAGCCGTTTTCCAGCGTACCGATCGGGCGGTTATGCCATGCCGAGAAATTCTCGGTCTGCGCCCAAGAGATCCAGGCCGAGGTAAAGCCACATTCTGCCGCGCCCGACTTGACGATCTTCTTGGAAAACGCCTCCATATCGGCCCAGGTTTTGGGAGGGGTGTTCGGGTCCAGCCCCGCCTTGGCGAAAACGTCCTTGTTGTAATACAGAACGGGGGTCGAGGAGTTGAAGGGCATCGACAGCATATTGCCCTGCGTGTCGGTGTAATAGCCTGCGACCGCCGGAAGATAGGCATCAGGGTCGAAATCGGCGCCTGCGTCCTTCATCAGTTGATAGACCGGATAGACCGCGCCCTTGGCCGCCATCATGGTGCCGGTGCCCACCTCGAAGACCTGCACGATATCGGGCTGCTGCTTGGCACGGAAGGCCGCAATCGCCGCCGTCATGGTCTCGGTGTAATTGCCCTTATAGGTCGGGATGACCTCATATTCATCCTGGCTGGCGTTATAATCGGCCACGATCTCTTCAAGCTTCTGGCCCAGCTCGCCGCCCATCGCGTGCCACCATGTCACCTGCGTTTTGGCCGCAGCCATACTGGCGGAGGCTGCCACAAGTGCGGTGCCCAGCATCAGCGTCTTCAACATCTTCTATCCCCTTCGTGAGGCTATCGTGATCTGTTGAGGGCAGCGCTAATGCAGTTTTGTGACAGCTTCTTGCAGGTTCCGTTAAGCTTTTTTGACAAGCCGGCTTATTATATCCTGCGCAGTCTGTGCAAGAAACAGGGGCCGCGCATGAAAAAGGGGCCCCGAAAGGCCCCTTTCCCGTTCGTTCCAGCTAGATCAGCCGATGATCGCATTCAGCGTGGCCGAGGGGCGCATCACTTTTGCGACCTTCTCGGGGTTGGCATGGTAATAGCCCCCCAGATCGGCAGGCTTGCCCTCGGCGGCCTTCAGCTCACCAAGGATCGCCTCTTCGCCTTCTGCCAGCGCCTTGGCGATGGGGGCGAAATGCGCCTTCAGCTCGGCATCCGCATCTTGCGCTGCCATCGCTTCGGCCCAGTAGCGGGCGAACCAGTAATGCGAAGAACGGTTATCGGGCTGGCCGACCTTACGCTCGGGCGAGCGGTTGTCTTCCAGCACCTTCTGCGTCGCATCTTCCACAGCCGCGGCCATGACGCCCGCTTTGGCATTGCCCTTCTCGGCGAGGAACTTGAAGCTTTCGCCAAGGGCACAGAACTCGCCAAGGCTGTCCCAACGCAGGTGGTTTTCTTCAACCAGCTGCTGCACGTGCTTCGGGGCCGAACCACCGGCACCGGTCTCGAACAGACCACCGCCCTGCATGAGCGACACGATCGACAGCATCTTGGCCGAGGTGCCCAGCTCGAGGATCGGGAAGAGGTCGGTCAAATAGTCGCGCAGCACGTTGCCGGTGATAGTGACCACGTCATTGCCCTTGCGCATCTCGACGAAGGTGAAGCGGGTGGCTTCACGCGGGGCCATGATCGGGATCTCGATACCGGCCTCTTTCAGCGCGGGCTCGACATATTTGATCAGCTCGGCGTCATGGGCGCGGTTCGCATCCAGCCAGAAGGCCGCAAGGCCGGTGGCCTTGGTGCGGCGGATCGCCAGACGGATCCAGTCCTCGATCGGCGCTTTCTTGACGGTGGCCGAACGCCAGATATCGCCCGCTTCGACATTATGCGAATGCAGCACGGTGCCATTGTCCAGAACGATCTCGACCTTCCCCTTACCCGCGATCTCGAAGGTGGTCGGGTGCGAGCCGTATTCTTCCGCCTTCTGCGCCATCAGACCCACGTTGGACACGGCGCCACAGGTGGTGACATCCAGCTTGCCGGTCTCTTTGAAGTAATTGATCGTCTCGTCATAGACGCCTGCATAGGAGTTATCCGGAATGCAGCATTTGGTGTCGGCAGCCTTGCCATCCGGACCCCAGCCGATACCGCCTGCGCGGATCACGGCGGGCATGGAGGCGTCGATGATCACATCGGAAGGCACATGCAGGTTGGTGATGCCCTTGTCGGAATTCACCATATACATCGGCGGCTTGGCGGCGAGGGCGGCCTTCAGGTCGGCCTCCAGCTCGGCATTGCCCTTGATGCGGGCTTCCAGATCACCGATACCGCCATTGGGGTTGAAGCCCAGTGCCTTCACGGTCTCGCCATGCTTGGCAAGGAAGTCCTCCAGATAGACGGAGACGAAATGACCGAAGATGATCGGGTCCGAGACCTTCATCATCGTGGCTTTCAGGTGCACCGAGAACAGCACGCCCGGCTCCATGCTCTCGACTTCTTTCTTCACGAAGTCGCGCAGCGCCTTTGCCGACAGGAAGGTCGCATCGACGATCTCGCCCGCCTGATATTTCAGGCCCGATTTGAGAACGGTCTCGGTGCCATCTTCTGCGGTAAAGACGATCTTCGCGCCGGTGGCCTCCGACAGGGTGGCCGATTTTTCATTGGCGAAGAAGTCATTGCCCGACATGGAGGCGACGGTGGTCTTGCTGTCGGATTTCCACTCGCCCATCGAATGGGGGTGCTTCATCGCGTAGTTCTTGACCGCCTTGGCCGAACGACGGTCCGAGTTGCCTTCGCGCAGCACAGGGTTCACGGCAGACCCCTTGATGCTGTCATAACGCGCGCGGACGTCCTTTTCGGCGTCGGTTGCGGGCTCTGCCGGATAGTCGGGCAGCTTGTAGCCCTGCGATTGCAGTTCCTTGATCGCGGCGGTCAGCTGCGGCACCGAGGCCGAGATATTCGGCAGCTTGATGACATTGGCCTCGGGGGTTTTCACCAGCTCGCCCAGTTCGGCCAGATCATCCGAGATTTTCTGGTCGTCGGTCAGGTAATCGGGGAAGGTCGCCAGAATGCGCCCTGCGAGTGAAATATCCCGCGTTTCCACACCCAGACCTGCCGCACCGGCGAAGGCGCTGATAATCGGCAGAAGCGAGCCGGATGCCAGCTGCGGCGCTTCGTCAACGATGGTGTAGATGATATCGGGGGTCTTATTTGCCATGAAGAACGGTCTCCGATCTGGACTTGGGCAAATGCCCGTTTTGAAATAGATATGCGCAGACTGTACCCGTTGCGCAGGTTTTGCAAACGGGTAACCTGCACCACGTTGCAAGTCAATGTGTGCGAACGTATACCAAAGATCGGTGGGCAATCCACGTGTGACGGAGCGGCACAAGAAAACTCTGACAGGCACGGCCTGATAGACAAAATGTCGCGGCGCCGTTATCCTTGGCATGCCCCCGAAGGATTTAGAATTTCAAGCTTTTCTTCTGCACAGCCCTTTCATTGCCCGCAGACCCAAGACGTGGCCAAGGCGTGCATCTATCGTAAGGCACATATGGATAACCCGACAGACCCACGCCGCATTTCAACCCGGGAGCGCATGCTGGAGGTGGCGCATGACCATTTTTCCGCCCGCAGCTTCGATGCCTGCAACCTGCGCGATATCGCGGCGGATGTCGGCATTGATGTGGCCTATCTGCATCGCTCCTATGGCGGCAAGCTGAAGCTTTTCCAAGCCGTGATCGACCGCGCCATCGACATGTGTTTCGAGGATGCGCGCCGCTGCCCCTCCTTCACGCGCTTCATCATCGAACGGATCCGCAATGGCGATCTGCGCGGGCTCAATTACGGGCCGCTGCCGATCATCAGCCATTCGCTGGCCTGCCAGTCGGTGCAGGCGGAAATCCAAAGCGCCATCAAACGGCTTTTCATCGATCCGCTGATCGCCGAACATGGCGAGAAATTCCGCGTCGAGATCCTGATGGTGGCGATGCTGTTCATGGGCATGAAGATCGCCTCGCCCGTGGTGCCTGCCGTGCTGCTGACGACCAAAGAGGAAGAGCTGCTGGATGAAATGGCGGTGGGCATTCTGGTTGCATTGCTTGGCGATACGCCCTCGCAGCCCTCCAATTTCGGGGAGAGCCCCCAAGTCTAGCGGCTCTGTCGGCGGTTTCTGGCAGAATGTTGACAGATTCCCTCGACCATCCCGACGGATCGAATTATAAAATTTGGCCAGAGAGAGCAAAATTCTGGTGCAGTGATCACCGGAGGCCTGCGCAGGCGTAAATCCGGAGAGCACGGAATGGGGGACCTCATGGAGGCTGGCGACTTTATCGGGCAACGCCTCGGCGTGAACCATACCGGTGTGCGCGCGCATAATGAACGGCTGGTGCTCAGCCTGATCCATCGCGACGGGGCCCTGCCCGGGGCCGAGATCGCCAAGAGAATCGACCTCTCCGCCCAGACCGTCTCGACCATTCTGCGCAAGCTGGAAACCGACGGGTTCCTGCTGCGCGGCACACCGCAGCGCGGGCGTGTCGGCAAGCCGTCGCTGCCAATGGGCATCAATCCCGACGGGGCCATCAGCTTTGGCCTGAAAATCGGCCACCGCACTTCGGATCTGGTGATGATGGCGCTGGACGGGCAGGTTCTGGCGCAGGGCCAGTCCACCTATGCCGCCCCGACGCCGCAGCTGATCCTGCAATTCCTGCGCGACGGCATCGCGAAGATGTCCCAGCAACTGTCCCCCGCACAACGCCAGCGTCTTTGTGGCATCGGCATCACCGCGCCGCTGGATCTGTGGCGCGCCGTCGACAACCAGCCGCTGGCGGCGGCACGGTTTCCCGAATGGGTCGGCTGCCAGCTTATTGACGATGTGGCGCGGTTCAGCCCCCTGCCCGTCAGCCTGATCAATGACGGCACCGCCGCCTGCTGCGCCGAGCAGAATTACGGGCGCGGGCGCGAGGTCGCCGATTTTGCCTATGTCTTTCTCGGGTCGTTCCTGACCGGAGGCATTTCCCTTAACGGCACCGTGGTCGAGGGCAACCGCCACAATGCCGGCATGCTGGGGGCGCTGCGCATTCTTTCGACACAGGGCACATTGGCGACGCTGCGCGATGAAGCGTCGATCTTCCTGCTGGAGGCGGCCATCCGCAGCAACGGGATGGATGCGGGCGCCATGTGGCAGATGCCGCAGGACTGGACCCCCTATGACACGCTTTTGGGCCCTTGGCTGGACCGCAGCGCCCATGCCATCGCGCAGGCGGCCCGCGAATCCTGCGCGGTGGTGGATTTTCAGGCCATCGTCATTGACGGCGCCTTCCCCGAAGAGGTCCGCGCAGAGCTGGTACGACAGGTCCGCGAAAAGCTGGCGGCGCTCGATATGAACGGCCTGCTGCCGCCCGATGTGCTGGAAGCCAGAACCGGACATAACGCGCGCGCCATCGGGGCCGCCGCCGCGCCTATTTTCTCGCGCTTCTTCCTGAACTGAGCCCTACCGGCGCCATAGGCGGAACAGCAGGAAAGGATGTGTTCGTCTGCGCACTTTACGAAGCCGTTGCCAATCCTTATATCATCACTCAACTATTCGCATCCATATCGGGGAAACTCCAATGACGTCCGAAACCACGCAAGACGCACCGATGGAAGGCACCCCTCTGATCAAGCCTTCGACCATTGACCACCCCATGTATGATTCGGTCGTGGCGGCCTGCCGGACCGTATTCGACCCCGAAATTCCGGTGAATATCTATGATCTGGGCCTGATCTACACCATCGAGATCACCGACGAGGATGACGTGAAGATCATCATGACCCTCACCGCACCCGGCTGCCCGGTGGCAGGCGAGATGCCCGGCTGGGTGCAGGATGCCATTTCCTGCGTCGAGGGGATCAAATCGGTCGATGTGGAAATGACCTTCGATCCGCAATGGGGCATGGATATGATGTCGGACGAGGCGCGCCTCGAACTGGGCTTCATGTAACCCGATACGCAAGCAAAATCACTTGCACAAAGCCAAAAGCAAGCGATAATGCTTGCAGATGGACTATGCGGTTCTCACAGGTGATATTGTCGGCTCTTCCGACCTGCCCCCCGCCTTGATCGAGACGGGGCTTGCTGCTTTGGAATGCGTGGCCGAGGCGGTTCCCAAAGCGGTCTGGATCAGCCGTCACCGAGGGGACGGCTGGCAGATGGCCTGTGAGGCCGCGCTTCTGGACCTGCGCTTGGCGCTTTTGGTCCGCGCCAGCCTGCGCGCGGTGGACCCGATGCTGGACACCCGTATCGCGATGGCGCGGGGCGCGGGCGTGATCCCCGAAAATGGCGATCTGAATGCCGCACAGGGGGCGGGTTTTGTGGCCTCGGGGCGGTTGCTGGACGCGATAACGGGGGCCGAACTCCACCATGCTGCGGGGGGCGCATGGTCGGCTGCGGTGCGGCTGGCCGATGCGCTCAGCAAAAGCTGGACGCAGAAACAGGCCGAGACCCTGCGCGAGATGCTGGCCCTGCCCGCGCCCTCGCAACAGGCCACGGCGGAGGCCTTGGGCAAATCCCGTCAGGCGGTGGCGCAAGCCCTGCAAGGCGCGGGGTTCGGCCCGATATCCGAGGCCTTGGCCCAATGGGAGGCCGCATGATCGCCGCCAGTCTCGCAGCACTTCTCCTTGCCCATCTGCTGGGGGATTTCATCTTTCAAAGCACCAAGATGGCCGAAAAGAAAGCGTCTGGCCCGCTGGCCCGCCGCCTGCCCGCATTGGCGCGCCACATGGGCGTTCATGCGCTTTTGCTCGCCCTGCTCTTGCCCGCGCCTGACGCGCAGGGCGCGCTGGCCTTCGTCGCCATCTTGGCCAGCCATTTTCTGATCGACGCCCTCAAGCCCAGGCTGCGCGGCACGGCACTGCGGGTCTTCTTGGCCGATCAGGCCGCGCATTGGCTGGTGATCTGCGCCTTGGCACTAACCCTGCCCGATCTTTGGGCACACACGCTTTGGATGAAAACCCAAAGCGGTTTGGCAACCTATCTGCCGACGGTTTTCGCGCTTGTGGCGGGGGCGGTGCTGACCGTGCGCGTAGGCGGCTTCGTGATTGGCGCGCTGATGCAGCCGCTCGCCGAACGTGCGCCCCAAGGGGGGCTGCCGAAAGGCGGTCAACTGATCGGCCTTCTGGAACGCGCTCTGATTTTCGTGCTGATATTGACCGGCCAGCCACAGGGGATCGGCTTCCTGATCGCCGCCAAATCCATATTGCGCTTCGAGGCCAAGGGCGGGCCGGACCATAATGCTGCCAATGAATATGTGATCATCGGCACGCTGGCCTCGTTCGGCTGGGCGATTGCCTGTGCATATCTGACGCTGGGCCTGTTGGCGCATCTACCCCCTATCGGCATTCCGGCCCTTGGAATCCCGCAGCATAGCCCTTAAATTACAGCTTCATCGAAGGAGCATCCCATGTTTGGTATTCCCGGGCAGCCCGCTGTCACCATGACCCCCGCCGCCGTCAAGCACATCGCCAAGCTCATGAGCCGCGAGAATGCCGCCGGTTTCCGCATCGGCGTGAAGAAAGGCGGCTGTGCAGGCATGGAATATACGATGGAAATCGCACAGGAAGCGGGACCGATGGATATGGTCATCGAGGAAGGTGCGGCCCGTGTGCTGATCGCGCCCACCGCACAGATGTTCATGATCGGCACCGAAATCGATTACGAAACGGGCCTTCTCGAATCGGGGTTCAAATTCCGCAATCCGAATGTGGCGGAAAGCTGCGGCTGCGGAGAATCCATCAAATTCAAGGACATTGGCGAACTTAGCGCCGAGACACAGCCCGAGGATGGCGTGCCGCGCCTGAAAGGCTGACGCTTCTAGCGCTAACCGCGCCGATCCTGCCGCATGGCCCCTTTCCCCTGCCCGCGCCCTGACCTAGTCTGGGCGCGACTTGCGTTATCGAGGAGGACAGCATGCGGAAACTAGCCGCCGGAAACTGGAAGATGAACGGGCTGAAGGCCGATCTGGCCGAGATTGCCGCGCTGGTGGAGGCGCATTCGGGCGCGGACTGCGATGTGCTGATCTGCCCGCCTGCGACGCTTCTGGCGCCGATGGCCGAGGCGGCTGCGGGCCGGATCGCGATTGGCGGTCAGGATTGCCATGCGAAGACCTCGGGGGCGCATACGGGCGATATCTCGGCACAGATGCTGAAGGACGCCGGCGCCTCGGCCGTTATTCTGGGCCATTCCGAGCGCCGCGCCGATCATGGTGAAAGCGATGCGGATGTGGCGGCGAAATCTCTGGCGGCCTATGCGGCGGGTCTGACGGCGGTGATCTGTGTGGGCGAGACCGAGGCCGAGCGCGATGCGGGCAGCACGCTGGAGGTGATTGGCGCGCAGCTTGCGGGATCGGTCCCCGAGGGCGCGACGGCTTTGAACACGGTCATCGCCTATGAGCCTGTCTGGGCCATTGGCACGGGGCGCACACCGACGCTGGAGCAGATTGCCGAGGTGCATGATGTCATCCGCGAGACGCTGGGCAAAGCCTTTGGCGAAGAGGCCAAGGGCATGCGGTTGCTTTATGGCGGCTCGGTGAAGCCGTCGAATGCCGAGGAGATTTTTGCGGTGTCCAATGTGGATGGGGCGCTGGTTGGCGGCGCGAGCCTGAAGGCCCGTGACTTCGGCGCGATCATTGCGGCTTTGGAGACGGCGGGCATTGAGGCCTGATAGGGGGCGCTGAAAATGGGGGCTCTGCCTCCTTGGCCTGCGGCCAATTCCCCCGGGATATTTTCAGCAGCTGGAAAGCGAAAATGTGAGAGCCGCCCCGGGGGGCGGCTTTCTTCGTTTGGGTGGAGGCGTTATTTGATGACCGTTTCAGGCCCCATGAAGGTGGTGGGCAGATAGGTCGAGAGCCACGGGATATAGGTGATCATGATCAGGAAGATGAAGAGCACGCCAAGGAATGGCAGGGCCGCCTTCACCACCCGCATCATCGACATGCCCGCCACGCCCGAAGTGACGAAGAGGTTGAGACCGACCGGCGGGGTGATCATGCCGATTTCCATATTCACCACCATGATGATGCCCAGATGGATCGGGTCGACGCCCAGTTCCATTGCGATCGGGAAGACCAGCGGTGCGACAATCACGATGAGCCCCGAGGGTTCCATGAACTGGCCACCGATCAGCAGGATCAGGTTGACGATCACGAGGAACATGATCTTGCCGAAGCCTGCCGAGAGCATCGCATTGGCGATTTTCTGCGGGATCTGCTCATCGGTGAGGACGTGTTTGAGGATCAGCGCATTGGCGATGATGAACATCAGGGTGATGGTCAGCTTGCCCGCCTCGAAGAGGGTTTTGCGGGTGTCCTTGTGCCACAGGGCTGTGACCAGCGCATAGGGGCGGTGCAGGAGGTCGGCTTTTTTGGTCTCGCTGTCATTGAGCGGGCCCATGTCCTTATAGATGAAGTTTGCGACGATCCATGCGTAGATAGAGGCAACGGCTGCGGCTTCGGTCGGCGTGAAGATCGCGCCGGTCACGCCGGGGATGCCATAGATACCGACCATGATGATGACGATCAGCATCAGACCCCAGAAAGCGTCCTTGAAGGCCGAGCCGATCTCGCCCCAGCCTGCGAATTCGCCTTTGGGCATTTTGCGGATACGGGCGAAGATATAGATTGCGACCATCAGCATCAGGCCCGCGAGGATGCCGGGGATGACGCCTGCAAGGAACATGCGCCCGACTGAGACTTCGACGGTGGAGGCATAGACCACCATCACGATCGACGGCGGGATCAGGATGCCCAGCGTGCCCGCGTTACAGATGACACCTGCGGCAAAGTCCTTGGTATAGCCCATCTGGTGCATCGCCGCGATCACGATCGAGCCGATGGCCACAACGGTTGCGGGTGACGAGCCCGACAGGGCCGCGAAGATCATGCAGGCAAAGACCCCCGCGATTGCCAGACCACCGTGGAAGTGGCCCACACAGGCGATGGCAAAGCGCACGATCCGTTTGGCAACGCCGCCGGTGGACATGAAGCTGGAGGCGAGGATGAAGAAGGGGATTGCCAGCAGCGTGTAGTGACCAGCCATCGCCTGATAGAGCGATTGCGCAACCGAAGCCAGCGAGGTTTCCGAAAAGGCCAGCAGGAACAGGATCGAGCTGAGGCCCAGCGAGACTGCAATCGGCACGCCCAGCAAAAGCAGGCCCACGATGACCGCAAAGAGCAGAATGACTTCCATTGGGGTTACTCCTTACCGGCAGCGGTGGCGTTCATCTGTGCCACGCGGTCGACGTCGTCTTCGGCTTCATGGCTGACGATCAGGCTGTCTTGGGTGCCTTTGATCACGCGGATCAGGGCTTGAAGGATGCGCAGGGTGATCAGCGCCACACCGAAGGGAAGGATGAAATAGGGGATGACGCGGGGCAGCTTGTCATAGGCTTCGCCCTGATTGATCAGCGGCTCGAGCCAGCGGAAAATCTCCAGCATCGGCACTTGATCGGTTTCATACCACGCGCGGTCTCGGGTTTTCTCGAAACCGGTGGGAAACCAATGGCCCGAGGTCTGGTCAAGGCCCGCATAGGGAGCCCAGTAATCCCACGCGCCTTTCAGCAGGAAAATCGCGTAAAGCAGGCAGCACAGCGCCGAGACCACCGCCATCAGGCGTTTGCCGCGCGCAGGCAGCATATTGGTGATCACATCCACCCCCAGATGCGCGGTTTTCTTGAAGGCATAGGACACCCCCAGAATAACCAGCCATGCAAAGAGGATCAGCACCACTTCAAGCCCCCAGATCAACGAGGCATTGAAGACATAGCGCAGCACGACATTGACGAAAGTGATCAAGGTCATCGCGCCCAGAATAAAGGCGATCGCGTTTTCTTCCAGCGCGTCGATAAAGGCGCCAAACGGACCTTTTGGCGTGGTGTCATGGGAAGACATATCCCTGCCCCCTGTTGAAGTGGTGATGATCGGGTGATCGGGCATGGCCCGAGAAAGGCCCCGCACATGGCGCGCGGAGCCTTCGCTGGAACCCGTGAGTGATGGCCGCTCGGGCCGTTCCAGCTTAGTGCTTGGCGTTGATTTCCTGCGCCAGCGCGATGTTATCGGCGCCGACATCGCCCTCGAACTGCGCCCAGACGGGTTTCATCGCATCCACCCATGCCTGACGCTGCTCGTCGGTCAGTTCGCGCACCACGGCCCCTGCATCGATGACCGCCTGACGGTTATCGGCATCGACCTGCGCGATGGCGGCATTCCGGTCTGCCGAGACTTCGGCCATGATGGTGGCCAGCTGGTCGCGGATATCGCCATCGAGGCTGTCCCACCAGTCGGTCGAGACGACAACCATATAGTCAAGCAGACCGTGGTTGGTTTCGGTCGTGCCATCCTGCACTTCGTAGAACTTCTGGCCGTAGATGTTGGACCAGGTGTTTTCCTGCCCGTCCACAACGCCGGTCTGCAGCGCGCCATACACTTCCTTGAAGGCCATCGGCTGCGGGCTGGCATCCAGCGCCTTCATCTGTGCCACCAGCACGTCCGAGGGCTGCACACGGAATTTCAGACCCTTCGCATCGCTCGGCAGCAGAAGCGGCTTGTTGGCCGAGAACTGCTTCAGACCGTTATGCCAGAAGGCCAGTCCCATCAGGCCGCGGCGTTCCATCGACGCCAGCATATCCTGACCGGCTTGCGATTGCTGGAACTCTTCCACGGCATCCATATTCTTGAACATGAAGGGCAGATCGAAAATGCGGAACACCTTGGTGAAGGTCTCGAATTTCGAGAGCGACGGTGCCGCCATCTGCACATCGCCCTGCAGCATCGCCTCTAACACCTGATCGTCGTTATACAGCGTCGAGTTCGGGTAGACCTCGACACAGACCTTCCCGTTCATTTCCGTGTTCACGCGCTCGGCAAAGGCCGCCGCCGCGATCCCCTTGGGGTGTTTGTCGGCATTGGTCACATGGCTGAACTTGATGACCATCTCGCCGTCATCACAGGCAGCATTGGCCAGACCTGCGGTGGCGATAATGGCAGTCGATGCCAGCGCGAAGGCCTTGACGGCTTTGGTAACTTTCATGGGGGCTCCTCCCAGATCCATATGGCGCGATGTCGCGCCCCTCTCCATGAGACACAGAATGGAGATTGCCATGCATCCTTCGCAATACAGATATGCATAAAATAATAAATCACATAAATACAGATACTTGCGGCCAATACTCCCAAGCATGCCCATGAAGTTGTGCGACAAATCGCACAGCCTCGTTTCAGAGTGGTGCGAAATTCCGCACATCCGCGTGATCTGTCACAGCCGGTAATCCTCGGGCTTTAGGCCGTGGCGCGCGAGCTTGTCATAGAAGGTCTTGCGCGGCAGTTTCAGGGCCTTGGCCGCATCCGAGGCCCGCCCCTGATGGCGCTCCAGCGCATTGACCAGAATGCCGCGCTCCAGTTGGGCCATCTGCTCGGTCAGGCCCGGCTCGGCCTCGGCCTGCTCGGTGCCGCTCAGCCCCATGGCAAAGCGCATCGCCTCCGACATCAGCGCGCGGGCATTGCCCGGCCAATCGCGCGCGGCAAGCCCTTGCAGATAGAGCTGCGGGATATCGGGCATGGCCAGCGACGAATTCTCGCAGGCCAGTCGCACATAATGGCGAAACAGCACCGGAATATCCTCGGGCCGCTCGGCCAGCGCGGGCACCCGCACCCGCAGCACATCCAGCTTCCAGTAGAGATCGGGGTGGAAACGCCCCGCATCGCGTTCGGCCTCGAGGTCGCGATAGGTGCCCGCAATCAGCCGCGTGGCGGGCTGGGTTTCCAGAAGCTGTAGCAATGTGAACTGCACCGGCTGCGGCAGATCCGCGATCTCGTCGAGATAGAGCGTGCCGCCATCGGCTGTGGCAAAGGCCTGTTCCAGCGTCTCGGGGGCAAGCCCCGCCGCCGAACGTTTCTCGAAGGGGCGCTGTGCCGCAGCCGAGAGCAGGTGGATCACCTCGGCAGCCTTGGAATTTCCCGCCCCCGGCGCGCCCGTCACCAGCACCTCCGCGCCCGAACGCGCAGCCAGACGGCAGGCGTCGCGCAGGCGTTCGGCCACCTCGGAATGGCCCACCAGCATCCTTGCGGCCGCATCGCCCTTACGGGCCTCGCGGTGCAAGGCGCGGTTTTCCATGACAAAGGCACGGGTTTTCATCGCCTTCTCGACCACCGCCAGCAGGTCGCGCGGCGCACAGGGCTTTTCCAGAAAGTCGAACGCCCCCCCCGTCATACCGCGCACAGCCGAGGGCACATCGCCCTCGCCCGTCAGCAAGATCACCGGCAATTCGGGGTCGAGCCCGCGCACATATTCCAGCAGGAAGAACCCGTCGCGCCCCGGCATGCGGATATCGCTGACCACGATCCCCGCGAACTCTGGCGTCAGATGGTCTTTCGCCTCGATAAAACTGCCCGCCGCGACCGGCTCCAGATCGGCCAGTTCGATGGTCTGAGACAGAGCCTCGCGTACGGCACGGTCATCATCGACCAGAAGCACCTTATTGACCGTTCCCATTTCCGTCCTCCCTATCGGTCTGCGTATCGGGCTCTGTATCGGGCTGGCGCAGGGTCAGCGCAAACATCGCGCCCCGCGCCGGATCCGGCAGATTGGTCCCTGTAAGCGTGCCCCCGAAACTCTGCACGATGCGGTAAGAGATCGACAGCCCCAACCCCATTCCTTCATTCGTCCCCACCTCTTTGGTGGAATAGAACGGGTCGAACATCCGCTCGGGATCGGCAATGCCCGGCCCGTTATCCTGCACTTCCAGCCGGACCAGACCGCCTTGCGCGCAAAGTCTCATGCGAATCTGCGGCCGGTCCTGCCCCGCACAGGCATCGACGGCATTCGACAGCAGATTGACCACCACCTGTGCCAGCCGCGTCTCGCCCCCCATCACCCAGACCGGCTGTTCAAGCCCCGCCCAGTCCAGCGGCACCCCCGCCAGCCGCGACGCCGCAATCTCGAGCGCCGTCTCGATCACACGCGCCATATCGACGGGCGAGGCAGGCTCGGTCTCGGGGCGGGCAAAGGCCCGCAGATTGCGGATGATGCGCCCCATCCGGTCCGACATCTCGCCGATGCGGCGCAGGTTGTCGCGCGCCCGATCCTGTTGCCCGCGCGCCAGAAAAATGCCGGCATTCTCGGCAAAAGAGCCAATCGCCATCAAAGGCTGGTTCAGCTCGTGACTGATCCCTGCCGACATCTGGCCCAAGGCCGACAGTTTTCCGGCCTGAACAAGTTCGGCCTGTGTGCGCAGCAGCGCAGCATTGGCCTCGCGCAGCTCTGTCGTGCGCAGGGCCACACGGCTTTCCAGCGCGGCATTCAGCGCGGCCTCGCTGGCCAGACGGTCGGCCAGCGCCTGCCTGCGCGCCCAAAGCGTGACAAACAGCGCGCCGATCGCCAGCATGGCCAGCGCCACGACAAACATCTGCACCCGCGCCTCATGCAGGATCGGGTCCACCGGCACCTCGGCATGCCCCGTCAGCCCGATCACCGGCAGATCCAGCACCACTGGCAAGGCGCATTGCGGGGTGCAAAGAATGGTCTGCCCCGCAATCACCCGCTCGCGGACAGGCACCGTCACGAAAGGCACATCGGCAGGATAGATCCGCGGATCGGCGGGCCCCGCATCTGCCGCCCGCCGGAAAATCAGCCCCGCACGGTTGGCCGTGAACACCACCCCCTGATCATCGCTGAACCAGACCGGCAGCGGATCGCCCCGCCCCGTCGCCTCGACCGTTTCGGCATCAAGCGTCAGCCGGACGATGCCCACCACCTGCCGCCCCCGCGCGGGGCGGGTGGCAAAAACCGGTGCGGCAAAGGCGAAGATGCGATGTGTGCCGCGCCCCTCCACGCCGTGGAACCGCCCCAAAGCCCCCTGCGCCGCCCGCGCGACATCTTCCGTCATCGGCAGACGGTCAGGGGTGCCTTCGGGCGCGGCCAGCACCCGCCCGTCGGGACGCAAAAGCACCAGATGCTCGGCCCCCGCCAGATCGGCAAACCGTTGTAGGGTCTGCGCCACTTCCTGCGCCGACCAGACCCCGTCCCCCGCCGCCAAGGCCCGCACATAGGGATGATCCGCCGCCAGCACCGCATCCTCGCGATATTGCGACAGCGCGGCCACCAGCCGGTCGGAGGCCAGCCGCAGATCGGCCTGCCCACGGGCGCGGGCCTGCGCCATGCCCCGATCCGCCGCGTGATACCAGACCGAGACGGATGCCCAGATCAGGGCCGTCACCGCCAGCAACAGCCCTGCCCCCCGACGCAGGTGTTTCTTCGACAAAAAAGGCGCGACTGTGTTTTGCATGAATCTGTCATCCGGCGCAGAAGGGCATGTGTCAACCGTTTGCATGGCTTGCCATTTCCCCGAAGCCCGCGCTTAATGGCCCGATGACAGCGCCCCGCTCCCTGCCCAGCTCCCTGCCCCGCCTCCAGCAATCGCCGCGCGATCCCGCCTTCGTGCAGGCGCCCTACCTGTTTTACGACCGTGTCAGGCAGGCCGGACGGGTGGTCTTCTGGGAGGATTGGGGCCTGCCGGTCACCGCGCATTCCACCGTGGTCGGTGGCTGTCTGCGCGACCGCCGTCTGGGCCGCGCGGCCCCTGCCGGTTTCGGCACCACGCCCGCCGCCCATCTTGCGCCCTTCTATGATCTCGAAGCGCATAGCATGCTGGAACTTGACGGCCCGCCCCATGCCAAATTGCGCGCGCAGGTGCTACGGGCCTTCACCTCACGGCGGATCGCGGCCCTGGCCCCCGAAATCGAGGCGCTGTGCCATCAGCTGATCGACGCGCTGCCCGAAGGCGGGTGCGACCTGCTGCCCCATTATGCCCAGCATGTGCCCGCCATCATCATCGCCCGCCTTCTGGGGCTGGACGACGCCACCGCCCCCGACCTGCTGCGCTGGTCGCATGCGATGGTGGGGATGTATCAGGCGCGACGTAGCCCCGAGGTCGAAACCGCCGCCGTCGCGGCCAGTCTGGAATTTGGCGCCTTCCTGCGCGGGCAGATGGCCAAGCGCCGCCTCAGCCCCGCCGATGACCTGCTTTCGGCGCTACTGGCAACGGAAACCGATGAGGATCGCGGGCTGAGCGAGGCCGAAATCCTGTCGACCGCGATCCTGCTGCTGAATGCCGGACACGAGGCGACGGTGCACTCACTGGGCAATGCGCTGGCACAGCTTTTGCGCCAGCCCCAGCTTTGGGCCGCCGCACAGGAGGCCGCAGACAACGCGCCCGCCCTTGCCGCGCTTGTGGAAGAGGCCCTGCGGTTCGACCCGCCGCTGCATCTGTTCCTGCGCTGGGTGAAAGAGGATATGGAAATCGGCACGCAGGTCTTTGCCCGCGGGGAGCGGATCGGGCTTTTGCTGGCAGGGGCCAATCGCGATCCCGCCATCTGGTATGACCCCGACCGCTTCGACCCACAGCGTCCGGGCAAGCCGCATCATGCCTTCGGTGCAGGCGCCCATTTCTGTCTGGGAGCCCCCTTGGCACGGATGGAGATGCAGATTGCGCTGAAAGTGCTGATCCAACGTCTGCCCCGCCTGACGCTGACCGAGCCGCCCGCCTATGCCGACCTCTATCCCTTCCACGGGCTGAATACGCTGAAGGTGCATTACTAGCGCCAGAACCGGCAAATGCGAGATCGCTTTGCCGCAGGAAAAACCCGGCGCAGGAAACCTCCCCGCGAGCCGGCACATATGTAACGGCCCCCTGATTACAAAGGCAGCATGGTGGTATTCTTGATCTCTTCCATCGACAGGAGGGCGGTGACATTATGCACCTTCACCTCGGAGATCAGCGCCTGATAGAAGGCGTCATAGGCACGGGCGTTCTGCACGCGCACCTTCAGGATATAGTCGATATCGCCCGCCAGCCGGTGGGCCTCCATCACCTCGGGGCGCGCCCGCAGGGCGGCCAGAAACTTCTGCTGCCAGTCGGCCTCGTGTTCCGAGGTGCGGATCAATACGAAGAAACAGGCATCGAAACCAAGGGCTTCGGGGTCCAGAATGGCAGTCTGCTGGCCGATAATCCCCGCCTCGCGCATCTTGCGGATACGATTCCACACGGGCGTCTTCGACGAGCCGACCTTGCGCGCGATATCATCCAGCGATTGGCTCGCATCCAGCTGGAGCTGAGAAAGAATTTTCCGATCCATGTCGTCAATACGGACTGACATTCGCCCAACCTCCGGTGAACGGAACATATGTTCCAAGTTTATTTGGCTTACGAACATACATCCTTATTCGCAAGACCCCATAGCGCCACAGGGGAATAATTTCCTATATTACAGCCTGAAAGCCAGAGGTCTATGCAAATGTCTCACAGCCCGTCAAACGCCCAGATGCCCCCCCTTGTCACCTTTGCCGGTGCGGGTCCGGGGTCTGCCGAGCATGTGACGCTGGCGGTGGCGCGGGCACTGGCCGAGGCGGATGTTGTCTTGCATGATGCGCTGGTCGGGCCGGGGGTGCTGGCGCTGATCGGCCCGCAGGCCACGCGGATCGAGACCGGCAAACGCGGCTTCGGCCCCAGTATGGATCAGACCGATATCACCAGCCTGCTGCTGGGGTTTGCCCTTCAGGGACGCAGGGTCCTGCGGCTGAAATCCGGCGATCCGTCGATTTTTGGCCGTATGAACGAGGAAATCACCGCGCTCGAACTGGCCGGCATCGGCTTCAGGGTTCTGCCCGGCATCACCTCGGCCTCTGCCGCGACGGCGGCGATCGGCCAGAGCCTGACAGAGCGGGGCCGCAATTCCGAGCTGAACTTCCTGACCGGCCATGACACCAAAGGCTATACGGATTCCGATTGGGCGCGTCTGGCCCTTCCCGGCGCGGTCGCAGCCATCTATATGGGCAAGAAAGCCGCCCGATTCATTCAGGGCCGCCTGATGATGCACGGGGCCTCGGCCCGAACGCCCGTGACACTGGTCGAGAATGTCGCCCAGACCGAACAGAAAATCTGGGCCGCGACCCTTGCAACCCTGCCCGAGGTGGCCGGGTGTTGTGTGGGGCCCGCCATTATCCTTCTGGGCCTTGCGCCCCGCCTTTCGACAAAGACCCACACCCTTACCGATCTTCACCAGCCAGATCATCACGCCCGAGAGCAAGCCCGTGAGGAGGCATTCTGATGGCACGTAAATTCACGCCGAAAGTCCTGACCGCCAATGATCTGATGGAAGGCGATGTGATCTATCTCGCCGCCGACGGGTCTTGGGTGCGCGACCATGCGCAGGCCGAATTCATCGAGGACGAGACCATCGCCGAAATGCGGATGCTGGTGGCCCAAGGCCAGCCGGAGATCGCCGTCGGCCCCTATCTGGCCGATGCGAAGATGGGGGAGAACGGCCCCGAGCCCACCCATTTCCGCGAAGCCTTCCGGACCCGCGGTCCGTCGAACTACTTCCACGGCAAGCAAGCCGAAACAGCCAGCCAGTAACAGGAGCGCGCGATGTATACCTATTCCGATTTCGACGAAGCTTTCGTGCGCGAGCGTTGCAAGCAGTTCCGTGCTCAGGTGGCCCGCCGCATCGACGGCTCGCTGACCGAGGATGAATTCAAGCCGCTGCGCCTGATGAATGGCGTCTACCTGCAGCTGCATGCCTATATGCTGCGGATTGCAATCCCCTATGGCACGCTGCGTTCGGACCAGATGCGCCAGCTGGGCATGATTGCCGATCGCTTCGACAAGGGCTATGGCCATTTCACCACCCGCCAGAACATCCAGTTCAACTGGCCCAAGCTGAAGGATATCCCCGATATTCTTGATGCGCTGGCCGATGTGCAGATGCATGCGATCCAGACCTCGGGCAATACGATCCGCAACACCACCGTGGACCATTTCGCCGGTGCCGCCACCGACGAGATCGCCGACCCGCGCCCCACAGCCGAGCTGATCCGCCAGTGGTCCACCGACCACCCCGAGTTCCAGTTCATGCCGCGCAAGTTCAAGATCGCCGTCGGCGCCTCGACCCATGACCGCGCGGCGCTGAAGGTGCATGACTTGGCGGTGGAGCTGGTCGAACAGGAGGGCGTTCAGGGCTACCGTATTCTTGTGGGCGGCGGTTTGGGCCGTACGCCGATGATCGGTCAGGTGATCACCGATTTCATCCCCAAGGCCGATCTGCTGCCCTATCTCGAGGCGGTTGTCTCCACTTGGAACATCATCGGTCGCCGCGACAATAAATATAAGGCCCGCATCAAGATCACCGTTTTCGAGAACGGGATCGAGAAGATGCGCGAGCTGGTCAATGAGGAATTCGCCAAGACCCGCGCGAAATTCTCGGGCTATGACCAGGAGGTTCTGGCCGATCTCGAGCGCCAGTTCGCCCCGCCCGCCTTCAAGAACACCGACCCTTCCTCACTGGAGGCGGCTGTGGCGGTTGATCCGGCGCTGGCGCGTTGGGTCAACCGCAATACCAATGCCCATAAGGTCGAGAACCATCTCTCGGTGGTGATCTCGCTCAAAGAGCACGGCAAGACGCCGGGCGATGCGACGGGCGAGCAGATGCGCCTGATGGCCGATCTGGCCGATCAATATGGCTATGGCGAGCTGCGCATCAGCCACGAGCAGAACGTGATCCTGCCGCATGTCGCCAAGGGCGATATTCCGGCGCTGTTTACCGCGCTGGCCAAGGCGGGTCTGGCCACGGCCAATGCGGGGCTGACCTCGGATATCATCGCCTGCCCCGGCATGGATTACTGCGCGCTTGCGACAGCCCGCTCGATCCCCGTGGCCGAGCAGATCGCGCTGCGCGTCAAAGAGCTGGATCTGGAAGACGAGATCGGTCTGATGAAGATCAAGATCTCGGGCTGCATCAATGCCTGCGGTCACCACCATGTGGGCCATATCGGCATCCTCGGGCTCGACCGTGCGGGCGTCGAGAACTACCAGATCACGCTGGGCGGCGATGCGACGGAAAACGCCGCCATCGGCGAGCGCACCGGCCCCGGTTTTGCCTATGACGAGGTGGTGCCCGCGGTCGAGCGTCTGTTGAAGACCTATCTGGAGAAACGCAACTCCACGGACGAGACCTTCCTCGCGGCCTATCGGCGCCTTGGTGCCGAACCTTTCAAGGAGGCGCTGTATGGAGACGCAGCTAAAAAGAATGCCGCGTGACGGCTGGGCCTCGATCGAGGACCGCGTTGCAGGGCTGAACAGCCGCTACAAGCATCATGCCGCCATCACCGTGATGGAGAAGGCGCTGGATGACCATGACACGGGCGATGTGGCGATGGTCTCGTCCTTTGGGGCGGAATCGGTGGTGCTGTTGCATATGGTGTCGCTGATCCGTCCGGCGACGCCTGTGCTGTTCATCGACACGCATATGCTGTTTCAGGAAACGCTCGATTACCAGAAAGAGGTGGCCGAGAAGCTGGGTCTGACCGGTGTGCAGGTGATCACCGCCGACCAGAAGGACCTCGATTTCGAGGACCCCGATGGCACGTTGCACCAGTTCAACACCGATGCCTGCTGCACCTTACGCAAAACTGTGCCGCTGGAACGCGCGCTCAGCAAGTTCGATGCGTGGATCACGGGGCGCAAGCGCTATCAGTCGGGGACCCGTGCGGCGATCGACTTCTTCGAGGTAGAGACCCCCACCCGCATGAAGATCAATCCGCTGGCGCATTGGACGCGCGAGGATCTGCAGGAATATATGATCCAGAACCGCCTGCCGAAACATCCGCTGGTGGCCAAGGGCTACCCCAGCATCGGCTGCGCCCCCTGCACCAGCCCCGTGAAGCCGGGCGAAGACCCCCGCGCTGGCCGCTGGCGCGGGCAATCCAAAACTGAATGCGGGATCCATTTCATCGGCGGCAAGGCCGTACGAGTGGGCCCCGATGGCAAGGTAATTGACGAAACCTCCAAAGGAGAAACCGTCGCATGAGCAAGATTGTACGCGATGACGGCTTTCATGCCGATGATTTCACGGGCGCGCCGGTGGTGCTGCCCTCCGATACCGATCCGGCGCAGCTTGCTGCCCTGACCCAAGGGGCCGAGCTGGTGATCTGCGACTTCCCGTCCTTTGCCGACGGGCGCGGCTTTACCCTTGGTCGCCGGCTGCGCGATCTGGGCTTTGCGGGCCGTCTGCGCGCCCGTGGCCATGTGATTGCCGACCAATACGCCATGGCGCGCCGGTCCGGTTTTGACGAGGTCGAGATCTCGGATGAGCTGGCCACCCGCCAGCCGCAGGATCAATGGGTGTTTCGCGCCGACTGGCAGGAGCATTCTTACCGTCGCCGTCTGATGGGCTAAGATCAGGCTTTGCCATAGGCGCGGCTCTGCGCTATGGCAGGCCCCAGCACGCTAACGCCATCCCTTTCGGGTTCAGCCTTTCGCCATACCCGTTCGATATGTTCTTTCCGGACGCCTTCTTTATGCCCTCCGGACCAAACACGAGACCGCCATGACCGAATCTGCAACCAAAACCCCGCCCGTCAAAACCCTCCCCGATGCGCAGACCGTCACCTCGGTCAAGCATTGGACGGACAGCCTGTTTTCCTTCCGCGTGACGCGCCCGCAATCTTTGCGCTTCCGCTCGGGGGAATTCGTGATGATCGGCCTGATGCAGACCGACGAGAAGACCGGCAAGGAAAAGCCCCTGCTGCGCGCCTATTCCATTGCCTCGCCGAATTGGGACGAAGAGCTGGAATTCTACTCGATCAAGGTTCCGGATGGCCCGCTGACCTCACGTCTGCAGCACATCAAGGAAGGCGACGAGATCATCCTGCGCCCCAAACCCGTGGGCACTCTGGTCCATGATGCGCTGCTTCCGGGCAAGCGCGTGTGGTTCTTGGCCACCGGCACCGGCCTTGCGCCTTTTGCGTCCCTGATGCGCGACCCCGAGACCTACGAGAAATTCGACGAGGTCATCATGATGCACACCTGCCGCACGGTTGAAGAGCTGGAATACGGCAAGCAGCTGGTCGAGGGTCTGCAAAATGACGAGCTGATCGGCGAGATGGTCGAGGGCAAGCTGAAATACTACCCGACCGCGACCCGCGAGGAATTCCACCATATGGGTCGCATCACCGACAACCTGAAGTCGGGCAAGGTCTTTGAGGATCTGGGCCTTGCGCCGATGAACCCCGAAACCGACCGCGCCATGGTCTGCGGGTCTCTGGCGTTCAACAAGGACGTGATGGACGTGCTCGAAAGCTTCGGCCTGCGCGAAGGTGCCAATTCCGAGCCGCGTGAATATGTGGTCGAGAAAGCCTTCGTCGGCGAAGGCGTCTGATCCCGCTGACAGTTTTTCACGGCCCTCCGCGCTGCGGGGGGCCTTTTTCATTTCCCATCGTCGTTCCGCCCCCTACATCCCGACACCATAGGGCGCGATCTTGGAGCCCCCGGCACGGAGGGGGGCTGCGCGTGGAAAGAGCCGGTCCCGGCGGCTATATGGCGCATAGCCCCCTATGGGCCTGCAAAACGCAAGAGCGGGTGACGATCCGCCCCGCGCGCCCTAGATGTGAAAAACCAGAAAGGATTTCCCAATGGCACATATTTTTCTCATCGGTGCGACGGGCGGTATTGGGGCGCGCCTTCTGCCCATGCTGATCGCGGCCGGACACGAGGTCACGGCCCTGCATCGCACCCCCGAACAGGCCGCAAAACTGACCGCCCAGGGGGCCAGCCCCGTTTTGGGCGATATGATGGAGCTTACCGCACAGGATCTGACCCCGATGATCGAGGGCCATGACATCGTCATCTTCTCGGCGGGGGCCGCAGGATCGGGGCTGGATCGCACCTCGCGTATCGATGGCGAGGGCCCGCGCGAGGTGATGGCGGCAATGGGACGTGCGGGGGTGGACCGGTTCTACCTTGTCTCCGCCTTTCCCGAAGCAGGGCGGTGGAAAGAGCCGAACCCGAATTTCGAACATTACATGCGCGTCAAGAAAGAGGCCGATGCCGCCGTGGTGCGCAGCGCGCTGTCTTGGGTCATCCTGCGCCCCGGCACGCTGGTGACGGAAGACGAGGACGGCAGGATCGCGGCAGGACTGGCCCTGCCCTATGGCACCGTCAAACGCGGCAATGTCGCCCGCGCACTGGCCACATTGGTCGATATGCCCGACATCCGCCATGAGCTGATCGAGCTGACCGATGGTGAGTCTCCCCCCCTTGAGGCCCTGCAGGCCCTGCGCCGCAGCGCCTAGGCACAGGGACCGCCCAGAAAAAGCGCATCCGTCACAGGATGCGCCCCGGTCCGCCGCCAATCCCCCGATCCGGCTTCCCGCCTTGGCAGAATCTGGGGTTTCTTGGACCGGCGGGTGCGTTTGCGGTTGAAACCGGTCGCGCGCGGTCCTATTTTATGCGCCAACTGATTTTAGGCTACAGAAGGATTAACGCCATAGCCCGCAGACCCCATAATGCCCCGCCGACCCGCGACACTGGTCCTCGCGTGAACGGACGGATCCGCGCCCCTGAAATTCGTCTGATCGGCGCGGAAGGTGAAAATGTTGGTGTAGTGACCCCGTCGAAGGCGCTTGCTATGGCCGAGGAAGCCGGGCTTGACCTCGTCGAGATCTCCCCCAATGCCAAACCTCCGGTCTGCAAGATCATGGATTTCGGCAAGTTCAAATACGAACAGCAGAAACGCGAAGCCGAAGCCCGCAAGAAGCAGAAGATCATCGAGGTCAAAGAGGTCAAGTTCCGTCCGGGGACCGATGTCCATGACTACGAGGTCAAGCTGCGCTCGGTGAAGAAATTCCTTGAAGGCGGCGACAAGGTGAAAGTCACCCTGCGGTTCCGCGGTCGGGAGATGGCACACCAGAATCTGGGTCTCGAACTTCTGAACCGCGTCAAGGATGACGTGGGCGAGCTGGGCAAGATCGAGAACATGCCCAAGCTGGAAGGCCGCCAGATGGTGATGATGATCGGGCCGAAATAAGGTCCGACACGATCAAGGCTGTGCATTGGCCATAGCCAGCAGGGTTGCCCTCCTCGTGTTTCGGGGAGGGTTTTTCGTGGAAGGTAGATGTAGGAGTTGCATTTACATCACCTCTGCGAAGATCGCATCTGCGTGAGCAGGCGTGAGTTGAGCGAGCGGGGTCTTTCATGCGACTTTGCTCATATTCAGAATTCTGAACGGGAGTTCACACCATGTCTCAAGACCGTTCCGGTCACCTTTCGCGGCGCAGCGCCCTGCTTTTGGGTGGTGCGGCGCTTTGCGCCCCCGCGATTGCACGTGCCGCGACGCAAGACATTCCTATGGCGCAGCAACCGGCCATCGTGGCCGCGCCGTCGCGCCACAATATCTCGGCGTTCCGCGAGATCCATTGGCAGGACCATTTCGACCGGCTCGATCGCGTGACGCTGATCGCCGACACCCATTCGAAAGCCCTGCACTACTGGGCCGTCGACGGTGCCGATTACCGCCTCTATCCGACCTCCGTGCCGATGACCGATGCGCTGACCAAGCGCGGCTATACCGAGATCGTGCGCAAGAAAGTCGGCCCCGATTGGACGCCGACCAAATCGATGCTCGAAAAGGATCCCTCGCTGCATTACATGCCGCCCGGTCCCGACAACCCCTTGGGCACCCGCGCGATGTATCTCAGCTGGCCCGCCTATATCATCCACGGCACCCATGACACCCGCAAGATCGGGCGTCGCAGCTCGTCGGGCTGTATCGGGCTTTATAACGAACAGGTCGAGCAACTCTTCGAGCTGTGCCCCGTGGGATCGCAGGTCAAGATCCTCTGATCCCACCATAGCCTGCCGGTTCTACCAGCGCCCCCCAGACGGGGGCGCTTTTTTATTGGCGCAGGGGGGGGCATTAACCAAGAGTTAGGGCCGGATATGCGAACACAAGGAACTTCAAGAGGATAGATTTAGCTGAAAGGTTCATTATGGCCCTTCCCGACACGCTTTGCGCCCGTTTGATCGAGACAGTGAAGACCCATCGCCTTTCCGGCAATTTCGTGATGCTCGGTCGCCAGCGATGGATCGGCTCGCGCAAGGGGGCTTCGGCCCAGCTATTGACCGACACGATTGCCAGATATCTTCCCGGCCTGAGCGAGGCCGATCTGAAAGACCCGCAATCGATCTATTCCGAGCATTTCATCCGCAAGCTCGGCTTCGATACCGTTGACTCGATGGATATGTCGGATTTCGAAGGGGCCTCGCTGGTGCAGGATCTCAGCAAGCCCCTGCCCGAGGCGCTGCACCACCATTTCGACGTGGTCTATGATGGCGGCACCTGCGAGCATATCTTCGATCTGCCGACCGCGTTCCGCAATCTCAATGCCATGCTGCGCCCGGGCGGCACGCTGATCGGGCATTCTCCCTGCAATGGCTGGATCAACCACGGCTTCTACCAGATCACGCCGGAAATGGTGTTCGGCTTCTGGCAGAGGACATTGGGCTATGAGGTGCTTGATCTGAAATTGCAGCCGATGCTGCCCAATTTCGCCAATGCCTTTGCCACCACCACCAACCCCAATGACACCGGCAAGCGCCCGCGCCTGAGCCGCCAGCTTCCGCTGAATTCGCCGGTCATGCTGCTCTATGTGGTGCGCAAGCCGCTGGAAGGGTCGCAGGGCGATGGCAGCGTCTACCAGACCGACTACATGCGCAAATGGGATGACGCGCAGCCTGCCCCCGATGCAGATACGGGCACAGGCGCAGGCATGGGCACCGAATAAGCGGCGCTCCCGCCCCGACAGGTATGTTGTAAAGCGGGCCTGCTGCAAGACCGGCGCGCGGCCAGACGGGGCACGCCGCCGAGCGATGCGCGACCGGCCTTTGACTGCCGCCCGAGCAAGAGCCGCCCTTGTGCCGCAAACCTTGTGCCGCAAAGCCGGAGCACCGCCGCCGACCATCGTCCCTCGGACCACAGACACGCCGCACAACCACCACTGCGTCCGAAATTTGAAGCGCCACGAAAATTTAAAGCGCCGCAGGAGGGAGACCCGCGGCGCTTTCTTCGGATCGGGCAAGGGAGAATGCCCGTTGACCCGCAATGGGTGGATCTTGCCGGAAACCGGCTAGAGGGAGATAGATCCACCTGACCTTTGTCTAGTCCCACAGGAGACGGAGGACTTTGACACATATCAATCTGCACGCGGGGCGCGAAAACTCAAATCAGGTTTTCGGGAGATCGCGCAGGGCTTTCCTCACCGCCGCGTTATCATTACGTTTGAGAACCCACGCGCCCAGCCGTCGCGCCAACGAGAGATGGCCCTTGGCCACGCAGCGGTTGAATAGCTCCTTCTGGTAGCGCGGGAAATTCCGCCGCGCCCGCAGCGCCATATGGAAGTCATTGGGGCTGAGTTGCCCTTCCAGCGCCTTGAGGATGATCGGCTGCAAGATCCCCATCTGGCTGAGTGACGACCCCAGCCTGTGCCCCATCAGCGGCGCGCGCAGCTTCACCACATTCTCGCCGGTGAAGCGCGCCACATGGCCCGCATCCAGCGGCTCATAGGGGTCATAGAGGATACTCACACGGTTTGCCGTCAGGCTCGCCTGCGCCGCATCGCCATATTTGCCGGAAAAATCCTGCCCCCAAACGGTTTTATAGCGCGTCTCCCACGGCACCACGGTTTTATCCAGCGTGGATTGCGGCGAGATCGCCACCACATCCGCCCCCGGACAGGCCGCCGAAAAGACACAGGCCGCATAGCCGCCCATCGAAGCACCGTAAAACACCACGCGGTCGAATTGGGCAAAGAACCCCTCGGCGGCCAGCCGGTCGAATTCAGCCATCACCCAAGGGTCGCGATACCATGTCCAGCCGCCCGCCATAGCCCCCAGCATCGACCAGCCCTGTTTTTCGATAAAACTATAGCCCCAAGGGCGGCGGTCCTCGCGCTTGCCCATCGCGATATCAAGATTGTCGAAGGTCACCACAAGGGTGCGCCCGCGCGGCACGTAGAGAAAACTATGCTGGCCGTTATCGGTATAGAACCCCTCGGGGCCTGCCAGTTCGCGCGCGATCTTTGCCCAGGCCGGATCGCTTTCGGCCTTAGGGGCAAAAGGGCTGAAGAGCACCCGGCTGATCTTGCCATTTCCCCTTCCCGCCAGATCTTCAAGAACCTCGTTCTCGCCATAGGGCTTGAGGAAAGGAAAGGCCCCGCTACCGGCGCGGATATCCATCAGCATCCGGCTATCGGCATGGAACAGGCGCCCCATCAGCGGCTCCAGATGCTTGACTTTCGCCACATCGCCAAAGCTTGCCAGCGAAAGCACCAGATCGGCGGGCTTCACCTCTGCCGCTTGGGTCACGATACGGATGCGCGCGCCATCAATACCGCCTGCCACCAGCTGAGCCTTCACCCCCTGCGCATGGGGCGTCGCCAGAGCGGGCCAGCTTCCATCGGGGGCAAGGTCGATCAGGTCGATATCGCAATCGAAACGGCTCTGGGCGGCCTGCAGCAGATCGGGGGCGGTGGCCCCCAGATCGGCAATCCGTTCCACGCGCGTCAGTCCGGTTTTCGCAAGCAGCGCCTCTGCTGCCGCACCGCTGGCGCCTTCGGGGGCCGGAACCGGCGCGGGGGCCGCAGCTGTCAGGATCGACCCGTCGGGCAGCACGCCATGTTTGGTCATCAGCATGCCGACACAGCTGCGCGGCTTCGGGATGCCGCCATGTTTGTCATTGATCCGCGCCCGCAAACGGCGGCCGTAGAAATGGATCGAATAGGTTTTCTCGGTGATATGCTTTTGCCAGTCATAGCCCGGCTGGGTCATCTTGGCGCGCCATTTGTAGTCGATGGGATAAAGCGCCTCTTGCGGCATCGCATATTTGATCTCGCCCGTTTCCTTCAGGAAATGGGTCAGGCCATGCGGGCCCCAGACGCCCCAAGGCTGGTCACCGGCATGGACCGGCTCGCCACGGTCGCGGGCCGCTTCCAGCTCGCGGGTGTAGTCATCGCCATACCATGTGGGGATCGCATATTCGTCATTGGTGAACTCGATCAGCCGCCCCAGCGCCTCGCTGTCCTGCGGCAGCCCCAGCACGCCGCCATTCACCCCTTCCTTGCTTTCCCACGCAAAGAAATGCCCCGTGGGGGTAGTGAAGGGTTTGACGCAATAGGCATCGGTATCGGCCCAGATCATATGGTCATGCTTGGCCAGAAGGTGATAGCGGAAGCGGTCCGAATGCAGCGCGGGCGAATTGGTGCGGCCATGACGCAGGAACTGGTCCGCCGAGAGGATCTCGTTGGCATCGGCAATCGCCACCCCTTCGGGGACATTGGGGATCGGCTCGTAGGAATACAGCGTGATATGCTGGCCCGCATCGACAAAGCTTTTCAGGCACAGCACCTCCAGAAAGCTCATCTTGCCGCCGATCCAAAGCGCCGCAACCTGATAGTCTTTGCTCATCTTTCCTACACTTTCCTGGCCACCGGATGCCGGTCTTGTTAATGCATATTAACGCCAAGGCAGCTGCCTTGGTAAATGCGGTCATCATGCGAAGCACGTGCGACATTTCCAAGGCATTTCTGCCCCAACGCCCCGTCAGAACGTAAAAAATTTCCTAAATCTCATGAAGTTGGCGCTTGCGGCGTGAAAATGGCCCGCGTGATGGCGGCGTCCGGCTCCGGCTCTGCCGCCTCCAGCCGCCGCAAAGCCCCCTGCTTGCGCAGATAGGGAAACCCGCCCGATCCGCGCCGGATGTCGATGACCAGCACCCCATCGGGGCGTAACAGACGCGGCAGAAGCGGCCCTAGCGCGGTCACCGGCCATTGGTCGCCATAACTGCCGGTGGCAAGGGCCAACCCGTCCGGCTCCAGAAAGAACGGGTCAAGAACGACGCGCACCAGATCCCGCCGCACCCCCTGCGAGACAAGCCATTCCACATAGGGCGCAACCCAGGGCGATGGCGTGGTTTGCGCGGTCCCTTCGGGGGTCAGATCCACCAGTACCACATCGCAATTATGCCGCCGATGCGCGGCCAGCGCGAGGCCCGGTGCCATGCCGCCCAGATCATAGCAGGCCCGCACCACCCCGACCCCCATTTCGGCCAGCACTTGCGCTGCGATCCCTGTTTCCTCGAAGGTCAGCTTGGCGCGCCCTGTGATCGGGGCAAATTCGGGACGCAGCCCGTGCTTGCGGCACAGATGTTCAAGATAGCTGCCGTTCGCAGGGGCGCTATGGGGATTGCGCCCGAGGCTACGCTTGTTCGAGGCCCAAAGATGCAGCCCCGTGGTCTGCGCGGAAAGACACGCCTGCATCGCCGTTTCGCTGCCCAGCAGCTTGGCCCGCTCGGGGAACGGCACAGGGTAGAACGCCTCCATCGGCTGCACCTGCCCGCCAAGGCCCAGAGCATGGGTGAAATAGGTCACCATCAACGGCCCCCAGATCCCCCAAGGCTGCTGGCTGACATGCACAGGCGTGCCCCGCGCAGCCGCCTCGTGATAGCTGCTGGCAAGATGGGGCGGCAGGAACGGCGCGATGGAAAACCGGTCCTTGGTGAAATCTAGCATGGTCTGTAAAAGAAGAGACCCCGCCGGCAGCGCCAGCACCGCATTATTGACCCGCGGGCTGTCGGGCAGCTCGTAGCCCAGCACATAGGGGCTGTCGTAAGTGAGCGGGCGGTGGCAATACACATCGGTATCCACCCAGATCATGCCCGGACATTTGGCCAGCATATGCAGCCGGAACAGATCGGCAAACAGCGCGAAACTGTCCTTGCGCTCGTATTTCAGAAACCCTTCCTGCGGGTCTGGGGCAAGGATCTCGCGCCCGTCGCGCAAGATGACCCCGTCAGGGACATTCTCGATCGGCCCGTAGGAAAAAAGCGTGATTTTCTGTCCCTGATCGACAAAGCTTTTGAGACACAGGATTTCAAGCCAGCTCAGCCGGCCGCCGATCCACAGCGTTCCTATCTCGCGCATGATCCCCCCACACACCACAGGCCAGTCATTCTACGGGCCATATCACACCCGAAGGCCAAGTCCGGCGGGGCCTTGCCCCAATTTGGCCTCAACTTGCCCGAAATCGTGACATTTTCCAACGGAATACGAAAAAAAACCGAAATGGCCTTAACCAAATCTGCGGCTTGTGCTTTCACAAAGACAACAGACTGCCCCGAAGACAGGGCGGGCCGCGGAAACCTCCGCCGGAGACGCAGGATAACGACGACATGGCATCAGTGATCAGACGCAGCCTTCTGGCAGAAGACCCGTGCGAAGAGGCGGGCACCGGCCCCGTCCTTCTGGATGCGGTGACGTGGGAGGCACAGGGCTGCCGCCATCTGCGCGCGATGTTTGCCAACCCCTCACAGGCCGCGCAGATCACCCATCTGGACGGCGGCACGATCACCGAAACGCGCGATGTGGCTGGCGGGGCGATGCTCTGCGCCACGCTCGACGGCCCCCTGCCGGTGCAGATCACGACCCAGACCGATGCGACCACCCCGCCCCATATGCGCCCGCTTGCAATGGCCGAGGCGGAATGGGATCTGCTGCGCGATCGCAACTGCCTATTCGGCCAACGTTTCGAGGAAAGCGCCGAGACGGTGCTGGACTGGCTCAGCTGGCATGCCGACCAGCATGCCGCCACCGGCGCGGTGATCCTCAACCGGTTTTCCGATGCGCCTTTCGTGGCGCAGCTGGCCAAGGGGCTGGATGACCGCGATCTGGAGATGGTGGTGATCGTCCTGGACTGCCCCGTCGCGATGGGCAAGCCCGGCATGGGCCCCGAAAGCCACCCCTTCCTTGCCCCCGACGCCCCCGGCAAGGACCGGATGGAGCCTCCCGCCCCCGATCCGTGGCGCGCGCCCCTCGGGCAGGGTCTGGTCTTCGAAATTGCGAAATGGCGGTTTCTGGCCGAAGCCCGCGCCGTGCTGACGCTGGATGTCACGGACCTTCTGGCCCCTGTGGCCGATGGCAGGATGGGCGCCTTCGATGCCTGCCTCGAGGCCCCTTCCGGGGTGATCATGCTGGTCGGGCGGCGGATCTATCCGTGGCGGGTGCGCAATGGTGCCGCGGAATGTTTCGCCGACCATATCTGCCGCCAGTTCGATGCGCGGCGCGGCACCGCACGCTGGGGATGTGCGCCCGCAAAGGCGGGGCTGGAGGCGACATGGCGCATGGTGCGTGTGGCCTATGCCAAGCCCGATCCTGCGCATATCTTCCCCTTCTGGCGGGCAATGGCGCTGCGCGTGCCGGGGCGCAAGGCGGCAGAGCTGGCCCCCAAGACCTCGCTGGTAGAGGACGAACAGCTTCTGGCGCTATCGCTGGATGTCTGGGGGCACAAGCCTGTGCGGCCTCCGGTCTCCAAGGTCAAACCCGCCCCCAAAGCGGCCCTGCGCGCCGGTCGCACCGCGATTGTCACCACGATGAAAAACGAAGGCCCGTTCATTCTGGAATGGCTGGCCTATCACCGTGCGATCGGGGTGGATGATTTCCTGATCTATACCAATGACTGCACCGATGGCACCGATACGATGCTGGACATGCTGATGGCCAAGGGGCTGGTCCAGCACCGCGAGAACCCGTGGCGTCCGGGGGGCGAGCTGAAGCCCCAGCATGCCGCCCTTCAGGCCGCCGAATCCGAGCCCGTCATCCAGCAGGCCGGCTGGGCGATCTGTATGGATGTGGACGAGTTCATCAATATCAAGATCGGCGATGGCACCCTGACCGACCTTTATAAGGCGATGGGCGAGGCGAATATGATCTCGCTGACATGGCGGCTGTTCGGTAATTGCGATGTGCATGACTATGAGGACCGCTTTCTTCTGGACCAGTTCACCACCTGCGCGCCGGAAGTCGTGCGCAAGCCGCATCAGGCCTGGGGGTTCAAGACCCTGTTCCGCAATATGGATATCTACAAGAAGATGGGGGTGCACCGCCCCAAAGGTCTGGTGCCGGACCTGTGGGATCAGGTGAAATGGCTCAATGGGTCGGGCCAGCCCATGCCGCGCGAGATGTTCCGCAATGGCTGGCGCTCGACGCTGGAAACCTATGGCTATGACTGGGTGCAGCTCAACCATTATGCTGTGCGCTCTGCCGAGAGCTTTCTGGTCAAGCGTGACCGCGGGCGGGTGAACCATGTCGACCGCGATCAGGGGCTCAACTACTGGTTCCGGATGAACCATAACCTCGAGGAGGAACGCTCGATCCAGCGGATGATCCCCGCGCTACAGGCCGAATATGACCGCCTGATGGCTGATCCCGAGATCCGTGCCGCCCATGAAGCCGCCGTGGCCGCGCATCGCACCAAGATTGCCGAGCTGCGCGCCACCGAGAATTACGAGAATTTCTATGGCGACCTGACCAGTGCCAAATACGAACGGCTCTCGCGCATGCTCCAGCATTTCGGCTCTGCGGTGTTCAATGCCGGCCCCGACTGCCTGCCCGAAGATATGCATCTGCGCGACGTGGCCCCCGATTTCTTCTTCACGGTCGAACATGAGGGCGAGGCGGAGCACTAATGGCAAACCGCTGGAAGAACACGCCAGATAGGGTCGCCAGGATCCGCAGGCACGCGCGCAAAGCGGTCAACAGCCCGACAGACGGGCTGACCACCCCCCTCCGCGCCCAAGGCCGCGCCTGCCGGAGCCCCCTCGCAGGGGCAGTGCAGGAGGCGGCCCCATGAATATCCTCGGCATCAGCTGCATGAAGAACGAGGGCGCTTTCCTGCTGGAATGGATCGCCCATCACCGTGCCATCGGCATGGACCATTTCCTGATCTATTCCAACGATTGCGAAGATGGCACCGATCTGATGCTGGACCGGTTGGCACAGATGGGCTGGCTCAGCCATGAACGCAATCCCGGCCCGTGGCGGCGTGGCCCGCAATGGGAAGCCCTGCTGCGCGCCGACGAGCATCCGGCACAGCAGCGCGCCGATTGGGTGCTGGTCTTCGACGTGGATGAATTCGTGAATATCCATCTGGGGGCGGGACGGTTTTCGGACCTGATCGCCGCCCTGCCCGACGCCGATGCCATCGCCCTGACATGGCGGCTTTTCGGCAATAACGGCGTGATCGACTATACCGACACCCCCGTAACGGACTGTTTCGACAAGGCCGCCCCCCCTGCCATGCTCTGGCCGTGGCGGGCCTCGCTGTTCAAGACGCTCCTGCGCAGAACCGGAGATTACCGCAAACTGGGGGTGCATCGCCCCCGTGGCCTGACACAGGGCGCGGCGCCGCGCTGGTTTGACGGCGCGGGCACTCCGCTCCCCGATCTCTACCAGAAAAACCGCCTTTTCACGCCACCCGATCGAAACTGCTGGGGCATGGTGCAGCTGAACCATTATGCGCTTGGGGCAATGGAAAACTATGTTGTCAAATGCGACCGCGGACGGGCCAATCGCGATGTCGGAGGGTTCGACCTGTCCTACTGGGTGGAGCGCAATTTCTGCCAGGACGAGGACCGGAGCATCCAGCGCACAGCCCCGCTACGCGGACCGCTGTACCAGAGCCTGCTGGACGATCCCGTGCTCGGTGCCCTGCACGCGCAGGCCGTGCGCTGGCGTCACGAGAAGATCCGGTCCCTGCTGCGCGAAGAGGCCCCGCGCGCCATGTTCGGGCGGCTTCTGCTGACCCCGCCGACGCGCCCCTTGTCAAAGGCCGATGCCCAGCGCATGCTGCGGCTGGCACATTTGGCACAGACCAGCCAGACCAAGCCGAATTTGTAAACAATACCGCATCAATCACAGCATTGTTTACGCAATACCTTGTAGCCATTGCATTTTCTTGCGTTCACCATGATTTTGTCATTTTAAAATAGTGATAGGTTAACTGAAAATCGCAGATACTCTCTGCGCCGGTCCGGCACTGTGTCCGGCCATTACCGAATTTGAAGGGGCCTCGCCATGCAGGATATGAGCGTGAACAACTGGCAGACGCGGATGAGCGCGCTCGGGCAGGAATTCGGCCATTTCGAACAGTTGGGCCCAGCGCATGTGGCCCTGTTCAGCGAGGACGGGCCTGTCCTTCTGGTCAGTTTCGAACTGCGCGATGATCTGCTTGATACGGATCAGGACGGTTTGCCCCTTGGCTACCGCATCGCGCAGGAGGGTGGCTGGTCCAGCCTGACACTCATTGCCGAGGATGCGACATGGTTCCGCGCGCCCGAGGTCTATGCCTATTTCGACCGGCTCGTCGATGACGGGGTCTTCGAAGACTATGACCGCGTGGTGTTTTACGGGGCGGGCTCTTGCGGCTATGCGGCGGCGGCTTTCTCTGTGGTGGCCCCCGATGCCACGGTGATCGCGCTACAGCCGCAGGCCACGCTCGACCCGCGTCTGGCCGGTTGGGATGACCGTTATCCGGAAATGCGGCGTATCAGTTTCTCCGACCGCTATGGTTTCGCGCCCGAAATGCTGGATGGCGCGAAACAGGCCTTCGTGGTCTACGATCCTTTGCAGCGGCTTGATGCTATGCATGCCGCCCTTTTCCACCGTCCCAATGTCACGCTCCTGCCCTGCATTCTGGCGGGCGAGAATATCGAGGCAATGCTGGCGGGCTGCAACGTGCTGGAGCTGATGATCGCACGTGCCTGCGAGGGCAAGCTGACGGCGACAGAGTTCCGCAAGCTGTATCGCAACTGCCGTCAGAACATTGCCTATCTGCATACCCTGCTGCGCAGCATCCGTCCGCAGGAACGGCTTTATCTCGAGGCGCTGATCTGCCGCGACGGAGCACGCCGCTTTGATGCACCGCGTTTCCGCCGTCGCTATAACAAACTGGTCGAACTGCTTGCCCCGAACGGGATCCAAATGGAACCCGAGCCTGTCTGAGCGGGCGATCACGGGCCCGATACGATAAAGCAGGCACAAAAAGGGCGATCCGTCATACCGACCGGATCGCCTGAACTTTTTACGCCTTTGGCCTGACGGACAAGGCAAGGCTGCGCTGCATCCCCGCCCTGAACCACAAGTCAGAGATAGAACTTGTCGCGGAAGACATAGGTCACGATCTGGTCCCGACGGATCCCCTTGGCGGCAAGAGCCGCATCCGAAAGCCCGTTGAGGCGAACGATCTCGGACTGACGCGAACGCGCCTCTCCAAAGGCGACGAAAGCCCGACCGATCGCTTGGAAAAACCGCAGAACCGATGAGGTTGCCGCCGGTTTACGCGGCATTTGTGCGATATGCGTCATTTGGAAAACTCCTGTATGCGTGCTTGCAGGACTTTCCCCCCTATGGTCGGGTTTATGACAAAGCGTCGCAAGGGACCATGTGTAATGCTGCAGCCCCGCCATGCAACGCGCGCAAAGGCGGGGCGTCCCGTCTGCGTTCTAAATCCAGCCCAGCAGGTGCAGCCAGCCATAATGCAGCGGTAGCAGAAGGAGATAGGTCAGCAAGGCCATGCTCAGGCACAAGCGGATCCCCGCCCGAAGCGGCACACGCGCCAATCCCATTGCCACAACGATCGGGGCGGCCTGATAGGGCAGAAGCGGGGTCGAAAATCCGACGACCGCAGCATCAGTACCCCCGAGAGCGGCAGCCCGCTTCCATCGGCAAGAGCCTGTGCCAGCGGAGTGAACAGCGCGGGCACACCATTGGCGGTTACCACAAAATTCAACAGCCCCGCCAGACCGGCCAGCGTCACCACATCGCTATAGCGTCCCTGCGCATCCAATGGCGCATAGGCCAGAAGCCCTGCCCCGATCCGCGCGCCCAGCCCGCTTTGCGCCACCAGCGCCGCAAGTCCCAGAATTGCCGCGACATAAAGCGCGCTTCTATGGTTCACCTTGGTGCCGAATTCCTCGCCGCTGACAAAACCGACCTTTGGTAGCAGGCACAGACAGGCTGCTGCCAGACCGATCCATGCAGGCGCGATCTTATGCAGGGAATCGGTCAACCACAGCCCAAGCGTCACCACCAGCAACAGCGCCAGCCGCTTCTCTGCCGCCGTGATCGGTATCCGAGGACTTTCGGCAGGCCGCTGGATCGACCGGTCACGGAACATAAGAAGAACACACACCCCGAGCACGGCCCCTTTCAGTAGCCCCAGAACCGGCAGATTGGCCAGAAGATAGGGGAAATAGGACAGATGCAGGCCATAGCTTGTCTCGACCGCCCCCAGCATCACCAGATTGGGCACATTCGCAGGCAGCACCGAAGCCGATAGCTGAAAAGTGCCCAGAGCGGTGGCCAGTGCCAGAATGATCGGCATCAGCAATGCGATACGCCCCATATTGGACGGCATGACAAAGGCCAGCCCGTAGCTGAGCGCGATCGTTCCGAAGACCAGCCGCGGATAGAACCGCCCCAGCCGCATCGCCAGCACCCGCGCAGCCCTCGCGGCAAGCCCCGTCTTGGCGATGGCCAGACCGATCACATAGCCGCTCAGGACCAGCCAGAATGCCGCCGAGGCAAAGCCCGAAAAGATGACCGAAGCCGGCGCGACCGAAAACATCATTGCCGCAGCAAAGAAGATCAGCGCCGTCAGCTATTCGGGCAGCCTGCCACTGGCCCATAGCAGGATCGTCACCGCCACCAGAATCGCAACCATCGTCCCCGCTCCCCGAATATCCCTCAGGACGGGTGATGGCAGGCGGGCATGTATTGTCAATTTGGTCCCCGCGGTGTTTGTGCCCGGCCATAGCCCCCCGGCCTATACGACGCGTGGCAAAGTTTTCGACAAGAGTTTTCGACGCAGGCCCGCGCTTCGCGCTGGATTTGCGCGCCCGCTCGGGGTAATCGACACCCATGACCCAGATCACCATTCCCCGCCCCGATGACTGGCACCTGCATCTGCGCGATGGCGCGATGCTGAAGGCAGTCGCTCCCGAGACCGCGCGCCATTTCGGCCGCGCGATCATCATGCCCAATCTGGTGCCGCCGGTCGTGACCGGCGCTCAGGCCTCTGCTTACCGCGACCGTATCCTGAAGGCTTTGCCCGAAGGCGCAGAATTCGAGCCGCTGATGGTGCTTTACCTCACCGAGGACACCGACCCGGAGGATGTGGCAGCAGCCCATGCCTCGGGTCTGGTGAAAGCGGTGAAGCTGTACCCCGCAGGCGCCACCACCAATTCGGCCTCGGGTGTGAAGGACTTCGACAAGGTCCGCCCCGTGCTGGAGAAAATGGCCGAGATCGGCCTGCCGCTTTGTGTGCATGGCGAGGTGACCGCGCCCGAGATTGACATCTTCGACCGTGAGGCCGTGTTCATTGACCGTGTCCTTGATCCGGTGCTGCGCGCGGTCAAGGGCCTGCGCGTGGTGATGGAACATGTCACCACCCAGGACGGTGTGGAGTATGTGAAATCGCAGGGCGACGATATGGGTGCCACGATCACCACGCACCATCTGATCATCAACCGCAACCACATCCTCGTGGGCGGGATCAAGCCGCATTACTACTGCCTGCCGGTGGCCAAACGCGAGGTGCACCGCCTTGCGCTGGTCGAGGCGGCAACCTCCGGCAACCCGCATTTCTTCCTCGGCACCGACTCGGCCCCGCATACCGATAACGCCAAGGAAAACCCCTGTGGCTGCGCGGGCTGCTTTACCGCGACCAATACGATGGCGCTTCTGGCCCATGTCTTCGAGGCCGAAGGCAAACTGGAGAACCTCGCGAAATTCGCAAGCGAGAATGGCCCCGCCTTCTACCGCCTGCCGGTGAATGCCGCGACGCTAACCCTGACCAAGACCGCTGAGGCCGCCCAATGGCCCGCCAAGATCGCGGTCGAAGACAGCCCCGTCACTGTGTTTGATCCGGGCTTCCCCTGCTTCTGGCACGTCCAAGACTGATATCTCCCGCGCCGGTCCTCCGGCGCGGTTTTTCCTAGGAAGGTACTCCACATGATCCCCGCAAGCTTCCCCCCGAAAGAAGAGATCGCCCGCCTGACCGCGCGTATGCTGCTGGAAATCAAGGCCGTGCATTTCAATGCCCGCGAACCCTTCACGCTGGCCTCGGGCCTGCCCTCCCCCACCTATATCGACTGCCGCAAGCTGATCAGCTTCCCGCGTATCCGCTCGACGCTGATGGATTTCATGGCGGTGACCGTGATGCGCGAGGCGGGCTTTGAGGCATTCGACAATGTGGCCGGTGGCGAGACCGCAGGCATTCCCTTCGCCGCGATGGTGGCGGAACGTCTGGCCCTGCCGATGACCTATGTGCGCAAAAAGCCCAAAGGCTATGGCCGCAATGCCCGTATCGAGGGCGCGATGTCCGAAGGCGAACGCGTGCTCTTGATCGAGGATCTGACCACGGATGGCGGCTCGAAACTGTCCTTCGTGGATGCGATCCGCGAGACGGGCGCGACCTGCGGCCACACCTCGGTGATCTTCTATTACGGCATCTTCGACGAGACGATCCCGAACCTGCGCGAACATGGCGTCGAACTCTCCTATCTGTGCACCTGGTGGGACGTTCTGGCCGAGGCGCGCGCCCAAGGCGCCTTTGACGCCGAGACGCTGGATGAGGTCGAGGCCTTCCTCAAAGCGCCGCGCGCGTGGCAGGATGCCAATAAAAAAGACTGACCTTGGTCAGCGACAAGGGTCGCGCCAAGATTTCTGTGGATAAGCCTGTGGGCGGGTCGGTGCGCAAAATGTGCACAAGCCCGCCCGCTTGCATTTTCCTTAGCCTCTTTACGCCGGATATGGTAGAAACGCCGCAATCCACCACAAAACCCGCCCCCGCAAGGGACGCCCGCAGGGCACGCTCCCCCAGTGTTTTCCACATTGAGTTACGCGGGCGAGATAAGGTAAGAGACCCCCTCACGGGTATCGAGGCATTGAGATGAACGAGATCAGCGCAGTCCGTAACGATCAGATCGACCAGAATGGCGCGCAGGACGCCGATCCGGTTCCGCATAATATCGAGGCGGAACAACAGCTTCTGGGCGCAATCCTGACCAATAACGATATCTATGACCGTATCGCCCAAGTGGTGAAGGCCGATCATTTCTACGAGCCCGTCCACCGCCGCATCTATGAGACCGCCGTGGCGCGGATCCAGAAGAACGCGCTGGCCTCTCCGGTCACGTTGAAGGGCTATCTGGAAGACGACAGCGGGCTGAAAGAACTGGGCGGTCCGGCCTATCTGGCGCGTCTGGCAGGGGCTGCGATCTCGGCCTATGCGGCGCGCGATTATGCGCAGATGATCCATGATCTGGCGCTACGGCGCGAGCTGATCAATGTCGGGCGCGAACTGTCCGCCAGCGCCTCGAAGCTGGATGTAGGGCAAGAGGCCGAACAGCTGATCGTGCAGACCGAGGGCGCGCTCTACAAGCTGGCCGAGTCGGGCACCGCCGAGAAGGGCTTTGTCTCCTTCCTCAAGGCCGTGACCGAGGCCGTGCAATCGGCCAATGCCGCCTATCAGCGCGAGGGCGGCCTTGCGGGGATTTCCACCGGCCTGCGCGATCTGGACAAGAAGATGGGCGGGTTGCACCCGTCCGACCTTATCATCCTTGCAGGGCGCCCCTCGATGGGGAAGACCTCGCTTGCCACCAATATCGCCTTCAACATCGCCAAAGCCTATAAGCGCGGGCAGAAACATGACGGCACCGAAGGCGCCATCGAGGGCGGCTGCGTGGGCTTCTTCAGCCTCGAGATGTCGGCCGAACAGCTGGCCGCCCGTATCCTGTCGGAAGCCGCCGAAGTGCCCTCCGAGCAGATCCGCCGTGGCGATATGTCCGAACAGGAATTCCGCCGTTTTGTGGAGGCCGCGAAATCGCTGGAGACCTGCCCGCTTTATATCGATGACACCCCCGCCCTGCCCATTGCGCAGGTCGCCGCCCGCTGCCGCCGCCTGAAGCGGACACATGGGCTTGATGTCGTGATTGTCGACTACCTGCAGCTTCTGCGCGGCTCGGGGCGTGGCGATAACCGCGTGCAGGAAATCGGCGAGATCTCTATGGGGCTCAAGGCGATTGCCAAAGAGCTCAACATCCCCGTGATCGCGCTCTCGCAGCTCAGCCGGACGGTGGAAAGCCGTGACGACAAACGCCCGCAGCTCTCGGATCTGCGGGAATCGGGCTCGATCGAACAGGACGCCGATGTGGTGATGTTCGTCTATCGTGACGAATATTATAAAGAACGCGAGAAACCCGGCGATCACGAGCTGGAAAAGATGGCCGCTTGGCAACAGCTTATGGAACAGGTCCACGGCAAGGCCGAGATTATCTTGGGCAAGCAGCGCCACGGGCCGATCGGCTCGGTCGAGGTCGCCTTCGAGGGCCGCTTCACGCGCTTCTCGGATCTGGCCAAGGCATGGCAGGGCGACGGCGCGGACGGGTTCTGATTCGGCACCGCCCCGCCTCCCTCCTGCAAGGGCGAAGATCGCTCGAATTTTCTTCGCCCATACCATCCGATCCCCTCAACTTTCTCGCGCAATACTCGCAAAGGGGCGCAAATCCTTCGGCAAACAGGCAAGGATGCGGTTAGTTCTTGACGAACCCCGCAGAAAGGCGAAGACATTCGCCTATGGCAAGCTCACTTCTTCACATCGACCTCGACGCCATCGCCTCCAACTGGAAGGCTCTGGACGCCAAATCCGGCCCCGCGACGCAGACTGCCGCCGTGGTGAAAGCCGATTCCTACGGATTGGGGGCGGACCGTGTGGCCCGCACCTTGTTGCGCCAAGGCGCAAAGACCTTCTTCGTGGCCTTGGCCGAGGAAGGCGCGAAACTGCGCCAAGCGATTGGCGACGGGCCGGAAATCTTCATCCTGTCCGGCCATATGGCAGGCGACTGCGACATGATCGCCGATCTCGACCTGACACCGGTGCTAAATTCGCCCGAACAGGTCAAACGCCATATGGACGTGCTGCCAGAAGCCACCTTCGGCATCCAGCTCGACACCGGCATGAACCGCCTTGGTCTGGAAGATGCCGACTGGCGGGCCCTGGCGCCGAGCCTTCTGGAAAAATCGCCCAGCCTGATCATGAGCCACCTCGCCTGCTCGGATGAACCCCATACCGGCATGAATGAACGCCAGCTGGCGGAATTCACCCGCATGACCGATGGCACCGGCCTGCGCCGCTCGCTTTCGGCCACGGGCGGGCTGCTCTATGGCAAGGACTACCATTTCGACCTCGTGCGCCCCGGCATCGGTCTTTACGGCGGACGGCCCTATATCGACGCCACGCCGGTGGTCACGCTCTCGCTCCCCGTCATCCAGACGCGGATCGTCGAGGCGGGCGAAACGGTGGGCTATGGCAATACATGGCAGGCCGAACGCCGCAGCCATGTGGCCACGGTCTCGGCAGGCTATGCCGATGGCATCAGCCGTCGCCTGTCCAATAACGCCACCCTGTGGGCCGGAGATACCGCCTGCCCGCTGATCGGGCGTGTCTCGATGGACCTGATCACCGTCGATATCACCGATCTCGATGGCACCCCCGAGGAGATGGATCTGCTCAATGCCCATCAGGGCGTCGATGCGCTGGCCGACCTGATCGGCACCATCGGCTACGAGGTCCTCACCTCGCTCGGGGCCCGCTATCAGCGCCGCTATAGCGAAACGCTCGGCTAATGCACAACCGATAGGCGCAAGGCTCTGATCTTGCGCCTAATTACAGGCGTAGCCCCCTTGCCCTGGGCTTTGCCGCCCTTGCGCTCACTGAAAATTTACCCCATGTTTCCCTTGGGTGAAAAGGCGCGCTTATGGTGGCGCAGAGCGGTGGCAGGGGTATCCGATGGCGTCACAAAATCCGAAATCCGCACAGCGCGGAACCGTTCCGGAAATGGCGGAAGCAAACCATCTGCGCCGCCTCGCCAGAAGCCGCAGCGATCTGGCCGATATGGTCAACACCACGATCTCGGGGCTGGTCCTGCTTCTGGCCTTCTGCGCCCTTGGCCAGTTTCTCGGCTCGGCCCTCGGATTTCTGCCTTGGCTGCATGTGCCCGCACAGTTCGGGCAATCCCAAATCGGGCACTCCCAAATCGGGCAGGCCCAACTCGGGCAGGCCGCAGTCACGGATATCGGCCCGTGGTTACAGGCAGGCTTTGCCGCATTGGTCCTGCTTCTGGCTCTCTATCTGCCCGCACATAACCGCGTCAGCCGATTGGAACGCTCGCATCGCAATTTCCATATCGGCATGCAGGATGTGGCCCATGCCTACCGCCTTGCCCACGAAGCCGACCGCGCCGGTGCCTTCACCCTCTCAGGGGAATTCGACACCATGCGCGAACGGATCACATGGCTGCGCCAGCACCCCGACCTGCCCGGCCTCGAACCGGAACTGCTGGAACTTGCCGCCCAGATGAGCCTGCAATCGCGCGATCTTGCGCGCATCTACAGCGATGCGAACGTCGCCCGCGCCCGCGATACGCTCAAGGCCCGCCAGCAGGAAACCGACAGGCTGGCCCAGCAGATCGGACTGGCGCGCAAAACCTGCGACGAGATCGGCCACTGGCTGAGCGAGGTCGAGGCGGAAGAGCGCCGCGTCACCCGCGAGTTCCAACTCCTCGAACGCGATCTCGCCGCCATTCTGCCGGCGCTGGGATACGAACTGGAAGAACAACTGCCCAACGTCGCCCCCAAACGCCCCCAGAGCAGCACGAAAGACAGCTCGAATGTCGTAGCCCTGCCCAAACCCGCCGAACTTTCGCCCCGCCCCGATCGCGGCTAGGCCTCCAGCTGCCCCAAATATCCCGGGGTGAATTGGAGCCGCAGGCTCCAAGAGGGGCAGCGCCCCTTTCCCCTTGATGTTCGCCCTGTGTTCCGCATATTTACCCTATGGCAAAGAACATCCTCTCCTATACCTGCACCGCCTGTGGCGCCGTCCATCGCAAATGGAACGGCAAATGTGATGCCTGCGGCGAATGGAACACCCTCATCGAAGAGGCCCCGCTTTCGGCAGGCCCCAAAGGCAAGACCCTCGGCTCCTCCAAGGGCCGCGTGATCGGGTTGACCACTCTGGCCGATGAAGAGGCCCCGCCGCCGCGCACCTGTTCCGGCATGGCCGAATTCGACCGCGTGCTGGGCGGCGGCCTCGTGCCCGGCTCGGCCATTCTGGTGGGCGGTGATCCCGGCATCGGGAAATCCACGCTGCTGTTGCAGGCGGTGGCGCGCTTTGCCCAGACCGGCCTCAAATGCCTCTATATCTCGGGCGAGGAAGCCTCGAGCCAGGTCCGCATGCGCGCCCAGCGTCTGGGGCTGGCCGATGCGCCGGTGCGACTGGGGGCGGAGACCAACCTGCGCGACATCCTCACCACGATCGAGACCGAATCCCCCGATCTGGTGATCATCGATTCGATCCAGACCATGTGGGCCGATAATGTCGAATCGGCTCCGGGCTCGGTCAGTCAGGTCCGTGCCGCCTGTCACGAGCTTGTCAGCTTTGCCAAGAAACGCGCCTGTTCGGTCATTCTGGTGGGCCATGTCACCAAGGAAGGCCAGATCGCAGGACCGCGCGTGGTCGAGCATATGGTCGATACGGTCCTCTATTTCGAGGGCGAGCGCGGGCATCAGTTCCGCATCCTGCGCGCGGTGAAAAACCGCTTTGGCCCTGCCGCCGAAATCGGCGTCTTCGAGATGACCGGTGGCGGGCTGGCCGAGGTCACCAACCCCTCGGCGCTCTTCCTGTCCGAACGGGGCCAAGCCGCCCCCGGATCGGCGGTTTTTGCAGGGATAGAAGGCACAAGGCCCGTCTTGACCGAGATTCAGGCCCTTGTCGCCCCCTCCACTCTGGCCAGCCCGCGCCGCACGGTGGTGGGGCTTGATAGTGGCCGGATCTCGACCATTATCGCGGTGCTCGAAAGCCGCTGCGGCATCCCCTTCACGGGCCTTGATGTCTTTCTCAATGTCGCAGGCGGGATGAAGGTCACCGAACCTGCCGCCGATCTGGCCGCCGCCGCCGCCCTTCTGAGTGCCCGCGAAGACACAGCCCTGCCCGCGGATATGGTGATTTTTGGCGAAATCAGCCTGTCTGCGGCGCTGCGTCCGGTGGGTCAGGCGGAAAACAGGTTGAAAGAGGCGGCAAAACTTGGTTTCTCACAAGCCATTGCTCCTTCCGGCACGAAAACCGAAGGGGGCGACGGGATCGCCCTGAGGAAACTCCCCGATCTCGTGACATTTGTCGGAGACATGTTCGGCGCCGGTTGACGCCCGGGCGAGACTGAAGGACGTAAAAACGTATGGACGGGTTTACCATCGTCGACGCCATCGTGGCGGTTATCATCATCCTGTCGGCCATTCTGGCCTATAGCCGTGGCTTCGTGCGCGAGGCGCTGGCCATCCTCGGCTGGATTGCTGCCGCCGTGCTGGCCTATATCTTTGCCGATGCGGCCCGCCCGCTGATCGCGCAGATCCCCATGCTGGACAAGTTTCTGGCCGGAAGCTGCGAATTGGCGACCATTGGCGGTTTCGCAGCGGTCTTTGCCATCGCGCTGATCGTGATGAGCTTTATCACCCCCCTCTTTGCCTCGGCCGTACAGCGCTCGGCGCTTGGCGGGCTGGATCAGGGTCTGGGTTTCCTCTTCGGCGTCCTGCGCGGGATCGTGCTCGTGGCGGTGGCCTTCGTGGTCTATGATCGCGTCATGGTCAATGAGGCGATGCCGGTGATCGACGATTCGCGTTCGGCGAAAGTGTTCTCGCGCATGTCGGGCCAGATGGACGAATCGATGCCGCAGGATGCGCCGGGCTGGATCACCGCACGCTATGAGCAGCTTGTTTCAACCTGCCCCGCACCGGTCGAGGCCCCTTCCGAGACCACGATCGAGCAATAATCCCCCGATATGCGGCGCTTGAAGCCGCGTTCGGCAGGAAAATCATGACAGGCTTGTAAAGCTTTATCGAACGGGAGGGGTTAACACCCTTCCCGTTTCGCATTATATGGCCCTCAACCCTCCCAGATCCCGAGCCCGGAGCCAGTTTCCATGAATGATCTGCCCCAGCATTTCCTTTCCCATCCTTTTGACGATGACAAGCTGAAGGAAGAATGCGGCGTCTTTGGCGTTGTCGGCGTGAAAGACGCTGCCAACTTTGTGGCTCTTGGCCTGCATGCGCTTCAGCACCGCGGTCAGGAAGCAGGCGGCATCGTCGCCCATGACCCCGAACACGGGTTCAACTCGGCCCACCGCTTCGGCTATGTGCGCGACAATTTCACCAAAGCCTCGCTGATGGAAACGCTGCCCGGCCCGATCGCCATCGGCCATGTGCGCTATTCCACCGCTGGCAAGAAAGGCGCTGTCATCCGTGACATCCAGCCCTTCTTCGGGGAATTCTCGCTGGGTGGTGCGGCGGTGGCCCATAACGGCAACCTCACCAATGCCGACCAGCTGCGCCGCGAGCTGATCGAGATGGGCGCGATCTTCCAGTCCAGCTCGGATTCGGAGTGCATCATCCACCTGATGGCGCGGTCGATCCAGAAGCGCCATGCCGACCGTATCGCCGACGCGCTGCGCCGCGTCGAGGGTGCTTTCTCGGTGGTCGCCATGACCCGCACCAAACTGATCGGTGTGCGTGATCCCTTGGGCGTGCGCCCGCTGGTTCTGGGCCGCCTTGGCGATAACGGCTTTGCGCTGTCGTCCGAGACCTGCGGTCTTGATATCATCGGTGCCGAATTCGTGCGCGAGATCGAACCGGGCGAGATGGTGGTGATCGAGAACGGGCTGGTGAAATCCTCCCGCCCGTTTGCCCCTGCCAAATCGCGCTTCTGTATCTTCGAGCATGTCTATTTCTCGCGCCCCGACAGCCAGTATGGTGGCCGCTCCGTCTATGAGACCCGCCGCCAGATCGGCGTCGAACTGGCGCGTGAGGCCCCTGTGGAGGCCGATCTTGTGTGCCCCGTGCCGGATTCGGGCACGCCTGCGGCGATCGGCTTCAGTCAGGAATCGGGCATTCCCTTCGCATTGGGCATCACCCGCAACCAGTATATGGGCCGGACCTTCATCGAACCGACCGAGCAGATCCGCAATATGGGTGTGCGCCTGAAGCTCAACGTCAACAAGGCGCTGATCAAGGGCAAGCGCGTCATTCTGGTTGATGACTCGGTCGTGCGCGGCACCACCTCGCGCAAAATCAAGGACATGATCCTTGATGCCGGTGCGAAGGAAGTGCATTTCCGCATCGCCTCCCCGCCCACCGCATGGCCGTGCTTCTACGGTGTGGATACGCCCGACCGCTCCAAGCTGCTGGCCGCCAAGATGTCGGAAGACGAGATGCGCGACTGGATCGGTGTGGACAGCCTGAAATTCATCTCGCTCGACGGTCTTTACCGTGCTGCGGGCGAAGCCGAAGGCCGCAACAAAGAGAACCCGCAATATTGCGATGCCTGCTTCTCGGGCGAATATCCGATCTCTCCGGCAGACCAGCTGGCCAAAGGGTTCCGGATGAAAACCGCAGCAGAATAAGCTTCGATAAAATTGCACGGGAATGGCGCCTTTGAAACAGGCGCCATTTTTGCATTCGCGGCAAGGATTAACGGCTTATGCACAGATCACGCATAAGTTGGATAGGACAGTGCTCTTTTTCGCAATCATGGATGCCGAGATGCCCAATAAGACAATCCCTGCAAAGACCTTTCTGGATCTTCATGCAACCGCTATGGCTCTGAAAGAAATCGAAAATGGCGACGAACATCTGATCATCGATCCGCGTACGAAGGTGGAACTCTCGATGCTGTCCTCCGCGCCGCTGGGGCTGCGGCTGGTGGCGCATAAAGAAGACGATCTGAAGATCATCGCACTCAAGCTGATCATCACCGAAATCAACGAGCCATGCGCAAGCTGCACCATGCATACCGCCTCCGACAAGCCGGTCGAGATCGAGACGCGCGGCAGCACGCCCGATGTGCAGAAAGCGGCAGAGGATCTGATGCTGCGCGAGGTGGAGCGGCTGCAGGGCGTGCTGAAGATCCTCAAAACCAAAGGCATCGAGAACTGGGGCCGCGGGTTCTTCGGCAATACGCAATCGCAAAAACCGCGGGAACGGGACCAGATCATCCTTGATCTCGCCCGCTAGACGCCTGCATCGGCCCAAGGAAGCAGGCCGCCCCTCCGGCGGCCTTGCGATGCAGAAGGCAGCTCCGCGCTACTCTCGCTGGGCCTTGCATTGGCTCAGCACCCTCTCGCCCCTGTCATCCTGCCACGCCAGAAAGGCCTCGGACCCTTTGGTGTGCCAGACATAACCACGTTCCAGCGCATAGCGTGCACCAGAGCCGGTGGGACCGGAGGGCAGAACGACCTGATGCCCTTCCGCCCAGAGCACCACCAGCGGCGGAGCAACGGTATTGACATAGACCGCCGAAATTTCGGACTGCCGGTCACAATGGTAGCGCACAGGCTGCGGCAGATCCTCGGCTTTGGCTGCAACCGCCAGAAGCCCGAACGCGGCACAGGCTGCAACGCCCTTCCCGCCCCGAACGACAGCCGCTTGCACGGTCACAGAACGTCTTCGATATTATCGGCCAAGGCCTCGGCACGGGCGGCAATCTCGGCCAGCGCCTCGGACATCTCCGGTGGCAAAACCGGCACCTCGACCTGAGTCACATTGGCGCGCGCCTCGGCCAGTTCGGCCTGAAGCTTGGTCATCTCGACACGCATCGCGGCAATCTCGTCCTCGACAGCCGCCGTCCGGTCCGCCAGCATCAACCCCGACATCAGCAGCATTTTCACTTCGGGAATGCGCCCGATCTGCCCGATCAGCACGCTGGCCTCGCGATCAAGCATACCTGCCGCCGAACGCAGATAGGCTTCCTCGCCATTCTGGCAGGCGACTTCAAAATCGCGCCCACCGATTGTGACCGTGACTTCAGCCATCCTGTTTCTCCTCGCTCGCCTCGTCGTGATCGCCCAAGGGCCTATCGGAGGGCATATCGCCCGCCGCCTCTTCGCGCAGAACACTGTCACGCGCGGCCAGAAGCGGCTCGATCCCGCCGATAATCTCGTCCAGCGCCGCCCGCTCCGCCGCGCGGGCCGCTCTCAGCGCCTCGACCTCGGCCCGTAGCGCCTCATTGATCTGCACCTGCGCCATCCGCCCGCCGGCATCGATCAAGCCACGATTGGCCGCGATCAGGTCGGTATTGGCCGCCTGCAATCGCTCGATCTCGGACAGGGCCTGTGTCAGTGCACGCGCACGCTGACCCAGCCGCTTCTCCAATGCGGAAAGCGCGGCTTCGCGTTCAGCGGCGGCCATTTCAACCTGCGTCTGCAGATCGGCCACCTCTTCACGTGCCAGATTAAGATCATCCGTTAACGATTTGTTTTCATTTTTCAAATGATCGATATCGGCAAGTGTCACCGCTTCTGCCGGGGCCAAGGGCAAAGCGGCTTCGGCTTCGGCTTCGGACCGCATGCTCGCCAGATCGGCCCGTGCGGCATCACGCCCGTTAACCAGTGTCTCGACACTCTTGGCCACACGGGCCAAAGCAAAGGCAAGCCTGCGTTCATATTGCGAAAAATCGGCCGCCTCATCCGTCATCGTGTCACATCCCCGCTGTAGCGCGCCTGTCGTCATCCCGCTATCTGGGCATAAATCGGCAGACATATCAAATCCCGCGCGACAACGAATCGTGCCGCCCGGTGTTAAGTGACAGTTTAGCCCATCAGGTCAAGACTTTCCCAGAGCCCGCACCAAACCCATGCCAGTTCCCGCATGCTAGCGCGATCAGCAACTTGGCGCCCGTTCTTTGCACAAAGACTAAAACGGCCATTCCGCAGACTTGATATTCGGCCCATCCCTGCTATCAGGGGCCGAACGAATGCCCAAAAGTTGCCGTATGAGGATCCCGCCCATGGATATCGCCACGCTTCGTGAACAGCACCCCGATCACTGGAAACTGGCCTCGGCCATCCGCGCGCTTACGATGGATGCCGTGCAAAAAGCCAATTCCGGTCACCCCGGCATGCCGATGGGCATGGCCGATGTGGCGACCGTGCTGTTTCAGAAGCACCTGAAATTCGACGCCAAAGCCCCGAAATGGTTTGACCGCGACCGGTTCATCCTGTCGGCAGGTCATGGCTCGATGCTGATCTACTCGCTACTCTATCTTTGCGGCGATGCGCAGGTGACCCTGGACCAGATCAAGAATTTCCGCCAGAAAGGCGCATTGACAGCAGGTCACCCCGAGAACTTCCTGCTGGATGCGGTTGAAACCACCACCGGCCCGCTGGGTCAGGGGATCTCCACCGCTGTCGGCATGGCGATTGCCGAAGAAAGCCTGCGCGCGCGTTTCGGCAAGAAGGTCTTTGACCACAAGACCTATGTGATCGCCGGCGACGGCTGCCTGATGGAAGGCATCAGCCATGAAGCCATCGGCTTGGCCGGTATGCAGAAGCTGAAGAACCTTGTTGTTCTGTGGGACAATAACAACATCACCATTGATGGCCGCGTCGACAAGGCCTGCATCACCGACCAGCGCATGCGCTTCAAGGCGGCGGGCTGGAAAGTCCTGCATTGCGACGGTCATGATCCGGCCGATATCGACCGCGCCCTGACCGAAGCCCAGAAATCCAACGCGCCGGTCTTCATCGACTGCAAGACCATCATCGGTTTCGGCTCGCCCAACAAGGCTGACAGCTACTCCGTGCACGGCTCGCCGCTGGGCGATGCCGAGATCGAGGCCACCAAGAAGATCTATGGCTGGGATCACGGCCCCTTCGATATTCCGGCGGATATCAAGGCGACCTGGGAAGAGATCGGGGCACGTGGCGCGGCAGCGCGCGGCGAGTGGGAAGAACGTTTCGGCGGTCTTTCGGCCTCCAAACAGGCGGAAATCACCCGCATGATGACGGGCGAGGTCTCCAAGAAGCTTGCCGCAGCCGTCCGCAAGTTCAAGAAAGAGCAATCCGAAGCGGCGCCGAAAGTGGCCACCCGCAAGGCGTCGGAAATGGTGCTGGGCGCGATCAACCCCGCGGTGCCGGAAACCATCGGCGGCTCGGCAGACCTCACCGGGTCGAACCTGACCAAAACCGCGGATCTGGGCGTTTTCGAGCCCGAGAACCGCAAGGGCCGTTACGTGCATTACGGCATCCGTGAACACGGGATGGCGGCAGCGATGAACGGGTTGTGGCTGCATGGCGGCGTGCGCCCCTATGGCGGCACCTTCTTCTGCTTCACCGATTACGCCCGTGGCGCGATGCGTCTGTCGGCGCTGATGAAGGTTCCGGCGGTCTATGTCATGACCCATGACTCGATCGGTCTGGGCGAAGACGGTCCGACCCACCAGCCGGTGGAGCATCTGGCGATCTGCCGCGCGACCCCCAACACCTGGACGTTCCGTCCGGCGGATGTGATCGAGACGGCAGAAGCCTGGGAGCTGGCGCTGACCACCGAGGAAACGCCTTCGGTGATCGCGCTCTCGCGTCAGAACCTGCCCACGCTGCGCACCAAGCACAGCACGCAGAACATGGTCGCCAAAGGGGCCTATGTGATCGAGGAAGCCGAAGGCAAGCGTCAGGCGATCCTGATGGCGACCGGCTCGGAAGTCGAGATCGCGCTGAAAGCCCGCGAGATCCTGCAGGCCCAAGCCATCGGCACCCGCGTTGTGTCGGTGCCCTGTATGGAACTGTTTGACGCGCAGGACGAAGCCTATCGCCGCCGCATCCTGCCCGCAGGGGCCGTGCGCGTGGCCGTCGAAGCCGCGATCCGTCAACCGTGGGACAAATACCTCTTGGGCGAGCGTGGCCGCGAAACCAAGGCGGGCTTTGTCGGTATGGACGGCTTCGGCTCCTCGGCCCCCGCGCCCGAGCTTTATGCCAAATACGGGATCACCCCCGAAGCGATCGCCGAAAAGGTCAAATCCCTTCTGTGACCACGCTCAGGGATCAGAACCAAGAGGGGGCCGCACCGGCCCCCTCTTCCGTTGCGGCGGGTGGCGGGGCCGGCTCTGCAAGAGCAGGCCGCGTCGCACCGCGCGACGGGCTCCCCCAGACAGCCCCCCACACCCCCAAGACCTACACAGCCGATGGCGAGACTGGCCGCCCCAGAAACGGGTTCGGCATGATATGCGTGCTCTGTGCGTTTGCCTGTTTCACATTGATGGATGCCTGCGCAAAGGGGCTCTCGCAGCACTATGATCCTGTGCAGATCGTCTGGCTGCGCTATCTCACCAATACCGCATTGCTGCTTCTGGTCTTCGCTCCCAGATTGGGCCGCCTCCTGCCCGCCCGCCAGCCGCGCCTGCAGGTGCTGCGTGGGGCGATGCAGCTGACCACCGTGCTGCTGTTCTTTACCGCGATCCAGTCTATCGGCCTTGCCGAGGCCACGGCTCTTGCCGATCTCAATCCGGTTCTGGTCACGCTGGGGGCGGCGCTGTTCCTGCGCGAACGCCTCGGTCCGCGCCGCCTGATGGGCATCGGCTTCGCCTTCTGTGGCGCGATGATCATTATCCGCCCCGGTCCGGGCGTCCTCGACTGGGCGGCGCTTTACGCGCTTGGCACAGCAATCTGCTTTGCCGGCGGCATGCTGATCACCCGCATGATCCAGCGCGACGGGCTGATCACCTCGCTGATCTGGGGCGCGCTTGTGGGGCTGATCGGGTCCAGTCTCGCGCTGCCCTTTGTCTGGCGTCCGATCGCAGCAGAAACGCTCTGGCCCATTCTCGGTCTCGGGCTGAGCGGGGCCATCGGTCAGGGATTTCTGGTCAAGGGATACAGCATCGCCGAGGCCTCTTCGCTGGCGCCCTTCGGCTATACGGGGCTGATCTTTGCCACGCTGTGGGGAATCCTGTTCTTTGGCCAGTATCCTGACGGCTGGACAGTGGTAGGTGCGCTTGTGATCGTCGGCGCCGGACTTTATGTCTGGTGGCGTGAAAACCGGATCTGAGCGGCCCGCCGCACCGGTACCGAACGGAGAATCCCGATGCCCAAACGCGCCACCCCAAGCCTGACCGACCGCGTGTCGGCCCTTGTCTTCAAGGCGGGAATGGGCCTGCTGCAGCGGTTGCCCTATGAAAGACGCATCCCTCTGGCGGGCCGGCTTCTGTCAGGGGTGGCACCGCTTCTGGGGTTCCGCCGCCGGATCCGCGCCAATCTGGCTCTGACCTGCCCCGACCTGCCCCCCGCCGAGGTCGCGCGCCTGTGCAAGGCCGTCCCCGATAATATCGGGCGCACTTTGGCCGAGATGTTTTCCGGCACCGAGTTCATCACCCGTATGCGTGACATCCCGCTTGAGGGGCCGGGCGCAGCGCGGCTGACCGAGCTCAAGGAAACCGGCAAGGCCTGCGTGCTCGTATCGGGGCATTTCGGCAATTACGACGCGGCCCGTGGCGTGCTGATCGCGCGCGGCTTTCCCATTGCGGGCCTGTATCGCCCGATGAATAACGCGCTTTTCAACCGCGATTATCTTGCCGCCATCGAAACCGTTGGCACACCGCTTTACCCGCGCGACCGCCGTGGCATGACCAATATGCTGCGCCATCTCAAGAACGGGGGCATGGTCGCCCTTGCGACTGACCAGTATTTCCGCACAGGGGCCGTGCTGCAATTCTTCGGAAAGCCTGCCCCCTCGCCTCTCTCTGCTGCGGAAATGGCCCTGCGTCTGGATATCGATCTGATCCCGATCTATGCCATCCGCCAACCCGACGGGCTGAGCTTCCGTTTCTATGTCGGGGAGCCGGTTCCGCATACGACGCCGGAAGAGATGACGCAGGTTACGCTCGATTCCCTTGAAGCTCAGGTCCGCGCCCATATGGAACAATGGCTGTGGATCCACCGCCGCTGGAACAAAACCTGAAGCGGAACGGGACCTGAAACAGAACAGGATACCCCGAAAGTGCTGCGCATCCTTCATGATGCATGTCCGGACAATCCCACGCGCTTGGGCGGGTCAGCCGCAACCGTGACAGCGCCGCATAGACCGGCTGAATTCCCTGTGGATTGGCGGCCTGTAAGCCGTCCCTAGGCTGGCTCTGGACTGGCGCGTGATGGCCCGGCCGAAGCTTCCCCCCCGCTCTTGCCGCCCGAAACCGCGTGGCCTTACTTGATACGCGCCGCGCCAACAATGGCACCGGGCAAAGGTACAGACCGTCCGGGCTGCGAGGTCTGCACGATCACCACCGCAGGATTGCTGCCCTCGACCTGCGTATCGAAGGTCATCGGGGTCTGGCCATCCCAATCGGCAACGATGTGCCATTGGGTGACGATATTGGTGTAATCCATGCTCAGACCGGCATTCTCGCCCCGCAGGATATCGACCGAGGCATGCGGCAGGTAACGCACCACCTGCACCATCGCGTCATGCCCCAACGGCGGATTGGCCGAAAGCGAGATGCGGTATTGATCACCCTCTTGCGAGATCGCGATATCGACAGGCGCAGTGCTGGCCGTGGCCGTATCCAGCGCCGATTTGATTGCGACACGGTCCGCCCCGAGCAGGCGCTGCTGTCCGTTCACGATCATCTGCGGCGTATAGATCATCCGCTCTTTTACCGCGCGCGCATAGCCTTTCTGGCGCGAGGTAAAGGCGGGCTGACCGAAGGGATCGCGCCAGCCGAGATAATCCCAGTAATCGACATGCAGTGCGAGGGCGATCACATCGTCACGCTCGGCCAGCCCCTCCAGCAGCTTATCAGCGGGCGGGCAGGCCGCGCAGCCCTGCGAGGTGAACAGTTCGACCACAACGGGCGAGGTGCCTTTGGACACATCCACACCGGCAGGAGCCGTGGCCGCCGCCACTGCGGTCGCGGGGTCGGTCAGCGGCGCGTCAGAGGAAGACGGGGTCTGCCCTGCGGTCTCTTCCGCAGTTGCCCCCGCCGTTGCACCGAATTCGTCGTTTTCGGAAAAGCCGCTTTCATCCGGTCCGGCTGTATCGGAAAAGGTCGTCTCTCCCGATTGGGGATCGGTGTCCCTATTGGCCGCGCCAGCCTGACCCGCACCGGACATATCCTGTGCCCAGACCGCAGGGGACATCATCGCCGACCCCAGCATCACGCTGACGGTTACGACCATTGCAAGACGCAGAGGCGAAGCTGTTAACTTACGTTTCGTCGCCAGATGATCCACCTGCGCAGTCGTCATGGAAGCGTCCAAATCCTTTACTTTTCAAAGAAGACTTAATCAGCGATTCCAGCTAATGCCAATCAAGGTTTTGCGAGATAGCCCGACTGTGTTGCATTCGCCCGCCTCCCTGACACACAGCCTCCCCGACACAGCGTCTTCCTGCGATAGCGTCTTTGCCATAGGGTTCGATAGCACAACAAGACGTGCAGAAGGTTAATCCGCAACTGACGCAGCGCCGCAACGGCTTGGGCCACAAAATAATGCGTGACAGCCGCGCCCGAACAGTGGACCTTTGGCCAAGGCGCTCTATCTGCGCGTCACCGAATAGGCGGGTGGCACATCATCGGGCGGCCCCTGCAGGGGCAGTTCCCCTTCCTCCGCGGCGCATGCGTCGATGGAGTTCTTTGTGCGCAAGATTGTATACAAATGCATACAAAAATTTTCCACACCCCCTTGTCCTCTCCCTGTTGTTGCGCCAATTAAAGCGTAGCGACACCCTATTGACCTAGAGGGAGGCCAAACTCATGACCATCGTGACCGGTAATGATACCGCCAAAACCCGTCGGGAACTGACGGTTGGTGACAAGACATTTTCCTATTATTCCATTCAAGCGGCCTCCGATGCCGGGCTTGGCGATTTCTCGAAGCTGCCAGCCTCGCTGAAGGTTGTGCTCGAGAACCTGCTGCGCTTTGAAGATGCCGGTTTCTCGGTCTCCGTCGAGGACATCAAGGCGTTCGGCGAATGGGCCGAAAAGGGGGGCAACAACCCCCGCGAGATCGCCTATCGCCCTGCCCGCGTGCTGATGCAGGATTTCACCGGCGTGCCCGCCGTGGTGGACCTGGCCGCGATGCGCGACGGGATCAAGGGCTTGGGCGGCGATGCGCAAAAGATCAACCCGCTGGTCCCCGTTGACCTGGTGATCGACCACTCGGTGATGATCGATGAATTCGGCAATCCGCGCGCCTTCCAGATGAATGTGGACCGCGAGTATGAACGCAATATGGAGCGCTACGAGTTCCTGAAATGGGGCCAGACCGCGTTCAAGAATTTCCGCGTCGTGCCGCCGGGCACCGGCATCTGCCACCAGGTGAACCTCGAATATCTGGCGCAGACGGTCTGGACCGACACCGATCAGGAGGGCCGCGAGGTCGCCTATCCCGATACGCTTGTGGGCACCGACAGCCACACCACGATGGTGAATGGCGCCGCCGTTCTTGGTTGGGGTGTGGGCGGGATCGAGGCCGAGGCCGCGATGCTGGGTCAGCCGATCTCCATGCTGATCCCCGAGGTCGTGGGCTTCAAGCTGACGGGTGCTATGGTCGAAGGCACCACCGGCACCGACCTTGTGCTGAAGGTCGTCGAGATGCTGCGCAAGCACGGCGTGGTGGGCAAATTCGTCGAATTCTATGGCGACGGTCTGGACAATCTGCCGCTGGCCCAACGCGCCACCATCGCCAATATGGCACCCGAATATGGCGCAACTTGTGGCTTCTTCCCGATTGACGCGGAAACCCTGCGCTATCTGGAACAGACGGGCCGCGAGAAAGACCGGATCGCGCTGGTCGAAGCCTATGCCAAAGAGAACGGCTTCTGGCGCGGGGCGGATTACGCGCCGATCTATTCCTCGACCTTGGAGCTGGATATGGGCACCATCGTGCCCGCGATCTCCGGCCCGAAACGCCCGCAGGATTACGTCGCGCTGACCGATGCGGCCACGGCTTTCGGGAAGGTCGTTTCGGATTTCCGCGGCAAGGATGCGTCCGACGCAGCCGCCGATATGGCGGCCGAAGGGCCTGCCGCAACCAAAACCGTGACCGAAAAAGCGGTGAAGGTGGATCTGGACGGTCAGGAGATCACGCTCAAGGACGGCTCGGTGGTGATTGCCTCGATCACCTCCTGCACCAACACCTCGAACCCCTATGTGCTGATCGCGGCGGGGCTTGTGGCGCGCAAGGCCCGTGCCTTGGGCCTGAACCGCAAGCCTTGGGTGAAAACCTCGCTGGCCCCCGGGTCTCAGGTTGTGACCGAATATCTGAATGCGGCAGGGCTGCAGGAGGATCTGGACGCAATCGGCTTCAACCTTGTGGGCTATGGCTGCACCACCTGTATCGGGAATTCCGGCCCGATCCATCCGGCGCTGTCCAAAGCGATCAATGAGAACGACCTGATCGCGACCTCGGTCCTGTCGGGCAACCGCAACTTTGAAGGGCGGATCAGCCCCGATGTACGCGCCAACTATCTGGCTTCGCCGCCGCTTGTTGTGGCCTATGCGCTTGCAGGCGATATGGATGTCGATCTGGCCGGTGGTCCGATTGCCCAGACCCCCGAGGGCAAGGACGTCTATCTGAAAGACATCTGGCCGTCGGATAAGGAAGTGGCCGAACTGGTCGAGAAGGTCGTCACCCGCGAAGCCTTCCAGGCCAAATATGCCGATGTCTTCAAGGGCGACGAGAAATGGCAGGCGGTGGAAGTCAACGGGGGCGAAACCTATGACTGGCCGCCGGAATCGACCTATATCCAGAACCCGCCCTATTTCCAGGGCATGTCTCCGGATGCAGGCGAGATCACCAATATCAAGAGCGCGCGCGTTCTGGCCCTGTTGGGTGATATGATCACCACCGACCATATCTCGCCTGCCGGTTCGTTCAAACCCTCGACCCCTGCCGGTAAATACCTGACCGAGCATGGCGTGGAGCCGAGAGACTTCAACAGCTACGGCTCGCGTCGTGGCAACCACGAAGTCATGATGCGCGGCACCTTTGCCAATATCCGCATCAAGAACGAGATGCTGGACGGCGTCGAGGGCGGCTTTACCAAAGGCCCGAATGGCGAGCAGACCACCATCTTCGATGCCTCGATGGAGTATCAGGAGGCAGGCACGCCGCTGGTGATTTTCGGGGGCGAGCAATACGGCGCGGGGTCTTCGCGCGATTGGGCGGCCAAAGGCACCAACCTGCTGGGCGTCAAGGGCGTGATTGCCGAAAGCTTCGAACGGATCCACCGCTCGAACCTGATCGGCATGGGAGTCATCCCCTTCGAGTTCACCAATGGCGACACCCGCAAAACGCTGGGGCTGACCGGCGATGAGGTGGTGACGATCAAGGGGCTTGAAGGCGATATCAAACCGCTGAGCCTTGTGCCCTGCACCATCGAGTTCAAGGATGGCAGCAAGAAAGAGATCAAGCTCAAAGCCCGCATCGATACGGCGGTCGAGATCGAATATCTCAAAAACGGCGGTGTGCTGCATTACGTGCTGCGCAACCTCGCCAAAGCCTGATCGGGCCAAACGTTCTGAAAGGCCCTGTGCATTGCGCAGGGCCTTTTGGTATCTGCGAACGGGCTGCAAACGGGTGGCCAGCAAGCGACCGCTGGCCATTGCCGCATTGTCCGACGGAGGCGGAGCTGCTCGGGTTACGCCAGTTGCGTCCTAGGTTCGGAGAGCTGGGCGCGTGCCCATGCCCGACAAGGCTCGTCAGGCGGATCTTGCGGGGCTTGAGGAGCGATAGGAGACCGGCATCCGGCCCCTACTGCGCGTCTTGCCTTTGCCCACAGCACGGGGCCATGCCCTGCATCCCCCCCCCAGCCCTGAAGGGACATTTTCATGAACAGCATCCTTTACGCCCTGATGGCACTGGCAGGCGGGATCGGCCTGTCCTGTCAGGCCGCCATCAACAGCCGCCTCAGCGCGGGGATCGGCGGGCAACCCCTCGTCGCCTCTTTCATCTCGTTTTTTATCGGGGCGCTGTGTCTGGGGGCGGCGGCACTGGTTCTTGCCGATTGGAACGCGGTCACCACCACCCTTGCACAGCAACCGTGGTGGCGCTGGCTGGGGGGCGTGATTGGCGCAGGCTTCGTGTTCACCTCGATTTTTCTGGCCCCGAAAATCGGCGTCACCAATGTCATGTTCCTGTTCATCATCGGGCAGCTGGCGGCGGGTATGGTGATTGACAGCTTCGGCCTGATCCAGATGCCGGTGCGCCCGACCGAGTGGTGGAAATTCGCCGGACTGGCAATCATGCTCGGGGGCTTGACGCTGTTCATGTTTGGCGGGCGCTTTTTCCCTTCGGAATAACGGGGCGCGACAGAGGCAAGAGGACGGGCGTACAGAGGACGGGCTTGAAATGCGGGCTGTCCTTCCCATATCTCTTTCACCACATGTAATAGGGATTTACATCACAATGAACGAGACCCGTCAGCTTTATGTCGAGCAGCGCGTCGCCAACGAGAAGAAGTCGGCGCTGATCGCCTATCTTCTGTGGTTCTTCCTGCCCATGCTGGGGGTGCACCGGTTCTATCTGGGGCGCTGGATGTCGGGGCTGATCATGCTGGCCCTGTTCGGCATCGGCACGGCGCTCGCGGTAATCCTTATCGGGTATATCCCGCTGGCTTTTGTGGCGCTTTGGTGGGTGATCGATGCGCTGCTGATCCCCGGCATGATCCGCCGCGATATGGACGAGATGCGCGCCCGCTACATGTGGGAAAGCCGGTAACTAGATCCCCAGCCGTAAATCGCTGGCCTCAAGCGCAGCACGCTGCGCGGCATCCAGACACACCGGATGGACCATCTGCGTATGGATCGAAAACACCACCGCACGGCTTTGGGGAAGCCGGACAAGCCCCTGACGTTCGACACGGATCAACGGACGTTGGGGATTGACCTGCCCGCGCAGCGCCTCGGGGCGGCTGTCAAATAGCGGCTGGCCCGTGCGCGAGGCGGTGCCACGCATCAACGCCCTGCCCGGCTGCACACCGTCCAGAAGCCGCTGGACACGTTTTGCCAGATCCTCGGTGTAAATCGCGACGGGCCTGTGGATGCGCCGCATCGGGTGCCCGATCTTCTCGGCCAGCGACCATCCCGCCGGAAAGCACAGGATGGCACCGGTCAGGATATGCTCGCCCTCCGGCCCGTCCTGCATCCCGTCCTGCATCAGGCAGAAATCATTCTGCGTCAGTCGCCCCAATGTCAGCAAGGGGGCGTCAGGGTCCGGCGTGACGAGACGCCCGTCGGGGCAGATGACATGCCCTGCCTCGACCCTGTATCCTTTGGCGGGCAAAAGCCGCAGCACCATCGCAAGGAGTTCCTGCGCCGCCAGACCGGCCTGAGGCAGAAGCGCGTGCACCTGATCCTCATGGTGGGCGATCAGATCCTCGCGCAGCGCCATCTGTGCCGCATAGGCATCATCGACCTCCAGCCAGTCCTCGATTGCCAGAGGCACGATCCCCGGCAGGCGGTGCGTGCGCGGGTCGGCCCAAGGGGCGAAGGACAGACGGGATTGCAGAACGGTTTCCATGCCGCAAACCTGCGACCCCTTGCCTTCCGCCACAAGAGGGATTGCAGCAAAGCCCGCCCCGCCGGTCGCGATGGTGGCGTTTGCCCCATATGCGGCCCGTGCCCGGCCCGTGCCTGGCCCGTGTTTTGCTCGCGTTTTGCCCGTGCCGCAGCAAAACCGCCCAAAAACCGGTCAGGCATTTTGCGCCCCCACCGGAACCAGCGCCGGACAATATGTGGGAGATTCGCCCGCGCAGAGTGTCTGCCCTCCGTTTTTGCGCCGCCCGAACGGTCCCGAGGCAGGAAATAGCCCAGTTTCGCCCCGTCAGACCCTCCCTCTACCTTGCCCGACGGGGGCGCGCAGTCTAGAAGCCTGCCAACAGCTTACATCTAGCGCAATCGAAAGGTCTCAAGCATGATCCCGCGTTATGCCCGCAAAGAGATGGTCGACATCTGGGAACCCGCCACCAAATTCAAGATCTGGTACGAGATCGAGGCCCATGCCTGCGACGCACAGGCCGCTCTCGGTGTGATCCCGAAAGAAAACGCCGAAGCCGTCTGGAAAGCCAAGGATGTCGAGTTCGATGTCGCGCGGATCGACGAGATCGAAGCGGTCACCAAGCATGACGTCATCGCCTTCCTGACCCATCTGGCCGAGCATGTCGGCTCGGACGAGGCGCGTTTCGTGCATCAGGGCATGACCTCTTCGGATGTGCTCGACACCTGCCTCAACGTGCAACTGGTGCGCGCCGCCGACATTCTGCTGGCCGATCTGGACAAGGTTCTGGCCGCGCTGAAAAAACGCGCCTACGAGCATAAGAACACCGTTCGCGTGGGCCGCTCGCATGGTATCCATGCCGAACCCACCACGATGGGCCTGACATTTGCCCGTTTCTACGCCGAGATGGACCGCAACAAGGCCCGTCTGCAGGCCGCGCGTGAAGAGGTTGCCACCGGTGCGATTTCGGGCGCGGTCGGCACTTTCGCCAATATCGATCCGGCCGTGGAAGAGCATGTGTGTGCGCAGCTCGGCCTCAAGCCCGAGCCGATCTCCACGCAGGTCATCCCGCGCGACCGTCATGCGATGTTCTTTGCGACGCTGGGCGTGATTGCCTCCTCGATGGAAAATATCGCGATTGAAATCCGTCACATGCAGCGCACCGAAGTGCTGGAAGGCGCGGAATTCTTCTCGATGGGCCAGAAGGGCTCGTCGGCCATGCCGCATAAGAAGAACCCCGTTCTGACCGAGAACCTGACCGGTCTGGCACGTCTGGTGCGCATGACGGTGGTGCCGGCGATGGAGAACGTGGCGCTCTGGCACGAGCGTGACATCTCGCATAGCTCGGTCGAGCGCGGTATCGGCCCCGATGCGACCATCACGCTGGATTTCGCGCTGAACCGTCTGGCGGGCGTGGTCGAGAAGATGCTGATCTTCCCGCAGAACATGCTCGACAATATGAACAAATTCCCCGGTCTGGTGATGAGCCAGCGCGTGCTTCTGGCGCTGACGCAGGCGGGTGTCTCGCGCGAGGACGCCTATTCCATGGTGCAGCGTAACGCGCTGAAAGTCTGGGAAGAGCGTCTGGACTTCCGCGAGCTGCTGCTGGCCGACAAGGATGTGGTCGCCGCGCTTGGCGTGGATGGCATCAATGCGAAATTCGACATGGAGTATCACACGAAACATGTCGACACGATCTTCCGTCGGGTTTTTGGCGCGTAACGCCTGTCCTGCCGGACTGCATGACATTTCGGGGCGCCCATCGGGCGCCCTTTTCCATAGGCCCATCCGGCGATGGTTAACTTTTAGGGAAAATCCGATATTTCCAAAGACCTAGTAACCCGCCTTTAACGCTGAACTGCGAATGTGGCGCCATACAAGGCAGAAAGTCATGGAGTCTCGGGTGAACCAACTTGCCACTTTGGGAAATTTTGATGCAGCAAGCTTCGATATGGGGAGCAGCAGTCCGGGTCTGACCAAAAAACAGAAGGCGGCGATTATTGTCCGTCTGCTGTCTTCCGAAGGCGAGAAACTGCCCCTGATGCAGCTCAGCGATGACCAGCAAACCGAACTGGCCGAGGAAATCTCGCGGCTGAGTATGGTCGACAAAGACACCATGAACACCGTGATCGAAGAATTCTGCAACGAGCTGGAGGCGATTGGCATCACTTTTGCCGGTGGTCTGGATTCGGCGTTGAAGCTGTTGCAGGGCCAGTTGACGCCCTCTGCCGAAAGCCGCCTGCGCAAACTGGCGGCGGGCAATTCCCGCTCTGACCCGTGGGAACGGATTGCCGCGCTGGAAACCGACGCGCTGGCCCCGATTGCCGAGGAGGAGAGCATCGAGATTTGCGCTGTACTGCTGTCCAAGCTGACGGTGGCGAAATCGGCAGAGCTTCTGTCGAAAATGCCCGGCGAGAAAGCGCGGCGCGTGGCCTATGCTGTGTCGCTGACCGGCAATATCGCCCCCGAGACGGTTTGGAAAATCGGTCAGGCGATTATCGCTCAGGTCGATGCGGTGCCGGTGCGGGCCTTTACCTCGGGGCCGGTCGAACGGGTCGGGGCGATCCTCAACTATACCAAAGCGACCACCCGCGATGATGTTCTGACAGGCCTTGACGAGGCCGATAAGGATTTTGCTGATCAGGTGCGCAAGGCGATCTTCACCTTCGCCAATATTCCGGTGCGGATCGCGCCGAAAGACTTGCCGAAGATCCTGCGCAATGTGCCGCAGGAAAGCCTGCTGACCGCGCTGGCTGCCTCGGTCACGGGCGAAAATGCAAAGGCGGCAGAGTTCATCCTTGAAAACATGTCCAAGCGCATGGCTGACGGGCTGCGCGAGGAAATGGAGACGCTGGGCAAGATCAAGGAGAAGGATGCCGAAGAGGCGATGGGCGCTGTTGTGAATGTCATTCGCGAGATGGAAGCTGCCGGAGAGATTTTCCTTGTTGCCGAAGATGAAGACTAAGAGCCATATTCTTCAGCATTGATTCTCCGTGACTCGCGGATTGCAATCTTTGTCCTGAACTCTGTGGCGGCATGCTGCCGAAGTTATCGCCAACGTTAGCGCAACCCCGTAATGTTTACGCTAACACGCTGTTTGCGCGTGTTTTCTCGCGGTGCATGCAGTGGTATTCATGAGGCAATTCATGAATCTGATCGCTTCGTTTGGGAGAGCATCATGACCGTAACCATCGGGATTAATGGCTTCGGCCGCATCGGGCGCTGCACGCTGGCGCATATCGCAGAAGCCGCGCGCAATGACGTGCAGGTTGTGAAGATCAACGCCACGGGGCCGATCGCAACCAATGCTCACCTGCTGAAATATGACTCCGTCCACGGGCGCTTCGGCGGTCAGGTCAAGGTCGAAGGCAAAACGCTGGATCTGGGTCAGGGCCCGATCGAGGTGATGTCGACCTATAACCCGCAAGATCTGGACTGGGATGGCGTTGACGTCGTCCTTGAATGCACCGGTAAATTCAATGCCCGTGACAAAGCGGCGGTCCATCTTGGTCGCGGCGCGAAGCGCGTTCTGGTGTCGGCACCGGCGACCAATGTCGACCGCACCGTGGTTTACGGTGTCAACCATCGCGACCTGACGCTGGCCGACGAGGTTGTCTCGAACGGTTCCTGCACCACCAACTGTCTGGCACCGTTGGCAAAAGTTTTGAACGAAGCGATCGGCATCGATTCAGGCGTGATGACCACCATTCACTCCTATACCGGTGACCAGCCGACGCTCGACCGTCGCCACAAAGACCTCTACCGTGCGCGCGCCGCTGCAATGGCCATGATCCCGACCTCCACCGGTGCAGCCAAAGCCATCGGTGAAGTCCTTCCCGAGCTGGCGGGCCGTCTGGACGGGTCCTCGATCCGTGTGCCGACCCCCAATGTCTCGGCGGTGGATCTGACCTTTATCGCCAAGAAAAACGTGACGGTCGATGACGTGAACGAAGTCGTGCGCGAGGCGGCAATGGGGCATATGGGCAAGGTTCTGGCCTATGATCCCGAGCCGAAGGTCTCGATCGACTTCAACCACACGCCCTACTCGTCTATCTTCGCCCCCGACCAGACTAAAGTGACCGGCGGCAAGCTTGTGCGCGTTCTGGCATGGTACGATAACGAATGGGGCTTCTCCTGCCGTATGGCCGATGTGGCCGGCACGATGGGTCGCCTGTTGCACTAAAGCTTTCGGCCAGTCCGGGAGCGGAAAAAGAGGGTCTATGACCAACCGTATCGCTCTTGGGCTGGCCGCCCTTATCGTGCTGGCAATGCTGGCCGATCTTCTTCTGACCGGCGGCCACACGCTGTTCTTTCTTTCCAGAAAAATAACCGACCTCGTCTATTATCTTCAATTCTGGCGCTGAAGACCTACATTCGCGTTGACCTTTTACGTCGAATGTTCATGTTAGCGCAAACGGTGCCCTTGGCGCCGCAGAAAGCGAGAGGAGACAAAGATGACGGTCAAAGTAGCGATCAACGGCTTCGGGCGGATCGGGCGCAATGTATTGCGTGCTATCGTGGAATCCGGTCGTACCGATATCGAAGTTGTGGCGATCAACGACCTCGGTCCTGTTGAAACCAATGCGCATCTGATCCGGTTTGATTCGGTGCATGGCCGCTTTCCGGGCGAAGTCACCACGGGCGAGGACTGGATTGATGTCGGACGCGGCCCGATCCGCGTGACCGCATTGCGCGATCCGAAAGATCTCCCTTGGGGGGATGTCGATGTGGCGCTGGAATGCACCGGTATTTTCACCGACCGCGAGAAAGCCGCGATCCACCTGCAAAACGGCTCCAAACGCGTGTTGGTCTCTGCCCCTTCGAAAGGTGCCGACAAAACCATCGTCTTTGGCGTTAATGACAGCACGCTGACCACCGAAGATCTGGTCGTGTCGAACGCCTCCTGCACCACAAACTGCCTGTCGCCGGTGGCCAAAGTGCTCAATGACACCGTCGGAATCGTCAAAGGGTTCATGACCACGGTGCACAGCTATACCGGCGACCAGCCGACGCTGGATACAATGCATAAGGATCTGTATCGCGGTCGCGCAGCGGCCATGTCGATGATCCCGACCTCGACCGGCGCGGCCAAGGCGGTCGGTCTGGTTCTGCCGGAACTCAACGGCAAGCTGGATGGCGTGGCAATCCGCGTCCCCACCCCGAATGTGTCGGTCGTCGATCTGACGTTTGAAGCCGCGCGCGCCACTACGGTGGAGGAAATCAACGCCGCCATCAAAGCCGCCGCAGAAGGTCCGCTCAAGGGCATTCTGGGCTATACCGCCCGCCCGAATGTCTCGATCGATTTCAACCATGACCCCCATAGCTCGACCTTCGCACTCGATCAGACCAAGGTTATGGAGGGCACGATGGTGCGCATTCTGACGTGGTATGACAATGAATGGGGCTTCTCCAACCGCATGGGCGACACGGCGGTCGCGATCGGTAAGCTTATCTGAATATTGGCAAAAATGTGTCAAAAAGGGGGCCGTCGTGCCCCCTTTTTCATGCTTGCTCACCAAGGCTTCAAGGGTATGTGACTGAAATCTGGGAACCTTTTTACGACGGGCCGAGTTATCCACACACTGGCGCGGAACGACCCCGCCCCGATAAAAGCAAACCCACTCCTCGGAAGGAGTCACATGATGGACTGTAAAACTCGTATCTTCTCGCTCGCCCTTATTGGCGGTCTTGCCAGCAGCGCCGCCATTTTTCCGGCTTTCGCTGAAGACGCACAGGCCCCTAATCTTGACAAGGTCGAACAGAAGGCTGCCAGCGACGCGGATCTCGTCAAGCTTTCTAAGGAGGCGGCTTTGTCCATGCATGCCGTGCGCGGGGCGCGTCTGGCAATTTTCGACGGGCAGGATGATGCAGCGGGAAAGATGATCGACGGAGCCCTGACCCATATGCAGCACGCTGAGGCGCAAGGGTCCAAGGGGATCGCCCCAATGAACACCACCCAGCCGGGCGCCTATGTGCCCTTCGATCTGTCGATGAATGTCGGTGCTGATTTTACCGTGACCAAGCAAAACGAGCATCAGGTCGAAGCGGCGCAGACGATGGCAGCCAACGGCAATGCGCTCGGCGCGGCGAAACTCCTGAAAGCATCGGATGTTTCGGTGGACCTTTCTTCGGCGCTGATTCCGGCAGATCTGGCGACAGACCAACTGAAACAGGCCAAAGCCGCCTATGCTAAAGGCGACCTGCAAGCCGCAAATATGGCGTTGAAAGATGTCGAGGAATCGGTGGTTTTCCAAAGCGTGGATTACCAGCGCATCCCTGACCCGTCGCCCCGGATGAGCGCAAACAGCGCCGCCAAGCTTGTCCCCGGCGAAAGTTAAGCCAGTACGACATGCAAAACTGCCTGACCTGCGTCAGGCAGTTTTCAGTTTTGCCCCCAAGCGTTGATGCACGGCAGGGGTAACAAAATGCGAGACATCACCGTCCAGCCGCGCGATCTCCTTGACCAGTTTTGACGCAATCGCCTGACGACGGGCATCCGCCATCAGGAACACGGTCTCGATCTCGCTGTTAAGCGCACGGTTCATGCCAACCATCTGGAATTCATATTCAAAATCGGCGACGGCCCGTAGGCCGCGGATGATGATATTGGCCCCCACATCGGCGGCACAATCAATCAACAGATTTTCGAAAGGATGCACCCTAATCTCGCCGCCCCGGCGGGCCGTGATGGAAGCGCATTCCGCCTCCAGCATCTCGACACGCTCTTCCAGCGAAAATAATGGCCCCTTGTCACGGTTGATCGCGACACCAATCACCAGACGGTCCACCAAAGACAGTCCGCGCTCGATGATATCCAGATGCCCCAAAGTGACCGGATCGAAAGTTCCGGGATACAAACCGATACGCATGGGGGGCTCCTACCTCTGCTCCCGCGCGTCCTCGCTCGCGCGGTTCTTCCGCGACAGGCAACAAGATTGTCATCCCAGATGCAAGGGTTAACGCGTAAATCGGATTGGAATAGGGCAAATTTTCCGATCAGAGCCAACCCGCACCGACTGCCGGTCGCCCCCGAGTGCACGCAGGGCGGGCCAGCGGCCCACCCGTTTTTCTCAGTTGCCCATGATCATGCCGGTCAGGGCTTCTTTTTCCATATGGAGTTCATCCACACGCGCGGCCGCCACGTCACGAATGGAAATCAGACCGATCATTTCGTCGCCCGACAGCACCGGCATATGGCGGAAACCGCCCGCGCTCATCATCTCCAGCACTTCCGTCGTGGTTGTGGTCCGGCAGCAGCTGGTGATCTTGGTGGACATGACCGTCGACACCGGATGCGACAGGCAAGTGCCGCCATGACGTCCGATTTCGCGGATCAGATCCCGCTCGGAAACGATCCCGTCGATATGTTTGCCATCGCGCGACACGACGACCGCCCCGATCTTGCGCGCGGAGAGTAGACGGGCAACGTCGGCAATCGAGTCCTCGGGCATAACCGTCACAACGCCGTCATCTTTCTTCGACTTCAGAATTTGTAGAACCTGCATGGCATCCTCCTCAGGCAAATGTGGTCCTTTCCCCGATACCAAGGGTCGGGGTCGCACCCCCATTCTGTCAAGCCCGAGGAGTAAAGACGCCCCTAGAGAAAGGTCCTATTTCAGCGGGTTTCCGCGAAATTGCGACACCGTGACGCAGGGGCATGCCTGATTAATAAGCATGAGCTAGCTCATTGGTTTATAAAACTTTTATAAGCCTGATCGCTATTCAGAAATAGTTAACCCCTGTGCGGCCAAGGCTTCCAGTCGCGCAACCTCTGCGCGAAGCCCCTGCCCCAGCATCTCGGCCACCCGCGTCAGCCGTTCAGACCGGCGGTCATCGGCATGGCGCAGCAGCCAGAAGGTCCGGCATAAAGACACCTCCTCCGTCAGCACCGTCACCACCCCCGGCGCGAAGGGCAGCGCGAAATCATGCACGATCCCCAACCCCGCCCCCGCGCGCAGCATCTGCATCTGCACCGAAACCGAATTCGACGCCAGCGCCACGCGTTCGGCCCCCGTCTCGGACTGGTAATCCAGCCCCTTGTCGAAAATCATATCGGAAATATAGCCGACAATCCGGTGGTCTTTCAGATCCGCCCGCGAGCGGATTTCGGGATGTGCCGCCAGATAAGAATGATGCGCTGCCAGATGCAGCTGGTAATCGGCCAGCTTCTGCACCGTCAGCCGCCCCGCCGTGGGCCGCGACACGGTGATCGCCATATCCGCCTCGCGCTTCGAGAGGTTGAACACCCGCGGCAACGCGACGATCTGCAGATCCAGTTCGGGATTTTCTTCGGCGATCCGCTTGCAGATCTGCGGCAGAAGATAATTGGCAATGCCATCCGGCGCCCCGATGCGCAACTGGCCCGTCAGCTTTCCGGCCTGCCCGCTGATCTCTTCTTCGGCCAGCCCCATCGCCTGTTCCATCGCCTCGGCATGCGGCAGAAGCCGGATTCCGGGATCGGTCAGCGTGTAGCCCTGCGGTGATTTCAGAAACAGCTTGGTCGAGAGCCCCTCCTCCAAGCGCCCCACACGCCGACCGACCGTTGCCGCGTCGCATTTCAGGCTCCGTCCGGCACCGGACAGGCTTTCGGCACGCGCCACCGCAAGAAACACGCGAAGATCATCCCAATCCATGGATCACCACCCCTCAAGGCTTTGCGATTTTGCAAAACTTCCTTTGAGACTTATCCCCTTTTCTGCGCAATCTCGCAATACTAGCCTACAGCGGAACGTCGCAAGACAGCGACAGAGGAGGACATCATGAAAGATTTTGGAGGCCAAGGCGTGAAAGAGCTGGGTCATTGGATCAACGGCGAATATGTCGCCGGTAAATCGGGCCGTTTTGCCGATATCTACAATCCGGCAACGGGCGAGATTCAGGCGAAAGTCGCGCTGGCAACGGTTGAAGAAGTGCAGTCGGCCATCGCCAAAGCAGCCGAAGCACAGGTGAAATGGGCGGCCACCAACCCCCAGCGCCGCGCCCGCGTCATGATGAAATTCGCCGCGCTCATCAACGAGCATATGGAAGAGCTGGCAGAGCTGGTCTCGCGCGAGCACGGCAAGACCATCCCCGATGCGCGTGGCGACGTCCAGCGTGGTCTGGAAGTGGTCGAGGTCTGCCAGGGCGGCCCGTCGCTTCTGAAAGGCGAATATACCGATAACGCCGGTCCGGGTATCGATCTTTACTCCATGCGTCAGGCGCTGGGTGTTGTGGCAGGCATCACGCCCTTCAACTTCCCCGCGATGATCCCGCTGTGGAAAATGGCGCCCGCACTGACCTGCGGTAACGCGATGATCCTCAAGCCGTCCGAGCGCTGCCCCTCGACCTCGTTCCGTCTGGCGGAACTCCTGAAAGAAGCGGGCCTGCCCGATGGCGTGCTGCAGATCGTCAATGGCGACAAGGTGGCCGTGGATGCGATCCTGGATGACGAAGTGATCCAGGCTGTGGGCTTTGTCGGCTCGACCCCGATCGCGCAATATATCTATGGCCGCGCCACCACCAACGGCAAACGCGCGCAATGCTTCGGCGGTGCGAAAAACCATATGATCATCATGCCCGATGCCGATATGGACAAGGCCGCAGACGCGCTGATCGGCGCAGGCTACGGTGCGGCAGGCGAACGCTGCATGGCGATTTCTGTCGCGGTTCCGGTGGGCGAAGGCACTGCCGAGAAGCTGATCGAGCGCCTCGTGCCGAAGATCGAAAAGCTGAAAATCGGGCCGTATACCGCAGGCGAGGATATCGACTATGGTCCGGTCATCACCAAAGCCGCGCAAGAGCGTATCCTTGGCCTGATCGACAAGGGCGTGGAAGAAGGCGCGACGCTGGTGACCGATGGTCGCGGGTTCAAGCTGCAAGGCTATGAGAACGGCTTCTATGTCGGCCCGACCCTTTTCGACAATGTCGAGCCGAACATGGAGATCTACAAGCAGGAGATCTTCGGGCCGGTTCTGTCGATGGTGCGCGCATCGTCCTATGAGGACGCGCTGGCACTGGTCATCGAAAACGAATATGGCAACGGCACCGCGATCTACACAGCCGATGGCGATGTGGCGCGCGATTTCGCAAGCCGTGTGAATGTGGGCATGGTCGGCATCAACTTCCCGATCCCCGTTCCGCTGTCCTATTACACCTTCGGCGGCTGGAAGAAATCGGCCTTTGGCGACCTGAACCAATATGGTCCGGATGCCTTCCGCTTCTACACCAAAACCAAAACCGTCACCGCCCGCTGGTTCTCCGGCATCAAGGACGGTGCGTCGCTGAACTTCAAGGCGATGGACTAACGCTCCCTGTCGGGGCCTTCCTCCCCGATACGAAAGCCGCTCCCTCGGGGGCGGCTTTTTCTCTTTGCGGAACAGCTTGGGTCATGAGGTGGTTGGGACGGTAAAAGGAGCTTTCAGATGTTCGATACCTCCCGCCCCACCGCCACCTTCCCCGAGCCGATCCGGCAGGATGTGGATGGCATTCCCGTTCTGGCCCAGCCCCCTGCGGGCGAACTCCGCGGGATCTGGCTGCATGTGCCTGCCTATGAGCTCTCTAAGGAAGAGGCTCTGCCTGTTTTGCAGCGCGCGGCCCGTCTGGGCTATCTGGGCGTCAGCTTCGACCCGTGGATGATGGGCGCGCGCACTATCCCCGAAGATACCGATAACGCTACCCGCCGCGCCCGCATTTTCGCCAATTTCCGGCGCAACTTCTGGCCGATCCTCGGGCAGACCGCGATAGAGGTGCCCCGCGTGCTAGATTGGGCCGAGGCGGAATTCGACATCCATACCCCCGTCACCATGTCGGGCCATTCGATGGGCGGCGATATCGGCGTGGTGGCTATGGGCCTCGACAAGCGCATCACCAAACTGGCGGCCGTGGTCGGCACCCCCGACTGGACCCGCCCCGCCGCCCGCGATCTGGAGACCCAGACCCACTTCATGGACCTTGGTCAGGCTGACTGGCATGCACGGTTTTTCCATGATGCGCTGGACCCGATGACCCATCCCGAACGCTATGCCCACGGTCCGCGCATCGCCTTCATTCTGGGGGGCGAGGATGAGCATGTACCCCGCAACGGGGCCGAGCGTTTCCGCACCGATCTGATCGAGCGTTACGGGCTGGGCAGCATCACGATCACCTATCTCGCGGGCAAGACCCATATGGATTTCATGGAGTACGACCTCTGGTGGGACGAGGCCGTTGCGCAACTTCAGGCACAATAGGCTTGCGGCGCCTTGCCGCCTGCCCCACCATCGCCGCAACCGAGGAGGACCCAGAATGGACGACGTGCATATCCGCATCCAAGGCCGCGCAGGCCGGATCACGCTGACCCGCCCCAAGGCGCTGAACGCGCTGAGCCACCCGATGTGTCTGGCCATCGAGCGCGCTTTGGACGACTGGCGTGAGGACAGCGCGGTGGATCTGGTGATCCTTGATGCCGAGGGCGAGCGGGCCTTTTGCGCCGGTGGCGATATCGCGGCTGTCTATCATGCAGGGCGCGCGGGCGATTACGCTCTGGGGCAGGCCTTCTGGCGCGACGAATACCGGATGAATGACAAGCTTGCCCATTATCCCAAGCCGATCCTGTCCTTCATGCAGGGCTTCGTGATGGGCGGCGGCGTCGGGCTGGGCGGCCATGTCCGCCACCGGATCATCGGCAAGACGACACAAGTTGCCATGCCCGAATGCGGCATCGGCCTTATTCCCGATGTCGGCGGCACATGGCGCCTTGCGCAGGCCCCCGGATATCTGGGCGAATATCTGGGCCTGACCGGTGCGCGTATGGGCCCTGCGGATGCGCTTTATGCAGGTTTTGCCGACAGGGTAATCGCCGAAGAGAACTGGCCGCACCTGATTGCCGCACTCTGTCAGTCCGGCACGGTGGATGCCCTGCCTGCGGGCGAGCTCCTGCCCGAGGGGCCTCTTTCCGCGGCCCGCACCGTGATCGACCGCTGTTTCGGGGCGGATGATCTGGCCGCCATCCTTGTGAATCTGGAAACGGCGGGCAACAGTTTCGCCCTTGAAACGCGACAGACGCTAGAGCGGAACTCGGCCCTGTCGATGGCGGCGACCCTGCGGCTTGTGCGTATGGGCCGCGAGGCCCGCGACATCCGCGAGGCGCTGTCGAACGAGTTCCGCTTCACCGCCCGTGCCTGCGAATCCGCCGAGTTTCTGGAAGGGGTGCGCGCCCAGATCATCGACAAGGACCGCAAACCGGTCTGGCGGTTCGCATCCGGCGCGGATATGCAGGCGCGGGTGGATGCCCTTCTTGCCCCCCTGCCAGAAGATCTGGCTATCAATTTCGGCGCACAGGCCTGCCCAGCTTAAGCAAAGCTGAAAAGTTCCGTCTACACAAAAAAGTTTTTCTTTTAAAAACAGCGATCAAAAGCGGTTAGCAGTTCGTTTAAAGGACATATGACTACAAAGGAGCAGTTCATGAAACGCCTACTTATGTCCGCATCGATTGCCTTGGTTACCCTTTCGGGAGCTGCATTCGCCGATCAAGGTCACAATACAAACGGCTGCGCGCCGGGCCAGAAATGTCAGGCCTCGCAGCGCCAGAAGTCGGACAATCATGGCAAGGCCGTCTCGGCTCAGGCCAGCTCGAAAAAAGCGGCCCCGCAACAGCAGGTCAGCGCAAAACATAGCGCCCCGGGCCGTGCGCCGAGCGCCGCCCAGCTCAAACGCCTGCCCGCACCGCCGAAAGGTCAGGAATACCGCATCGTGAACGAGCGCGTCGTGCGCGTCGATACCGATACGCTGAAAACCGTGGCCGTGATCGGCCTCGTCAGCGCCCTGCTGAGCAACAAGTAATCGCTCGCATATCCCGTTGAAGGCCGGACATTTTCCAATGTCCGGCCTTTTTCCGCCAAGGCGCTCGGGCCTTTGGCAATAAACCGCGCAGGCTAAATTCCGCTTCTGGAACTTCTTCCCCGCCATGCGCATTTCTTACTCAAATCGAAGGAGTAAGTCATGAATAAGACCATGAAAAATTCGCTCATTCTCGCAACGACCCTGTCGCTCGCCCCTCTGGTCGCACTGGCCGATCCGCCGTGGCAGAAAGGCGACCATAAAGGCATGCCGCCGGGCATTGCGAAAAAGGTGGATGACCATCATCGCGGTGATAACGAGAAGGTCATCGTCATCGACCGCCGTGATGACCACCGCGACGACCGCCGTGTCGAAGAGCGCAGGGTCGATGATCATCGCTTCCCCAGCCATGAGTGGCGCCGTGGCGAGCGGATCGACCGTGACTATGTTGTGATCCGCGATCCGGGTCGTTATGGTCTCGACCCGCACTATACCTATTATCGCAGCTATGATCACGTCTATCGCGTCGATAAGACCGGTCAGATGCTGGCACTGATCGGTGCGGTAAATGCCATCCTGAACTAATCGGAGACCGAATGTCCGGTTTTACACCTTCTCTGATCCGCACCCTCGGCGTCACCGCCGGGGGTGTTTTGTTGATATCGCTCGGCCTCTCGGCCCCCGCGACCGCACAAACGGTCCTGCGCGGCGGCAATGCCATCAACGCGCCCAGCAATCGCGAGGGTGCCGCCCTTGTGGCGCAGCAACCCGAAAGCGAACGCGATTGCAAAACGCTCTCCACCGGCTCGACATTCTGCCGCGTACCTGGCACGCAGGGCGTGCGCGGGCGCTGGGTGTTACAGGCGCAAAAGGCTCCGGAATTTGCGGTCGGGGACGATTTTCCGATCTATCAACATTCCATGCTGATGGATCTGCGCCGGTATGACCTTCCCAATGTGGATGGCGATTGGCGCTATTATAAGGTGGGCCGGCATATCTACCGCGTCGATGCCCGCACAAAGAAAGTGCTTTCAGTGGTGGAAGGCAGCTTCCGTTAGGGGCGCGGCGGCCCGAACCGCCCGCCGACTATCCCTGCGTCTTCCGCCCTATCGGTCCGAGATCGGTATCATGGAACCCTGCCCGCCGCTTCAGACCAAACCCCAAGGCGCGGTCGATACCGGCATGCGCCATAACCACAAACCCCGCCGCCACCATCCAAGGCGTCGCGATATCACTGCCCCAACCCATTGCGCCAAGAGCGGCAATCCCAAGCCCGAAACCGTAGATATGGCACAGATTATAAGTGATCGCCCCCGTGGCCGGTCCGAACAGATAGCCCGCAAAGGACAGATCGGGCGCAAGAAACAACACGACCCATACCCACCACGGCCAGCCGGGGTCCAGCACATAGGCCAGATAGATCCCCGCGATCGCAACCGTCAGCCCTTCAAGGCGACGCCACATGCGGTCCTGTGCCTGATCCGCACTCATTCGGCAGCCACTTTCAGCCCCAGCATCGGCGCGAGATAGCGCCCCGTATGGCTGCGCGGCTCGGCGGCCACGTCTTCGGGCGTGCCCACGGCCACGATCTCGCCACCGCCATCGCCACCCTCGGGGCCGATATCGATCAGCCAGTCGGCGGTTTTGATGACATCAAGGTTATGCTCGATCACCACCACCGTATTGCCTTGGTTCACCAATTCGTGCAGCACTTCCAACAGCTTGCGCACATCCTCGAAATGCAGACCCGTGGTCGGCTCATCAAGGATATACAACGTGCGGCCCGTCGACCGCCGCGAGAGTTCCTTCGACAGTTTCACCCGCTGCGCCTCGCCGCCCGAAAGCGTGGTCGCCTGTTGGCCCACCTTGATATAGCCAAGGCCGACCTCCATCAGCGCATCCATCTTCTCGCGGATCGAGGGCACCGCCTTGAAGAACTCCTGCGCGTCCTCCACCGTCATATCCAGCACATCGGCGATCGACTTGCCCTTGTAGAGAACCTCCAGCGTCTCGCGGTTGTAACGCTTGCCGTGGCAGGTCTCGCATTCGACATAGACATCCGGCAGGAAGTGCATCTCGATCTTGATGACACCATCGCCCTGACAGGCCTCGCAGCGCCCGCCCTTCACGTTGAAGGAGAACCGCCCCGGTTTATAGCCACGCGCCTGCGCCTCCGGCAGACCGGCAAACCAGTCGCGGATCGGGGTGAACGCGCCGGTATAGGTGGCGGGGTTCGAGCGTGGCGTGCGCCCGATGGGACGCTGATCGATATCGATGACCTTATCCAGATGCTCAAGCCCCTTGATCGTCTCGCAGGGCGCGGGCGTCTGTTTCGCGCCATTGAGCCGCATGGAGGCGGTCTTGAACAGTGTCTCTAGCGTCAGGGTCGATTTCCCGCCCCCCGACACGCCCGTCACACAGACGAACTTGCCCAAGGGAAACTCGGCGGTGACATTCTTGAGATTGTTACCCGTGGCCTTGACCACAGTGACCTTCTTGCCATTACCCTTGCGGCGGGTCTCGGGCACGGAAATCTCGCGCTTGCCCGACAGATATTGCCCCGTGATCGAGGCCGGATCAGCCGCCAGTTCCTCGGGCGTGCCATGCGCCACCACGCGGCCACCATGCACACCGGCTCCGGGGCCGATATCGAAGACGTAATCGGCGTGGCGGATGGCATCCTCGTCATGTTCCACCACCAGCACCGAATTCCCCTGATCGCGCAGGTTCTTGAGCGTGGTCAGCAGGCGATCATTATCGCGCTGGTGCAACCCGATCGAGGGTTCGTCCAGCACATAAAGCACCCCCGTCAACCCCGAGCCGATCTGGCTGGCCAGCCGGATGCGCTGGCTTTCCCCGCCCGACAGCGTCCCTGCCGCGCGGGAAAGCGTCAGGTAATCCAGACCCACATTGACCAAGAATCCCAGACGCTCGCGGATCTCCTTCAGGATCGCCTTGGCGATCTCATTCTTCTGATGGCTCAACTGGCTGGGCACGGTATCGACCCATGCAAAGGCATCCTTGATCGACATCTCGACCACCTGCCCCACATGCAGCCCCGCGATCTTCACGGCCAAGGCCTCGGGCTTCAGACGGTAGCCATGGCAGGCCCCGCAGGGACGGGTGTTCTGGTAGCGCTCCATCTCTTCGCGCGACCATGCGCTTTCAGTCTCGCGCCAGCGGCGTTCAAGATTGGGGATGATGCCCTCGAAGGTACGCTCGACCTGATAGACGCGCCCGCCCTCATCGAAACGGAAGGGGATCTCTTCCTTGCCAGACCCACGCAGGAACAGCTCTTGGATCTTCTCGGGCAGATCCTTCCACGGGGTCTTCTTGTCGAAGCCATAATGTTTCGACAGCGCGTTGATGGTCTGGGTCACATAGGGGCTTTTGGTCTTGGCCCAAGGCGCAAGCGCGCCGTTTGCAATCGACAGCGACTGATCCGGCACCACCAGACGGTCGTCAAAGAACATCTCGACGCCCAAGCCGTCACAGACCGGACAGGCCCCGAACGGCGCGTTGAAGGAAAACAGACGCGGCTCGATCTCGGGGATGGTGAAACCCGACACCGGACAGGCGAATTTCTCGGAGAATGTGATGCGCTCGCCCTCGCCCTCACGCGGGGCGGTTTCCAGAATGGCGATACCATCGGCCAGATCAAGCGCGGTGCGGAAACTATCGGCCAGACGGGTCTCCATGCCTTCACGCACCACGATCCGGTCCACCACCACATCGATATTATGGCGGAATTTCTTGTCCAGCACGGGCGGCTCTTCCAGCTCGTAGAACTCGCCATTGACCTTCACGCGCTGGAAACCCTGTTTGCGCAACTCAAGGAATTCTTTCTTATATTCGCCCTTCCGGTCGCGCACGATGGGCGCCAGAAGATAGCCGCGCGTGCCCTCTTCCATCGCCATGGTGCGGTCCACCATATCCTGCACCTGCTGCGCCTCGATGGGTTGGCCGGTGGCAGGGCTATAGGGGGTGCCGGCACGGGCGAAAAGCAGCCGCATATAGTCGTAGATCTCGGTCACCGTGCCGACGGTCGAGCGCGGGTTCTTCGAGGTGGTCTTTTGTTCGATCGAGATCGCGGGGCTGAGGCCCGAGATATGATCCACATCGGGTTTTCCCATCATATCAAGGAATTGCCGCGCATAGGCCGAGAGGCTTTCGACATAGCGCCGCTGCCCTTCGGCATAGATCGTGTCGAACGCCAGAGAGGACTTCCCCGAGCCCGAAAGACCGGTGATCACCACGAACTGGTCCCGCGGAATATCCAGATCGACATTCTTCAGGTTATGTTCCCGTGCGCCACGGATTTCGATGGTTTTCAACTCGGGCATTTGGACCTCCGCTAGCCTTGGTCCCATAGATAGGCGCAACTTCGGAAACTGCCAATGGCAATTCGTGAACAAAATACGAACAATCACCTGCCCTCCTGTGCAATTTCGGGAAGATAGGACACATCGCCTGCGAATTGGGCGGCCCTACAGGAAAGGCGCTGCGCGAGGCGATCAATTTTCCGCCTATGCCTGATCCTGCCCCTTGCAAGGCCCAGCGGCTTGGCGGCATCACTGGCATCACTGTGCCCCACCGGAACGCGTGCGGGCCTCACCCAAGGAGCATGACATGTTCGGTTTTCTGCGTCGCCGCGGCAGCGCTATCCCCAAAATCGAGGCCCGCGACGCAATAGAGCGGGTCCGCGCCGGAACGCTGGTTCTGATTGATGTGCGCGAGGATGGCGAGGTGCGTCAGACCGGTCGCGCCAAGGGAGCCCTGCATATCCCTGTCGGATCGCTGCTGAAAAAGGCCCATCCCGATAGCGCCGAGTGTCTGCCGCAACTTGCCACCTGCCCGCCTGTGGCGCTGTATTGCGTGTCCGGCTCGCGCTCGGAAAACGCCGCCAAGATGTTGCAGCAGATGGGCTATCAGGAGGTCTTCAACATGGTCAGCCTCCGCTACTGGCAGGCCGCAGGCGGCGAGATCGAGGTCTGACACCCGCAGCAGGCCCGCATATCGCCCGCCGACCGCGCCCTGAAATGCAACGCCCGCCTGAAAAGGCGGGCGTGTCGGATCAAGGCTGGGGAACTCAGAAGTGGATCGCGATGCCATAGGCATCAAGCACCGCCTCATGCATCGATTCCGAGATGGTCGGATGCGGGAAGACGGTATGCATCAGGTCTTCTTCGGTGGTCTCAAGCGTGCGCCCGATCACGAAGCCCTGGATCATCTCGGTCACTTCCGCGCCCACCATATGCGCGCCCAGAAGCTCGCCCGTCTTCGCGTCGAACACGGTCTTGACCATGCCTTCGGGCTCGCCAAGCGCAATCGCCTTGCCGTTGCCGATGAAGGGGAAGCGGCCGACCTTGACCTCATGGCCCGCAGCCTTCGCCTTGGCCTCGGTCATGCCCACGCTTGCCACCTGCGGCGTGCAATAGGTACAACCCGCGATGGTGCCTTCCTTGATCGGATGCGCATGTTTGCCCGCGATCAGTTCCGCCACCATGACGCCTTCATGGCTGGCCTTATGCGCAAGCCACGGTGCGCCCGCGATATCGCCAATCGCATAGAGGCCGTCCACGCCCGTGCGGCAGAATTCATCCACCACCACATGGGTGCGGTCGATCTTCACGCCCAAAGCTTCCAGCCCGAGGTTTTCGACATTGCCCACAATGCCCACAGCGGAGATCACGGTATCGACCTCAAGCGTCTCGGTCTTGCCGTCTTTCTCCAGCGTTGCGATAACCTTATCGGCCTTGCGGTCCAGCGATTTGACATTGGTCTTCTCGCGGATCTTCATGCCGAGCTTTTCAAACTGCTTCTTGGCGAATTTCGAGATTTCCTCGTCTTCGACCGGCAGCACGCGCTCCATCACCTCGACCACAGTGGTCTCGGCGCCCAGCGTATTGAAGAAGGACGCAAATTCGATCCCGATCGCACCCGAGCCGATCACCAGCAGTTTCTTCGGCTGATGCGGCGGGTTCAGCGCGTGCTTATAGGACCAGACGCGTTTGCCATCGGCCTCAAGCCCCGGCAGGTTACGCGCCCGTGCGCCAGTGGCCAGCACGATATTCTTCGAGGTCAGTTCCTCGACACCCTTATCGGTCTTGACCGTGACGGTGCCTTTTTTGGCCACGGTTGCCTCGCCCATGAAGACGGTGACCTTATTCTTCTTGAGCAGGTGCCCGATGCCGCCCGAAAGCTGCTTGGCCACACCACGCGAGCGAGCCACGACCTTATCAAGGTCATAACCGATCTTCTCGGCGCTCAGCCCGAAATCAGCCGCGCGCTCCATCAGGTGGAACACTTCGGCAGAGCGCAGAAGCGCCTTGGTCGGGATACAGCCCCAGTTGAGGCAGATGCCCCCGAGATGCTCACGCTCGACGACGGCGACTTTCAGCCCGAGCTGTGCCCCGCGGATCGCAGCAACATACCCCCCCGGGCCTGCACCGATCACGATCATGTCGAAGCTTTTGGCGGCCATGCGGATTCCTCCATCTGAAAACTAGTTTGGTATTAAACTAGTTCTGCCGGGGGATCAATCTCAGAGGCGATCGCCAAGCAAAATCGCTTCCTGCAAGGGCCGGTCGGTAATTTCCTCGGACCGGCGCAGCAGATCCAGCCCGCCATTCCACAAAAAACGCGCCTCGGCTTCTGTGGAACGGCGACCGACGATCTCGTTGCGCCACGGGAAGCGCCCGAATTGCGCAATGACCGCCTGACGCAAACGCGCATCCAGCACCGCACCTTCCGGCATCCGCGTCTCGAACAAGGCCACCCCGTAGCTTTGCGCATCGGGATCTTCGGCATGGATGAAGGGAAAATAAAAAAACTGGCGCAAGGCACCAGTCATCTCGAGATCATATCCCTGAACCACCGCATGGCGCGCCACTTCCAGCGCTTGTGCATCCGCCACCCAGGCATCCACCGTACCGCGGAACATATGGCGTGGCATCTGGTCCAGCAGCACAATCAGCGCCAGCGCGCTTTGCGGTGTATCCCGCCATTCGTCCAAAGTCCCCACCCGCGCCTTGCGCCAGAGCTGCGCGAAGCGGCGCTGCATTTCCTCATCCAGCGCGACATCCGCGCCAAACCAGCGATCCGGCCCCATAATCTCGCACCAGAAGCCGATAACATTCGCAACCTGTTCCATGACCCGCGTCCCCAGACAGTGCCTTTGGCCCGAGCCTGTCACGTTTCCTTCACGACGCAAGCCCCAAAGACAAAATCACGAAGATTCGACCTTCGGGGCGGTAATTTCAGAGGTTTTACGCCGATCACGGCTCGTCCGGCTTGGTGCCATAGGCCGGGTCCGCCGAATCTTCGGGCATCGGAGCGGTCTCGTCCTCGGGGTCGACGGGCAGCGGCAACGCGACCCCCGAAGCGGCCTCTGCGGCGCGCAGGTTGTCATGGGCTTCCTGCTCGGCGCGCGCTTCCGCGTCGGGGTCCTCGGTCACGGCATCAAGCGCGTAGTTCACCGCATAGGCGGTCACGGCCGGAGACAGCACCGCGAAGGTGCCCGTATCTTCGGATGCCGGTGCCGGACGTTGTGTCATCCGGTAGATCCCGTAGCCCGCCAGCAGGGCATAGAGCACACCGATGAACAGGAAGAAGGCCTGCGGACCAAGCGTTTCCATCATCCAGCCCGTGACCACCGGCCCTGCAACCGAGCCGATCCCGTAAAGAAACATCAGCCCCGCCGATGCGGCAGGCATCTCAGAGCGGTCGAGGAAGTCATTGGTATAGGCCACAAGGATCGAATAGACGGGGTTGGAAATCCCGCCCAGAACCGCCGCCATCGGCAGCAGCACCCAGAAAGGCGGCGTGGCAAAAAAGAGATAGAGCATGGAAAGGGTCGCGATCACCGTCAACACGGTAACCATCATCCGCCGGTCCACACGGTCGGACAGGTAGCCCAGCGGGAATTGCGCGATCAGCCCGCCGACATAGATCGCCGAGACGAAAAGCGAGATCTGCTTGACGTTCAGCCCCGCCTGCGTCCCCCAGACAGATACCATCCCGAAGAGCGCGGAAAACACGCCCCCCATCAGGAAAATTCCCACGCAGCCGAAGGGCGAAACCGTCCACAGCCTACGGAAGCTCATGCGTTTGCCAGAGGAGAAATCCGGCGCATGCACGGCAGAGAGCAAAATCGGGGTGAAGGCCAGCGACACGAGGATCGAGGGGATGACAAAGAGGAAATAGCCTGCCGGATCGCCGACATTCAGCATCAGCTGCGCGCTGACGATACCGATCGATTGCACGACCATATAGGCCGCCAGAAGCTGGCCACGGTTTTCCTTCTCGACGCTGGAATTCAGCCAGCTCTCCGCCGAGATATACACGCCACAGAAGCAAAACCCGATCAGCACCCGCATGAGGGACCATGCGATCCAGTTGGGAGCGGCGGCATAGGCGATCAGCACGGCCGAAATCAGCGACCCGAGTGCGGCAAAGACCCGCACATGGCCCACGCGACCGATCAGCCCGGGGATCGAGCGCGACCCGATCAGGAAGCCTGCGAAATAGCCTGTCATGACAAAGGACATCTCGTAGGTGCCGATGCCCTCGAGCTGGCCCCGGATCCCCAAAAGCGTCCCCTGCATCCCGTTGCCGACCATCAGCAACATCACGCCCAAAAGCAGCGCCCAGCTATCCTTTATCGCGGCGAACATCAAAGCCCCCTAATCGAATACTATCTGAATGTGCCAAAACCGACATCCGCGGCGAGAATCTCCCTCAGCGCCCCGCGCTGAGCTAGTCCCCGTAGGGGCCAGTGTCCAGTTTCGTTTTAAGCTTTTCAAGCAGGGATTATCAGCAAGCTTACGGGATCAATAGAGAACTGTCGCCATACGAGAAGAACCGGTATTCCTGCGCCACCGCATGAGCATAGATCTCGCGGATACGCTCGGGGCCCATCAGCGCCGAAACCAGCATCATCAGCGTCGATTTCGGCAGGTGGAAATTGGTCATCAGCGCATCGGTGACGGCAAATTCGAAGCCCGGATAGATGAAGATATCGGTGGTGCCACGGAACGGCGCAATCGCCCCTGTCCCGCGCGCCGCCGATTCAATCAGCCGCAGCGCCGTGGTGCCCACCGGAATGACGCGCCCGCCTGCGGCTTTGGTGGCGGCAATCTCGGCCGCAGCTTCGGGCGTGATCTCGCCCCATTCGCTGTGCATCTTATGGGTGGTGACATCATCGACCTTCACCGGCAGGAACGTCCCCGCCCCGACATGCAGGGTGACTTCGGTGAACTCCACCCCTTTGGCATGGATCGCCTCCAGAAGCTCGCGGGTGAAATGCAGGCTGGCGGTGGGGGCCGCCACCGCGCCGGAATGGCGAGCGAACACGGTCTGATAGTCGGATTTATCCTGCGCATCGGGTTTGCGCAGAGCTGCGATATAGGGCGGCAGCGGCATTGCCCCCGCCTCTGCCAGCGCCGCGTCGAAATCCTCGCCCGTCAGGTTGAAGCGGATCGCCAGCTGGCCCTCGGCAATCTCTGCCACCTCTGCCGACAGATCGGCAGAAAAGCGGATCACCTCGCCCTCTTTGACCTTGCGCAGGGGCTTGGCCAGCGCCGTCCAGCAGCCATCGGCGCGCGGCTCCAGAAGCGTCACCTCGACATTGGCCGTCACCTCGCCCTGCGCCGCTTGGCGGGTGCGCGTGCCCGACAGCCGCGCGGGGATCACCTTGGTGTTGTTCAGCACCAACCGGTCGCCCTTGCGGAACACATCCACCAGATCGCGCACATGCAGATCCGTAATGCCCCCGCCTTGCGCCAGCAGAAGTTTCGCCGCATCGCGCGGGCGGGCGGGCCTTGTGGCAATCAGCCCTTCGGGCAGGTCAAAGTCGAAATCCGAAAGTTGCATCATCGTCTTATTCTGTGCTCAGCGCGGGCGGATCGGTCCGGAACAGGTTGCGGAACATCCCCGGCGTGAAGATGGAAAGCGGGTTGATCGACACTTTGGGCGCGGTCTTCGACCCCCGCAGGGTATAGGTGAAGCCAAACAGGCCCTCGCCGCGTCGGCTCAGGATCTGGCCTATCCCGTTGACGATGTAAAGCGGAGAGATCACCCCCTCCATATCAAATGCCCCCGATCCGATGTGATAATTGCCATTCAGCGTGATCCCCATCGACGCGCCTGTGGCACGGCCTTCGGTCACGGATACGCCCTGCGGCGTCAGTTTGAAATCGGCCGAGGCGTTATTGAACACAATGCCGTCGCCGGTCAGTTGCTCCAGCAGCCCCACGATAGAGGCCGCCGACAGCATCGAGGCCAGAATAGGCGCATTGGTGATTTTCAGATTGCTAGCCCGAAGCTGCCCCACATAGCTGCGATCCCCCGTAGGCGACAGGTTCAGAACCATCTGCCCGCCGCGCGCATTGTCAAACAGCTTGGCCGAGGCCAGCACACCGCCCGCATCGCGGGTTTCCACCCGCACCGCAGGCCGCCCGGAGGCCGAAGGCCCCACCGCACCGCTGACCACCGCCCCGCCATTGAGGCGGGCGTCAAAGGTGCCGTTGAAGCCCGCACGGGTGTTGAACTGGCCCACAAGGTCGGTCAGCTCGATCCCGTCCGTCACCAGCAGCCGGTCCAGCCGCACCGATAACGGGGTCGAGGCCGACGCGCCGCCCCCCGTGCTACCGCTGCCCGTGCTACCGCCGCCCGCGCCCTTGGTTCCCGACGGAAGGTCCGACAGCGTCAGGCGCCCGCCACGAATGGCCACGCCCGGCGGGCGGTTGCGCCCTTTGCCAATCAGATCGGCGGCGCCGTTGAACCAGCCGCCAATCGACAGACGGTCGAAGCTTGCGCGCTCCAGCCCCTCGCCATCGGCCCGCAACGCGACCGAGCCTTCCGCCTTCAACCCCGGCACATCCAGCGAGATCCGGTCGACCTTCACGGGCTGGCTCAACTCGCCCGCAATCGACAGCTTGCCCGAAGAGGCCTGCCCCTTGCGCCAGCTGATCTGCGGGATCGACAGGCCGATCCCCTTCATATCGCTGCGGATCACATATCTGACCGGCTCTCCCGTCACCATATCCAGATCCAGCGCGGCCCAGCCCTCGCCGGACAGAATATTGTCGGGCAGCGCCACGCCCAGCTTGGTCAGCCCTTCGGGGGTGATATTCAGATAGCCCTGCACCTGGGAATGCTGGGCCTCTTCGGGGGTGAATTTCTTGATCCACCACGCATCGAATTTCTGGTCCTGAAACAGGCCCCGCCCGCCGATGCGCAGCCCTTTTTCCGGATCGGCCAGCAGTCGCATCTGCCGCGAACGCAGCACCTTCCCCGGAACGATCTGGTCGCTATAGACATCGGTCAGCGTGGCCGAGACATCATATTTGAAATCCGTCGGTTTCAGATGCGGCTGTAACGGAAATTCAAGATGCGTCCGCGCGACGGCCCAGCCCTTGGCGATATCCGTTCCCTTGCCGGCCTTGCTCATAAAGCTGAAGGGCGGCTCGTCCAGCAGGGAAAGTGCCGCCGGAATCTGCGAACGGGTCACCAGATCGACCTGCATCGGCGCAGGCTTAAGCTTGATATTGGGAACTTTCAGCGTGGAATCGGCCACCTCGATTGCCCCGCCATCGGGGGCCGTGACCTGCCCTTCTTCCACCATCATCGCATAGGTTGTGCCATCCAGCGTGGCAAAACCGCGCCCGTCCTCGATATTGGGCAGCGTCTTGACCGCGCGCACATCGGCACCGCTGAATTCATATCCCAGATCTATGCGCGGGTCATGATTGGGGGCAATGCGGATGGCCGCCCGCACATTGTAAAGCGTGCCATCGGCAATATTCTCGTCAGCCCATTTGCGCGTATGCTCGACAAGCTTCGGCGGCCAGAGCGCCAGCAACCCTTTCGAGGAAATCCGGCTGATCCCGCTATCAAGCGACACCTGCCAGCCTTTGGAACTGGCCGCCAGAGAGCCTTTGGCCGAAAGCCGTGTCTGGTCCTCCATCAGTTGCGCCTGACCGATATCCACACGGAACGGATCAAGCCCGATGCGCAGATCGACCATCCCGTCGGAGAAATGGGCAGGCTGCTCCAGCACCCCTTCCGGATCAAGCTGCAGATCGTTCAGCGCCACTTGGGTGACAAGCTGGCGCGGCAGGCCATTGGCAAAATCACGCAGCATCACCGAGCCGGTCGCCTTGAAGGCAGCGGCGGTGCTATGCACCTCGAGGCGGCTCATCTCGATCCGCTGTTGTTTCTGGTTGTAGCTCAATTCCAGCGCCGCGCTTTCAAACGGAATCGGGCGCGACCCTTCGACAGGGCTCAACGCCCCTGCCCCGATATTCAGCTTGGCCACCATCCCCGACACGACGCCCTGATCATCAATCGCGGTCTGCAACGACCCCGAGATCGGCGCGTCCAGCACCGAAAGCCCTGCAAGCGCGGGCGATTGCACGGCCAGATCACGGGCAGGCACCCCCGTGACCGCCGCCCCGAACTGCGCCCGCGGCGAATTCTTGTAAGTGGTCACGCCCAAGGCAAGCTGGGCGGGCATATCGTTCTGCTCGCCCACATTCAGCGACAGGCTGGCCGAGATACGGTCGGCCTCCTGCGTCAGGCGGAACTGCCCTTTCGACACCCGCCAGACCCGCCCGAGCCGTTCGTCATCAAGGCGGATATCGATCGTGTCGGCGCGGATCTCGCTGAGATCTTGCAACACAGGGGTGGCAAAGGCCGCTTCGACGGCATCGGTCACATCCGAAAGACTGTCGATGGCCAGATGCTGCATCTCGCCCTGACCGCCGAAATTGATATCCAGCGACCCGTCGGAAAGGCGGCGCATCGCAACGGCGGCCCCCTTCAGTTCGATGCTCGACAGGGCAATCCGGCGTTGCAGAAGCGGCATCGGCAGAACGGCGGCCTGCACCTGCGGCAGAACCGCAATCGGGCGTCCGGACGGCGCCAGAAGCTGCACCGAATTCAGCCGCACCTGCGGGCGCAGGCCGCTGGCAATCACCAGATCCGCCCCGCCCGAGAACCGCGCCTGTAACGTGCCGCCAAGCGCCTGATTGACACGCGCCTCCACCTTGGTGGTAATCGCCATCGGCACCCGCATCGGATGATGGGTCACGGCGGCCCAAGCCAGCACCGCCACAAGACTGACGACAGGCACGGTCAGCACCGCCAGAAAAACAAGCAAAATCTTATAAATAGAGCGCGATCTTGCGGGCGGCTCCTGCATGGGAGGGCGGCCGACAGGCTGCGTTGGGGCACGCTTCGGCTCTGTCTCGTCTTCCGGCTTGGAAAAATCGGTCGTGTCGTCTGTCACGCTGCCGTCCCGTTTGCGCCCATAGCCCAATTCTCACGCAATGGCTCTGCCGAGCCGGCCCCAAGTTCTCTTGCGCGCCCCGAAAGGCCCGCAGGCACACCCCAAAAAATGCCCGCCCGCTCTGAAAACCGGAAAGGGCACAAAAAATCCCGCCTATGTCTTGTCAGCATTTTCGGGACAGATAGAGTTCGTGCAGAATTCATCTAGGCTGTGAATAGGCTTAGAGACAAGCAAAAGGAAAGAAAAATGGCAACCATCGGCGATTTAGCGCCCGATTTCACCCTGCCTCGCACGCAAAACGGCGGCGACGAGGCCCTGCTGACACTCTCGGCGCTGAAGGGGAAGAAGGTTGTCCTGTATTTCTACCCCAAGGACAACACGCCCGGTTGCACCACCGAGGCGCTGGAATTCACACGCCTGTCGGACGCCTTTGCCGCAGCCGATACGGTGGTGCTGGGGATCTCCAAGGACAGCCTGAAAAAACACGAGAATTTCTGCGCCAAGCATGACCTGAACGTCATCCTCCTGTCCGATGCCGAGGGCGATCTTTGTGAAACCTACGGCGTCTGGGCCGAGAAATCGATGTATGGCAAGACCTATATGGGCATCACACGCAGCACGTTCCTGATTGACCGCGAAGGCCGGATTGCCGCGCAGTGGCCAAAGGTGAAAGTCACCGGCCATGCCGCAGAAGTCCTGCAAAAAGCCGAAGAGTTGGGCTAAAACGTTAACGAATTAACGCAAAATCTCGGCAGGATTTCGCTGATGTGATGCGAAGTGTGGCCGATGTCCTGCGCGCAGGCAAGGAATCAGGTTGTCAGATGGGCAGCGTGGTTGCTAATCGGTTTCGTGCCTCGCGCAAGATCTATCAACCACTTCATGTCGCACAGGTGACAATTCGGCCACAGCCTCGCCCTTGCGATGTGGCCCTCAGGAAGAGCAGGACCCAAGCCTTTGCCCCGACGTCTACTGGATCGTACCAACTCTGCCCTGGAGCGCTGGCTCCCCGAGCAGCGCCTCTTTATGAAATCGGATGACTCGACCCGCTTTGTGCGCCTGCGCCCTTTGACGCAGGCTTCGGTGCTGGCTGTCGGGGCGGTGCTGTTTGGCTGGTCCATCGTGGCAAGCTCGCTTCTGTTTATCGACAATATTTCCGAAGGCTCCTCGGCGCAGCAGGCGGCCATTTCGCAAAAGGCCTTCGAACACCGCCTGGATAGCCTTGCGCGTGAACGCGACAGCCGCGCCTCCGAGGCGCTGGCGGCGCAGGAGCGGTTCCAGACCGCGCTTGGTCAGGTCTCGCAGATGCAATCGGCGCTTCTGCAATCCGAAGAACATCGCCGCGAGCTGGAAACCGGCCTGAAGGTGGTGCAGCAGACCCTGCGCCGCGTGATGAACGAACGTGACGCTGCCAAGACCCAGCTGGCCGGATTGCAGCAGGGCAAGGATGGCAAAGGCAGCCCCGCTGCGCGCAATGTCGATATGTCGGAAACCGTGCAGATGCTGTCCAACGCTCTGGGTGAAATCGCGACCGAACGCGATAGCGCGACGCAGGACGCGCAGGACGCACGGCAGGAAACCGAACAGCTTGCGCTCCAGAAACGCCAGCTTGAACAACGCAATGACCAGATTTTCGCCACGCTTGAAGATGCGGTGACCATCTCGATGGCGCCGTTCGACAAGATGTTCAAACAGGCAGGGCTGAACACCGACAAGATCCTGAGCGAGATCCGCAAGGGCTATTCCGGTACGGGCGGCCCTTTGGGCAGCGTGTCGATGTCCTCCAAAAGCCCCGCCTCCCTGACCGAGGATGACAAGCGCGCGGCGTCGATCCTGCAAAAGCTCGATGAGATCAACATGTATCGCATCGCCGCCGACAAGCTGCCCTTCCAGCTGCCGCTGAAATCGCAGTTCCGCTATTCCTCGCCCTTCGGTTACCGCTGGGGCCGTCTGCATGCCGGTGTCGATATGGCGCTGCCCATCGGCAACCATGTCTATGCCCCTGCCGATGGTGTGATCACCGCCGCCGAATGGGAACATGGCTATGGTCAGGTGATCAAAATCCAGCATGAATTCGGTGTTTCGACCGTTTATGGCCATTTGTCCAAAATCCGCGTGCAGAAAGGGCAAAAGGTCTCGCAAGGCGATTTGATCGGTGATACAGGAAATACCGGACGGTCAACCGGACCGCATCTGCACTATGAAATCCGGTTAGGCGGTAAACCCGTTGATCCGATGACCTTCATCAAGGCTGCAAAGAATGTTTTCTAAAAGCAAAATCCACGAGCCCGGCACCAAATCCGGCGAACCCGAAGCAAGCAAGGCCGATGCAGGCCTGCCGCCGCGCAAAAGCGATTTCGCGCCGCCTCCCGGTGGTGCGCCCCGCGCCAAGCCCGGTGCTTCGGTGCTGTCTTCCGACCTGACCATCACCGGCAACATCCGCACCACGGGCGATGTGCAGGTGGAGGGCGTTGTTGAAGGCGACATCCGCGCGCATCTGCTGACCGTTGGCGAAACCGCCACCATCCGCGGCGAAATCGTTGCGGATGATATCGTGGTCAATGGCCGTGTGATCGGTCGCGTGCGTGGCCTGAAAGTGCGCCTGACCTCGACCGCAAAGGTCGAAGGCGACATCATCCACAAAACCATCGCGATTGAATCCGGTGCCCATTTCGAAGGGTCCGTGCAGCGTCAGGAAGACCCGCTGCAATCGGGCGATGTCACGCCGAAACTGGCTCCGCCGGTTAGCAGCGAAGACTGATCACCGCAGTCCTGCATTCTGCAAGGGGCAGCCATCGCGCTGCCCCTTTTGCCTTTACAGAAGACGTTTTGTCAGCCGCAGCGACAACGCATAGGGCAAAAGCTGCAAAAGCTTCAACCCGAGCGTGAGGCGCTTGGGGAAATGGATCTCGAAGCGATGGCCTGCAAGACCATCCGCGACCGCCTTTGCTGCGGCCTCGGGTTCCATGATGAAGGGCATGTCGAACTGGTTTTTCTGCGTCAGGCGGGTGTTGACGAAACCGGGCGAGATCAGCCGCACATCGATATCGGGCGCATATTCCACCCGCAGGCTCTCGACCAGATTGATCACAGCCGCTTTCGAGGCCGAATAGAACTGCCCCTTGGGCAACCCGAAATACCCTGCAACCGAACCGAAAATCGCCAGCTGACCGCCTTTGCGTAACAGCGCGGGGGCGGCCTGTACAAAGGCCAGCGTCCCCAGAAGATTGACGCGCATCAGCTGCTCGGCCTTGTCCCAATCGATCTCGCGCACCAGCCCCGGATCGTAAAGCGCGGCGGTGGTGATCATCCCGTCCAGAGGCCCCTGCCCGACCAGAGGTAAGATCGCCTGACATGCCGCATCGACGCCGGCCTTATCCGCCAGATCCACGGGCAGAACCGCATGGTGCGGCCCGAGCCGTTGCTGCAGCGCCTGCAGCGGCGCTTCGGAGCGCGCCGACAGCACAAGCCGCGCGCCGCGCTGTGCCAGTTCGAACGCCAGCGCCTCGCCAATGCCGGAGCTTGCCCCCACCAGCCAGATAGTTTTTCCGTTGAAGTCCATGATACTGCTCCTTTCCTGCCCTACGCGCTGAGGGGAAAGGAGTTCCGCCCAAAAGACAATCCGTCACTCAGGCCGCGACCAGATGCTCCAGCTCGGCCAGCGCGTCATGTTCCAGTTCGGCAATCGGACGCGCACCGGACAGCTCCAGCACCGGCACCGGCTGGCTTTCCAGCCAGTCGCGGTGGCGGTTCAGTGAACGTCCGCAGAAATAGGGGTCGTCGTAGCTGGCCGCCCAGTTCAGGAAGGTGCGGTAGATCTGCTCCATATCGCCGCCCGGTGCCACCCGCGTGCCATAGCGCAGAACCTCGCGCTTGCGCAGACGGGTCAGCCGCAAAGGCGTGGGCGCGCGCAGGAAAATGACCAGATCGGCCTGCCGTAAAATAGCGTCGCCCCAGCCATCGGCGGCTCCGGCCAGAACCCATCCGCCTTCGGGGCCGCCTTTGCCTTGCGCCTTTTCGATCAGCGCGCAGCGCTCGCCAATCTCGCGTTTACAGGTAAAGGGCACCTCGGTTTCGGCCCAATAGCAGTCATCCGTATCGATATAGGGAACCTGAAGCGTCTGCGCGATCTTCTGACCAAGCGATGTCGAACCCGCACCCGCAGCACCGGTGATGTAAATTCTAGGTTTCATGAAGGCCTCCTAATTTCCCGTTAAAGGGCCCTGTAGGCAGTCATCTCTTGTTCATAATCTTCCCGATCATCGTTCAAAAATCAATTACCAGTTTGTTCACGATGCTGTCCTGCAGCATAAATTTACGCAATTCGATCAGTTTTCTTGAGATCCGGTTCACCAAAATGAGAAAGGGAGAGCCTTCGCCCTCCCTGTTCCGCGTGATTAGGCACCTAAGATTCGGTGCTTGAACAAAGCCGGTCTTAATCCGCCGCCTGCGCATCGGCGCGGGATTTGCCCTCGACGCCCATTGCCAGCGTCGCGGCCATGAACCCGTCAAGATCGCCATCCAGAACGCCCTGACTGTCCGAGGTCTCGTGTCCGGTGCGCAGATCCTTCACCATCTGGTAGGGCTGCAGCACGTAGGACCGGATCTGGTTGCCCCAGCCCGCCTCGCCCTTATTCTCATGCGCCTCGTTGATCGCGGCGTTACGCTTGTCGAGCTCCAACTGGTAGAGACGCGATTTCAGCGCATTCATCGCGATTTCGCGGTTCTGGTGCTGCGACTTCATCGAGGAGGTCACAACGATATTGGTCGGCAAGTGAGTGATCCGCACCGCAGAGTCGGTGGTGTTCACGTGCTGGCCCCCCGCGCCCGAAGACCGGTAGGTATCGATGCGGATATCCGACGGGTTGATCTCGATTTCGATATTGTCATCGACCACCGGATAGACCCAGACCGAGCTGAAAGAGGTATGCCGACGCGCCGCCGAGTCATAGGGCGAAATCCGCACCAGACGGTGCACACCGGATTCCGATTTCAGCCAGCCATAGGCATTGGGGCCGGAAATCTTGTAGGTCGCGGATTTGATGCCCGCCTCTTCGCCTGCGGTCTCGGATTCAAGTTCGACCTCATAGCCCTTCTTCTCGGCCCAACGGACATACATCCGCGCAAGGATCGACGCCCAGTCGCAGCTTTCCGTCCCGCCCGCGCCCGAATGGACTTCGAGATAGGTATCATTGCCATCGGCCTCGCCATTCAGAAGCGCTTCCAGCTCCTTGGCGGCAGCCTCTTCCTTGAGGGCCTTCAACGCGGCCTCGGCCTCCGAGATGACATCGGAATCGCCTTCCATCTCGCCCAGCTCGATCAGCTCGATATTGTCCTCAAGCTCCTGCTTGATGCGCTGATAGGTCTCGTATTTGTCCAACAACGCCTGACGGTCGCGCATCAGCTTCTGCGCGCGGGCCTGATCGTCCCACAGCGTCGGGTCCTCGATCATGGCGTTGAATTCCTCGATCCGGTGCGGAGCCGTTTCAAGGTCCATCCGCTGCCCCAGAAGGTCGAGCGATTTCTTGATCTGTTCAACGATGTTCTGCGTCTCGGCGCGCATGTCGAAACCTGTCCTTTTCCTGTTCTGGCCGGTCATACAGATTTAAGGCCCCCTCGACAAGTTGTCGAAGGGGCCGAAAATCCGTGGCCTGCGATGTTAGTATAGCCCGCCGGCACTGATTGTGCCGAAATTCGCGCGCTGTTTGGGGAGGATCGCGGTCTTGCCGGAGGAGGTGGTGACAGATGTCCCGCCCTCATCGCTTTCCCCGGGCGCAAAGAGCGGCAGGTTGGAGCCCATGCCGAAGCCGCCATCAACCACCAGCCCCATACCGGCAATGCTCTGGCCTTCGCGCAGATATTCGGCCTGCACATAATCGCCCGACGCCCCCGGCGGCAGCATCTCGCCGGTGAAGCGGTTGAAGTTCTGCCAATGCCCGCCCGGCGGCACGGTAAATTCGGAGCCGCCATATTTCTTGACCGCTTCCTTCATGAATTCGTTGAACACCGGCACACAGAGCGTCCCGCCGAAAGCATGCGCCCCCAGCCCTTTGGGATTGTCATAGCCGATATAGCACGACGCGACGATATTCGAGGTAAAGCCCGTGAACCACACGTCTTTTGCATCATTGGTCGTGCCGGTTTTACCCGCGACGGGCACGCTGATATTCACCCCGCGGCCCGAACCACGCTGGACCACGCCTTTCATGAGCGAGATCATCTGATAGGCGGTGATCGGATCGACCACCTGCTCGGAATTCGACTCGATCCGCGGCCCCTCGCCCGCAGGCAGGGTCTGGGCGCTGCAATCGTCACAGACGCGCTGGTCGTGGCGGTAGATCGTGCGGCCGTAGCGGTCCTGCACACGGTCCACCAGCGTCGGCTCCACCCGCTTGCCGCCATTCGCGAACATCGCATAGGCCGAGACCAGATTGAACATCGTGGTTTCCTGCGCCCCGAGCGCATTGGCAAGGAACTTCTTCATCGGGTTATAGACGCCCATGCGCTCGGCATAATTGGCAATGGTATCCATGCCGATTTCCTGCGCGATCCGCACGGTCATGAGGTTACGGGACTGTTCCAGACCGGTCCGCATCGGGGTCGGGCCGTAATATTTGTTCGAGGCGTTCTTCGGACGCCACAGGCCTTGCGGGGTATTCACCTCGATCGGGGCGTCCACCACCACCGTCTCGGGCGAAAAGCCCGAATCCAGCGCCGCCGCATAGACGAAGGGTTTGAAGTTCGAGCCCGGCTGGCGCATCGCCTGCGTGGCGCGGTTGAATACGGTCGACTGATAGGAGAAGCCGCCCTGCATCGCGATCACACGGCCCGTATGCACGTCCATCGCCATGAAGGCCCCTTCCACCTGCGGCACCTGCCGCAGCGTCCAGCGGATGAAACTGCCATCGCTGTCCGAGGTCATGGCGCGCACCATCACCACATCGCCCACACTCACCAGATCCGACGCCACACGCGCCTTCGGACCCAGCTTGCCGTTCTCGTTCAGCTTGCGGGCCCATTGCACATCCTTGGCGGGGATCCAGTTGCCATTGCCTTCTTCCTTGATCCCCTCGATGCCGATGCGGGCATCTTCCTTGCCGACAGACAGCACGACGGCAGGCATCCAGCCCTCGACATCGCGCGGCACCTTATCGCTGCGCACATCGGCCAGCGCCGCGCGCCAATCGGCCTCGTTTTTCAGCTTGTCCGCCGGAATGGTCACCCCCGTGCCCCGCCAGACACCCCGGCTGCGGTCATAATCTTCCAACGCATGCTGAAGGGCGCGTCCGGCCTGTGCCTGCATCTCGGGATCGACGGTTGCGCGCACGGTCAGCCCCCCCGAGAAGAACTCGTCCTGACCGAAGCTGCGCGAAAGCTGGCGGCGGATCTCGTCGGTGAAATAGTCGCGCGGCGGCATCTGGTCGCGGAACGGCGCGTAATCCCCGTTCTGCACCGATTTCACCGGCAATTCACGCTCTTCGCGATAGGTTGCCTCGGAGATATAGCCGTTCTGCCACATCTCATGCAGCACATAGTTGCGGCGGTCCTTCAACCGCTGCATATCGCGCACCGGATGGTAATTCGACGGGGCTTTCGGCATCGAGGCCAGTGTCGCGGCCTCATAGGGCTTCAGTTCCGACAGCGGCTTGTTGAAATAGGTCAGCGACGCCGCCGCCACACCATAGGAATTCTGGCCGAGGAAGATCTCGTTGAGATAGAGCTCCAGAATGCGTTTCTTGGGCAGCGCATGTTCGACCCGCGAGGCCAGAATAAGCTCCTTGATCTTCCGCTCGACCGACCGGTCCGAAGACAGCAGGAAGTTTTTCATCACCTGCTGGGTGATGGTCGAGGCCCCGCGCACGTCATGGCCGCCGGTGCGCACCGCCTCGAACACGGCTTGCGCGATCCCGACCGGATCATAGCCCGCATGGTGCCAGAAATTCTTGTCCTCTGCGGACACGAAGGCATCCTGCACGATCGGCGGAATTTCGTCGATCGGCACGAACAGACGGCGCTCGGTGGCGAATTCGTCGATCAGGCGCCCGTCGCCATTATAGATACGCGAAATCGTCTTGGGCTGGTATTGCGAAAGCTGATCATGGCTCGGCAGGTCACGGGAATACATCCAGAAGATCGCCCCGACCGTCAGCGCGGCGAAGAACACCGCCGTAACAATCCACGAAAAGATGCTGCCGAAGAAGGACAGGATAAATCGGATCAAGGTTCGCTCCTTACCGGGGGATGCCCGTTTATCGCGGAAAACCGCAATTCTGCCCGCCTATAGCCGCCACGGCCTGCGGGGTCAAAACAAGTTATACGCCTTCGCGGCAAGATCGCGCTCACATCTCGGCTATGTGAGCGGCGTTTCTACAGCATTCAGCGTCATTTATAGGGCTACTGGCGCAAAAGTCTTGCCTCTGCCGCATCCGATTGCGCCCAGGATTGCACAGCCTGCGTGATCGCGGCGGCCGTGGTTTTGCGCCAGCTGTCATCCAGCAGATGCTTGCGATCCCGTTCCGAGTCCAGAAAGCCCAGCTCGATCAGCACCGAAGGGAAATCGGCGGATTTCAGCACCGAGAAATCGGCCCCCTGCACGGGATGTTTGTAAAGCGTCACCCCCGCCGATTTCAGTGCTCCCACCAGAACCTGCGTAAAACGCACGGTGCGCGGGCGCGTCTCGGTGCGCGCCAGATCCATCAGCACCCGTGCGACATCATCGCCATGCCCGTCCAGATCGACACCGGCCAGAATATCGGCGCGATCATGGCGCTCGGCCAGTTTTTGCGACGCGTCGTCGGTGGCTTTCTCGTCAAGCATATAGATCGCCGTTCCGGTGGCTTTCCCGCTGGCCAGCGCGTCGGCATGCAGCGAGATGAACAGATCGGCCTCGGATTTGCGCGCAATCGTCAGACGGGTCTCAAGCGGCACAAACACATTCTCGTTGCGCGTCATCACCACATCGATCCCCGCGCGGGTCAGGGCCTCTTTCAGCTCGCGCGCGAAGGTCAGCACCAGCACCGCCTCCGAAGTGCCCTCCGCCTCCGCACCGGGATCAATGCCCCCATGACCGGGGTCAAGCACCACCCGCAGCGGGCGCGAGCCATCTTGGCGCAGGATCGGAGCCGGAACCGGCGCCGGCTGCGGCAAATCCCACAAGGCCGAATTCGGGTCGCCCTGCGTTGTTTCGAATTTGTCTTTGCTGACCGGAGTCAGCGAAATATCCAGTTCCGGCGCCTCGCCGGTACGCAGCTGCGCGGCCGCGATTTTCATCGGGCCGGACAGCTCGGCCACCAGACGCGACCAGCCGGGGCGGAACGGCCCCCAGCGCAGCACCTGCACCGCGCCGCTTTTGCCCCCCTTGCCCAGCATCACCGCCGGATCCTGTGCGGAAAAATCGACCTCGCGGAAATCCACCACCAGACGCGGCGGATTATCCAGCAAGAACGCCCGCCACGCGACAGGCTGCGACAGCCCCAAGCGCAGATCCGTCTGCGTTGCATCGCCGGTGATGCCACTGCGCGCCGGATCAAGCTGCGCCAGCGCCGAAAGCCGGCTGTCTTGCGCCTGCGCCAGCCCGCACCCCGCCAGAAACGCCCAAAGCGCCATGACCCAGAAAAGCGCCAAGCGCCCATGACACGGCTGCGCCGATCTCCGCATTCTGCCCGATTCCGTTCTTGTATCCTGTTCGGGGCGAGCTTAGCGCAGCGCCCCCCGAAAGTCAGTGCTCACTTGCCACGCTGCGCCATGAAGCTCTGCAACCGTGCAAGCCCCTCGCGGATGCGGTCGGTCGATTGCGCATATGAAAACCGCAGCGTCGTGGCCCCGCGCGCGGGGTCGAAATCCAGCCCGGGGGTCACGGCAACCCCTGCCTCGCGCAGGATCTCTTCGGCAAAGGCCAGCGAGTTATCGGTCAGATGGGCGACATCGGCATAGATATAGAAGGCCCCATCGGGCGGCGCGATGCGGTCAAAGCCGATCTGCGGCAGCGCCTCCAGCATCAGGCGGCGGTTCTCGGCATAAGCGGCGCGATTGGCCTCCAGCTCGTCGATGCAGTCCAGCGCGGCAAGGGCGGCAATCTGGCTGGCATGCGGCGGGCAGATGAACATGTTCTGCGCCAGACGCTCGACTGTGCGCACATGGTCTTCGGGCACCACAAGCCAGCCGACCCGCCAGCCCGTCATCGAGAAATATTTCGAGAAGGAATTGACCACATAGGCCTGATCCGAGACCTCAAGCGCCGTCACCGCGCGGTCCTCGTAATGGAGGCCATGATAGATCTCGTCCGAGATGAAAGCCAGATCGCGTGCCTCGGCCAGATCCATCAGCGCCTTCAGTTCAGCCTTGCCCAGCATGGTGCCCGACGGATTGCCCGGCGAGGCCACGATCAGCCCCTGCACATCTTCGGGGATATCCGAAGGCACCGGCTGATAGCGGTTTTCGGCACTGGTCGGCATGCCCACCGGTTCCACCGACATCGCGCGCAGGATCTGGCGGTAGCTGGGATAGCCCGGCTCGCCCAGAGCAACCTTGTCGCCCGCGTTGAACAGCGCCGAGAATGCCAGTACGAACGCGCCCGAGGAGCCCGAGGTGACCACCACCCGCGCCGGATCCAGATCCACCCCGTACCAGCGTTTATAAAGCCGCGCGATCCCCTGCCGCAGCGCAGGCAGACCCAAGGCCACCGTATAGCCCATCGCCTGATCGTCCAGCGCCTGCGCCAGCGCCTGGCGGGCACCGGAGGGCGCGGGGGTCGAGGGCTGGCCCACTTCCATGTGAACGATATCGCGCCCCTCCCCTTCGGCTGCGCGCGCAGCCTCCATCACATCCATCACGATGAAAGGATCGACTTGTCCGCGGGTTGAGAAACGCATGGTGGGGCTCCATTTTGGGCTTCGACCCCGCCGCGATAGGCCAGCCGCTGCCATAGGTCAATGCAAAGGCTGTGCCCCCCCTTGCCCCGCCGCCGCGCTTGCGCCAGTGTGGGCACCAACCTCCCGCGCCGGTCTGTGGCGCCGGACCAAGGATCGACAGAGGACCCAGATGACCCGCAAACTCCTTCCCGCCTTCGCCCTTTCTGCGCTTTTGGCCCAGCCCGCAGGCGCGCTTGATCTGGGGTCGATGACCGATAGCGAACGCGCCGATTTCGGACGGGCCGTGCGCAATTACCTGATGGACAACCCCGAAGTCCTGATGGAGGCGATCAACGAGCTTGAAAAGAAGCAGAACGCCCAGATCGCGCAGAATGACCAGCAACTGATTGCGACCAATGAAGACGAGCTGACCAATGATCCCGAGTCATGGGTGGGCGGCAATCCCGATGGGGATGTGACGATTGTCGAGTTCATGGATTACCGCTGCGGCTATTGCAAGAAGGCCTATCCCGAAATCAACGCGCTTCTGAAATCGGATGGCCATATCCGTTTCATCGTCAAGGAATTCCCCATTCTGGGCGACGCCTCGGTAAAGGCTGCGCGTTTTGCCATTGCCACCAAGCAGGTCGCGGGCGATGAGGCGTATGAGAAGGTCCATAACGCCTTGATGACCCTGCGTGGCGATATTTCCGATGACAGCCTTTCGGCGCTGGCCAAGAAGCTCGATCTGGACGGCGATGCGATCCAGAAAGCCGCCGCCTCGCCCGAGGTTGAAAAGGTGATCGAGGCGAATTACGCGCTTGGCCAGCGGATGGGCCTGTCCGGTACCCCGTCTTTTGTGATCGGCGACGAGATGCTGCGCGGTTATGCGCCGGAAGAGGCCATGAAAAAGATCGTCGCCGATCAGCGCGGCTGAACAGGCGCGGCTGTAACTGGCACCGATTTCTGGCACTGATGTCTGGCGCGGCGATAAGACGCAGCGCCGGTCCTGATGGCAAGTTTCGGGAGAGATTGCCCCGGGCCTTCCACTGCACGCGACACTGGGGGATCGGAAGCCCCCGAACAGGCAGCTCTCTGGCCTCTGGCAGGTGGCAAGCCGGAGCGGTCCTCTGCGGGGCGGCTTTTGCGGATTCTGCTATTCGGGCCTGCCCAGTTGGATGGCGGCCCCGTCCGACAGGATCCGTGCTCCGGACCACACAGCAGAAAGCTGGCCCGAGGGCCAGCTTCCGGATCTACATCAACAGAGGAGATCAGTTGAACACATAGACAATGGCACGGCTATGCGGGTCCACCAGAACCGGTTCCTTGTTGACGTTCACATAGGCGTATTTGCTGTCGGGCACGGGCTGCAATGCCACGTTATCGGGCAGCTTCGCACCGGTTTTCACATCGCCTTTCAGGAAGACCGGATCAACCGGATGCTCCTGCACATAGGTGACCGTGGTGGGCTCGGGTTTGGCGGCCTCGCCAACCAGCGCGCCCCCGATAAGCGCCCCCACAACGGCACCAGCCGGCCCGCCGATCACCGTGCCTGCGGCAATGGCGCCGCCTGCCGCCCCACCTGCGGCGGCACCGGCAAAGGCACCGGCCGCTTGGCCATTGCCGTTATCCTTGATCTCGATGGTCTTCACATCGACATTTTTCGGGCGATCGGCCAGATAGACGATGTTGTTACCCTCATGGATCGCGATATTCGACGCGGGGGTCCAGCCGGTATTGTCGCCATAGCTGACCTGACACCAGCTGCCGGTCGAGATGCAGCCATCCACCTCGATATTAGCGGCTTGCGGCACGGTCGAGCTGACCTGATAATCCGCCCCCGGCCCTGCGCGCAGCGAGCTGTCGGTGCCGAGCATGGCCGGAAACGCCGAGGCGCTGGTGGCCAGACCTGCGGTTGCAAGCGTGGCGAATGCGGCAACGGTCATCGTGGTTTTCTTGAACATCTTCTATCTCCTAAGCTTACCCGTCGCAGCCGCTGCGCACCGATCCGGCGCTGTGCTGCGATTTGGACAAACAACCCGCATTCGGGCAGAGACGTTCCCCGCAAACCGTTCACAAGATTCTCAAGCCATCGGCGGGAACCGGCCAGCGCCCTCAGCCGCCAAAGCTGCGGCTGGTGCTGGAGCTGGTCCCGAACCCCCCGCGCGAAACCGCCGTGGCACGGGTCATCGGCGCCTTGCCGATGGTCGTGGCCGGTTTCTTGAACAGCCCCTGACTGAGCTTGGCCTTGCCGTTATTGGTCGAGAAGCTGGCCGAGCGGTCGGCATTGGTATAGCCCCCCTGCCCGTTACGATACAAAGGCTGCGCCGAGCCGCGCCCGCCCAGCATATTGCCGATCAGATAGCCTGCCAGAAGCGGCATGAAGATCCCGCCCATACCGCTGCCCTGATGCCCCGTGGCCTCTTCTTCGCTGCCGCAATTCCCTACCCCGTGCTGCTCTTCGCAGACCTGCAGGCTGTCATAGCGCGGGGCGGATTCCACGTTCAGCTCCTGCGCCTGGGCAAAAGCGGTGCGGCATTGCTCGGCGGTGAAGTCGCCCCCCGCGCCTGCCGCCTGCTCGCAAGAGGCCAGATCGGGGAAAGCCTGTGCATCGACCTTTTCCTCCTTGCACCCCGCCAGCGTAAAGGCGGCAGCCCCCATGATGGTCAGGGCAACATAGCGTGAGCGTTTCTTCATCAATCTGGTCCTTCATCAAACAGTATCGGAGCCCCGAGCACGCACGGCATAAGGCCCCATATCACAGGTCCGCGGCATCGGCACCACAGCTACGGGCGCATCAGCCCCGAATGAAATGCGGCTTGAAGCGCGACAGGTCTTGCGTGATCCGCGAGCGATCCTCGCGCAGCCCCATCCCCACGCAGTCCCCGCCGACGATCCAGGCCCCGATAATCGGCCGGAAGCCTGAAAATTCCGGTAAGGGCTGATAGGCCTGCACGATGCGGGGATATTGCGCATAGCCGTCCTGCTGCGATGTCTCGACCTTGCTGCCCTCGATGATATGCACCGATGCGCCCTCGCGCGAGAAAATCGGTTTGGTGACATAGCCCCGCAGAAGCTGGCCATGCGCGCGGGCGAAACTTTCGGCAATCTCGGGAGCGGGGCGGCCCTTTCCGGCCAGCCCCTCGCGCACATCCTCCTCGAAATAGGCGGGCAGCAGATTGGGATGGCCCTCGAAGAAATACCAGAGCATCGGCAGGATGGCCTTATTGGAGACAAGCGCCTTCCATGCGGGTTCGATAAACTGTGCCCCCGACCCTGCCAGATACTGGGCATAGTCCTCGCGCAGCAGATCTTCCCACGGATACAGCTTGAACAGCGTGCCGATCACCCGATCCTCGTCATCAAGAAACTGCTGCTCTTCGCTCAGCCCGATCTTTTCCAGATCACAGTAATGCGCCCCCAGACCCGCCTCGCGCGCGGCCCAACCCAGCGCCTCGACCGTGGCATAATCCTCGGGATTGCCGCCCATCGCGGTGAAATGCAGGTCCGTCTTGGGCGCAAACAGGGCGCGGAACCGCTCGACCAGCGCCTCGTGGATGCCGTTGAACTGGTCGGCGTCCTCCGCCAGCACGCCTGCCGCGATCTGCTCTTCCAGCCATTGCCACTGGAAGGCCGCGCTCTCGTATAAAGAGGTGGGCGTATCGGCGTTATATTCCAGCATCTTGGCCGGACCCTTGCCGTCATAGGCCAGATCGAAACGGCCATACAGTTCGGGCTGCCCGTCGCGCCAGCTATTGCGGACCAGATCCCAATGCGCCTCGGGCAGGCCCATGACCCCGATCAATTCCTCCGAATTCACGATCCGGTCCACCGCCTCGCGGCACATCGCGTGCAGCTCGGTGGCAGGGTCCTCGATGCGGTCCTCGATCTCGCGCAGCGTGAATTCATAGGCCGAGCTTTCGTCCCAATAGGGTTCGCCATGCATATCGGCAAAGGTGAACCCCACCTCTTTGGCCATATCGCGCCAGCCAGCACGTTCGGGCAGATCGAGTTTGCGCATATCATCCTCCTCCGACCCTGACCGGATACCGCAAACCTACGGATATCGCGGGGGGCCTTGCCCGCGCTCTACCCGTTTTCGGCCCCCCATGCCAGCCTTGGCCGCCATCGGTGCGGTTTTCCTCCGAGGGTTTAACCGCTCATCAGGGTTTGCCGCTTATAGCTTTGCCCATTGCAGGAGACCGCTTGATGCCGCATTCGCCTTTCCCCGCCCGTTCTGTCTTGCGCCTGTTGCCCCCTGCGCCAAGCCGCGCGCTGATAGTAAGACCGGGGCTGATGCTGACCCTGCTGCTGGGCCTGATGATCTTCGGTGGTCTGCGCGCAATGGCACAACCGCAAAGCAGCGCGCTGTTTCTGGCGGTCACCTCGATTGCCGAGCCGCAGGACGACATCCGTTCGACCGCGCTTTTACTGGCGGGCGGGGCGGCGGATGCCACGGCAGGCCGGAGCGAAACGATTGCCCGGACACTGGCGGACATGCATACGCTTGTCATTACCATCGATCCGGACTGGCTGCTGGATCTCGGGGGCGGCTGCGAGCAGGCAACCGACGCCCTGCTATATATCGCACAGGAAATCGGCAAGCGGCGGGAGGCCGCGCCCCGTGCCCCCGTCCTGCTTGGCATCGGAGAGGGGACGGCCCTTGCGCGCTTGGCGGCCGCCACCCGCCCCGACCAGTTCAAGGGGATCGTGACGCAGGATCTGCACAGGGATCTGCCCGATACCTGTCAGACCGCCCTGCCCGAAGCGGGCCGCAAGACGGTGCTGCGTTGGCATGATGCCGCAACCGACGCGGCCTCGGTGCTACAGGCGGTGCGTGGTGTGCGCTTCTACCCGCCCGCCGAGGACAGCACCGAGGCCCGTAACGCGGCGCTGGTGCAGGCCTATCTGGCGCTGGCCGGAACCGATCACGCCTTTGACACCGGCACCCGTGCACAGGATCTGCAGGATCTGCCGATCACTCTCCACCTGCCCGAAGCGGCCACCGATCATAGCGCCGCGGACACCCCACCGGAGGCATTTGTGATTTTCCTGTCGGGCGATGGCGGCTGGGCCAATTTCGACGAGGAAATCGCAGACCGGCTGGCACAGAACGGGCTACCTGTCATCGGGATTTCGACCATGCGTTATCTGTGGCAGGAACGCAGCCCGGACAGGATTGCCGCCGATATGACCCGCATCCACTCGCATTTTGCGGCCCGTTTCGGCACGCAGAACGTCATTCTGGCGGGATTTTCGCTGGGGGCGAATGTCACCCCATTCTATGCGCCCTTGCTGCCCGCGACGCTGCGCGAGAACGTGTTGGGGCTGGCCTTGCTTTCGCCCGAAACCCATACCGGCTTCGAGGTGGTCATGGGGGGATGGCTTGGCCAGAAGACCGGCAGCCGCGATGTGGTCGCGGCCCTGGAGGCACTGCCGCCGTCCCTGCATGTGCTCTGCCTGTACGGGCGCAAAGACCAATACAGCGCCTGCCCCACCAGCCCCTCGGTTACGGCGCTGGCCTTCGAAGGGGGCCATCATCTGGACAAAAACTATGACCGCGCGGCAGAGGCCATACTGGGTCTGCGCCTTCCCGACGCACAGGAGGCAAGGCCGCCTGCCGATGCCCTTCCCGCACAACAGGCAGACCCCGCCCCCGCGCCATCAGTGCAGACCGACGCCGACAGACCGCCTGCGCTTGGCACCGTTTCACTGCCCGTCTCCTTGCCCGTGCCGTTGCTCCCGCCTCTGCCCGCCGATACCGCCGCCTTACCCTGAGCAAGACCCTCCCGAACTGGTCAGCCGGTGCCGTGTCAAAACGGCCACCGCTACGGGAGAGCGCCCCCGCGGCATCACCACGGCCCATCAAAGCGAGAGCAGCCTACCCCGATGCAGGATCGATCGCGGGCCCCTGTGGAACGCGCGAAACACCGAAATGAGCTTGCGCCTTTAATGACAGCGCGGGCCCGCGCGGACTGGGGGCCTGGATCGGCCTGTTTGACGCTGAACGGGACCGCGAGGGTATCAGCCGGATTGGCGCGCGCCAAAGCAGGTCCGTGCCAAACCGCCCCCTCCCGATCTCGGCCTTGCTATCCGCAAGGCCGTCAATGCGCGCCCATGCCTTTCTTGATCCGCCGCAGCATCAGCCAGACCGCCAGCACAACCAGTGGCGTCAGCCCCGCAACCATCATCTCTTTGCCTATGCCCAGCTTCTTGGCGAGCGGATAGGCCAGATATCCGCACAGGCTGACGGCGTAATAGCTGATCGCCACCACCGATAGCCCCTCGACCGTATGCTGCAAGCGCAACTGCAGATCCGAACGGCGATCCATGCTTTCCAACAGCCTCTGGTTCTGCGCCGAACGGTCCACATCCACCCGTGTGCGCAGCAATTCGGCGGCGCGACCGGCACGTTCCAGCATCGCATTCAGCCGCTGCTCGGCGGCAAAGACGGTGCGGATCGCCGGATCGTAACGGCGCGAGACGAATTCGCCCAGCTTCTGCCGCCCCGCAAAACGTGTCTCGCGCAGCATCTCGACCCGCTCGCGCACCAAGGCGGCATAGGCGCGGGTCGCCCCGAAACGAAAGGACAGATGCATCGCCAGCATCTCCAGCTCGTAGGAGATATCGAGCAACGCGTTCAACACCTTCTCGGGCGTGGTATCGGCATCGCGCATGGATGCGATCAGCGAGGACAGGGCCGGATCAAGGCTGTTAAGCCGCGCGGTCAGCTCGCGCGCGCGCGACAGCCCCAGCATGGACATCGCGCGATAGGCCTCCAGATCGCAGAGCCGCTGGACCACCCTCCCGACCCGACCCGGCCCCGTGCCGGGCCGCACGAAAAGCGCAAAACGCATCTGCCCTGCCGCATCGATGCGGAAATCGCCCGCCAAAGCGATCGCCTCATCCACAACCCAGGTGCAGACCAGATTTTCCGGTACGAACCAGTCATCGACCATCTTGGCCAGTTGCCCCGGATCTTCGGGCATTTCCTTGATGCGGATATGCACGGCCACCAGACGCTTTCCGGGGGCCGTTCTAAGCCAGTCCTCGGGGAAAACCGCCGTTTCCGCAGGATCGAAGGGGCGCTGCGACACCCCGTCGGACTGCGCAAGATAGCTGACAAACTCTGTATGGCTTTCCCAAGAAAGCCGGTATCGCCCGATATTTCCCGCATGATGGGTGGCCCCTTCGGGAGGCAGCGGCGCGCCATGCCGGTCCAGAAGATCACATAGATGTTCCATATCTGCCGCCCGCGAACGCGATGCCGCCCCCAGCGGTTCTTTCACCGCCAGATAGACCACATGCGAGGGCACCGAAATCTTGGGAAAGGGGCGCGCATGAAGCTCTGCCACCATCGGGTAGCGCTGCGGATGGTCTTCGACCGGAGGCATGGGCATGACAGTCATTCCTGGTTACGACCGTCGGAGCCTGCCTCAATCACACCCGCCTGTAAATAATTTTGTGCATTAATATCATGTATTTATTAGCATACATTCGTATGCCGCAACAGTTTTTCTGCTGGCACGCGTAGGGACCGCGCGCGGATTGCGTAAAGGAAGACATCGCCAGTTTGCCGGAGACCGCCATGACCTGCCGCCTGTCACGCCCCTCATCGCTTGTGATGTCCTGCCTGTTTGCCCTTTTCGCCCCGCTGGCCGAAGCCAGCCCCGACACAGATATGGCCCGCGCCGCCCAGATCCTTGATCGCTATGACCGCAATCAGGACCGGAGGCTGGATCTGGCGGAATTCGACGCCCTGCGCCGCACGATCTTCAACGGGATCGATCGCGATCAGGATGGAAAAATCCGCGCGCAGGATGTGGCGCAGGCCGCACAGGCCCGCAGGCAGCATGCGGATGGCCAGCGTCTGATGAAACGTGACACAAATCGCGACGGATTTGTGGACTGGTCCGAGTTTAAGGCACAGACACAGGGCTTTACCCGTGCCGACCGCAACAGCGACGGACATCTCAGCGCGTCAGAACTGGCGCGCCTGATCGCCCGCCTTCCTGCAGGCCTCTCGCCTGCGTCGTTTTAACAACGGGGCTGTCATGCTCTGTTCTCTCCCCCGCAAAAGGATTTTGCTATGAAACTTCTCCCTGTTCTGCTGACCTCGTTTGGCCTGTTCACGATGGCCGCCACCGCGCAGGCGCAAAGCGTCACCGTGCAAACCGGCAAAGGCAGCACCGTCACCAAGGACCGCGACTGCGTGCGTGAAAACGGTCAGGCCAAATGCACCACGACCACCAAGGCGACCAGCCCGACGGGGCAGACCGCCTCGAAAACGCGCACCCGTAGCAGCGACGGCACCGGCACCGAAACCACCGTTACGGCGACCGGCACGAATGGCGAAACCGGCCAGACAAGCCGCAAGATCAGTGTCACCCGCTGATCACGCTTGCCCTTCCTTCCTGCCTGCGATCCAATCCGGTTGCAGGCAGGGATCGGGCGGAAGGAGGCCCGCGTGACACAGGCCGACAACCGCCCCGAAACCGAATGGGTCGCGCTGATGGCCGCACTGGCGCAGGGCGACCGGCAGGCCCTGCAGCGCCTGATGCAGCGCTTCGGCCCCGGAGTAACGCGGTTCAGCGCCGCTATGTTGCGCCGCCCCGAAGAGGCCGAGGACGTTGTGCAGGAGGTGTTCCTGCGCGTCTGGCAGAAAGCCTCCCGCTATGACCCTGCGCGGGCCGCCGTCTCGACTTGGATCTACCGCATTGCCGCCAACCATTGCACCGACCGCAACCGGCGTCTTGGGGTCCGGCACTTTCTGGGGCTTGACGCAGCCCCCGACCCGGTCGATGACCATCCCCCTGCCGAATATGATCTGGCGATGCGCCAGCGGCTGGGGCTGACGCGAGCCGCCCTGCACCATCTGCCCGACCGCCAGCGGCGCGCGCTTTTGCTGCGCGCCAGTGGCGAGCTGAGCACCCGAGAGATTGCCCAGATCATGGGGCTGTCGACGGGGGCTGTCGAACAATTGCTGATCCGCGCCCGCGCCAGACTGCGCGACCAACTCAAGGAGATCGATCCATGACGCAAGACACCAAAGACATCGACGCGCGCGTGATCGAACTGATGCAGGCGACACCCGTAGACATCCCCCGACTGTCGCGCACCGTGCTGAGCGAGATCGCCCGACAGACGCCGCACAGACCGCCTCTGGCCGAGGTTCTCATCCGCCCCCTGCCCGTTACGCTTGGCTTCGGTGGCGCGCTGATTGTGACGCTCGCCCTTGGCTGGGGCGTGATCGGGCCGCTCTTGGGCGATGATCTGGCCCTGGCGCTGATCACCGGCAGCCTGCTGCCGGGAGGCTTCTGATGCAGCGCAAGGTTCTGATTGGCGTGCTGGCGGTATCTCTTCTGGGCAATGCGTTGGCGATCGGCGCGGGGCTGCGGCTGATGTCGCTGCGCGCCCAGCTGACCGGCCCCGTGGGCGAGGCGGTGATCTTCCCGCGCGAGATCCGGCGCGATCTGCGGGACGCTCTGGCCGAGAACCGCGAGACCCTGACCCCCGCCCTGCAAGAGGTGCTGGAGGCGCGCGCCAGAATTGTGGCGCTTGGCACGGCCCAACCCTTTGACCGCGCAGCGACCGAAGCGGCGATGGGCGACTTCCGCCGCGATCTGGATGCGCTGCTGGATCAGGTTCAGCCCTTGGTGCTGGACAGGCTTGACGCGCATCACCAATGAAAAAGGCCCCGAGAAACCTCGGGGCCTTTTCTTCGCCTGATCAGGCTTTCATCATATGTAGGAGTTCATCCACCGACTTACGGGCATCGCCGTAGAACATGCGGGTGTTTTCCTTATAGAACAGCGGGTTCTCGATGCCGGAATAGCCCGTGCCCTGACCACGTTTCGAGACAAACACCTGTTTCGCTTCCCAGACCTTCAGAACCGGCATCCCCGCGATGGGCGAATTCGGGTCTTCCTGGGCGGCCGGGTTCACGATGTCATTCGAGCCGATGACGATAACCACATCCGTCGAGGGGAAGTCGTCATTGATCTCGTCCATCTCCAGCACGATGTCATAGGGCACTTTGGCTTCCGCCAGAAGCACGTTCATATGACCCGGCAGGCGGCCTGCCACGGGGTGGATCGCAAAGCGCACGGTCTTGCCACGCGAGCGCAGCATATTGGTCAGCTCGGACACGGCGTTTTGCGCCTGTGCCACAGCCATCCCGTAACCCGGCACGATGATGACGCTATCGGCATCATGCAGCGCATCCGCCACACCACCGGCGTCGATCGCGATCTGCTCGCCCTCGACTTCCATCGCGGGGCCCGTGGTCGTGCCGAAGCCGCCAAGGATCACCGACACGAAGGAGCGGTTCATTGCCTTACACATGATGTAGCTCAGGATCGCGCCCGAAGAACCCACCAGCGCACCGGTGACGATCAACAGGTCATTGCCAAGCGAGAAGCCGATGGCCGAGGCCGCCCAGCCCGAGTAGCTGTTGAGCATGGACACCACCACCGGCATATCGGCGCCGCCGATGCCCATGATCAGGTGATAGCCGATGAAGAAGGCCAAAAGCGCCATCAGGATCAGCGTCCACGCGCCCGAGCCACCCATGTAGCACAGCAGAAGCGCCAGCGACAGGATCGCCGCACCGGCGTTCAGAACATGGCCACCCGGAAGTTTCTTGGCCTTGCCGTCGATCTTGCCTGCAAGCTTGCCGAAAGCCACGATGGACCCGGTGAAGGTGACCGCGCCGATGAACACGCCAAGGAAGGTCTCGACCTTGAGGATATTCACCTCGGCCATCGACTTATGCGCCACAATCGCGGCAAAGCCCGACAGTTGCTCATAAGCGGTGGGCATTACGCCGGTTTGGGCATGTTCCAGAATGATCGGCATGACCGAGGCCAGCACGATATGGGTATTGATGCCGATGAAGACAGCGGCCAGACCCACGAAGCTGTGCAGCGCCGCCACAAGCTGCGGCATGGCGGTCATTTCCACCTTGCGCGCCAGCTGCGCACCGATGCCGCCGCCGACGATCAGCATCAGCAGGATCAGCCAGTAGAAGCCCACACCCGGACCGAAAACGGTCGCAATGATGGCCAGAGCCATGCCCGAGATGCCATACCAGACAGCGCGTTTCGCGCTTTCCTGCCCCGAGAGGCCACCAAGGCAGAGGATGAACAGGATGGCCGCCGCGATATAGGCGGCCGAGATCAGAGCGATATCCATAGATCCCACCCCCTTACGACTTCTGGAACATGGCAAGCATCCGGCGCGTAACCAGGAAGCCGCCGACGATGTTGATCGTGGCAATCAGGATCGAGATGGCCGAGAGGATCACCACGAGCCAGCCGCCCGAGACCTGCGTGCCCGCGCCGATCTGCAACAGCGCGCCAAGGATGATGATCCCCGACACCGCGTTGGTGACCGCCATCAGGGGCGTGTGCAGGCTGTGCGAGACATTCCAGATGACCTGGAAGCCCACAAAGCACGACAGCACGAAGACCACGAAATGCGCCATGAAGCTGGCCGGTGCGACCGCGCCCACCAGAAGCAGCAGCACGGTGCCCGCCACCAGCAGCGTGACCTGAGACATGGTCTGCTTGCGGAAGGCCGCCTTTTCCTGCGCCTTATATTCCTCGGGCGTCAGCTCTTTGGCCTTTTCCTTCGGTTTTTGCGCGGCAATCGCCTTCACCTTGGGCGGCGGCGGCGGGAAGGTGATCTCCCCCTGATGAACCACGGTCGCGCCACGGATCACGTCATCTTCCATGTTATGGTTGATGACACCGTCTTTTTCCGGCGTAAGATCGGCCAGCATATGGCGGATATTGGTCGAATAGAGGGTCGAGGATTGCGTCGCCATCCGCGAGGGCAGATCGGTATAGCCCAGAATGGTCACGCCATTCTCGGTGACAATCCGCTCGTCCTTGACGGTCAGCTCGCAGTTCCCGCCACGCTCGGCGGCAAGATCGACGATCACCGAGCCGCGCTTCATCATCTCGACCATATCCTTGGTCCAGAGCACCGGCGCATCACGGCCGGGGATGAGGGCGGTGGTGATGACGATATCGACTTCCGGTGCCAGCTCGCGGAATTTCTTCAGCTGCGCTTCGCGGAATTCGGGGGAAGACGGGGCCGCATAGCCGCCCGTTGCCGCGCCATCGGTCTGGGCTTCCTCGAAGTCCAGATAGACGAAGGAGGCCCCCATGGATTCAATCTGCTCGGCCACTTCGGGACGCACGTCAAAGGCCATGGTGATCGCGCCCAGCGAGGTCGAGGCCCCGATGGCGGCAAGACCTGCCACACCCGCGCCCACGATCAGCACCTTGGCCGGCGGCACTTTACCCGCCGCCGTCACCTGACCGGTGAAGAAGCGCCCGAAGTTGTTGCCCGCCTCGATGACCGCGCGGTAGCCCGCGATATTGGCCATCGACGACAGCGCATCCATCTTCTGCGCGCGCGAAATCCGCGGCACCATATCCATTGCGATCACATTCGCGCCGGTGGCCTTGGCTTTTTCCAGCATCTCCGGCGATTGCGCCGGATAGAAGAACGAAATCAGCGTCTGACCCGTCTTCAGGCGCGACAGCTCCGCCTCCTCCGGCGGACGCACCTTGACGACGAAATCAACCGCGTCGAACAGCGCCTCGGCGCCCTCGATAACGGTGACGCCGGCAGCCGTATAGGCCGCATCGGTAAAGCCCGCCTTGATGCCGGCCCCCGATTGAATGAAACACTCATGGCCCAGCTTTTGCAGCTGGAGCGCGGAATCCGGCGTCATCGCAACACGCGATTCCCCCGAATAAATCTCCTCTGGAGCACCGATCTTCAAGTTGATCCCCCCTTTTGACGCGGTGTCAGGTCAATAGACGACATGCCCCAAGCGACACGCCCTGCAAAAGGATTAGACTGCGCAAGATTGTTTCACAAGCGCCCCTATAGTCGAAATCCTTGAAAAGAAGAGCGTTTCACCCCGGAATACAAAGGCATACCTCTGCATACCAAGGCATACTGAATAATTTCATATATTTTTCAGCATCTTGCGGTGCTTTTCAAATTCACCTGCAATCCATTAATAGACAGCATGGCTGCCATATATTTTTTTGATTGCGACCATAGACCGCAGTATGTTTGCGGAAACATTCAAATATAGGGCACTAATACTGCCTCTTTTTCAGCAACGGTTTGAAAATTATAGGCAAGTTTCCACACGGGTTTTGGCAAATAAAAAACCGGCCCATCCTCCGACGGGCCGGTCGCGGGTCAGCACACCCCCCGCCAATGCAGATTACAGCGCATAGACCGTCAGGGTCGGCAGGTCGGTAAGCGAGACATCCAGCATCCGGAGCGCCGAGAGCGAAAGCTGGCTGGCACCATCTTCGGCGGGCAGAAGCATCACCTGCACGGATTTGCCGTTCGACAATGTGACCCGGCCCTTGGTCTGGGTTTTCACCAAAGAGGTCTTCAGCCAGAAACCGGCTTGGGTCGGGTCGCCGAGGCTGGCCACGGTCGTGCCAAGCTTGGTGCCGCCGGTGCTGGTTGCCATCGCCGCCGCGCGCTCGCCCGCGCTGGCCTGATCCAGCGATTGAGCCGTATGGGCCGCCCCCTGCGGAATGGGGCTTTTGATCAGCCCCGTCCCCGGTGCAGCCGCCGGGTCCGTATGGCCACCCAACTGGGAACAGGCGCTCAGGCCAAGGCCGCAAACCAGCACCACCAGCCCCTGTTTCAACCGCACGGTCTGCCCCCAGACCCGTTCCTGCGTCCGCTGCCTCGCCATCATGCACCCATCCTTTTATAAAAATACCGCGTGTTCCCGAAGCCATTGCCGCAGGTCACGCCCGTATAGCTAGCGCAAGGGAATTCCTTGGGCAAATCGCATTGCGCAAATCCCAGAGACCGCTTGCTCAATGCCGCTGGCAAACCTAGATTTCGGACATGACACATACGCCTCTCATAGACCCTTTTGCACGGCCTATCTCGTATCTGCGGGTTTCAGTGACCGACAGATGCGATTTCCGCTGCACCTATTGCATGGCCGAGCATATGCAGTTCCTGCCCAAGCGCGATCTGCTGAGCCTTGAAGAGCTTGACCGGCTCTGCTCGGCGTTCATCGGGCTGGGCGTGCGCAAGCTGCGCATCACGGGGGGCGAGCCTTTGGTGCGGCGCGACATCATGACCTTTTTCCGCGCGATTGCCCGCCATCTCGGCACCGGCGCGCTTGACGAGCTGACGCTGACCACCAATGGCTCGCAACTGGCGCGGTATGCCACAGAGCTGGCCGACTTGGGGATGCGCCGGATCAATGTCTCGCTTGATACGCTTGATCCGCAGAAATTTGCGCAGATCACCCGCTGGGGGCGGCTTGAGCAGGTTCTCGAAGGGCTACAGGCCGCCAAAGCGGCAGGGTTACGGGTCAAGATCAACACCGTCGCCCTGAAAGGGTTCAACGAGGCAGAGCTGTTCGATCTGGTAAAATGGTGCGGCGACGAGGGGTTCGACCTGACTTTCATCGAGGTCATGCCGATGGGCGAGATGGGCGAAGACCTGCGGCTGGACCAGTACTGGCCGCTTTCGGCGCTGCGCACCCGTCTGGCCGAGCGGTTCACGCTGACCGACCTGCCCGAGAGCACGGGGGGGCCTGCGCGCTATGTCCGCTTGCGCGAGAGCGGTCAGAAAATCGGCTTCATCACACCGCTCTCCCATAATTTCTGCGAAAGCTGCAACAGGGTGCGCGTCACCTGCACGGGCGAGCTGTATATGTGTCTGGGTCAGGAGGACCGCGCCGATCTGCGGGCGCCCCTGCGCGCCGACCACGCGGATGCCCCCCTGATCGCTGCCATCCGCGACGCCATTGCCCGCAAACCCAAGGGCCACGATTTCGACTATTCGCGCCAGCAGGTCGCGGGGCAGATGTCGCGCCATATGAGCCATACCGGCGGCTAGACAGGGAACCAACCCCTCCTTTGCGGCTTGTCTCAGGACATAGGTCACGAGGGAAAGAACATGTCATCCGCCACACCAGCAAGCCCGCGTTCGGGGCATGGCACCGCCTGCACCGATTGCCCGCTCCGCAAGAAGGATTGTTTCGAGACATTCTCCGATCAGGAAATCGCGTTCATGGAGCGGTTCAAGGCCGGAGAGATGAGTGTAGCGGCGGGCACGACGGTGATGCTTGAAGGCGCGGCAAGCCCGCAGATGTATACCGTTCTTGAGGGTCTGGGGATGCGCTACAAGACCCTGCCCGATGGCAGCCGTCAGGTGCTGAACTTCGTGTTTCCCGGTGATTTCGTCGGGCTGCAGACCGCTGTGATGGGCGAAATGTGCCACGGCTTCGAAAGCTCTTCCGACATGCGGCTATGCGTGTTCGATCGCAGCGCCTTCTGGGATCTGATGCGCACACAGCCCGAACGCGCCTTTACCGTGACATGGCTGGCCGCCCGCGAGGAGCATTTCCTTGGCGAAAGCCTTGCCGCCATCGGTCAGCGTGAAGCCACAAGCCGCATCGCCTGGGCGCTGTTGCAGATCTTCCTGCGCCAGATCGAGCTGGAGCCTTCGCGCTCTGCCGCCCCCGGAACGGAACGGGGCCTGAAAGGACCCACCGTGCCGATGCCCTGGAAGCAGCAGGATCTGGCCGACGCGCTGGGGATGTCTTTGGTGCATACCAACAAGACGCTGGCCAGATTGCGGCGCGAGAAACTGGCCGAATGGAAGCGGGGCTGGCTGACCCTGCCCGACCCCGAAAAGCTGGCCCGCGCGCAGGATATCATCCTGCCGCAAAAGGTCACGCGCCCTCTGTTGTAAGCCCGACACCGGCGCTGCGCCGACCGCATGCCGGACCCGTCAGGTCACCCCCGTCACGCCAGACCCGTCACGCCAGACCCGTCACGTCAAACCGGCAGACGGGTCTCGACCATTTCGACAAACCAGCTCGCCCCGTAAGGCAAGGCACGGTCATCGAAGATGTAATCGGGGCTATGCAGGATCGCGCTATCGCCATTGCCCAGCCAGATATAGGCGCCGGGACGGGCTTCGAGCATATAGCTGAAATCCTCGGCCCCCATCATCGGGGTGACATCCGGATTGACCTTATCGGTGACCCCGCGCGCGCCCTGCACGGCAAGCGCGGCATATTCGGGCGGGTTCGAGGTCACGGGATAGCCGCGGTCATAATGGATCTCGGCCCGCGCCCCAAAGGCCTCTGCGGTGGCGGTCACGATCTGGTGCAGGCGCGCTTCGACATAATCGCGCAACTCGGGGCGCATGGTGCGCACGGTGCCGCGCAGCTTCACCTCCTGCGCGATGACATTATGCACCGAGCTGTCGGATTTGACCGCGCAGGTCGAGACCACCACCTGATCATGCGGGTTCACATTGCGCGAGGCGATGGTCTGAAGCGCCATGATGATCTGCGCCGAGACAACCACCGCATCCACCGCATCATGCGGGGTCGCGGCATGCCCGCCCCGCCCGAGCACACGGATATCGAACTGGTCGCAAGCCGCCATGATCGGACCATCGCAAATAGCGAATTCGCCCACGGGGATACCCGGCATATTATGGATGGCATAGACCTCCTCGATGCCGAAGCGGTCCATCAGCCCGTCGCGGCACATTTCAAGGCCGCCACCGCCCCCTTCCTCGGCGGGTTGGAAAATCACCACGGCGCGCCCTGCAAACTGCCGCGTTTCACACAGGTATTTCGCGGCCCCCAAAAGCATGGCGGTATGCCCGTCATGGCCACAGGCATGCATTTTGCCCTTCACGGTCGAGGCATAGGGCACATCGGCCTGTTCAAGGATCGGCAATGCATCCATATCGGCGCGCAGCCCGATGGCACGCTCTGCGCGAGGTCCCTGAGCCTGAGTGGACTGCCCGTGGATCACCCCGACCACACCTGTGCGACCGATGCCCTCGACCACCTCGTCGCAGCCGAACTCGCGCAAAAGCGCGGCAACCCGCCCAGCCGTGCGTCCAACATCGAACAACAGTTCAGGATGCTGATGGAAGTCATGCCGCCATGCTGTGATTTCCGGAAGCATCTCGGCAAAACGGGTCTTGATCGGCATTGGCGGCTCTTTCTACGCTAAATCCCCTCGCAGCTTGCGCGATGGCGTGCGCGGGCACAAGGCCTGCCGTCTTTGCCCGTGTCGCTTTGCCTCCCCCCCGAGGATCTTTGGCCCCGATGAATGGCCTGAAGACGGCTTTGTGGCGCAGGAGGCGACACCCCGCCCCCGCAACTGGCTGTAAAATTACGCAATATTCGGCCTTTAGGGCAAAAAAATCCGCAGAATGCGGAAAATGATTGACGAAGCGCCAAGAAGCGTGATCACCTTAAAGTTGAGTTAATCATAAATCAAAATTTGACCATTTTCTCCCTGTGGATGCGTTTGACCAGTCTGATCGGTTTTCTTGCTTAGGACATTGCGATGGCACATAAATCTCGCGGGACAGCCCCCATTTCGGTCACGATGGTCGGCCAGCCTTTTCCGCCTGCGCAGACGCGAGGGACCTATCAGTTGCACGAATTGGAAATGCGGAACCTGCGCGCAGCCCATTGGCAGGAAAAGCAGGACGCGACGCTGGACGCGACGGACAGTTCCCCATTACTTTTGCAAGACCTCTCGGCGCTGGCGCAACGTCTGACAGGGGCCACGCGCGCGCATGTCACCCTTGCGCAGGACAGCCCCGCCGAAAGCCGCACCGAGAGCTTCACCGAGGGCCGCACCGCCCAAGAGGATGCGCTCAGCTTCGGGCTGGAAGAGGTCACGGCACAGTCCCATCTGCACGGGCGCGCAACCCCGCCCTATAGCTGCAGCACCGAGGACTACGTGTTCTACAGCCACGGGCTGTTCAGCGAAACGGGGCGGCGGCTCGGGGGGCTCAGCACCGCCTTTCCGACCAGCGCCCCCGCCTGCGCCTATCGCGCCGAACAGCTTGACACCACCGCCCAGCTTCTGGCGCATACGCTGGCCGTGCATCTGGAAAAGCAGGCGCTCCAGAACAGCTATCAGGCCGCACAGCGCCGCGCGAAACGGCTGGAACGCGAGGCCGAGGTCGATCCGCTGACGCAGGTCGAGAACCACTGCTCGTTCGAGCGCAAGGTCGCGATGCGGCTTGACCTTCTGAATGCCAAAGAGGCGCAGGGGGCGTTCATCATGCTCGACATCGACCATTTCAAGTCGATCAACGATATTTACGGCCATAGTTTCGGCGACAAATATCTGCGCATCATCGCCTCCGCCATCACGTCGGCCTTCCCTCCGCCTGCGATCGTGGGGCGTGTCGGCGGGGATGAATTCGGGATTTTCGTCGAAACGGGTCGGACCTCGTCGAACTATCTGGAAACGCTTCTGTCGCGCTGCCGTTCGGCGGTGCAGCGGGGTGCGGCCATGCTGGGAAAAGCGGATCTGGGGCGGGTCAGCATCGGGGCCAGCCTGTTTCCGTCGCAGGGGCGCAGCTTCAGTCACCTGTTCGAACTGGCCGATAGCGCGCTCTATGCCTCGAAACATGCAGGGCGCGCGGTCAATACCATCTTCTCGCCCAGCCATCACGAACGCTTCAATTCGCGTGCCATCGGGCGCCGCTTTGACGAGGCAATCGGGGCCCACCGGCTGGAACCCTATTTCCAGCCGATCGTCGATAGCGGGACGGGCGAAGTGCAAGGCTACGAGGTTCTGGCCCGCTGGTGCGATCCGCAGCGCGGCATCCTGCTGCCCGATGCTTTCGCCTCGATCTTCAAGGACTACCGCCTTGCCGAGACCTTGACCCGCACGGTGCTCGAACGCGCGCTGATGGCCTATAACGAGGCCGGTCTGGGTCAGCGCGGCGCCCGCCCCGCCTCCCTTTCGATCAACCTGACCGCCTTCGACCTGCTGAACCCCGAATTCGTCTTCGATGTCCAGTCCATGCTGAACCGGCACCATCTGGACTGGAGCATGATCACCATCGAGGTCACCGAAAAGGTCATGCTGGACGAACGCTCGGGGCAGATCCTGCGGTCGTTGCTGGAATTGCGCACAAGGGGCGCGAGAGTGGCGCTGGATGATTTCGGCACGGGCTATGGGGGCTTGCGCCATCTGGACAACTGGCCGGTGGATATTCTCAAGATCGACCGGTCTTTCTGCGCCAAGCTGTCGCAAAGCAGCTCGGGGGGCGCGATTGCCGAAGCCATCCTGCTGATCGCACGGAAATGCGGCTACGAGGTGGTGGCCGAAGGCGTCGAAACCCTTGAACAGCTACAGATGCTCAAGGCGATGGGCTGTCCGCGCGCGCAGGGGTTCCTGTTTGCCCGTCCGATGTCTATCGAAGACCTGATACAGGCCCCCACCCGCTACAATCCGGCCTCACCGACGCCCTCTGCGCAAAAGTAGCCCCGCACGCCAAAACAACAGCGCGTCACGGCGCAGACGGGCCCGGCCCATCACCGGGCCTGTTATGCAAGGTCAGCGCAATGGCATTGACCAGATTGTCCAGTGCCAGCGGTTTGCGCAGCAACAGCCCCTGCACGCTGCGCCCCGAACGGCTGATCCGGTCGGTATAGCCCGACATGTAGATCACCCGCAGATCAGGCCAGATCTTGCGGCTCTCAAAGGCCAGACGATAGCCGTCCAACCCGTTCGGCAGCATGATATCGGTGATCAGCAGATCCGGCACACGGGTCTGGCGCGCCAGAATATCCAGCGCCTGCGCCGCCGACGAGGCCGACAGCACTTCGGCCGAAAGCATTTGCAGGGATTGGGTCAGAATATCATGGAAATGCGGGTCGTCTTCCACCACCAGCACCCGCAGACCGCCCAGATCCGGCAGCTGCATCTGCGGCGGGGCAGCTTCGGCATCGGCCGGTGACACCCCCCCGAGCACCAGCGTCGCGGTCGTGCCCTCGCCTTCGGTCGAGCGCAGCTCGAACAGGCCATTCGACTGACGGGCGAAATTATCGACCATCGGCAGCCCCAATCCGGTGCCGCCCTGCGCCTCGCGCGTTGTGTAGAACGGTTCGCGCACATGTTCGAGCAATGCCGCCGACATGCCCGGCCCCGTATCGATCACCGAAATCGCGACACGACCATCGGGGCACGCATGGCTGCGCAGCGTGATCCCGCCCGCCCCCGGCCCTTCCATGATCGCATGGCTGGCATTGAGCACAAGATTGAGCAGCGCGCTTTCCAGATCACGCGGCACACAGCGCACGAAGAGATCCCCGCAGCCCAGATCGAGGTCCAAACGGATCGCCGCCGGAACCGTCTGGCGGGCCAGATCCGCAACCTCGCGCAGCTTCGCGTCCAGCCGCAGCGTCTCGTCCTCGGCGGCGCGGTCTCGGGTCAGGTTCAAAAGCCGTTCGGTCAGATCGGCCCCGCGCTCGCAGACCGTGCGGATGGCCGTGATCTTGCCACGCTGCGTCCCGGAAAGCTCTTCGGGTTTCAGCAGCAGCGTATCCACCGAAAGGCGCGCAGCCCCCAGAATATTGGCCATTTCATGGGCAACGCCCCCCGCCATCTGGCCGATCGCATCCAGCCGTTCGGTGCGCGAGAGGTTCTCGCGCAGGATCCAGCCCTCGGTCTGGTCCTGAATGGCCAAAATCCGCACCGGCTCGGCAAAGCCTTGCCCCGGATGGGTCCGCGTCACCGACAGCCGCAGCGCATGTTCCCGACCGCTCGTATCGATCCAGCCGCAATGCAGCTCTGTCGGACCGCCCTGCGCCAGAAGCCGTGTGACGGGATGCTCGTCCCCCTCCAACGGACGACGGTTGCGCATCGAATGGAATTCTGCCGTCTGCAGGAAGGTGTCGGGGGCATTGGCCGCCATCTCCTCGGCGGCATGGTTGACCATCCGCAGCACGCCCTGCGCATCAATCACGAAGACCGCCGTTTCCAGCCCATCCAGCACCTCGCGCAGGCGACGCTCTTCATAGACCGCCCTGCGCGCGGCGATATTCTGGTAGCGTGCCCCGCGCAGGGTGGCCACCGCCGCCAGCAGCAGCAGCACAATGGCCAGACTGCTGAGCCGCAAATTGGGCGAGATCAGCCCGTGCTCGGTGCTGCGCAGCGCGACATAGCAAAGCGCGATAGGCCCCATTACGGCCCAAGGCAGCACCCAACGCGCCATACGCCCCCCCGGAAGGTCGGCAAACAGGTCGGGCACCCAGCTTCCTTCGGGAGATGCCAGCAAAGCCACGACATATAAAAGCAGAAACCCCAAAGCCGTATGGAAGGCCATCGCCGACAAGAAGGTGATGCGCGACAAGGCGGGTGCATCGAAGAAATAGGCATCCATCGCGATCAGGCACGAAAAGATGCCGAAACTCGCAAGCGCCGCATGGCCCCATTTGCACCAGTTGGCTCCGGCCATCTGCAATGCCAAAATCGCCACCATCAGCAAGACGCCCGCAATGGTTGCGGGGGCCATCCGTCCGGTGCTGGAGGTCACCAGCGGGTTCAGAGACAGCCGCCGGATCTGGGTTTGCGGCAGGGCATGCAACTGGTCCTCGATCCCGATCCCCGCCATTGCCAGCGCCAGCACGAGCGCCACCAGCACCGGCCCCCGCCCGATACCGCGCAACAGCCCGCCTTGGGCCAGCGCCAGAAACAGCAGGGCATAGGCGGTCTGCGGCACCATCGCGGGCCAGCCCGGCGCAAGCTGGCGCAAAAGCGCGATGTCAAGAACATAGCCGCCAAGCAGAACACAGGCGCAGAGCGCCAGACAGGCCCCCAGCAGCGCATAGGCCCCCAACAGCGCATAGGACCCGCCGGAAACATTGCGGATCTGCGGGCGCGCAAACAGGCGATTTTCGAGCTGCACTCTGTGTCTCATGCGATCCTTCCCGCCTGCGCCCCCTGAGATAGGCCCGTGACATATGCGCGCCTGTAACGCCACTGCAAAACCGGCGGGTGGCTACACGCGATACGTGTTATTGCCGCGCTTTACTGACGAGATCATCGACCAGTTCCGACAGCTTAGCGAGCGATGTCGATTTGGACACCCGCGCATTTGCCGCGCGCATACCCAGCGTGAAAATCGGCGAATCCACCACCTCGGGCATGCCCGAAATCACCACAACGGGAAGGCTCGCGCTGAATTCACGCACCTTGTGCAACGCCACGATCGCCCCGCCTCCGGCCATCACCACGTCGAGAAAAACGATATCGAACCCGCCCAGTTCCAGATTCGGAAGCAGCCTGTCGGATTGCGTCACACAGACGGTTTCATGGCCAAGCGCCTCCATCCCCTCCGAAAAGGCGATCAGATAGTCTTCGTCGTCATCTGCAATAAGAATTCTGGCCAAGGGGGTGTCCTTAAAGTTGCGGCTGGCAGAGTATGTGCTACGGTTTGAATTAACTCAAGACCGACAAGGACTTCACGATGACCGATGCATCTCAGGCTCAGCACGGGGATTCACACGCTCTTCCCGTTGTGGCGTTGGGCGCATCGGCGGGCGGGCTGGAACCGCTGGAGGCTTTCTTCTCCAACTGCCCCGATTCGACAGGATGGGCTTATATCGTTATCCAGCATCTATCGCCCGATTACCGGTCCATGATGGACGAGTTGCTCAGCCGCCGTTCGAAGATGCGCATCGAACATATCGAAGACGGCATGCGGCTGGAGCCGAACACCATCTATCTCAACCAGCCCAACCAGACGGTCGAACTGGTCGGGGACCATTTCGTGACCACGGCCTTCGGCGAGAGAGGGCACCGCCCGCCCATGCCGATTGATGCGCTTTTTCGCTCTCTGGTAGAACGCCCGCCCGAAGCGACGGTTGCGATCATCCTCTCCGGCTCGGGCACCGATGGCACCCGCGGCGCGCAAATCCTGCATAATGCCGATGCCACGGTACTGGCACAGGCCCCCGCACAGGCGGCGTTTTCCTCGATGCCGCGCTCGGTGTTGACAGCCGGTGCGGTGGACCGCGTGCTGGAGGTCGAGGAGATGCCCGAGGCGATCTCTATCGTCTTCACGATGGGCAAGAAAGGCCGTGGTGCCCTGACCGAGATGGAAGGATCGGCCTCGCAGGCGATCCTGAAACTTCTGGAACGCAAATACCATGTGGATTTCTCGTCCTATAAGCCGATCAACGTGCAGCGGCGGATCGACCGCCGCCAGCATCTGCGGGGCCTGCCCTCGCTCGAGGCCTATCGCGTTCTGCTCTCCGAGGATGCGAATGCGCTGGAGGAGCTTTATCAGGACCTGCTGATCGGCGTCACCGAATTCTACCGCGATCCCGAAGCGATCCGCATCCTGCGCAAGGATGCGCTGGATGAGTTGGTGGAACGTTCCGATGACGATGCCCCTTTGCGTATCTGGATTCCGGGCTGTGCCAGCGGCGAAGAGGCCTATACGATTGCCATCGAACTCAGCGAAGCGCTGGAAGCCGCCCGACTTGACCGTAAATTCCGGATCATCGCCACCGATGTGCATCGCCGGTCCATCGATATCGCCTCGGCGGGCATCTATTCGGAAACCAGCGTAGCCAAAGTCCCCGCCGAGCTGCGGGCCAAATATTTCATCCAGCATCGCGACCAGTATATCATCGAACCCAAGCTGCGGCAGTCGATCATCTTCTCGGTGCATGACGCACTCAGTGACCCGCCCTTCATGAATCTGGATCTGGTCTCGTGCCGGAACCTGCTGATCTATCTCAACGAGGAACCACAGGCGCGCATCATCTCGATGTTCCTGTTCGGGTTGCGCAAGGACGGGTTCCTGTTGCTTGGCCCGTCCGAGACGATCGGCCGCTTCGGACCGGAATTCAAACAGATCAATGCCCGTTGGCGACTGTTCCAGAAAGCCTCCAGCCGCAGGGTGCTGGACAGGAACATCCTGTCACACCAGCTGGGCTCGGCCACGCGCAATTCCGAGCGCGCGCCGGTGACCTCGGCCCGCCCTGCCCCGCGCCGCAACGCCGCCACCAACAGCACTTTCTTCGACATGTCGCATCGCGAGATGCTGATTGCGGGATATGATGCGCTGCTCAAACGCTACGCGCCCTCCTCCATTCTGGTGACCACGGACGGGCATGTGCTCAGCTGGTTCGGGGCCGCCAGCGCCTTTATCGACACGATGAACAATCTGGCCGAATGGACGGTGGACGAGATCGTGCATCGCGATCTGCAATTCCCGATCAAGGTCGGGATGGAGCGCCTGCGCCAAGGGGTGCTGGATATCTCGTCGCGCGAGGTGAAGGTGGATATGGGCGGCGGACGCCTGCGGTCGGTTGTGCTGCGCATCGAGCCGCTGGATCAACTGACCCGCTCGCGGCTCATGCTGGTGGATATCACCTTCCGCGAGGCAAGCGAGACCGATGCGGAGGACGACCCGCCCAAATCTGCCAAGCCGATCAGCTTCAACGAGGATGTGCTGCTGCTGACCCGCCGCATCCAGGAACTGGAACGCGACCTGCGCCTGACCGAGGAAACGCTCCAGCATGTGACCGAGCGGCTGGAAGCCAGCGGCGAGGAATTGCAGGCCTCCAACGAAGAGCTACAGGCCTCGAACGAGGAATTGCAGGCCTCCAACGAAGAGCTTCAAAGCTCGAACGAGGAACTGCACGCGGTCAACGAAGAACTGGTGACGCTGAGCACAGAGCACGAATTGCAGATCGACAAGCTTTCCGAGCTGAACGAGCATACCGACACGGTCCTGCGCAAGCTGCGCGTCGGGGTGATCTTCGTGGATAGCGACCTGCGCATCCGGCGTTTCAGCGATCTGGTCGGGGCGCATTTCCTGCTGGAAGCCCATGATGTGAACCGCCCGCTGGCGGTGGTCACGCCGAAGCTGTCCTTCATCGACCTGCCGAAACTGGCGCGTGAGGTGATCAGCTCCAAGACATCGCGCAATGCCGAAGGGGATCACGAAGGCCATCATCTGCGCATCGAGGTCCACCCGATGATGCAGAAATCGACCACGCAGGCCGAACCGACAACGGGGGCGATGCTGCTGTTTCACGGCATCGATACCACGCCCGCCTGAGATTCTAGCCCCTGCCTGCGTCAGACGGCAGGCGGGCCATAGGCCAGCAGGAAGATGCGTACCGCCTCCTGACAGTTGCGCTCGATTTCGGCGTCGCTGGGTGGGGCCGTACGCAATCCGAAAAGACATTGCCGCCAGATCCCCGCCGTCACCAGTTCGGAAAACCGGTGCGCGGCCATCACCGGATCGCTCAGCGAAAGCTGTCCGGCCTGCGCCTGCGCGCCCAGCCACTGACTGAAGACGCCAAGAAAATTCCGCGCGCCCGCCTCGTAAAAACGCTGCCCCAGCTCGGGCATCCGTTCAACCACACCAATCACGATCCGCTGCACCCGCACCACATCCTCGGCGCATAGCCGCCCCGCCAGAAGGCGCGCCGCCCCCAGAAGTTTGTCCCGCGTCCCTCCCGGTCCGGCAAGACAATCCTCGACACCGGCCAGAAAAATACGTTTGCGCTGCTCGACCAGCGCCACGAACAGATCCTGCTTATCGGCAAAATACACATAAAGCGTGCTTTTGGAGACACCCGCCGCCTTGCAGATGCTGTTCATCGTGGTCGCGTCAAAGCCGCGCTCCAGAAACATCTCCCAGGCACCATCCAGAATCTGTTCACGCTTTTCGGGGTCTTGGCCCGCAGCATGTCGCTTTGCATATCCGGCGCACGGAGAATCTTTTTCGGTCATTACGGCCCTCAAACTTTCCCCATTATTAATCGAACCATCCGGTTCGATAAAGTCTTGATTGATAAGCAGGCTTGCGTTAATGACATCGAACCCAATGGTTCGATTTATCTCTTCGCCTGCCCTTTATCCTCTGTTCCGCCCATATGTCCCGAAAGTCTGCCATGTCCTCCGATCCCAAATCCGCGCCGGATTCCGCTGCAAATTCCGGCACCCCGAAATCCGGCAACCGCAAAAAGAAGATCCTGACCGGCGTCGCGGTGGTCGCGATTCTGGCCGGCGGCTGGTTCGGCATCAGCTGGTGGACACATGGGCGGTTCATGGTGAAAACCGACGATGCCTATGTGCAGGCCGATGTCTCGCTGATGTCATCGAAACTGCAGGGCTATATCTCGGAAATCCCCGTGCAGGATAACCAGCACGTGCATAAGGGCGATGTGCTGCTGCGCATCGACGAGGGCGATTACAAGATCGCGCTTGAACTGGCGCAATCCAAACTGCCGACGCTGGAACGCACTCTGGCGCGTATCGACACGCAGATCGCGGCCGCCGAAACCGCCGTGACCCAAGCCAAGGCCCAGCTTGCCGCAAGCGACGCGGCGCTGAGCAATGCGCAAACCAATGCTAAACGCGCCAAGGATCTGGCGGCACGGCGCGTCACCTCGCAGGCGGATCTGGATACCGCCAACGAAACACTGGCCACGGCACAGGCCAATCGCACCGCCGCAGTGGCCGCCATCGCCGGAGCCGAAGCCGATGTGGATGTGCTGCGCGCCGAACGGGCCGAAAGCGATTCCAGCCGCAAGGAGCTTGAACTGGCGGTGGCCCAAGCGCAGCGCGATCTGGACCATACGGTCCTGCGCGCGCCCTTCGACGGGGTCGTGGCCAATATCGCGATCAAGCAGGGCGAACTGGTCAGCATCGGCGAGACCCTCGCAGCGGTCGTGCCCGATCACGGCCTCTATGTGGAAGCCAATCTCAAAGAGACCCAGCTGGCCGGCATCGCCCCCGGTGCCAAGGCCCGCGTGGTGCTTGATACCGATAAGGATCACCCGCTCGAAGGGGTCGTCAGTTCGGTGGCCCCTGCGACGGGCGCGATCTTCTCGCTGCTGCCTGCCGATAATGCCACCGGCAATTTTACCAAGATCGTGCAGCGGGTTCCGGTGCGGATCACCCTGCCCGAGGACGATCATGAACGCCTGCGCGCCGGTCTTTCGGCGGTGATCGAAATCGACAGGCGCACGTCGCCCGAACCCGGTGCGACGGATACGGCCAGCGCGCAATGAACGCCGCCGCTGCCCATGCTGCGCCCGAGATGACGCCCCGCAGGATGATCGCCTTCATGGTGATGGTCTTCGGGATGTTCATGGCAATTCTGGATATCCAGATCGTCTCGGCCTCGCTGACGGAAATCCAGGCGGGGCTGGGTGCCTCCAGCGACGAGATCTCTTGGGTGCAGACCGCCTATCTGATCGCCGAAGTGATCATGATCCCGCTCTCGGGCGTGTTGGGGCGGATGATGTCCACCCGCTATCTCTTCGCGGCCTCGGCGGCAGGTTTCACGGCGGCCTCTTTCCTGTGCGCCACCGCAGGCTCGATCAACGAGATGATCCTGTGGCGCGCATTGCAGGGGTTTCTGGGGGGCGGCATGATCCCAGCGGTCTTTGCCGCAGCCTTCACCATCTTCCCACCCTCCAAACGCAATATCGTCTCCCCCATCATCGGGTTGATCGCCACGCTGGCCCCGACCGTCGGGCCGACAGTGGGCGGTTATCTTTCCCACGCGCTGTCATGGCACTGGCTGTTTCTGGTCAATGTGCCTGCGGGGATTCTGGTCACGCTCGGCTCGCTGAGCCTGATCGATTTCGACGAACCCAACTGGTCGCTTTTCGACAGCTTCGACTGGACCGGCCTGCTGGCGCTGGCATGTTTCTTGGGCGGGGCCGAATATGTGCTGGAAGAAGGCCCCGGCAATGACTGGTTTCAGGACGAGGCCGTCGCCATTCTTTTCGTCGTGGCCACGATCGGCGCGGTGGTCACATTCTGGCGCGCCTTCACCCGCGAAAATCCGGTGGTCGACCTGTCGGCCTTTGCCGATATCAATTTCTCGGTGGGCTCGGTCTTTTCCTTCGTCATGGGGATCGGGCTTTACGGGATGACCTATCTCTACCCGCTCTATCTGGCGACGGTGCGCGGCTATGACAGCCTGATGACCGGCGAGACGGTTTTCGTCTCGGGCATCGCCATGTTCATTGCGGCACCGCTGGCGGGGATACTGGCCTCGAAAATCGATCTCAGACTGATGCTGCTGATGGGGTTTCTGGGCTTTGGCAGCTCGACCTATCTGCTGACCTATATGACGGCAGACTGGGATTTCTGGGAACTGTTCTGGCCACAGGTGCTGCGCGGCCTGTCACTGATGATCTGCATGGTTCCGATCAACAATCTGGCGCTTGGCACGCTGCCGCCTGCCAAGATCAAGGGCGCGTCGGGGCTGTATAACCTGATGCGCAATCTGGGCGGCGCGGTGGGGCTTGCCTTGATCAACCAGCTCCTGACCGACCGTCAGGCCCTTCATGGGGCGCGTCTGTCCGAAGCGGTCAGCTGGGCCAATCCCGAAGCGATCCGCCAGCGCGATCTTCTGGCCCAAATCTATAGCTCCTCGGGGATGGATGGCACCACCGCCGCGCTGTCGCAACTGGCGGCCCGCGTCTCGGCGCAGGCACATGTGATGGCGTTTATCGACACATTCGTCGTCCTGACCTGCCTCTTTGCCGGCCTCGCCGCGATGGCTTTGGCGATGAAGCCACCACAGGCCCAAGGCAAGCCCCCCGCGCATTGATCCCCATGCGCGGGGCACCAGTGCAAGCGCCAGTGCCACCCCCCGCACAGATTCGCACCCTATATGGACAGCGCCGCAACTGCGCCGAAAAACGGGGCCCACCGCGCCGATACCGCAGCCAGTATCACCGCAAATGCGGCCTACACTTGCGCGGCATCAACGTGGCGCATATGGCGCGCAACGGAAGCCGCACCAAAGGCCATTGAATTATAATGTTGGGAAGCGTCACAAAGTTCTGCTTCAGAGCGTTGAAATTTCCGTTTTAAATTCAGTTTCGCGAAATCTCGATGTTGAACCGAAACTGCCTTTCTTGTCGGATATGAAGCAGCATTGAAGGCGGCACATGACGCGACCACCCATCCGAGCGCATACGCGTGTAGAGAGGCAATCCGCGCCCTCACCAAGGCTGACTCGGATGCAGCCCTTGCCGTCCGTGACGAACGGGTGAGGCAGGAAGAGCGGGAGCGGCACCTGTGTCACATCGGAGACCTTCTTCGGGTCGTCGGTCGCCCAGAATATGCCCACTACAAAGATCAGGTCGTTGACCGGGCTATCGAGCACCTTAGCAAATACCCGCAGGGAGGTGACGCATGACCCGCATGGATGACCTTACCGATCTGGAATGCCGCTGCCTTTGCGCACAGGCCGGAGAGTATGTCGAGGCTGACAATACGCACCATAGCGACGTGCAGGACGCATATCGTGCCCTGCGCCGCAAGGGACTGCTAAATGCAGGCCTTACCGTTGAGGGGCACGCCGTGCTTGCCGAGATCCGCGCGCGGCGAACCGATACCAGTGAAGACGGGATCAAAGCACTGCTCGCGGAGCTGTCCAACGATAGCCGAGACCCGGTCAAACGCCGCGCGATCGACACCATAAGGGCGCTTCAAGCAAGGATGACGCATGAACCAGCAGCTTAACAATTACGCAGAAGGACAGCTCCGAGCCTTTGCCAAGATGACGGGCGATGATCAGGTCTGTCTGCTGGACTTGGGTAGATGCAGCCATTGTGCAGATTATTTCGGCGTGACCCTGCGCATGGCCTATTCGAGGGCAAAAAGCCTGGGTCTGCTTTCCTACCAGCAGGACGCCATCACCCCCGCTGAAGCCAACGCCAAAGACGAACAGGCCGAGCGCCAGCGCGCCACCGGCCACCACGAGGACAGCGCACCCGCCAATCGGGTCGTGAGGAAGGGGAGCCAATGACCCGCAACACCAGCAGCGCCGTCATGCAGCAGCGCACCGAGCCACACGACAGCCTGGACGATTTCCCGACCCCGCCGTGGGCCACCCGCGCGCTGTGCGACTGGCTTTTGTCGATCGGTCAGGATCTGGCCAGCATAGCCTGTCACGAACCCGCCGCAAACCGTGGCCACATGGTGCGCCCCCTTCGCGAGGCGTTCGGGGTCGTCACAGACAGCGACGTTCACGACTACGGCGCGGGCTTCCCAATCGAGGATTACCTGTTTTATCCGGCGAATCCTGACAGCTTCGATTGGACGATTACCAACCCGCCCTTCCGGCTGGCCGAACAGTTCATTCTGAAAGCACTCGCCCAGAGCCGCGCTGGCGTGGCCGTGATCGTGCGCAGCGCCTTCCTTGAGGGAATCGGACGCCACACGCGCCTGTTCTCGCTGCATCCGCCCACGGACATTCTGCAGTTCACCGAGCGGGTCGTGATGCACAAGGGCAAGCTGTCCGAGAACGGCAGCTCCGCGACGGCCTATTGCTGAATTGTCTGGCGCAAGGACGCGGCGGGCGAGCCCGCGCGCTTTCACTGGATCGCGCCCTGCCGGAAGCGGCTGGAGCAGAAGGAAGATTATCAAGGGGAAGACCACCAATGAGCAAGCATGACAAATTCACCCCGAGCGATACCGATGCAACGCCGGTTGCCGCAAGCGACCGCGTGCCGGAATGGATCAAGCTGACAGAAGTTCAGCGCTATTTCTCGGTCCATCGCAACACCGTCTACAATGCGGAGAAGCGTGGGAAGATCCGAATCTATCGGGAGTCCGGCAGCCACGTGCGCCGCGTAGATATGGAAAAATGGCTCGAAGGTGGGGTATGAGCCCCGCTTTCCACCATTCGCCAGATGATGGAAAGGATGATGGAAAAAGCAGGGCGAAATTCACAGAATAGCATTAAAAACAATATGTTAAGCGTTTATTCTGGTGCCCCCAGAGGGCATAGTTTTGTTGATTAATTACAATATACTATCGTTATTTACGCGTAATTTTTGCGAAACAATCAGCGATACAAGACTTCTGCGATAGCCCTCTGCGTTCGGATAGCAGCGCGTGCGGCTTTGTTTGCGCCTCGTTCGTCTTTTAGGCTTGAACCCCAGTCAGCCTTAGTCAGACCGGATGTTTCCGGACTGGAAGCGGGGGAGCCAACCGGCTCGCCTTTTCACAATATGATCGTGTCTGCGAAACGTCATAGCGGGTCTTGCAGATCAGCCATCCATTCCGGCACCTCTTGCGTAGCGCCAAATCCCCGGATCTTCGCTCCACAGAAACCGAGCGCGGCATCGCGGGCCGTCATGTTCGCGGGAATGCAGTAGCTTGCGGCGACCGCATCACCGGCAACGCCCGACCAGCCGACGATATTATCGTTATGCTTGATCATGATCGCCTGCACGATCCAAAGGAAATCTTCTCGCTTGCTCATCGCTCTCTCCCATCGCGTCATTCGGTCCATACGAATACAGATTAGAGCGAATGGGCCCCGCGCCCACAAAATAGCTAGCGACAACGCCGCACCCTATAGCGCGCTGCCATCTGACTTGACCGAATCCCATCGCCAAAGCTAACAGGAACATTGCAAGAACGAACGGAGCGCCATATGCCTGTCATTCCCTGTTTGAATGAACCTATTCAACCGCAACCGCATTCTGTCCCCCTCGCCGAGCCTTTGGTCAACGCAGGCTTCCCCTCGCCTGCGGGTGATGACATCGAGGACGAAATCGATCCAATCGCTTGGGTCGTGCGCCGCCCGTCCTCGACCTTCTGGTGGCGCGTGGAGGGCGAGTGTCTGTGGGATGTGGGAATACGGGATGGTGACCTCATCGCAGTGGATCGCGCAGCGAAGTGCCGCCCCGGGCGCGTTGTGCTGGCGATTGTAGAGGATGCAATCGTCGCCAAAATCATCCAGCGCCGCAAAGACGGGTCCGTCTACCTGACAACAGCCAACGCGGCCAGTCCTACCAAGATATCGAGCTTACCGAAAACAGCCAGATCTGGGGCGTCATCGCTGGCGTCGTGCGCAAGCTACCTGTCGACTAAGCGATGCGCCGCCCCAATCTCATCGCGCTTTCCGACAGCGCAAATTTCTATGTCTCGGCAGAACGCATCTTCGACCCGACGCTTACAGGGTTAGCGTGAACGCGCGCTTCGGAAAGAAGACGTTGGTACTAGCGGCTGAAGGCATCCGCAATAGCGGGACAGCCCACGCAAGTCATCGCAGCCCCAAATGGACCACGCGAGTCACCGATCTGCCTATCGTCCGTTGACCCTGTACAAATCCTGCAAATATTGTGCCATAAGGGCGGTGAGCCGCCATTCGCCGCGCTTGTCACGAACGGCAGGAATGCGCAGGAAGTGGGCCTTGCCGGGTTGCAGCCGAACACTGAGGGCGGGAAAAATTGCAGCCCATTGAGGATAGAGAAAATTAGCCCTCGCCCATCATCGACCCAATGGTATTGGCTGATAATGGGCGAGGTATTTTGTATTTGAAATCTACTTACCCTTAACTGTGAAGTTCCTAACGAACGCTTCGGCAGTCAGGCCAAAATCGCGGAGTTGTCTGGCTACTATCTTTTCGTCTGTGTAGCCATTTTCACCTCCGATAGCTCGGACATATCCCCGCAAGGACTCTATAAGTTTATCTAGTTTCTCAACAGTTATAATGCGAGCATCCGGGTGAAGGGTCGCTGCGTTTTCCGGATTTATTTTCGGATGAACCATTATCGGTGTGGCAGAGCACGACTTGTCATACTGCTTTCCAAACCAAGCCATCGATCCAGTCAGCTGATTGCAATCATGCTTATTGATTGTCTTGGCGCCGGTTGCGCCACTTTTGCACTCTATGACTAAGTATTCCAACCCACCCAAAGACCAAAGATTATCGGGACCCTTGCCGTAATCGTCCTCAGGCATTTGGGATCCGAAGCCAAGAAACGTGCCCAAGTCACGCATGGCGCGTTCGAAACGCTTGCTATTCGCCTCACCCCAGGCGAGCACTTCAATAAGGGAGTTCACCCATAGGATGAGTTCGTTTTTTTCAAGATGACGCTCCATTGCCTTAACGGCAGCCGCAGCTTGACTGCCTTTCGGCATTTGCAGCTTGCTATAGGTAATACCTTGAATGGGGCGAATGAGTGCGCGGTTCATTTCAACCGCAGATAGTTGTATTTCCTGCGCTTGGCTCGGATTGATATGGTGAACATATTCCGCAAGTTGCTGCTTCAGATATCCTTTGGCACGGCGTTCGGTCACGCTCGACACTGCGTTTTGAGCCAGTTCCTTTGCTTTATCGAAGCGTTTCAGCCTAGCAGCGTCGAATGCTTTCCTAAGAAAGATTGTGGATGGCTCTACATGTCCGGGCTCGGCTTCGTCCGCATTCACAATTGCGCTTTTGCTAGTATCGACCCAGTCTTCATCTTCCGAAAGGCACAGATCAATTACCGCCTCAAGATCACCCAGTGGTTTCCCTCGGATCTGCTCGGTTATCTCCTTGCCCAATGCTAGCTGCGCTCGGGTCGCGGGAGAGAACAAGCTCCACGCCTCGGGATTATGAATTCTCTGTGTCAGGCGCGATCCGATTAGAAGTACCACGCAGTGATCTTCGCTTGATCGTACGCCTCGTCCCATGCCCTGCTCAATCCGCTGGATTTGCCGAACCAGTTGTCGACGGGTCTCGTTAAGTGCCAGTTGTTCTGTTCTCGCCAACAACCCCTCAACCTCCGGGAGGCCGTCAATGATAAGAATTTCGCAAGCCTCGGCGGGAAGATCGACGCCATCGTATTTATTGATGAATACAGTGATGCCGACGTGCCCCTGTCGAAGGCGCTCTGTTCCAGCCTCAATAGAGTCCTTGTCCAGCGTCTGGCTTGCTACATCATCCCAGTATTTTGCACGTGCCCTTGAAGGAACAATCACGCAAACGTTGACGTCTTTAGATCGGCGAAGCGCTAGGTCCTTGATTTCATCTACCGTAATATCCGGATTGATTTCTTGCGGTGCCAAAATCATCCTGTCTCCGATATCACCACCACTTTTGGGACGAATGGGGTGCAGAACTTCGTCTGGATCTGCTTGGAAATGAGACACCAGAATTCCGTCATCCGCCAATGTTGCCGTCATATAAATATGACGGGTAGCGTCAGTGAAAGCTGGGATGTTATCGATCGGGAGATAGCGTGGCGCGATCTCTAGGTGACCGCCACCAAACGCCACTTGACATAGCGGCAGGACATCACGGATCAGTGGCCATGGCCATTGAAGGATATCATCCTTTCGGTGTGGGTGAAGAATGGCTGTCGCCTGTTTTATTTTTCTCTCCCATGCCCAGAATGGAACAGACATCACCGCAGTAGGATCATCCGCCTGTACATCGAGAAATAGCTGCTCGGATTGCTGCTCCAAATCGTCTGCGAACAGTTCCAATGAGGTGGTCCCCATTTTCCGGACAGTTTTGCGGCGCTGCTAAGCTTGCCTGTTGATCATGCCGCCGCCCGTAGGTCAGGGCCCTGATGGGCCTCGACCGGTGTTCTGCCGCCGAGCGCCGAATGAGGACGCTCGGTGTTGTAAAAGTCGATCCACTTTCCGATGCCTGCCCGGGCTGCCGACCCGGTCTCGAAGGCGTGAAGGTAGACGCATTCGTACTTCAGGGACCGCCATAGCCGTTCGATCATGACGTTGTCCATCCAGCGCCCGCGCCCGTCCATCGAGACCTTCACTGTCGCGTCGTGCAGGATCTGCGTGAAGCGCGGACTGGTGAACTGGCTCCCCTGATCCGTATTGAATATCTCAGGCCTGCCATGCAGCTTGAGGGCATCCTCCAGCGCCTCGATGCAGAAGTCGGTATCCATCGTATTCGATAAACGCCAGGACAGAACCCGCCGCGTCGCCCAATCCATGATCGCGATCAGGTAGAGGAACCCACGCCGCATCGGGATGTAAGTAATGTCCGCGCACCAGACGTGGTTCGGGCGTGTGATCACCAGATCTCTGAGCAGATACGGATATTTGCGGTGTTCGGGGTGGGGCACCGTTGTCTTTGGCTTCTGGTAGACGGCGCGCAGGCCCATCCGTGCCATCAACCGACGGATGCGTTTCCGCCCGACGCAATAGCCCTGCTTGCGCAGGTGCCTTGCCATCTGACGGCTGCCGTAAAACGGCGTCTCCATGAACTGGGCGTCGATGAACTTCATCAGCGCAAGGTTCAGCGGCGTCTCGGTCCTGCCCGGCCCGTACCACGCCGACCGGCTCATGCCGATCAGCGCGCATTGCCGGACGATCGACAGCACGGGGTGCCGTGGATCGATCATCTCGCGCCTCCGGGCCGCACTCACCGACCGGAGGCTTTCGCTAAAAAATCGCGTTCCACCACAAGTTGGCCGATCTTGGCGTGCAGCTTCTCGATCTCGCCGTCCTTCTCGGCGGATTTCGCCTCGGCCTTGCCCGAGAAGATCCCGGACATGCCATCGAGCGCCTGCCGCTTCCAGGTGTTGATCAAGGTCTGATGCACGCCATGCTTCGCCACCAGTTCGGCGACCGTCAGCTCGCCACGGATCGCCTCGAGCGCCACCTTCGCCTTGAACTCAGCGCCGTAATTCTTTCGTTTGCCAGCCACGCTGTTCTTCCTCATCTTCGTTGGCGGCAAGCTTAGCAGGGTGTCCGGTTTTCGGGGACCACCTCACAACAAAGGTCCGTATGCCGGATGATCCCCACTTAGTTTGATCTTGAATTGGTCCGCAACCGTAGCGAGGCAAGCGTGCGCATCATCTATGACGATTGAACCAATTCGGATTTGACTGTTGCCTTGGCCAACGCCAAACTTTGACTTTCCGTTGAACAACTTCCAGACATTGATCACAAGTATCGCTTCGCCAGATAGAAAATTTGCACTTTCAACATCTTCCGTCACTGCGATGCCCAGGTCGCCTGCTTCAGCTACAACTTGGGTAATGAGGAAGTTGTCTGGTACAACATAGACGGCTGGACCTTTGCTTTCATTCAGGCAGCTTTGCAGGCAAAGAAGACCAACGATGGTTTTTCCGGAGCCCGTATTCATTTTCAAGGTTACGTTTTCTTGAGTTCGCACTTCATACCAAGCGTCCAAGACGTCGCCCTGCTCATCAGAAGGCCGCTTGAAACGTGGATTACGTTTCAATGTTGTGAATATCTTGCGAGGATCAGTCTGCTTTTTCGACGAGTTTCCCGCTTTTAATTTCTTAAGATCAAGTACCATTGGCTGCCCCTGTGCAGATTAACCAGAGGTAGAGTAGTTGACGGAGTCGCTCATGGCCATGGGAAGAGAGCTCGGATGTGGCATATCTTGGAGGAACAGATCACGGCGCTTTCTGCCCCGCCGGCGGACCGGGCAGACATTCGCACCAGTCGAATCTAGCACTTGCTCCAGCTTCTGTGCTGCCTTGCTGATCAGACCTAATTCCACCCTGGGCAGCCCCGCCGCTTTAGAAGCGAGTGTATTGTAGGGCTGACACCGGTCATCCGCTGCGCCTGGCACGAAGGTCGGCTTTGGGCCGAAACCTACCCCCCCACGAATTAGCCAGCCCTTAACCTGCCGCGCTATCAAGATGGGGTTCACATGTCCTAATGCGTGCAGAGTGCGGGGAGCCACACGGCTCCCCCTTTTCCTTTCTCCTCACGCGGCGTTGCGCACCCAGATCACACCGTCGTAGGCGTAGCCCGAAAGGAGCGTCTGCACGAGCTCCAACCGGCCATTCCCGTCCGTCGTGAACTGCGCCGAGACGATCGAGGTCGGGTCTGCCGTGCCGCTATGCTCGACACTGGTGCCGTCCGAGCCCGTCCAGAGCGCATTTGTCACGCTGGTCGATTTGCGCGAGGCCGTGAAGTCGATATCGAGCACCGTGTTCGGGGCCGCATACAGCTCGATCTTCACCGCCTGCGCGGTGTTCCACGAACAGGACCGGCGCGTAAACTCGATGTAATCCAGATTGCCCTGCCACTCGGCGTTCCCGTCCGCACGGCCCGTCGAGTTATAAAGCACCGCCGCGCCGGTATAGGTGCCCTTGGCCGTCAGGCCCCCATAGCTGCCGTCGTAATTCAGCACCTTATCGGCAAGCCCATCGAAATAGACCCCCGTTTCGGCAAACCAGCCGCGCAGCCGCTCCTGCCCGTCCGTGTCCGGATGCACGATGTCATCGGTCTCGAAGAAATGCGCCCGATGCGCATAAACCCAATCGTTGAAACAGGTCACGGCGGTCATGTCATCATAGTAGCCGTCTGCAAACAGCGTGCTCTTGACCGCATCCTGTCCCATTACCTTCGTATAATAGCTACCTGCAATGCGCAATCTCGGGCAACTCGAAAGCATATTTGGTGGTCGGATCTCTTCCACAAACTTATAAGATTGTCTGAATTTTGGGGGCCAACTCAATCCGACCAGTTAGCGCGGGAGCAAGTGAGGCCGATCTGATACTTAGGAAACCGATGACGTTTATTATATCCTAGAAAAGATTCAGTTTTGGTAAACCAGAATCACGCAACTTATAGGAGTATCCGACAAACGCCTGGGGGGGCGAGTAATGAACCTGGAACTTATCAGCGCCTTAATGCAGGCTAGTGTCAATCATGACAAACAGCTACTTGATCAACTAATTGTCGAAGCGATTGCTAGCGCAAAAGTCATACCGGATTTCTCTACTATGTCTAGAGATGAGCGAATTCAAGCGAACTTAAACTTGAGAACTCCGCGATAAAAAGCAAGAACCATATGCCCCATGGATAAGAGACGTATTTGATCTGCAAATCTCTTCTCTAAATCCGCGCAGGCAATGTTTTCTTAGATAACCTGAGGAATACGGGATCAACCATGAAACTAGAAGTCAACTTAGGATATAATACTCTATTCATTCACTTAATGCATGATCATGAGCTTGAAAAGCTAATTTCAAAATACGTTAATTTGACGCGCCGAAGTCAAAATGTTGAGGATAAGCTTTCAACTTACGACTTTCTTAGAAAAAAGTCTAAGATAGATACTCTTCTGCAAATGTTGAAAAACCTTGATGGTCCCAAAATCGGATCGCCACTTTATGAAATTAATAAAAAAATAGAGAGACTTACGCTCTTATTTCAAGAGATAGATCTCAGGCTGGCAAACTTAGAAACTGCAATAATCGAATTTTCGCCACAGAGCATTCATGGATCTGTGATCAAAATAGCATTTTTGGACATTCTGCAAAGTTCAGAGCGTTACGAGCATGACACTACAGATGATTTAGTGGAAGTCATAAATGCCTGCCTAGATACGGAAAAAAAATGCAAGATTCACTTAACGAATGTAAACATTGATCGACGACCGAGACATTGGAAGAGCTAGGGTAATGATTGAAAATAGTTCAAAAGCTTCGCACACCGCTACAACTGAAACACAGTCTTCTACCCTCCATGATGCCCCCATTTCTTTTTGGGGATCTCAAACAGAGTTTGAGAAAATTGGCAATTGTGAGACGATAGCAGCACCGACCATGGAAGACTTAAACGCGTTCTTAAAATGGGCAAGCCCAGAACATTTTTACAATCTTCTAGAGCACACCAACGGTCTAATAAATAAAGATAATTACTGGAGGTTATGTATACTTTTCAGTCATAAACGTAAAATGTTGGAGACATTCCAAGATTATCTTCAAAAAAAAGATCCCATCTATACGGGTAACCCACTTGCAAGCCCTCGCGGTCAAGTAATTCATAATAAGCTTTTTCAGCACGATGGCTCCAAACGTGATGGAATTGTGCGATCAATTATGCTCTTAGCAATGATAAAAAACTCCTACAGCTATAGCCAAAAGAGCTTAGTCATGTTCGTATCCTTGCAAATGTGGCGGGAAGTGGAAATCCTCACTGTAGCTGGCATCCGACCTGAAGACAGCACCTTGACTGACGCCGCTAAGCTTCTGGGGATAAATTACCTTAAGGAATTTCAGCTAAAAAAGTACGCCAAAATCTCTGAAATATACAGAAGCTCTAGCAGCTTACATCATCTTGAAGATACAATTTTGAAGTATCGTTATGTAAAATGATTTTCGCAATCTACCACGGGCCCCTCATCCACCCGAGTGAGATTGGCCTTGCCACACGGAAGTGGTCCACCTTTTGGGATAGTTTATCCCGGATGACCTGCCACCGGTCTTTCATCCAGCCGTGAGCGGAGCTCAGTTGGTGTTTACGCCGATCGGCGCAGGTTGAGCAATCGCCCGACGCGCGGAGGGTAATCCCCCCGATTTTAGGGGGATGCGGAAGTAGAATTTTCTCGGCAGGATGAACGAGGAGATTCCGATGAAGAAGACATGTTTTACCGAGGCCCAGATCGTGGGCGTACCGCGCCAAATGGAGGGCGGTGTTCCTGCTGCTGAGCTGTGCCGTGAAAATGGCATGAGCAGTGCTACGCTGTACAAATGGCGGGCGAAGTATTGCGGGGATGCGAGCCTAATTTCCGAGATAAAAGCAATGGCGGAGGAGAACCGCCGCCTCAAACGCATGCATGCCAATGTCAGCATGCAGAATGAGGTCTGGTTCATGGGTTTCATGGCTGATCGACTTGGAGCTAGGCGCCAGTTCCGCCTACTGAATGTTCTGGACGACTTCAACCGTGAAGGTTTGGGCATCGAGATCGACTTCTCGCTGCCCGCCGAACGGGTCGTCCGGGCGCTGAACCAGATCATCGAATGGCGGGGCGCACCGAAGACGATCAGGGTCGACAATGGTCCAGAGTACATCAGTGGCACTCTCATGGAATGGGCTGAGCACAAGGGCATTGCTCTGGCGCACATCCAGCCCGGAAAGCCGCAGCAAAACGCTTACGTCGAGCGCTACAACCGGACGGTCCGGCATGAATAGCTGGACCTCTACATCTTTGAAACCATCGACGAGGTGCCGCAGATTGCCGCCGAGTGGCTAGGGTCTTACAACAATGAACGCCCCAACATGGGCAATAGCGGGATGCCCCCCGCCCAGAAACTGAGAATGGCCGCGTAAATTTACAACCAAGCCCCGCAAAAACGGGGGATTACCTGCCCAGTCGTTATTTTGGCTCGATTTTAAGATAACCAAAAATTTCGCGTGATAGTGCACAGCTAGTAGCTTGCTTTTTTTAAGAAAAAAAATATTCTAATTACGACCCACGCTAGGGAGCAAGAAATTGGGCGTTTTTGATTTTTTACATTCCGTTCGAGAGTACAAAGAGTCTGAAGGCTCAATTGTACGTTTGGAAAAACGCTATTCTAAAATTATAAAACCTATCGAAAGCCAATTTTGCGACGCGAGCGTGTTGGATCTCGGGGCGCACGATGGTCGCTGGTCATACGTCTTTTCAAAATTGGGTACCTCAAGGGTTACCGGTGTTGAAGGCAGGAGACACTTAATTGACCGGTTCAACCTTTTCCCCGACTCGAAAAATGTAGCCCAAACAACTCTAATTCATGCAAATATTTTCGACTTTTTGGAGCAAGCTATAGAGGATGGTATAAGATATGATATCGTCTGCGTGCTAGGCATATTTTATCATATTGCCGATCATCATCGTCTATTGAGACTCATTAAGGCTTTAGAACCAAAACTAGTAATTTTGGATAGCGACTTTACTCTTTCTACCGAACCAGAGATCTCGTTAATCAAAGAAAATGTAAATTTCGATCTGAATGCAATTCCGACTTACGACGGCCAAATAAATACCGTTGTAGGCATTCCCTCTTTCCGAGCGATGGAAGAGATGTGCGATCAAATCGGCTTCGATATCCTCTGGCAGGATTGGGACACTTTTTCTCCAGATCAGAGAACATTTATAGAAGACTATTACTTAAAAAACTCGGGAAAACGGGCACCTGATAAAATCAGGTCAAGTTGTTATTTGTCTATCAGGACCTAAAGTACACTAATCATTCCTAATTTTAACGGGATGCAAAAATAGAATTTTCTCGGCAGGATGAACGAGAAGATTCCGATCAAGAAGACACGTTTCACCGAGGCGCAGAGTTTGAGCGTGCTGAGCCGGATGGAATGCGGCGTTCGGGCTATAGAGCTGTGCCGCGAAATGGCATGAGCGGCGCGACGCCGTACAAATGGTGCACCAAGTATGGCGGCATGGATGCGAGCTTGATCAGTGAGACCTGCTACAGGTAGCCACTATGCATGCTTGGTTTTCTTGGCGCTAAAAATTAACCTTTCGAATACGAAATACGAATTGAATTTAGATCGACATCGAATTCACTATGAAGATAGACTACAACCACATCATCTACTAAGACTTTTGAAATATTGTTATTGTTGCTTTTCTCGATAGAAATCGAGGGATCGCTCTTATCACATTCAATTTCCAAAATATCACTCAGTGGATCAAAATTACTTACATACGCTGGTGAAGTATTCGAATACGAAACGCTTAACGTGTCAGCACCTTCGCCGCCGTCCGCATAATCTCCAGAACCAAGAACAATATAATCGTTACCTTGCTCACCAAGTAAATAGTCAACACTTCCATCATCATTCATAAAACTTCCGAAAAGCGTATCGTCGCCATCACCCCCTTTAAGGGTATCTTCTCCAGAACCTCCGTCGAGATAATCGCCACCTGCTTCACCTTTCAACCAATCTGCTCCATAATTTCCTTCTAAAACATCTTCACCATCCCCGCCGATCACGAGATCATCGCCCACGCCACCATCTAGTGAATCGTCGCCAACTCCGCCGGATATTGTATCGTCTCCCTCCTGGGCGCATATGGTATCATCTCCGCCGCTGGAGGTTATAAAATCATCTCCCTCTGTTCCTTCAAAAGAATCGTCAGAATCGCTTCCATAAACATCTTCCGTAGTGTCAGAAGGATTCACATCAAACCCATCCAATATGGGCTCTTCTGTTTCTACAACAGAATCTGTATTTGGAGATGATACTTCACCCCCACTTTCACTCAACTGCCCTCCCCCCTCTTCTGACAGAAGGTCTCCGTTTTTTTTCGAGACACTTTCATCCTCATCGTTTTCATCTTTACTACCATCGAATATAAAAGCTCCGGCCATCCCAGCAGTTACCAAGGCGCAAATTCCGAGAATTCCAAACACAAGACCACCTCTTTTAGTTATGCTATTCCGAGCAGTGCTAATGGTACGAGCAGAGCAAAACCTAAAAACCCAAAGCCGGAATCACCACCACCGCCATCATCATCCTCGTTTTCGCTATTTTCCTCATCGTCCACTGGATCAACGGTGGGCAGATCAACCACATCATCAACGGGATCTTCGGTATCAACCGGGACATCAACATCTGTTGGCTCATCATCGTCTTCGGCGAGCTCGAGTAAGGTATCTACATCGTCCATTACGTTTTGAAATTCCGAGGTTGGCTCGAAATCCACAATCGAGATCTGCATTACCTCACCCGCCTGTAAATCGAATTTAAGGCTACTCCCGTCGACAAGGTCGTCATTTCCAAATTCCGTTAGGACAGTCTCTGCACGGGAACTACCGACTTCTGACTGATCGGATACGCCGACTTTTACCGCCGTGACGCTGCCAATCTCAGTCATTATATCAGATAAGTCTAAAGAGATCGTTTGGTCTTCATCCGCAGCGATAAACATTACCGCTTCGTCGTTTCCATAGTAGAAATATAAATCCGAATGATCTTGATCATCCGATGTTTCAACAAGAGCCTTCCCAGGCAACGACTCCGCCATGAGAGAAAAAACTTCTCCCGCAGGTGTCAACGTTTCATACTCGAAACCCTGAGATAGTGCATTTGCTGTATTTTGCAGAAGCGGCCATATATCTGCACCGTCAACACCTGCAGCTACCATTTCTTCAAAGGTTTCTAGAATTTCTTGGCCTTGCCATAGGCCATAATCTTCATCACGATCTAAACCATAACCACTAGTATTCTGATTCCACTCGGTGACATAGATCTGTATTCCTGGCTTTTCTTCTCCCCAGGTTCTATCTATTTGATTGGTGATGTAGGAAACTTCGTCCTCAAACTCGCTATCAGACGTGTATAAATGAGGCGTGATTCCATCCACAGCTTCTAGTTCGTTCTCTGAGAATTCTGATAGGACAAGCTTATTCGACACATATGTCCAATTTACAGTTCCATCAGAATACAGCGCCTTACTGTCGAGATCCAATCCATAACTATCGTTTAATTCGGATATCACTTCCGTTGAAGTCATATCTGTATATTCGTCACTGAGCTTTGCGTCGCCCCAGTTATGGCCGGATTGAACTAAAATTTTAATTTTCTCGGCATCTTCTATCGAAAGAGAGAGAGACGCTAGTTCGTCATCAATAATAGATGCCATTTCAGAGGCAACTCTGCCGTATTCGACAGAGGACATCTCGCCTGATCCCCAGTATTCATTACCCAACTCAAAGGCGTCGATTGAAGCTTCGCCATATTCACCAGACACGACATCCTGAATGAACGATCTAAGTACTTCTTCGTCAATATCGGCAAAACGGTCACCATTCTCATCAACACCAGTCGTAAGATAGGTTCTGGTCGGAATCACAATGGTTACTGATATCCCGCGCTCTGCGGAGAAGGACATGAAATCGGAAAGAGCGACGAAATCTTTCTCCGATGTATCCCCGTTAAAATTACCGGTTAAATCTGCTATTGTCGTCTGATCTGGGTCATTAATATCGAAATAATATTCAGTTAACGATCCCCCAGGGTATCGAAGCGATGTTACTCCCAGATCTGAGATTAAATCGGAGTAAGTGCTGGTAGTAGAAATATCGTCCCTATTTGCTAATAGGTTTCCTCCAAACATATCGTCAGAGACGATATGGAAATTTTCGCTTACCGATATCTTCATCGTATGCGTCCACCAACCAGCTAACAGAGAGGCTTGCTCTCAAGTTCTGATTGTGCGGGTTTCTTCTTTGGAAACAGTAAATGATATAATTTCTAATTGTATCTAATGCGTAGATTTATATTAAAATTTTCTAGATTATAATCGTTCCACGGCTTTCAAACGTCACGACAAGAAGGGATTTTCATTTCCCTCACCGATCCCCAGACTGCATTTCGCACGATTATTAGTTCACCCAATGGTTCGACTTGCCGCTCTCTTAGTATCTTTTGCGCTCGATGCTCGGCGCCTTTAACTGTAGATTGCGCGGTGGCATTCTCGAGCTTGCTTCAACATCGAGTAAAGGTCTCCACTCACCCCACGAATTAGGCAGCCCTTAACCTGCCCGCGCTATGAAAATTGGGTTCACATGTCCTAAGGCGTGCAGAGTGCGGGGAGCCAACCGGCCCCCCTTTTCCTTTCCCGTCACGCGGCGTTGCGCACCCAGAGCACACCGTCATAGGCGTAGCCCGAGAGGAGCGTCTGCACGAGCTCCAGCCGGCCATTCCCGTCCGTCGTGAACTGCGCCGAGACGATCGAGGTCGGGTCCGCCGTGCCGCTATGCTCGACACTGGTACCATCCGAGCCCGTCCAGAGCGCATTGGTCACGCTGGTCGATTTGCGCGAGGCCGTGAAGTCGATATCGAGCACCGTGTTCGGGGCCGCATACAGCTCGATCTTCACCGCCTGCGCAGTGTTCCACGAACAGGACCGGCGCGTGAACTCGATGTAATCCAGAGTGCCCTGCCACTCGGCGTTCCCGTCCGCACGGCCCGTCGAGTTATAAAGCACCGCCGCGCCGGTATAGGTGCCTTTCGCGGTCAGGCCCCCATAGCTGCCGTCGTAATTCAGCACCTTGTCGGCAGGGCCATCGAAATAGACCCCCGTCTCGGTGAAGCTCAGCCGGTGACAGCCATGCACGATCTGCGGCGAGATCAGCACGAAGGCGTTGATCGCGGGCGCGGTGATTTCCGGCGCAAAATCCGCCCAGCCGAAGCGGACCGCCTTCCGGCTGCCCCTGACCAGCGGCGCCAGACGCTCGGCAAACCAGCCGCGCAGCCGCTCCTGCCCGTCCGCGTCCGGATGCACGATGTCATCGGTCTCGAAGAAATGCGCCCGATTTGCATAGACCCAATCGTTGAAACAGGTCACGGCGGTCATGTCATCATAGTAGCCGTCCGCAAACAGCGTGCTCTTGGCCGCCAGCAGTTTCGCCTTGAGCCAGCTGTTGTAATTGGCCGCGGTCGAGACCGCATCGGCCTTGGTGGTGACATAGGGCGTGCGCCAGCTGATATCCGACCAGAGCACCTGCCCCGGGCGCGTGGCGATGACCGCAAGCATGGCGTCGACCTCGGCCTCGAAATCCGCCTGATCCTGAGCATTGGTCGCGTTATTACCGCCCGCATGCAGGCAGAACAGCGTGTCATCTCCGGGATAGGCGTCCAGCGCCTCCTGCAGGAGCGGCTGGATCTGCGCCACCGTATAGCCGCCCACCGCGCGGCAGCGCACCTCGACCCCCGGCGCGCCATTGGCCGCCAGCTTGGCCTCCATATCGGCCCAGTTGCCGCCCGAGGAATCCTCGGCAAGGCTGGCCCCGCCGAAGGTGCGGTTCATGATCGAGGCCCCGACAAAGACAAGCCGCTTGAAACGCTTGCGCCCCGCCGGACGCCCGCCCAACGCCCGCAGCGGGCGCGACACCGGCCCCGCCCCGAGCGCGTTCACCGCCCGCAGCTGCAGCAGGTGGCTGCCGGTGCCAAGCGCCAGCGTATAGCTGCCGCCCGCCACATCGGGCAGCGCGGTCCAGCTGATCCCCTGATCGAGGCTGTATTCCAGCGCGGTCAGCGGGCTGCCGCCATCATAGGGCGCGACCAGATCGAGCATCACCTCGCCCTCGCCCGCCCCCGGCGCAAGCCGTGCCTCGCGCACCGGCTGCGGCAACAGCACCCCCGCATGCGAGACGCTGGCCGCCCCGCCCATCAGCCCCCAGGCCCAAAGCGTATCGGCCCCCGCGATGCCGGGAAACAGCGTGGCGATCTCCACATCGCGCAGCGCCCCTGCCGGAAGCCGTTGCGCCCCCGCAAGGCTGCGCGGTGCCTCATCGCCTACGCCGGCCAGAAGGTAGATGTCGAAGCCGCCCGAGTTCTGCACCCGTGCCGCCTGCGCATCGGCCCGCATCAGGGCGACAAATTCACCCGCAGGCAGCGGGAAGGTATAGCTGACCATAACGGTCCTCCTGTTCTGAAACGGATAGAGCCGGCGCGCGATCCGCCCGCGCGCCGGCAGAAGATCACGCGGCCAGCGCCGCGATCTTGGCCTCGGCCAGATCCTGCAGCACCTGCGCCGAAGGCCCGAGCCTGGTGATCGCGTCGGGCACCGAGGTTCTGGCGTAATCAATGGCGGCCTGCGTCAGCGCCGTGGGGCCCGCCCCTGCCCCCAGCCGCGCCAGCGCGAGCTGCCCGCCGGTCATCAGCGCCGAATGCAGCGCCTCGCGGTGGCGGGCCTCGATCTCGATACCGAAGCGGCGTTTGACCTCGGCGGCGATCCAGCCGACCAGCGCGGTAATCGCCAGCGCCAGCAGTTGCAGAATGTGCGGCATCAGCGCCGCGATAATTGCGTCAAGCATGGGAGATCCTTTCAGAGCTTGAGAAGATGGGAATGGAGCGCGCCGCGCGTGGCGGGGCCTGCGAGGCCGTCGACCGTCAGACCGGCCAGCCGCTGGAAGGCGCGCACATCGTTCGGGCCCTGCCCCAGCAGCACCAGCCCCGCGCGGGTATAGAGGGCCAGCCGGTCGGCATAACCGTTCAGCCCGCCATTGATGCGGCGGGTGATCATCTCGATATCGCCTTTATCGGCATAGGCATTGAGGCTGCGCCCCGCCCCCGCCTGCCAGAACCAGACCGCCGATAGCCCGAGCCACGGATCGCCCATGACCGCATCGGGCACCGCCTCGAAATCCGGCCCCTCGGCCCAGGCGGTGAAGCGGGCATAGTTCGCCCGCCCCGTGATCTGGATCGGCCCGCGCCCGCGAAAGCGGTAGCCATCGCCCGCCTGCAGATTGCCCAGATCGCGCCGCCCCTCATAGCGGCGCTGCGCGCGCGTCGGGCCCCAGGCTTCGGCGGCATAGCGGAAGCGCGCGCTTTCATGCGCGATCTGCGCGATAAACTGCGCCAGCCGGTGCGGCGGGGCCATATCCCGCGCGCGGGGATCGGCCAGACCGGCCACCACCGACCGCATAAGCGGGGTTTCCCGACGGCCTGCGATGGCCGCCAGATGTGCTGTGCTCAGCATGTGGTTTCTCCATGAAAAAACCCCGCCCAAAGGGCGGGGTGTGTCAGTTCCAGAATTTGGACCCTGTGGCCCAGAGGAAGGCTTTCTCGCCGATCCGCCCGTGGCAGGCGTGGCGCACATCGGCGTAGCTATCGTTCAGCTGGTCCTCGGACAGGCCGACCACCAGCGCCTCGAACTCCATGCGCCCGACCGCGCGGATCTGCGGCCTGTCATCGAACCGCGCGGGCACCCGCACCGCCTGACCGTGGCGATCGCCCAGCCACCAGACAAGGCCGAGGAAATCGCAGCCCGAGCGATACCGCTCGGCCCAGCCTCTGATCCGCACCCCCTCTTCGGTCTCGGTGACCTGCGTAATGTGCAACGGCCCCGAGACCGGCCAGAGCTGGCTTTCCACCCAGGGCGGCACCGTCACGAAGACCAGATAGCCCACAACCAGCCGGAACCAGATCTCGCGCTCCCGCAGAAGCTGCCGCCATAGCGCCTCGAACATCACTTCTTCCCCGTGAACTTATGGCTCTGCGCGTCGATCATGGCGATCACGACCTTGGCAACCGACATACCGCCCACCCCCGCCAGAAAGCCCGCCGTGGTGGCGTCTCCGGCATCGGGCCACATGCCAACGCCCGCCAGCCAGTTCGCGATGACCGGCCCCAGATAGCGGGCAAAGATCGCCCCCGTGATCACGGCGGTGACCCCGTCGAGGAGGATCCGCAGAAAGCTGATCGGGCTCTTGCCCTTGATCTCCATGATCCAGCGCACCGCGCCGCCGACCCCGCCCGACACATAGATCTGACCCGCCGCGCCGGTCGCCCATGTGATGATCAATGACAGGTAGAGCCAGATATTTTCCCAGAGGCTGGGGTCTTTTTCGGGCATTGTCTCGTCTTTCCGGTTGGCCGCGCATATCGGGATGCGCAGGTTTCCTCATAAAAAAGCCCGCCTCGGGGGCGGGTCAGAGCGTGTCTTCAGGGGCGGGATCTTCGGGCGGGGCCTCGGGCGGCTCGGGCAAGGGCACCGGCCCGCTGGCCACCGTCACCGGCACAGGGAACCGCTGCGCCTCGGAGGCACTGTCCCCGATCGGCAGGAGAAGCGTGACGGTCCAGTCATCGCCATCGTGGACGGCGCTCTGGATGTAGCCGGCGTCGAGCGCAAGGCCCGTCTCGGGATCCACGGCCAGCGCGGCGAGATCCTGTGCCTGACCGTTGAGGGTCAGCGTGGAGCCGGAAACCGAGAGCGTATCAAGGGCGTCATCCGTACCGGGGCGGCGGACGATTGGTGAGAAGATGATGTTCATGAGGTGACCCTTATTTCCAGCGACCAATGGCCTTCAGGTGGATGATTTTTGCGCTTCCCGCTGCCATTGCGACAACGGACCAAGCCCTGTAATTGGCAGAAGTTGCTCCGACACCATTGAAGGTCATGCCACCGACGACGGTCGTGCCCGTCTCGATTGACCCCGTAATCGTCAGGTTACTATTGTCAAAGAACGCTGCGGGATATGTCCAAGTGTTGCTGGTATCCTGGCGATATACAGCGCCCTGCGCCGTGGCCCACGCAGCGTCCGCAGCGCTTATCCTTGCATGACAAATTTGCGTCCCATCCGGAAGACGGACATAATTGCCATTCGCATTCGAGCCATATTCAGGATGCATCGCCGTCCACCCCGTCCAGACGCCGAACATACGATGACGGAAATACCGCTGCCTGAGTGCGGATGTCGGATAGATCGGGGTGAATTCCTGACAAATATTTCCGTTATCAATCGCCATCGTTCTCACGAAACCGATCGAGGCCGATCCGGGCAGATTTGTAGTAATGGGATAGCAGTTGATCAGCGAGCCTATCGGGGCATCATCGAGACTTGTGATGCCAACTGCGGTCGCATTGACCACCGGTCCCAATATGCCGTTATCACCCGTCTTCAACAGCCGGCCACTGGTGGTGTCGAACTTGCTCTGCGTGACCGCCGTACCGCTTGCCAGGCCACCGGCCACCTTCAGCGCGCCGGACTGGCTCATAAGGGACCGCCCGTCCGCGCTCAGATCCGTCATCGCCATTGCGCCCGCGCCGGTGAAATAGGGCAGCTTGTTGGCGGCGCCGGTCAGATGGGCGAAGGCTGCGATATTCTCGGAGGGCACATCGCCGATCATGGTCTCGATCCAGTCGCCCATGTCCTGCATGTACTGGCCCATCACCGGAAACCAGCCCAGAAAGCCTTGGGCATCGGCGGCGAAGGTCGGGCTGCCAAGGATCGGCGGGTCATTGGGCGCGGGGGTGAGGGTGGGTTTTGCCATCAGGCGACTCCTGTCAGGGAAAGGGTTGCAATCGTATGCCCGCCGCCCGAAAGCGCGGGGAAGAAGTCATCGGCCACGCCATAGACGGCGAGGGCGAAGGGCGTCATGTCATCGCCCGGGTAGAAATAGGCCGGCGCCCCGCGTGCCTGTTCGAGCGCGCGCTGGATGCGGCGGTTGGCGGTGGCCTCGAACGAGAGCTGCCATTCGGCCTTGCGGGCGGTGGCGCGTTTGACGATCGAGATATTGCCGAAATCATCCACCTCGCGGCGCGAGTAATCGGTGAAGCCCGATTTGGACCCTTCCAGCACCTCGCCCAGCAATTCGCCCCGCCCCATCACGATCTCGGAGACCGAGGCCGTGCCGCCGGGATTGGCGATGGTGATCTCGAGCGTGAAACCCGACAGCGCGCCCAGATCGGCAAAGATCTGTTCGGGGTCGAAGCTGTCCTCATAGGTGAAGAAATCCAGCCAGCTCTGGATCGCGCCCGTGTCCAGCAGATTGGCGGTGCGGTCATAGACCACACTGCCGCCACTGTCGCGGATCACCAGCTGCAGCGACACCGCCACCAGCCCGATAAAGGCCACCGCATCGACCCGCGCCGGCAGGCCGATGCGATAGGTGATCGCCTCGGGCCAGCTGGTGACCAGCCCGAGCGTCGCGTCAAAAGCCCGCCAGCGATTGGTCGAGCCCGCCGCCACCCAATATTGCGCCGACAGATCCGCGCCCTCGGGGGCAATGCCGGAGTTCTCGTCCGCCAGACTTTCGTAGATCTGGTGACGGGCGGCCAGAATGACCCGCTCGCCCGTCTGATAGACCGCAGCGGCGTCCCATTCGGGATGGTCTTCCTCGGTCACATTCGTGGCCTGCATCGCCCCCGCGCCAATCGCCACGGGGATGATCATCAGAGCTTGGGTCATTGCGCCTCGGCCTCCCGCCGTTCTTCAAGGGTGCGGATCTTGCGCAGATCGCTATTGCCATTGAGCTGCAGCTGGCGGTTCTCCTGCCGCAGGCTCTTCAGCTCGGCGATCACCTCGCGCAGAAGCCCGTCCTGCGCGCCCTCCCCGCCCGAAAGCATCCTGCGGGTCTGGTCCGCCGTCCAGATCCGGCTGGCACCGGTGGCCTCCAGCTCGGGGCCGTTCTCGCCCACCAACCGCAGCCCGCCGCCATGCAGCCCGCCGCGCGCGAATTGCGGGATCTCGATATCGACCCCCATCGCCTGCAGCTCCTGCGCCGCCGCCACCAGCGCCTCCTGCAGCCCCGATTGCTTGAGCTGTTCGGCGGCGGCATCGGCATTGAGCGTCTGCGCATAGGCCAGCGCTTTCTCATAGGCCGAGCGGTTGAGCGCATTGACCGCCGTCAGATAGGCCTCGCTGCCATCGGAGCGGCTGAGACCGGCCAGCGAGGGGTCGCTGGCGCTGGCCTTGAAGGTCTGGCCCGCCACCACATAGCTTTGCAGCCCCGTGCTGACATAGGAGCCCAGCTTCATCAGCTGCGTCACCGCGCTATAGACCGGCAGCGCCACCGCCTGCGCGGGCGAGAACGCGGCCAGCTCTTCGGCCAGCGCCGCATAGCTGGCCTGCGCCTGCGCCAGCTTCACCTCCTGCGCCTGGGCCTGGGCGAAGGCGGTCTGCGCCTGCACCGCGACCCGCAGCGCGTTGAGATGGTTGCGCAGCTGCACCATCGTCTCGCGCGCGGCCTGTAGCGGCGCCTCGACCGTGCTGCCCAGAAGGCTGGCAAAGGCCGCGCCCGGATCGAAGCTGAAGCTGCCGCCCAGCCGGATCGTGGCCGAGGCCCCGCCCGAAAGCGCCGCCACCAGCGTCTTTTGCGCCGCACTCAGCCCCGACTGGTCGACCGCCACCGCCACCGTGCGGGTCATCGCGCGGTCGGTGGCCAGAAGGGCTGCGCGCAGATCGGCCTCGAGCCCCTGCGCCAGATAGACCCGCACCCCGCGCGCCAGTGTGGAATTGCCCGCCAGCGCCAGCGCCATCTCCTGCGCATCGAGGCTGTTGACCGCCCAGAGCCGCACCTGTTTCTGCAGGCTCGAAGTGGTCGCCAGTGCCAGCGCGGTCAGATCCGCGCCCAGATCGTTCTGCGCCAGATAGGTGACCGTCTTCACATGTTCCGAGGCCCCCGTCAGCGCCAGCCATTTCTGCTCGGCGCTCAGATCCGAGCGGGCGATGAAATCCACATAGCGGCTCACCCCCGTGGCGCTATCGGCCAGCATCGCCTTGAGATAGGCGGGGATCTGCGCGTCCTCGACCACATCGATGGCCAGATCGATCTGCTTGCGCAGCCCCGCATAATTGAGCGCGGCAGCGGCGGTGATCGCCTCGTCCAGCGCGCCCAGCTGCGTCTCGAGCACCCCGATCTGCGCATCGCTCAGCGCATTGCCCGCCGCCAGATAATCGCGGGCCTCGGTCAGCAGATCGACCTGGCTCTGGCTCAGGCTGGCCATCGCCTCGGCGCGTGCGCCCTCGATCTGCGCGATGCCCTGCGTCTGGCCCAGATCGGCGGCCACCCGCGCCTGTGCCCGCGCCAGCTCAAGCGCCGTGCCCGCCTGATCGCCCATCCGGTCGAGATAGGCCTGCGCCACCTGCGTCAGACCGGTGACCGCGTCCAGATCCCCCGCCTGAGCGGCGGCCAGCGTCATCTGGTAGCGCCCCTGCGCATAGGACAGCGCCGCCCCGGGCGAGGTCATCGCCGAGGAGGTGCCGCGCATCTCGGCGATAAAGGCCGCGATTGTATCGGCGGCCTTGTACCAGTTGGTGGCGGCCTGCGCCGAGGCCTGCTGGGCGGCGGTATAGGCCGAGATCGAGCTGTCGAGCGAGGTCGAGACTGTGCCCGACAGCGCCTCGATCTGCGCGGTGAAACTGGCGACCTGCGGCAGGATCTCGTCGAACACCCCCGCCATGCCGACCAGCGCCGCCCAGAGGCTGCGCCCGCCCGCCGTGCCAAGATCCAGCGCCTCGACCAGCGCGCGGTATTGCGCGCGCGAGGCGGGCATGCTCAGCCCCAGTTCCGCCAGCGCCTCGGTGGTCTGGCGCGTGGTGGTGGCCAGCCGTTCGCTCTCGGAATAGACGGCCTGATAATAGCTGCTGACCGCCGTGCCGAACGCCTCGTCGCCGCCCAGAAGCTGGGTCAGCTGGCTGGCCATATCGGCCCCCACCAGCCCCGTGGCGCGGAACGTATTGCCCAGAGTGTCCATCGCCGCATTGACCGTGGCCAGCGCCGAGGCCAGACGGGTGATCGTGGCCATCGCGCCCTCGCCTTCCGCCTGGAACGCCGCCAGCCCCTCGATCTGGCCGGCATAGGCATCGCCCAGACCGGTCAGCTTCTCTTCCAGCACCTCGAGCGCCTCGTCTTTCGACAGGCCCTTGGTCGAGAACTTCAGCGCATAGGTGAAACCGTCAAAGGCCTCGGCCCCGATCTCGAGACTGTCCGCCGCCGCCACGATCGAGGCCTGCACGTCATAGACCGCGCGGGTGACCGGATCGGCCAGATCGGCAGAGGCCGCGCTATATTTGGTCTTCGTGGACTTGGACAGCCCCCAGAATCTGGATTTCTCGATCAGCTGGTAGGTCTGCACGGTGACATCGCTGCCCGAGATCAGCGCGCGGATGCCGGTATCGAGCACCTTGGTCTTGCCGATCAGCCCCGAGATCAGCAGGCTGACGGCGGCAACCGGCAGGGCAATCGCCCCGACGGCTGCGGCAAAGCCCGACAGGCTGGAGGTGGCCCCGCCCAGCACCGAGCTGAGATAGGTGCCCGCCGCCCCGAAGCCGCCGCCTGCGCCGGTGAGGCTGGTCCAGAGCCCCGCCGCCCCCGACAGCGCGGACGACCCCAGACCGCCGATCGTGCCCGCAAGCCCCAGCCCGTTGGCCGAGGCCGCCCCGCCCGAAGCCGTCGCACCAGAGCCCGCCGCCGCCGTTCCGGCCACGCCGGTGAGCGAGCCGGTCAGCCCCATCGCCACCACGATGCGGTTCTTGGCCGCCGTGGCGATCATCTGTTTGAGCCAGGTTTTGAACATATCCCCGATATCTCCCAATGTGCCGCGGAAGCCCGCAAACAGCCCGTCGACCAGCGTGTCGGTCAGCTCGCCCGCCAGCGGCAGGCTATCGGCCAGCCCGGCATTGAGCTGCGCCATTGCCTTGTGCACCTCTTGCGGGGTCAGCAGGCCCTTCGTGGCCAGCGTGTTCAGCTCGGCCAGCTCGCGGCGGTATTTGTTGAGCGGATCGATCAGATCGCGCCAGCGTTCGGCCTCTTTCGCCTGTGCCTTCTCGAGCCGCTCGGCGGCCTTCGCACCTGCCGTGCCCGCCTTGGTCGCCGCCTTTTGCGCCGCCGTCAGCCGGTCGAGCGTGGCCAGATCCTTCTCCATCGTGTCGATCTTCTGGTTATGGCTCAGAAGCTGTGCATCGGCCAAAGCCAGATCCACCCCTTCCGCCACCGACTTGTCGCGCAGCGCCTGCGCCTCAAGCCGAAGCCCCGCGATGCGCGTGGCATTGGCCACGTTCTGCTTGTTGCGCGTGGCCTCGATCTGCACATCGAGCATGGCGATCTGGTTGTCGAGATTGGCCGAGAACCCCGAAGCCGCCGCCATCGCCGAGGCCAGACGCTGGGCGGCATCGGCGGCGCTATCGAGGCTCACGGGCAGCCCCGCCGCCAGCTTATCGGACAGCTCGAAGAGGTTGCGCATCTGGAACGCCTCGACCGTCGTCTGGGCCGCCGCCAGCCGTGCCTCGCGCAGACCCTTGGGGATCTTGCCCGTCTCGTCCACGGTCAGGCCCAGAAGGCGGTAGAGTTCCTGCGTGGCCGCCGCGACCTCCTGCGGGCTTTTGGCTTTGGCCATCTCGTCCATCGCGGTTTTGACCTTGCGCGCCTGATCGATCGTCAGGCCGTATTTCCTGTTCAGCTCATCGACCGCCGCACCGGCCTGATCGTAGAGCATGAAGGACGTGCCGGTCTGCGTGATGGCATCATCATAGTCCTGCAAGCTCCCGATCACGCCTTTCAGACTGTTCTGGATGGCCTTGGTTTTTTCTCCGATCTGGTCGAACCCCTCGATCTTCTTGGCATCGAGGATGGCGATGTTCATCTCGCGCGCGGCCTCGGCATTGTCCCCGAACTCCTTGCGCAGCGCGGCCAAGGGGGTGGTCGCGGTCTCAAGCGCCGAACGCAGATCCCCGAGCGAGCTTTCCAGATCGCTGGTCGCGGTATCGAGGTCTTTTGCCTTCTTGCCAAAATCGGTCAGCAGGGGCAGCACGACCGCCCCCACGGCCACGATCGTGCCGAGCGCCGAGCCCACCATCGCGAGCTTGCCCGAGAACCCCAGCGCCCCCAGAAGCTGCGGCGCCTGCATCGCGAAGGCGCGCATCGCATCGGTGCCGCCCGCGATCTGCACGAAGAAGTCCTGCACCTGGAACGAGGCGTTCGAGAAGGCCGAGGACATCCGCCCCGAAATCCCGCCCGCCTTCTGCATCACGCCATTGGTGGCCGAAAGCTGCTGGCCCAGAAGCTTCAGCGTATTGGCCCGCGCGCGGTCATCGATGACCCCCGCCGCCTGCGCCGCATTGAGCACCTCGACCGCCTGTTTGTAGCGCTGCGAGCTGGCATAGAGCGGGTCGACCGAGGCGCGCAGGCTCTCATAGGCGCGCGCCGCATTGGCCGCGCTGCGCGCCTGTTCGGCCTGCGCCGCCTCCCCCGCCCGCACCGCCTGCGCCGCGCGATCGGCAGCGGTCGCCACGCCCAGATATTTGGCCGCCGCCTGTTCGAGCACCTGATTGGCCGCGCGCTGGCTGGCCACGCCGCTTTCGACAAAGCCCGCCACCTGACGCTGGATATCGGCATAGCGCTGGCTGGCCGCAAAGGCCGGATCGATCGAGGCGCGCAGCTGGTCGAAGGACCGCGCCGCCTTCCCCTCGACCGAGGCGCGCACCCCCGCCCAGGCCTGATTGATATTGCCCGCCATCTTCTGCGCCTCGGCACTCGCCGCCCGCGCTCCGGACTGGAACTGGCTCAGGTCCAGCCCCAGCTTCGCCTGCATCGCACCCGCTTGGCCCATCGCCATAACGCACCTCATTCGCATAGAAAAAGGGGCAGACCGTAAGGTCCGCCCCTGGGGGATTGGTTGGAGGAATGATCGCTATCGGATGCTCATTCCTTGCTCAGTGACAATGGACACGCCCGCCATTGCTATTGTCAGCGTGGCAGCATTGGCCCGGTGGGGATGATTTACGGCAACCACCCCCATGTGCTTCGGCTACGCTGGCCGAAAGCGATAAGACATAGAGCGAGACTGCAATCAGGGCAGAGAACTTCATAGGAGCATTCCAACGTAAAATGAATGAGATCGGCATTGGCAAAAGAGAAACTTATTAAGTAACCCAAAAATATCACCAATATACTGATTGCCTAGGTCTATTCGTCCAAACTCGTTAATCCCAACGCCAGCGGATCCTCCCCCGCCTGCCTTGCCTCGAAATACCCCGCGCACATGTCGAACAGGAGTTCCGCCTCCCAGCCTTCGGTGATCCGGCCCGTGGCCTGCATGAAGGCGCTGATCTCGGGCCAGTCGGTGGCGCGCAGATCCAGCCCCGTGGAGCGCACCGGATCGAGGCGGATCATCGCCTCGACCAGATAGGCCCCCGCGTCCAGATCGGGCAGCCCCAGAGGCCGCCCCATCCGGCGCGCAAAGGCCAGCCGGGTCTCCTTCCACGAGCGGGGCGTGGAATGGAGATGGCCCAGCTGGCGGGCATAGCGGATCAGCGCGCGTTTGCGTTTCCCAGATAGCTCTCGCGGGTGGAGGCGAAGGCCAGCACCTGTTCGACAAAGCTCTTCTCGCCCTCCTGCCCGTTGATCATCTGCAGGTTCAAAAACCAGCGCAGATCGTCCTCGGAGGTGGTCAGCGCCACTTCGCCCCGCGCGATATTCTCGAAGCCGGTGACCAGCGGCACGGCGCTATCGACCATCTGGCCGTGCAGATCCTCGAGCGAGCGGACCTCCTCGTCCTTCTTGGGCTTATCCTTCAGCTTGGCGCGCTGCAGCGCCCGCAGCGCCGCCTGCACGCTGCGGCTTTCGGTGCCGCGCACCAGCACGATGCAGGGCTTGGTGCGCCCGGCATCGGCAAAGAGCGGCTCGCCATTGGCGGGGTCCTTCAGATGCAGGCGGGCGGGGGTGTCCGCGGCAGAGCGGCTGTCGAATTTGGTAAAGTCCATGAGGTAAATCCCTGTGGTTCCGGTTCAGAAGAAACGGCCCGGAACGCGTGAACCACGCGCGCCCCGGGCCGTATAGCCACGCCAGTCTCCCGGCGTGGATCAGGGGTTAGGGCGCCACGCGCACCAGCGCCGAGTTGATGCGGAACTGGCCGGTCATGCCCTTGGCGGTGGAGGCCGTGCGCGAACGGTCGCGGACATTGGCGACCTTGGCGTGCAGATAGACCACCTCGCCATCGGGGTCGGTGATCTTCACCGAGACGTCGTCATTGCTGTTCGATTTGGCCTTCAGGATCTCCTGCCCCGCATCCGTGTTGCCGGTCACGAGGAAGGTAAAATCGCAGGTGCCGCCATCGAGCGCGCCGTTGACGTGGAGCGTGCGGCCCTTGAGCGTGGTCTCGGTGGTGTCTTCCGAGGTGTCGCCGATCTCCCCGAACTCGAGGATCTCGCCCACCTCGGCAAAGCCGGTCATCGCGCCGAAGCCCGCCGCATCCAGCGTGGCCGGTTTGCCTTCGGCCACTTCCACGGTGGCGCCGATATAGGTGCGTTGGGTCATCGCTTAGCCTTTCTTCTCGGGGGTGGTGGTGGCGGGTTTGGCCTCCGCCGCAAGGGTGATCGCGCCAGAGCGGATCCGCCCGCCCAGCACATTGCGGTTGTCGATCAGATCGAGCACCGATTGCGCGATCTCGGTCTCTTTGCCCGCAGGCAGGACGTGACCGCTGGGCAGGGTCAGATCACTGGCCCCGGTATTCTTGACCTTCGGCATCGCGAAGCTCCTTTGCTATGAGGAAAGATCCCCGCGCCTTAGCCGCGCAGGGGTTTGAGATAGTTGAGGGTGAAGCTGACCACGGCGGTGCCGATCACCGCCTCGCCCTCGCCATTGAGCGTGGTGGTGACCTCTTCGGGGGTCAGCGTCAGCCGCTCGGCCCCGAAGGCCCCCATCACCGCCGCCTCGATCGCCGCCGCATCGCGGTCGAGCTGATCCTCGATCTCGGCACCGCCGAGGCGTTTGATCACCACCTGCAACAGCACCTCGCGCTCGAAGGCATTGAGCGTGCCCGGACGCCCCCGCTCGCGCGGGGTGGCGACCCCCATCACCGGCAGGTCACTGGCCGAGAAGTTGCCCGCCCAGGCCGAGACCAGCGTGACCCCCGCAAGATCGGGGGCGCTGGCAAGGGCGGCCTTGGCCCGCGCGCGATAGAGGGCGCAGCTCATGGCTGCACCTTGCGCAGCTCGCAGATGACAAAGGCATCCCCTGCGGGCGAGCCCGAGGGGCGGATCAGCTCGACGGTGTAAAGCGTCCCCGTCTGCGGATCGATCCGGTCGCCCCTAGCCAGCTCCGGCACCAGATCGCGGCCCACCCGCCAGCTGGGGGCGATGATGACGATCGGGTGGCCGTCCTGATCTTCCGCCTCGATCGGTTCGGTGCGGAAGATCGAGCGGATCTCGCGCGGGGCCCCGCCTTTGGGCGTGTAGAGCACCGGCCCGCCCAGCACATCGGCCAGCACCCCCGCCATGCCCTCGAAGACCCCCGTCACCGGATCGCGCCGTCCAGTAGCACCACACCGACGGCGGACGGATCGACCGTCGCCTCGAGCGCGACCCCCACCAGCGTATTGCCCGAGGCGGTGGTGGTCAGCACATCGCCCTCTGCCGCCAGATAGACCTTGGCCCCTGCCGTCCAGGCCTGCGCCTCCGTCTTGGGCAGCTCGAACACGCCACGGCGGACCAGCGTCACCGGATCGCCCAGAGCGGCATCGTGCTGCGCCACCCCCGTCACCGCGCCGATCTTCACCAGCTGGCCTGCGGTCACCGCAGCCTCTGCCGTCAGGGTGATATGCTCGCCCGGTGCTACATAGTTCTTCATCACAAGCTCCTGTCGCTTAACGTCAAAACGGCGACGGGCACCCGTCATGGATGCCCGTTCGCCCGATCATGGAAACCGGTCTATGCGACCCGCTTATTGGCCCGCATTCTTGTAGACGCCGCGATATTCCACCGCCGCCGCCCCGAAGATGTGGCGGGCATTCATCGTCACCACATCGGGGTTCATGCCATCGAGCGTCTCGACGGTGGGGGCCTCGTAGCCTTCGAGATAGGCGTGCTGGATCGGGGGCATATCGCTAGAGACAAGATACCAGGCCGTATCCGAGCCGCCCGCCGCCGCGCCGAGATTGCCCACGGTCGAGGGGGTGAGCGAGTTCGAGAACGGGTTGGCATCGGCATTCTTGGCCGGCGTGATGGCAGCGGCGAACTGCATGGCGGGCAGCTCCAGCGCCGGCGGCACGATCAGCCGGTCGGGCTCGATCGACAGGAAGTCATCGCTGTCTTTCGAGCCGAAGGCCCGCTGTTCCCACATCGCCTTGCGCGCGGCGGCCACCGAGGTGACCGAGATCGCCGCCGCCTGCGCCGCGAGATTGCCGTGATCGGCATGGAACAGCGTCTTGCCGTCGGATTTGAGCTTGGCATTGGTGCGGAACAGCGTCCAGACCATCGACGCCTCCATCAGCCGCGCGGCGGTGGCGAACTCGGTCGGGATGCGCTGGAAGGCCCCCATATCGTCATTGATCACCGCCTCGAAGGTCAGGTTGATGGTGCGGCCCCGACGTTCGACCTTCAGGCCTTCGGCCTCATCGACCAGACGGGCCTGTTTATATTCGCCGTTCTCGCCCACGGGCTTGAGCTGGAAGTCCCCGCCGAAGCGCACCGCATGCAGCTCGCGGAAATCGGCCGCCGAGATCGGCGCGCCGGTCACCAGCTGCCAGCTGGCCGCGCGGCGGTTATAGGCCTCGATCAGGGTGCGCTTCATCACCTCGGTGGTGATATAGGCGAAATCGCTGACGCCCAATGCGCCGCCCGTCATGGTGGTGGCCATCATGCCGCGCTTGACCTGTGCGGCCTCGTCATAGCCGCGCGAGCCACCCGCGAGATCCATCGCCATGCGCTTGAGGCGCAGCCCGCGATAGTCCGCTGCCGGACCGTCGGTCTTCTTCATCAGCGCGCCGATCATCCCTTCCATGCGGGTGTCGGTCTCGTCGCGGGTGATCTGCGCCGGTGCATGGCTGCGGGTGGGGGCCTCTGCCGCCGCCATCTGCGCCATCAGCCGCAGACCGGCCTCTGCCACCTGCGTGCCGTCATCGACAAGCGCGTCGATATCGGCCTGCATCAACCGGCCCGAGGTCAGAAACGGCGCCGCCATCTCGCGGATGCCCTTCACGCGGGCGCGCTCGGCGGCGACCGGATCGGGGGCCGGTTGCAGCGCGGGGGCCGGTTGCGGCGGGGTCGCCATCACCGGTGCCGGTTGCGGCGCGGGCGGGACCGGCGCGGGCGTCGGGGAGGTGGTTTGTGCGGTGGGGGTGGTCATGGTTGCATCCTTTGCAATGGACAATCGGGGAAGACGGGACAGCAGGCGCTCATAGGTGGCGCCCGCGCTCATGAAGGCCGCACGGGCCGCCTCCATCGTGGTAAATCGTGTCAGGCGCGCGGTGGGGCTCTCCTCGCCCGCAACCGCATCGGCAAAGCCCTGCGCCACGGCCTCTTCGGGGCCGTACCAGGTCTCTGCCTTCATGATCTCGCGCATCTCTTCGGGGGTCTTGCCGGAGGCGCTGGCATAGACGGCGGCATAGGTATTGGCCGAGGCCCCGATCACATCGGCCTCGCGGCGCATATCGGCCTCGGTGCCGAAGACGCATCCCGACGGGTCATGGATCATCAGCTGCGAGCCTGCCGACATCAGGCGCGTGCGTCCGGCCATCAGCAGCAGCGAGGCGGCAGAGGCGGCCAGCCCCTCGACCACGATGGTCACGCCCCCCGGATGGGCGGCAAGGATCGCGCGGATCTGCTCGCCCGCCCAGACATGGCCGCCGCCCGAATTGACGCGCGCCGTCACCGGCCCCTCGCCCAGGATCTGCAGTGCCTCGCGGACCATACGCGGGGCGAAGAACACATCTTCCTCCCACATATACCCCACATAATCGTCCAGCAGCACCGTCCCGCTCAGGATCAGCTCGCCGCCCACAATCAGGTCAGTCGCCTTCATCATCACTCTCCACTGTCTTTGCGGGCGGCTCGGCCCCTTTGGGCTGGACCGGCGCGAGGCCCGCCGCCCTGTCTTCGGCCTGATCCTGCGCCCGTTCGGCGCGGATCGTATCGGGATCGCGGCCCAGCTCGCGCTGGGTGCGCTGGCGCGAGTTCAGCCCCGCCTCGACCTCGTCGATCATGGCGGGGATCTCTTTGGTGGGGTCGACAAGGATCCGGCGCGGCGGGGTCCAGTCCAACGTGAAGGCAAGGCCCGTCTGGCCCGCCATCGCCAGCCCCTCGCGGAACCAGCGTTCCATGCCGCGACAGAACTGGCCGATCATCAGGTTGCGCTGCCACATGCGCACCAGCCGGTCCATCTCCATCCGGCCCATCCGCCCCGAGGAGAAGTTCACCCCCTTGAGGTCACCGGCCAGCGACTCGTAGCTGATCCCCAACCCCATCGCGACCATGCCAAGGCCACGGCGCATGAACTCGTCATAGCCATCGACCTTCGGCGGATCGGTGAAGTTGGGCTTGGCCCCCGCGGGGAGGTTGACCACCGCGCCCGGGGCCAGCTCTTCCAGCCCCGCCCCCGCATTGGCGGGCCGCGTGGCCGCGTCCTCCCATTCGATCACCACGGCCATCAGTGCCGCCATGCGCTGTTTGAGGATCTGCGCCTCCTGATAATCGCCCAGCTCGCCCAGCGTCATCATGACAGGTGCCAGCCACGGCACCCCGCGCAACTGGCCCGCCCGATCGAAGCGCCGGATATGCAGGACATCGGACCAATGCACCCGCGTCGAGGACAGCGCCTTGCGGTTCTGCACGGCACCGGGATGCTCGTTATAGAGGTGATAGGCCTCGATCGCGCCGGTGGGGCCGTATTCGATGCCCTCCACCACGAGGTTCTGCCCGTACGATTGCACCGTCTGGTCGAGGTAATCGGCCTCGATCAGCTCGACCTGATAGGGCAGACGCAGATGCGGATCATGGCGCGGGTTGCGCATCCGCCTGCGCACCAGCACCTCGCCATCGCCAAAGACCGTCCCCATCACGATACCCTGCATCTCGTAGAGGTCATATTCGCCGAGGCTGTCGATATCGGGGGTCAGCAGATGCTGCAGGGCCTCGGCCACAAGGCCGCGCTCGCGGTCGCTTTGCGCACGGATCGAGGGGGTGATCCCTTCGCCCACCACATTGGCGACCACCACATCGCGCCCGCGCGCCGCATAGGGGCGGTTGCGGATCATATCGCGCGAGAGATTGCGCAGCCGCGCGCGATGGCCGAAGGCCGCCGCATCCGCCGCAGCCCCCGGCGCTTTCCAGCCATAGGTGCGCCGCCCACGCGAGGCGGCGTCATAGTTCATCAGCTGCGCCGCCCCCGCACGGGCGCGCATGCGTTTGAGACCCGCTTCAGGACTGAAGAAGGTCACCACACGATCAATGGGGTTCATAGGTCAGAGGCCTCGCAAGGTCTTGGGGTAGCTCACGCTGAAGGCGCCGGGCCGCGCGCCGCGCAGCGCATCCTTCATCAGCACCAATGTGGCGCGCATCTCGTCGAGCGAGCGGTATTCCACCCGCTCGCCATTGATCTGCACCACCCGCGCGCCGGTGGCGATCGCACGTTCCATGCGGGTGATGTCTGCCTCGGTCCAGGCCATGCTCTAGCGTCCTCGAAGATAGCGGATCCCCATCCGCGCAGGCGGCGGGGGCGCGGATGATTGGGAGGGCACGGGGGCCTCCCCCGCACCGGTGGCCGCGCCTGCGCCGGAAGCCGGATCCGCCGGTGGCGTCCGATCCGGCCCATAGGCCTGCGCGAAGGGATTGACGGCCCCCAGAAGCGCCCAGTCGGGCGGGGCGTCCCAGTTGATCCGGCTGATCCCCTTATGCTCGGCAACCGCCAGCGCCTGCACCGACAGGTCGAGCGTCTCGTTACGTTTGACGCCGGTCTTCAGCTCGTAGCCTTTGGGGCCCTTGCGTTCGGCCAGCAGCTCGGCGCGGTGTTCCTCGTCCAGCCAGTCGGGCGTGTGCTGGGCCCCGGGGCCGCGTTCGAACCGCCCCAGCGCTGCCAGAACCGAATCCTTCAGCCGGTCGGTGGCCATGTTCAACAGCCTGATCGCCCGCGCCTTCTTGCCGTTCGAGCCGCGTTCGGGCGAGGCATACCAGACCCTGTCGCTATGCTTGAGACCGCCCCGCCCGATCGAGAGGAACCACAGATCCCCCTCGCCCGCACGCCGGCGCGCGCGCCAGAACCGTTCGGCATGATCGGACCATCCGGCAGGCCCGTTGAAATCCACCACCAGCGCGCAGGGCGCGAGTGCCCAGGGCTGGCCCGCCACCGGATAGGTTCGCGCCGCCAGCCCGACCAGCACGCCCGCATCCTCGGCATAGCGACCGGGATCGAGCGCGCGGAACTGGCCATCCTCGTTTTTGGCCTTCGGGGCGTCCTCGGGCGGTTGCGCCAGCGCGAAGCGGTCGATGATCACCCGCTCGCCCTGCGCGCCCCAGGCCATGACCAGCGCCTCGAAACGGTTGCCCTGCACATCGACCGAGGTGGTGATGAAGCGTGTCCAGCCGGGGGCTGTGCGCTGATCGAGGCGCACGGCATGATCGGCCAGCATGGCCGTGGTCAGCTCGCCCTCGACCTGCCCCCCATGCGGCACATAGGACTCGCCGCGTTCGGTAAAGTAGACACGGCTGAGCTCGGTATAATCGCCGAACTGCTCGGCCTGTCGCAGCGCCAGCTCGTAAGAGGTCACGATGCCTTCCCAGCTGGCAAAGGCCGCCGCCGCCCCGTTGAGCGAATAGCTCGCCACATCGGTGGCGCGCAGATCGGGATCGTCGATGGTGACCAGCGCCCGTTTGCCATCCTCCCCGACCGTGCTGCCCTCATGCAGCCAGCCGCCCCGCCCCCTGAGGATCTGGCGGTTCATCTCGTTCTTGTGGCGATGGCTGTAAAGCGCGCCGCAATGCGGGCAGCCCATCTCGGCGCGCGCGCCCGCCACGGCAGGCTCGAGTGTCGCGTCATAACGCAGGAGCTTGAAATGCGGCTCGAACAGCTGGCCACAGTCGCGGCATTGCCAGTAGAACCGCCCGCGCGTGCCCTCGTTATAGATCCGCACGATCCCGCCCGAGACGGGCGGCAGCTCATGCGGGTTCTGCGGCCCCGCCTTCCAGGTCTCGTCGGTGACCGGAAAGGCGGGCGTGCTTTCCAGAAGGACACAGCCGCGCGACATGAAGGTGCGGATCCGCTGGCGCGCCATCCCGTAGGGGCTGCCTTCGGGCGCGTCCTTCGGCCCCAGAACCTGCGGCATGTGGTCGTAATCGGTCAGCAGCACCAGCCGCTGCGAGCGCGAGGACAGCTGGCGTGCCACCGGATAGCCGATGGTCAGCCGCATCCCCTTGAAACGCTTGCGCGAGAAGGTGCTGTCATCACGCGCGCGGCCCAGCCGGTCGCGCACCGAACGCGAATTCTCGATCATCGGATCGAGCTTCTCCTCGACCCATGCATCCGCATCGGGCTTCGACATATGGATGATCTGCACCGGCGCGGGCGCGCACATCACCGAATGCACCGCCACCGTGATCAGCATCGTGGTCTTGGCCGATTGCGACGGGCCCACGAAACAGACCGATTTGAACTTGCGCGACTGGGTGATATCGGCGGGCTCGACCATATAGGGCGCCACCGCGCGGTCGAAGCGCGACCAGTCCGTGCCGATCGGCACATGCATGTAGGCTTCGGCGGCATCGGTGACCGAGATCCGCGAGGGTGGGTCCAGCAGCGGCAGCGCATCGGCCAGGAGCTCGCGCGGCTGGATCCATGCCGGAAGCGGCGGGATGCTCAGCACCGAGGCCCCGCGATCCATCATCTCGACCATATCTCAAAGCCCCATATCCTGCTGTTCGTAATCGGCAAGCTGCGTCACCTGCGCCGTGCCCATGATCGACAGCTCGATCATATTGCGCATCTTCATCACCACCTGATCGCAGCGCGCCTCGACCTTGGCGACCTCTTCGACCCCCAGCCCCAGATCGCGCTCGAGGTGGTCGGGCATCGTGCCCAGGGCCGTGGCCACCACCCCGATCAGGTCTTCCAGCAGCTCCGAGACCTTGGCGGCCCGCACCAGCTCGCCGCGCTGTTCGGCCACGCGGTTGCGGTGATATTCGGCCTCCGACCATTCGCGCAGCTGCTTGGCGGTCAGCCCGCCCTCCTCTTCCTCCTGCTCTTCGTCGAGATTGCGGAAGGCGAGCGACGCCTGCATGGCCAGCGCATCGCCGCGCGCCTTGCTCTCGCGCGACTGCTGTTCGCGGGCGCGCCGCCAGGCATAGCAATGCGACAGCTGGAACTCGTAGCTGACGCCGTTCTGGCCTGCCGTTTCCACCGGCATGCCCTGCCCCACCCATTTGGTCACCGTGTTCTCGGAGACATTAAAGGCCACCGCCAGTTGCGCGCGGTTCATCACGCCATCCGTCAGCCCCTCGGGCAGCGGAAAGCGCGCGACATCGAGCACGCTCCCGTCGGATAGCGTGACAAGGGTATCCATAAACTCTCTCCTGATTAGAGCGCGATCAACGAGGCACCCGCCCCGAAGGTCGCCAGCCGTCGGGTGGCCAGATCGCGCAACACCTGCTCAAGCGTCGTGGCGCTCATGGCCCATCCCCTTGAAAAGAATAACAACAACAACCCCAACCTCCCCTGCCGGAAGATCCCGAACAGGCGAAAGTCACGGGGTGCGAATTACCCGCATGCGGGCAGGCCCGCGGAAGGACCCGTGGCCGATCCGGCGCGGATGGCGGGGTCAGCCGAACCGCTTGGCGATCATCTTGGCCAGCGTCCGGCCCAGATGCGCGGGCAGCCGCGTCTCGTAGATCCGTTCGGCCTCGGCGAAGAAGCCGAGGCGCTTCTGGTAGACCGGCACCTTGTCCGACAGGATCGCCACCCGCTCGGCAATGCCCGACGGCCCGCGCTTGTAGATGTCCTGCGTCAGCCCCGCCTTGGGCACGAAGTAGCGCGCCCGCTTGGGGCGGCGCTTGCGCGAGGCCGTGGTCTCGTTGGCGCTCCGGTCCCGCTGGGCATTCAGCGCCGAGAGCACCTGATTGCGCTCGCCCGTCGACCAGTTGCCATAGGCGTCGAGCCGCGCGCCCTCGGCAGGGATCACCGACTGGATGATACCCTCGAAGGCGAGGTTCTGCGCCAGCAGCTTTTCGAAGCCCGTCTGGCCGCGCGGCCCGCCCTCTTCCTGCACCTTCAGGTAATGGCGCCGGCCAATCGTGGCCCGCTCCTCCACCGCCGCTTCCAGATCCGAGGCCCGCGCTTTCTTCACCCGAAAGGCGTTCTGCGTGAACCGCGTGGGCCGGTCGAAGACCACCGTCATCCGGTCGGCCACCTGCGCCCGCGCCTCCTCCACCGTGTCATTGAGCGCCCAGGTCGAGGCGATCACCACATCCCGCGTGGCCAGCGTGTTGAGCGCCGTGGTGAAGCCCGACACGTCGAGGATGGGCTGGGGCATGAGGGGCACCAATGTCTGGAAATGCAAAACGCCCGCAAGGTCTTTCAACCTTCGGGCGCTCGTGTGGTGACTGCAAAATGTCAAATCGGACTGCCGCAGTCAACTGATATTTTGCCAAGGAGAGAGCACAGGCTGCGCACTGGTGACAATGATCGTGTCGAGGTAGCCCGGAACGCGCAACTGCGAAGCCACCTCCAGAAGCGCACCACACCAGTTGAGATAGGCTCGGCGTCGCCGCGCAACGTCACCTGCTCCACCGACAAACCTGATCGGGCAGAAGCAACTGCGCACCTTTCGGCGATGCCGGCAGGTCGACAAATACTCCCATTCTTCACCCTCGACAGCGGACGCGATCTGCTGGCCATCATCACCGAATTCCCACGCCATCGGCACCACCCGCCGCACACGCGATCCCCGCCAATCCGGCGCGGTCCCTGCCCGCGCATGCGTGGCCACCAGCACCGCCATCTCGCGCCCGAACATCGGGTTCAGCTCCAGCGCCTCGACCGCCGCCGCAATCATTGCCGCATCGGGGTGGATCTGTGGCGCGGGGCCAGCGCCGCCGCCATCGATCCGGCAGCCCAGCTTGGCCTGTTGCATCATCCGCCACTCGGGCGAGACGCCCACGCGATCGAACTCATGCGCCCCGCTATGATCGAAGTCCATCCGCGCGTTCTCCGGCCCGAAGGCCCATTCCAGCGCCGAGCGCACGCTCATCACCCGAGGCCCCGCCGCCACGATCCGGTCCCGCCGCACATCCGCCATCATCATTGCTCTGCCTCTGCCAACCGCGCGATTGTCTCGCATTTGCCCATTGCCGCCCGCCGCCGCTGGCGAAAGCCCAGATCATCATCACTGACCATCCGGCCCGCCGCGAGGTTCTCTTCGATCACCGTCAGGCGGCGCAGGTTCTCGCGCGCCTGTTCGCGCAACTGGCTGGCCACAAAGGCATTCGGCCAGCGCCGATTCTGTTTCAGCCAGAAGCGCAGCTCGGGGGCCCAGCCATCGCGCAGCGCCTCCTGCCCGATCCCGTTGGCAAAGACCGCGCGCAGAAGCGGGCTACCATCATCGGAGGGCGGCTGGATCTCGGCGGCCCATTCGAGGATCTTCACCGCGATCGGGAACCGGTCCCCCGCCTTGCCGCCCGGATTGGCCGCCACCTGTTCGGCCAGCGCCGAAAGCGACAGCTCGCTCATATAGGCCAGCCGCTCGCGCAGCCCCGCCTGCATCTCCTCGAACCCCGCCTTGGTCAGGGTCGAGGGCTTGGCCAGCCCCTGCCGCAAAAGCGGCTCGATCAGCATCGCCTGCACACGCTTCTCGCCACTGGCTTGTTCTGCACTGTCCATGTCACCGCTCCTTTCTCAGCAATGGCCGCAGCCCGCCGCAAGCAAGAGGCTCAGGGCGGTGCGATCCGGTATTTCTCTTTTCTTTTCATCTCTTCTCTTTTCCTTTCGGCGGTTACAGAAACCGCGCAAAAAAAGGGAAGACAGGCGGATATTCACGGAAAATTCCGTGTCATTTCCGTTTTGATCTGTGATTTTCCGTAACCATTCCGGAATATTCTGTAACCGTAACAGAATATCACTGATTACACAGAAGCCTCGCATCACCCGTGAACCTCCATGAACTCGTTAAGAGCTTGGCGCACCAACGCCTCGCGCCGCTGCTTGCCGGTGTAGCGATCTTCCAGAAACTCGTTGAACCGGTCGAGGAACATCGGGTTATTCAGCAACTGCCCTGCCCCGATCCGATCCTTGATCATCGCCTCGAGATCCTTGAGCTGCTTTGCCACCTTCCGGTTCTCGGCCTCCACAGCGTTGCGACGCTTCGACTTTAGCGCCTCTTCGGCCACCTCAGTCACCACATTATGGGCATAGCGCACCTCGCCATTATCGCAGCGCACCTTGTACCAGCCGTGAAGCGGGGTGATTTCGCGTTCGCAAAGCTGCTGCCAGCGCTCAAGCGTGATCCCCAGTGCCTTGGCCAGCAGCCGCTCATTCGTCGGTAAGGTGCCAACCGGCGTCTCGTCATGCGCCTCGCAAAAGAGCTGGAAGCCATACCAGCCCACGTCGGGCTCGGCCAGCTGCCGGAACTCGCTCTTGCGCCAGCGCTTGAGGTTCCACTGGATGAAGAAGTGGCTGTCGAGCCGTTCTTCGGCGGAGATCGGATAGAAGGGCATGCTGTTATCGCCCACCACCGTAAAGCTGCGTTCCGCACCCATCACATTACCCCTTTCGCTTCGACCATGACGGGCACCCCATGCGAGACGGCCCATTGCACATCGGCCCAGATTTGCGGGCAGCTTGCCCAGCCACGGCAGGCAGGAACCCAGATCGCGCCAGCCGCATTGCGGAGACCTGCGACCTGCTTGGCCCACCCGACCGGCTCATTGATTTTGAGATGCATATCGACCTCGAGCATCGCAGCCCCGAGGATTACGGGCGAAGCCGCCCAGATGCCTACGCGCGACAGCTCCGCACATGCCCGTGCGGCGAAAAGCGTGGCCGCTTCCGGCACCTGGCACAGCTTGAGACGGACGGGCGAACTGACATAGACAGACTTCCCGCCCGCATGGCCCACCACATCCGCAGGCCCGACCCCGAAGACAATCGGGCCGGACCAATCCAGCGGCTTGGCCGAACGCGACAGTGCGGCCCAGTTTTCAAATGTAGAGGTCAAGACATCACCGCCTTGCACCCATGCGAGCGAAGAAAGATGCGGGACGGTTTGTTGACGCAAACCGCCCCATAGCGCCGCCCGACCACGCCCAATAGCCGGGAAGCACTTGCACGACACCCACCACTCAAAAGAGGTGCCGCGCGCTTTGCCACTGAAAGGATATTTTCATGGCAAAACCTAAGGAGACGCACCGCTGAGACCATCGCCCCCATCATTCATCCCCCACGAAATTCAGGATGCTCTGCGCGACCACCCGCGCCATCGCCGGGCTAAGATCAACCACCGCGTCAACCGCGCCGCCCGCCTCGATAACCCGCAGTGACAGGCTGCAACCACCCTGCGCCACCACCTCGACCGCCTTACTACCGCTCAGGCCAGCCAGCCGCGTCGAAAGGACGACTTCCTGCGGGCGGGGTTTCGGCCGGACTTCCACGCGGGACGGCGGGCCAACTGTTCTTTCGACCATCACGCCACCCCGCCCGACTTGGCCATATCCGCGCGGTATTGCAGCGCCTCGATCATGGCATCGGTCATCCCCTTGCCCATGCCGATCACCGGCCCGCAGATCAGGCGGAACCGTTTCATCATGGCCTTGCCATCAACACCAAGGTCAGCGGCAACCATGTTCTGCAACTGGCCGTCCAGCAGCGCCTTGCACATGGCCGCCTCGGTCGCAGGGTCAAACGCCGGATCAGGCCGGAGGCCCCGCACATGCCCGAAACACTTGGCCGCGATAGGCGAAAGATCCTGCTTGGCCTCGGACACGACAGACGCGGGCGCGGGCGCGGGTGCCGCCTCGCGCTCCTCCAACTGACCGTTCGCGATCATGTATTTGATCTTCGAACCAACCGACTGATTGCGGCGCCCCAGCACCGTGGCGATCTCCGCCACCGCCTTGCCCGCGCCATAAAGCTGGCGCAGCTTCTCCAGCTCGCCATCCGTATAAGCGCCAGTCCGGTAATCCTCAGCATCGGCTGGCATCGTCTCGACAGCAGACACGGGCGCAGCCTCTTCTGCCTCATCCGCATCAGCCACAGGCGCGGCAGGCAGATCGACAATCTCAGGGCCGCGTTGTTCTACAACGGCCCGCGCAAAAGCACCAAGCGCCTCAGGCAGGCACCGGCCTACATCCTCCACCGCCCTCTGAAAAACAGCTGACGCATCCTCGCGCGGCACATCCAAATCCTCGGGCGAGACATTGAAACAGCCCGCCACATCCCCCTCCGAAAAGCGGCGCGTCTCGAACAAGGGCACATCAGCCGCGCCCCGCTCCTCGCGCGGCCCCTCGAAAGCCACATGGATCGAGGCCCCCGTGACGCCCGAAAGCTGGAACGCTACGTCCCAGCCCTCTTTCGACATCGCATCGCCAATATCTACCAGCGAAGCCAGATTGCTCAGGCTCTTGCGCTGCGCCTGCACGCTACGGTGAAGCTCTTCCAGCGTCATCATTCCGTCGCTCATGCCCGCGCCTCCCGTTGCACCAAGACCGGCGTGATCGGCATCGCCTCCACCCGCGCAATCGCCCGTTCGATGACGGCCTTCGCCTCACGAAGCTCGCGCAGCGTCTCTGCATGCGTCCGCGCGTCGACCTCGTCGCCGCATTTGGCCAGCTCGGACGCCGCCTCGCCGCTTTCCTTGTACACTTGCGCCGCAATCTCGATCATGCTGGCCGCTTCGGCCATCGGCGTCATCGCCACCTGATTGCGGCGAAGGCTGCGCAGGTAATCGTTCAAACGGTCCGACTTGGTCACATGCTGGATCACGATGATGTCCATCACCGTCCAATCTAGCGAACCATTGCGACGGCGCGAGAACTGCGCCGGATCGGTCATCTGCCCCGAGAATTGCTCGTAAGCAGGCTGAAACCGCGCAGGCCCGCGATCTGTCACAAGCAGCTCGGACATGATTTCAGAAATGTCTTCTCGGATCTTGCTGGCCTTCATCATCAGTTCACCTTGCCAAGAGTTTTGATTTCCCCAGCAAGACAGCGGGGGCGATAAACGGGACATGGAACATTTGACTGCATCAATTTTCCGGTCCCGCAGGACATTCCTCGCGCAGCACCATCTCGGATCTGGCGCGAAGGAGATCATCCGCCGTGAGCGCAATCCCGCGCTTGGCGGCTCCGCTCAAAAGCGCGATGTCATAGGCCCCCGGCACCACACCCCGCTGAAACCAGCGATGAATCGCTACCATCTCGATCTCTGGGCGGAGGAGACGCGCATCTTCGAGAATAGCCCGTCGTGAGGGCCAGAGATTGAGAATTTGCAAGACGGTCAAATCGTGTTCCATACGCCACGATTATGACCAATTCGGTCATTGGTCAAGGATGCCATAATGGAAATTGCGACCAAATTGGTCACAGGCCATGATCAGCCCATGACAAATGCCCAAGAAAAACTCCTCTCGACCCACACCTACACGGAGATGCGCCCCGAGAATATTGGTCGGCGCCTCACCATTCTACGCGAGGCCCTGGGCCTCGAGAAGGCCGAGATAGCTGATGCCTTGGGCATTGAGCGCACTTACTGGTCGCGCTTCGAGAATGGCAAGCGCCCGATATCAGATACGACCGCAGCCCTATTATGCGAGCGATACGGCGTAACATTGGATTTCTTGATCCTCGGAAGATGGAACACGTTGCCGCTCGAATTGGCCACAAAAATGCGCTCAGTCGAAGCGAAGCTTCGCACCAGCTGATCCAGACTTTCTCCTGTAGCTGCCGCGCGCATCGCGAGAGAAAACAAGTCCGAGCGGCCATTTTGAGACGCCATTTCTTCCTCATAATCAAAAAACGGCGAGATCAATCCCACCCAAGCGGGACCTTTCCAGCTACGTGCGCCCATGACCCAACTCAAAATTACCTATTAAGATTAAGCAAGAATACTCAATCTTCAATTTTAGTATCAGAGTCCCGATCTCACGTCACGCCATTTTGGGACGCTAAATATAAAAAAATGATATTTAGCGTCCAAATTCAAAACGCATCCCGTTATGCGCATTAATGACGGCCATCATTGATAGCCACATGGTGCCCTAACGCATCAACACCTAACGTAATCCGCAGGCCCGCGACCCATCGCGAGGAACGGAGACCCACCCTTCTCGCCAGTCGCGCAAACCCAGCCACGAGCTCCACCGGGCATCCATCGCAACGGATAGAAATGGTGGAAGTGAGACAAGTCACCGAAATCCGCATCATCATCAGACAGGCGCCCTGAAACCCTTGCTCTTTCCTCGAGCACTCCGGCTAATTTCGGAACATCCCGAAATAATGACGGCGTCAGGAAGCCTCTCCTCAAACCAGAAAATGACCATTCCGGTCATTTTTTATATTGCAAGTGACCAAACGGGTCACTACGCTCCATCCCATCGGCAGCGACACATGAGCCTGCCGCCCCCTCAGGATGGAGCCGCGCAATGCAGACGATGTCACGAACCACCAACTCACGGATGCCCCTCTGGGCCGCCGTCGGCATTGGCGCGGCTCTCCTTGCTCTGATGATCCACCTCGACCCCGTCGCGCAGATTTCCCACGCACATTGGCAGGTCGAGCACCCCGCTTTCTGAGATCGGTTGCCTGATGACTGCTCGCAACCCAACTGCCGGGCGGTGCGCTGCTCGCCGCCGCCCGGCCTTTTCTTCTTTCAGGATGATCCACATGCCCAAATACACCCCCGAGAACACGGTTATGGTCGGTCAGCCGATCCGCGTTTTCTGCAATGAGATCGAGGTAAAGACGCCGTTCGAAGCGGACACCGACGAGGGCTATGTCGTGCAGGCGCGGACCACCCTATGCGGTCAGGGCTACGTTTATTGGCACGAGGAGAAGAGCCGTTATCAGGTCGCAACCCAGCGCATTCACGGCACCGTGCGGGTCGAACTGATCGACCCTGAAAGCATGCATGACCTCACAGACCATGTCCACTAGCCCGCCCATGAACGCCATGCCGACCATCCCGATCACCGAGAACACGCCCGCTTTCCTCGCCAAAGCCGCCCATAGCATCAGCCGCGCAAAGGCTGGCAAGCCGCCGATGAAAGAGGATGCCGACTTCAAGGCCGCCGCCGAGAAGGCCTATCAGGTCACTGCCGACGAGCTGCGCCAGTTCATCGAACAGTTCGAAAGCCTTGCCGCCGAAAAGGCCGATATCGCCGAACAACAGAAGGACGTGATGGCCGAGGCCAAAGCCCGCGGCTACGACACCAAGGTGATCCGGAAAATCATCGCCCTGCGCAAGCGCGACAAGAACGACGTGGCCGAGGAAGAGGCCATCATGGCGATCTACAAGGAAGCGCTCGGCATGGAATAGCGAGATTTGGCCCCATCCTCCCTGTTTCGGGGGCCAGATATGGGGCGGCGCAAATTCACCCCGCGCCGCCCCGAGACCCGAATTCGTCCGATCCCACTCGGATGATAGGCGGAAGCCGCGCGTAACCCGTACCCTGTTTGTGCATCGCAGCTTCCGCCGCCCTTTCACCAAGAACCAAGGAAGACCCATGTTTGGAAAACTGAAAGAACGCCTCTCGGGCGGCTCCAAAAAGCTGTCCGGAAAGACCGATCTTCTGGAAGGCATCTGCGCGATCAGCGCCCTTGTCGCCTGCGCCGATGGCGAGATCGAGGACTCGGAAGTTGCCGGGGCGCTGGATGCCCTGCAGAACCATCCGACGCTGGCTGATGCCTTCAGCGGGACGCAGATCGAGCAGGCGCTCGACAAGCAGTTGAAGCGCGCAAACGGCTCGATGACCGGCAAGCTCGCCCTGAAGCGCGAGATCGAGGAGATGAAGTCCAAAAACGCCAGCGACGAGCTTGAAATGGCGCTGATGGTCGGCATCGATATCGCGATGGCCGATGGCGAGCTGGAGCCGGAAGAGAAGATCGTGCTGACCGATCTGGCCAAGCGCCTCGGCTTCAACCTGTCCAATTACCTCTGATGGACTGGCTGAAATCCCACGTCATCAGCTGGACCACGTCCGCCGCGCTGACCCTGACGCTGTTGCAGGCAATCACCCCGTCCATCCTCGACTGGATCCTGCGCGCGATGATCGTGGGTCTTGTCTGGCTGGCCGCGCGCCTGTCCCGCCTGCCCTGACCCTGCCAGCCCGCCTCTCGCGCGGGCTGCGCCCTTCCCCCGAAGAGGTTGCCATGTTTACATCCCGCCGCAAGTCCAACGCCATTCGCGCCGCGAAGATCACCTATCTCGACCATCTGGCGAAAAACCGGCCCTTCTTCCTGATGGGCCTGCCGAGCCGTGCCGACCGGATCGGCGCGCTGCGCCTCGCCGCCCGCGCGCATAATCTGACGATGGACGATCTCTGCCCGCATGTCGGGGCCTGCACGCGCGGCAAGTGCAAGGGCCACAAACCCTCGGGCACCGCTGCCCTGCCCGCCGGCCCCAAGCTTCTGCCAAGCACCTGATCTTCCGGTGCCCGCCCCCGTGCCGGGGCGGCATCCCGAAGAACAGGAATTCGCGCGGCGGTCGCGCGGATGATCTGCGGGGGCAATGCTGTCCGACGCGCCCCCGCAGATCCAGTCATTCAGGAGGCCACATGCTGATCGCCATCATCGCAGGCGCGGCCATCGCTGCCGCCCTTACCATCGCCGCCGCAAGAGGTATGACCGATGAATGACCCCATGCAGCCCCGCCGCGCCCCGTCCGGCTGGTGGATCATCCCCGCCCTGTGTCTCAGTGGCGTCATGATCGGGGGCGGGCTGGCCGCTTGGGTGTAGCTGTGATGGAGAAGGCAGAATACCTGATCCATAAAGCTGGGCGCGGCTGGTATCGCCCGAAAGCGCAGGGATACACCAGCCGCGTCGATGAGGCTGGCCGCTTTACCCACGCCGAGGCCGTCAGCTACTCGCACCCCAATGGCCACACCGGCCCGCGCGATGGATTGACCTTCCGCCACCAATGCGAGGTGCAGGCGGGCAGTAACTGCGATGATGCCATGCGCATCCATGAATTGACCGCCGAGCTTGACGACCTGCGCAGCGGGAAGGAATGGCTGTCACAAGCTCTCGCGGATGCCAACGCAAGGATAGAGGCCCTTGAGGCTCAACTGCGCGGCCAAGAGGCAGCCGTCGACACCATCTCCAGACTTTACAGCCTTCCCCCCAGCGCGGGCCACCGGCCCCGCTCAGAACAGCAGAGATAAGGAGGCCGATATGGCCGAGAAACAGACCAACACAGAGCGCGATGCCGCCCGCTACAGGTGGCTCAAATCTCGCGACCTGGACACCATTCGCAGCGGGGGCGTCTTCGCCGGTCTAACGCCGGAAAATGTCGTCCTGAACGGCGACGATCTTGACCGGCGCATAGACGCCGAAATGTCCAAAGCCAGCTAACCCCTAGAGGAAACTATGACTGCTCGACCGATCGAAAGCTGGCATGAAGACATGGGCAACAAGACGTGGTGGGCGCTCGGCCCTGATGGCGAATGGCTGGGTGAACCTGCATGGATCGGCACCCCAAATGACAGCGACTGGCCGGGGTATCATACCCACTTCACCGACCACCCGCCGATGCCAGAAACACCTGACGCGGCGAGTCGCCGTATCCGCGCAGAGGCATGGGCCGAAGCCCGTGACCTTGGCCTTTTCAGCTACTGAAACCTAAAAATCCCGTTTCCCAGTCCAAGGAGGACCTACCCAATGAAAGAAGCGATCGGAAGCTATGCCGATATCATCGGCGCCGTTGCAACGATAGTGATGCTCTGTGCGTTTACAGTTGAGGCGGTGGCAAAGGACAAGGCCATGATGGCTGCGATCTATTCGCCTATGGCGGTGATCTGGATGATTTTGTTCGCCTTTGCTCTGGCCGATCGGCTTGGCCTGATCGACTGATCCAGACACCCCTCGGAGGCTCAATGCACCTCACAGAATTGATTTCCCAGCTTGAGGACCTACTCGACCAGAACGGCGACATGCCAGTCCAGCTTGATAGCGGCCAGCCGGTGCGAGAGGTCGATTTCTTCTACCCCCTCACCTCCGACATGAAGTCGTATGCCGTTCCGGCGGAAGCCATCGTCATCAAGTAATCCAGCTCCCCAGGTCACCACCAAATGACATGCGCGCCCGACCACCTAACCCCGATCTCGCGTACCCCCCCCGACAAGCGAATGAAGGAGAGAGAAAGAGATGCCTCTTACCCACGCACAATTTTCGATGCAGGCCGCATACCTCGCGAGCCGCGCATCAAGCTGGGCCGGCGGTTGCCTAACGCTGCCAGAGGATTTGCAAGAACCTATGCGCATCTCTTCCGTGCATAGGTTTACCGCAATGCTCCGCGAAACAGCCGACATTATCGATCGGATGCAGGCTGAACCAGTCCCCACCACACAGGACACCACCCCATGACCGAGGAACAGCATAAATGCCAATCCTATGAACCAGGGCAGCAAGTTTGCCGTGATGGATTCCCGGTAAACGCAGCCTGTTTTGGTGCTCGCTGTCATGCCTGCGGGGCATGGGCGGCACAAATAAACCCGCCCGCCTGCATGCGAGAAGACTTCGCACCCAAGCACTTAATCGATGATGCCGGAATGCCGCGCCTCGCTGCGCACCAACGCCTGCACGCCCCCACCACACAGGACACCAGCCCCGCCGAAGCCAACGCCAAAGACGAACAGGCCGAGCGCCAGCGCGCCACCGGCCACCACGAGGACAGCGCACCCGCCAATCGGGTCGTGAGGAAGGAAGGGAACGATGGGTGAGCAACCCCGCATGATGGTCATGGTGGACGAGAGCCGGCTGAATGCAATGGAGGCACAGCTGCGCAACCTCTGCAGGCTTCTGGAAGCCTCGAACATTAAGCCCAAGGATGAATGGCTCACAGCCGCACAGGCCGCAGAGCAGCTCGGCGTGAGCACTCAGACGATCTGGCGCAAAGCCACAAGTGGCGAGATCGAGGCGAAGGGCACAGGCAAAGCGCGGCGGTATCGGCTCTAATCGAGCCGCCGCGCGATATCTGCCGCGCCCTCTCGATAATAAGTATTGAGCAATATCGACAGATCACGATGGCCGGAAATCTTGGCCAGCGTCATCACATCCACCTTCCGCGATAGCTTGGTCAGCGCATAGGCGCGGCTGTCATGGAAATTGAGGCCCTCAATCACGGCCTTGGTTCGAACCTTCCGCCAGAGCACATCAATCTGCTGCGAGTTCAGGCCGAACACCGGATCCAGATCCGGCAGCATGCGCAATAGTTCCACAGCAGCCGTGGATAGCGGCACCTCTCTGGCCGAGCCGTTCTTGGTCATGTGGAGGCGGCAGACACGGTTCTCCAGATCGATATCCTCGCGACGCAACCCGACAATTTCGCCTGCCCGCATAGCCGTCTCGCAGGCGAAACGGAATGCATGATAAGCCCGCGCTGTCGCGTGGCTCAGATCATCCCCAGCAACCAGCGCCAGCCTCTCAAATTCCTCATTGGTCGGCAGACGGTCCCTCGCCTTGGGTTGCGCGGGCTTGCGCACATCTTTGAGTGGGCTTTCCTTAATCAAGCCCCATTCGCGTGCAGCCTGTGTCAGCACCGCCCCGAGCAACGTCATTTCCCGCCGCACAGATCCGGCAGAAACCTCAGAAAGACGCCTGTCGCGCCAGTCGGCCAGATCGCTGGCCCGAAGGTCTCCCATGCGAATCTTCGCCAGACTGTCGCGCTGGAGCTTTTCCAACCGCACAAACTCCCATCGATGACCACGCTTTAAGGGCGAAACCTCGCGGGCATAGCGGTCCATAATCTCGCCAAAGGGCTGCGCTGATGCCACGGCCTCCGAGTTTTCCAGTTCCCATTCGGTCCGCGCAGCCCAGTCTTTTGCCGCTTGCTTAGTCGGCAGGACTTTGCTTTTTCTGATTCCGCGCTTGAAAACCTGCACCCGCCAGCCATTGGCAGATTTCGCGATAGAAGCCATGCGTAATCCCATGCGTAGTTTGTGCGTAGTCGGATGCACATTTCTGGAAGAATTACGCAGTCATAGCACAACGGGCAAAGCACGAAACCCCGTAAACACAAGGGCTTTTCGACTTTACGCTATCAAGGGATTTCAAAGGTGGTGCCCCCAGAGAGACTCGAACTCCCGACCCTCGACTTACAAAATCGCAGCTCTACCAACTGAGCTATGGAGGCACTCCCGTTCAGATACAAACTTGTTCGGGCGCTTGCAAGTCCTTGCGGCACTTAACGTCTCGAAAGATTGGCTTTGGCCAGAACCACCACCGCCAGCAATCCGACCGCCATCACCAGAAGGGCGGGCGGCGCGGCATCGCCAAGGTTTTCGAGGCTCGCTTTTTCGTGCACCCGCGTTGCCAGCGTCTCGTAATTGAAAGGCCGCAGCAGCAATGTCGCAGGCAGTTCTTTCACGCATTCGACAAAGACCAGAAGCAGCGCCGAGCCGACAGATCCACGCATCAACGGCAGATAGACCGTGCACAGAACCTGCCCCAAGGACCGCCCCAGCGAGCGGGCGGCCATTGGCAAGGACGGGGCCACCCGCCCGAAAGCGGCATCGGTCGAGGCCTGCGCGATGGCAAAGAACCGCACCACATAGGCCAGAATGATCGCCATGCCCGTTCCGGTCAGGATCAGCCCCGGATCATGGCCGGTCAGCGCCCAGATCGTATCGGCCTGCCAGTTATCAAGCGCCGCCAGAGGTATCAAGATCCCCACCGCCAGCACCGCGCCCGGCGCGGCGTACCCAAGTGCCGTCAACGGAATGACCAGACGCGGCAGTCCCTGCCCCGACAGGCGCATCCCGTAGACCATCACCAGAGCCGCCAGCACACAGATGACAGAGGCCAGCCCCCCCGTCAGCAGGCTATGCCAGACCGCAAGCAGCAATCCCGATCCGGCCCAGGCCTCGGGATTGGCCAGCGCATGGCCGCCGATCACCAGAACCGGCAGGACGAACCCCGCCGCAAAAGGAATGCAGCACAGCCCGAAGGCCAGCCATCCCGCCGCCCCATGCAGGGTGACCGGCGTCACGGGGCGGCTCTGCCGCGCCGACTGGTAATAGCGCGACCGTCTGCGCCCCAGCGTTTCGGCCGCAAAAAGAGCAAAGATCACCGCAAGAATAACCAGCGCGATCTGCGCCGCGCCTCCGGCATTTCCGGCCTCGAGCCATGTGGTAAAGATCCCCGTGGTCAGGGTCTGCACGCCGAAATAGTCCACGACACCGAAATCGGCGACCGTCTCCATCATGGCAATCGCCGCGCCCGCAACAATGGCCGGACGCGCCAGCGGCAGCCCCACCCGCCAGAACAGCGCCCAAGGCCCCGCCCCCAAGGCGCGGGCCACCTCGTAGCTGGCACCGGATTGCTCGCGGAAGGCATTGCGCGCCAGAAGATAGGCATAGGGATAGAAACTTGCCGCCAGCACGATAACCGCCGCCCAACGCGAGCGCACTTGCGGAAACCAGTAGGCCTGCGCCCCCTGCCAGCCGAAAACCCCGCGGGCCAGCGTCTGCAGCGGACCGGAATAGTCCAGAAAATCCACCAGCGCATAGGCTGTCACATAGGCCGGAATGGCCAGCGGAAACAGCAGCGCCCATTCCAGCCAGCGATGCCCCGGAAAGCGGTACATCGCCACCAGCCAAGCGGCCCCCGTCCCCACCACCGCAGTCAGCACGCCAACGCCGCCCGTCAGAATGGCCGAATTCGCAAGATAGCGCGGCAGGGTCGTGGCCAGAAGATGCGGCCAGATATTTTCCACCGGATGCGCGGCAAGCCAGCCCACCGCCCCGATCGGCGCAAGGATCAGCAGGGCAAACAGCACGGCCACCGCCGACCAGCCCGCCGTACCTGCCGCCCTGCCCCGTTCGAGATGCGCCTTTAGCTTGCCCATATCCTGCCCAATTCCGAGTTTATCCATCAGGAACACCCTTCCCGCATAGACCGAAAGCCGTTTGCCTGTAAAGCAAAGCTCCTTTAATCTAACCCCATAATGAGAGCGGAGAAAAAACATGCAGGTTGTCTTCCATCTTGGCGCCCATGCAACCGACGAGGATAGTCTGGTGCGCTGTCTGGCAAGAAACCCGCGCGTGCTGGACGAGAACGGGGTGATTGTCCCGCATCCGCGCCGTTACCGGATGGTGCTGCGCGACACGCTTCTGGCGCTGAAGGGCGGGGAAGCCGATCCCGAGACCGCCGATGCCGTGCTGGCTGCGGTGACCGATAAGGAAGAGATCAACCGCATCATCTTCAGCCATGAATACTTCATGTGCATTCCCGAGCGTGTGGTCACCGATAAGGGCTTCTATACGATGGTTCCGGGCAAGCTGGAGCCATTGGCCAATATCTTCCCCGATGCCGAGATCGAATTCCATCTGGCACTGATCAACCCCGCCACCCTGATCCCCGCTTTGGCCACGCGCCTGCCCGAGCGCAGCTATGACGATCTCATGCAGGGGGTCGACCCCCGGGATCTGCGCTGGCGCCCTGTCCTCGAACGGATGGTCGAGGCCGCGCAGGGCCATAAAATCGTGGTCTGGTGCAATGAGGACGCGCCGCTGATCTGGCCGGAAATCCTGCATAGCCTGAGCGGCATCAGCGGGGATGTCACACTTAACGGCGAACAGATGATCCTGAAGACGATCATGACCGAGGGCGGCTTCCGCCGCTATGCCGATTACATTCTGAACAACCCGCCCAAAACCGTCGAGCAACGGCGCAAGATCACGATGGCCTTTCTCGACAAATTCGCCAAGCCGGACGAGCTGGAAATGGATGTGGCCCTCCCCGGCTGGGACGAGGCCCTGATCGACGAGGTCACCGCCCTCTACGAGGCCGATATCGACGCCATTGCCGCCATGCCGAATGTCACCTTCCTCGCGCCCTGACCACGGTTCGGGCCGCCGTCAGGCCACGCCGGAAGCGGAGGACTGACGCGGCAGAAGGCTCCGACAGAAGGCCCCAATTGCCCGCATAGACAAAAGGCCCCCCGCAAGGAGAGGCCTTTTCAGGGCGCCATAGCTGGCGGGGATCATTCCATCCCCAGCGCCTGCTTGTAGATATCCATGATCGCCTCTTCTTCCGCGACATCGTTCTTGTCGCGCTTGCGCAGGGCAATGATCTTCTTGATCACCTTGGTATCATAGCCGCGCGCTTTGGCTTCGGACATGATGTCCTTCTGCTGCTCGGCAATATCCTTTTTCTCGGCTTCGAGACTTTCGAACTGCTCGATGAACTGGCGCAGCTCGTCGGCGGTTACCTGATAGGCGGCATCATTGGGCATGACATGTTCCTCTTATTCGTCTTGCCCTGTTCCCTAAGCCAGCCGCGCCTGCGGAGCAAGCACTCTCGGGGGGCGCGAACCGCCTGAATGCTTGTCACATTGGCGCGAAATCGCTAAGCGCAGGCATAACAGCAATTCTTTGAAAAGGGCAGCGCGATGCAATTCCTCATCTGGACCGGCGCGATCATTTCCGTTTTGGGGCTGGCGGGCCTTGCATGGTGCATTCTGACCGTCGCCAAAGCCAAACGCGCGGGTCTTTCCGAAGACGAAATGCGGCTCAGGCTGCAACGCATCGTGGCGGTCAATCTGGCCGCGCTTTTCGTGTCGGTGATCGGGCTGATGATGGTGGTGGTCGGGATCTTCCTGCGCTAGGCGGGCGACCCCCAGACCGCGACAGAGGCGCGTCGGGGGCATGAGCGCTCAGGCGCGATCAAGATCCCCGAAGCTGCGCCCGTTGCGGATCAGCACATCCCACAGCGTAACAGGCTCCGGCGCGCCCCCTGCGGCAAGCTGCGCCAGTTGTTCGCGGCAGGCCAGCAGACCGCGCTGGTCGGCCATGAACATCGGCCCGCCCTCGTGGCGCGGGAAGCCCAGCCCGTGCACGGCGCTCAGATCAAGATCACCGGGCCTGTCCACCGCCCCCAGCTGCAAAAGCTTCGCCCCCTCTGCCGCCATTGCCAGCCAGATCCGCTCGACAATCCGCTCGGCATCCAGCGGACGTGCCACACGGTCCGCCTCGGCGCGCAATGCGTCCAGCAGCGCAGGCTCGAGCGGGTCGGGCCGCGCCACCCCGTCACTGTAAAGATAGACGCCGCGCCCTTTGCGGATCCCCCCATAGCCCTCGACCAGAAGATAGGTCAGAAGCGGGCCGGGCACGAAACCGGCACGACGCAGACAATGCGCCACGGTCTCGACGCCAAGCCGGTCGATCTGCTGGAAGGGAGGCTGCAAGCCGAAGGCCTGACAGGCCTGATCCACCTGTACCGGCGTCGCCCCCGAAAGCACCGACTGTTCCGCCGCAGCCCATAGCGCAGCCTGAAGACGCGCGACCAGCCCCGGATCCATCCCCGGCAGGCCGATCGCCAGATCACCGCCTGCCCGCAGGATCGCGGCCAGAAAATAGACATCCTCGACCGCTTTGCCATGCACTTCGACATGGCGGCCATAGCGTTCGATCCGGATGGCGGCCTCGGGCTGGTTCGTTGCCACCAGCGCCGCCGCCGAGACCGCCTGTAGCGCCCCGACGATCTCGGCGCGCTCTTGCGGCGCAGAGTCGGCAAGGATGATATCGGCCTTGGCAAAGGCCTGCGCCGCGTCGGTCGTGGCGCTGACACGATCCCATGCGGCGTCGCGCTCTGCCGCGCTCATCCGGCCCAACAGCACAGCCGCTTCCTGCGCCCGCGCCAGCCCCGACAGCCCTGCCTCCAAACGGTCCTGTTGTGCCTCGGCCCAGATCACCCGATGACCGGCACCGGCCAGCGCATAGACCAGACCCTCGGGCGGGTTCCAGACGGCAAAGGTCCTTGCGCCGATCTCGCCCGCCCCCACCGGCTGTGCCTCCTGCGCATGCACCCGCGCCGCGGACGCGCGCAGATGGCGAAGCGCCCGCGAGGCAGGCGAAGACAGCAGATCGCTATGCGCCACCGCCTCGAAATCCAGCGCCTCGGGGAAGGGCAGCAGAACCGCCGCCTCGGCAATGCTCAGCGCCTTTTCCCAAACCGCGTGCTGCGGCCCGGCCTCAAGCGTGTCGCGCAGCGCATCGAGTTCGGTGAAATAGCGTCCGGTCTCGCGGCTGGCTCCTTCCGGATCGGGCACCAGCCCCTCTTCGGCAAAGGCCTGCTGCAAGGTATCAGCCAGAGCGGGCATATCCAGCGCATCTGCCGGAACGACCGCATCGCAGCCCCCCAGCTCGACCGCCTGCGCCGCCGAAAGCGCACGCCCGGCCTTCAGGAAAGACAGAAGTTTGCGCGGCCCGCTCCGGCGTAGGAAGCGGATCAGGCTCCCCCCTGCCGGAAGATAGCCAAGGCTCGGTTCGACCGGATCGAAGCTGGCGGTCTCTAGCGCCAGACGCAGACGTGCCGCCTGTGCCAGAGCAAAAGCCCCCGCGCGGATACGCCCCTCAAGCACGACAACCACCGGACAGGGCAGATCGGACAGGCTTTGCGCAAGCGCCGTCATCGACGGGGTCTCGGCCTCATCGGCGAAATCCGTTTCGGGAGTGTCGGCGCAAGGCCATGCGCCGGTCGCGCGGATAACAACGCCCCGCAGGTCGGCCTCCTGTCGGCACAGGCCGATCGCGCCCCCCAAAGAGCGGCGCAGCACCGCATCGAAGCCTTCACCGCCTGTCTCCGGCAAAGTCAGAAAAGTGACCCCATCACATCGCTGAACCCTGATCCGCCTGACCATACGACCCCGCCCCGCTAAACTGCACATGGCAGGCCCGCGCAGGCCCGCCTTCTCACCGCTTACGGCAAGCCATAGGCGTCTCGCAAGTCGCACGGGGGGAATTTGGTGAAAATCATGCAAAGCCCTGCCCGGCGGGCGGGCCTAGCCACCCGTTCCGGTGCGTTGGGCGTCATCCTCTTCGAAGGCGCTGAAATCCATCGCGGGGAAGCCGCCTTCTGCGGCGTCATCACCGCCCAGACCGCCCATATCCATCGCCGGAAAGCCGCCAGCATCGGCCTCCCCGCCCATGTCGAAGCCACCCATTGCCGGAAATCCGTCGCCGCTGGTCCCCTCTTCGCCAAAGGGCGTGTTGCCAATGGCCATAGCGCCCAGATCGGGGCGGGTCTGCATCTCGTCCAGTTCGTTGATTTCCGCGCTCTCGGCTTCACTGGCGGTCAGTCGCAAAGCGCGGCGTCCGCTATGCTGGCCCAGCTTGGCCATCCCCATCCGGCGGCCATCCACCCCCTCGACACGCAGCTTCTCGAGCGCCTCGCGCGGGATCGGGATCTCGACCCCCGGTTTGAAATTCATCACCCCCGAAAGCGGCATGCTCCAGCGATGCAGTACCGCCGTCAGTTCGGCGCGGGTGCTCATAACGGTGCTTTCCATCTGCTGCGCCCACAGCGCCTCTGCCTCGGGAGCGCGGTTATCGGCATCGCTTTGCGGCAGAACACGCTCCCCGCGTCCGCGCGCAGGCACGGCCCAAAGCAGCGAGACCTCGCGGTCCATCGCGCTGCCGATCTGCATCGTGATGCGGAACATGCGATAGGTGATTTCCTCGAGGATCAGCGAAAGCGGGCGCGGATCATCGAAGAAGGACAGATAGCGGAACCCGCCAGCCCAGATGATGTCATCGCTTTCCGCCAGCGCGTCCTCCAGCCCCGCCAGAAGCGAATCGAGCACCCCCTGCACCATAGAGGCATCCACGCGCGTCGGCCTGCGCGGCGCAGGCTGGATGCGCGAGAGCACCCCCATCGTCTGCACCTCGATCAGGGAGGAAAAGGTGATTGGCGGCAATGCCACAACCCCAAAAGCGTCTTTCGGCCCCTCGATCACGCAGAGCATCGGCTGTTCGGGGAAAGACTCCATCAGTTCGGTCAAGGAGACCTGAGACTGATGCACATCCAGCACCTGAAGCGGCAGCCCCAATGTATCCTGTGCGACTTTCGCGAAGACATGGCGGATCGCACGCTCGGGCGAGACCGGACCGCCCGACGCCGCCGCCTTGGCTGCATCGGTCTTCATACGCAAGATTGTCGAAGGCTTCTGATCCACCATACTATCCCATTTGTACCCGACTGAGGGTCGCTTCCGTCAGACTCGCAGATCAGGGTTTACAAAACATTTAATCCCGTCCCGATTTACGTCTCTTCCGCGCCCTCGTGAACCATTTTTCCGCGCCGCAGCGGTATCAAAACACGAAATGCCGCCCCTCCCTGACCCGGCAGATAATCAATACGTCCCCCGAGATTGGTGAGAATCTCCCGACAGATGGCAAGACCAAGCCCCGCTCCGCCTGCCCTAGACATATCTGTAAGCCTTGAAAATTTCTCAAAGATTAAATCCTGAGCCGACTTCGGGATACCTGCACCATTATCGACGAAATCGATCTGCGCCTGATCATCCTGCCGTTGCACCTCGATTCGCAGCACGGGTTTCTCCGCATCGCAGTATTTCTGGGCATTGGTGATAAGGTTAATAAAAACCTGCACCAGCCTGTCCCCATCGGTAAACAATGCCACATGTTCATTGGGGAAATCTCGCTCGATACGGCACTGCGCCGCATTGCCACTATGGGCGGCGGACTGCACCGCCCGGTTGAGCAGCTCATGCAGATTGCTCAGGCCGATATGCAACTGCACCTTGCGATGCTCCAACACGGAAAGATCCAGAAGATCGTCAAGCAGCCGGGTCAGGCGGCGCGCTTCCTCAAGGATGATCTTGGCATAGCTCTGGCGCATTTCGTCGGGCAGGTCCGGCTCCATCAGGATCTCTGAAAAAGCGCGGATCGAGGTCATCGGCGTGCGCAGTTCGTGGCTGATCTGGCCCAGAAACGCATCCTTTTGCACCGAGATCTGCGTCAGCTTCTCATTGGCCAGCCGCAACTGACGTGCCACCTGTGCAAGCTCTTCGGACTTCGCCTCAAGCTGGGAGGAATGCTCTTTCATATCAGCGGCTTCGCTGGCCATATTGATAAGATCCCCGACCGAGATCACCCGCCCGCCCGACAGTTGTGCCAGCATCGCATGGGCGGTGGCCGAGCCGACAGAACCGGCAAATTTCCGTTCGAGAGCGGCCAGAAAATCGGGGGTCGGGTCCGGCAGCCAGCCGGTTTTGCCCTGCCGCGCCGCCTCGCTCTGGAAGAACTTCTGCGCGGTCTGCGCCCCCAGAATACGCTGCGCCGTCGACAGGTAATCCTCGGATTCGGCCACCGCCATATGCCAGCCCCGCGGCCCGGGCCCCTCGTCATAGATATTGACGAACGCCACCCCCTGCAGCCGTTCGAGCGGCGGCGGAAAGGCCCGAAGCGACAGGCCGATATAGGCCGTCACATTGGCAAACAACGACCAGAACAGCGCATGCAGCAGCGGGTCCATCCCGCTGAGCCCGAAAAGGGCCTCCGGACGCAGCCAGCCGATCCCCCACGGCCCTTCCGCCAGCATCTGCGGCGACATCAACCCGTCGATCCCCAGCGAGGGCAGAAACAGCGTATAGATCCAGATCCCGCCGCCCAGCAGCACCCCGCCCATCGCCCCGTGATGGGTGCCACCGCGCCAGTACAGCCCGCCCAGCAACGCCGGTAGGGTCTGCGCGGCCCCAACAAAAGCGATCAGCCCGATCTCGGCCAGCGCCCCCTGCCCTGACAGCCGGTAATAGCCATAGCCCAGCGCCAGCACCAAGGCGATGGAGAAGCGCCGCGACATCAGCACCACATGGCGCAGATTGCTGTTATGCGACGGCCATAAAGCCAGCCAGAGCGGCGTGACGATCTGGTTCGAGATCATGGTCGCCAAGGCGATAGCCGCAACGATCACCATCGATGTGGCCGAGGAGAAGCCCCCCAGAAAGGCCAGCAAAGCCAGCCAGTCGTGATGCTGCGACAGCGGCAGGGTCAGCACGAAAAGATCGGGATTGGCGCCCTCGGGCAGAAGCTCCAGCCCGATCACCGCAATCGGCAGCACGAAAACGCTGATCAGCGCCAGATAGGCCGGAAAGGCCCAGGAGGCGATGGCCAGATGACGCTCTTCGACATTCTCGACCACCAGAACCTGAAACATGCGCGGCAGCGTCAGGATCGCCGCCGCCGAAAGCAGTGTCAGCCCCATGAAACGCCCGGGTTGGGGCACCCAGTCCTGCGTGGCGAAATGGTCGATACGGTCCATCACGGCCCCCCAGCCGCCGCCCAGCCCCCAGACCACGAAGCTGCCGACCGCCAGAACCGCCACCAGCTTGACCACCGCCTCAAGCGCCACGGCCATGACCACGCCATGATGGCGCTCGTTGGCATCCAGATTGCGCGTCCCGAACAAAATCGCAAACGCGGCCAGCCCGACGGCGATCCACAGCGCCCAGTTCTGCTGGGCCCCTTCCGCTGGGGGCGCAAAACCGGGGGTCGCGAAGGCGCTCAGGCTTTCGGTCACCGATTGCAGCTGCAACGCGATATAGGGGGTGGCTGCCAGCACTGCCAGAAGCGTCAGCACCACGCCCAGACTGTTGGATTTTCCGTAGCGTGCCGAGATCAGGTCTGCGACAGAGGTGGCCCTTTGGGCCCGCCCTACCCGCACAAGCTTGCGCAAGAACCACCACCAGCCACAGAAGACAAGGCTCGGCCCCAGATAGATCGTCACAAATTCCAGCCCCGAACGGGCCGCATAGCCGACGGCACCGTAAAAGGTCCATGCCGTGCAGTAGATCGACAAGGACAGCGTATAGACCCACGGGCTTTGCAAGACCCGCATCCGCCCCGAACGCGCGCGCCCCTCGGCCCAGAAGGCCACGCCGAACAGCAAGACGACATAAAGCAGGCAGACAAGGATCAGGCTGTCGAACGTCATACCGACGGGTGTTTCAGTCATTCGATCGCTCAGTCATCGCGAATTTCGGCCAGCGGTTCGCCGGGATCCAGCGCCCGATCGAGCCTGCGCGACAGATAGGCCGTCACGGCAATCACCGCCCCCCAGACCGCAAAGATATACAGCCCGAACCGCGCCACCTGCGACGGCTCCACCACAAACATCGCGGGCAACACGAACAGGATCAGCCCGAACAGCGGAAGCAGGCGCAGCGCATCCATTACCCGCCGCAGCCGGTAGGACCGCCTAGCCAGAAAAAGCGGCGCTCTAGCCGGTGCCATGACGCACCCCCTGCGCCGCAGGCGCGCGGCACGCGGCCAGCATACCATCCAGCGCCGCGACCAGATCGGCATTGGCGAAGGGCTTGGCCAGAAAGGCCGTCGCGCCCGCCTGGTCTGCCGCGGCACGGTCACGCGCCTGCCCGCGCGCGGTCAGCATCAGCACGGGGATTGCCCGCAAGGCCGGATGCGCGCGCATCTGCGTCAGGATCTCCAGCCCCGACAGGCCGGGCAGCATCATATCCAGAATCACGGCATCGGGTCGGGTGGTCTCTATGGCCCCCAACGCCTTTGCCCCATCGGATTCACTCGACACAACAAAACCACGCCGCGACAGGATAAAGCGCAGCGCCTCGACAATATTCGGTTCATCCTCGATCAGAAGAACATGGTCTTGCGGCATGCCCGTCTCTCCTTCTCCCGTCTCGACTATCTCTTGCCGGAGGGGTTGTGTCAAATTCTGCGCTCAAGATCTTGCTGCCGATTGGTCTTAAAGCGGAGCCTATCCCAGCTCGGCGCGCACCGCCCCCAGAATCGAGGGCTCGCGCCGCGCGCTGCAGGCACTGCGCGGACAGATCCGGCAGGTCACGCCAATCGGCCTGCGCGGCTGCAACAGCGCTGCCGGATCCAGCGGCACGATCAGCATATAGGCCTGCACCGCAACCGGCTGACCAAAGCCAGCCCCCACCACCTGCGGCACGGAAATCGCATAGGTGGTAAAGCTCTGGCTGACCCGACCGGCAATTTCCACATCATGGCGCAACGGCTGCATCGGCTGGCGCAGCGCATCATAGATCGGCCACAAGGCACATCCCGCCCCGTAACGCGGCAGGGCAAAGCCGCTGCACGGCCTGCGGAAAATCACCGCCCCCGAAGCATCGCAGATCACCAGCCCCAGATCGGGCAGCACCGGATGCCCCGCTGGCAGTTGCGCCAGACGGCGCAGAACCAGATCGGCGGGCAACTGATAGGCCGCCGCGATCTCGCCCGGAGACATTCCGAACCGCGCGAGCCCCTCTTCCAGCCGTGCCATCGGAAAGGCGCGGATATCATTGCGCATCCGCTCCAGCCAGTCGCGCACCAAAGCACGGGCCGCATCCGAGGCAAGCTCGGGCGCATTCTGGACAATATCGGCCACCCTGGCACGGGGATTGGCCTCCAGCTCGGCCACCGACCAACCCTGATCGCGCAGCCATGCCTCCATCTGCTCGAACGGGCCGGACTGCCCGAGATCCGCCCCGCTTTGTGCATCCAGATAGCCCACCAGCGCCTCTGCCGCCCCCGACAGACGCAGGCTTTCCCCCGAAATCGTCTGCAAGAACCGCGCCTGCCATTCCGGTTCGATCTGCGGCTCGTCGGTGAGGATCGCCGCCGTCGAGCGCAGACTGGTAACCGCCGAGATGACCTCGTGCAGACCATCCAGCAGAAACGGGTCCTCCGACAGCCGCTCGGAGAGCTGCTCCACCAGCCGGTTCAGCGCCCCGACCTGCCGCTGGCGCTCGGACAGGAGCGCCGCCCAGCCCGGAAAACGGCTGACGAATTCCTCGATCCGGTCGCTCTCGATCTGCGTGGCGATATCGGCAGGCGCCTGCGCCGCCGCCTCGCGCAGATTGTCGAACAAGACGCCCTCGGCCCCTTCGGCCAGCGCCATCGGATCGACCTCCAACGCGGCGGCAATCTGCTCCAGCAGGCTATCGGCCACCCGACGCCGGTTATGTTCGATCAGGTTGATATAGGCCGCAGACATGCCGATACGATTGGCAAGCTCGGCCTGCCGCATGCCCATCGCCATCCGTCTTTCGCGGATGCGGGTGCCGGTAAGCGCCGCGCGCACCATGCCAGTCCTCTCGCCCAAAAGCCGCCAATCAGACAGTCCTGTCAAAGGGATAGCGCGAAACATCCCGTCACGGAAGCAAAATGCCGCAGATCGGGACTGCTCGGCTTGACTTCTTCGCGCCGCAACGCAGCATAAGAGGGCGCGTAAGAGATCGGAGACAAAGATGGCCTCCCAGACCACCCCCGATACCGGACAGACCCTCGAAGGGGCGCATGAGACCCTGCCGGAAGGGTTGCAGGACCTTGAAACCGCGGTGAATGATGCGGTCAGCACGGCGGTGGATCATGCCAGCCGCTACCTGCCGGATTGGGCGGTTTCAACGCTGGTGCTGGCGATGTGCCTGCTGCTGGCATTGGCGCTGCATCGGGTGGTGCGCAGCATGCTGGACCGGATGGTGCGCAACCGTGATCTGTTCTGGCGTTCGCTGGTCGGGCGCTCTACCCGACCGCTGCGTCTTCTGATGATCGTGCTGGCGCTTGGCATAGGGATCAGCGTCGCGCCCCTGTCCGAGGGAGCGGCACGGCTGATCAGTCACCTGCTGCTGATTGCCTTCATCCTCTGTCTGGCATGGATCGCGCATACCGCGCTTTACATCTGGACGACGCTGCATATGCGCCGTTTCAAGCTGGATGCCGAAGACAATCTTCTGGCGCGCAAGCATGTGACGCAGGCGCGCATCCTGCTCCGTGTGGCAAATGTTGCCATCGTGGTTCTGGCGGTCGCCGCCGCCCTGATGACGGTGCCTGCCGTGCGCCAATATGGGGTCTCGCTGCTGGCGGCGGGTGGAGCTGCGGGGATTGTGGTGGGCCTTGCCCTGCAACCCATCCTCAAAAACCTGATTGCCGGTATCCAGCTTGCCCTGACCCAGCCGATCCGTATCGATGATGCGCTGATCGTGGAGGGGGAATGGGGATGGGTCGAGGAAATCACTTCGACCTATGTCGTGCTCAAACTCTGGGACTGGCGCCGGCTTGTGGTGCCGCTGAGCTATTTCATCGAGCAACCCTTCCAGAACTGGACCCGCGAGAATGCCGAACTGATCGGCACCTGTATGTTCTATCTCGACCATTCCGCCCCGATTGCCGATCTGCGCAAGGCGGGCCAGAAAATCGCCGAGGACAACCGGCTCTGGGATGGCAAGGTCTATGCGATGCAGGTCACCGATTTCCGTGAACGGGTGATGGAGGTGCGCGTTCTGGTATCGGCCCGCACCGCGCCACGCGTCTTCGATCTGCGCTGCGAGATGCGCGAGGGGCTGATCGACTATATCCAGCGCGAAATCCCCTCGGCCCTGCCCAAGACCCGCGCCGAAGCCATGCTGAACACCGAACCCGGGCCCGGGCGCGCGCTGCCCGAGACAGATGCCGGAGCACAGGGCCAGACCCGCGGGCCCCTTGGATAGCGACGTTACTGGAATTCGCGGAAGCGCATACCGTAGCTTGTGGCCTTATGGCTGCATTCGCTGACCGTAAATTCCAGCCATTCGCGTTTCGGGTTGGGTTTCGTGACCTGTTCGATATCGCGCGTCAGCTGAACCCGCGCCTTGAGAAGCGCCTCGCCCATTGTCGGCCCCGCGATCTTGCGCAACCGCTCCATCCAGAAATTGCGCGCCTCGCTGATATACGAGCCGGGCGGCACCAGATTGGGATGGATCTCTTCGGCGACGACCATGCAATAGGCCGCCTCGACCTCTTGCGTGGGTGTGTTGAACAGAAATGACGCAGGGGCCGCAAACTGGCTTTGGGACACCGCAAAGAACGCCCAGCCAAAGCCGCCGATCATGACCGGAAACAGGCCCCATTTCACCCATGCCGGCAGCCCGTCTTCCTTGACGATCTCTTTATGTACTGTCGCTTTACTCATACCGCCCTCCTCCGGGCCTCGTCCACATACAGACTGCCAGAGGGCGGTGAAATTTCGATTAAAACCGGAAGGGCGCGCGATCCTCTGCCCGCGCGCCCTCCCTGTCATGCCAAAGGCTTACTTCAGCGCCTCGTCGGTAATCTCCAGCGTATAGGCGCCTTCCGGCTCTTTGGTGATCACCGGATCCGAGCCGCCATTCATCAGCACCTTCACGGTGCGCTGGTAATCTGCCGGATCCAGCGCGCCATTGGACCCTGCCGTCAGCTTGGCGACCTCTTCCATCATGCGCTTCTGGTGCTCTTCGGTCTGCGCCCCGGTCATATCGTTGTCCAGCACGATCTCGGCGGCCTCATCGGGGTTTTCCTCGGCCCATTTCCAGCCCTTCATCGACGCACGGACAAATTTGACCATCTTCGCCTTGAAGTCCGGATCTTCCAGCTTGTCCTGCATGACGTAAAGACCGTCCTCAAGCGTCGCCACACCCTCGTCCTCGTATTTGAACGTCACCAGATCATCGGGGGAAATCCCCGCCTCGATGATCTGCCAGTATTCATTATAGGTCATGGTCGAAATGCAGGAGGCCTGCTTTTGCAAAAGCGGATCGACATTGAAGCCCTGCTTGAGCACCGTCACCCCCTCGGGGGAACCATCTGTGGGGATGCCCAAGGTGCTCATCCAGCTCAAAAACGGGTATTCATTGCCGCCAAACCACACGCCCAGCGTCTTGCCCTTGAAATCCTCGGGGCTCTTGATGCCGCTTTCCTTCAGGCAGGTCAGCATCATGCCCGAGGATTTGAACGGCTGCGCGATATTCACAAGCGGCAGCCCCTTCTCGCGCGCGGCCAAGGCCGAGGGCATCCAGTCCACCGTCACATCGGCCCCACCACCGGCCATCACCTGCGTGGGCGAGATATCGGGACCACCGGGCAGGATATCCACATCAATGCCCTCATCCTCGTAAAACCCTTTGTCCTTCGCCACGTAATAGCCTGCAAACTGCGCCTGCGTGACCCATTTCAGCTGCAGCGTCACATCCGCCGCAAAGGCAGGGCTTGCCGTCGCCAAAGCCGCCAGCGCCGCGCCCATCATCCAGTTCTTCATCTTACTCTCCTGTTGGTTTTTATCTTGCCGTCTCTTGGCCCGCCTCATCCCCTTTGCGACGGATGCCAGAAGGTCAGCACTTTTTCGGCCAGCGCAATCAGCCCGTAGAATCCGGTGCCAGCCAACGCCGCTACCGTAATTTCAGACCAAACCAGTGCCATGTCGAGTTGCCCCACCGCGGTCGAGATCCGAAACCCCATCCCCCGCGTCGGAGAGCCGAAAAATTCAGCAACAATCGCCCCGATCAGCGCCAGAGTGGTGGCAATCTTCAGCCCGTTGAACAGGAAGGGCAAAGCCGCAGGCAGGCGCATTTTTATCAGCGTCTGCAGATAGCTGGCCGAATAGGTGCGCATCAGATCGCGCTGCAGCGGATCGGTGGCCTTCAACCCCGCGACCATATTGACCAGCACCGGAAAGAACACGGTGACAATCACCACCGCCGCCTTCGACTGCCAGTCAAAGCCGAACCACATGACGAAAATCGGCGCGATCCCCACGATAGGCAGCGCGGCAAGGAAGTTCCCCACCGGCATCAGCCCCCGTTCCAGAAAGGCCGAACGGTCCACCAGCACCGCCATCACAAAGGCCGCAGCACAGCCCATCACATAGCCCGAAAGCGCCCCCTTCAGAATGGTCTGGCGGAAATCGACCCAAAGCACACCGGTCGAGGCCACAAAGCGCATCGCAATCTGGCTTGGCGCAGGCAGGATCACCTGTGGCACCGCAAAGCCGCGCACGATCCCCTCCCACAGCACCAGAAGCGTCACGCCAAAGAGCGCAGGCACAAAATAGCGCGCCCATCCTGTCTCGGACCAACGGGCCGCGATGGTTGCATTCATCCAGAAGGCCACGGCCCAGAACAGGATCGCAAAGATCAGAAAGCTCATCTTACCAACCCCATCCGTTTCAACACGACCGTCTCGATCAGCCCCACCAGCCCCACCAGCACCGCTGCCAGACAGGCTGCCGCAATCAGTGCCGCCCAGATCTGGATCGTCTGCCCGTAATAGCTGCCCTGCAACAGACGCGCACCAAGCCCCGCCACAGCCCCTGCGGGCAATTCGGCCACAATGGTGCCCACCAAAGCCGCCGCCACCCCGACCTTCAGCGAGGCAAAGAAATAGGCCATCGAGGACGGCAACCGCAGCTTCCAGAAAATCGCCGTCTTCGGCGCGCCATAGGTGCGCAACAGATCAATCTGCATCGCATCAGGTGCGCGCAAACCCTTCACCATCCCCACCAGGACAGGGAAGAAACTCAGATAAGCCGCAATCAGCGCCTTCGGCAAAAGCCCCTTCACCCCCAGCGAGGCCAGAACCACAATCACCATCGGCGCAATCGCCAGCACGGGGATCGTCTGGCTTGCAATCGCCCAAGGCATGAAACTCATATCCAGCGCCTTGTTATGCACCAGCGCCACGGCCAGCAACAGCCCCGCCACGGTCCCGATGATAAACCCGAGCCCCGTGGCCTCCAGCGTAATCCAGCCATGATAGACCAAAGACCGCTTCGACGTTACTTTCTGTCCCGTGACCCCGTCCCAAAGCCCCATCACAACCTGATGCGGCGCAGGCAATACGGGCCTGTCCAGCGCCATCGTCTGACCAACCATATCCCAAAATCCAACCGCCTGCCCCGAACGCGCCGCCTGATCATAAACCCAGGCACTGTTCAGCCAGACCGTCGCGCCATACCAGACCGCGATAATGGCACAAACCACAACCAATACCGGACCAACCCGCGTCATGAGTCCCCCCCGATCACAGTTCCAGCTGCCCTAAATATCCCGGGGGGTTTGGGGGGCAGCGCCCCCCTTCCTACCCAAACAGACTCACACATGGGCATGCCCCGCATGCAGCCCCTCACGCACCCGATGCGCAATCTCCAGAAACTCTGGACTATCACGGATCTCCAAGGGACGCTCCTTCGGCAAAGGGCTATCGATCACATCGGTGATCCGTCCGGGACGCGGGCTCATCACCACAATCTTGGTCGAAAGATAGACCGCCTCGGGGATCGAATGGGTCACAAAGCCAATCGTCTTGCCGGTCCGCGCCCAAAGCGCCAACAGCTCCTCATTCAGCTTGTCGCGCACGATCTCGTCAAGCGCCCCGAAAGGCTCGTCCATCAAGAGAATATCGGCATCAAAGGACAACGCCCGCGCGATAGAGGCGCGCTGCTGCATGCCGCCCGACAGCTGCCACGGAAACTTCCGGCCAAAGCCCTTGAGGTCCACCAGCTCCAGAACCTTCTCGACCCGCGCATCCATCTCGGCCTTGGGATAGCCCATGATCTCCAAGGGCAGCTTGATATTTCCCGCAATCGTCCGCCAAGGATACAGCCCCGCCGCCTGAAACACATAGCCATAGCTTCGCGCCTTACGCGCCTCATCGGGAGGAATCCCGTTAACGGTCAACGCGCCCCCCGTGGGCGTCTCGAGCGCCGCGATACAGCGCAGAAAGGTCGTTTTGCCACAGCCCGAAGGCCCGATAAACGACACGAACTCCCCGCGCTCGATGGACAGGTTCACATCCTTCAGCGCCTGCACCGGCCCGTCATTGGTTTCAAACACCAGATTGACATCGCGCGCATTGATAATCGGTTTCTTCATCTTCCCCGTTTTTCCCTAATGACCCGTTTTCCGGGCTCTGTGGGTTGAGGATGCCCAGAAGGCGGGCACCCCGCAAGAGTTGACGTCTCAGACGCCGCTGGCCGGAATACCGGCGCGCACGACAGGGCGCGGCGCGGTCAGCTCTTTCCATGTCGACAGCGCTTTCGACACCGCCGTTCCCGGCGGGCGGGCGACAAATTGCCCATGTCCCTCGGGCGCCTCGACACGGCCCTCGACGGCCGCAACCACGCCACGAGACAGCGTATAGCGCGGCAGGCCCTTGACCTCTTTGCCCTCGAAAACATTGTAATCGATCGACGACACCTGCGTCTTGGCGGAGACCACCTTGCTGGCCTCGGGGTCCCAGACGACCAGATCGGCGTCCGCGCCCACCAGAACCGCGCCCTTCTTGGGATAGATGTTCATGATCTTGGCAATATTGGTCGAGGTCACGGCGACAAACTCATTCATCGTGATGCGGCCCGTATTCACCCCGTAGGTCCAAAGCATCGGCATCCGGTCCTCAAGCCCGCCCGTCCCATTGGGGATCTTGGTGAAATCGCCCACCCCATAGCGCTTCTGTTCGGTCGTAAAGGCGCAGTGGTCGGTCGCCACACAAGACAGCGTGCCCGAAGCGAGACCCGCCCAAAGACTGTCCTGATGTTGCTTGTTACGGAAGGGTGGCGACATCACGCGCCGTGCCGAATGGTCCCAATCCTTGTCGAAATACTCGCTTTCATCGAGCACCAGATGTTGGATCAGCGGCTCGCCATAGACGCGCTTGCCCAGAATCTTGGCACGGCGGATCGCCTCATGGCTTTCCTCGCAGGAGGTATGCACCACATACAGCGGAACGCCCGCCATATCGGCGATCATGATCGCGCGGTTGGTGGCCTCGCCCTCCACAATCGTCGGGCGGGAATAGGCATGGGCCTCGGGGCCGGTATTGCCTTGGGCCAGAAGGCGTGCCGACATCTCGGCCACCACATCGCCATTCTCGGCATGGACCATCGGCAGCGCGCCCAGCTCGGCGCAACGTTTGAACGAGGCAAACAGCTCGTCATCATTGACCATCAGGCTGCCCTTATAGGCCATGAAATGCTTGAAGGAATTGATGCCGCGCTCGGTGATGGTCTTCATCTCGTCAAAGACCTGCTCACCCCACCATGTCACCGCCATATGGAAACTGTAATCGCAATGCGCGCGGGCGGCTTTATTGTCCCATTTCTTCAGCGCATCGAGCATACTCTCGCCCGGATTGGGCAGGGCGAAATCGATCACCATCGTGGTGCCGCCCGAGACCGCCGCAGCTGTCCCCGCGTCAAAATCATCGGCGGAATAGGTGCCCATGAAGGGCATTTCCAGATGGGTATGCGGGTCGATCCCGCCGGGCATCACATAGCAGCCCTTGGCGTCCAGAACCTTGTCGCCTGCAAGGTCAGGCCCGATTTCGATGATCTGGCCGCCCTCGACCAGAACATCCGCCTTGTAGGTCAGATCGGCGGTGACAATCGTGCCGCCCTTGATGACCGTTTTCGTCATGGGTGTCTCCCTATTGTGGCAGGGGCGCAGCAGATCTGTGCTACGCCCGAAGCCGCAACAGAGATCAGAGTTCGCCCGTCAGGAATTGCGCGCGACCGAAGCCGAAGCTCCAATCCGCGCGTGTGTTGGACATCACCGACACCATCAGATCTTTCGGATCCAGACCGATCGCTGTTTCCAGCTTGCGGCAAAGAATGTCGTAGAAGGCCTGTTTTTGTTCTTCGCTGCGCGGCGAGGAGAAGACCTGCACAAGGATCGGGCTCGGGCCGCGGGTAAAGCCCAGCCCCGTATCCAGCAGCACCATGCGACCGGGTTTGTATTCGGTCACCAGCTGGTAGCGGTCGTCCTGCGGCACAGCGAAGGCCTCCAGAACGGCCTCGTGACCGGCATCGAGCATCGCTTTGATCTCGGCCTCGGGGCGCCCTTCGATGACATGAAACTGGATAAGCGGCATCTGTGATCTCCTTCATTGTCGCATCCGGCACTCCCAAAGAAGGTGCGCCGTCTTGACAGTGAAATTGACCCATCACGCCCATGTTTCAAGCATCCTTGTTGCAAGGTTCGATTTGCGAAAATGCCGGTATGCATTGAGGTAATACCTCCATGAACCGAATTATCCGCAAAATACATCACCCCACGATCTGCGCGGTTTCCAGAACGGCATGACACAGAACATCACAGCCCGCCGCCGCCCATTCGGGGCTGATTTCCTCGGCCTCGTTATGCGACAGCCCATCGACACAGGGGCACATGATCATCGTCGTCGGCGCCACTTTCGCCGCCCAGCAAGCGTCATGGCCCGCCCCCGAGATAATATCCATATGGCTGTAGCCCAGACGCTCGGCGGCAGTGCGGACATTGGCCACCAGCTCCGGCGCGAAGGTCACAGGATCAAAGTGCCCCACCGGATCAATGACGCAGCCCACACCAAGCTCAGCACAGATTCCGGCAGCGCGGGTCTCGATCTCGGCGCGCATCGCATCCAGCTTGGCCTGATCGGGCGTGCGGATATCGACGGTAAACACCACTTTGCCCGGTAGCACATTGCGCGAGTTCGGGGTGAAGGTCACCTGCCCCACACCGCCCACAGCTCCCGGCTGGTTCTTCATGGCAACATCCTGAACCATCTCGAAAATCCGGCTCATGGCAAGACCCGCATTCACCCGCATCGCCATCGGCGTGGAGCCGGTATGCGCATCCTTGCCGGTCAGCGTGAATTCCAGCCACCACAACCCCTGACAATGGGTCACAACGCCAATGGATTTCTCGGCGGCCTCAAGGATCGGCCCCTGTTCGATATGATATTCGTAATAGGCATGCATCTTGCGCGCGCCGACCTCTTCGACGCCCTTCCAGCCGATACGCTCAAGCTCGGCCCCATAGGTCTTGCCCTCAAGATCTTCGCGCGAATAGGCGTAATCCAGATCGATCTCGCCCGCGAAAACCCCAGAGGCCAGCATGGCAGGGGCGAAACGCGCGCCCTCCTCATTGGCCCAGTTGGTCACCACGATCGGATGTCTGGTCTTGATATTGAGGTCGTTCAAGGTGCGCACAACCTCAAGCGCGGCCAGCACCCCCAGCACCCCGTCATATTTCCCGCCCGTGGGCTGGGTATCAAGATGGCTGCCGATATAGACGGGCAGCGCCTCGGGGTCCTCGCCCGCGCGGGTGGCAAACATGGTGCCCATCTTGTCGACGCCCATCGACATGCCCGCCGCCTCGCACCAGCTCTGGAACAGCGCGCGCCCTTCGGCATCTTCATCGGTCAGGGTCTGTCGGTTATTTCCGCCTGCAACCCCTGGCCCGATTTTGGCCATTTCCATAAGACTATCCCAAAGGCGTGCGGAATTGATGCGGAGGTTTTCTCCGGGTGCGGACATATTCAAATACTCCCTGTCACCGGAACGTCTTCGCGGGCGTCCTCTTTGTGACGAATTCGTTTCTGACCAACTGGTCAAGAATATTGAGACACCCCAAGCCGAAACGGGTCAAGGGCCTGACAGGGTCCGCCCTAACCGGAGCGTAGAAACCTGAAGCCTGCGCCTAAATTTTACGCACAAGCTCCGGATGGCGGGGCGGGACAAGTAAAATGGTCAGGAAAATCGGGGCCGAGCCAGTCGCTTAACGCAACTCCGCTTTGCTGGAGTGGCACCCGCCCGAGCGGATCTCAGGACACGGCAATCAGCGAATCCGCCGCATAGGTGCCGGGCGCATCAAGGATCAGCGGCATACGGCGCAACGGAAGGCCGTTCTGCATCCGCCGGTCGAACGTAATAAAACGGCCAATCCCCGCCGCCATCGGCTCTTCGGGGATCACCATCGGGAAGCCATGCTTTTGCCGGTGCGCGACAATCAGTTCGACCTGCTCGGGGCGCTTTTCCTTGAGCAGCATGATGGCCGAGAAATCGACGCGCTCATCCGCCGGATTATGGATTGCCAGAATGGGGGTGCGGGTCGCGCCCATGAAACTCGGGAAGGCAAATCCGCCCGATAGCACGAAGGCTGCGCGGATCGGCGGCAGCGTGCGGCCAAGATGCTCGGCCAGAAACAGGGTATTGAGCACCGAAATCCCACCGGCAGAGGCCCCTGCCAGCAGATATTCCCCCGACAGGCCGAACTCGGCCTCGCGCGCCGTGATCCAGCCGAAGAACGCGCAGACATCCTCGACCACTGCCATCGGACGACGGCCACGGAAAGACTCGTTCAGCCCCGGGCAATGGGTTTGCCCATCGTTCAGAAGTTCGGATAATTTCTGCTGGGTTGGCCAAGACAGAACCGCTGGCGGGCGCGCCAGACGGTAATCCAGCGCGGCAAAGGCATAGCCCTCATCGACAAAGATCTGGGCGATCTTGGCATGGGTCCAGCTTTGACGGCTTCCCGTACGAAATCCGCCCGCATGCAGCCACACGACAAGCGGCACCGGCCCGGAGGACTCTTTCGGGCGATACAGATCGACATGCAGATCAACCTCTCCCTTCTTATGGGAGGAGGTTGTGTAGACATGCGTGGAACAATCGAAAGAAGACATGGCGGAACGGATCGATGCAGGGAGGGAACTTCCCCGACCATACCGTCACGGACCTCAAAAGCAATTTTTAAGATCTTCCACGACGCCAAAACGCCCTTAAATCAAAGTTAACCCTGTCAACGCGTCATATCCAGCGTCACGATCTCCGCATCTGCACCGGTTTGCGGCGCCGTCTCCGGCACCGCCGCCACCTGATTCGTCGCCTCCGGCGCGGTGCCCTGCGTGGCCGTACCACCGGCGACCCAGCCCGTGTCTGTCTGCGTCAGATCATGCGTCAGACTGGCATAGGCTTCGGTCATCAGTTCCGGTGTCACCGTCTCGGCGCTGCTGACACCGGCCCGCACACGCGCCGCCTGTTGTTCCAGCAAGGAGACGCGGAAGGCAGGGCTTGGCCCCGCAGGCAGAGCCAGGATCTCGCTATCGACATAGCTGGCCGATACGGTTTCGGCGGTGCTGCTTTCCGCCTGCCGCGCCAGTGCCACACCCGTACCCGTTCCCGTGCCGGACCCGCTTTGCGTGTCCACATTTGCCCCCTGTCCGCTATTGCTCGACGACAAGGCAGCCGCCGCCTCGACTGTTGTCGCCGGAGCGGATTTTGCCAAAGCCGGCATCAACAACGGCGACCAACCGATTGAGGGCAAGAACCCCGAAAAACGATCCATCACCACAGCCCTTTCCCCAAAGAGCCCCCACAGATCAAGCTTGGGCGCGAGTCGTTACCGAAGCCCTAACCATGCCGATAAAGACATGCTATAGTTAACGCCTTAAGGGCTATTCCGGCGAGCCTCGGCACAGGATCTCAGGGGTCGACAGACAGCAGCCTGCCGAACAGAAACTCCAGAAAACGCTCGGCCTCGGCGAAGGGATCGCGTTCGGACCCCAAGATGGTGCGGACCTGCACATCGAAATCAGCATAATGTTGTGTCAGCGACCATATCGAGAAGATCAGGTGATACGGGTCAACCTTGGCCAGCTGACCGGCATCGATCCACTGCTGGATAATTAACGCTTTCTCCTCGACCAGCGTCTTCAACTGCCCCGCCAGACCGTCATGGAAGCGCGGCGCCCCCTGAAGCACCTCATTTGCGAAGAGCCGCGATTCGCGTGGCATCTCGCGCGACATCTCCAGCTTGCGGCGCATATAGGCCATAATCTCGGTTTTCGGGTCCCCCTCGGCGGTCATCGCATGCAGCGGAGCCAGCCAGACATCCAGCAGCCCCGACAGCAATTCGACATGGATCGCCTCTTTCGAGGGGAAGTAATAAAGCAGATTGGGCTTGGACAACCCCGCCTCGGTGGCAATCTGGTCCAGTGTCGATCCGCGGAACCCATGCGCCGAGAACACCTCAAGCGCCGCTTCCAGAATGGTCTGGCGATTCCGGCGCTGGATGCGGGTCAGGGGTTTGCCCGATGTCTTCCCTGCTGCGGTCTGGACAGCGGTCTGCACGCCGTTGTGCTGCGCATTCTGGGGGGCGGATGGGCGTGTATCGGTCACAGAATTCCTCCGAAGCTTTATTTTGCATATCCAGCAATCCGGTTTTCATCAAGTTTGCGCCGGTGAAAGGGCCGGATTTCCCCGCAAGAAACCATAGATGCGCGCGAAACTGTCATTGGCGCGGCAATAGCCAAGCTGATAGGATATGTCGCGCTATTCCTTTTCGGTGCATATGATGAGATCACTCTCCCTGCCCTGCCTGCTGACAAGTGCCCTGGTCGCGGCCTTGCCTGCAACATTTCCCGCCTTCCCCGCCCATGCAGAGCTGCAAAGCTGCCAGACCTCGATTCGCGGCCAGCAGAACCAGTTCGTCTTCGATGCCGATAATCCGCAGGTGAAAGAAAGCCTGAGCCTGCGCGAAAAGATCTTCGGATCACGCGGCAAGGTCACCTGCCCCGGTCAGGTCACCCTGCGCGCGATGACCCCCGAGCTTGACGATCAGGGCCGCGCGCCCTTCTGCCTGCAATGGGACAAGGACGAGGACACCTATATCGGCTATGCGCAGGGCGAGCGCGACGGGTTCGGCCATTGTATCGAGGCGTCCAAAAGCTTTTGCGAGCGGGTGAACGGCTCGGGCGATGCCGCCAAACAGATGACCGAGAATACCAACGGGTTTGCCAAGGATGTCACCGGCAAGGTGGTGGGCAAGAAGATCGGTTCGGTCGTTGTCAAAACGACAGGGGACAAGCTGAAAGGCCGGCTGAAGGATGCAGGCGTGGCCGCTATTGCCGCAGCCTCTCCGGCAGGTCTGGCCGCAGTCGCGGTGACTGCGGTGGCTGTGGGCGGCACGATGTATGTCTGCTCGGATAAGGGGGCGAAGGGCGCGGATGTCGAGGGCACCACAAACCAGTTGCCCGATGGCGCGAATGTCGATGCGACGGTCAATGCCAATGACGGGGCAGAGCTTCTCGGGTCGGAGCTTCCGGTCTTCACCGACCCCGAGGCCGTCACCCCGCCTGTCACGCAACCTGTCGAGGAAGCGCCGCTGAATGCGATCAATCCCGAGACGGGGATCGGCGTTCAGGGCGCGGCCGAAGACGACATGTCGAACAAGAACAAGCACTGACCTGCTGCCTTTCGAAACGATAAAAGGGGCCGGAACATCCGGCCCCTTCCTTTATTCCGCCGCCTGAGAGGCGGGATTGTTGGGATGGGTCGTCCAATTCGCATAGGCTGCGACCTTGCGCCCCGTGCGGGGATCAACCTCGCCCAATTCCAGCTCGCGCATGGTGATGCAATCCACCGGACAGACATCCACGCAAAGATTACAGGCCACGCATTCCTCGTCTTTCACCGAATAGACACGGTCTTCAGACACGGCGATGGCCTGGTGGCTGGTGTCTTCGCAGGCCGCATAGCAACGCCCGCATTTGATGCAATCGTCCTGATTGATCTCGGCCTTGGTGACATAGTTGAGGTTGAGATACTGCCAGTCGGTCGTATTGGGCACCGCGCGGCCCACCAGATCCTCGATCGAGGTGAACCCTTTCTCGTCCATATATTGCGACAGCCCCGAGATCATCTCCTGCACGACCTTGAACCCATAGGTCATCGCCGCCGTGCAAACCTGCACATTGCCCGCCCCCAGCGCCATGAACTCGGCGGCATCGCGCCAAGTGGTCACGCCACCGATGCCAGAAATCGGCAGGCCTGCGGTTTCGGGGCTACGCGCGATTTCCGCTACCATATTCAGCGCGATCGGCTTCACCGCAGGGCCGCAATAGCCACCGTGGCTACCCTTACCGTCAATCGTGGGTTGCGGCGCGAAACTGTCCAGATCGACAGAGGTGATCGAGTTGATCGTGTTGATCAGGCTCACCGCATCGGCACCGCCACGTTTGGCGGCCTCGGCGGGTTTGCGGATATCGGTGATATTGGGGGTCAGCTTCACGATCACCGGCTTGTCGTAATACTGTTTACACCAGCGGGTGACCATCTCGATGTATTCCGGCACCTGCCCCACGGCCGAGCCCATCCCGCGTTCGGCCATCCCATGCGGACAACCGAAGTTCAGCTCGATCCCGTCAGCGCCGGTTTCCATCACCCGCGGCAGGATCGCCTTCCATGCCTCTTCCTCGCAGGGCACCATGATCGAGGCAATCAGCGCACGGTCGGGATAGTCCTTCTTGACGCGGGTCATCTCGTCGAGATTGGTCTGCAGGTCACGGTCGGTGATCAGCTCGATATTGTTGATCCCCAACACGCGACGATCGGCCCCATAGACCACGCCGTAACGCGGGCCCGACACATTGACCACCGGCGGGCCTTCCATGCCCAAAGTCTTCCAGACCACCCCGCCCCATCCGGCCTCATAGGCACGGCGGACGTTATATTCCTTATCGGTCGGCGGTGCAGAGGCCAGCCAGAAGGGATTGGGGGATTTGATACCGAGAAAATTGCTCGACAGATCGGCCATGTCTCAGCCCTCCATCAGGAAAGAGTGAATATCTTCAGCCGCATCGCGCCCTTGCGCGACCGCCGTCACGGTCAGATCCTCGCCCGCATGGGTGCAATCGCCCCCCGCCCAGACACGCGCCATGCTGGTGCGGCCGATGCCATCAGTGATGATCTTGCCACCTGCCACTTTGACCTCTTCGGGCGTGTCCCCCAGCGTCTGGCCGATCGCCTTGAAGCATTGATCCGCGCTCAGCCGGAAGGTGTCTTCGGTCACCTCAAGCCCCTCAGGGCCCGCCTTGGTATAGGCGAATTCCACCTCGCGCACCGCTCCATTGCCGATAATCCCCACAGGGGCGGCATGTTCGATGATCCGCACGCCTTTCGAAAGCGCCAGATCCTGTTCAAAGCCCGAGGCCGGCATCTCGGCCCGCGAGCGGCGATAGACGATGGTCACATTCAACGCGCCCAGCAGTTTCGCCTGCACCGCCGCATCCACCGCTGTCATGCCGCCGCCGATCACCACCACATCGCGACCAATCGGCAAAGCGGCCAGATCGGATGCCTGACGAAGGTCAGCAATAAAATCGGTTGCCGGAAGAAGGCCGTCTTTCTCTTCGCCCGTCAGACGCAGCGCATTCACCCCCGACAGGCCCATGCCAAGGAAGACCGCATCATAGTCCTCCAGCAACTCGGCCAGATCGCCATCACCCGCACGGCCCAACATCCAGTTTTCCACCAGAGTGATCCCGCCGATCTGCATCAGCCACGCGACTTCCTTCTGCGCGAAATCATCCGGCGCCTTGTATGAGGCAATGCCATATTCATTCAGCCCCCCCGGCTTGCGGCGCGCATCATAGATGGTGACCTCATGGCCCTTCATCGCCAGCCGATGCGCACAGGCCAGACCCGCAGGCCCTGCCCCCACCACGGCCACCGAACGCCCCGTGATGTCGGCGCGCACATAGGGGTGGCTCTGCTTGGCCATCAGCGTATCGGTCGCATGGCGCTGCAACAGCCCGATCTCCACCGGCTTGCCCTCCGCCGTCTCGCGCACACAAGAGCCTTCGCACAGGTTTTCCGTCGGGCAGACACGCGCGCACATGCCGCCCAGGATATTGCTATCAAAGATGGTCTTGGCCGCAGCCTCGGGAGTGCCGGTCGACACCTGACGGATAAATAACGGAATGTCGATCGAGGTCGGACAGGCCGTCACACAAGGCGCATCATGGCAGAAATAGCAGCGATCTGCCGCCACCCGTGCCTCATGCCCATCGAGCGGCGGATGAAGATCGGTAAAATTGGCCCCAAGAGCCTCCGGATCAATGCGCCCCGCCACTATTCCGGCTGTGAGCTGGCTGTTGGACATGATGTCCTCCCTGCTTGCGTCTTTTTTCCACAGTGCCACCGAAAATTTTTTTATCAAATGGTAAAATATAGGAAGTGCCGAAAAAACTGATCATTGCCCAAGAACAGATCGATGACCCTCTCTGTGCCGTGATTTTCAGCACCCCCCGAACGGCTCTTGATGCTTTTCACTGCGCTATACCTGGCGTATAAGCACGGCCAGAACGCCTGTGGACAAGGAACATTGGCATTCTTGACAGGCCACAACACGCACCTTTCGAGGACCCTATGAGCAATAATATCCGTGAAACCGATGTCGCCTTCATTCAGGCGCTTGCCGAGCTGCTGAATACAAACGATCTGGCCGAAATTTCGGTCACCCGTGAATATGGCGAAGATGACAGCCTGAAGGTGCGCGTCTCGAAACAGTCGACTGTTGTGACCCAGATCGCAGCTGCGGCACCTGTTGCGACGCCCGCACCTAGCGCGGCCCCTGCTGCCGCCGCTCCTGCCGCTGCACCGGCCAGCGAAGACCTCGCCGCCCATCCGGGGGCTGTGACCTCGCCGATGGTCGGCACCGCCTATCTGTCGCCCGAACCGGGGGCTGCCGCTTTTGTCACCGTTGGCGCGCAGGTCAAGGAAGGCCAGACGCTGATGATCATCGAAGCGATGAAAACCATGAACCACATTCCCGCCCCGAAAGCAGGGACCGTGAAACGCATCCTGATCGATGATGCGCAGCCGGTCGAGTTCGGCTCGCCCTTGATGATCATCGAGTAAGGCCGGACCCATGTTTGACAAGATCCTTATCGCGAACCGGGGCGAAATCGCGCTACGCGTGATCCGTGCCTGCCGCGAGATGGGCATCGCCTCTGTCGCTGTCCACTCGACCGCCGATGCCGATGCCATGCATGTGCGCATGGCCGATGAATCGGTCTGCATCGGCCCGAACCCCTCGTCCGAAAGCTACCTGAAGGTCAGCCAGATCATCGCCGCCTGTGAAGTCACCGGCGCGCAGGCGATCCATCCGGGCTACGGGTTCCTCTCGGAAAACGCGGGCTTCGTGCAGGCGCTGGAAGATCACGGCATCACCTTCATCGGCCCCTCGGCGGAACATATCCGCATGATGGGGGACAAGATCACCGCCAAGGAAACCGCGAAACGTCTCGGCATTCCGGTCGTGCCGGGTTCGGCCGGTGGCGTGCCCGATATCGAAACCGCGCAGGCCGTGGCCAGCGAAATGGGCTTTCCGGTGATCATCAAGGCCACCGCAGGCGGCGGCGGGCGCGGCATGAAAGTCGCGACCTCGCTCGAAGATCTCGAAGTCGCTTTCCGCACCGCCCGTTCGGAAGCCAAAGCCGCTTTCGGCAATGACGAGGTCTATATCGAGAAATATCTCGAAAAACCGCGCCATATCGAAATTCAGGTCTTTGGCGACGGCAAGGGCCGCGGCGTCCATCTGGGCGAGCGCGACTGCTCGCTCCAGCGCCGTCACCAGAAAGTGCTCGAAGAGGCCCCCGGCCCCTGCATCACCCCGGAAGAGCGTGCCCGTATCGGCAAGATCTGCGCCGATGCGATTGGCGAACTGGGCTATGCCGGTGCCGGCACCATCGAATTCCTCTATGAGGATGGCGAGTTCTATTTCATCGAGATGAACACCCGCCTGCAGGTGGAACACCCCGTCACCGAGGCCATCTTCGGCGTCGATCTCGTGCGCCAGCAAATCCGTGTGGCCGCAGGGCTCGGCATGGAGTTCACGCAGGACGATCTCAAGATCAACGGTCATGCCATCGAAGTGCGGATCAATGCCGAACGCATCCCCAACTTCGCCCCCTGCCCCGGCAAGGTCACGGCCTTCCATGCGCCAGGTGGTCTGGGCGTGCGCATCGATAGCGCGCTTTATGCGGGCTACAAGATCCCGCCCTATTACGACAGCCTCATCGGCAAGCTGATCGTGCATGGCGCCGACCGTCAGGAGGCACTGGCCCGCCTGCACCGCGCGCTTGGCGAAATGATCATCGACGGTGTCGATACCACGATCCCGCTGTTCAACGCCCTGCTGGAAGAACCCGATATTCAGGCCGGCAACTACTCGATCCACTGGCTCGAGAAATGGCTGAAAGCCAAATACGCATAACGGCAAACCGCGTCCGAGACGCTGCCACATGCTCCAGAAAAAGCAGCAAGGCCGCCGATCAGGCGGCCTTTCCTTTTGGCAAACGGCGCCTCAGACGGTTTTCGGGCGCAGCAAGCAGCTATAGCGCCGCTTCTCGCCCTTGCGGTAGTAATCCCCGACATGCTCCCGTTGCGCCACGGGCAGCCCCTCCCAGTCCAGCCAGTCGATATCAAAGCCCTGCACCTCGGCAATCAACTCCATCGCCTTGCGCGAGGGAATGCCGATGGCCGTCACCTCCTGCCCCTCGAACTGGGCAATCGCGTTCAGGTCCTTATGGGTCCGCTCGCGCTGGAGCGCGATCACCGCCCCCGGACGGTCCAGAAATTCGCTATCCACCACCACCAGTTTCGGCCCCAACTGACGCACCAGATCGAACAGGCGCATATGGTCCATCACATGGTAAAGAATGCCCAGAACCCCAACCACATCATAGCGTTGCCCCGCCCCAATCTCGGCCTGCATTCCCGCAAAGAGATCGCCACATTTCAGGCTGACCTTCTTCTTCAGATGCTCGCGCGGAAACTCGGCGAAGCGGTCGATCAGGCTCTGGCGCCCCTCGATCCCCACCACCTCTGCGGCCCCTGCCGCGGCAAAGGCATAGGCCCAACGACCGTCATGGGCCGCCAGATCCAGCACCCGCTTGCCCGCGATCTCCTCCGCCAGCGGTTTGATCACCATCTTATGGCGGGCATTCATTCGGGCCACAGTTCCGGGATCTTCGGAATATCGATCAATCTCCGGCAAAAAATCAAAGAAACCCATGATTTGCGCTCGCCCCCAATTCGGTCCATTCTCGCACTAGGCAGACCCTAAAAGGATAATACGGGCAAGAAAATGGCACAAACGCTAACAGCCGAGCTCCTTCTGAGCGGCTATGCAAATGGCATCTTCCCGATGGCCGAAAGCCGCGAGGATCCGCGCCTGTACTGGTTCGAACCCAAGCTGCGCGGCGTGATGCCGCTTGAGGGCTTCCACCTTTCCCGTTCGCTGGCCCGAGAGATCCGCCGCATGCCCTATCATATCAGGGTCAATCACGCTTTCCATGCCACGGTCGAAGGATGCGCCGACCGTGACGAAACATGGATCAACGCGCAACTGTTCGACCTCTATGACCAGTTGCACAGCCACGGATTCGCCCATTCGATGGAGGTCTGGGAGGGAAAGACGCTGGTGGGTGGGCTGTTCGGCATCACCCTCGGGGGCGCGTTTTTTGGCGAATCGATGTTCTCGCGTCGCACCAATGCCTCGAAAATCGCGATCGCCTATGTGGTTGACCGCCTTCGTCTATCTGGCTTCACATTATTTGACACACAATACCTGACGCCGCATCTGGCCAGCCTTGGCGGGATCGAAATTCCCCGCGAAGCATATCGCGCAGAACTGGCACGGGCTTTGGAAAGCGAGGGCGATTTCACAAAACGCCCCCTGCCCTCGGGTCAGGAATTGGTGCAGCGGATGACCCAGACATCGTAACGCTGATTGTCGAGCGCCGAAAGCGCAGGGCTCGACGCGATCATCCAGCCCGAAAACGCCTGTTTATTGGTCTGATTGTCGAAAATGGTCAGATGTGCGAACGCATTCGAACTCGGATCTTCCGAAGGGTAGCGGCATTCGTTCAGAGTCACCTTCAACGTGCCATAGGTCACGCTCTGGCCGGTTTTCAATGCAATATCCGAAGCGATGCCATTGATCTTGTCGAGCCCGCGCAGCTGCGCCCCCGAGGCATCGGCAAGGCCGGTCATAACACCGCTTTCCTGCGCATACACAGCCGCTGGCAGGATGGCCATCACCGCCACGGAAAGAAACTTGAAGATACGCATGGATCAGATCACTCGGGCTGCCATGCCTCGTAGTCGTGACGCTCGACCGGCATCACGCGACGAAGCGACCCTGCAGGCGCATAAGCCGCAGGCGTCCCGGTGAGGTTTTCCTCATGCGGTTTTTCCCAGGTCTTATGGATCATCGGACGTTCGGTCGGCGGCTCTGCAAAGGTGTGATGCAGCCAGCCATGCCAATCGGGCGACACGCGGCTTGCCTGGCTCTCGCCATTATAGATCACCCAGCGACGCTTGCCGTCCTTGGTCTGGTAAAAGATGTTACCTTGCTCGTCTTCGCCGACTTTCTTGCCATTGCGTGCCGACCAGATGCGCGTATTGAGCGTCTGACCATTCCACCATGTCAGAATCTGAAGCAGGGTTTTCATCTTATTCCTCCGCAGGCTGTCTCAGCCCCTTATATCGCAGCGCACGACAAGGTCCAGTGCGCAGATAGGCTTTGCGACCGATCCCGTGGTCACGAAAACGCCGCCCCGAAAGAACGGAGCGGCGCAAGGATCTTAGCTCGCAGAGCTGCCCTCTTTCTTGGCATCTGCATAAATCAGAAGCGGCTTGGCACTGGCTTGAGTGACCGCCTCTTCATTGACCACCACTTCGTTCACGCCATCCATGCCCGGCAGTTCGAACATCGTATCCAGCAGGATATCCTCGAGGATCGACCTCAGGCCGCGTGCACCGGTTTTCCGCTCGATCGCGCGTTTCGCAATCGCCGACAGCGCATCTTCGGTGAAGGACAGGTCAACGCCTTCGATCTCGAACAGACGCTGGTATTGCTTGACCAGCGCGTTTTTCGGCTGGGTCAGAATGATGACCAGCGCATCCTCGTCGAGATCGGTCAGCGTTGCAATCACCGGCAAACGCCCCACAAATTCGGGGATCAGCCCGAATTTCAGCAGATCTTCCGGCTCGAGCTCGGCAAACAGCTCGCCCACGCCACGGTCATCGTTGTTCTTTACATCGGCGCCAAAGCCCATGGCCGAACCTTTGCCGCGCTGCGCGATGATCCGGTCGAGGCCCGCGAATGCGCCACCACAGATGAACAGGATGTTCGTGGTATCCACCTGCAGGAATTCCTGCTGCGGGTGTTTGCGCCCCCCTTGCGGCGGGACCGACGCCACGGTGCCTTCCATGATTTTCAGCAGCGCCTGCTGCACGCCCTCGCCCGACACATCGCGGGTGATCGAGGGGTTGTCGGATTTGCGGGTGATCTTGTCGACCTCGTCGATATAGACGATGCCGCGCTGCGCCCGCTCGACATTATATTCCGACGCCTGCAGAAGCTTCAGGATGATATTCTCGACATCCTCACCGACATAGCCGGCTTCGGTCAGCGTGGTCGCATCGGCCATCGTGAAGGGCACGTCCAGAATGCGCGCCAGCGTCTGGGCCAGAAGCGTTTTACCACAGCCGGTCGGACCGATCAGCAGGATGTTCGACTTCGACAGTTCGATATCCTGTTTCGACCCGTGGTTCAGACGTTTGTAATGGTTGTGCACCGCGACCGAAAGAACGCGCTTGGCCTTTTCCTGACCGATGACATAGTCATCCAGTACCTTGCAGATATCGCGCGGCGTCGGCACGCCTTCGGAGGATTTCAGCCCCGCCGATTTCGTCTCCTCGCGGATGATGTCCATACAAAGTTCAACGCATTCATCGCAGATGAATACAGTCGGCCCGGCAATCAGTTTCCGGACCTCGTGCTGGCTTTTGCCGCAGAAGGAACAGTAAAGGGTGTTCTTGCTGTCGGAGCCTGTAGTGTTCGCCATGATATCCCTCTGCAGTAACGGCCGGGCGGGTCCGGTCCTTTTGGGCGGCGGGCCACCCGCAAACAAAGTCTAGGGCAGCCCGACCGTCATGCCAATGTCAAATTACCTCTCCCGGTTAAGGGAGGGTCACTTCTTGTCTTCGGTTTTCCCGCGATTTTCGAGAATTTCGTCGATCAGACCCCAGTCTTTGGCCTGCTCTGCCGACATGAAATTATCGCGTTCAAGGGCCGCTTCGACGGTCTCGTAGTCATTGCCGGTATGCTTGACATAGATCTCGTTGAGGCGGCGTTTCAGTTTTGCCGTTTCCTGTGCGTGGATCATGATATCGGTCGCCTGACCCTGATAGCCACCGGACGGCTGGTGGACCATCACGCGCGAGTTAGGCAGCGAGAACCGCATGTCTTTTTCGCCTGCCGTCAGCAGGAGCGAGCCCATCGAGGCCGCCTGACCGATCACCAGCGTCGAGACCTTCGGCTTGATGTATTGCATGGTGTCATAGATCGACAGACCTGCCGTCACCACACCGCCGGGGCTGTTGATATACATCGAGATCTCTTTCGACGGATTCTCGGCCTCGAGGAACAGAAGCTGCGCACAGATCAGGGTGGCCATGCCATCATGGACCGGACCCGACAGGAAAATGATGCGCTCTTTCAGAAGGCGCGAGTAAATATCGTAGGACCGCTCCCCGCGCGAGGTCTGTTCGACCACCATCGGCACGAGCGTGTTCATATAGGTATCCATCGGGTCTTTCATGGAAATCTGCCCTTCCCTGTCATTAGTCAGACATGTCTAACGCCAAAATCGTTACTTGAGTCTTATGATCGCGCACCGTCCTTCGCAAGGGACGTTCACGGTTTGCTCAGCGTATTGCGAAGAAATCTCCTCGATTTTGCATAAGATTGTTCGTTTCTCTCCACACAGATCGCCAAACCGCTTTGAGACACTCGCTCCGCGCAATCCGCGTTTGTATGAAATATTTTTCGCACTTTCGATCAGAGCTGCCCCGCCTGCTAGCTGCCGCGATAGGTCGACATGCCATAGGGCGACACAAGCAACGGCACATGGTAATGTGACTTTGCGTCATTGATCCCGAAACGGATCGGCACGATGTCCAGAAACAGCGGCTCGCCCCCTGCTTGGCCGGTTGCGCGCAGATAGTCCCCCGCATGGAAGACCAGCTCGTAAATCCCCGTGGCAAAATCCGCAGCGGGGAGAATCGGCTGGTCCGTGCGCCCATCGGCATTGGTGCGCATCCGCGCCAGTTCAACGCGTTGCTCACCCGCAAGACGAAACAGCACCACCTCCAGCCCCTGAGCAGGGCATCCCCGCGCTGTGTCCAGAACATGTGTGCTCAGATAGCCTGACATGCGATCGCTCCGTCTCGAACCCTATATAGCCCTGCAAGATTGGCCCGAGCGGCAAGGCAGCGCAAGCCGATCATGCCCTGCCACCGCAATTCCCTGAGCGCGCTCTTGAAGTTGCCGCATTTTGGGCTTTTGATCGGACCTAAGACAGGAGAGATAAAAATGGACCGGTATCCCAGAAACATGCGCGGCTACGGTCGCGACGCACCCGATGCACACTGGCCGGAAGGGGCAAAGCTCGCGATATCGCTCGTGCTCAATTACGAAGAAGGCGGCGAGAACAACATCCTGCATGGCGATGCCGCATCCGAGGCGTTTTTGTCCGATATCGCAGGGGCCGCGCAATGGACCGGCCAGCGCCATTGGAACATGGAATCGATCTATGAATATGGCGCGCGTGCGGGGTTCTGGCGGCTGCACCGGCTGTTCACCCGCCGGAACCTGCCGGTGACCATCTATGGCGTGGCCACGGCGCTGGCCCGCAGCCCCGAACAGGTCGAGGCGATGAAGGAGGCGGGGTGGGAAATTGCCAGCCACGGGCTGAAATGGGTCGAACACAAGGACATCCCGCCCGAAGAGGAAGCCCGCCAGATCACCGAAGCCATCCGCCTGCATACCGAGGTCGTGGGCACCCCGCCCAAGGGCTGGTATACGGGGCGCTGCTCGGCCAATACCGTGGCGCTGACCGCCAAAACCGGCGCATTCGACTGGATCTCGGACACCTATGACGACGACTTGCCCTATTGGCTGACGCTCGAGGGGCGCGACCAGCTGGTGATCCCCTACACGCTGGAAGCCAATGACATGCGCTTTGCCACAGCCCCCGGCTATATCGAGGGCGAGCAGTTCTTCCAGTATCTCAAAGACACATTCGACACGCTCTATGCCGAAGGCGTGGCCGGTCAGGGCAAGATGTTCTCGATCGGGCTGCATAACCGGCTGATCGGGCGTCCGGGCAAAATTGCGGGGCTCACACGGTTTCTCGACTATGCGCAAAGCCACGAGGGCGTGTGGTTTGCCACCCGTGGCCAGATTGCCGCGCATTGGGCCGCCACCCATCCGCCGGTCCACAACCCCCGCCCGAGCGAGATGACACAGGATGAATTCGCCACCCGCTTTGGCCGAATTTACGAGCATTCGCAATGGATTGCGGGCCGCGCTTGGGAGCTGGAGCTGGGCCCTGCCCATGATTGCGCGGCAGGGGTGGCCTCTGTGCTGGCGCGGATCTTCCGCACCGCAGGCCACGAGGCGCAACTGGCCGTGCTGCGCGCCCATCCCGATCTGGCAGGCAAGCTGGCACAGGCCAAACGCCTGACCGCCGAAAGCACCTCCGAACAGGCCAGTGCGGGCCTTGATACGCTGACCGATGACGAACGCGCGACCTTCCAGCAGCTCAATGCCGATTACGTCGCCAAATTCGGCTTTCCCTTCATCATTGCCGTGCGCGACCACAGCAAGGCCTCGATCCTTCAGGCTTTCCACACCCGCCTCACCCATGACGCCGAGACCGAATTCACCGAGGCCTGCCGACAGGTCGAACGGATCGCGCGCCACCGTCTCAACGATATGGATATCTGATGAGTTCTTCCTATTACGCCCCGCCGGGTGGTCTGCGTGACCAGAACACCCGTACTGTTGATCGCGCGGTTTTCACCGAAGCCTATGCCTTCCTGCCCGCCCATACGCTGTCAGATATCACCACCTCCTACCTGCCGGGATGGGACAAGGCCCGCGCATGGGTTCTGGCCCGCCCCATGTCGGGCTTTGCCGAAACCTTCGCGCAGCTGATTGTCGAGATCGCTCCGGGTGGCCATGCCACCAAACCCGAGCCGGACCCCGATGCCGAGGGCGTGGTTTTCGTGCTGTCGGGCCGCCTTGACCTGACGCTCAAGGGCACGCACCATGATCTCTCCGAGGGCGGCTATGCCTTCCTTGCCCCGAACGAGGACTGGTCACTTGCCAATGTCTCCGCGGCACCTGTCACTCTGGTCTGGATACGCAAGATCTGGACCCCCGCCGAGGGCATTGCCAAACCCGAAAGCTTCGTGACCTCGGACCAGCAGACAGCGGCGCGCCCGATGGCGGGCACCGAAGGCAAATGGGCCACCACCCGTTTCGTCGAACCCGACGACATGCGCCACGACATGCATGTCAACATCGTCACCATCCAGCCGGGGGCAACGATTCCCTTTGCCGAGACCCATGTGATGGAGCACGGGCTATATGTGCTACAGGGGCGCGGGGTCTATCTGCTGAACAAGGACTGGGTCGAGGTCGAGGGCGGCGATTTCATGTGGCTGCGCGCCTTCTGCCCGCAGGCCTGCTATGCGGGCGGCACCCAGCCCTTCCGCTACCTCCTGTATAAGGACGTCAACCGCCACATGCCCTTGCGCGGAATGCTGGGGCGCTGATGGATATTACCACCGAACCGCTTAACGCCGAAGCCTTCGCCCCTTTTGGCGATGTCCTGTCGGCGGAGGGAGCGCCCGACCGTCTGATCAATGCCGGCAAATGTGGCCGCTATCATGATCGCGCCGCGCTCAGTTTCTTCGAAGGCCGCGCGGGTGTGTCGATCTTCAAGGCCGAACCGCGCAGCCTGCCCTATGAATGCGACCTGCTCGAGCGCCATCCTCATGGCAGCCAATGCTTTATCCCGATGTCGGAACATCCTTTCCTGATCATCGTGGCTCCCGATCTGGGCGACCGCCCCGGCAGCCCGCGCGCTTTTGTGACAAACGGCGCGCAGGCGATCAACTTCCACCGCGGCATCTGGCATGGTGTGCTGACGCCGCTGGCCGGTCCGGGGCTCTTTGCGGTGGTCGACCGCATCGGGGACGGCAAAAACCTTGAAGAAGTAAGGATCGCCCCGCCCTTCCGCGTGCGGACCAGCTAGAAGCAGCGCTTCCCCAAACCGGCACGGGCCTGCCCTTATCTGGGCGGTCCGGGGGGCACAATCTTCGGGGCCCTCTGTGCGGTCCCGAAGCCCCCCTGCTATGGCCGATGGCCGCCCCCAATTCCCCAAGAACAGAGATACGGCCCCGCAATGTGACGCAGCGGAAAAGACGCCTTTGATTGATCTTGCGCGCAAAGGACCAAGATCCTGTCTTAACGGATAAATCTGGAGGGATCACAATGCGCTGGCGCGGAATAAACCATGTCGAATTTTCGGTTCTCGATTACGATGCCTCGGTCGCCTTCTATGACCGCATGTTCGGCTGGCTGGGATATCGCTGCTTCTGGACGCTCGATATCGGGTATCGCTCGACCTATTACATGGCGCGTTTTCCCTTCCCGCATAGCTATATCGGGCTGCAACCCGCCAAATCGGGTGGCAAACTTTCGCATGAAGCTCGCGCGACGGGCATCCATCACATCGCGCTCTGGGCCCGCAACCGGCGCGAGGTGGACGCGTTCCATGCGGAATTTCTGTGCCCGAACGCTGTCCCCGTGACAGATGCGCCCGCAGAATATCCCGTCTATTCACCGGGGTATTATGCGGTATTTTTTGAGGACCCGATCAACGGTATTCACTGGGAACTGGCGCATATTCCGCGACTGCCGTCTTTGGGCGCATGGAAACGCTTCCGTCAGGCGGTGAAAGAGCAAGAAAAGCAGCACCCCGAATGGGGCGGCTCGGCCATGAAACAGGCCGAACGCCCCCTGCCCGGAAGAACCGGGCGATAAAACACCATCGCGCCTGTGACATCAGGCAAACGGGGGCTCCGGGTGAACGGGGGAGCCCCCCATCACCTTAAAGATCCGGATCGATCAGCCGGTGATATTCCTGAATGGCGAAACGGTCGGTCATGCCCGCCACATAATCGAGCACCACCCGCGCCAAGAGGATTTCGGCATCCCCCCCCGAGGCCAAGGCCTTGCCCACATCGCCCTGCCAGTCAGACGGAAGCTGCTGCGGGTTTTCCATGAAAAACGGGAATAGCCCGTTGACCATCGTCGTCACCCGCTTGCGCTCGACCACCACGGTCGGGGCGCGATACATGCGGGTGAACAGGAAGCGCTTGATCGCCTTGAGGTTCTGGTAAAGCGGCTTCGAGAAACGGATGATCGGCCCCTCCATCGAGCGGATATCGTCCACCGTCTCGGGGCGCAAAGATTCCAGCCGGTTCTGCGCCACCGCGATCACATCCTCGACCATCACACCAAAGACACGGCGCAAGGCCTCGTGCTGGCGACGCGAGCGGTCCAGCCCCGGATACAGCTTGTCGACCGCCGCGAAACACTCGCCGATCACCGGCAATTCGCACAGGTCATCCTCGGTAAACAGCCCCGCCCGCAAGCCGTCATGCAGGTCATGGTGGTTATAGGCGCAATCATCGGCCACCGCAGCCACCTGTGCCTCGGCACTGGCATTGGACGCCAGTTCCAGATCCCACATCGCATCGACTTCGGCCAGTGCGTAGGGCAGATCCTCGCGCCGCGCGACCGTATGGCTGCCGCCACGATCCGAAATCACCGGACCATTATGTTTGGCAATGCCTTCAAGGGCTTCCCATGTCAGGTTCAGCCCGTCGAAATCGGCGTAATGGCGTTCAAGCTTGGTCACGATGCGCAAGGCCTGCGCGTTATGGTCGAAGCCGCCATAGGGCGCCATCAGCTCGTGCAGCGCATCCTCGCCGGTATGACCGAAGGGCGGATGCCCCAGATCATGCGCCAGTGCCACGGTTTCCGCCAGATCGGTGTTCAGCCCCAGATGGTTGGCAATCGTGCGCGCCACCTGCGCCACCTCGATTGTATGGGTCAGACGGGTGCGGTAATAATCGCCCTCATGTTCGACAAACACCTGGGTCTTATGTTTCAGCCGCCGAAAGGCCGAAGAATGGATGATCCTGTCGCGGTCCCGTTGAAACGTGGTCCGGAACGTGGAATAGTTTTCCGGAATAAGTCTCCCCCGAGTCTTCTCGGGATGGCAGGCATAGGGCTTGAGCACGGCAACCTCTTCTTGTCGCGGCATATAAGACATCCTATATCCCCTAGCCTAGGGAAGAACAGGCCCCAACGGGCAGAAAGCGTGTGAAAATGCTGCAAATTCCGCCAAAAGTCACCGAGCGCGCCTTCGCGCGACTGGCAGAAATCAACGAAGATGCCGAGACCCCGCGCGCCCTGCGTGTGGCCGTTGAGGGCGGCGGCTGTTCGGGCTTCCAATATGACATCAAGCTCGAAGAGCAGGCCGCCGAAGATGACCTGATCCTGCAAGGCGCGGGCCAGCGCGTGCTGATCGACCCCGTCTCGCTGCCGTTTCTGGAAAACGCGGTGATCGATTTCACCGACGAACTGATCGGCGCGCGCTTTGTGGTCAACAATCCCAATGCCGTATCCTCCTGCGGCTGCGGGATTTCCTTCTCCATGTAACATGCCACAGGCCGCGCCCGTTTCGTCATGACCGGCGCGGCCTGCGACCTTTTTGAAAGCCGCCCATGCGGATCCCTGATATACTTCTCGCCGGATCGGCAGCCGCTGCCGCCTGCGCCTTTTTTCTGGATCAGCCAGATTTGCTGGCCCTCTGCCTGATTTCCTCGCTCGCGGCACTTTATCTGGTGCTAAGGGTCCGCAATTTCCGGATATCGAAGCCACCGCGCCAGTGGCAACTGCGCCGCAAAGCCCCCGCACCCGCCCCGCACAGGGATCTGCGCGGACAGAAGCCCATCCTCATCGACGGCTCCAACGTCCTGCATTGGCGCAAGAACCTGCCCGAGCTGACCGCCCTGCAACGGGTTCTGGCACGGGCCAAAGCCGCCGGTTACGCGCCCCTCGTGATCTTTGATGCCAATGTGGGCTACAAGCTCTCGGACCATTACATGGGGCCAGAAGAGCTTGCGCCGCTGCTTGGCCTGCCCCCCAGGCGGATACAGGTTGTTGATAGCGGCCTGCCTGCCGACCCCGAAATCCTGCGTCAGGCCACACGGCTTGGTGCAAAGATCATCACCAATGACCGTTATCGCGACTGGCTCGACCAGTTTTCCCACGCCAAGCGCAAGAATGTCCTGATCCGCGGCCATTTCCGCGGCGGGCGACTTGTGCTTTCTCTCTGACCAGAGTCAGCCATCCACACCGGACACCCGATGCAGCTCGAAACCGCGATCCGTATTGCCGCACTGGCCCATAAGGGCCAGACCGATAAGGGCGGCGCGCCCTATATCCTGCATCCTTTACGGGTGATGCTGGGGGCCAAGGACCATGACAGCCGCGTGGTGGCCGTGCTGCATGATGTGGTCGAGGATAGCGACTGGACGCTCGCGGCGCTACGCATCGAAGGGCTGAGCGACCTTCAGGCCACAGCCCTCGATGCGCTGAGCAAACGCATGGGCGAGCCCTACGAGGCCTTCGTTCTGCGCGCCGCCGCCCACCCGATTGCGCGGGTCGTCAAGCGCCTCGACCTCTTGGACAATCTGGATCTGTCGCGTATTGCTCATATCGGGCCGGAAGACAGGCAGCGGATCGCCCGCTATCATGCCGCGCTCAAGATGCTGGACCAGAGCGGAGACAGGCCATGAAAATCGCGACCTTCAATATCAATGGCGTCAAGGCCCGTATCAATGCGCTGGTGGACTGGCTGAAAGAGGCCGATCCCGATGTCGCCCTGCTGCAAGAGATCAAATCCATCGACGAGGCCTTCCCCCGCGAGATCATCGAGGATCTGGGCTATCGCGTTGAAACCCACGGGCAGAAAAGCTTCAACGGGGTGGCGATCCTGTCGAAACTGCCGCTAGAGGACATCACCCGCGGCCTGCCGGGTGATGACAGCGACGAACAGGCCCGCTGGATCGAGGCGACCGTGATCGGCGAGCGCGCGGTGCGGGTCTGCGGGCTGTATCTGCCCAATGGCAATCCGGTGGAGTTCGACGCCGAGGGCGCGCCGGTTGCCGAAGGCAAATACGGCTATAAGCTGGCATGGATGGCGCGGATGCAGGCCCGCGCGACCGAGCTGCTGGCGCTGGAAGAGCCGCTGGTTCTAGCGGGCGATTACAACATCATCCCGCAGGATGAGGATGCCGCCAAACCCGAAAGCTGGCAAAAGGACGCGCTGGCCCTGCCCGAAAGCCGCGCCGCCTTCCGCCGCATCCTGAACCTTGGCTTCACCGAGGCCTTCCGCGCCCGCACCCAAGGCCCCGGCCATTACTCTTTCTGGGATTACCAAGCGGGCGCATGGGCGCGCAATAACGGCATCCGCATCGACCACCTGCTCCTGAGCCCGCAAGCCGCCGACCTGATGACCGACTGCCAGATCGACCGTGACATCCGTGGCCGCGAGAAGCCTTCGGACCACGTGCCGGTCTGGATCACCCTCGACGCCTGATCCGCACCTTTTCCCCTGTCTGCGTCTAAGACCCGCTTCCCGTTTCGAAAGGACCCCGCCTATGGCAACGAGCTTCGAGCAGCTCAAACAGACCACATTGCTGGATCGGGCCATCGGGGTCATTCTGGGCCTGATCATCCTTTGCACCATTCTGGCCAACTGGGAGATCTTCGCCTTTGCCGCGCCCGTCGCGAAAGTCCTGAGCGTCATTGCCGTGCTGGCGCTGACACCTTCGGTCAAGAATTCGCGCCGGATCTTCGTGGTGGTGGCGCTGGCACTATGCGCCTATGCGTTCCTCTTCTATCCCACACCCTGGGCGGTGATCTCGGAGGCGCTTGGCCGTGCGAGCTTCATCATCGCTTTTTTCTCGGCTCTGGCCACATTGCGCCATGTGGCGGGGATCTCGGAAAAAATCACCCGCGCGGCGGTCTATCTGGCCAGCCAGCCTCCCGGACGGCGCTATAGCGCGCTGACCATCGGCACACAGGCCTTCGCCCCGATGCTGAACTACGGCGCGATCTCGCTTCTGGGGGGCATGTCGCGTGCCTCCTCAGACCGCGAACCCGACCCCGAAATCCGCAAAATCCGCATACGCCGCATGCTGCAAGCGGTCCATCGCGGCTTTGCCGCCAGCCTGTGCTGGTCTCCGCTGGGCTTTGCGATGGTGATCTCGACCTCGATCGTACAAGGGGCGGAGTTGAACCATATCATCCTGCCCGCCCTCGTGTCTTCCGCGATCCTGATCGGGGTCGGCTGGGCGATGGACCAACTGTTCAAGCCGGTGATCCCGCAAGGCCATCACGCAACCCCGCTGCGCGACAGTATGCCCACCACCGCCCGCGATCTTCTGCCGGTGCTCTGGCTGATCCTGCTGATCGCGATCCCCGCTGTCATTCTGGATCTGACCGCCGGATTGCCCGCTGCCATGTCCGTCCTGATGATCATTCCGCTGCTCTCTGCGGGCTGGCTGCTGATCGGGGCCCCCAGACGCACGCGCCTCAACCATGCGGTGCTGCACGCCTGCGAATTCGGCTTCATCGAGCTGCCCTCCTATCGCAACGAGATCGTTCTCCTGTCGATGGCGGGGTTTATCGGCTCGTCTGCGGGCACCATGCTTGCGCCAATCGTTGCGGGAAGCGGGCTGGATCTGGCGGCGATGCCGGTCTGGCTGCTGCTGATCCTGCCCATCGTCCTGATCCCGATCGGCGGGCAGTTGGGGATGAACCCCATCCTGTTCGTCTCGCTTTTCGGGCCGCTGCTGCCGACACCGGAGGCGCTTGGCATCTCGCCCACCGCGATGGTGCTGTCGATCACGGCAGGATGGTCGCTTTCGGGGGTCACCTCGCCCTTCACAGCCTCGGTAATGCTTGTGGCGCGGCTGGGCGATGTGACGCCCGCGACCGTCAGTCTCAGATGGAACGGTGCCTATAGCGCCGTCTGTGCGGTGATGCTTGCGCTCTGGCTGATGTTCTGGATCTGATCGAAAAAGCGCGCGACTTTGGCCGCGCGCTTTTCGTATCTGGTTATTGCCTGACTTAAGTCAGCGAAACCATATCATCGCGATGGATCAGCGCCGCCCGTCCGGGATAGCCCAGAATCTCGGCAATTTCCTGCGACTTATGCCCCGCGATCGCGCGCGCCTCGGTCGAGGTATAGCGCACAAGCCCCTTGGCCACGATCTGCCCGTCCGGCGCAAGAATGGCCACCGGCTCGCCGCGACCGAACTCGCCCGAGACCCGCGTCACCCCCGCAGGCAACAGCGATTTGCCATGCGATAGCGCCTGCACGGCCCCTTGATCGACATGCATCTGGCCTTGCGGTTTCATGCCCGAAATCCAGCGCTTGCGCGCCACACGCGGGTCCCCCTCGGGGAGGAACCAGCTCGCCCTTGCCCCCTCTTCCAGCGCCAGAAGCGGGCGTGCAACGAAACCGTCCATGATGGCCATCGCACATCCGCCCGCCACAGCCACTTTCGCGGCCAGCAGCTTGGTCTTCATGCCGCCTTTCGAGACACCAGAGATGGGGTCGCCCGCCATCGCCTCGATTTCGGGGGTGATATGCGGCACGACTGGAAAATGTTCGGCGGTCGGGTCGGTCTTGGGGTTGGCGGAATAGAGCCCGTCGACATCCGACAGAAGCACCAGATGGTCCGCCCCGATCGTCACCGCAATCGACGCGGCCAGACGGTCATTATCGCCAAAGCGGATCTCGTCCGTGGCGACCGTATCGTTTTCATTCACAATCGGCACGACGCCCAGCGACAGCAGGGTTTCCAGCGTCGCGCGCGAATTCAGATAACGGCGACGGTTGGCGGTATCGTCCAGCGTCATCAGGACCTGCGCGGTGGTCACCCCATGCGGCGCAAGCATTTCCTGATAGCCCTGCGCCAGCCGGATCTGTCCGACAGCAGCGGCCGCCTGCGACTGCTCCAGCGGCAGATCACTTTGGGGCAGTCGCAGGATGCGGCGGCCAAGCGCGATCGAGCCCGAGGACACCAGCACCACATCGGTGCCCTGCCCCCTGAGCATCGCCACATCCTCGGCCAATGCCTGCAACCACTCCGCCCGCAGACCGGCCTGATCGACCAGAAGCGCCGAACCGATCTTGATCACCACCCGCTTGGCCTGCGACAGGCGCGGGCTTTGTGCGGCGGTTGACACGCTGGGGGCACCTGCCATCCGGCCCGCAATCAGGGTTGCCACGATCCGTCCTCGCCATCACCATTGCCACCGCGGTCTTCCACGATCTGCGCCCAAAGCGCGCGCAGCACGGTATCCACGTTTTTCTTGGCCACGCTGGACATCAGATAGACCTTGCCGCCCACGGCCTCTTCCAGCTCGGCCTTGCGCTCGGCCAAGGTCTCCTCATCCAGCGCGTCGATCTTGTTGAGAACGGTCACGCGGGGTTTATCGAACAACGCCTCGGAATAGGCTTCCAGCTCGCCCACGATGGTCTGCCAATCCTCGACCACGGTCTCGGAGGTGCCATCCACCAGATGCAGAAGGACCGAGCAACGCTCGACATGGCCCAGAAACTGGTCGCCCAAGCCGCGGCCCTCGGAAGCGCCCTCGATCAGACCGGGAATATCGGCCATCACGAATTCGCGTCCGTCCACGCCTACGACGCCAAGGTTCGGCACCAGCGTGGTGAAGGGGTAATCCGCGATTTTCGGGCGCGCATTCGACACTGTGGCAAGGAAGGTCGACTTGCCCGCATTCGGCATGCCCAGAAGCCCCGCATCGGCGATCAGTTTCAGACGCAGCCAGATCGTGCGCTCCACCCCTTCCTGACCGGGATTGGCCTTGGACGGCGAACGGTTGGTCGAGGATTTGAAACGCAGGTTGCCCCAGCCGCCATTGCCCCCCTTGGCCAGCAGGATACGCTGCCCGACCTCGGTCAGGTCGGCAATGACCGTCTCTTCATCCTCTTCGATAATCTCGGTGCCGACCGGCACTTTCAGCACGATATCATCGCCATCCTTACCGGTGCGCTGGCTGCCCATACCATGCTGACCGGATTTGGCGAAAAAGTGCTGTTGGTAGCGGAAGTCGATCAGCGTGTTCAGCCCTTCGACCGCCTCGACATAGACCGAGCCACCCTTGCCGCCATCGCCCCCGTCAGGGCCACCGAATTCGATGAATTTCTCGCGACGGAAAGACACACAGCCGGCACCGCCGCCGCCGGAACGGATATAGACTTTGGCGAGGTCGAGAAATTTCATCGGGCTGTTCCTTCGGGTTGCAGCAGTTTCGGGCGTGATGTGGCGTTGATACCAATGGCACGGGATACGCTGCCTGCGCCTGCGGATCAAGGTGGGAAGTGGGGCGCGCGGCCACAGCTTGGGGATATTTGCGAAATTCAGGCCGCGGGGTCGGGCGCCTCATAGTCCAAGCCCCAGTCCGGTGCAGGGGCAGCGCGCTGCGCCGACGTTCCCGAACCGGTGCCGGTCACACGGAAGCCCGCCTTTTCCAGCACATGTCGCGAGGCAGGGTTGTCGCAAAACACCCGCGCCGTCAGTTGCCGCAGCCCCCAAGTTTCAGACAGCCAGCCGATAAACCCCTCTAACGCTTCGGACATCAGCCCCCGCCCCGCCTCCGCCGGATCAAGGAAATAGAAAATAGCGGGGCACGCGCCCTGCCCCACCCCGATCGAGCCAACGAACCGGCCCTGATGGCGCAGCGCAAGACGGCACGGACGCGCGCCCTGCCAACGGGCTTCGGCCAGAAAGGCGCGTGCCTGCGGCAGTGTCCAATCGGCAGGAAACCGTTGCAGCATCCGCCCGATAGACGGACAGGTCACGAGCCGGTGGAAGGCCACATCATCCTCGGGACGGAGCGGGTCGATCCGCAGGCGCGGCGTGCGGATCTGTGGAACAAAGCGCCGCGCCCAGCCTGCGCGGTCAAGGCGCAGGGGCTGATGCGGGCGCAGGTCCGCCCATGCCACGCTCGGCCGCCTGTCTGCCGGACCATCCTCGACAAACCCGAGCCCGTAAAGAATTCTGGCAGATGCATGGTTGCCGATAAAATAGCCCGCTTTCAGATGATCCACCTGCGGGTCGGCAAAGTGGCAGGCCACAAGATGCAGCGCCGCCTCCTGAATATACCCCTTGCCGCGCGCGTGCGGCGCGAGCCAGTAGCCAAGCTCGCCCACCATCCCGATCATACCGGCAAAGCCCGCGCCATCCTCGATGGCCCAGACCTGCTTGTCCTGACTGCGCGCCACGAATTCCTGTGCATCGGACAGACGATAGGGGTGCGGCACCCGCCCCAGCCAGCGCGCTGTTTCGAACCCCGAAAGCGCGGAGACAATGGCAGGCACATCCGCCGGAGATAAGGGGCGCAACCTCAGGCGCGCCGTATGGACATGGCGCGCCAGAAGCATGGCTCAGTCCATTTTCCGCAGATAAGTCCATGTCGGCACCGAGGCATTGCGCGCCACGGACCAGCTTTCGGCATCCCCAAGATATTCGAAACCGGCATTGGTCAGGACACGGCCCGAACCGGGATTATCCTGAAACACCTCGGCCAGCAGCGTGCGCGAGCCATGCGGATTGGCCGCAACCATCGCCTGCACGGCTTCGGACGCATAGCCCGCATTCCAATAGCCTGCCCCGACCCAGAAGCCGATCTCGGACTGGGTGTCATTGATACGGGTCAGCGACACAATGCCCAACAGCTCGCACGAGCCCTGCGCAGAACCGTCGATCGCCCAGACATCCTCATCGCCCTGTCCCGACAGGATACGCGCGATGAACTGGTCTGACGCCCCCGGCGGGAGCGGATGCGGAATGGCACGGGTTCCGGTAGCGACACGTTTATCCGAAGTATACATGGTCATCAGCCCGGCATCGGACTTGCGCAGCGGGCGCAGGATGAACCTTTCAGCTTCGATCACAGGTTGGTCAGGGATGGCTTCCTGAAACATGTCGTCCTCCGTAATGCCTCTAGTGTAATCCAGTTTCGAGGCGAATTCTGGCAGATAATGTGCCAAGGTAAAAATCGTATAAAGACCTAGCGTCAATTCGCAAAGAAGCGCCGGATGCCGGATCATTTATCGCGTTATGGGCGTTTTGCATTGCATTATGCACAAGGCCCCTCCTCCTCGCGCCAAACGCAAACCCTGCGACACGCAAAAGGGGGACCGGCGGCTGCCGATCCCCCTTCATATTATCCGTGTGACGGGAAGGTCGGCTTACTCGGCCGCCTCCGCAACAGGAAGAACCGAGACGAAGGTGCGGCCCTTGAGGCCCTTCTTGAACTCGATAGTGCCTTCGGCGACAGCAAAGAGGGTGTGGTCTTTGCCCATCATGACGTTATCGCCGGCCCAGACTTTGGTGCCGCGCTGACGCACGATGATGTTGCCCGGGAGAGCCGCCTGACCGCCATAGAGTTTGACGCCAAGACGACGACCTGCGGAGTCGCGACCGTTACGGGACGAACCGCCTGCTTTCTTGTGTGCCATGGGTGGTTACTCCCCTGATTACTTGGTTTCGTGAGCCGCACGACGTGCGACGGCGGTGCCAACAGCTTCTTTCACCGAAGCATCTGCGCCCGAGGCGACGATGTCGGTGACGCGCAGCAGCGTGAGCTTCTGGCGGTGACCACGGGTACGCTGCGACGAGTGCTTACGACGGCGCTTGTGGTAGGTGATGACTTTGTCGGCTTTGATCGAGTCGATGACTTCGGCTTGCACGGCAGCACCTTCAACGAAGGGCGCGCCAACGACAAGCTTGTCGCCGCCAACCATCAGAATTTCATTGAACTGGACTTTATCGCCAGCTTCAGCAGCAATCAGTTCCACGCGGAGCACGTCGCCCGCTTGAACCTTGTATTGCTTGCCGCCAGTCTTGAGGACCGCAAACATCGCGTCTTCCTTTTTGCTTCCGCGTCCTTTGGCCCCTGACGGTGTTGTGGTCCCTCATGGGACCGCCTTCGGACAGCGCGCCCTTTTCAGGGCGGTGACAATGATAAACCCGGCAGACAGAATCACGCCGGGTTGGCGCTGTATGCGTGATCACAGAACAAAAGTCAATCTCCAGATGTCCCGCTCACAAGATCGCCCGACTGGCGCGCGGCTGGAACCGCACGGCAACGGCAAATCCCCGCTCGACGGGCACCTGCTCATACTGCCCTGCCGCCTGCGCAGCCGAGGCCTCCATGATCTGCAATCCCAACCCTTTGCGCGTCACACCGCCTTCGGGAAGACCGATTCCGTCATCGGAAAGCTCCAGACAGGCCTCGTCGGGCGCGATCTGGCGCAACCCCACACGGATATTGCCGCGTCGCCCGTCGGGATAGCCATGTTTGATCGAATTGGCGACGAATTCGTTCACCAGCGTCCCTATAGCGGCAGATTGCTCGGCCACGACGGCCAGATCGCAGGCCTCGCACAGGATACTGACCCGATCCGGCGTCTGCCCCTCGAGATAGCGCGCCACATCCGTCAGATAGCCTCCCAGATTGACCGCAGAACCGCTATCGGAACGATAGAGCTGTTCGTGCAGCATGGCCACGGTCTGGATGCGCCGCTGAATGGCCTGCAAGGCCTCGCGCCCCTCATCGGAAGCCACATTGCGCGCTTTGATCGAGGCCAGCGCCGCCAGCGATTGCAAGGAGTTCTTTACGCGATGATCCACCTCGCCGCGCAACTCGCGCGCCAGACGCAGGGTCCGGCGCAGCTCCAGCCGCGCCATGACCTGATGCGCCATCACCCGCAGGGTCTGACGTTGCAGATCGGTCAGAACACGCGGGCGGTGATCCAGCGCGCACAGGCTGCCAATCGCAAAACCCTCCTTGGTCACCAGCGGCATCCCCGCGTAGAAACGCAGATCGGGGTCCTGCGTGCACAGGCGATTGTCGCGCGTGCGCGGATCAAGCAGGGTATCGCCGATTTCCAGAATATCGTCCTGCAAGACCGTATAGGCACATATGGCGACATCGCGCGGCGTCTCGTCCACATCCAGACCTCGGCGCGCCTTGAACCACTGCCGCTCTTCCGCCACCAGCGAAATCAGCACGATCGGCACGTCACAGACCGCGCGCACGAAATCGACAACCTCATCGAATTCCGCTTCGAATTCGGTATCGACAATATCGTAAGACCGGAGGGCCTGAAGACGGTCGGCTTCGCAGGGATGCAGCGGGGCTTGCATAGGGATCTCGTTCACACAATCCGGAACATGCGCAAGCGCAGGTCCCTCAGAAATTTCAACGTTTTGTGAAATCTAGAAGCGCCTCCGCCGCAAGGCAAGCAGGGAGTAAGCCTCCCCGCTTCACTTTTTATCCCTGCGCCTTTTCTTCCAGCTCCAGCCACTCTTCTTCAGCCTCCGACAGCGCCTGTTGCCGCTCGACCAAAGCCTCCGTGGCTTTCTGGAACTTCACCGGTTCCTTGGCGAAAAGATCGGGGACCGACAGAAACTCTTCCAGCTTGGCAATCTCGGCCTCCAGCCGCTCGATCACCGCAGGTAGCGCTTCCAGCCGATGCTTTTCCGTAAAGCTCAGCTTTGCCTCGGTTTTGGCCGCGACAACCGGCGAAGCCGCAGGCCGGACCGCCTCCCCCGCGGGTTTGATCACAGGCCGGTCCTCGGGTTCGGTTAAGGACCGCTGATGACGGTAATCGCTCCAGCCGCCGGCATAGACCACAGCCCGACCATTGCCTTCCATCGCAATGGTGGTCGAGGCCACACGGTCGATAAAATCCCGATCGTGGCTGACCAGCAAAACGGTGCCATCATAGTCGCCCAAAATATCCTGCAACAGATCCAGCGTCTCGACATCCAGATCGTTGGTCGGCTCGTCCAGCACCAGAAGGTTTGACGGCTTGGCCATGATCCGCGCCAACAAAAGCCGCGCCCGCTCGCCGCCCGACAGCGACTTGATCGGCGCCCGCGCCTGTGCCTCGTCAAAAAGGAAATCCTTCAGATAGGCCACAACATGCTTGGGCGTGCCGCGCACCATCACCTGATCCGAGGCCCCGCGCACCGCCATATCGGGGTCATTCACCAATCCCTCCCACAGCGTCTGCTCGGGATCAAGCGCCGCGCGGGTCTGGTCGAAAATCGCGACCTCCAGATTGGTGCCAAGGGTCACGGTCCCCGCATCCGGCTCCATCTGCCCCATCAACATCTTCAGAAGCGTGGTCTTGCCCACACCATTGGGGCCCACAAACGCAATCCGGTCACCGCGCAGCACCCGCAGATCGAAATCCTGCACGATGGTCTTGCCGCCGAACTCCTTGCACAGCCCCTTCGCCTCGATCACCCGCTTGCCCGACGCCTTGCCCGTTTCGATCTCCATCGCGGCCACGCCCTGACGCTTGATCTGGTTTGATCGTTCCGCGCGCATATCCTGAAGCGCCCGCAACCGCCCCTGATTGCGCTTGCGCCGCGCCGAAATGCCCTCCACGGCCCATTTCGCCTCGACCTTGATCTTCTTGCCCAGCTTGGCCCGCGCCTCATCCTCGGCGGCCCAAACCTCCTCGCGCCATTCCTCGAAATGCTCGAAGCCGCGCTCAAGACGGCGCACCTTTCCACGGTCAATCCACAAAGTGGCCCGCGTCAAAGCCTTCAAAAACGCCCGGTCGTGCGAAATCACCACAAAGGCCGCCTTCGTCGCCTTCAGCTCGGCCTCAAGCCAGCCGATCGCCTCGATGTCCAGATGGTTGGTCGGCTCGTCGAGCAGCATCAACTCCGGCGCCTCCGCCAGAAGCTTGGCCAAAGCCGCACGCCGCCGCTCGCCGCCTGATGCCGTCTCGGGCGAGGCCTCCATATTCAGCTTCAACCCCTCGGCCACCATCTCGACCTTATAGGCCTCGGAAGGATCCAGCCCCGAAGCGGCATACTCCCCCAGCGTCGCAAAGCCAGACAGATCGGGCTCCTGCTCCATATAGCCCACCGAAATGCCGGGCGGGATCACCACCTCGCCATGATCGGCCTCCACCAGCCGCGCCATCACCTTCATCAAGGTGGATTTGCCGGTGCCGTTGCGGCCCACCAAGGCCACACGGTCGCCCTGCTGGACAACAAGATCGAGACCGTCGAACACGGGATCGCCGCCATGGGACAGCGAAATATCGGAAAGCTGTAAAATAGGTGCACGTGCCATGACGCGCAGCTAATCACGCCCAGCCCAAAGGTCAATCACCCTTCACACAGGCCCCCGCTTCCAGCTGCCCGAAATATCCCGGGGTGAATTGGGGCAACGCCCCAAGAGGGGCAGCGCCCCTACCCCGCCACCAGACGCAAGGCCCGCCGCCGTGCCGCCGGAATGCGGCCGATTTCAAGCCCCGTGAACACATGCAACGTTCCCAGATCCGGATCCACCACCGCATGATCGGAAACCCAGCCCCCCATTGCCAGATAGCTGCGCAGCAAGGGCGGCATCCGCAATATCGCCTGTTTCGGGTTCCCCTGCGCCCCCATCAACGCACGCGCATAGCGCACCACGTCAGGCGCCTTGACCCGTGGCAACCAGCGCTCCGGCCCCAGATGGCGCTGCGACAAAAGCGTGAAACTATCCGCATAATCGCGCCAGTCCGTGCCCCTGAAGGACGAGCAGCCAAACAGCATTTCCACCCCTGCCCCATCGACAAAACGCGTCATCGCCCCCCATGCCACCCGCAGGATATCCGCGTCGTGACAGGCAGGATGGATACAGAACCGCCCCATCTCCACCATCGGTGCGGGATAATCCGCCAGCGCCTCCAGCGCATAGAACTGCGCTGCGTAGCTGCGCCCGATCTCCTCCCCCGAGGCCAGCGGCAGCAGGCGGAAACAGCAGACCAGCCGCCCGCTCCCGCATTCTTCCACCATCACATGCTGACACTGGGCGTCAAACGCATCGCGGTCCACACAGCCCTCGCCACGGAAACACAGTCCCCGAATCGCCTGCACCGCCTCAAGATCCTGCACCGTCTGGGCAAGGCGCGCCACATATCGACCCCGTATCAACGAAAAACTCATCTGTCGCCTCCGGCCCTACGATCCACTCTCACGACCCGCCCGACTTCCATAACCTGCCCGACGGCCCACCCGACAGCCCGCCTGCCGAAAGACTATGCGCAGTTCATGAAAAAAAGAAGTCAGCGCCCGCTCCCGCCTGCCCGACACCGTGCCAGCGCATGAATTTTCGGCAGCTTTCCTGCGGCAAACGGGCGGCCAATGAAAAACGCGCCGCAAGACGGCGCGTTCGATCTTGGCATGCATATGGCCCAGACGGGCGGCCCCCCGTTAATTGTCGGGGCTGCTCGACCCCAGAAGTGTGCCGGCGTCCATACGCCCCACCGAGCCCAGCAACTGGCGGATCAGACCGATGCCCTTCACATTGGCCTCGGTCACGCGATGGGTCAGCGGCACCACATGGCCATCCTTGAGGGTATAGCGCTCGACCCCCGACACCACGCCAGCCTTGTTGAAGCTGACAGCCAGAACCTGACGGTCGATCTCATGCGAGGCCCCCCAGCCCACACGTTTCCAGCGCGAGCCGACGTAATACCAGTCCGAGCCTTCCAGAACGCCCGAAGAGCTGGGTCGCCCGATCAGCCGGTCAAGATCGTCTTTGGTGGTTTTTCCGACCTGAACTTGCGACAGGTCTTCTTCCGTCGGCACATAGCCATGATTGCGATAGATAGGCGAACAAGCGCCAAGCCCGATCACTGCGCAAAGGGCAACCCCCTGCATCAGGCGGCGCGGTGCGAAACCAATGCTCACTGTATCCCCCTTGCCTCGCGGCCACTGGCCTTTTATCCCGATTACAATACCTGCACACGGCCCTCAAGACCGGAACCGGTAGGTTCTGGCCCGCTTGGTGCCGGATATTGCCGGAAAAAACAACCCGCCATCGCGGCGGCCCCCCTCTTCACCCGCATCTTGCGGGCCCTGACACAGCCAAAGGCCCGCCCGGCCCCTGCCGGACAGCCCCAGACAGAAGGACACGCGTCATGACAGACGGCACCCCCCTTGAAATGCCCTGGTCCCACCCCGTCGCGGTGAAAGACCTCAACGGACGCAAGCCTCTGCGCTTCGACATCTCGCCCGAACCCGCCCTGCGCAAGGAGATCGCCCAATGGGCCGATATCGTCTCGGTGGAGGCGCTGAGCTTCAAAGGCGAACTGACGCCCGCCGGCAAACATGACTTCGTTCTCAACGGCAAGCTCCACGCACGCATCACGCAATCTTGCGTCATCACGCTGGAGCCGGTCGCGGGCGAGGTGAAAGAATCGGTCAGCCGTCGCTTCCTGCGCGACTGGGTGGAACCTACCGCCGAAGAATCGGAGATCCCCGAGGATGACAGCGCCGAGGCCCTGCCCGCGGTGATCGACCTTGCCCATGTGGCGCTCGAAGCCTTCGAACTCGGCCTGCCGCTCTATCCGCGCAAGAACGGCGCAGAGCTGGGCGAGACGGTCATCACCAAACCCGGTGAAACGCCGCTGCGCGATGAGGACCTCAAACCTTTCGCCAATCTGAAGGCTTTGATGGACAAGAAGGACGGAAACGCGTAAGCGGGCGGTGAACGCACGAATCCCGGCCCTTCCAAAAGGCCAGATCCCTTGGGGACCCTCCGTCTTGGAAGGCATCTCGTACGATCAATTTGCCCCGTATCGGGCAGGCCGGACCTTGCCGCGAAAAATCTAGGCCCAAGCCCCAAGAAAGGGCTTGCACCTTTGGAAAATCGCAGTATGTTCCCGGCCTCATTCGAGTTTTGGGTTCACACCAGAGTCGCCGCAAGCGTCTATCGGGTGAAACACCAGGAAAATCACGGCTTTACGGCCACCAACGCGGGCGATGCGCCCCCTAACATCCGAGGTTGAGACATGGCTGTCCCTCAGAATAAAGTCACGCGCTCCCGCCGCAACATGCGCCGCGCGCATGACGCACTTGTTGCTGCAAATCCGGCTGAATGCCCGAACTGCGGCGAACTGAAGCGCCCGCACCACGTTTGTGGCGCTTGCGGCCACTACGACGACCGCGAAGTCGTCGCAGCTGCTGACGAAGTCGATCTGGACGACGACGCGGCATAAGCCGCGTTGCCCGACGACACAGCTATCGGCATGCTTAATCGGCAAGACCAATCGCTGGACGCAGGGCAGGATACGACTGCTGTGACGCAGGGTCGCGATGCGACCGCAGCGCCGGAGCAATCCGGCGCTATCGTCATTTCTGTCGATGCGATGGGGGGCGATCATGGCCCTTCCGTCGTGGTCGACGGGGTTGCGCGCGCGTCCAAGAAGTCTCCTGAACTGCGCTTCCTGCTCAACGGCCCCGAAGCGGAGCTTAAAAGCCTCGTCGATGCACGTGGTCTGGGCAAGGTTGTCACCATTCGCCACGCCAGTGATGTGGTGCGGATGGAGGACAAGCCCTCTCAGGTCATGCGCAATGGCAAGGACAGCTCCATGTGGGCCTCCGTCGATGCCGTGCGCGAGAAATCGGCGCAGGTGGCGGTGAGCTGCGGCAATACCGGCGCGCTGATGGCGCTGTCGATGCTGCGCCTGCGCAAGCTGCCGGGCGTGAACCGCCCCGCCATTGCCAGCTTCTGGCCCTCGCAGAATTCTGCGGGCTGGTGCGTCATGCTGGATATGGGCGCCGATATCAAAGCCGATGCGCCCGACCTGCTGACCTATGCGCTGATGGGCAGTTCCTACTGCCGCAATGCACTCAATATCGAGCGCCCGCGTGTGGGGCTGCTGAATGTCGGCACCGAAGAACATAAGGGCCGCGCCGAGCTGAAAGAAGCTTACGGCCTGTGCCGTGATGCGCAGGAGCGCGGTGATTTCGAATTTGTGGGCTTCGTCGAGGGTAGTGACCTGTCCTCCAACAAAGCTGACGTCATTGTGACTGACGGATTTACCGGCAATATCGCCCTGAAAACCGGCGAAGGCACGGCCAAACTGGCCGGCCGCCTGCTGAAAGAGGCGCTGACCTCTTCGGTCTTGTCGAAGCTGGGGGCGATGCTGGCGATGAAGTCGCTCAAACGCCTGTCTGAAAAGATCGATCCGCGCCGCGCCAATGGCGGGGTATTCCTTGGCCTGAACGGCACGGTCGTGAAATCGCATGGCTCTGCCGATGCGCTCGGGGTTGCCGCAGCGATTGATCTGGCGGCTCGTCTTGCGGCGTCCGGTTTTGCCGAAAGGCTCGCGGCGCGGGTTGCAAGTGACATGCCCATTGGGCAGGATGCCGCGCAAGGCGACGCTGCCAATTCTAACAACGAGTAATCGAATGACTATCAGAGCTGTGGTCCGTGGTGTCGGGCATTACCTGCCCGAGCGCATTGTCGAAAATGCCGAATTCGAGACCAAGCTTGAAACGTCGGATGAATGGATCCGCTCGCGCACCGGCATCGAGCGGCGCCATTTCGCCGCCGAAGGCGAGACCACCTCGCAACTGGCGATCAAGGCCGCCGAAGCCGCATTGAAACATGCGGGCATGAGCGTCGAGGATATCGACGCGATTGTCGTGGCGACCTCCACCCCCGATTTCACCTTCCCCTCCGTGGCGACAATGGTGCAGGCGGGGCTCGGCTCGACCCGCGGTTTTGCCTATGACGTGCAGGCGGTCTGTGCGGGTTTCATCTTCGCGCTGACCAATGCCAACGGGCTGATCGTCTCGGGTCAGGCAGAGCGCGTGCTGGTGATCGGGGCCGAGACCTTCTCGCGCATTATGGACTGGGAAGACCGCTCGACCTGCGTGCTGTTCGGGGATGGTGCGGGTGCGCTGATTCTGGAAGCGGCCGAAGGCACCGGCACGGTCAATGACCGTGGCATTCTGGCCTCGGATCTGCACTCGGATGGGCGCTATCGCGAGCTTCTTTATGTCGATGGTGGCGTGTCCAGCACCGGCACCACCGGCCATCTGCGGATGCAGGGCAATCAGGTCTTCCGCCATGCGGTCACCAAACTTGCCCAGACCGCGCATACGGCCTTGGACAAGCTTGGCCTGTCGGGCAATGATGTGGACTGGATCGTGCCGCATCAGGCCAATCTGCGCATCATTTCCGCTACGGCGGAAAAAATGGGCGTTCCGATGGAGCGCGTGGTCGTCACCGTGCAAGATCATGGCAACACCTCGGCTGCCTCCATCCCGCTGGCCCTGTCGGTCGGTGCCTCCGAGGGCAAGCTGAAGACCGGCGAGATCGTCGTGGTCGAGGCGATTGGCGGCGGTCTGGCATGGGGTTCGGTGGTTCTGCGCTGGTAAGCCGCGCCCAAAATCCGGCAAAATCCGACATTATCTCCGGGGAAAGACCGGCCAAGGCACTGGCGATATTGACTTTGCTGACCGACAGCCCCATCCTTGAGTGAAAATTCTTCTCAGGGGGCGATATGTCCAAAACACTGACCCGTATGGATCTAAGCGAGGCTGTCTTCCGCGAAGTCGGCCTGTCGCGCAATGAATCGGCCCAACTGGTCGAGGATGTGCTACAACATATCTCCGACGCGCTTGTCGCAGGCGAGACGGTAAAGATCTCGTCCTTCGGCACATTCTCCATCCGCGACAAAGCCTCGCGCATGGGTCGCAATCCCAAGACTGGCGAAGAAGTTCCGATCAGCCCGCGTCGGGTGCTGAGCTTCCGCCCCTCCCATCTGATGAAAGACCGTGTGGCCGACGGCAACTCGAACTGATCCGATCAGGTGACCTGCGCCCCCGAATGGGGTGCCTTTAGACAAGCCCGGCCCCAGCAGCGTCCGGGAAAGGAATTGACGAGTCATGGCAAAAGCTGCCGATGCCTTCCGGACGATCTCTGAAACTTCCGAGATCGTTGGCGTCCCATCGCATGTCCTGCGGTTTTGGGAGGGGAAATTCCCACAGGTCAAGCCAACCAAACGGGCTGGCAACCGCCGCTATTACCGCCCCGATGATATCGCGCTTTTGTCAGGTATCCGCCAGCTTCTGCACGAAGACGGGCTGACCATACGTGGCGTGCAAAAAGTGCTCAAGGAGCAGGGCGTGCGCCATGTCTGCGATCTCGGGCGGCTCCATCTTCCGCCGGACGACGCCCCAGACGTGCCCTTTGCGCAGCCTGCGCCCCCCCTTTCCGACATGCCGCGCGCGGCGCCCCCCCTGCCTTCAGATGCGCCCTTGCCGTGGGATGAAAGCGCCGTGCACGGGACGCAGCCGCTTTCTGCCCCCGAGGCCCCGCCCCCCATGCATCCGCCGCTGGCAGCCGCCGCAGGGAGCCTGCCGGACGCGATGACGGACCCGGACTTCGCGGTGCCCGCACATACGGTTTCTGTCGAGAAGACCGCAGAGCCGGATCACGACGCGCCGTCCACACCGGAGCCGCAGGCAGAAGAGGCTCCGGACGCCCCGATATCTCCCCCCGAGACGGAGGTTATCGCGTCCGACCTCAACCCGGCTACAGACACTCCCCGCCAGACGGAGCCGCAAGCGGCGTCCGAAGGCGCGCTGCAGCCGCATGACTTTCTGCCCGAGCTGGAACCGGCAGAGGGCGAAGAGGTCATGGACACGCTTCCCGACGCCCCTGCCCAGCCCGCGCACGCCGCATCGCTCGTCCCCGAGCCAGAGGTGCCGGACGGGCCGAGCTTTGCCGATGTCTGGGAACAGACACCGCTTTTCGCCGACGAGACCGACGCGGATGACGATGACGACATCTCGGCTCTGATCGAGGACGAAGAAGACATCTCTTCCCCCGCGGTTCTTCCCGAGGCGATGGAAACTGCACCCTCGGAACCGGAGGGGGAGGCCGAGGATCACGACGCACCGGAACAGGACGCACCCGAACTGGCAGAACCGGAGCTGGCAGAGCCGCAAATCGCACAGCCTCCCGCCCCCCCGCGGCCCAGTGCCGAGCAAAGCGCCGCAGCCCTTGCCACGGTCACCCTGCCCCAAAGCGATGGTGCCGGGGTCGCAGCTTTGCCGCCCACGCGAATCTCGGTGCTGGTGGCCCGTATCTCGACCATCAAGCCCGACCGGATGACCCGCACAGAGCAGGTCGCCCTGTCGCGGGCGGTCGATAAACTGCATGCATTGCGGCGTGAATTGTCGCGCGAAATCCGGCCCTGAAGGGTTTTTCGCCGTCTTCGGGAAAGCAGATGAAAAAAGACGAAAAAATCTTCGATTTCGGTCTTGCGCCCCGCGCCGCTTTCCCTCTATATGCGCCTCATGTCGGGCCATGGCGCAGCCTGGTTAGCGCGTCCGTCTGGGGGACGGAAGGCCGTGAGTTCGAATCTCGCTGGCCCGACCACCGAAACACCCACCCTTCGGGGTGGGTGTTCGCTTATCCGGATCTGCCGAACGGGCCCACCCCCTGCCCGAGCATGACGATGGAGAGCCGCCCATGACCCTTGGTGTTTTGTCCGATACCGCCATCGAGGCGATGATCTCCAAGCAGGAAATCCGTGCCGCAACGCCGGTGATCCCCGAACAGATCCAGCCCGCCAGCCTTGACCTGCGACTGGGCCATGTCGCCTATCGCGTGCGCGCCTCCTTCCTTGCGGGGCGCGGAACCTGCGTGACCGACAAGCTGGCGGATTTCGAGATGCACCGGATGGACCTGTCCAACGGAGCGGTCCTTGAAAAGGGCTGCGTCTATCTGGTGCCCTTGATGGAATCGCTCAGCCTGCCCGAAGGCATCAGCGCGGTGGCCAATGCGAAATCCTCGACCGGACGGCTGGACCTGCTGACCCGCGTCATCACCGATCATGGCACCGAATTCGACCGTATCCCCGATGGCTATCAGGGGCCCCTTTTTGCCGAAATCTGCCCGCGCAGTTTTTCGGTGCTGGTACGGCCCGGAATGCGGCTCAACCAGATCCGCTTCTCGGGCGGTCAGGCGGCGCTTTCGGATGACGAGCTGCGCGCGCTGCATATGGTCGAGCCGCTGGTCAGCGGACAGGCGGTCATCGACCACGGCCTGGGCTTCTCGGTCGATCTGCGTCCCGAGACGGGCGATCTGGTAGGCTACCGCGCCAAGCCCCATACCGGCGTCATCGATCTGGACCGGATCGGGGCCTATAATCCGACCGAGTTCTGGGAAGAGCTACACACCAGCGAAGGCCGTATCATCCTCGACCCCGGTGCGTTCTATATCCTCGTCTCGCGCGAATCGGTGACGATTCCTCCCGATTTTGCTGCCGAGATGGCGCCCTATCTGGCGATGGTGGGCGAGTTCCGTGTGCATTACGCGGGCTTCTTCGACCCGGGGTTCGGACATGGGGCGGCAGGGGGCATCGGCTCGCGCGGGGTGCTGGAAGTCCGTTGCCACGAGGCCCCCTTTGTTCTGGAACACGGGCAGATCGTGGGCCGTCTGGTCTATGAACATATGGCCGAGCGCCCCAAACGCCTTTACGGCGCGGATCTGAAATCGAACTACCAAGGCCAAGGGCTGAAGCTCGCCAAGCATTTCAAGTCATGAGTCCGGCCCGTGGCCTAAGCGAGCACGCCCCAGAAGAGGCGTTCCATATCGCGTGTGCCGCGTTATTTGCGCCACGCGGCGCGCCTCTGGCGACCCCGCTTGTAACGACGCAGGATGTACCACACCGGATATGACACACAGAGGGTGCCGCCCTTAGCGATGCCCCCTAGCGGTGAAACATCCTAAAACCTGCGGCCCAGCTTGGTCATGCGTGCCAAACGGCGTGCATTTCCGGCCATTTTGCGCAGTTGTTGCTGTTTCCTGCGCTCTTCGGGGGTCAACGGCGTATCGTCGTTGCGGCCCTTGCGCGACGCCCTTTCGATGCCTTTGTTGATCCCGTAGTTTATGCCACGCCGCAAAAGCTGGTTGAAGATCATCCGCAGGATCTGTTGCATCGCTCTGGCTCCTATTCCTCGAACATCTCGCTTTGTCCGGCCTGTCCGGTGGCGATATCTTCCTCGTCATCCTCGACCTCCTCGCCCGGCATCCGTCTGCTATCAAGCAATCCGGCGCTGCGAAGTTCCGCAAGAGCGGGCAGATCACGGGCGGATTCGAGGCTGAAATGGTCAAGGAAGCTTTGCGTCACCACAAATGTCACCGGACGGCCCGGCGTCATCCGCCGTCGCCCGAAACGGATCCAGTCGAGCTCCAGCAGCAGATCAAGGGTCCCGCGCGAGACAGCCACCCCCCTGATCTCCTCGATTTCGGCGCGGGTGACCGGCTGGTGATAGGCGATAATCGCCAGTGTCTCGGTAGCGGCCCGCGAGAGTTTGCGCTGCTCCACCGTTTCCTTGTGCAGCAGGAAGGACATATCGGGGGCGGTGCGCATCGCCCAGCCTTCCCCTACCCGCACGACCTGCACGCCACGCCCCTCATAACGGGCGCGCACGTTTTCCAGCGCCTCGCGCGGGTCGGACCCTACGGGCATGCGCGATTGCATCTCGCGCGTGGTGATCGGCTCGGGGGTGGCAAACAGCATCGCCTCCACCATGCGCTCCTGTGCCTCCATCGCGGGGGCGGAAAACAGCTGCGGCTCGCGCTCTTCGGCGGAAACGGTTTCTACAGGATCACTCATGATGTTTTCCGGATAGAGATGGGGGAAAAGGTTTCGGATTGCCGCAGCTCGACCACGCCCTGTTTGGCAAGTTCCAGCGACGCCGCAAAGGTGGCCGCCGTGGCCGAGCGCCTGCGCGCAGGGTCCACCCGCCAGCTTTCGGGCAGGTAGCTTGACAGATCCATCCACTCGCCCGCATAGCCCAGCAGATCGCGGAGCTGTTCAAGCGCCTGTTCCATCGTAAAGATATTGCGCCGGTCAAAGGCATAGGGGCGGAATTCGTCGCGGGTGCGCACGCGCGAATAGGCGCGCATCAGATCCATCAGCGTGGCGGAATAGGTGATCTTTTTCACCCGCACCACCTCTTCGGAAATCCCGCGGGCAAAGACGTCCCGACCCAGTTGGTCACGCGCCATCAACTGCGCTGCGGCATCGCGCATCGCTTCCAGCCGTTCCAACTGGAAGGCCAGATGCGCGGCCATATCCTCGGCAGAGGGGCCCTCGGCATCGGGTTCGGGCGGCAGCAAAAGGCGCGATTTCAGATAGGCCAGCCACGCCGCCATCACCAGATAATCGGCGGCCAGTTCGATCCGTAACGCGCGTGCATGGTCGACAAAGGCCAGATATTGCTCGGCCAGCGCCAGCACGGAGATCTTGCGCAGATCCACTTTCTGGCTGCGGGACAATGTCAGCAACAGATCAAGCGGGCCTTCGAAGCCGTTGACATCAATGATCAGCGCCTCGGCAGCCAGACGGTCAGCCACGCGGCCATCTTGCGATTTCGGACGATCGGCCATCAGACCTCGCTTGCCTGCAATACGCCTTCCAGTTCCCGTTCAAGGGCTGCGATATCGGCAGGCTCGGGCGGCCCCCGCCGCGCAAGCGCCGCTGCCGCCCGTGCAGAGGCGGCTTCGGACATTGCCCCCGCCCCGAGAACGGCGTCTTCCATCTCGGCCATATCCCCGTTGCAATGCAGCGCCACATCACAGCCTGCCGCCATGGTGGCCTCGGCCCGCTGGCGGATGCCGCCCGACAGCGCCTGCATCGACAGGTCATCCGACATCAGCAGCCCGTCAAAGCCGATCACCTGCCGGATCAGGTCCACCATCACCGGCGACTGGGTCGCGGGCGCATCATCGAAGGCGGCAAAACGGATATGGGCGGTCATCGCCATCGGCATATCGCGCAGCGGCTGGAAAGCGGCGAAATCATGGGTCAGCAGATCCTCGGCGCAGGCCTCGACCAGCGGCAGATCCTTGTGACTGTCCGCCATTGCCCGACCATGCCCCGGAATATGCTTGATGATCGGCAACACGCCCCCCGCCAGAAACCCCAAAGCGGTCGCGCGGGCATTGCGGGCCACGGTTGCGGCATCCTCGCCCAGACAGCGGTTGCGCAGGAAAGGATGGGTCTGCGGCCCCGCAATATCGCAGCAGGGCGCGCAATTCGCATCAATCCCCACGGCGCGCAATTCATCGGCCATGATCCGCGCCCGCAGCCAGAAGCCGCGCTCGGGGTCGGGCCGCTGCGCCTGTTCCAGAGGCGGCAGCCATTCGCGCCAATGCGGGGCGCGCAGACGTTGCACCCGCCCGCCCTCCTGGTCGATCAGCACCGGCGCGTCCCGCCCCACGGCCTCGCGCAGATCCGCCGTCAGACGGCGAAGCTGTTCGGGTGTGTCGATATTGCGCGCGAACAGGATAAATCCCCAAGGCTGGACGGCGCGGAAAAAAGCGCGCTCCCGCGCGGTCAGGGTCAGCCCCGACAGACCGAGAATCGTTGCCGAGCTCATCAGCGCACCGTCGCCGGAATACAGGATGCCCCCTCGGCCACAAGGGCCGCACAGAACTGACGGGCCTGTGCCAGATCCTCAAAGCCCTGCACACGCAGGCGGTAGAAGGTACGCCCCCCCGCTGTCGCTTCCTGTATCACACGTTTCTTGCCATCCATTAGGGGCCCGAATTTGGTCACCACGCGGTCCCAGTCCTTCCGCGCCTCATCGGCACTTTGATAGGTGTTCAACTGCACAAGACGCGTCCCCGCCGGCAGGCTCGCCGCATCGATTTCCACCGGCCCCTCGCTTTCGCTGGGGGTCGAGGCATCGGCCCCGCCACCAAACGAGGCTGCCACCGCCTCCGCCACCAGATCACGCGCAGGGCGCAACATCGGACGCGGCGAGCGGATCACGCCCGGAATCGTCTGGGAAATCGCCTCTGGCGAAGGCGGTGCCACCGCACCATCGTCGCCCGTTCCATCGGCATCATCGACGACCAAAGCGTTACTGTCGGAATTGGTCAGGCTATCGGCAGTGGCCTCGTCCACGGCCCCAGGGGCGGCAAGCGATTGAGTCGCGCCCTGCATCTCGGGGGTGGGCCGGGCATTGCTGTCGGGCACCGGCACCACAATGGTCTCGGGCGTCTCGTCGGTTTCCATCGGCGCGGTCGCGGCATCAATGGGCTTGAGATCGGACATCGCCTTGTCATCATCGCTCAGACCGGCCTCGGCGGGGGCCAATGTCACCCGTTCGGGAGCAGGCGCGGCCACGCCGGTTCCCGCCACACCATTGACCGAAAGCCCCACATGTTCGGCCAGTTCGCCACCCGGATCTTCGGGGGCCACGCGCGACGGACCCTCCATCGCCTTGATGACCGGCACGCCCTGAATATCGCGCATCGCCAGCTTGTAGCCCCAGACGACGACGCCCAGAATCAGCGCGACAGATGTTGCCGCCCCCGCCAGATTGACCCAGCGCTGGAACGGATTGGGGCGTAAGGCGGGTTCGTCATCGTCAAAGACCTCCGCCCCGTAACGCGGATCAAACCCGCCTGCGGTCGAGGGATGCGGCTGATTGGCGTAATTCGGGGTAAAGCCCCGTGCGGAACCGGCCACCGATGCGCCGGAGGCAACAGCCGCTGCGGCAGGGGCTTCTGGCGTGTAGGCCGGTGCGGGTTCGGCCCATGCCTCGGGATCTTCTTCCGCGATGAAATCGTGATCGTCAGGCTGGCGGTGCGGGCGATAGGCCCCGAATTCCAGTGCCTCGTCCTCCACGTCATAATCACCGCGCGGCACAAAGGCCTGACTGGGCATGAAAAAGCTCGACTCGCCCGAAGGGTCGGAGGAATCGCGTCGCTTCTTGCCAACCGAAGGCGCAAGATAGCTGGACGAGCGCCGCCGTGGGCGCCCCCCCTCATTGCCGGATGCCTCCTCTTCAAAGGACGCATCCTCCCCCTCGAAGGGTCTGTGAAAGACTGCCATCATCCGCCTCGCCGCCGGTTTCCCGGTCCACTACCTTCTATTCCGGCGGCGTGCGTTTTAGCGCATCTCTTCAGCCGGAGTGACGCCAAGGATACCAAGTCCGGCAGAAATCACAACCGCCGTGGCGCGTGCCAATGCGATTCGTGCAGCGGTTGCGGCCTCGTCCCCCTCCTGGAAGAAACGCAGCTCGGGCTTGTCATTGCCACGGTTCCACAGGCTGTGCAGATCGGAGGCCAGCTCGTAGAGGAAGAAGGCCACGCGGTGCGGCTCATTGGCACGCGCCGCGATTTCCACCAGACGCGGCCATTCCGCGATCTTGCGCGCCAGCACTTGCTGGGCGGCATCGTCCAGCATGATATCCACCTCGGCCAGCTTGGCATCATTGAGATCCCAACCGGCATCACGCGCCTTACGCAGCACCGAGCACACCCGCGCATGGGCATATTGTACATAGAACACGGGGTTGTCTTTCGACTGCTCCAGCACCTTGTCGAAGTCGAAATCAAGGGCGGCGTCATTCTTGCGGGTCAGCATATGGAAGCGGGTCACATCGGCGCCCGCCTGCTCGACCACATCGCGCAGGGTGACAAAGGTGCCCGCACGTTTGGACATCTTGAAGGGCTCGCCGTTCTTGAACAGCTTCACCAGCTGGATCAGCTTGATATCCAGCGGCACCTTGCGGTCGGACAGCGCGGCCACAGCCGCCTTCATCCGCTTGACATAGCCGCCATGATCGGCGCCGAAGACGTCGATCAGCATATCATAGCCACGCTCGACCTTGGTCCAGTGATAGGCGATATCGGGGGCGAAATAGGTCCAGCTGCCGTCGGATTTCTTCACCGGACGGTCAACATCATCCCCGAATTGGGTCGATTTGAACAGCGTCTGCTCGCGCTCTTCCCAATCCTCGGGCAGCTTGCCTTTCGGCGGCTCCAGCACGCCTTCATAGATCAGGCCCAGATCTTCCAGACGCTTCAACGCGCCTTCAATCTGCCCCGTGCCATAAAGCGATTTTTCCGAATAGAAGACATCCATCTTCACACCCAGCGACGCCAGATCGCCGCGGATCATCTCCATCATCGCTTCGGTGGCGAATTCGCGGATATCCTCAAGCCAGTACTGCTCGCCCTTATCCAGCAGGCTGTCGCCGTATTTGTCCTTCAGCGCCTGCCCCACGGGGATCAGGTAATCGCCGGGATACAGCCCCTCGCGGATCTCGGGCTCCTGACCGCAGGCCTCGCGGTAACGCTCATAGGCGGAGCGCGCCAGAACATCGACCTGAGCGCCGCCGTCGTTGATGTAATATTCGCGCGTCACATCATAGCCTGCGAAATCCAGCAGGCTGCAAAGCGCATCACCGAAGATCGCACCACGGGTATGGCCGACATGCATCGGGCCGGTCGGATTGGCCGAAACATATTCGACATTGACCTTCAGACCTTTGCCCAGATCGGCACGCCCGAAATCGGCACCAGCTTTCAGCGCCGCACGCGCCACATCGCCCCAGACCGATCCCTCAAGACGCAGGTTCAAAAAGCCCGGACCCGCCACTTCGGCAGAACTCACACGCGGCTCATCGCGCAGCTTGGCCGCCAGCGCCTCGGCCAGATCGCGGGGCTTGGCGCCTGCGGGCTTGGCCAGCACCATGGCGGCATTGGTCGCCATATCGCCATGCAGCGGATCACGCGGCGGCTCGACAGTGACATTGCTCAGGTCCAGCCCCTCGGGGAGCGTGCCTTCCTTCGACATCTCGTTCAGCGCGTTGATCACGACCGCGCGGATATTGGCAAACAGGTTCATCTGGGTCTTCCTCTGGTTGCCTCTCCACTGCCAGAGGCGGGGCATAAGGTCAACTGCTGCGGCTGGGCCGCGCGGCTTTTGCGGCGATCTTTAGGCCGTCACAGCCCTCAGGGCAACGGTGCCACCGGTCCGGGCGGGGCATCGGGCCGGTCGCCCCCCTCGGGTAAAGACTGGCGCGCGGGGCCCTCCGATCCCGCATCGGGCGATCCGGCATCAGGCGATCCGGCATCGGGCGGCAGAAGCGCCAGAATCCGCATCCCCCCATCGGCTTTCATCTCCTCGCCATTATCGACAAACCCGATCTCGCCGCGCGGCGAAATCCGCAGGATGGGCACCGCCATCGGACGCCGTTCGCGCCATTGCGCCAGCGTGAACTCCTCGGTCAGGCGGGTCACACGGAAGCTCCAGCCCTCGCGCTCCATATCGCGGAAGGTTTCAAAACTGCGCCCGCCGCCAAAGGGCTGCCCGCCCAGTTGCGTGGGCAGCGCATGACGGCGCTGGTCTTCTTTCTGCCGCGCCACCTGCCAGACATGGGCGCGGCCAAGCTCGGCGCCAAGGTCGGTGCAGACCAGCGTGTTATAGGCATCGTTATCGGTGACCGCCAGAACGTTGGAATAGGCCAGACGTTCAATCGTGTCTTCCGCCGCCTCGCCCAGAATATCGCCATAGAAGGTCTTCAGCCCCGCCGCACGGGCACGGATCAGATGCTGGTGGTTCGGGTCGGCAATCAGCACCGGCACATCGGCTTTTTGCAACGCCTCACCCAGACGGGTGGAAAACCGCGAGCCGCCCACGATCAGCACCCCCGGTTTATCGGTGTCCGCAAGCCCCAGAAACCGCGCCAGCGGGGCCAGCGTAAAGCCATGCAGCACCACCGTGACCGTCACCAGCAGGAAAGCCAGAGGCGCGATCAGGGCCCCATCCTCCACTCCCGCATCGGCCAAGCGCTGGCCAAACAGCCCCGCCACCGCCACCAGAACCACCCCGCGCGGACCGGTCAGCGCGATGAACAGCCGCTCTTTCCACGCGATCGTCGTCCCCATGAGCGACAGAAGCACCGTGGCCGGACGCGCAATCCCCACAACCGCGATGATAAAGCCCGCCGCGCGCCAGTCGAGCATCGCCAGCTGCGACAGGTCCAGACTGGCCGCCAGCAGGATGAACACCCCCGACACCAGCAGCACCGTGGCATGTTCCTTGAAACGGCGCAGCTCTGTATAGGCGGGCAGATCGGCATTGCCGATCACCAGCCCCATCGCCGTCACCGCCAGAAGCCCGCTTTCATGCAAGATGGTATCGGCCAGCGCGAAGGTCATCAGCAACCCCACAAACAGCACCGGCACCTTCATGAATTCGGGCACCCTCCCGCCCTGAAACGCCCAGACCGTCGCGCGCCCCGCCGCAAGCCCCAGCGCCAGAGCGAACAGAATGCCGAAACCGGTCTCCAGCGCGGCTTTCGACAATGCCAGATCGGCATGGAACACCAGCACCACGCCATAGGCCAGCACCGCCGCCAGCGCCCCGATCGGGTCGTTCACGATGGCTTCCCATTGCAGAAGCTGCGCCGGTCGCCGCGCCAGCCGTGCCGAGCGTAAGAGCGGCGCGATCACCGTGGGGCCCGTCACGATCATGATGCCCCCAAACACGGCTGCACTTTCCCATGACAGATCCGCCGCCAAGCGCAGCGCCAGCGTCGACATCAGCCAGCCCAGAGGCGCGCCGATCAGCACCAGCCGCATCACCCCCGCACGGGCATCGCCCAGCCGGTGCAGATCCAGCGACATGCCCCCCTCAAAGAGGATCACCGCCACCGCTAGACTGATCAGCGGGCCGGTCAGGTCTCCGAAATCGCGCATCGGGTCCATCAGACCTGTCACCGGCCCGACCAGAACCCCTGCAATCAGCATGAACACGATGGCGGGCAGGCGCAGACGCCACGCCAGCCATTGCGCCCCCACTCCAACGATCCCCACAAGGGCGAAGGCCATGACAGGCCCCAGACCGGCGGCCTGATGCGCTGCCTGCGTTGCGATCTCTTGCGCCATTCCCTAGGCCCTTTACAAACTGAAGCATCCTGAACCGAAGAACCGGCACAGCTGACAGAACCGCCGCGCCCTGTCAAAGCCGTAAACCCCGCCCCGCGCCCTGTTTCCGACATTTGAACCCGCCCCGCCAAAGGTCAATATCGGCCCCGATCCGCGCGGCAAGAAAGCCGCTTCGGGGCTGTCGCGCCGCCCGTTTGCGGTAAAATGCGGGCATTTGCCATGCCAAACCCCGTTTACATTGACCTTTTGCAGAAATTCGGCTAGTGCAGCGCCATCCCGCAATCCGGCGGGACAGTAGCCGGGGCGCCTGAACAACCGCGTCCCTTTTTTCTGCAGACCTCCTCTGCTGTGATCAGGACGCGTATGACCAAGTTTTCCGAGCTGAAACTCGACCCCAAGGTTCTTCTTGCCATCGAAGAGGCGGGCTATACCTCGCCCACCCCGATTCAGGAAAAAGCGATTCCCCCTGCCCTTGAAGGCAAGGATGTTCTGGGAATTGCACAGACCGGTACCGGCAAGACCGCGTCCTTCACCCTGCCGATGCTGACCCGCCTGCGCCGTGGCCGTGCCCGCGCGCGGATGCCGCGTTCGCTGGTGCTGGCACCGACGCGCGAACTGGCCGCTCAGGTCGCGGAGAATTTCGACCTTTACGCCAAGCACACCAAACTGACCCGCGCCCTGCTGATCGGTGGCGTGGCCTTTGGGGAACAGGACAAGCTGATCGACAAGGGCGTGGACGTGCTGATTGCCACCCCGGGCCGCCTGCTGGACCATTTCGAACGCGGCAAGCTGATTCTGACCGATGTGAAGGTGATGGTCGTCGACGAGGCCGACCGCATGCTGGATATGGGCTTCATTCCCGATATCGAGCGCATCTTCCAGCTGACCCCCTTCACCCGCCAGACGCTGTTCTTCTCGGCAACGATGGCCCCCGAGATCGAGCGGATCACCAATACCTTCCTGCAGGCGCCGGTGCGCGTGGAAGTGGCCCGTCAGGCCACCACCTCGCAGAACATCACCCAGAAGCTGGTGGAAATCACCCCGCCGCGTAAGGACCAATCCGCCAAGACCAAACGCGAGCTGCTGCGTGCGCTGATCACGGCTGAAGGCGATAAGCTGGATAACGGCATCGTCTTCTGCAACCGCAAGACAGATGTGGATATCGTGTCGAAATCGTTGCAGAAATACGGGTTTGACGCACAGCCGATCCACGGCGATCTGGACCAGTCGCAGCGCACGCGCACGCTGGAGAATTTCCGCGATGGCAAGCTGAAGATCCTTGTGGCGTCGGATGTGGCCGCCCGCGGTCTGGATGTGCCCAGCGTCAGCCATGTGTTCAACTATGACCTGCCGATGCATGCCGAAGACTATGTGCACCGCATCGGGCGCACGGGCCGCGCGGGCCGTCATGGCACCGCTGTGTCGCTGGCAACGCCCTATGACGAGAAATTCCTCAGCCAGATCGAGGAACTGGTCAAGATGACCCTGCCCCGTGCAGAGATCCCCGAAGGGTTCGAACTTTCGGAAGCCGCAAGTCAGGCCCCGCGTCCGCGCAATGACCGCGGGGGCCGCACCGGCACGCGCCGCGAACGTGATCGCGACCGCAAGCGTCCGGTGCCTGACCACGGTCAGGAAGCCTCGAAAGAGCCGATCAAGCAATCCGGCGAAGCCTCTGCCAAGCCGGAGCGCGCCAAGGCCGAGCGCAAGGAAGACGCCCCCCGCATCGAGGATACGCAGGCCCGCGCCCCGCGCCACGAACATCCCCGCGCACACCCCCGCGAGCAGGACCGTCCCAACACGGATCGCAATGGCTCGGACCGCTATCGCCGCAACCGTCGGGATGACGGTCCCGATGTGGTGGGCATGGGCGATCATGTGCCGGAATTCCTGTTGCGGGAATTCGTGATTTCGCGCCCGACGCCCGAGGATGCCGAGGACGAGACCGAGGTTGTGGCACAGACTGCGACCGACACCGTCGAAACGGTCAAAGAGGCACCGGCGGAAAAGCCCGCCCGTTCGCGCCGTCGCAAATCTCCGGCGAAGAAGGCCGAGGACGCCTCGACCGAGGCAGCCGCGACCGCTGCGCCTCCCGCAGAAGAGGTGTCGGCTGACGCCACAGGGGACGACAAGGCGCCCGCAGCCGAGCCATCGGCTGCGCCTGCCCCCGAGGGTGTCGCCGAAACGGCGTCTGTGCCCGCTGACGACGCGCCAACAGCGCAGGAGCCCGCGCCTGTCGACGCTCCGGCCGTCTCGACTGCCGAAGACGAAGCCGCGGCAGAAGCGCCCGAAAAGCCCAAACGTGCCACCCGTGCCCGCGCCAAAACCGCAAAGCCGAAGACCACCAAGGCCAAAACGACCACGACGCGCACGCGCAAGAAAAAAGTGGACGAGGCGGCGGCAGGGGAGCCTGCCACGGACACAGGCGCAGAGGCTCCCGCCGCTGAAACCACAGTGCCGGGGGGCGAGGCCTGAGGCCCGACCCAATATGAAACGACGAGAAAGCGGCCCTTCGGGGTCGCTTTTTTCATGGCGGAAAGGCACCTGCCGTCTCGGGCCAGGCCACATCATGCCCACCCTACGAAAACGGTAAAAGAGGCGCGGCACGCGGACATAAAAAACCCCGCCGCGTGCCATGCACGGGCGGGGCATCTTTGGGATGCGGGATTATTCGTCCATCAGCCGCGAGACCACAACCGTCACCTCGGGCTTCTTGCCGATCTCTTCCAAAGAGCAGGTACGGGCCTGACGACGCAGCAGATCCTCGATCTTGTCGTCATCGCCCAGCACCTTACCCGGCGCGCGGTCCAGCGCCTCGGTCAGCTCCTGCTCCAGCACCTCCTCAAGCGCGATACCGGAACGGCCCTTCGGCGGCAGGCCCATCGTTTCGACCCACGGATCGCCCAGCGGGCCGCCATCCTCGTCGATGATCACGTTGACCATGATATGGCCGTTCAGCGCCATTCGGATCCGTTCGCGCACGACCCCGTCCAGCGCGCCAATCAACACGGTGCCGTCCAGATACAGGCGGCCCGTCTCGATATATTCCACCACCTTCGGAGTGTCGCCCGCCAGATCCAGCATGGTGCCGTTGGTCGCAATTTCCGAGGCAATCCCCTTCGACTGCGCCAGTTTCATATGCTCGCGCAGATGCCGGTGTTCGCCATGCATCGGGATCAGCATCTTCGGGCGCAACAAGTCATGCACCGCTTCCAGATCGGGGCGGTTGGCATGGCCGGAGACGTGATAGAGGCCGCCGCGATCACCGATCACCTCGACCCCCATCTCCGAAAACGCGTTCATGATCTTGATAACGCCGATCTCGTTGCCGGGGATGGTTTTCGAAGAGAAGAGGAATGCATCGCCCTCTTTCATCTCCAGCCCCAGATATTTGCCGCGCGACAGTGCCGCCGAAGCCGCGCGCCGCTCGCCCTGCGAGCCGGTGACGATCAGCATCAGGTTCTCGCGCGGGATCTCGGCGGCTTCTTCCGGCTGAATCACCGAAGGGAACCCTTTCAGCACGCCGGTCTCTTTCGCCGTCTGCACCATGCGTTTCATCGAACGCCCCAGCAGGCAGACCGAACGCCCTGCCGCCACGCCGGCATCCGCCAGCGTTTTCAGACGCGCAACGTTGGATGCAAAGGTCGTGGCAACAATCATGCCTTCCTGCATCTGGATCAGCTTGGTCAAAGGCTCGATCAGCGTGGCTTCGGATTTGCCCGGAAGATGGCTGAAAATATTGGTGGAATCACAGGTGAGCACCTTGATGCCCTCGCCTTCCTGCGCGATCTCGTGCCACATATTCACATCGAAGGGTTCGCCCACGATGGGATTGGCATCCAGCTTGAAATCGCCCGAATGCACCACACGGCCCGCAGGCGTGTCGATGATCAGCGCCGAGCTTTCGGGGATCGAATGCGAGATCGGCACGAATTGCACCTTGAAGGGGCCTGCCTCGATCACCTCGGGGCGCGGCTCGACCACGGTCACCTGCGTGTTCACCCCGTTCTCGTTCAGCTTCTGCTGGCCGAGGCTTGCGGTGAAGGCACGGGCATAGACCGGCTTGCGCAGTTTCGGCCAGAGGAAGGGCAGCGCGCCGATATGGTCCTCATGGGCATGGGTGATGAAAATCGCCTCGATCCGGTCGGCATTGTCTTCCAACCAGCCCGCATCGGCCATGATCAGATCGACCCCGGGCGAACCGTCCATATCAGGGAAAGTCACGCCCAGATCGACAACGATCAGCCGTTCCGCCCCTTCGGGACCATAGCCATAGACATAGGCATTCATCCCGATTTCGCCTGCCCCGCCCAGCGGGAGATAGATCAGCCTGTCGCTCATGCGGTTGCCAGCCCCTTGTTATAATCGTGTATCAGTCGCAGCCCGTGAATAGTTAGGTCGTACTCGACACTGTCAAAGAGATCAAACCCTTGCTCGAAAAGTTCTGCAAGACCACCCGTGGCGATCACTTTCATCGGGCGGGCACGTTCCAGCCGGATCTGGCGCACGATGCCTTCGACAAGGCCGATATAGCCCCAAAAAACACCGGATTGGATACAGGCGACCGTATTCGTGCCTACGGCCTTTTCCGGCATGGTCACATCGACATGCGGCAGCGCCGCCGCAGAGGCATGCAACGCCTCAAGCGACAGGTTCACGCCGGGCGCGATCACCCCGCCGATATAGGCCCCATCGGGGGCCACCACATCGAAGGTGGTTGCCGTGCCGAAATCGACAACAATCAGGTCACCCCCATGCCGGTCGAACCCCGCCACGGTATTCACCAGCCGGTCCGGCCCGACCGTGGTGCCGATATCCACGCGCGGCGCAACCGGCAACAGGCATTCGGGCTTGCCCACCACCAGCGGGCGACAATCGAAATAGCGGCTGGCCAGAACCCGCAGATTGAAGACCACCCGTGGCACGGTCGAGGAGATCACCACCGCCCCGATCCGCACTTTCATATCATGCAGCATCATCAGCGAGGTCAGCCAGACATAGTATTCGTCCGCCGTGCGCTTGTGATTGGTCTCGATGCGCCAAGTGCTCAGAAACTCGGTGCCGTTCCAGATCGAGAAAACCGTATTGGTGTTCCCGCAATCAATACAGAGAAGCATCGCGCCCCCCTTTCAGAAAAAGATATCGGCGGCGGAGATGGCCATGCGCCCGTCGGCACCGGCCAGAATCATCGCGCCGCTTTCGTCGATCGTTTCAAAAATGCCCTCATGGGTCTCGGTGCCCGTTCTGGCGCGGATCTGCGTGCCGATCCGTGCCGCGCGCGCCAGCCATGCCGTGCGGATGGGCGCAAAGCCATAGGTGCGGAACTGGGTCGCGAAGCGTTCGAACGCGGGGGCAAGATAGGCGAGGAACTCGTCGGGCGTGGGGGCAAATCCCAGCGTTTCACGCAGGCTGACGGGGGCAATGGCCCCTGGCTCGACACTTGTGCCGGGCGGTGCCCCTGCCAGATTGACGCCCACCCCGATGCACAACCATGCCTCCGGTCCCAGCCCGATGGTTTCGAGCAAGATCCCCGAGACCTTGCCACCATTCAGCAACACGTCATTGGGCCATTTGATCGCCAGATGCGCTTGCGGACCGGCAACCTGACACAGCGCCTCGTCCAGCGCCAAGGCCGTCACAAAGGAATACAGGGCCGCCTGCGCCGGTTCGACGCCCGGACGGAACAGGTAGCTGGCCGAGAAATTGCCCGCTGGCGCGATCCACGGGCGACCACGCCGCCCGTGACCTGCGGTTTGTTCATGGGCCAGAATCCACACAGGCCCCGCTTGATGCGGAGCCATGCGGGACGCCTCACTCATCGTGCTGTCCACCCGAGGCAGGGTCTTGCGGGCCACTGCCTCGGGCCAGTGCGGTAGGTCAGTGGACAAGTGCTGCCGCTGCCGCTTGCGCGACGCCCTCGATGCCGAAGAGATTGATCGAACCGGCCACCATGAGGATCCCCGAACCGATCAGCAACACGCGCTGCGGCGTGGCGATACGCTTGTCGATGCCCAGCTCTTCCTCGTCACCGAAATACATGTAGTAGACGATGCGCAGGTAATAGAAGGCCGCAATGGCAGAGCCGACAACCGCAAAGACCGCAGGCCAGACATAGCCTGCCTCTACAGCGGCCACGAGCACCGAGAACTTGGCCCAGAAGCCCATCATCGGCGGCACACCGGCCAGCGCGAAGAGCAGGATCAACAGCGCCCATGCCCGCATCGGACCACGGCGCGCCAGCATGCTGAGCGCTTTGATATCGGTCACCGGCTGGCCATCGCGTTCCATCGACAGGATAAAGGAGAACATGCCGATATTCATCGTCACATACACCGCCATATAGAGCAGCATCGCCGCGACGCCCTGCTCCGTGCCTGCCATCAGCCCCAGAAGCGCAAAGCCCATATGGGTGATCGAGGAATAGGCCATCAGACGTTTGATATTGGTCTGACCGATCGCTCCGATGGAGCCCAGCATGATCGAGGCCACCGACAACAGCGCCACAACCTGACCCCATTGCGCCGTAACGCCGCCGAATGCGTCAAACAGCAGACGCGCGAAGAGCGCCATCGCCGCCACTTTCGGTGCGGTTGCGAAGAAGGCGGTGATCGAAGAGGGCGAGCCCTCATAGACATCCGGCGTCCACATATGGAACGGCACTGCCGACACTTTGAAGGCCAGACCGATCATCATGAAGACCAGCCCGAAGAGCACGCCGACGGGGATCTCGCCGGCATGGACCACCGACAGGATCCCTGCGAAATCGGTTGTACCGGCGAAGCCATAGGTCAGCGACGCACCGTAAAGCAGGATCCCCGAGCTGAGCGCGCCCAGCACGAAATATTTCAGACCGGCTTCGGAGGACCGTGTGCTGTCACGGCGCAGCGCGGCAACCACATAAAGCGCCAGCGACTGCAGCTCCAGCCCGATATAGAGCGACATCAGGTTGCCCGCCGAGACCATCATCATCATCCCGACGACCGCCAGCGTGATCAGCACCGGATATTCGAAGCGCATCAGGCCGCGACGCTCCTGATAATCCGCCCCCATCGCCAGCACCCCTGCCGCCGACAGCAGGATAAGCACTTTGGCAAAGCGCGAGAACCCGTCCTCGATGAACAGCCCGTTAAAGGCCACATTGTTCACGTTGGAAAGGCCGATCAGCAGTGCGAACAGCGCAAGGATCGCCACCGTCAGCCACAGGATGAACCCCGCGACCTTATCCTTGCCAAGCCAGACGCCACCCAGAAGTGCCGCCATCGCGTAAAGCGACAGCATAAATTCCGGTATCACCGTGGTGAAATCCGTAGAAGTCATTGTTGGCTCTCCTTACTGCACGAGCACGCCGGCAGCGGCGAGTTCGGCATGGTAGTTAGCGACCAGTTTGGCCACGGTCGGTCCGATGATATCGGTCAGGAAGCTGGGATAGATCCCGAGAAGCAGCACGATGAAGACCAGCGGCACGACCATTGCGTATTCGCGCGCATCCAGATCACGCACCGCTTTCAGGCTCTCCTTGATCAGATCGCCGAAGAAGATCCGGCGATACATCCACAACCCGTAGGCCGCCGAAAGGATCACCCCGACCGTCGCCAGCGTGGCAACAACCGTATGCGCCTTGAAGGCACCGGTCAGCGCGAGGAATTCCCCCACAAAGCTGCCCGTCCCCGGAAGGCCCAGATTGGCCATCGTGAAGAACATGAAGAACAGCGCGTAGGTCGGCATCCGCTTGACCAGCCCGCCGAAAGCGGCCAGCTCGCGGGTATGCAGGCGTTCATAGATGATCCCCACGCCAAGGAACAGCGCGCCCGAAACGAAGCCGTGGCTCAGCATGATATAGACAGCCCCGTCGATGCCCTGCTTGTTGAACGAGAAGATCCCCATCGTCACAAAGCCCATATGCGCGATGGACGAATAGGCGATGACCTTTTTCATATCGGTCTGCGCCAGCGCCACCAGCGAGGCATAGATGATCGCGATGACCGACATCCACAGGATGAAATCCGACATCAGGTTGGAGGCGACAGGGAACATCGGCAGCGAGAAGCGCAGGAAGCCGTAGCCACCCATTTTCAGCAGGATCGCCGCAAGGTCGACCGAGCCCGCCGTCGGGGCCTGCACGTGCGCGTCAGGCAACCATGTATGCACCGGCCACATCGGGATTTTCACCGCGAAAGAGGCAAAGAAGGCAAGGAACAGCAGCGTCTGCACACCGCCCGGAATATTGATGCCCAGCACACTGAAGGCCTCCGACGAGAAGTCGTAGCTCATCAGGCTCGGGATATCGGTGGTGCCGGTAATCGCGAACATCCATGCAATCCCCACCAGCATGAGCACCGAGCCCGTGAAGGTGTAGAGGAAGAACTTGAAGGTCGCATAGACGCGGCGACGCCCGCCCCAGACACCGATGATCAGGAACATCGGGATCAGCGACGCCTCGAAGAAGAGGTAGAACAGCACGATATCCAGCGCGGTGAACACGCCCAGCATGAAGGTTTCCAGCACGAGGAAGGCAATCATGTATTCCTTCACACGGCGGTCATTGACCCATGCCGACAGAATGGTGATCGGCATCATGATGGTGATCAGCATCACGAAAATCAGCGAGATCCCGTCGATACCGACTTTGTAGTTCATACCCAGAATCCAGCTTGCCTGCTCGACAAATTGGAATTCGGTGTTTTTCGGATCATAGCCTGCCAGCAGGAAGAAGGACGCAAGAAGCGTCACCAGCGTGGCGGTCAGTGCAAACCATTTTGCGTTACGGTCTGCCGCCTCGGTGCCCCCGCGCATGACCACCGCAAGGATGATCGCCGACAGCGCGGGGATAAAGGTGACGATGGAAAGCAGGTTCTGCATTACTGCGACCCTCCGGCCAGAACGACCCAGAACATGAGCACCACGATGCCGATGACCATGGTGAATGCGTAGTGGAAGAGGTAGCCGGACTGCATCCGGCCAGCGAGGCGGGTCAGCGCAGGAATAACCTTGAACGCAAGCCCGTTGATGGCACCGTCAATCGTGGCTTCGTCGATTTTCTTCCAGAAGAAACGTGCGAGGCCCAATGCGGGACGGCGGAAGAGGAAGTCATAAAGCTCGTCGAAATACCACTTGTTGAGCAGGAACTTATAAAGCGGATACATCGACGCGGCCAGTTTGGCGGGCAGTTTGGGTTGAGCGATATACATCACCCATGCCACAACGAAGCCGATCAGCATTGCGATGAACGGCGAGACCTTGACCCATGCGGGGGCCTCATGCGCTTCGTGGATCACATGGTTCGCGGGAGAGATATACACAGCCGCTTCGCCAGTCGGACCCGCAACAGGCATCTCATGCGCGCCATCGGCGGCCTGACCTGCCTCGGTCGTCCCGGTGCCGGTTGCCACGGCCTCGACGGCAGGCGCCTCGACAGCGGCCACTTCATGGCTGGGCATATTGAAGAATTTGGCCATTTTCTCTTCGTTTCCGAAGAACGGACCATACCAGACCATCCCCGCCAGAATGGCCCCCAGACCAAGGATGCCCAGCGGCACGGTCATAACGGCTTTGCTTTCATGCGCGTGCTCATGCTTGTGCTTGTCACCGCGTGCGGTGCCGAAGAACGTCATGAACATCAGACGCCACGAGTAGAACGAGGTGAAGAGCGCGGCGATGACCAGCATCCAGAAGGCATAACCGCCCGCAGTACCTGCCCATGCGCTTTCCACGATCGCGTCTTTCGACAGGAAACCCGCAAAACCGATATGGGTCAGCGGAATGCCGACGCCGGTGATCGCCAGCGTGCCCACCACCATCGCCCAGAAGGTCAGCGGCAGTTTCTTACGCAGACCGCCATAGTTGCGCATATCCTGCTCGTGATGCATCGCAGTGATGACCGAACCGGCGCTGAGGAACAGCATCGCCTTGAAGAAGGCATGCGTCAGCAGGTGGAACATGGCAACCGGATAGACACCCACGCCCGCGGCCACGAACATATAGCCCAGCTGCGAACAGGTCGAATAGGCGATCACGCGCTTGATGTCGTTCTGCACAAGACCAACGGTCGCGGCGAAGAAGGCGGTGGTTGCACCAAGGAAGACGATGAAGGATTTGGTTTCCGGCGCGAATTCGTAAAGCGGCGACATGCGGCACAGCAGGAACACGCCTGCGGTGACCATCGTGGCCGCGTGGATCAGCGCCGAAACGGGCGTCGGGCCTTCCATTGCGTCGGGCAGCCAGGTGTGCAGCAGAAGCTGCGCGGATTTGCCCATCGCACCGATGAAGAGGAAGATCGCGGCCAGCTCGACTGCATTCACCTGCACGCCCCAGAAATCGAGACGGCGCTCTGCCAGTTGCGGCACCATCTGGAAGATCGTGTCGAAATCGACCGAGGAGGTCAGGAAGAACAGCGCGAAAATCCCGATCAGGAAACCGAAATCGCCCACACGGTTGACGATGAACGCCTTGATCGCGGCGGCCCCTGCCGAGGGTTTCTTGTAGTAGAACCCGATCAGCAGATAGGAGGCCAAGCCCACGCCTTCCCAGCCGAAGAAGATCTGGATCAGGTTGTCGGCAGTGACCAGCGACAGCATCATGAAGGTGAAGAGCGACAGATAGGCGAAGAAGCGGGCCTTATAATGCTCGCCCTCCCCGAAATTCTCGTCATGCGCCATGTACCCGATGGAATAGACATGCACCAGCGCCGAGACGGTGTTGATCACGATCAGCATGATCGCGGTCAGACGGTCAAGGCGGATCGCCCAGGAGCTGTCGATATCGCCCGATTCAATAAAGCGGAACAGTTCGATATGCTGCGTCGGACCGTCAAAGCCCAGAAACACGACCCAGCTCAGCACGGCAGACAGGATCAGCAGGGCGGTCGAGACATACATCGCGCCCTTCTCGGTGATCAGCCGCCAGCCGAAGCCCGCGATAAGCGCGCCCAGAAGCGGCGCAAACAGAATGATCGTCGGCATCGCTTATCCCTTCATCATATTGACGTCGGACACGTCGATAGAGCCACGGTTACGGAAGAAGACCACCAGAATGGCAAGGCCGATCGCGGCCTCTGCGGCAGCCACCGTCAACACGAACATGGTAAACACCTGCCCCACCAGATCGCCCATATGGGTCGAGAAGGCGACGAGGTTGATATTGACCGAAAGAAGCATCAGTTCGATCGACATCAGAATGACGATGACGTTCTTCCGGTTCACGAAAATTCCGAAAATGCCGATGACGAACAGGATCGCCGCCACCCCCAGGTAATGCTCAAGTCCGATCATCGTTGTCCCTCCGGGTCATCGTCCCGTACTCCATCCGTCTTTGACAGGTCCTGCCTGCCGAATTCTTGCGCGCTCAGGCGTTTGGGGGCGCAGGTTCCCGCGCCCGATCTTTATCGCGGCAGGCTTAAAGCCCCTGCCCCGGCTTCACATCAACAAGCTTCAGCTGTGCTTTGGGGTCGCGCTGCATCTGCATCATCGGGTCCTGCCGTTTCACATCCACACGATGGCGCATGGTCAGCATGATCGCCCCGATCATCGCGACCAGAAGCACAAGGCTCGAGGCCTCGAAGAGATACAGATACTGGTCATAGATGATCATCCCCAGCGCGCGGGTGTTATCCACACCTTCCGGCGCGACAGCGGCCCGCAGCGAGGTCGCCTGATCCGAAATCTTCCATGTGCCAATCGCCCAGCCAAGCTGAACGAGGATCACGATGCCGATCAGCACGGCGATGGGCAGATATTTGACCATCCCGCTTTTAAGCGCCGAGAAGTCGACATCCAGCATCATCACCACAAAGAGGAACAGCACCGCGACCGCGCCCACATAGACGATGACCATCAGCATGGCGACGAATTCCGCGCCCATCAGAATGAACAGCCCCGCCGCCGAGAAGAAGGCCAAAATCAGCCACAGCACCGAGTGCACAGGGTTGCGCGCCAGCACAACCATCAGCCCCGACACCACCACGAGGATGGCGAAGAGATAAAACGAAAATACCATCATGCGTCATCTCCCGCAGATTCTTCTGCCTGCTCTGCAAAGACCGCTTTGGCGATCTCGAAGGCACGGCTCATGGCGGGCACCCCGCCAAACATGCTCATCTGGAAGATCGTCTCGGCGACCTCCCGCTGGGTTGCACCGGCCTCCATCGCGTGGCGGATCGTCAGCCGGATCTGGCCGTCGGCCTGCGCGCCCATGGCGGTCAGTGCCGCGAGGGTCAGCAGAAGACGTGTCTTCGCATCCAGACCATCGCGATTGAATGTATTGCCGAACCACATCTCCATCATGTCGCGCGACATGGTGGGGAAATAGCTATCGAACGCCGCAGGATTGAAGCTCTCCAATGCGGGATTGAAGCGGCGGGCCATTTCAGCCCCCTGCTCCATCATCGTCTGGAAAAGTTTGGTGAAATCCTGCGTCATGGCACGTTACCTATAAGGGGCGTCGATTTCGATGTTACGGGCGATCTCGGCTTCCCAGCGCGCGCCGTTATCCAGAAGCTTTTCCTTGTTGTAGAACAGCTCTTCACGGGTCTCGGTGGAAAACTCGAAGTTCGGGCCTTCGACGATGGCATCCACAGGGCAGGCTTCCTGACAGAAGCCGCAATAGATGCATTTCGTCATGTCGATATCGTAGCGCGTGGTGCGGCGCGAGCCATCGGCGCGGGGTTCCGCATCAATGGTGATCGCCTGCGCGGGGCAGACGGCTTCGCACAGCTTGCAGGCGATGCAGCGCTCTTCCCCGTTGGGATAGCGGCGCAGCGCGTGTTCGCCACGGAAACGGGGCGATAGCGGCCCCTTTTCATGCGGGTAGTTCAGCGTGGGCTTCGGGCTGAAGAAATACCGCATACCGATGCCGAAGCCTTTGATGAAATCGACAAGCAGGAAGTATTTCGCGGCGCGGGCATAATCGAATGCCATATTAGCCTCCAATCGCGAAGCGGGCCCAGAAGGCACCAAGGATTTCGAATTTCGCCAGGAACGCGATGATCACGACCCAACCCAGCGACAGCGGCAGGAAGACCTTCCAACCGATGCGCATCAGCTGGTCGTAGCGATAGCGCGGCGTGATGGCTTTCACCATGGCGAACATGAAGAACCAGAAGACCATCTTCAGGAACATCCACAGCACACCATCGGGCAGACCGGGGATCGGCGACAGCCAGCCACCGAAGAACAGGATCGAGATCAGCGCACACATCAGCCAGATCGCGATATATTCGCCCGCCATGAAGAGCAGATAGGGGGTGGAGCTATATTCCACCATGAAGCCCGCAACCAGTTCGGACTCGGCTTCGGGAAGGTCGAAGGGCGGACGGTTCGTCTCGGCCAGTGCCGAGATGAAGAACAGCGCTACCATCGGCAGATGCGGCAGCCAGTACCAGTTGAACAGACCGAAGGAGCCATCCTGCGCACGCACGATATCGCTCAGGTTCATCGACCCCGTCGAGATGATGATCCCGATGATGATCAGACCGAGAGAGACCTCGTAGGAGATCATCTGTGCCGCAGAGCGCAGCGAGCCGAGGAAGGGGTATTTCGAGTTCGACGCCCAGCCGCCCATGATCACGCCGTAAACCTCGAGCGAGGAGATCGCGAAGACGAACAGGATCGCCACGTTGATATCGGCCAGCACCCAGCCATCAGCCATCGGGATCACGGCCCAAGCGAGGACCGCGAGCACCATCGACATCACAGGTGCGAGGAAGAACACGAATTTATCGGCACCGGCGGGAACCACGATCTCTTTGAGAACGTATTTCCCCGCATCGGCGAAGGTCTGGAACAGACCCCACGGACCGACAACGTTGGGACCGCGGCGCATTTGCACCGCCGCCCAGATCTTGCGGTCGCCATAGACCAGAAAGATCAATGCAACCATCACGAAGGCAATCAATGCGACCGCCTGCAGGAGGATGATCACGAATGTGCCAAAGGGTGTAGCGATAAACTCGGCCATGATGTTCCTCAGATCGCCTTCTCTTAAACCGTCGGGATGCCACGATCAGCGCAATCGGATACCGTCACTTCGGCATCGATGGTGCGCAGACCCCGCGGCAATGCGGGTGAAATTGTGTAAACGGCATCTGCCCGCCAGAGACCGTCCTTGTCGTCAAGGGTCGTGCGGATATGCCGCGCGAACCCGAAGCCCCTGATCAGGGAATATTGTGCCGCAGCGCAGGCCGCGAAATCGGTTGCCGCCTCGGCGGTTGCCCCCTTACCGCCCACGGATGCCCTGAATTCGACCAGATCATCCTGTAGCAGGCGGGTTTCAACCGGCTGGTAGGTCACGTCCCGATACGTCCCTTTTGCCGAGGCACAGGCCGACAGACCGACCAAAAGGCCGGTTGTGGCAAGCGCGATCTGGCAAAGGCTGGGGCGCATCGGGCGGGGTCCTTATTCAGCGGCCAGTTGGGATTTCGCACGTTCCTTGGCACCGGCGGAAAGCTCCGCCATCAGCACCGAAGCCCGTGCAATGGGGTTGGTCAGATAATAGTCGCGGAAGGGGGCACGGAAGGTCGCCTTGCCCATGTCGCGGATCTCGACCGGCGTCCAGTCGCTTTCGACAACCTCGTCCACGCGTGCGAGATGCGGCACGGCGGCCACCATCGCACGGCGCAGACCGGCCAGCGTATCCCAGCCCTGTTTCGCGCCCAGCTCGGCGGAAAGCGCACGCAGGATCGCCCAGTTTTCCTTCGCCTCACCCGGCGGGTAAGCGGCGCGGAAGGCAAGCTGCGGACGGCCCTCGGTATTGACGAACAGACCGTTTTCCTCGGTGTAGCAGGCGCTTGGCAGGATGATATCGGCGCGGTTCGCACCGCGATCGCCGTGGCTGCCCTGATAGATGACCAGCGGGCCACCCTCGGAACGCGGCGCGATCTCGACCTCATCAGCACCAAGGTTATAGATCACCTCTGCACCCTCGATCGCCACCGGCAGACCGCCCATGGTAACAGCCCCCACATCCATCGCCCCCACACGGCCAGCCGCCGTATGCAGAACCAGAAGCTTCGAATTGCTGTTTTCCGCAAGCTTCATCGCATGGGCCAGAACGGCCTCGCCATCCGCCTCGCACAGCGCGCCCTGCCCCACGATCACAAGGCTGGGTTTCTCTTTGGTCTCGTCCGAGATCTCGCGCGAGGACAGGCTTTCCAGCGCCGCGCGATCGGTGCCGACATGGGCGTAATCATAGGTCAGATCGACAGCCTCACCGACCAGACCGATCTTCGCCCCATTCAGCCATGCCTTGCGCAGACGCGCATTCAGCACCGGCGCTTCGACGCGCGGATTGGTCCCGATCAGCTGGATCATCTTGGCATTGTCGATATCGGCGATCGTCGCATTGCCCACATAGGCCGAGCGATTGCCAACCGGCAGACGCGCGCCATCGGTGCGGCATTCCACCTTACCACCCTGCGCCTCGATCAACTGTTTCAACGCGAAGGCCGCTTCGGTCGAGGCCAGATCGCCAACGAGGCCCGCAACCTTCTTGCCCTTGATCGCCGCTGCGGCCGCTTCCAGAGCCTCGGGCCAGCTGACGGGGGTCAGCTTGCCATCTTTGCGGATATAGGGCTTGTCCAGACGCTGGCGTTTCAGCCCGTCCCAGATATAGCGCGACTTATCGCCCAGCCACTCCTCGTTCACCGCGTCATTATTGCGCGGCAGGATCCGCATGACCTGACGGCCTTTGGTATCCACGCGGATGTTCGACCCAAGCGCATCCATCACGTCGATGGATTCGGTCTTGGTCAGCTCCCACGGGCGGGCGGTAAAGGCATAGGGCTTCGACACCAGCGCGCCAACGGGGCAAAGATCAACGATATTGCCCTGAAGATTGCTGTCGAGCGTCTGGTCCAGATAGGAGGAAATCTCGCTATCCTCGCCGCGTCCGGTCTGGCCCATCTGGGTGATGCCCGCGACTTCCGTCGTGAAGCGCACGCAGCGGGTGCAGGAGATGCAGCGCGTCATATGGGTTTCGACCAGCGGGCCGAGGTTCAGCTCGGTGGCCGAACGCTTGGGCTCGCGATAGCGCGAGAAATCGACGCCATAAGCCACCGCCTGATCCTGAAGGTCGCATTCGCCGCCCTGGTCACAGATCGGGCAGTCGAGCGGGTGGTTGATCAGGAGGAACTCCATCACACCCTCGCGCGCCTTCTTCACCATCGGCGATTTGGTCTTCATGACCGGCGGCTGGCCTTCCGGCCCGGGCCGCAGATCCTTGACCTGCATCGCGCAGGAGGCCGTAGGTTTGGGCGGGCCGCCCACGACTTCCACCAGACACATCCGGCAGTTGCCCGCAATCGACAGACGCTCGTGATAGCAGAAACGCGGAACCTCGATACCGGCTTCCTCGCAGGCCTGCAGAAGCGTCAGGCTGCCATCCACCTCGTAATCGGTGCCATCAATATTGATTTTTCTGAGGTCTGCCATGTCACAATCCGTCAGTATGCTCGGGCGCGGCAATCCGCGCGGTGATATCTGTGCGAAGGGCCATCATTTACAGCCCCCCGGAAAGACCCAGGTTCCGTTGCTGAAACTGTCATCCAGCCCCGAATTGACCCCCTGCGCGCCACACCAGCGGCTGAGGACTTTCTTGGCCTCGGCCCCCTCATCGGCGGCGAAGGGCGCCCCGTCGCGCATGACGATCAGCCCCGAAGGCGATTGCGCGATCTGGTACCCCGCAGGCACCGCACGCGCCGCGCCATCCACCAGTGCATCCGGACCATCAAGAGGCTTGTCGCCACATGCCGCAAGCGCCAGAAGCGCACTGGCAAGGACAGCCCCGCGGGCGATATGAGGGAAGCTCAGGGTCATTCTGCCGCAAACGCCCCCATGCGACCGGTCTTACGGGCCTTGATCCGGTCTTCGATCTCTTCACGGAAGTTACGGATCAGGCCCTGGATCGGCCAAGCCGCCGCGTCGCCAAGGGCGCAGATGGTGTGGCCTTCGACCTGTTTGGTGACCGATTGCAGCATGTCGATCTCTTCGATCTCGGCATCGCCGGTCACAAGACGGTCCATCAGGCGGCTCATCCAGCCGGTGCCTTCACGGCAGGGCGTGCATTGGCCGCAGCTTTCGTGATGGAAGAATTTCGACAGGCGCGCCACCGCTTTGATGACATCGGTGTTCTGGTCCATCACGATCATGCAGCCCGTGCCGAAGACCGATTTCTTGTCGCGCATCCCGTCGAAATCCATGATCGCGTCTTCGCACATCGAGGCGGGCAGGATCGGGCAGGACGCGCCGCCCGGAATAACCGCCTTGAGGTTTTTCCAGCCACCACGGACACCGCCGCCATGTTTCTCGATCATCTCGCGCATCGACAGGCCCAGCGTCTCTTCGACAACGCAGGGCGTGTTCACATGGCCCGAGAAGCCGAACAGCTTCACGCCCACGTTGTTGGGGCGGCCAAAGCTTGCAAACCACTCCGGCCCGCGACGCAGGATCGTGGGCGTTACCGAGATGGATTCAACGTTATTCACCGTGGTCGGGCAGCCATAAAGGCCCGCGCCTGCGGGGAATGGCGGCTTCATGCGGGGCATGCCCTTCTTGCCTTCGAGGCTTTCCAGAAGCGCGGTTTCCTCGCCGCAGATATAGGCACCGGCCCCGTGATGCAGGAAGACATCGAATTGATAGCCCGAGCCGCAAGCATTCGGGCCAAGGAAGCCCGCGTCATAGGCCTCGTCGATCGCGCGCTGCAGCGCCTCTTTCTCGCGGGTATATTCGCCGCGCTGGTAGATATAGGCCGCGCGCGCGCCCATCGCATAACCGGCAACCAGCGCCCCTTCGACCAGACAATGCGGGTCGTGGCGCATGATCTCGCGGTCTTTACAGGTCGCGGGCTCGGATTCATCGGCATTGATCACAAGGAAGGACGGACGGCCATCGGTTTCCTTCGGCATGAAGGACCATTTCAGACCGGTCGGGAAACCTGCACCACCACGGCCACGCAGCCCCGACGCCTTGATCTGGTCCACGATCCAGTCGCGCCCATTGGCCAGAAGACCGGCGGTATTATCCCAATGCCCGCGTTTCATCGCGCCAGCCAGCGACTGGTCATACATCCCGTAGAGGTTGGTAAAGATCCGATCCTGATCTTTCAGCATGTCACTTTCCTCACTTCCCTGGCCCTTTGGCCGGCTGTTACCGGATTTCCGGCGGCAGATGCGCCGTTCCGACCAGCGCGGTATTGTAATCGAGCTAACGCTCAGTAATCATTCGTCTTCGCGCGTGCAAGAAAGGCCTCTTTGCCTTCCTCCACAATCAGCTTGGCCTGTGCGACCCATTTATCCCGCGTGCAGCGCCCCTTGAAGCGCGGCACATTGGCATCGGCATAAGCCACCTGTGCAGGCCCCCAAGCCGCGATCTGGTCGTAATGCCAGATCCCCCAGCTGTTCAAGCGCTCTTCCAGTTTGGGCCCGATCCCCTCGATCAGCTTGAGATCGTCGCCCTGCCCGTTCCGCGGTGCGGCAATCCCTTGCGGTGCCTCGCCCGGATCTGCGGCCCCCTCGGCGGGATCCGCCTCTTCGGCATCCTCCTCGTCCGGATCGACCCAGCCGGGCTGGTCCTTCTGGTGACGGATGCGGCTTTCCGCCGTGGCCGCGATGATATCGACCTTGTCCATATGCACCTTGGCCTGCGATTCTGCCGCGTCCAGACCGTCGGCCAGCTTTTCGCTCAACTCGGCGGCAGGCTCGCTTTTATGCGTATAGGCCACCACAGCGTCATGATTGACCGAATGCATCGGCGGGACGGCACGCGCCGCTTTGCCTACCTCGATTTCGGCCTCCTGCAGATCCAGTGTCCCGTCCATGAAGGCCCAATTCAGAACCCCGCGAAACAGCGCCCCTGCCACGATCCCCAAAAACAGTGCCGCAAGAAAACCCGAGCTAAGAGTGAACAAGAAGACGATAACACCCAGAACAGCACCCCAGAGGGTCACTGTTTTCTGCGCTTGGCTCTTCATTTCGTTCATCATGCGCGTCAGGCCTTTCGGGCTGCGGAGAGGGCCATGCCCCTAACGGGGCACGGGGCGTGAATTAAAGCGGCTTGGACTCTTCGGTCGGCTTCCCTTTGGAATCGGCCTCTGCGTCCTGCTCGGTGATGCCGTGGGTGCTTGCAGGCACGCCATGTGCGGGGCGCGGAGCACGGGCAGCCGCCTGCTGAGCGGCAGTTTTCGGACGCGGCTGGGTGCCCATCAGGCCCACAGGGCCAATCTGGCCCGTCGCCTGCCACGGCGCGGTCAGCGGCACTTCGGTGCCATCGATTTTCTTGATATAGGTGCCATATTGCAGCGCGATCGAAGTGGTCGCGTTATGGGCTTCCTTATCGCCCGGAACATCGACACAGGCATTTGGGCCGGTCTTCGGTTCCGACGAGAAGCGCCCGATGCGCGACCCCGGAGCCGGACGCTCGCCCGCTTTCAGCTGGTCGATCAGGGTCGACATGCTCTCTTCCGAGAGGTCTTCATAGTAATCGCGGCCAATCTGGGCCATAGGCGCATTGGCACAAGCGCCAAGGCATTCGACCTCTTCCCAAGACAGGGTGCCATCTGCCGACAGCTCATGCGGGTTGGGCGCGATCTTTTCCTTGCAGACCTTCATCAGGTCTTCCGACCCGCAGATCATGCAGGACGTGGTGCCGCAGATCTGGATATGCGCCACCGACCCAACAGGAGCCAGATGGAACATGAAGTAGAAGGTCGCAACCTCAAGCGCCCGCATATAGGGCATTTCCAGCATATCCGCGACATATTCGATTGCCGGACGGCTCAGCCAGCCCTCTTGCTCCTGCGCGCGGAACAAGAGCGGAATGATGGCCGAGGCCTGACGCCCGACCGGATATTTGGTCATCTGCGCCAGCGCCCATTCATGGTTGGCGGGCGTGAATTCGAAGCTCTCGGGCTGTTCGTGATGTAGACGGCGAAGCATTAGCGGTCGACCTCCCCGAACACGATATCCATCGTGCCGATGATTGCGGCCAGATCGGCGAGCATATGGCCCTTGCCGACATAGTCCATGGATTGCAGGTGCAGATACCCCGGCGCGCGGATCTTCGCGCGGTAAGGTTTATTGGTGCCATCGGATTTGAGGAACACGCCGAACTCGCCCTTGGGCGCCTCGACGGCGGCATAGACCTCGCCTGCCGGAACCTTGAACCCTTCGGTGTAAAGCTTGAAATGGTGGATCAGGCTCTCCATCGAGGTTTTCATATCGCCGCGTTTGGGGGGCGTGATCTTGCCACGAGCCAGAACATCGCCCTTTTCCACGCGCAGCTTATCCAGCGCCTGACGGATGATCTTCACAGATTCGCGCATCTCGGCCATACGGACCAGATAACGGTCATAGCAGTCGCCGTTCTTGCCCACGGCCACGTCGAAATCGAATTCGTCATAGCATTCATAGGGCTGGCTGCGACGCAGATCCCATGCAAGCCCCGAGCCACGGACCATCACGCCGGAATAGCTCCAGTCGAGAATGTCCTGTTCGGTGATGATGGCGATATCCACGTTCCGCTGCTTGAACACGCGGTTTTCGGTGATCAGCGTGTCGATATCGTCGAGCTTGGCCGGAAATTCCTTGGCCCAGATGTCGATATCCTCGATCAGCTCGGGCGGCAGGTCCTGATGCACGCCGCCGGGCCGGAAATAGGCCGAGTGCAGACGCGCGCCACAGGCCCGCTCGTAGAAGATCATCAGCTTCTCGCGTTCCTCGAAGCCCCAGAGCGGCGGCGTCAGCGCGCCCACGTCCATAGCTTGGGTCGTCACGTTCAGCAGGTGGTTCAGCACGCGGCCGATCTCGCAGAAGAGCACGCGGATCAGCGAGGCGCGACGCGGCACTTCGGTCCCCGTCAGTTTCTCGATCGCCAGACACCATGCATGTTCCTGATTCATCGGCGCGACATAATCGAGCCGGTCGAAATAGGGCAGGTTCTGCAGATAAGTGCGGCTTTCCATCAGCTTCTCGGTGCCGCGATGCAGCAGGCCGATATGCGGGTCCACACGTTCCACGATCTCGCCGTCAAGCTCGACAACCATCCGCAAAACGCCGTGCGCTGCGGGGTGCTGGGGCCCGAAGTTGAGGTTGAAGTTGCGGATGCGCTGTTCGCCGGTCAGGGCGTCCTGCGTGCCGTCGTCATAATGGTTCTGCCGGATATCGCCGTCCATCATGCGCCCATCTCCATCGCAAAAGTCTTGATGTGCATCACTTCGCCCCCGCCTTCTCGTCGCCCGGAAGGATGTATTTCGCCCCTTCCCACGGGCTGAGGAAGTCGAACTGGCGGAATTCCTGCACCAGTTTGACGGGCTCGTAGACCACACGTTTCTGCACCTCGTCCCAACGCACCTCGACATAGCCGGTGGTCGGGAAGTCCTTGCGCAGCGGGTGGCCACGGAAGCCGTAATCGGTCAGCAGACGGCGCAGGTCGGGATGGCCCGAGAACAGCACGCCGAACATGTCGAAGACCTCGCGCTCGAACCAGTTGGCGCATTTATGCACCTCGGTGATCGAGGGCACCATCTCGTCGATGCGGACCTCGGCCTTCACGCGGATGCGCTGGTTGCGATACATCGACAGGAACTGCCAGACCATATCGAAGCGCTTCGCGCGCTCGGGGTGGTCGACCGCCGTGATATCGGTCAGCGAGGAGAACATACAGTTCGGGTCTTCCTTGAGGAAGGCCACGAAATCCTCGATCCCCGAAAGGGTCACGTTCACCGTCAGCTCGCCAAAGGCGATCTCGGTGGAAATCACGTCATCGGGGCGACGGGCCTCGATATGGGCGGCCAGCTCGGCCAGCGCATCAAGGCGGGCGTCCTGACGGGCGTCGGTTTGCAGATCATCGGTCATAGCCTGCCCTCCTTAGCGAACCAGCGTGCCGGTACGGCGGATTTTGCGTTGCAGCTGCAGCAGACCGTAAAGCAGCGCCTCTGCGGTGGGCGGGCAGCCCGGCACATAGATATCGACCGGAACGATGCGGTCGCAGCCACGCACGACCGAATAGCTGTAGTGGTAATAGCCACCGCCATTGGCACAGGACCCCATCGAGATCACATAGCGCGGCTCGGGCATCTGGTCATAGACCTTGCGCAGCGCGGGTGCCATCTTGTTGGTCAGCGTGCCGGCCACGATCATCAGGTCCGACTGGCGCGGCGAGGCCCGCGGCGCCATGCCGAACCGTTCGACGTCATAGCGCGGCATGGAAGCCTGCATCATCTCCACGGCGCAGCAGGCAAGACCGAAGGTCATCCAGTGCAGCGAGCCATTGCGCGCCCAGTTGATCACATCCTCGGTCGAGGTCAGCAGGAAGCCTTTGTCCTGCAACTCTTTGTTGATGGCCTGCGTCGCGAACTCTTTGTCCACGGCGGCGGTATTGGCAGAGGTCATCACGCCCATTCCAGCGCCCCTTTCTTCCATTCATAGGCAAAGCCCACGGTCAGCACGCCAAGGAACACCATCATGGCCCAGAAACTGGTCATAGAGATATCCTGGAACGCCACCGCCCACGGGAACAGGAAGGCCACTTCGAGGTCGAAGATGATGAAAAGGATCGACACGAGATAGAAGCGCACGTCGAATTTCATCCGCGCGTCATCGAATGCGTTGAAACCACATTCATAGGCCGAGACCTTTTCCGGGTCAGGATTGCGGATCGCAATGATCGCGGCTGCCCCCAGAAGCAATAGTGCCAAGGCAATGGCAACGCACAGAAAGATGAGGATGGGAAGATATTCGCGCAGGTATTCGTGCACTGTCTGGCTCCCTAGACTCGCGACGTTTCGTCGCGCCGGTTCAAGCTGCGGTGAGCAATAGACTCGTGTCGCTCCGGGGTCAACAGATGTCGGGTCTATTTCGTATATTTCAGGGCAGTCATTTTAGATAAGAAACCCTGAAAAAGCGAATATCGACAATAAGATCCGAAGCAAACCGATCAGTCCAACTCACCGCTCAGGATATGGCATGAGAGCTAACGAGCAAGCGTGAATCGACCGTTTACGGCGAAATGTTTTCCTCTAAAATATGCATTTATTAACCCTATTTTCCGCAAATGGCTTGTTTCACAGGGAAAATTCCATGTTGAAATCCCGCGAAATTCTTTGTCGCAGGTGTTTCATTTCCGGATCACCCGCCCCGAGACGGCAAAGGATGCACAACTTCCGGTTTATATCGCCCGTGTTTTTTGCAGCTCTTCGCGCAGAATACGGGCGATCAGCGCGATATCGTCCAGATCGAAGCTCAAAGGCAGCCGCAGATCGAGCAATCCGGCCAGAATGGCATTGCTACGTGGCAGGGATTGGGGCGGAACATAGTGCCAGCTCTCATGACGTGACGTAAAACCCATCGGCTCCTTCGCGCCGAACCATTTCAGCTCGACCCCGCGCGCCAGACAGCGCGTCACAAAATCCACAACCATAGGGGCGCTAAAGGCGGGCAGGCGGAACTGGAATGACGATCCCACATAGGATTCGCCCTCGGCACGCGACACCAAGGCCAGCCCCTGCCCCCCTGCAAGCTCGGCTTCCAATCTCTGGTAAAGGCGATTCCATCGTGCGATCTGCTGCGGCAGATCGGCCAGTTGCGGGCGCAGGATCGCCGCGCGCAGGTTATCCATCCGCCCCGAGACGTTGGGCGTGTCATATTTCGACTGCTCGAAATAGTCGCTGGCGGGGGCAGCGCGGTGGCGCGGATAAAGCATATAGCTGCCCGACAGCAGGATCGCCCGCGCCATCACCTGCGGATCGTCACTGACCAGCAATCCGCCCTCGCCCGAATTCATATGCTTGTAGGTCTGGGTCGAATAGCAGCCGATCACCCCATGCCGCCCCGAAGGCACCCCCTTCCACGCCGCCCCCATCGTATGGGCGCAATCCTCGATCACCGTCAGGTCATGGCGGCGGGCAATCTCCATCAGCCGGTCCATGTCGCAGATATGGCCGCGCATATGGCTCAGCAGCAGCACCCGCGCCTGATCGGCCTTGGCCTCCAGATCGTCCAGATCGATCACCAGATCTTCCGTGACCTCGACCAGCACCGGCACGCCCCCCACCGCCGCAATCGCGCCGGGCACAGGCGCCAGCGTGAAAGCATTGGTCAGCACGTGCTCGCCCTGCCGCACACCAATCGCCCGTAAGGCGCAGCCCAGAGCATAGCCCCCCGATGCCACCGCCAACGCAAAGCGCGCGCCGGTGAAATCGGCAAACTCGATCTCGAGATCGGCCACTTCGCCATATTCGCCCGGAAGGGTGTTATAGCGGTGCAGCCGCCCGTGGTGCATCACCTCGACGGCGCGGGCGATGGCCGCCTCGGGGAGAGGCTCCTGCTGGGTGAAGGGCTTGGTAAAGATCTCGTCAGGCATCGGCCATGCTCCAGAGTTCGGCGGAAAATCGGCACCATTCGGCGGGCGGCACAACGCGCAGCCGCCGCCCCGCCCCTCAGCCCTGTGGACGCGCGGGCAGAAGCTGCGCGACCAAAGCGGGCAGGATCGTATAGCTGGCCATCGCCGCCTCGGGTTCCAGACGCAAGATAGCCTCGCCCTCGGGTCCGAAAGTGACCAGCACACAAGGCACCCCCACGGCGGCGGCGGTCTTCCGGTCCGTTTCGGTATCACCGATCAGGACCGATTGCGCCACAGCCCCCCCTGCCCGCTCGACTGCCGCAAGATAGGGGGCGGGGTCGGGTTTGCGGGTGGGCAGGGTATCGGCCCCGATCAGCGCATCGAACAGAGGCGCAATGCCAAGCTGATCCACCAGCTTCACCGCAAGGCCTTCGGGCTTATTGGTGCAGATGGCGGTTTTGTACCCCGCCTCGCGCAGCGCCTCTATCGCCGCCACCACACCGGGATACAGCGTGGTGTGGACGCAGATATGGGCGTCGTAATGGGCCAGAAGGCGGTCGAAATCGGCATCGATGGCCGCCTCAACATCCTCATGGCCCAGCCGCCCGAACCCCTCGCGCAGCATCGCCCGCCCGCCATGAAAAGCGATCACCGCATCGTCCAGCGGATGCAGCACCGGCGCATAGCCGCGCGCCACGAAACAGGCATTGGCCGCCGCGATAAGATCCGCCGAGGTATCGGCCAATGTGCCGTCCAGATCGAAGACAACCGTCTGCATGCAGTCCTTCCTGCCCCGAAGCCGGGGCGATGTTGAAACACGCCGAAAGACGACGTGATGATCAGGCACCTTGCGGCCCGTTGCACTATGGGTAAAACGGGGATGAGCAGAAGAAAAGGCCAGAAGAAAAGGCAGAGCTATGGCAAACGCGCTGATTATCCTTGCTGCCGGGCAAGGCACCCGCATGAATTCCGACCTGCCGAAGGTGCTGCATCAGGTGGGCCGCGCGCCTCTGGTCGCGCATGCTTTGGCCGCAGGACGCGCGCTGGAGCCCGAGCGGATTATCGCCGTAACCGGCCACGGGGCCGATCTGGTGGAGAAGGCGGTCGCCCAATGGGCACCCGATGCGCAATCTGTCCGGCAGGCCGAGCAGCTTGGCACCGGCCATGCTGTGGCACAGGCGCTGCCGCTGCTGGAGGGCTTCGACGGGCGCGTGATCGTGCTCTATGGCGACACACCCTTCATCCGCCCCGAAACGCTGGATGCGCTTGCCGCCTCGGATGCGGCGGTTGCGGTGCTGGGCTTTGTGGCCGCCGATCCGGGCCGTTACGGACGCCTGATCGCGCAGGGTCCCGCGCTGGAGCGGATCGTGGAATACAAGGACGCCTCCGAAAGCGAGCGGGGGATCCGGCTATGCAATTCCGGCGTCATCGCCTGTGATGCGGTGCTGCTGACCGAGCTGGTGCAGGGCTTGGGCAATGACAATGCGGCGGGCGAATATTACCTGACCGATATCGTGGGCGCGGCGCGTGCCCGCGGCCTGAGCGCCGAAGTGGTCACCTGCGACGAGGCCGAGACGCTGGGCATCAACACCCGCGCCGAACTGGCCCGTGCCGAGGCCCTGTTCCAGACCCGCCAGCGCAACGACGCTCTGGAAAACGGCGTCAGCATGGCCGATCCCGACAGCGTCTATTTCGCACTCGATACGTATCTGGGCCGCGATGTGACCGTGGGCCCGAATGTGGTGTTCGGCACGGGGGTCACCGTTGAATCCGGCGCCTCCATCGAAGCCTTCTGCCATCTTGAAGGCTGCCATATCTCGCGCGGGGCCACTATCGGGCCCTTTGCCCGCCTGCGCCCCGGCGCGGAACTGGCCGAGGATGTCCATGTGGGCAATTTCGTCGAGGTCAAGAATGCGACGCTGGCCGAGGGGGTGAAGGTCGGCCATCTGACCTATCTGGGCGATGCCGAGATCGGCGCGCGCACCAATATCGGCGCGGGCACCATCACCTGCAACTATGATGGCGTCTTCAAACATCGCACGGTAATCGGGGAAGACGCGTTTATCGGCTCCTCGACCATGCTGGTGGCCCCCGTGACCATCGGTGCGCGCGCGCTCACCGGATCGGGGTCGGTGATTACCAAGAATGTGCCCGATGACGCCCTTTCCGTGGCGCGTGGCCAACAGGTCAACAAACCCGGTCTGGCCCGCAAACTGATGACCATGCTGCGCGAGGAAAAAGCCCGCCGCGCCGCCGCGAAATCCGAAAAGAAAGGCTGAGCCCATGTGCGGAATCATCGGCGTGCTTGGCACGCATGAAGTCTCCCCCCTTCTGGTCGAAAGCCTCAAGCGGCTGGAATATCGCGGCTATGACAGCGCGGGCATCGCCACCATCAACGAAGGCCGCCTTGACCGCCGCCGCGCGGTGGGCAAGCTGGTCAACCTCTCGGATCTTCTGGTGCATGAACCGCTGCCGGGCAAAGCCGGCATCGGCCATACCCGCTGGGCGACCCACGGCGCGGCGACGGTGACCAATGCGCATCCGCATCGCTCGGGGCCGGTGGCGGTGGTCCATAACGGCATCATCGAGAACTTCCGCGAGCTGCGCGCCGAGCTGGCCCAAGCCGGCATCACCCCCGAAACCGAGACCGACACCGAAACCGTGGCCCAGCTGACCCGTCTGATGATGGACCGCGGCATGCCCCCGCGCGAGGCAGCCGTGGCCACGCTGGCCAAGCTTGAGGGCGCCTTCGCCCTTCTGTGGCTGTTTGACGGCGAGGACGATCTGATGATCGCCGCGCGTAAGGGCTCGCCTCTGGCGATCGGGCATGGCGAGGGCGAGATGTTCGTGGGCTCGGATGCCATCGCGCTGTCGCCGATGACCGACCGCATCACCTATCTGGAAGAGGGCGATTATGCCTTCATCACCCGTCAGGGCGCGGAGATCTTCGACCACGCGGGCCGCCGCGCCAATCGCGATGAGGCCCGTATCGATCTGGGCCAGACCCGCGTCGAAAAGGGCGGATACAAGCATTTCATGGCCAAGGAGATCGCCGAGCAACCGGTGGTTCTGGCCGATGCGCTGACCCATTATCTGCGGGGCGACAGCCTCAACCTGCCGGAAAGCGTGGATTTTTCCGGCACCGAGCGGCTGACGCTGGTGGCCTGTGGCACGGCCTTCTATGCCTGCCAGACCGCGAAATACTGGTTTGAAAAGCTCGCGGGCATCCCCTGCGAGATTGATGTCGCCTCCGAGTTCCGCTACCGCGAGCCGCCGATGCCCGCGCGCTCCACGGCGCTGTTTGTCAGCCAGTCGGGCGAAACCGCCGATACGCTGGCCGCGCTGCGCTATTGCAACGAGAAGGTCGAGAAAACCATCGCGGTGGTCAATGTCCCCACCTCCACTATGGCGCGCGAGGCGGGCATCGCCCTGCCGATCCATGCGGGCGTCGAAGTGGGCGTGGCCTCGACCAAAGCCTTCACCTGCCAGCTGCTGACACTCGGCATTCTGGCACTGAAGGCGGGTCTGGATCGCGGCCATCTCAGCCCCGAAGACGCCCGAAATCATATGCAGGCCCTGCGCGCCCTGCCCGGCCTGATGAATGCAGGCCTCGGCATCGGCGAGAAGATCGCCGAGCTGTCGGGCCAGCTGGCCGAGGCGCAAGACATCCTCTTCCTCGGGCGCGGCCCGCTGTATCCGCTGGCCATGGAAGGCGCGCTGAAGCTGAAGGAAATCAGCTATATCCACGCCGAAGGCTACGCCAGCGGCGAGCTGAAACACGGCCCCATCGCGCTGATCGAACGCACGGTGCCGGTGATCGTCTTCGCCCCCCATGACGGGCTTTTCGACAAGACCGTCTCCAATATGCAAGAGGTCATGGCGCGCCACGGCAAGGTGCTTCTGGTCTCCGATGCCCAAGGCCTCTCCGAGGCCTCCGAGGGCACATGGGCCACGCTGCAGCTGCCGGAAGTGCTTGAACCATGGGCGCCGATCCTCTATGCGCTGCCCGCGCAACTTCTGGCCTATCACACCGCCATCGCTAAAGGCACCGATGTGGACCAGCCCCGCAACCTAGCTAAATCGGTGACCGTCGAATGAGCCGCAAACGTGGGGGCCGCAAAGGCCCCAAACCCGAAATCCTGCAGGACGATGGCACCCGCCTCTCGCCCGAAGAAACCGCAAAACTCAGCGCCGAGGCCGAAGCCTATGCCGCCTCGGATGCCGATTACGAGTTCTTCGAGGAAGAGGCCGAGCCGGAAGACACCCTCGCACCGCCCAGCATCGAAGATGCGCTCTATGCCCTCGAGGCATGGGCCGATGCGGAACGCGCCGCACAACTGCAAGCGCAAACCGGCACCAGCTGCCGCGTCATCGGCGTAACCGCCACCGGCCTCACCGATATGGCCGCCATGTGGCGCGAGGCGCTGGACAATGAAGGCCGTGTCAGCCTCGCCAATGAGCTTTGGCAATCGGGCATCTATGAGGCCCGCATCGCCGCCACCAAGCTGCTGACCCAAGCCCGCATGCGCCCCGACGATATGGCGTGGCAACTGCTGACCCGCTGGATCGAAGAGGCCGATTGCTTCGCCCTGATCGACGCGCTCAGCAAGCCAGCGGCCAAACGCCTGCAGGCCAATCTCGCGCGCCTCAGCCAGCTTGACGCATGGGCGAATGAGGGCCAGCCCCTCTCCGAAGACCTCGACGAAGCGGTCGAACAGCCCCAAGGCCCGATCGGCCCGAAGCTCGCCATCTTCCTGATGACGCGCCCCTATACCAAGCTGCGCAACCCCAAACCCGAAGACCACCGCGTACAAGACCACCTGCTGACACTGGCCGCACGTCTGGCACCGGGCGCGCCGGTCGATCTGTCGCGCGCCATCGGCCGCTGGCTGGCAGATCTGGCAAAATTCGAACGCGCCCGCGTCGAACATTTCCTTGCCACACAGGAACATCTGCCGCGCACCCTGCGCCGCGAAGCCCAGAACGGCCTCTGAGTCCAGCTGCCAAAAATATCCTCGGGGGATGAATTTCATATTCCCCGAATATGAAAGAAGGGGGCGAGATCGCCCCCTTTTCCACATCTGCCACCAAGATCAGGCCACTTTCACCGCACCACGCCGCGCAATCGCCCACGACCTCACCGAATGACCAAAGGCCTCGAACAGGGGCCGCGACACAGGGTCCTGCGCCGCCCGATGCTCGGGGTGCCATTGCACCGACATGGTAAACCCGGGCGCGTCTTTCACATAGATCGCCTCGGCAGTGCCATCATCGGCCCGCCCCTCGATCACGATGCGAGGGCCCGCTTCCAGAATGCCCTGACCGTGCAGCGAATTGGTTTCCACCTCTTCCGCCCCGAAGAGCCGCGCAAATCGCCCCCCTGCAGCAAGCGAGACCTTGTGCCGGTTGGAAAACCCTTCCTCCAGCGACACATCCACAGGCATCCGGTGATTGCGCCGCCCCGGCAATTCGCGGATCTCGGGATGCAGGGTGGACCCCATCGCCACGGCGATTTCCTGAAAGCCGCGGCAGATCCCGAAAATCGGCTGACCGGTCGCTACACAGGCCCGCACAAGCTCCAGTGCAATGGCATCGCGCTTGCGGTCAAAAGTGCCATGCGCCTCGGTTTCCTCATCGCCATATTCGGACGGGTGCACATTCGGGCGCCCGCCGGGCAGAAGGAAGCCGTCACAGCTTTCCATCAGTTCGGCCACCGTCATCCAGCCGGGGTCGGGCGGAATGATCATCGGGATACAGCCAGACACTTCCGCAATCGCCTCGGACACCATGGTGCCGGTCTCGTGCACCGGAAAACGATCATTGATCAGCGCGGTGTTGCCGATAATGCCTACGATGGGTCTGGTCATGCCTGCTCTCCTTTGCGGTCAAGCTAAGCGGGAAGGTTTCGCAAGAAAAGGCTTCATATGCGCAACAAATGTGCGCCACGGCGAAGAGCCTGCCAAAGATACGCACAGCCTGCCCGTCGCGTAACATTCTGCCCGCGAATGCAGCGCGACAAAGCGGATCTGCCCGCACCGCAAGCAGATCCGGTTCGGTTACCTAGCGGGTCGCCTTATATTGCAGGCGACGGTGATGCAGGACCGGCTCGGTATAGCCTGATGGCTGGTTGCGCCCCTGAAACACCAGATCGCAGGCCGCCTGAAAGGCCACGCCATTATAATCGGGCGCCATCGGCTGATAGGCGGGATCGGCCGCGTTCTGGCGGTCCACCACAATGGCCATCTCGCGCAGCCCATGCATCACGGCCTCTTCCGAGACCACCCCGTGGTGCAGCCAGTTGGCCAGAGCCTGCGCCGAAATCCGGCAGGTGGCGCGGTCTTCCATCAGCCCCACGTCATGGATATCGGGCACTTTGGAGCAGCCCACCCCCTGATCGACCCAGCGCACCACATAGCCCAGAATGCCCTGCGCGTTATTGCGGATCTCGCGGGTGGTTTCCTCTTCCGAGAAATTGCGCCCCGCAGCCAGCGGGATCGACAGCAGATCGTCCAGCCGCTCGGGGCGCCCCTCCGCCGCAATCTCGCGCTGACGGGCCAGAACATCCACCGCATGGTAATGCATCGCATGCAATGTAGCTGCTGTGGGCGAAGGTACCCAAGCACAATTCGCGCCCGCCTTGGGGTGGCCCACCTTCTGCTCCAGCATGGCGGCCATCAGATCGGGCATCGCCCACATGCCCTTGCCAATCTGCGCCCGCCCCGACAGCCCGCAGCGCAGGCCGATATCCACATTGCGGTCCTCATAGGCGGCAATCCACGGCTGGGATTTCATCTCGCCCTTGGGCAGCAGAGGCCCCGCCTCCATCGACGTATGGATCTCGTCGCCCGTCCGGTCAAGGAAGCCCGTGTTGATAAAGGCCACGCGATGTTTGGCCGCGCGGATGCATTCCTTGAGGTTCACCGAGGTGCGGCGTTCCTCATCCATAATCCCCAGCTTCACCGTATAGCGCGGCAGGCCCAGCACCTCTTCGACATAGTCAAAGACCGCACAGGCAAAAGCGACCTCGGCAGGCCCATGCATCTTCGGCTTGACCACATAGACCGAGCCCGTCTCGGAGTTGCGCGGCCCCTCCGTCTTGGCCAGATCGGGCATGGCGCAAAGCGTCGTGACCAGCGCATCCATCAGCCCCTCGGGGATCTCGCGGCCCTCAGCATCCAGCACCGCAGGGTTGGTCATCAGATGGCCGACATTGCGCACCAGCATCATCGAGCGGCCCTTCAGCTGCGCCTCGCCCCCTTCAGGCAGGGTGATGGCCAGATCGGGGTTCAGCGCGCGGGTGAAGGCCTTGCCCCCCTTATCGACGCTTTCGGTAAGATCACCGCGCATCAGCCCCAGCCAGTTGGAATAGGCCAGCACCTTATCCTCGGCATCCACAGCGGCGACCGAATCCTCGCAATCCATGATCGCGGAAACAGCCGCCTCCATCACCACATCGCTGATATGCGCCGGATCGGTTTTGCCGATGGGATGGGAGGCATCGATCTTCACGATCACATGCAGCCCGTTATTCTTCAGCACAATGGCCGAGGGCGCCTCTGCCGCGCCCTGATAGCCCGCAAATTGCGCAGGATTCATCAGGCCGGTCAGATCATCGGTGGTGACAAACAGCCCGCCATGATCAACCCGCAGGCTGCTGACATCCGCCCATTTGCCCGACACAAGCGGGAAGGTCCTATCCAGAAACGCCTTGGCGGCGGCGACTACCTTCGCCCCGCGGGCAGCATCAAAACCCTTGCCCTCGGGCAGATCGCCCAAAGCATCGGTGCCGTAAAACGCATCATACAAAGATCCCCAACGCGCATTGGCGGCATTCAGGGCATAGCGCGCGTTCATAATTGGCACCACCAGCTGCGGCCCGCAGATCTGCGCGAATTCCGGATCTGTCGCGGGGGTCTCGACGGTGAAATCCGCGCCCTCGGGCAGCAGATAGCCGATCTCTTGCAGGAAGGCCTTATAGGACGCGCCATCATGCGGCTGGCCGCGCCGCTCCAGATGCCATGCGTCGATCTGCGCCTGCATCTTCTCGCGCACCTCCAGCAGGTCGCGGTTTTTCGGAGCGAAATCGCTCATCAGCACCGCAAGACCTGCCCAGAACCGCTTGGGCGTCACATCCGTGCCCGCAAGCGCCTGCTCTTCGATAAAGGCGGCAAGCTCTGCCGCGACCTGTAATCCTGCGCGCTCGACCCGATCAACCATCGCACCCTCCCGTCATTCGTGATTTGGCTTACAACCTGACCCGAGATCACCGGAGTGTCCAGTGACACAAAGACATGACCCCGTCTTGAACCTCCCCGCGCGCAGGCCTACCCTGAGCCGCCTATAAAGACGTCACAAGACGAAGCAAAGGAGCCACCCCGATGGACGGCACGATCTACCTGTCAGACTATACGCCCTACCCGTTCGATCTGGATCAGGTACATCTGACCTTCCGGCTGGCCCCTTCCGCCACCCGCGTGCTTGCGCGGCTGCATCTGACCCCCAAGGGCGAGGGCGCCTCGCTGCATCTGGATGGCGAAGACCTCAAGCTGATCTCGCTGGGCATTGACGGCACCGCCTTGCAACCTGCCGATTACCTGATGACCGAGACGGGTCTGACGGTGCATGCCGCCGCCCTGCCCGAAGGCGCCTTTACGCTGGAGACCGAGGTCGAGATCGCGCCCAATGCCAATACCGCGCTAGAGGGGCTTTATATGTCGAACGGCATGTATTGCACCCAATGCGAGGCCGAGGGCTTCCGCAAGATCACCTTCTACCCCGACCGTCCCGATGTGATGGCGCGCTTCCATGTGCGCATCGAAGGCGACCTGCCGGTGCTTCTGTCGAATGGCAATGCGGGCGCCTCCGGTCAGGGTTGGGCCGAATGGGATGACCCTTGGCCCAAACCCGCCTATCTTTTCGCGCTGGTGGCGGGCGATCTGGTGGCGACTTCGGGCAAATTCACCACGAAATCCGGCCTCGAGGTCGATCTGAACATCTGGGTCCGTCCGGGCGATGAGGACCGCTGCGATTTCGCGCTGGAAAGCCTTGTGCGCTCGATGGTCTGGGATGAAGAGGCTTATGGACGCGAATATGACCTCTCGGTTTTCAATCTTGTGGCGGTCGATGATTTCAACATGGGGGCTATGGAGAATAAGGGGCTGAATATCTTCAACTCCAAACTGGTTCTGGCCTCTCCCGAAACCGCAACCGATACCGATTACATGCGTATCGAGGCCGTCATCGGGCATGAGTATTTCCACAATTGGACAGGCGACCGCATCACCTGCCGCGACTGGTTCCAGCTGTGCCTGAAGGAAGGCCTGACCGTCTTCCGCGACCAGAGCTTCACCCGCGACGTGCGCCTTGGTCCGGTCAAGCGGATCGAGGATGCCGCCACGCTGCGCACCCGCCAGTTCCGCGAAGACCAAGGCCCGCTGGCGCACCCCCCGCGCCCCAACCACTACCGCGAGATCAACAACTTCTACACCGTCACCGTCTATGAAAAAGGCGCCGAGATCGTCGGCATGCTCAAACGGCTTGCGGGCGATGAGGGCTACCGCCGCGCGCTTGATCTCTACTTCGACCGCCATGACGGGCAGGCCTGCACGATCGAGGACTGGCTGAAGGTCTTCGAGGATGTGACGGGGCGCGATCTGTCGCAATTCGCGCTGTGGTATACTTCGGCGGGCACGCCGCATCTGAAGGTCACCGACACCTATGCCGATGGCCGCTACACGCTGACCTTCCGCCAATCCACGCCCCCCACTCCGGGCGAGGCCGAGAAAGCCCCGCGCCATATCCCGATTGCCTTGGGCCTGCTAGACCTGCAAGGCCGCGAGGTGCTGTCCACCCAGCTTCTGGAAATGACCGAGGAAGAACAGAGCTTCAGCTTTGATGTGGCCGAAAAGCCCGTCCCCTCGATCCTGCGCGATTTCTCGGCACCCGTCGTGCTGCAGCGCGAGCAGAGCCCCGAAGAACAGGCCTTCCTGCTGGCCCATGACACCGATGGGTTCAACCGCTGGGAAGCAGGCCGCAGCCTCGCCCAACGCACGCTGATCGACATGACAACGGGCGCGGAACCGGCCCCCGCCTATCTGGAGGCCATCGGCAACCTGCTGGCCGACGACACACTGGAACCCGCCTTCATCGCCCATTGTCTCGCGCTTCCGGGCGAGGACGAATTGGCACAGGCGATCTTCGCCGCAGGTGGCACGCCCGACCCCGATGCGATCCACGCGGCCCGCAATGCGCTGTCGAAAGCCATCGCCACCACGCATGAGACCCGTCTCGCCGCGCTTTACGACGCGCTGGAGGTCAAAGGCCCCTATTCCCCCGATGCCGAGCCCGCAGGCAAAAGGGGCCTGCGCCTTGCCTGCCTGAGCCTCCTGACCAAACTCGACGGCGGCACCCGCGCCAAAGCCCTCTTCGATCAGGCGAATAATATGACCGAAAGCTTCGGTGCCCTCTCGATCCTGATCCGCGCGGGGCTAGGCCAAGAGGCCTCACAAGCCTTCCGCAACCGCTGGCAGGACAACCGCCTCGTAATGGACAAATGGTTCATGGTCGAAGTCGCTGCCTGCCCGCCCGAAAGTGCCGTGTCCCGCGCGCGCGAACTGGCGCAAGACTCCGCCTTCGACTGGAAAAACCCCAACCGCTTCCGCGCGCTGGTGGGCGGGCTCACCGCCAACCACGCGGGCTTCCACGCGAAGGACGGCTCGGGCTATGCCTTCCTGGCCGATTGGCTGATCAAGCTGGACCCGATGAACCCGCAAACAGCCGCCCGCATGTCCACCAGCTTCGAGACATGGCGCCGCTATGATGCAACCCGCCAGCAGATGATCCGCGAGGAACTGACCCGCATCACCGAGACCCGCGGCCTCTCGCGCGACCTTAGCGAAATGTCGCAACGCCTGCTCGGATAACCCCAAAGGCCCGCCCCGCGCGGGCCTTTCCCGTTAACGCACACGCAGCCCCCTATCCCCCAAATCCGGCCAGCCCCCGTCAATAAAGATCCGCCGCCCCAGTTCCAGCTGCTCCAAATATCCCGGGGGGCGCCCGCAAGGGCGCGGGGGCAGAGCCCCCTCTGCCCATTCCCCCTCTTGCCCCCGATCTGCCCCTGTCCTAGAAGACACTCAAGCACGTTGGGGCCAGAGGCCTGCCAAAGACACGAGGAATGCGGATATGCTCGACCATCTCGCTTATGAAGCGCCCAAACCGAAAGTCATCGCCGGGGCCAAATCGGATTGGGAACTGGTGATCGGTCTCGAGGTCCACGCGCAGGTCCATTCCAATGCCAAGCTGTTCTCGGGCGCTTCCACCACTTTCGGCGCCGAGCCCAACTCGAATGTCGCCTTCGTGGATGCCGCCATGCCGGGCATGCTGCCGGTCATCAATGAATATTGCGTGGCACAGGCCGTGCGCACGGGGCTGGGGCTGAAAGCCGACATCAACCTCTTCTCGGCTTTTGACCGCAAGAACTACTTCTACCCCGACCTGCCGCAGGGCTATCAGATCAGCCAGCTCTACCACCCCATCGTGGGGGAAGGCGAAATGCTTGTCGATATGGGGCCGGGCGTCGGGCGCATGGTCCGTATCGAGCGGATCCACCTCGAACAGGATGCGGGCAAATCGATCCACGACATGGACCCGAACATGTCCTTCGTCGACCTCAACCGCACGGGCGTGGCGCTGATGGAAATCGTCTCGCGCCCCGATATCCGTGGCCCCGAAGAGGCGGCCGCCTATGTCGGCAAGCTGCGCCAGATCCTGCGCTACTTGGGCACCTGTGACGGCAATATGCAAAACGGCAACCTGCGCGCCGATGTGAACGTCTCGATCTGCAAGCCGGGCGATTACGAGAAATTCCGCGAAACCGGCGATTTCTCGGTCTTGGGCACGCGCTGCGAGATCAAGAACATGAACTCCATGCGCTTCATTCAGGCAGCCATCGAATATGAGGCCCGCCGCCAGATCGCCATCGTCGAGGATGGCGGCGAGGTGGTGCAGGAAACCCGCCTCTATGATCCCGACAAGAACGAGACCCGTTCCATGCGCTCGAAAGAAGAAGCGCATGATTACCGCTATTTCCCCTGCCCCGACCTGCTGCCGCTGGAAATCGAACAGGCTTGGGTCGATGACATCGCAGCCTCCATGCCCGAACTTCCCGACGCCAAGAAGGCGCGTTTCGTGAAAGAACTCGGCCTGTCGGAATATGACGCCTCGGTGCTGACCGCCGAGGTCGAGAATGCCGATTACTTCGAGGCTGTTCTGGCCGTCGGCGGCGATGGCAAGCTTTCGGCCAACTGGGTGATCAACGAACTCTTCGGTCGTCTGAAGAAGGACGACCATGATGTGACCACCTCGCCCGTGTCGCCCGAACAGCTGGGCAAGATCGTCAAGCTGATCAAATCGGGCGATATCTCGGGCAAGATCGGTAAGGATCTCTTCGAGATCGTCTATAGCGAAGGCGGCGACCCCGAGGTTCTGGTCGAAGAGCGCGGTATGAAGCAGGTCACCGATATGGGCGCCATCGAGGCCGCCGTGGACGAGGTGATCGCCGCCAACCCCGCGCAGGTCGAAAAGGCCAAGGCCAACCCGAAACTGGCGGGCTGGTTTGTGGGCCAGGTGATGAAATCGACGGGTGGCAAGGCCAATCCGGCAGCGGTCAACGAGCTGGTGGTCAAGAAGCTCGGGCAGTAACGCGGCCAATCCTGCACGCGGCCAGTCCTGAACGCGGCCAGTCCTGAACGCGGCCGGTCCTGAAACGCTCGGAACAGATTGCGAAGGGGCGCTTTGGCGCCCCTTTTCCATGCCCGCTTTGCAGAGCGTTCACCCATCCGTCACTTGACCCCGGGCCTCACATGACCGACAAGTTCCGCCCGAACCAGAACGCGCGAGGCTTCCGATGCAAGAGTATGAGTATAAAGTCATTCCCGCCCCCGTGCGTGGCGAACGCGATCGCGGCCTGAAAACCGCCGAGGACCGTTTTGCCAATACTCTTACGGCCACGCTGAACGCTATGGCCGTAGATGGCTGGCACTATCTGCGCGCCGAGACCCTCCCTGCCGAAGAGCGCAGCGGCTTGCGCAGCAAGACCACCACCTATCACAATCTTCTGGTCTTCCGCCGCCCGAAATCCGCGCTTGCCCCGCGTCCTGTTGCCGAGGACCATCCGGCACCGGTGCCGAAGGCCCCGCTTCGGGCAGAACCAGCCGCTACATATGCGGCGCCTGCCCCTGCACCAGCGCCCTCTGCGCCTGCGCCGACCGCGCCCGCCAGAGCCGCCAATGCGACATTGCCAAAAGCCGAAGTCGGCACTGCAACGCCGCAACCGCCGCGCATCCCCAGTGCGATCGAAAAGCGCGCCCGCTCGCTATCGGCCAACGGGCCGGAAGGCAAATCGCCCAAACTCGGCGGTGCCGCCAGCGAGAGCGATGACGGGACGGGCCGCAGCTAACAGGATGCCCCGCGCCTCCGGTCCGCACCGGAGGCCCCCGCCTCAGGTCACATAAAGCCCGTGCCGTCTGCCACGCCTGTTCCAAGGAGAGCCCCCTATACGCCCGTCGAACGGGCTGGGTTCATGGTCGCTCGCGTCGCGATCAAAAGTGAGATCCAGGGCTTTCACCCGACGAAAAATGACATAGAATGCGTGACCCGAGTCGGAGGCGGGGTCTGCCCTCCCCGCATGCCGTCATACTCCCCCCGAGCCGTCAGATTACGGAGACCCACCCTTATGGAAAAGAACGACCCGTTTGGATTTAACATCTCGGCTGCGGCAGACAAGAAGCGCCGCCAGAAGGGCCGCCGTGGCATGTCGGGGGCCTTCGAGACCTCGACCCGTGTCTGTGACAAGGCGGGCTGCAACGAGCCCGCGAAATACCGCGCCCCCAAAAGCCCGAAGGTGCTGGACGAATATTTCTGGTTCTGCAAGGAACATATCCGCGAATACAACCTGAACTGGAACTATTTCCAAGGCCAGTCCGAAGAAGAGTTTCAGGCCTTTCTGGACAATGCCACCGTCTGGGAGCGCCCGACCAAGCCGTTCAACCGCGCCAATGACGAGAAGCTGGGCCTTGCCCGTCATGGGGTGACCGACCCGCATGAGATTCTGGGCGAGAATGCGACGCAGAATCCGGGCCGCCGTTCTGTGGGACGCAAGCTGCCGCCAACCGAACGCAAGGCCGCCGAGATCCTCGAGGTGACCAATGCCGAGACCAAGGCCGAGGTGCGCAAGGCCTATAAGGCGCTGATCAAGGTGCTGCACCCCGATATGAACGGGGGCGACCGGTCGCAGGAGGAGATGCTGCAGGAGGTTGTCTGGGCGTGGGACCAGTTGAAGGATAGCCGCTTCTTCAAGTAAGGGGCGCTGCCCCTCTTGGGGCCTTGAGGCCCCAATTCACCCCGGGATATTTCATGCAGCTGGACTGCGGGACGGGCGCTTTCGGGGCGCCCGTTTTTACCGTAGCCCGTTTTACCGCAGCCCGTTTTTTTCGCAGCCGGTCTGGTTCACAGATTGAGGTCGCGGATCAGGCGCCCGTGTTTGCGCGCGGCGATGATCACCTCGGACAGCGTCTGCAAGCCCTTGGATTTCAGTGCGGGCAACATGCGCAGGAAGGCGGAGGCTGTGGCATCGGCATCGCCCATCGCGCTATGGCGCAATTCCGGCGCGATGATGATGCCCAGACGGTCACAGAGCGCATCCAGCGTATGGGTCTGCGACTGGCCGAACAGGATGGCCGAGAGCAGCACCGTATCGAGCACCGGATGGTCGAATTGGTATCCCAGCCGGTGGGTCTGCTCTGCCGCCTGAAGCAGGCCGATATCGAAGGGCGCATTATGTGCCACAAGCACCGCATCCTTGGCAAAATGGTGGAAGGCCGAAAGGGCATCTGCCACCGAGGGGGCCTGCGCCACCATTTCATCGGAAATGCCGTGGATGGCGGTCGCGGAGGCAGGGATCGGACGGGCGGGGTTGACCAGCATATCGAAGGTTTCCGACACCCGCCCGTTGACGATACGTTGTCCGGCGATCTGCACGATGGCGTCCCGTTGGGGATCGAGCCCCGTGGTTTCGGTATCGAAGACCACATAGGTCAGCCTGTCGAGCGTGCTGGCACGGATATCGCCCAGCGGCTGACGGTCGAGCAGGTCGAAATCATAGGTGACGCGGCGCGGCAGGGCGGCGGGCGGATCGTTGTGGCCCGCCAGTTCCCGCAAGGGCATACACAGGCGCGCGCGTCCGTCATGCAGGGGTTCGGGCCAGAGATCGCTGTGGTGATGGTCGAGGATCTGGCGTGGCGATTGCCCCAGCGACAGGTCCGGTTGGTGCAGGAAGGCTTCCAGAGCGCCGAGCCCCAAGGACGGGCCCTGCCATTCGAGGGACAGAAGTGCCCCCGCCCCTTCCTGCGTGATCTCGAACCGGAAGTCGCTGCGCCGATCCTCCGCGACCAGCGCCGCCAGCGCCGACCAGAGCGCCAGCACCCCGCCCGCATCGCAGCGCAGCATCAGCGGGGCTGTGGCCAAGGTCAGTGCCGTTCCCTGCGTCTCGACGCGCGCCCTCAGCGCCTCGGCCAGATCGGAGGCACGCAGCGCGGTCAGGGTGCAATCGGGCAGGGTTTCGAAAGCCTGTGCCATCCGGTGCAGGTCCTGCGCCAGCGTCTGCGCCTCGTGGCGGGCCGCCTGACGGATGCGGTCGCGGGTCTCGCCAACGGGGCCATCGGGATCGCTGAGCGTTTCCATCAGCGATTGCAGCGCCGCGACGCCCGGTCGGGTGCGGGCAAGCAGCTCTGCCGTCAGGGCGATCTGCGCGCGGTTCTGCGCCATCATTGCCGACATGTCCTGCAAGGTCAGCACATGCCCCCCTTCCCCCGCCGGTACGGCGCGCAGATGACCGGTCAGGGTCTGGCCTGCACCGGTGACACAAAGCACATCCGAGCGCGCCTCGGGGTCGGCGCTTTTGGCCAGACGTTCCACCGCATGCAGGATCGGCGCGATCGAGAGGAAATCTTCCAGTTTACGGCCCAGCCCCGGACGGTTGGCACCGTGGCCAAGCAGCTCTGCCGCTTGCGGATTATAGAAAACCAGCCGCTGGTCGGCTGACAGAAGCACCACGCCCACCGGCAGATCCGCCAGCAGCAGCTCCAGCCGCGCCTGACTGGTTGCCGCCTGCCCCAGCGCCTGTTCGACATCGGCGGCAAGCCGGTCCTTCTGGGCCGACATCGCCGCACCGAGCGCCGCCCCCGCCGAGGCGAGATCGCCCAGATAGGGGGCGTCGAACGCGGCCCTGTCGCCCCAGCCTCCCATGCGCATGGCTCCCGACAGCGCCTCGATCGGGCGGGCGACATGCTCGTCGAACAGCAGCCACAGTCCCGCAATCAGCGTCACCCCCAGAAGACCGGACACCAGCGCCATGACGATCAGCGCCTCATGCCCGGCCCCTTGCCGTGCGCCCAGCCACACCCCCGCCAGCAGCGCCAGCACAAGTCCGAAGGCGAGCCCCGCAAACAGCAGGAAGACCCGCAGACGCAGACCCAGCGTGGCAATCCAGTCGGACATCAGGCGGCCTCGTCCAGCAGGCGGTGCAGCTCGGCGCGCAGTTCCTTCAGTTCGAAAGGTTTGGCGATAAACCCGTCCGCCCCGAGCGCCAGCCCCTTGCGCCGTTCCACCGAAGAGCCGCGCGCCGTCATCAGCAGGATCTTCACGCCGCGCAGATCGGGGTCGGTGCGCATGGCCTCGCAGATTTCATATCCCGAAACCTCGGGCAGCATGATATCCAGCAAGACCAGATCGGGGCGCATTTCGCGGATCAGGTCCAGCGCCCCTGCACCTGTGGAAATCCGAGCATGATCAAACCCTTCGCGGCCCATCAGAAAATCAAGCGCCAAGGCAATATTGTCTTCGTCCTCGACAATCAGCACACGGCGCGGGGCACCCTCAGCCATGACGCGCGCTCCCGCAAAGGGCGGCAAGCGCCGGATCTTGCGGCGAGACAGTCAACCATTCGCCGCCGGTCAGGGTGCCGTCCTGCAGATGCGCGCCACCAATCAGATCCGCGCGCCGATGGCCTGCGCAATCATAGGCCACGGGCACCTGCTGCATCGGTTGCCAGCGCGAGACCAGCAGCAGCTTGCCCGCCCGCACCCCCGGTGCCGGATCGGTGACCTGCGCCAGATCGACCGCCATGAAGCGGGTGGTCACCGGGGCCGCATAGGTCCACGGGCGCCACCAGTTACGGTCCTCGACCGTCATTACCACGCTCATATCGCCATTCAGCCCCGCCTTCAGATCGGGATACCAGCGGTATTCGGCATGGATGGTATAGCCCAGCATCGCCAGCCCCGCCATTGCGGGCATCACCCATTTGGGCAGCACGACCCCGCCCCATTTGCGCAAGCCGTGCCGGAACGCGAAGACCACCAGAACCGCCAGAGCCGCGGCGGAAAGCATTGCGATAAAATCCACGATCATAAGGGGTCTCCTTCGTTAAACCGTCACAGTTGCACGGGCACCCGCCCTAGCTGACACTGGCCTTACCATGACCCAGAGCCGATTGCAGGCTGCGCACCACCACGAAAGCGTCGCGCAGATGGGAACGTTCGAAATCGGGCAGCGCCGAGGGGGCCAGATAGTTGTCGGGGGCCGCGCCTTTGCGGATCTGGCGTGCCTGATTTTCCAGCCGCGTCATCGCGATCAGGTCATAGGCGGCAATCAGGTCCTGCCCGCCCGCCACCGATATCGTGCCCGCCTCGCAGGCCGCCAGCAGGCGCGCGCGCGTATTGGCCACCGCAAGCTGCCCCCGCAGCGCATGGACCCGCCCCAGATCGGCCACCGGCACCACACCATTATGCTTGAGGTCGATCTGGTGGCGGTGTTCGCCCGAACGGATGGTGGCAAAGCCGCGGATCAGCCCCAGCGGCGGGTGGTGTTTGAGGCTATTGGCAATCATATGCGCCACGAAAATCGAATTTTTTGCCGCATTGGCAAGGGTTTCGGCCTGCAATGCCTCGAACAGCGCAGGGGCTGTGCCGCCGATCACCCGCAGGTCGAACATGACAGAGGCCAGCATCTGCGCCTCGGGATTGGGCGTCGCGATCCAGCCGCGGAAATAGCGCGCCCAGACCTCGGCACGCTGGCACCAGCGCGGATTGGTCGCCATCATATCGCCCGGACAATAGACGTAACCGCACGCGTGCAGACCGTCCGAGACGATCTGCGCGAAGCGGCGGAAATACTCCATATCGGCTTCGGTGGCCGTGTCCCCGACGATCAGGCAGTTATCCTGATCGGAGACGCCGGTCTGCTCCTGCCGCCCCTGAGAGCCACAGGCCGCCCAGACCCAAGGCGCAGGCGCGGGGCCAAGCTGTGCCTCGGCCATCGCCAGCAGACGGCGGGTCACCGCATCGGCGATATCGGTGATCAGCCGCGTGGTGACCTCATGCGCGTGATGGGCCCCCACCAGCTGCACCAGAAGCTGCGGGATACGCGCGGTTATCGCGGCCATACCGGCGACATCCTGCGCGCGCGCGATCTCGTGGATCAGGCTCGCGGAACTGACCGCCTGAAAGCGGGTGAGATCGGTCTGGGTGATCATGCCGATAAAACGCCCGTGCTCGGTCACCGGCAGATGCCCGATCCCTTTTTCCAGCATCCGGTGCAGGATATCCGACCCCAGCGCATCGGGCGGCAGGGTCACCGGATCGGGGGTCATCACCCGCCCCACCTCTGCCGACATCGGGAAATTGCCCGCCAGAACCTTGTTCGACATATCGCGCTGCGTCACGATGCCCAGCAGACGGCCCTGCGGGTCCGTCACCCCCAAGGACGATACATGACGGTCGCGCATCATCCGTGCCGCCTCGACCACATTGGTCTCGGGGCGGCAGGCCACCGCCTTGCCCGACAGCAGATCGGCCACCCGCATCGTCGCCAGATCGGCCCCTGCACGGGCTTTGCGCACCGGCATCCGGTCAAAAAACCGCCGGAAACTGTCAACGCTCTGGCACAGACGGGTAAATTCGGCGGCAGGCAAAAGCAGCAGAACGCCCGCCTCGCGCATCCGCGCGGTGGTGGCGGCCTGACCGTCGCGCATCAGGCCGCGTTCGCCAAAACTGTTGCGCGGCCCCAGCACCGAGACCAGCGCCCCGTTGGCATCACTCACCTCGACGGCACCGGATTGCACCAGATACAGCCCGTCCAGCACGCTGCCCAAACGGTAGATCTCGGCACCGGCCTCCAGCGTCCTGCGGTCAAAGGATCGGGCCACACGGGCCAGATCGTTACGCGGCAGGGTGTCGTAGGGGTGGACCCCTTCGAGAAATGTCATAACAGAGGCAAGATCGTCACGCATGATCTCTATCCGTTCGCCAGTAATCAGGTTGGGGGGAAAATGCTCCGGGGGTGACGTGGGCCCGCCCCCCGGAGCACTACAGGCGAAGGCCCCGCCTGCAGTCATCGCCAGCCTTGGTGGATCAGTGATCCACGGCCTGGCCTGCGCCTTTCGGGATACGGATCGATTCGATCAGATCCTGAATTTCTTCCGGCGGTTCTTCGGTCGCGGAGGACACGATATAGGCCACCACGAAGTTGATCACTGCGCCAATCGCCCCGAAGGAGGTGGATTTCACCGACAGAAGCAGCGGGTCCGCATCATCGAAGCTTGCCGTGCCGGGGATGAAGAACCAGCCCTTATGCAGGAAGATATAGATGATGGTCACGATCAGACCGGTCAGCATGCCGGCCACGGCCCCCTTGTTGTTGATGCGCTTCGAGAAGATGCCCATCATCAGTGCGGGGAAGATCGAGGCGGCTGCCAGACCGAAGGCCAGTGCCACGGTTTGCGCCGCAAAGCCCGGAGGATTGAGGCCCAGCCACGTGGCCACCGCAATCGCCACCGCCATCGAGATCCGTGCCGACAGCAGCTCGTTCTTCTCGGAGATGCCCGGATTGATCTGACCCTTGATCAGGTCGTGGCTGACCGCCGAAGAGATCGCCATCAACAGACCTGCCGCCGTGGACAGAGCCGCTGCCAGACCACCGGCTGCGATCAATGCGATCACCCAGCCCGGAAGATTGGCGATTTCGGGGTTGGCCAGCACGATGATGTCGCGGTTGACATCGAACTCGTTGGCCGCCGGATCTGCGACATAGTTGATCAGGCCGTCACCGTTCTTGTCTTCGAATTTCAGAAGACCGGTCTGTTCCCAGTTCTTCATCCAGTCGGGACGCGCATCATAGGCCAGCGGTGCCGATTGGGTGCCTTCGGGATAGACGGTGTTGATCAGGTTCAGACGGGCCATCGCCCCAACCGCAGGCGCGGTCAGATAGAGCAGCGCAATGAACACCAGCGCCCAGCCAGCCGAGGTACGGGCATCCGACACTTTCGGCACGGTGAAGAAGCGCACGATAACGTGGGGCAGACCGGCGGTGCCGATCATCAGCGACATGGTGAACAGGAACATGTTCAGCTTGGTGTCCGACTGCTCGGTATAGCTGGAGAAGCCCAGATCGCCCAGCAGACCATTGAGTTCCTGCAGGATCGGCTTGCCGGTGGCGGTGCTGTCAGAGAACAGACCCAGACCCGGGATCGGATTGCCGGTCAGTTGCAGCGAGATGAACACCGCCGGAATGGTATAGGCGATGATCAGCACGACATATTGCGCAACCTGCGTGTAGGTGATGCCCTTCATCCCGCCAAGCACGGCATACATGAAGACGATCGCCGCACCGATATAGAGGCCGGTCGCGTTATCCACTTCGAGGAAGCGCGAGAAAGCAACGCCCACGCCGGTCATCTGGCCGATCACATAGGTGACCGATGCGATGATCAGGCAGATCACGGCTACGGTGCGCGCGGTCTGGCTGTAGAAACGGTCGCCGATGAATTCCGGCACGGTGAATTTGCCGAATTTGCGCAGGTAAGGCGCCAGCAGCATCGCCAGCAGCACATAGCCGCCGGTCCAGCCCATCAGATAGGCCGAGGTATTGAAACCGCCGAAGGCGATGATACCGGCCATCGAGATGAAGGACGCCGCCGACATCCAGTCCGCGCCGGTGGCCATGCCGTTGAGCACGGGGTGGACACCGCGCCCTGCCGCATAGAATTCCGAGGTCGATCCGGCACGGGCCCAGATCGCGATGCCGATATAGAGGGCGAAGGTCGCGCCGACTACCAGCAGATTCAGGGTAAACTGATCCATAAGTCTTACTTGCCTCCGTTACTCTTCGACGCCATGTTCACGGTCGAGCTTGTTCATCTTGGCCGCATAGGCAAAGATCAGCACGAGGAACACGAGGATAGAGCCCTGCTGGGCGAACCAGAAGCCGAGGTCTGTGCCGCCGACCGGAATGCCCGCAAGCATCGGTCGCAGCAGAATGCCGAAGCCGAAGGAACAGATGAACCAAATTACAAGGTAAAGCCGGATCGTGCGTATATTCGCTTTCCAATAAGCATTGGATGATGGTTGATCAGCCATTGTGTTTGTCTCCCTTGGATTTTCTCCATAGACCAGCCGCGCACAGCCCTCAGGCTGCCCGAAACAGGCCCCTCCCTTAAACCGGATCGGGCGACCGGCCCCCGCAAGGGCCGGTCCTTCGATCCTTAGTCGCGCGTGGTCACGCCCTTCTCCTCCATGACCATGCGAAGCTCGGAAGCGACGGTATCGATGCTGCCCATCGCATCCACCTCTTCCAGCTTGCCCAACGCGCGGTAATGCGCGATGAGCGGTGCCGTCTGCGCGTGATAGGCCTCCAACCTTGTCCGCGCAGTTTCGGCATTATCGTCGGCCCGACGTTTGAATTCGGTGCCGCCACATTTGTCGCACGTGCCCGCCACGGCGGGCTGTTTGAACGTATCGTGGTATCCTTCGCCGCATTTGGCGCAGGTATAGCGGCCAGCAACACGGGCGATCATCGCCTCGTCATCGACCGCCAGAGAGATCGCCGCCGTCACCTGCTGATCGGTGTAATGCAGCAGATCATCCAGCGCCGCCGCTTGCCCCGCCGTGCGGGGGAAGCCGTCAAGAATAACACCAGAACGGGTATCGGGATTGCCAAGACGGTCCCGCAGGATCGCCAGAACAATCTCGTCACTGACAAGGCCACCGGCCTCCATCACCGATTTCGCGGCCAGACCGGCAGGCGTGCCCTGAGCCACGGCCTCGCGCAGCATGTCACCGGTCGAAAGCTGCACCAGCCCGAATTTTTCCTCCAGCATCCGGGCCTGAGTGCCCTTGCCTGCGCCCGGAGGCCCAAGCAGGATCAGAACAGCAGGTGTTGTCTTGACGGTATCGGCCATGAGCTCACCCCTTGTTTGCACGGTTGGCAATCAGATCATCAACCACCGACGGATCGGCCAGCGTCGAGATATCGCCCAAGGCACCGGTGTCGTTCTCGGCGATCTTGCGCAGGATACGGCGCATGATCTTGCCCGAACGGGTCTTCGGCAGACCGGGCGCCCATTGGATGACATCGGGCTTGGCAATCGGGCCAATCTCGGTGCGCACCCATTTTTCCAGATCCTTGCGCAGATCGTCGGAGGGCTCGACATCGTTCATCAGGGTGACATAGGCGTAGATGCCCTGCCCCTTGAGTTCATGCGGGAAGCCCACCACGGCGGCCTCGGCCACAGCCTGATGCGCCACCAGCGCCGATTCCACCTCGGCCGTGCCCATCCGGTGCCCCGAGACGTTGATCACATCATCCACGCGACCCGTGATCCAGTAATAGCCATCGCTGTCACGGCGGCAGCCGTCGCCGGTGAAGTAATAGCCCTTGTACTGGCTGAAATAGGTCTCCTGGAAGCGCTCGTGATCGCCCCAGACAGTGCGCATCTGACCCGGCCAGCTATCGGCGATACACAGCACGCCTTCGGTGGCGGTCTCATCCTGTTTGACCGCCGTGGTCGGATCAAGGATCACCGGCTTCACACCGAAGAACGGACGCGTGGCAGATCCGGGTTTGGTCGGGATCGCGCCCGGAAGCGGCGTGATCATATGGCCGCCGGTCTCGGTCTGCCACCAGGTATCGACGATGGGGCATTTGCCTTTGCCCACGTATTTGTCATACCAGGCCCAGGCTTCGGGGTTGATCGGCTCGCCCACCGACCCCAGCGTTTTCAGCGCGGACAGATCGTATTTCTCGACATATTCCGGCCCCTGCCCCATCAGCGCGCGGATCGCAGTCGGCGCGGTGTAGAACTGGTTGACCTTGTGCTTTTCGCAGACTTCCCAGAAGCGGCCCGCATCCGGATAGGTCGGGGTACCTTCGAACATCAGCGAGGTGCCGCCATTGGCCAGCGGACCATAGACGATATAGCTGTGGCCGGTGACCCAGCCCACATCCGCCGAACACCAGTAGACATCCCCCTGATGATAATCGAAGACATATTCATGGGTCATCGCCGCATAGACGAGATAGCCACCGGTGCAATGCACCACGCCCTTGGGCTTGCCGGTCGAGCCGGAGGTATAGAGGATGAACAGCGGGTCTTCGGCATTCATCGGACGCGGCGGGCACTCGGGCGAGACGTCTTCCATCATCGCCTTCACATCCACATCGCGGCCCTGAATCCACGTGGTCTGGTCGCCGGTATGCTTGACCACAAGGCAGCGCACCTTGTCCGAGCAGTGCAGAAGCGCGGCATCGGTATTCGACTTCAGCGGCGTGCGACGCCCCCCGCGCGGCGCGGTGTCGGCGGTGATCACCAGCTTCGCGCCACAGTCATTGATCCGGTTGGCCAGCGCATCCGGCGAGAAGCCCGCGAAGACGATCGAATGGATCGCGCCGATCCGCGCACAGGCCAGCATCGCATAGGCGGCCTCGGGGATCATCGGCAGATAGATCACCACACGGTCGCCACGCATGACGCCCTGCGACAGCAGGACGTTGGCCATACGGTTCACCTTCTCGCTCAGTTCGCGATAGGTGATGTATTGCGCCGGATCGCTCGGCTCGTCGGGCTCGAAAATGATCGCGGTCTGATCGCCGCGCGTGGCCAGATGGCGGTCGATGCAGTTGACCGAGGCATTGAGCACCCCGTCATGGAACCACTTGATCGACACATTGCCAAAGGTGAAATCGGTGTCCTTGACCTTGGTATAGGGGGTGATCCAGTCCAGCCGTTTGCCTTCACGGCCCCAGAAGGCCTCCGGATTTTCGACCGACTCGTTATACATCTCGCGATATTTAGCGGCATCGGCATGTGCCGGCCCGAAATGGCTCGGTACTTCGCGCATATCCGGCGCAGCCAGCACCTGTTCCTGAGCAGCCATAAGCTTTCCTCCCTCAGCTATATCCTGCGGCCCTTTTGAGCCGCGCGGTGCCTCCGACCTCCATCAGATGCACCTTTCCCCAGAGACGAGTGTAAACACGAGATACGATTTTTGATAACCCCCTTTTTTCGTTCATTTTTCCTGTTAATTTATTCACGTCTATATTTACGTATTTGTAAATTTTTGAAAAATTACGCCGATTTTATGACGTTTCGTCAAACTGTTGCCTGTAGCGCAAAATCAGCATCTACAACTTTAGGCCAAGGGGCTTCGCCGCATCGCAGAAACACTTTATGCGTGTGCAGCATGGCCCGAAGACGAAAATGACCTGATTCGATCCGCCCGAAAGACTGCCCCGGAGACGGCGTGATTTATCCACAAACTTGCCAAGCTCCGCCCGCAATCCTACCCTTTGTAAAACCACCCCAGAGAGGGACATCCGATGCCCGCACCGATCGACATACCAAAAGACCCGCTGCCGCTTTCGGGAGCTGTGCAACGGGCCGATCCAGTGCAGGACGCCGATCAGGAGTCGCGCGATCTTGCGCGCAGATTGCTGGCAGAGTCGCTGTTCGCCGCCATCGGCACCATTGATCCGGCCACCGGCTTTCCGCATGTCTCGCGCATCGCCATCGGGCCCGGTCCGGCGGGTGGATTATGGTCGTTGGTCTCTGGGCTTTCGGTCCATGCCCGCGCACTGGCTGCGGACCCGCGGGCAGGTATGCTGATCGGCATTCCGGGCAGCAAGGGCGACCCGCTGACCCATCCCCGCCTCAGCCTTCAGGTCGAGGCCCGCCCGCTGGACCGGATGGACCCGCGTCATCCCAGCCTGCGCGACCGCTGGCTGGCCGACCATCCCAAATCCAAGCTCTATATCGATCTGGGCGATTTCTACTTCATCGAGTTCCATATCCTCGCAGCCCAGCTCAATGGCGGTTTTGCCCGTAGCTATCGCCTGACCGCTACCGACCTGCTGCAAAGCTGAAAGCCGCCCCCCGAAGGAAGCGGCGTGTATCGGCCCGAAACCCGCATGGCTCGGTCAAACAGGTGTGTCCATCCGCAGCCTGACCTGCAACCGCCCGCGCGTGGCCTTTGACCAGTTCAGCCAGACCTGTTGCTTCGCCGTGCCCTGTTCGACCTGCACATAGGGCATTTCGGTCACCCGTGCCGCGCTGCCATCACGCACCATCCCCTCGGCCACGATCCCTTCGACATTGCGCGCCCATCCCCCGAACGGCATGTACTCGGCCGCATCCAGCACCCAGACCTGCTGCGCGGTGGACTGGTTCATCTCCAGCGTCACCGGCGAACAGGTGAATTTGGTGACCCCGTTGAACATATTCCCTTCAATCATCACATTCCGGATACGGGAATAATCCAGATCGGCAAAGGTGGTATCGACCTTCTCGATCTTGTCGATGGTGCCATTGAGCGACTTGAACACATTGTTCGAGATATTCAGCCCCTGAATGAAATGCCCCGTGCCATAGGGCTTGATCGAGAACCATGTGAACCAGGCGGCCGTGTTGATGCACACACAGGTATTGCCAGTCACCGTCAGCCCGCCAAAGCTGTATTCATTGCCGAAATCGGGGGTGGCGTCATGTTCATTGGTCCATTCGATAATGTTGTTATCGATGTAATTGCCGGTGACTGCCGATTGCACATTGGTCTGGGTAAAGACCAGCCCCGCCACCCGCGTGGCCGAGGTCTCGTTATCGCCCTGAAACCAGTGGTTGCCCACGATCAGATGCCCCGAGCCGTTCAGCACGAAGGTGGTGCCAAAGCGCACGAAGCGCGAGTCGCGGATCTTCACGTCATTGGCGTTGACATTCAGCACCACCGATTTGCGGTCCTGGGCGGGGGTGGATTGCTCGTCCGAGAGGAACTGGCAACCGTCGATCAGAAAGTCCTGACACCCCCGCCCGATCGAGGTGAAGACCCGATCCTTGGGCCGCACCACATAGCTGTCGCGGATCTGGTTCATCTGCCCGTCCGGCGCAAACATCCACGCGCTGGACACGCCGTTACACAGGATCTCGACATTGGCGATATTGAAGCGGTCCAGTTTGTCCATCCCCGAGAAATCCAGCACATACTGATAGCGGGTGAAAGTATAGCTCCGCGTGCCCGACCCGCCATAAAGCGGCTGGCTCAGGGTGATGGTCTGCGCGCCCACATTCTTGGCCCGCACATAGACCTCGCGCCCGACCCCTGTGCCGGTGATATGCGCGCCCACGGGAATATTCGCCACATTGGCAACCCCCGTCAGGGTCGTCGGCTGCGCGATATTATAGGTGGCCGCGCTCGTCACCGTCACATCATTCCATGCCGTCCCCTCGATCACATTCAACTGGCCGTTCTGCAGCACACGACGGTTGGAAAAGCTGGACAGATCGGGGGCATATTCCTCGACCCGCAGCGGCTTGGTGATTTCCACCCGACGGCCTTTCAGGTCCAGAACGTTATGATCCACATAGCCGAACAGCGCCTGCAACGCCTTGCGCAGGCCAAGCTCCTCATCGCCAAAGGCCGCGGCATAGGTCGGGAAATCATAGCTCGTCATCAGCGCCAGCCGTGCCGCCGCGGGCATCACCAGCGTCCCGATAAACCGCATGGGCGATTGCAACGAGATCGAGGACGCAATGTAGTAGCTGCCCTCCGGCACCAGAACCGTGCGCCCGCCCGCATCACTATCGGCTGCCGCAAAGGCTGCCGCATCATCGGTGCTGCCATCGCCCTTGGCCCCGTAATCGCGCACATCCACCATGCCGATCAGATCGCGGAAGAAATACTCGCTGACATCCTCGATCTCCAGATCGTCGATGCGCACCACTCCGCCCGTCTGTCCGGTCAGATCAATGCCGAAATGGCCGTAAACAGGGTCCATTCCCCAAGCCATATCCACGCCTTCGCGGGCGGCAACCGAAACGATGGCCCGCACCGTGACCACCTCGCCATAGGCCGATAGCGCTGTGGCCGCCCCCACCTCGGTCAGCCCCGACACATGCGCCGACGCGCCCATCGCATAGCCCGCAATCCGCACGCTGGGAAGGTTCCCGCTGACCGCCTTCACCCGTGCGGTGATCTGCAGATAGAGACCGGGCCGGATTGGCACCTGACCCATCCAGCGCAGTTTCTGCGTGGACTGGGTCTTCTGCAGTTCCAGACAGCCCCCAAAATCGGCATCCGAGGGCACATAAGCCGCCGAGGCCGAACCCGCATATGTCGCAGACCCGCTGGTTCCGTTGGCCGAAGACCAGACATCCAACCCGTCCGAAAATGCGGGCGGCATGATGGCCAGCCCCTCGGTTATCGCGACATTCATAGCATCCTCCTGTGATCATCGGCATCACCCGCAAGGCGTGCTCCGGAAAGCTCCGGCCAACGCCATCTGCAAAGATCTTCTGCCGCCTTCCGTAATGGGGCGTACTCTGTCAAGCGCTTTTCCCACTTATAAATCAGCCCCCTACGCCCTTGGCGTGGTGGTGAGGCGAGGTGTGTTCGGCGCGGAGACCTCGCACATCGGAGCGCCGGACGCACCGGATCTCTGGCCAGCCCACCGCTTGTTCGGTGTTGTCCGCTCAAGGCCGTGCTTTTGCGAGTGTGCCGAGGGGTTTCCCGTACCGGGATGATGCTTCCGTCCGTAGTCAGCGCGGTGGCTGCCACATCATGCCTGGTCCAAATGCGGTGCCCGAGTGCCTATCTGATCAGCGCGCTCAGACAGCAAGTGTCTGGCAACAAGGCGGCTGTCGGCATCATCGGGGACCGCGTCCCGGCAGGGACCTCGGTGAGCATCGCGTATCGGCGCGGCCCTATCCTCCTTTTGCAGGTTGCGCGTATTCGGTGGCCGTCGACGCTTACGCCGACGCGGCCATCGCCTTTTCACGTGTGAATTGGAACTCGGTGCCATCACGCCACATGCGGTGCAGCACGACCCCGATGCGCCGCGCAAGAGCGACCGTCGCACGTTTCTTCCCGCGCCGCCCGGCAACACGCAACGCCCAAGCTGTCAGCCAGTTGGGTCGCGCTCGGTTCAACATCACCGTCGCGGCCAGATAGAGCGCCGTGCGCAAGGAGGCATCTCCTGCCCGGGTGATCTGGCCGACGACGTCGCGCTCCCCGGATTGGTCCCGTCGGGGCGTCAAGCCGACCCATGGGCCGACATCCTTCGATGAGTGAAATCGCTCCGGATCGTCGATGCCGGATCTGACGGTGAGCGCGATGATCGCGCCGACACCAGGCATTGTCATCATCAAGCGACAGATGGGATCGGACTTGGCGTGCGCGCGGAGCAGCTTTTCCAGACCAGCCAGCTCATCGCGCAAGGACCTGCGCGCTGTCAGGATCGGATTGGCTGCGGCCTCCAGCATGGGATTGCCGGCGCTCAGTTCCCGAATCCGTTCCTCGAAGCGCCCCTTGGAAATCGTCCCGATCTTCAGCCCGAAGTTGCGCAGCACGCCACGGATCGACAACTCAAGGTCCAGCATGGCCTTCTGGATCGACTTCCGCGCTGTAAGCAGAGCCCGCATTTCCTGCGCCGACAACGACTTGCAATGGACCTGCCGGAACCAGCCCATTTGCAACAGACGCGCGATCCCTTGGGCGTCGCGCCGGTCGGTCTTGATCGGCATCGCTTTCATGGCCCCCTTCACGAGGCGCGTCTCCATCAACACAGTCTTGAAGCCAACCTCTGTCAGGTGCTTGTGCAGCCACTGCGACAGAGGTCCGGCTTCCAGACCCACAGCAACCGGATTGCCTGCCAGGCTGCGCAGGACGCTTGCCAACTCCTCGGGCTCACTGGCAGCCGTCGTTTCCTTGACCACCTTCCCATGCGCCGTCACCACACAGATCGCAGTGCTTATCAGCGAAACGTCCAAACCAATATAAACTTCCATGTCGTTGCCCTCATCATTTACCTGATAGGGGCGCGCTTCACGGCACGACCCCTTTGACACGCAACTGGCGTGCCAAAGGGTAACGACACCTTAACTCCACACGGTGATCAACTCACAGTGCTGGTCGGACGCGCCGAGCCCCATTACGGCATCTGATCACAGGCTGGTCCTCAGGTATGAACATCTTCCGACCGCAGCGTCCGCTTGCAACAGCCGGCGCAACAGGGCGAGGATTTCAGAAGGCAAAACCGGCAGAAACCGTCATAAACGGCACCACCGAGACTTCCTCCAGATCGGCATTAATGCGGGCCTGCTCCACCTCGACCGCGCGCTTGTCCACAGAATCAAGCGCCTCGAGCCCCGTCAGATGCAGAGTATGGGTGGCAATTTTTCCGCCCAGCTCGACCCCTGCATAAAACGCCGAGCCCGAGAAATAACGATAGCCCACCGACACCACCGGCGCCACATCCTGCGATTGTGCCACCTCGAAACCGAAGGCCCCCGATACAGGGCCGCTCCCGGTGTCAATCTCGCGCAACTGTCCCGAAAAATCATATCCGCCCCAAAGCACACCCCCCGAGACAAACACACCATTTTCCCACGGCCTGTAATCCAGCACCACCCCGCCCTGAAACGAGTCGAGCCCGCCGTGAAAGGCCGTGCCTCTCTGGTTAACAGATACAGATCCCAGCTCCGCCGCATAAACCGGCAGCCGCAGCGACAGATTCGGCCCCAGTGCCACCTCGGGCGCCAGATAGGCCCCAAGGCTGGACATGCCGGTATCTATGAAGAAATCACGATCAATATCAAATGCATAACCGGAAGACACACCGGCAAGCAGACAGCATAGACTGAGACGGACAAGCATGGCAGCACCTCTGGCAGGAGATAGGCCAAGTGTCGCGCGGATAGCTCAATCTATAGTTAACAAAACCGCCCCGAAGCAAAAATCCGGAGCGGTTTCACAAGTCTTGGATCTGGCTCAGGCGACCAGTTCGCCCTTCAGCGCACGCGTGATCAGCGCCACGGTCTCATCCGCCCCGTAAAGTGCGATAAACCCGCCGAAACGCGGTCCTTGGGATTGCCCCAACAGCACCTCGTACAGCGCCTGGAACCACGCGCGCAGGTTGTCGAACCCGTGGTTCTTGCCAATCGCGAACACCAAGGTCTGCAGGAAATCATCCGAGGTCATATCGGCTTCGGGAGCGGCCTCGCCTTTGCCCTCGGCGTCGTTTTTCTTGGCAATCTCGGCCACAGCGCGGGCCGGATCTTGCAGGCAGTCCAGCAGATCTTCCAGCGCCGCACGCTCCTGATCCGACGGCAGGCGGAATTGCAGCGTGGGCTTCACGAAATCATCGAAGTAACGCAGCGCGAAGCCCGCCGCCTGATCCAGATCGGGATGGCTCTCGGGGGTCGCTTCCGGCGCATAGCGGCGGATAAAGCCCCATAGCCCGTCCTTATCCGCAGCCCCTGCCACCGACGCAAGGTTCAGCAGCATCGAGAACGGCACCACCATCTTCGATTCCGGCGGCTGACCGCCGTGGATGTGCCAGACAGGGTTGGCCACCTGCTGCTCCAGCGTCTGATCGGGGAAGGCGCGCAGCTGCTGGTGATATTCGTCCATCATCTTCGGGATGACATCGAAATGCAGCCGTTTCGCGGTCTTCGGCTTGAGGAACATGAAATAGCCCAAGCTCTCGGTCGAGGCATAGGTCAGCCATTCGTCGATCGACAGGCCATTGCCCTTGGACTTCGAGATTTTCTCGCCATTGGCATCAAGGAAAAGCTCATAGGTGAAATGCTCGGGCTTCTTGCCGCCCAAGATCTCGCAGATACGGTCGTAGATCGGGGTGTTGGTCGAGTGGTCCTTGCCATACATCTCGAAATCGACGCCCAAAGCCGCCCAACGCGCGCCGAAATCCGGCTTCCATTGCAGCTTCACATTGCCGCCCGTCACCGGCAGCGTCCATTCGCGGCCATCCTCGTCGTCGAAGGTGATCGTGTAATCCGCCACATTCACCGATTTCATCGGCACATAAAGAACACGCCCCGTCTCGGGATGGATCGGCAGGAAGATCGAATAGGTCGAGGCCCGCTCGTCGCGCAGCGATTTCAGCATCACCTTCATGATGTCATCATAGCGCTCGACCGCGCGTTTCAGCACCTCGTCGAACTGGCCCGATTTGTAGAATTCGGTTGCCGAATAAAACTCGTATTCAAAGCCGAACGTATCAAGGAAACGACGCAGCATCGCGTTGTTATGATGGCCGAAGCTCTCATATTCCTCGAACGGGTCCGGCACCGAGGTCAGCGGCTTTTGCGCGTTCTCGTGCAGCATCTCCTGATTGGGCACATTCGACGGGATCTTGCGCATCCCGTCCATGTCATCCGAGAAACAGATCAGGCGGGTCGGGATATCCGAGATCGCTTCAAACGCGCGGCGGATCATCGTCGTGCGCGCCACCTCGCCAAAGGTGCCGATATGCGGCAGCCCCGAGGGACCATAGCCCGTCTCGAACAGCACATAGCCCTTTTCGGGCGGCTGTTTCTCGTACCGTTTGAGGATGCTGCGCGCTTCTTCAAAGGGCCATGCTTTGGACTTCAGTGCGGCGTCGCGCAGAGTGCTCATGCTATACCTCATAACGGTGGAATTGGGCGAAAAACCGCCCCGTTGCCCTTCCCCTATTGAACGCGGGCAGGGTCGTCAATAACTCAAGCCTCATAACCCTGTTTGCAAAGGACCAAAGACCATGCCGGATGCCCTTCCCTCGCTTTCGCCGCAAGATGCCCTTGTGGCGGTCATGGTGGCGGTTTCCGCCTCGGATGAAGAGATCCGCACCTCGGAACTGGTGGCGATCGAGCGCATCGTGAACCACCTGCCGGTCTTTGCCGATTACGATGCGGACCGGATCGGCACGATCGCCCGCACCGTCTTTGCGCTGTTCGAGGAGGAAGACGGTATCGAGGCGCTATTCGGGCTTGTGCGCGACAGCCTGCCGCAAGCGATGTCCGAAACCGCCTATGCGCTGGCCTGCGATGTAGCCGCAGCCGACGGGCTTCTCAACCAGCCCGAATTGCGCATGCTGGAAGAAACGCGGATCGAACTGGGGCTTGACCGCCTGCACGCCGCCGCAATCGAGCGTGGAGCCCGCGCCCGTCATATGGTGCTACCGGCCTGAATACCGACTGCGCAGGGGTTAGCCGTAAACAGCACCCCATCGCATAAGCAGTTGCGACTGAAGTATTTTCGAACGCTTCACCCATTCCACCGACCCCGCCGGACGATCTTCGTCCTGCGTGCGGCGGCGGCGGTCCACATCGCCGGTCAGGATGGCAAACATCAGCTCGCGCCCGTTCGGTGCCGTCATATAGCCCGCCAGCGAGGACACGAAATTCAGCGTGCCGGTCTTCGCATCTACCGCAAAAGGCTGGCTTTGCAGGTTGCGCCCTGCCGCATCACGCAGCTTGAAAGGTTTGACAAGGTTGCGCAGACCCATCGGCTGGCCTGCGGCAATCACCCGCACCATATCCATCGCCGTCACACGCGACGCGCCGCCCAGCCCCGAATGGTCGACAAGATCGATCGCCTGCGTGCCCGCCTTCGCTGCAATCCACCGGCTCATCGCGGTCCCCGAGCGCCCGCGCGCGGCCGGCAAACCACGCACCGTCGAGGAGGTCATCCCCACCGCCTCGGCCGTCAGGTTGGTGGAATATTTCAGCATATCCTGCAGGATAGTCGGCAGAAGCTGCGAGGCATGGGTCACCAGAACCGTGCCGACAGGAGCCGTCTTGGCCTCTTGCGGGCTGGGCAGGGGGCAGCCCTGCCCGCGCGCCAGCGTCTGGAACACATCCCCCGCATAGGCCGTCGGATGCCGCACTGGCAGCCAGCGCGACCCAGAGCGCCCCAAGGCAGGGGCCGCCACCGTCCATTGCTCTTTTCCCCCGCGATCCGAATAGGCGAAAAGCGGCGACTGGCGCGCTGCCACCTGCATCGACGCGGTATAGGCCGTCGGCGTGTAGCTGTCGCCGCGGGCATCCATCGTCAGTTGATAGCCGTTTCCGGCACGTTTCCACGCAAAATAGACGCGGTTATAGTTCAGGATCAGCCCAGAGATAGAGGGGTTATAGCTGACATAAACGGGCTGGTCCTTCGCGATTTCCTCGGCATAGGGCAGCGCCCCGCCCCAGACAAGAAACCGCCCCGTCACGCCCCGCACCCCGATCCGCGCAAGCTCTGCCGCCATTGCCCCCAGATGATCGGTCGAAAGCGTCGGGTCCGCCCCGCCCGACAGGACCAGATCGCCCTGAATCACGCCATTCACCACCGGCCCCGTCGCAATCAGCCACGTGCCGAAACGGTAGTTTGTTCCAAGGGTTTCAAGGGCATAAAGCGTCGTGATGGTTTTTGCCGTCGAGGCGGGCGGCAGACCCATCGTCGGGTTGCGCGCTTCCAGCACCTGCCCGCTGCGCGCATCCATCACCACATAGCCGACATCGCCCCCCAGCCGCGCCGCCTGCACATACCCCTCGCCCGAGGCCACCTGGGCCTGCGCCAATGTCGGCGGTGCCGCCAGCCCAAGAGTAGAAGCCGCCAGACCCGTAACGAAACCGCGCCGAGAAACCTGCATCGTGCCAAACCGCCTTTTTCTGGAATGTCTGGCGAGAATAACCCGCGCGAGGCTCTGGTTCAAGCTTCGCGCGCAGGGCTTTTCCAGTCTCCGGCATCGCGGATACGGGTCGAGGATTCCGAAGACATCGGCATGTTGATAAAGCACCAGCGCGGCGCAGGCCCCGCCGCCAGTTCCTGCGAACGCCATCCGGGCAGTTTGGCATGGGCGAAAACCCGCGCCGCTTTCGAACAGCGTGCCCGCAACCGCACCCCGGGGCGCGCCAGAACCCCGACCGGCATCCGGTCGAAAATATCCTGCCAGTGATCCCAGCGGTCGATCTGGATCAGGTTGTCCGCCCCCATCAGCCAGACAAAATCCACCTGCCGATAATGGGCCTGCAGCGCACGCAGCGTATCGGCGGTAAAACATGTGCCCAGCCGCTGTTCCAGATCGGTGATCTTGATCCGGGGATCGGGCATGACCTCGCGCGCGCGCCGCATCCGCGCGGCCAGCGGCGCAGGCCCCTTGGCCTTGAGCGGATTGCCCGGACTGAGCAGCCACCAGACCTGATCCAGCCCGAACCGCCGTAGTGCCACACGACTGATATGGGCATGCCCCTGATGGGCCGGATCGAAAGATCCCCCCAAGAGGCCGATGCGCATTCCCGGACGGGCTATAGGAAAATTCTGGCTCATGCGCGAAGACCTAGCCAAAGCACCTGCGGATGGGAAGCCCAAATGCGACATTATGCCACTGCCGCGTGCGGAAACTGCCCGTGGGCAGGACACCGCACAAAAGGCTGTGCTCCGCAGCGCAAAGCCGCATGTTTGCGCGGTTTTCCTGCACGGCGGCCCGTGAAAGGGCCTGCCTAGGATGCTCCCCCCGACCCCGGCACCGACAGGGTGCAACGGGCGCGTCCTTCCCGCTTCGAGGTGTAAAGCGCGGCATCGGCATCGGCCATCATTTCTTCCGCCACCGGATCGTCGTAATCTTGCGACATCGCCACCCCGATCGAGCCTGAAATCCGGCATTCATGCCCCTCGAAGGGGATCGGCTCTTCCAGACGGGCAATGATGCGCGCGCCCATCATCCGCAGCCGCTCCGGATCGACCGAATCGCGCAGCAGCATCACGAATTCATCGCCCCCCACCCGCGAGACGACATCCATCTCGCGCGTTTCCTCGCGCAGGATTTTGGCCACCACCGCCAGAACATGATCGCCCGCCGCATGGCCAAGCGTGTCATTCACCGCCTTGAAATGGTCCAGATCAAGCTGGGCCAGCGCGAAGGGCGCCCCCCCGCGACGACCGGCCTCTAGACTGGCCTCCAGTGCGATATCGAAGGCGCGGCGGTTGGACAGGCCGGTCAGCGGATCTGTGCGCGCCGCATCTTCCGCGCTGCGGCGGGCGCGCTCCAGCCGGTGATTGAGCGCACGCAACTCTCCCAGAACGGCCGTCTTGGCCTCTTGCAGATAGAGCAGCTCCATCGTGAGGTCGGAGGTGGAGAAATCGGCTTCGGTCAGGCGGAAGGCCCGGATTGCCTTGTTAAGATGCACCCCGAATGTCAGGTTGAGCATCACCCCCCGCTGGACGATCGGCACCACCACACCACGCAAAGACACGTCGGGCCAGCTGCGCGGGGTCAGATGGATCCGCCGCGACGGGGAAATATCGAACGTGGCCTGCCGTGTCCGGCCCCGCCCCATCTGGAAGCAATCCGTCACCGAATGCCCGAGCGCGGAGGCACCGCCCACCACTTTCATCAGGGTCGGCCCCATGCCCAAAATCGTGCCATCCCCGTCCAGCCACAGAAACATCGGCATCAACTGGCCCAGAGCCTCGACCGACAAGGTGGGCGCGCGCGGCACGGGGGCGGTCTCCATCTGGCTGATCAACATCACACTCTCCCCGCCGGTGCCGCGAGGTCGAAGCTGCGACCTTCGGCAAAACTTTCTTCAAGCAGGGTGACCAAAACGTCTTCCTGCACCATCTGGTCGTCACAGACGCCGCCCCGATCCTGCACATGATCGAGATATTCGATAAAGGCCAGAGCCCCGTAATCATCGGCCATCGCGCGGACCAGACCGGTCATCGCCGCCCCCCAGCCCAGCATCTTGCTATGAACGGACAGCCGGTAAACCCCCACATGCTCGAGAGAGCAGGTAAGTTCCGGCATTTCGAGATCGGGCAGAGCCATCTGCGCCCTGCCCTGCATCTCGTTCAGAGATAACAGAAATTCCGGATAGTCGGGGCCGCTGAACCGCAAGAGCCTGCGCACCGGCTCGATCATGGCGACATAGGCCCCGAGGTCTTCCAGAAAGCCCAGCCGCGGCTTGTTCAGCCGTGTGGAAGCCGCCGCCAGCAAGGCGTCCGTATGGGAATGGTCATAGGTCAGCATCGCCTCATAGCCTTCGGGAGGAATGCCGATTTCAGTCGCGACATCCAGCCAGACAGCCGTGCCGTAATTTCCAATCAAAAAGGTCTGAATCGAGGTATTTATAAGGCCATGCATGACAATCGGACCCGGGTTAAGCGACATATGCGCCCAGCCTAGATCCTGACTGTTAAAATACCCTCAACCCGTCATAAGACATCAGCCTCAACCCTGACTGGCAAGCCATTCGGGCAATTCACCAATATCGGACAGAATAGCCTGCGCGAAAGGGGCCAGCACCTCGGCGGTGGCCGGACCGGTCAGCACCCCGACCGGCATCATACCCGCCGCTTTTGCCGCCTGAAGGTCATGCAGGCTGTCACCCAGCATCACACAAGCCTCCGCCGCGACCCCCAGCTTCTGCGCCAGTGCCAGCAGCGGTGCCGGATCGGGTTTGGCCCCGAACCCGCTATCGGCGCCCATCACATAGTCGAAATAATCCAGCGCCGCCTCGCGGTGCAGATGGACCCGCGCCGACGCCTCGGCATCATTGGTCATCACCCCCAGTTTCAACCCCCGCGCACGCAAGCGCGGCAGCAAATCTGCCAGCGGTGCTGCGGCCACCTGCGGTGCGCCCTGCGCCATGCGGTGCATCTCCTGCGCCAGATCCGCGCGGGACCATTGCGGCAGATGCGCGGCCAGCGCGGCAACGATCTCGTCCATTGTTCCCGCAATCGCCACCGAGCTGGGCCGGAACCGCCCCGCCTGAAGGTCATAGTCTATGGCCTCCGCCAGCACCGTTGCCAAGGCCGGATCGCCGTCCGACAGATGCTGCAGCAGATCGCGGGCCCATGCGCTCCATGTCGCATGGAAATCGAACAGGGTTCCGTCTTTGTCAAACAGCAGCGCCGCAATCTGCATGAAAGCTCCTCAGGTCCAATGCATCTGGTCGCCGCCGCCCAGAACGGCCCGCGCGGCAACAAGTTCGTCGGGGCGATAGCCCAGATCCTGCGCACAGTCGATCACCCATGCGTCCTGCGTCAGGATAAAATCCAGCAGCGCCGTCTGGAAACCGGTCTCGCGCGCGATGGAACGGATCTGGCTGGCCTCGGCGCCGCTGACGTTGAGAAAGGCCTCCAGCAGGTTTTCCCGACCAGCCAGCCAGCCCAATGCACCAAGCGCGATCTCTTCGGCAGTTTCTTGCCGCATTTGAATTTCCTTTCCGACAAGTCGAAACATTTTATTAACCTAATACCAAGCAATATGCACAAGTGAATTAACGCCGAGGGAGAACAAGGCGTCATGGCAGGCAAGATCCTGATTGCAGACCAGATCGCGACCAATCGCATCATGCTCAAGGCAAAGCTTGCCGGAGCACGCTACGATGTCGTCTTGGCCAGTAACGGGCAGATGGCACTAAACCTTGCCATCCGCGAGCGCCCCGAGCTGATCCTGATCGATCAGGCGCAACCGGATATGAGCGGGGTGGAGCTTGTGCACCATCTGAAAACCGACCCGCTGACCAGCGAAATTCCCGTGATTTTCCTGCATCAGCCGGAAGATATCGCCAACCGTCTGGCCGCATTGCGGGCGGGGGCCGATGTCTGCCTGCCCAAACCCTATGACGAGGTGCTGCTGCTGGCGCGTCTGCGCAGCCTGCTGCGGACCCGTTCCACCGATGCCGAAATGCGCCTGCGCGAAAGCACCTTCCGCGATCTGGGCTTTGCCGAAGGGCCGGCCACCTTCGCCGCACCGGCACGGATCGGGCTGATCGCCCCGACCCGCGTGCAGGCCGCCGCATGGAAACAGGCCTTGGCGCGGCATCTCCCCGCCAATTACCTGACCATTCTCGAACGCTCCGAGGCGCTGAGCGTGGCCACCGAAGCCCAAAGCGCTTTCGACGCGCTTATTCTGGCTGCGGATCTGTCGCGCCGCGACGAGGGGTTGCGCCTGATGGCCGAGCTGCGTGCCCGTGCCGGATCGAAAGCGGCGGTGATCTGCATTGCCGCCGAGGCCGAGGCCCGCGAAACGGCGGTGATGGCTCTGGATCTGGGGGCCGATGATGTGCTGCCCGCCGATATGACCGCCCGCGAAACCACCGAGGATATCGCCTTACGCCTGCGCCGCCATCTGGCCCGCAAACGCCGCCTTGACCAAAGCCGGAAGAACCTGACCGAAGGGCTGCGCCTTGCCACGATCGACCCGCTGACGGGGCTGTATAACCGCCGTTATGCCATGCCGCAGCTGGAACGGATCGCCGATCATGCCCGCCGCACCGGCAAGGATTTTGCCGTGATGCTGCTGGATCTGGACCGTTTCAAGGACATCAACGACACCTATGGCCATGCCGTCGGAGATAGCGTGCTGACCGAGGTTGCCCATCGTCTGAGCACCGTGCTGGACGGTAATGACCTCCTTGCCCGCATCGGCGGCGAGGAGTTCCTGATCGCTCTGCCCGACTGCCCGCCCGAAGAGGCGCGACTGGCGGCGGACCTGCTTTGTCGGGTGATCAACGAACGCCCCTTCCACCGCGCCAATGGGCCGGATCTGAACGTGACGATCTCGATCGGGCTGGTGCTGGGCGACGAGCGCCTCCGGTCCATCGATCATCTGTTCGAGGCGGCAGATCACGCGATGCTGCTGTCCAAACATAACGGGCGCAATCAGGTGCAGGTCTTTCCCTGCCCCTCGGCCGCCTGAACGCCCCCGCCCCCGCCTCTGCCCCCAAGGCCCGAAGCCCCCGCAACAGCGATAGGAACAACAAAACGCCCCGCCGGTTTTTCCAGCGGGGCGTTCGAACAGCGCGTCCTGCAACCGCTCACGCGGCAGGCTAATGCTGCGGTGGCGGGCCACCCCCTTCTTCTTCATGGGTGCGAATCCGCTCGACAAAGGTCTTGCGGTCCTCGGGGGTGAGTGTCCCGAGCCACTTCACCATAATATCCTCGCCGGTCTGGATACGGGACACGATATGCATCCGGTGCGCATTCAGCGCATCGCGCACGGCGACCTCGTCATAGGGGGTCTGCTCGATCGCCGTCAGAATCCTGTCCAGCCAGACATCCATAGCACCGGGATAATTGTTGAACTCGAACCCTTCGGCCTTGGCCATCTTGGTCAGGGTCTGGCGGTCCGCATCGGTCAACCCACGGTCAAAAGGCCCCAGCCCGACCTGCGGCGGCTGGGGGCCGCGATTGGCGGGACCGAAGGCACCGCCAATGATAACGCCTGCGACCAAGAGATTGAGCGTGACGGAAATCATAAGTGCCCAGCGGGTCTTACGATCCCCTTTGCGCCTTGTCTCGTTCATTTAATAAGCTCCAGACTCGCTTGCGACCTGCGCGGCAACGGAGAACAGATCACCGGTCGGCAACAGCTCAACAGTTGTTGCCTCAGCGGTGGAAATCGTCTTCAGCCCAACATAGGACAAAGGATTGCCACTCGACAAACCAATAATGACGCCCGTGCAGGTTGCCGCCACCATGCCGCCCATCGGCAACCAGTTGCGTGCGGCATCGCGCAGCACGGATATCAGACCGAATAGACCGCCGGTCCAGGCCACATCCGCCGCCCCCGGAGCGCCGGGACGCAAGTGCTGTGCCTGCATCTGTAGACCATCCGCCAGCACGCGCGCCAGAAATTCGGGCGACGGCTCGGGCTGCTGGTCCCGCGCGGCTTGCCAGAATGGCTCAAGCTTATGTTCGTCAACCATCATCACACCCTCCTTCACGGCCTTAATCCCTGTCATAGCCAAGACTATCCTTACGTTGGCGTAACAGGGCGGCCAATGCACGTTTCCCCCGTGCTGTCAGACTTTCTACGGCCTCCACGCCGGTTTCCATCGCTTCCGCGATCTCCGGATTGGATAAACCTTCAAGATGGCGTAAAATCACCGCCTGTTTCTGGCGGATCGGCAACTGGTCCAGTGCCCATTGTAACGCCTCAGCGCGCTGATTTTCCAGCATTTGTTCATCAACAGACAAAGTTTCATCGGCAGGATCGCCCGCTTCGTCCAAAGATGTGGCGCGCCGTTTGCGCAAACGGTCCGTCGCCAGATTCGAGGTCACACGATACAGCCATGTGGAAACTTTGGCTTCCCCCACACGCCATTGCGGGGCAATTTTCCACAGCCGCAACATGGCTTCCTGCGCCACATCCTCGGCTTCGGCCTCATCGCGCAGCATGCGGCAGGCCAGACGATAGCTCAATGGCGCAAGGCGCACTGTCAGCGCCTGCGCTGCAGCACGGTCGCCCTGACCATAGGCCAGAAGCAATGCCTCGTCGGATGTTTCTGCCCCCATTTCGACTGCCATTCCTTTCGCCTGTTCTCCCCCTAGCAGATACCGGAATTTCCGCAAGACAGAGCGCCAGACACATAACGAAGCCGGCCCGAAAAAACGGACCGGCCAATCACTTATGGAAGACCAAACTCAGTTTGCATTATCGGCTGCGGGAGCCTCGGGCGCATCTGCGGGCGGCATGGGCGGGCGGCCATTCGCGTCACCGCGCGGACCACGATCCCCTTTCGGGCCATGCCCGTCACCGCGCGCACCGTGATCCCCACGGCCCCCTTGGTCCCCACGGGCACCATGATCGCCTTTTGCGCCCTGATCCCCGCGCATGCCACGCTCGCCACGCGGACCACCCTTGCCGTCAAAACGGTCATGGCCCGCCGCCATCTTCTGCTTGGCCGCTGCCAGCTCGTCGGCATCAAGTTTGCCGTCGCCATTGGTATCGGCCATCATGAAGAACCGGATTTCCGGATCGGGCTTGGCGGCCAGCTCGGCTGCGCTCAGCTTACCGTCGCCATTGCTGTCCATCATCTCGAAATAGGCCTTCACGCGCTTCTCGATGCGGGCCTGAGCGTCCGCCATCTCTGCGGCAACCATCTCTTCTTCGGTGATATAGCCATCCCCGTTCGCATCAAGCTTGGCGGCTTTTTCCGCCCGCGGGGCCTGCAGTTCTTTCAGGGTTACAACACCGTCTTTATCGGTATCAAAGCGCGAGAAATCCATTGCAGCGCCAGCTTTCCCATCGCGCGGAGGCATCGGGGCCTCTGACTGCGCGGGGGCGGGCTGGGCTTGCTGGGCCGAAACGCCGCCTGCCACCATGGCGAGGCCGGTCGTGGCCAGAAGAACTGCTCCGATGGATTTCTTGATCGTCGTTTTCATCTCGAACTCCTCACCGATCCGTTCAGGACCTGTCCTATTTGCTACGTGCGCCGCCTGTCTTTCCGTTGCCAGATCGGCGCGGTATCATTGCGTTTCCAATTCCTCCGAAGGGGCGTGTGCGCCTTCGACCTGTTCTTTTTGTCGCCCGACCCTGAAGTGAGCCTGAAGCAAACTTAAGCCCCGATCACATCCGCATCACGAAAAACGGAGACCCCATGTCCGCGCCGCTCCCCCCCCAGACCCCGCCACCGATCCGCGATGCCTGCAGCCTTATTTTATGGCGCCAAACCACGCAGGGGCCGGCCGTTCTGATGGGGCAGCGCGGGGCGAAGGCCCAGTTCATGCCGAATAAATTCGTATTTCCGGGCGGCGGGCTGGACCCGCAGGACACCTCAAGCCCGCAGAATTCGGGTCTCTCGCCGCGCTGCCATCGGCGACTCGGGGCGCTGGCCGATGCGCTGATCAGTTGCGGATTGCGCGAATTGCAGGAGGAAACGGGACTGACGCTGCGTCAGGGCGCCGGATTACACTTCATCTTCCGGGCCATCACGCCGCGCCAGCGCCCCAGACGATTCGATGCGCGTTTCCTGATGGCCGATGCCCGCGACCTTGCCAATCCCGACGCCCCTCTGCCCAATGATGGGGAATTGCGCCATCTGACATGGGTTCCCCTGCACGAGGCGCGCGCGCTGGATCTGCCCTTTGTCACCGAACTGGTGCTGGCCGAGGCGGGTGCCTTGCTGGCTGCGGCCCATAGACTGCAGGATATGGCCCCCGCTGAGGGGGTCCCGTTTTTTGACAATCGCGGCCCGCGTCCTGTCTTTTCGCGGATCTGCTAGGCGGCGGCCAGCACCACCACAATCACCGAGGCCAGCACCAGCGCGATGCCCACCGCCTCGCGGCGGTGCAGCCGCTCGTGGAAAATCAGCACCGACGCGCAGAGGGTAAAGACCATCTCCACCTGCCCCAATGCCCGCACATAGGCGGCATTCTGGAGGGCGAAGGCCATGAACCAGCCCGCAGAGCCTGCCGCGCCAAGAATACCGACCCAGATCGTGCGCGACCATGCCCGCAGCACGCGCGTCAGTTCGCCGGGTTGGAACAGGCGCAGGCACAGCCCCATCCCCAATGTCTGCACCGATGTCACACAGGCCAGCGTGACAAAGGCACGCCCCATGAAGGGCAAGGGCATGAGCTCCAGCGTCGCCCCGCGATAGGCGATGGCCGACAGCCCGAACAGCCCGCCTGCCACAATCCCGTATACCGCCGCTCTGCCCGCGATGCCCCCTTCGGGCGGGCGCGAAAGGCACAACACCCCCACCAGCCCCAGCACGATCCCGACCCAGCCCAGCACGGCAATCCGGTCCCCCAGAAAGACAAGCGACATCAGCGCGACCTGCACCACTTCGGTTTTGGTAAAGGCAATCCCCACCGCGAAATTACGCAAGGCAAACAACCGCACCAGAAGCAGCGTCGCCGAGGCCTGCGCCGCGCCGCCGATCACCACATAGGCCCAGAACCCCGCCCCCATCTGGCCGAACAGATCCGCAGGACGGCCCATCTCGGGCAGCAAGATCAATGCGCCCGCAATCGCCAGCGGTGCCCCGAACACAAAGCGCGAGAACGTGGCCCCTGCGGCCGACAGACCCGACCCGGCCAGCTTCTTTTGCAGCACGAAACGCCCTGTCTGCAGGGCTGCGGCGCAAAGGGTCAGGAGAATCCACATTATACAACGCTTTCCGTCCCGCGCGAGAAGCTCGCGCAGGATCAATGGTGACGATCCCGCAGGCGGGATCAGTTGGTAATAAGGTTCAGATAGTAGCCGTTAAAGGCCATGACTTCGCGCGCCGCCGTCAACAGGTCCGAGCGCGGCCCGACCGAGGGGCGCACCATGATCTGGCCCCAGCGGCCCGACGGAGTGCCCAATGCGACGATGCGGTAATCCTGATCGACCCATAGCACCCAGACCGGTTCGCGGCCAAAGCTGTCCGAGGTCGAGATCCGCCCGCCCGGTCCGGTTACAACCGCCGTCCCGCCAAGCATGCGCGGTGCCGTGCCATCGCTGCAATCGGTGCCCGAGAGGCGATAGCCGGTCTTGCCGGAGAGGGCCCAGTTCTGCTTGCTCCCCGCGCAGCGCGGCGTGCTGGAGGCCACCACCAGCCACTCGCCGGCAAAGCGTTCGGGGTCGAAAAGTGCCGCAGAGGAAATCCCCGATTTCGGATCACGCACCAGCTTTTGCTGCGGTGCGCGGCCACAGCTGGCCAAAGTCACAGCAGCAATCGCGGTTGCAAGGGCCAGGTTCCGGCTCAGCCAAGGCATTGGGTCACACTCATACCGTTTTCGGTGCGGATGTCGTTGCAGCCCATCAAGGGGCGCACCGGCGCACAGGTGTTCGACCGGGCAAGACATTCACCCTCGCAATCGGACGCCTTGCGACAGGACTTACCTGCATCTTTCGGCCGCGTCACGCAGATTGCACCATCCGCCCGCTGATTCCACGTGCCCCCGCGCTTTGTGCAGGACTGCTGCAACAGGCTGTCGCGCGCCTTGCCCACGGGCGGCAGGGTCTGTGCCGCCCCGGGCGTGCCGAATGGGAGGAAACCGGGCCGACAGGAAGCCACGCCCATCAGCGCAGCCCCCAGCAGGATGACCTTAAAAGGGCATCGGGTGATCATGATGCACCTTGGCGATCGCCTCTTTGACGTCAGCCGACAGCACCAGCCCCGCCGCATCGATCGACGCCCCGATCTGCGCCACCGAGCGCCCGCCAATGATCGGCAGGCAGGGGAAGGGGCGATCCAGCGTGAAGGCGATGGCCATCGTGATCGGGTCCAGCCCGTGATCGCGGGCAATCCTCACATACAGATCGGCAATCTCGAAGGCGCGCGGATTGGCCCGTCCGCCCAGATTGCCATTGGCCGCCATCCGCGACCCCGCAGGCACAGCCCCGCCCGAATACTGCCCCGACAGAATACCGGCGGCGAGCGGCGAATAGGCCAGAAGCGTGACATCCTCCTGCACGCCCAGTTCGGCCAGATCGAGATCGTAATAGCGGCACATCAGCGAATATTCGTTCTGGATCGAGGCCACGCGCGGGCCGTGCCCCGCCTCGGCCAGTTCCAGAAACTGCGCCGTGCCCCATGCGCTTTCATTGGACAGACCGAACGCACGCAGCTTGCCCTCCCTGACCAACGCCCCTAGCGTTTCGAGACACTCGACCATATTGGCGCGGATCTCCGATTTCGCGGGCTGCCGGTCGGGTGCAAAGCTCCATGTCTTGCGGAAATGGTAGCTGCCGCGATTGGGCCAGTGGAACTGGTAGAGGTCGATATAATCGCTTTGCAGGCGGCGCAGGCTGTCCTCGACACAGGCGCGGATGGCCGGCCCGGTGATCGCCGCCCCCTCGCGCGCGGCACCGCCCTCGCCGGTGATCTTGGTCGCCAGAATGACATCCTGCCGCTTGCCGGTTCGGGCCAGCCAGTTCCCGATGATCTCTTCGGTGCGGCCCACCGTGTCCTTCGACACAGGATTGACCGGATACATCTCGGCGGTGTCAATGAAATCCACGCCGCGCTCCAAAGCATAATCGAGCTGGGCATGACCGTTTTCCTCGCTGTCCTGCGAGCCCCATGTCATCGACCCGAGGCAGATCTCGCTCACCTCGATATCGGTCCGGCCAAGCTTTACTTTACGCATATACTCATTCCTCTCAGAGTGCGGGGTCAACTGCGGGTCCGACGCGCGGGATGGACATAAGCCACAAAGACGCGCCCTGTCCGGCGGGACGCGCGCATCAGTCGGGCCTATCGGGGGCGAGCCTGCCACAGCGCCCCGCCATTCAAAAGGCCCCGAGGCAGGACCTTTTGTGCGCAGATTCACATATTTTTCTGCCCCCGAGCCAAACCGGAACAGAACCGGAGACACCGCGCGGGACAGGCAGGCAACGAAACGGGCCACAAAACGGGCCACAAAGGGGGGCGGCGCGCCAGCGCTCCGCCCCCCCTTGCTGTCAGTCGATGCGGGCAATCAGATCGCCATAGCCTTCGGCCTCCATCTCCTCGAGCGGGACAAACCGCAGCGAGGCCGAGTTGATGCAATAGCGCAAGCCCCCCTGCTCGCGCGGGCCGTCGGGAAAGACATGGCCCAGATGGCTGTCCCCATAGGTCGAGCGGACCTCGGTGCGGATCATGCCGTGGCTGGTATCATGGATCTCGGTGATGTGGTCAGCAAGGAGCGGGCGGGTAAAGCTGGGCCAGCCGCACCCCGATTCATACTTGGACGAGGATGCGAAAAGCGGCTCGCCCGAGACCACATCCACATAGAGGCCGCGGCGCTTCTCGTGCAGATACGCGCCCGTGCCGGGGCGTTCGGTGCCCGATTGCTGGGTCACGCGGAACTGCTCGGGCGTCAGGCGTTCGATCGCGTCGCGCGACTTGGCATAGGTCTTTTCGGTGCTCATGGATATCTCCTTTGCTGGCTCTCAAGATATGGGGCGCGCGGCAAAAGCAAAGGGGCAAAACGGCCCCAAAGCCGCGAAAGCCCCAACGGCGCGAAATCCGGCGGCCCGTCTTCCCCCTTTACTGAGGCGGGGGCTGGCAGGCGCGCGCCCTTGAAATACGCGCCTCCCATCGCGATTTATAACGGGGCCGTGCCGATGATGCACCGCCCCCACCACCAGACGTTCTTCCCAGCCCTGCCCCTTTAAAGGAGCCGCCCTTGGCCGATACGCCTCTTCCGCCCGTTTCGCAGACCTCCATCCCCCCCGAAAGCGAGGCCCATCGTTACGCCCACGAGCTGTCGCGCCACCTGCGCTGGCTCGACAGTTTTACCGGCGCGGCGCTTGGCGTGCTGGCGGCGGCGTCGGGGATCTATACCTATCTGGGCGTGCGCTCGCTCTTGGATGATAGCGGGGCATGGACCACCTTTGCCGCGCTCAGCTATTCGCTGGCGGTCTCGGTGGGGATCTTCGTGTTCTGGTCCTATATGATGCGGCTTTTGCCCGCGATGCGCACGGCGGCCTCGCGGCTGGGCTTGCTACTGAGCATGGCGCTGGGATCGCTGGCGATTGTCGCCATGTCGAGCTGGCTGAATGCCGCAGCGCTGGCGGGGGCTGCGGCCGTAGAACAGCATCTGGCCCATACCGTACAGGAGTATCAGACCGCGCTGGAACGCACCCATGCCAAGACCATTGCCGGTCAAGCGCTGGCCCGCGATGTGGCCCGCGTGCGCGACACATTCGACGGGCTGTCCCAGCAGGAAGCCACGGGCGATCTGTCGGGGCTTGCAGGGCGTGGTGCGGTCTTCCGCGTCCTGACCCAGAAATCCAACGAGCTACAGGGCCTTGAGGCGCAGATTGCCGCACAGGACAAGGCGGTGGAGGAAGCCTTTGCCAATGGCAATGCGATCCTGTCGCGGATGCGGGCGCTTTCGGTCGAGCCGGGCGCGGTCGAGGGCCGCTCGGTGCGGTTTTCCGAAGAGGCGGTGCGGCTGTCGGCGATTATTGCCGAGCTGCGCCAGTTGAATGTCGCGCCTTTGGTGATGCGGGCGGCGGCAGACCTGCGGGATTCGGTGGTGCTGCCCGACCTTGATGCCAGCACCGATGCGGGGCGCAGCTCGCAAGAAAGCACGATTGCCTCGGTCATGACCCTTCTGGCCGACCGCGCCAGCACGCTGGAAAGCGCCGCCGCCGAGGTGCAGGCCCTGCCCGACCCCGCCGAAATCGAATATACCGCGCTTTCGGCTGCCGATGCGGTGATCCGCTATGCGGGCAATTTCGTCCCGTCCTGGGCGGGGGCGATCGCCATCGACCTGCTGCCTGCCGTTCTGGTCTTCATCCTGATGGTGGTGCAGTCGGCAATCCGTCAGGCGCAGGGCGCCCATGCCCCCGAAGAACATATGACCGTGGCCGAGCTGCGCGCGGCGCTGGCGGCTGCGCGGGATCTGAATATCGGGCCTGACCTGACGCCGCCCCCCACGGTCCCCCCGTCCGAGATGCGGCACGGAACGCCCGCGCCTGCCGCCTCCCTCCGTCCGGTGGAGTAAGCAGCGATGCGCGACATATCCCAACCGCCCAACCAGATCCGGCGCGTCATCGTTGCGCTGATCGGCGCGCAGGTGGCCATTGGCGTGGCGCTGATGGGGATTGACCTGATCGGTAGCTGGGGCGGCAAGGACCCGCTGACCGCGCCCCTGCCCTCCGGCCCCTCGACCCGCCCCTATACGCCCGATCGCAGGCCCGGCACCGCTCCGGGCGTGCCCGCCCCGCAAGGCCCGATGCCCGAGCGGCTGGAGCTTGGCGGCGAAGGGGCGGATCTGACCCTGACCGGCCAGATCGCCGTCGGCGATGCGGCCCGCATCACCGAGGAACTGCGCCGCCGCGCCGAAACGGGGCAGACCATCCGCATGGTCAGTCTGGATTCGACAGGCGGTTCGGTCTCGGATGCGCTGGAGATCGGCGAGGTTCTGCGCGACAGCGGCATTGCGACCTCGGTCAAGGACGGGGCGATCTGCCTGTCCGCCTGCCCCTATCTCTTTGCCGGAGGCCGCACGCGGCAGGTTGCGCCCAATGGCAAGCTTGGCGTGCATCAGCACAGCTTCGGCACCAGCGCCATCCTACCCGCCTTCATGGCGGTGGAATCTGTGCAGCGCGGGCAAGCGGCGGTGATGGCCTATCTGATCAGGATGGGCATCGACCCTGCGGTGATGGAGCCTGCCATGCGAACCGCCCCCGACCGGATCTATCTGCTCTCGAAAGCCGAGTTGCAGCAGTATGGCTTCCTTGCGCCCCCCTGATCCGCCGCCCCCTAATCCGCCAGACATCCCTGCCGGATGACCTGCCGCACCCAATCCAGCTTTTCAGAGACCTTCGGGGTGAGGATGAAGGGATAGAAGCTGGGATGGCCCAGACTGTCATTCAGCGCGTTCAGCGCCAGTGACAGCGCGATCCAGGCCGAGACCAGATCCTCCATCGCGATCCCCAGCAGCCAGAACAGGATATCGCGCGGGGCCTCGGGCGCGGCCAGTTCGTGCCCTGCAGGCATCAGCCCGTAACACAGCGCGGTTTCCAGCCCGTCGAGGATATGCAGCAGGTTTGCCCAGCTTTCGGCGAAATCCTCATAGGGATGGGCGGTGGCATATTCGGATACGAAGGCCTGCTCCCACCCTGCGGGCGCGGGCTGCGCGTAATGGCGCTCCAGCGCCTGCCCGTAATCTTCGCGCTCATCACCGAACAACGCACGGCACGCCGCCAGACGGTCGGGAAAGGGCTTCACCAGCACCTCCCAGAACGCATGCCCCGATTCGTGGCGCAAATGCCCGATCAGGGTACGATAGGGCTCGCCCATTTCCGCACGGGTCGCGGCGCGATACTCATCATCGGCCTCGGCGATATTGAGCGTGATATCGCCATCGGCATGCCCCATCACCACCGCTTCGCCCGCATCCGGCGCTTTGAACAGAAAACGCGGGCGCGGCCCCGCGCTGTCGGTCAGGGGCAGATCCAGCAGGACAGCCATCCGCATCAGATTGCGCTTGGCCGCTTCGAACTCGGCCCAGCGCTGCAGATTGCCCTCCACTGAAAGATCGGGGATCACCGTCGTATGCCGACAGGACAGGCACAGCCCTCCCTGCGCGCCCTCCTGCGCATCGGCCACCCAGTTACAACCGATACGCGCACGGTTTTCACAAGCCGGCAGGCCTTCCGCCCGCAAATCCAGAAAGCCGCGTCCGGGCTCGAACACGAGTTCCGTCCCGCAGGACAGACAGGTGTCATTGCCGAAATAGACTTCGGCGCGACAGGACGGGCAGTGATAACGCATCATGGGCAGACCCTCCGCAACCGCCCGAAACCTACGCGAAACCTGTGCGGGCGGGCCTGTGATATTCTCCCCACAAATGGCGCAAGCCAGCGCCAAGACAACCTTGGTCGCGCGAGAACTTTATTTTTGCACCGAGGGAACTTTCACGACCATGACAGGTTAGCCCGATTGGTATGCATGAACCGAAATCTTCAGCCGATAGGCCACGAAAAACGAGGGAAAAATCTTTGAGTTATGTCTTTTGACATAGTTGGGATGCGGCACCTGTGCCAAGGGGGACGAGGCGCATAATTTGTGCCCTCTCATTCTTTATAAGTTTCGCTATACCCGCGCGTAACAAGTTCACTCTTACTGCGAAAGCATGTTGCCATTGACCCATTCCCCCGCCGCGCCAGAGACGGCCAGTTCCGGTGCACAAACCCTGCGCGATGCCCTGCGGCAGCGTCTGACACCTGCCCATGATGCCTTGGACCGCGCGTTCTCGGCGCTCGATCTCGGGATCGATGCCGATTATGCAGTCTTCCTGCGCGCGCATCGTCAGGCTCTGGGCCGGATGCAGGCCGCAATTGATACGGATCCTGCACCGGAGCAAATGGCGGGCTCGGCGCTGATCCGCAGGCTGCTGGCGGCGCTGGAGGCCGATCTCGCGCCTTTCACGGGTCATGCCCTTTGTGGCGACGCGCCTCAAAGCCAGAACACGGCCCCGCTGCGCCTGCATCCGCTGGCCCGAGACTATGTGCTATTCGGGTCGCGGCTGGGCACACAGGTGCTGGCCCGCCGCCGTCGCGAGGCCCTTGTGCAACAGGGCCGCGACGCGGTGCCAAGCCAGTATCTGGAGCATGTTTTCGACCCCCGTCTTTGGCAAAACTACGTTCATCAAACATCTCAAATTTCGGTAGAAAATCCTCAAACCGAGAGTATTATCGCAGATGCCGAACAGTGCTTCGAATGGTTCGCCCTTGCCCTGTCTCAGCATCTCTCGTCCCCTGCTGCACCGATGCATCCCCATCGGGCAGAGAAAGCACCTTTATGACCCAGATGCCGGACTATTCCGCCTTGACCCAAACGGATCTTACAAATTGCGACCGCGAACCGATCCACCAGCTCGGGCGCGTCCAAAGCTGGGCCTGCCTGATTGCGCTGAGCCATGACTGGATCGTGCAGCATCATTCGGCCAATGCCGCGCGCATGCTGGGCCTTGCTGCCGAAGACCTGCTGGGGCTGCCGCTGGCCGATCTGCTGCCGGTGCAGACCAAGCAACTGATCCGTGCCCATCTGACGCGGCTCAGCCTCGACCAGCAAACGGTGCGTCTTTTCGGCTTGGAAATCGGGCGGCGCGGTGTGCTTTTTGACGTAGCGGCCCATGCCTATAAGCATGGGTTCATTCTGGAATTCGAAATCAAGAAAAGCCACAACCATGCCAGTGATCTGGCCGTAGTGCAGCCGCTGATCCAGAAGCTGTCGACGATGCGCGATGTGCCGCAGATGGCGAGTTCTGCCGCCGAAAGCCTGCGTCGCCTGACGGGGTTTGCGCGGGTGATGGTCTACCAGTTCTCGCCCGATGGCTCCGGCAAGGTGATCGCCGAGGCGCTTGCCCCCGGCATGAGCGGCTATCTGGGGCTGCGCTTTCCGGGGTCCGACATCCCCAAACAGGCGCGCGCCCTTTATAAACGCTCGCTTCTGCGGCTGATCGGCAATGTCGATGATGCGGGCTCCGAGATCTTACCGGCGCAAAACCCGATGGGGGAGCCACTGGACCTGTCGCTTTCCGTATCGCGCTCGGTTTCGCCGATCCATCTGGAATATCTGCGCAATATGGGCGTTCAAGCCTCGATGTCGGTGTCCATCCTCAATCAGGGGGAATTGTGGGGGCTGATTGCCTGCCACCATCCCGAACCGCTGATCATGGATTACGAAAAGCGCACCTCGGTCGAACTTTTCGGCCAGCTTTTCGCCTACGAGCTGGCCCGCGCCGAGACGATGATCGAAAATGAATCGGCCCTGCGCGCGCAAGAGACCCATAACCGGATCATGGCGCTGGTTTCGGCCACCAGCGAGTGGGCCGAGAATTTCAGCGATATCGCCCGCCAGATCGAGGATCTGATCCAGTTCGACGGGATCGCGCTTTACAGTGACGGCAAGCTGCTGACACAGGGCACCACCCCGACCGAAGAACAGTTCTACCGCCTTGCACGCTATCTCAACACCGCTTCGGGATCGCGGGTCTATGCGACCGACCATCTGTCCAAAGGCTTTCCCGAGGCCGCGACCTATCAGGAAGACTGCGCCGGCCTGCTGGCGCTGCCGATCTCGCGCCGTCCGCGCGACTATCTGGTGCTGTTCCGCCGCGAGATCGCGAAATCGGTGACATGGGCGGGCAACCCCGAGAAACCGGTCGAGCATGGTCCCAATGGCGACCGCCTGAGCCCGCGCAAATCTTTCGAGGCGTGGCGCGAGGAGGTGCATGGCCACTGTGCGCCTTGGGCGGCGGGCGAGTTGCGGGCCGCCGAGGCTCTGCGCGGCACCTTGCTGGAAGTGGTGCTCAAGCTGACCGATCAGGCCGAGAAAGAGCGCAAACAGGCGCAGGAACGGCAGGCATTGCTGATTTCTGAGCTGAACCACCGTGTGCGCAATATCCTCAATCTCATCCGCTCGATCATGAAACAGTCCAGCAGCGGCGCCGAGACATTGAGCGAATTCACCGTGGCACTGGACGGGCGCATCAACGCGCTGGCGCGCGCCCATGACCAGCTGACCCGCGACCAGTTCGCGCCGATCCCGCTGGCCGAGCTGATCGAGGTCGAGGCCAATGCCTTCGGGCTGGGCAACAAGAGCCGTCTGGATTTCAGGGGCCAGAATATCGTCATCACGGCAGAGGCGTTCACGCCCTTGGCGCTGGTCTTCCACGAACTGGTGACCAATTCGGTGAAATACGGGGCCCTGCATGCGCCCAGCGGACGGGTCGAGATCGGCATTACCGAAGAGCCCGATGGCACATGGACGATCGACTGGCACGAGCGGGGCGGACCCGTGGTGCGTGCACCGACGCGCCGCGGCTTCGGCTCGACCGTGATCGAGAAGACCATCCCGCATGAGCTGAAAGGTGCCGCCGAGGTGCGTTACAACTCGGCCGGCGTCGAGGCGCGCTTCTCATTACCGGCCAATATTGTTATCACTCATCACCCGTTTGATGGAAATCCAGAGATCAATATGCAAGACGAAACCTCTCCTGCCAGTGGCGAACCTTGGGTTGGTGGTCCGGCTCTTGTGCTGGAAGATACGATGATCGTTGCGCTGGATCTGGCAGGGATGCTGGAGGACATGGGCGCGGACGAGGTGCGCACGGCGGCCTCCGTAGCCGAGGCGCTGTCGATCCTGAAGGACGGGTTCGTGCCGAAGCTTGCCGTGCTGGATGTCAATCTGGGCGAGGAAACCTCGTTGCCGGTGGCCGAACATCTCGCCGCGCAGGGGGTCCCTATCGTGCTGGCTTCCGGCTATGATGCGAACGAAGCCGGTATTGACGCCTATCCCGAGGCCGAGCTGATGCGCAAGCCCTATACCACAGGGGATCTGTCGGATGTGCTGACCAAGATGGGCTTTTTGCGGAACTGACCCTGCCCTTGCCTCCGCCCCTCCCGTGCATGTAACGGCGGGGCGGTGACAGAACCCTTCGGCGCCCTATTGCGCGGGCGCCGGACCACCCTATCTGCTAGGCATGACAGCCCAGATCCCCCCTCCGCCAGAACCGGCCCTGCCCCCCAAGCTGCAACGCTGGTTTACAGATCAGGGCTGGGTGCCCCATCCCCACCAGTTGGAAATGTTGCGCCAGCCAGGCGACACGCTGCTGATCGCGCCCACAGGCGGGGGCAAGACTCTTGCGGGCTTTCTGCCCAGCCTTGCCGATCTGCTAAAGGGCACCGAAGGCGGGCTTCATACGCTTTATGTCTCCCCGCTCAAGGCGCTGAGTGCCGATATCGCGCGGGCGCTGACCGCCCCTGTGACCGGATTGGGGTTGCAGATCCGCATCGAGGACCGCACGGGCGACACCAAGGCCACCACCCGCAGGCGGCAGCGCGTGGACCCGCCCGACATCCTGTTGACCACACCGGAATCGCTGGCGCTGCTGCTGTCCTATCCCGAAGCCCCCAAAATTTTCGCCGGTGTGAAACGGGTGATCCTCGACGAGATCCACGCCTTGGCCGAAAGCCGCCGCGGGGACCAGCTTATGCTGGGGCTGGCGCGGCTGCGCGTCCTTTCGCCCGCACTGACCGTCACAGGCTTGTCGGCCACGGTGGAAGACCCCGAGGGGCTGGCCCGCTTTATGGGCGGGGCGCATATCCTGCAGGCCGATCCCGGACCGCCCCCCGATATTGCCATGCTGGCCACCACCGATCCGCCACCGTGGTCGGGCGGCGGCGGGCGCTATGCGGTGCGCGATGTGATGGCCGCCATTCGCGAGGCCCGCCTGACGCTGGTGTTTCTGAACACCCGCGCGCAGGCCGAGCTATTCTTTCAGGCGCTCTGGGAGGTCAATGACACCAACGAGCCGATCGGGCTGCATCACGGCTCGCTGGCGCGTGAGGCCCGCCAGAAGGTCGAGGCGGCGATGGTGGCAGGCCGCCTGCGCGCTGTGGTCTGCACCGGCTCGCTGGATCTGGGGCTGGATTGGGGCGATGTCGATCTGGTCATTCAGGTGGGTGCGCCCAAGAATGTCAAACGTCTGGTGCAACGGATCGGGCGGGCCAATCACCGCTATGACACGCCCTCGCGCGCGCGTATCGTCGCCGCCAACCGCTTTGAGGAGATCGAATGTGCCGCAGCCCTCGAGGCCGTGCGCGCGCATGATCTGGATGGCGACCCGCGCGGCCCCGGCCCTCTGGATGTGCTGTGCCAGCATATCCTGCTGACCGCCTGCGCAGGCCCGTTTTCGGCAGAGGCGCTTTATACCGAAATCCAGCGGGCGGGCCCCTATACCGGTCTCTCGCAAGAGGATTTCGACGCCTGTCTGGACTACTGCGCCACGGGCGGTTACGCGCTGCGGGCCTATGACCGCTGGCAGCGCCTGATTCAGCGGCAGGGGGTGTGGCAGCTGCGCGACCCCCGTGCGGCGCGGGATCTGCGGATGAATATCGGCACCATCGTCGATAGCGAGACCCTGAAGGTGCGGATGAAAGCGCGGCGGGGCGGCGCGCCTTTAGGCGAGGTCGAGGAAGCCTTTGCCGCCACCCTCTCGCCCGGAGATACCTTCCTGATTGGCGGTCAGGTGGTGCGCTATGAGGGGCTGCATGATCTGGTGGTCGAGGTCAGCCCCGCCCGCGGGCGCGACCCGAAGATCGCGGTCTATTCCGGCACCAAGCTGGCCACCTCGACCCAGCTTTCCCACCGCGTCGAGGCGCTGATCGCGGACCCTGCCCGCTGGCAGGCCCTGCCCCCCCATTGCCGCGACTGGCTGGACCGGCAGGGCCGCCTTTCCGGCCTGCCGCAGCCGCGCGTCCTGCTGGTCGAGACCTTCCCCCGCAAGGACCGCCACTATACCTGCATCTACGGCTTTGCGGGGCGCAATGCCCATCAGACACTGGGCCTTCTTGTCACCAAACGGATGGAGGATCTGGGTCTGGGGCCTTTGGGCTTTACCGCCACCGATTATGCGGTTCTGATCTGGTCGGTCGATCCGGTGCACCATCCCGCCAGCCTGCTGGAGCCTGCGGGACTGCGCATGGGCTTTGCCGACTGGCTGGGGCAGAATGCGGTGATGAAGCGCGCCTTCCGCACGGTGGCCACCATTGCGGGCCTGATCCAGCGCACCCTGCCCGGCGGACGGCGCTCTGGCAAACAGGCGGTTTTCAGCTCGGATATCCTGTATGACACCCTGCGTCGGCACGACCCGCAGCATCTCATGTTAAGGATGACCCAAGACGAAGCGCAGCGGGGGCTTGTGGATTTTGGCCGGATCGAGGACATGTTGCAGGCCCATGAGCGGATCGTCTATCACCCGCTGGCGCATGTGTCCCCCTTGGCCGCGCCACTTCTGCTGGAGGCCGGACGGGTTGCGATCCGTGGCGGTTCGGGCGAAATGCGTCTGATGGAACAGGAAGCCGAGCGGTTGATGAAAGAGGCAGGTCTGACATGACGGACGGGATGTCGAGCATACTCCCCGATTTCGACGAGAAGCTGGTCACGGCGCCTGTGCGCTTTGCGGGCCATAGTTTCATGGTGCTGTCCACAGGGGCGCTTTACTGGCCCGAACGGCGCACCCTGATTTTGGGGGATCTGCATTTCGGCAAGGCCGAGCGCGTGGCGCGGCGGGGCGGCGCGCTGCTGCCCCCTTTCGGGGATCTCGACACTCTGGCCCGCCTTGATGCCACGCTGTTTTTCACCAAGCCCGCCTGCGTGGTCTCGCTGGGGGATGCGTTTGACGATGATGAGGCGGGGCGGTCTCTGGCGCGTTCGGTCAAGGCGCGGCTGGCGGCGATTGCCAAGGTCTCTGACTGGATCTGGATCACCGGCAACCATGATCCGGGCCAGCATGACCTGCCCGGAGATATCATGCCCGAGCTGCGCTTCGGCAACCTGACCTTCCGGCACAAGGCCGGACGGGGGCCGGATATCTCGGGGCATTTCCACCCCAAGACCCGTATCGCGGGGCGTGCCGCCCGTGCACTTCTGGTGGGCGAAACCCACATGGTCCTGCCCGCTTTCGGCACCTTTACCGGCGGGTTGGAGATGGACCATCCCGAACTGGCCCGCCTGACCGGCGGCGGCATTGCCTATGCGATGGGGCGCAAGATCCTGCGGGTGCCGATCCCTGCGCTGCCTGCGGATACCGAACCTGCGGATGAGGTGCCTGCGGCGGCGGCGCCCGACACCACCGCCCATCTGCCCGATCCCGACCCCGCGCCAGATGCCGAGCGGACAGAAGGCCAGCCCTAACGCGCGCCCCTTTGGCGCGTTCTATCTACAGGCCCTACTCCGGCATGAAGGCCAGATCGGTCACGCCCGAATTGACACCTGCCATCGACAACATGGCATGGATCTGGCCACGGTGATGGGTCTGATGGTTGAAGATATGCGCCAGCACCTGCGCATGCGGTCTGACCATATCGCGCCCCAATGCGCCGGAATACCATGACAGCGTGCCAGAGAACCACGTCTCGTCCAGCCCCTCGACCCAGTCGAAAATCTGCTGGTCAAGTGCCTGACGGTCGCTCTGGAAGAGGTCCCAATCGTGGATCAGGCCGGTGCTTTCGGGAAGGCCCAGCCCCAAGGGCGCCCCCACCCCGAAGCGCGCCAGCCATGTCTGGTCGGCCCAATAGAGATGCGAGAATGTCGCCTCGATCGATTTGAAGAAAGTGCCGAAATCGCGCTGTCTTTCGCGCATGGGCAACTGGTTGGCCGCCGAAATCATCGCGTTGTTCTGCCAGCTGTTATAGCGCGCCATACGCAGGGCACTGGTTTTCTCGGACATTGCACTCCCCCCTTTGCTACCGGACCGAAGGGTATCGGCATCAGGGCAGTTGATCCAGCAGCGATTGCAGGCGGTCGGCCTCATGGGCGGGCTTGTCCCAGCGGATGCGGTTGATGCGCGGAAACCGCATCGCCACACCGGATTTATGGCGCGCAGAGCGGTTGAGCCCCTCGAAGGCCACCTCGACCACCAGCTCCGGCACAAGCGAGCGCACGGGGCCGAAGCGTTCACGCGTATGGGTGCGCACGAAACGGTCGAGACGGCGCAGGTCTTCATCGGTGAAGCCGGAATAGGCTTTGCCGACAGGCACCAGCGGCGCCTCCGGTGCCTCGCCATCCCAAAGCGCGAAGGTGAAATCCGAGTAGAACCCCGACCGCTTGCCATGCCCGCGCTGTGCGTAAAGCAGCACCGCATCCACCAGCCGCGCCTCGCGCTTCCATTTGAACCACGGCCCGCGCGGGCGGCCGGCCAGATAGGCGCTGTCCGGACGCTTGAGCATGACCCCCTCGATCACCGCCTCGGGCGGGTTGGCCCGCAATGCCGCCAGCGCCTGCCAGTCCGCGAAAGGCACAAGCGGCGACACATCCAGCCGCGGACCAAGCCCTGCCACGGCCTGCTCCAGCCGTGCGCGACGGGCGGTGAAGGGAAGCGGTCGCAGGTCTTCGCCCTGCCATGTCAGGATGTCATAGGCACGCAGCGCGGCGGGGGCCTCGGCCATCATCTTCTGGCCGGGTGTCTTACGCCCCAGACGTTTCTGGAGATCGGCAAAGGGGGCCACCTGATCGCCGCGCCGGATCAGCAGCTCGCCATCCAGTGCGCCCTCGAAAGCCATCGCCCCGACCAGATCGGGAAAGCTGCCCGAAATATCGTCGCCCGTGCGCGAATACAGCCTGCGGGTGCCGCCTTCGGACACGGCCTGCACGCGGATCCCGTCCCATTTCCATTCGGCCAAATAGTCTTCGGGCGCGAATTTCGACAGTTCCTCCTCGGTGACGGGCGTCGACAGCATCACCGGACGGAACGGCGCAAGCGCGGCATGGGCGGGACGCGGCCCACCCTCGATCCAGCCAAACAGCGCGGTATAGGGCGGGGTCAGCCCATGCCAGAGTTCCTCGATCTCCTCGACAGATGGCCCACCGTCCTGCGCGCCCATCTGCGCCAGTGCCAGCCGCGCCAGCCGTGCCGAAACGCCAACGCGCAGCCCGCCCGTGGCCAGTTTCAGCAGGGCCAGCCGTGCGGGGGCGGCCAGATGGTCCAGCCATTGCGCGATCTGCCGCGCGGCCTGGGGCCTGGACAGCGGTGTCAACGTGCCGACCACCTCGGCCAGAGACAGATCCTCGCAAGTGGCAGGGTCGGGCCAGATCAGGGCGATTGTCTCGGCCAGATCCCCGACAAAATCGTAAGACAGCGCAAACAGCTCGACATCCACGCGCTCCGCCACCATCTCGCGCAAAAGCGCGGGCTGCACACGGCCCAAAGACAGATCACCGGTCAGTGCGGCCAGCGCATAGCCCCGATCGGGGTCCGGCGTGGCATGGAAATATGCGGCCAGATAGGCCAGTTTCGCATTGCGGCCACCGGTAAAGGCCAGACGTTCCAGAAGCTCGGCAAAGGCGCGCATCACTCGGGTTCCTCGTCATAGCCCAGCAGATGCAGCGGGCGCGCATGCCGCCCCTCCAGCACCGCCCACCGCATCAGCGCCTCCTCGCGCCCATGCGTGATCCAGAGTTCCTGCGGGTCGACCTGCCGGATGGTGCGGGTCACATCGGGCCAGTCGACATGATCGGAGATGACCAGCGGCAATTCCACCCCCCGCCTGCGCGCATGGGCGCGGATCTGCATCCAGCCACTGGCAAAAGCGATCACCGGATCGGCAAAACGCTGCACCCAGGCCGAGCCGAAGGCCGAGGGCGGCGCGATGATGATCGCCCCGTGCAGCGCCCGCGCCTGCGCGGTCTCCATTGTCGCGGGGCGCAGATCCCCCAAGGCAATACCTTGTGACAGATGGTAGTCACAAAGCGCCTGAAGCGCGCCATGGATATAGACCGGCTCGCTATAGCCTGCCTGCCGCAGCAACATGATGACCCGCTGCGCCTTGCCCAATGCATAGGCCCCGACGATATGGGCCCGTTCGGAAAACCGGCGCACCGAGGCCAGAAGCCGGTTGATCTCGTTCAGCGGGTCGGGGTGACGGAAGACCGGCAGGGCAAAGGTGGCCTCGGTCACGAAGAGGTCGCAGGGCACAGGCTCGAAGGGCGCACAGGCCGGATTGGCCACGCGGGAATAATCCCCCGACACCACCTCGCGCCGCCCGCCTTTCTCGATCACCACCTGCGCCGAGCCCAGCACATGACCGGCCGGCACAAGCCGCAGATCCACCCCGCCAAGGCGAATCGGATCTGTCAGCTTCTGCGTCGCCCCCGCGAAGGTTTCGCCATAGCGAATCCTCATGATATCAAGCGTTTCACCTGTAGCGAGAACCGCCCCATGGCCCGCTCGCGCATGATCGGCATGGCCGTGAGTGATCACCGCACGCGGCACCGGACGGTGCGGGTCGATATAGAAATCGCCCGCCGCGCAGTAGATCCCGAATTCTGTTTTAGAAATAAGGGACTTAGCCATTTCCTCTAGGTAAACCTGCAATTTTTCTGCATGTTAAGATCGTAAATCCTGTCTATATTTCCTATGTATATCAATCACATGCTTATCTTACGAAGCAGATTATTAAGTAATTCAGCCTAGTTTGGGTTCCGTAATGATTACGGAGCACCTCCCGTGTTAACCTTCAAAAAACGCCGCGCCGCCGCACCCTCTGACAGCTTTCCCATCGAATGGGCTGTCCTGCAGTCGCAAGCGGTCATCTGCTTTGCCCCCGACGGCACGATCCGTCAGGCCAACCAGATTTTCTGCGATCTGATGGGCTATACGCCCGAGGCGCTGATCGGCCAGCATCATCGTATTTTCATGCCCGACGGACAGGCAGACCTGCCTGAATATTCTGCCTTCTGGGAGGCGCTGCGCAATGGCAAAGCGCAGACGCAGGTCTTCGCACGCAAGACACGCGAGGGCGGGTGCGTTTATATCAGCGCCAGCTATACGCCGTTCTATGGCCCTGAAGGCCGTGTCAGCGGTATCATCGAAACGGCCAGCGATGTCACCAAGCAGGAAATGGCCCGCTTGGCGATGACGGGCAAGCTGGATGCGCTGGACAAGTCGAATGCGGTGATCGAATTCACCCCCGAGGGCGAGGTGATTTTTGCCAATGCCGCCTTCTGCAAGGCGATGGGCTATACGGCCCCCGAGCTGGTGGGCCTGCATCATGCAAGCTTCATGCCGGTGGGTAAGGCGGACAGTCCGGCCTATATGCAGTTCTGGGAAGAGCTGCGGGCGGGCAAGTTCCAGTCGGGCGAGTTCAAACGCCGCACCAAATCGGGGCGCGATATCTGGCTGAATGCCAGCTACAATCCGGTCACCGATCATCGCGGCAGGGTGCTGCGCGTGGTCAAGATCGCCACGGATATTACCGCCGACAAGGCCCGCACGACGGATGCCGAGGGGCAGATCGCGGCTTTGGGCCGGTCTCAGGCGGTGATCGAATTCACCCCCGAGGGCAAGGTGCTGCGCGCCAATGACCTGTTCCTAGAGGCTCTGGGCTACCGGCTTGACGAGATCACGGGCCAGCATCACCGGATTTTCGTGGCCGAGGCGGAACGGACCAGCCCCGCCTATGCGCAGTTCTGGCAGGATCTGGGGGCAGGCAAGTTCCAGCGCGCGGAATATCGCCGGATCTGCAAATCGGGCAAGGAAATCTGGATTCAAGCCACCTATAACCCGATTTTCGATGACGAGGGCAAGGTTGTCAAAGTGGTCAAATTCGCCACGGACGTGACCCTGCGCAAAAACGCGATTGCCGATTTCCAGCGTATCGCCGAGGCAATGAACCGCGGCGATCTGAGCCAGCGGCTGCATGTCGAGGTGCCGCCAGAGCTGGAAAAGCTGCGTGACGATATGAACAACTCGCTCGAGCAGATTTCGTCCCTGATCAGCAGCATCGTCGAAAGCGCGATGACGCTGAATGTCGAGACATTGAGCCTTACTCAGGCCGGCGACAAGCTGGGCCAGCGCACCGAGGCACAGGCGGCCTCGCTGGAGGAATCGGCGGCGGCCATCAACCAGCTTGCGGCGTCGGTCAAAAGTTCGGCCGATGGGGCGCGTCAGGCCGAGAAGTCGGTGGGCAGTGCGCGTATAAGGGCCGAGAACGGGCGGCAGATCGTGCAGGATACGATCGTCGCGATGAATGCGATTGCCCAAAGCAGTCAGGCCATTTCGCGCATCACCTCGGTGATTGACGACATCGCCTTCCAGACCAATCTTCTGGCACTGAACGCCGGTGTCGAGGCGGCACGGGCGGGCGAGACAGGGCGCGGCTTTGCGGTGGTGGCCTCGGAGGTCCGCGCGCTTGCCCAGCGGTCATCGGGGGCGGCACAGGAAATCGCCGAGCTGATCTCGACCTCCGAGAAACAGGTGACCTCGGGCGTGTCGCTCGTCAACCAGTCGGGCGTGTCCTTGCAGGAAATTCAGGATGCGGTCATGTTGCTGGATCAGGCCGTGCGCGATATCGCCAATTCGGCAGCCGAGCAATCGATCGGCCTGAACGAGATCCAGACGGCCGTGAACCAGCTCGATCAGGTCACCCAGCAGAACGCCGCAATGTTCGAGGAAGCGTCGGCCACCACCCGCGTCTTGCAGAATATGGCCGAGGCTCTGGCCAGAGAAAGCAGCAAGTTCATTCTGGACGCGCCTGTGGCACAGCAGGTCCCGCAGGAGCGGCTGGCCGGTTAGCGCCACAGAACACCGGTAAGCGCACCGGCTGACACATGGGCGGAAACCTCCGCCACACAGGGCGCGCACCGGCAAGGTTTCGCGCCCTCACGCATTTCTGAGGCCAGACGCCTTGTCAGGCCCCTTTCACGGCACCAGAGGTGCTTTCCTTGCGACGATTTGCCAGTTACAGTTGCGCGACACGACCGGCCCGAAAGAGGCTGGCATCCGAGGCAATGTAATCGCCGCCCTGCGGGGCGCGCTCAGGGCAGATAGGGACATTCCCATCGCGACCCGTCAATGGGAAGGGCAGAATGCACAGACGACGTCTATCTCCGGTGATCTTCATGCTTGGCGCAGGCCTGTCGCTTGCGGCCTGCCAGACCACGGGCCTGCCCTTCGGCAAAAGCAAGACCGAAGACGGTGCCGTGACCGAGCAGACCTCGGCACGGCTGGTCGAGCGTGATGTCGAGGCCCCTCAGGTCTTTTCCGTCGAGGAGCAGGGGCTTTGGGATGGCCGGCCGTCGCTGGGCGGTGTCTGGGTCGCCCATCCGACCGTCAAGGACCCCGAGCGCGTGATCATCCGCAACACCGAAAACGGCAAATTCGTGATTGGCGCACTGTTCCGCCGCGAACGCGAGAATCCCGGCCCCAAATTGCAGGTGTCCTCGGATGCGGCAGATGCGCTTGGCATGCTGGCCGGTGCGCCTGCCAAGCTTTCGGTGGTGGCGCTGCGCCGTCAGGAAGCCGCGCCCGAAGGGGCGGACCCCGCCCCCGAAGCCGAGGTCGTGGCCGCCTCCGACGCGATGACGCCCGAAACCATCACCACCGGCGCCCTGCCCGCAAAGGCCCCCCCCGCCCCGCAGGGCTCGGGCAAGCCTGCCGCGAAACCGGCAGCCAAGCCCGCCCCCGAAGCGGCCTCCAAACCGCCCGCCGCGCAGGCCGCAGCCGTCCAGCCCTCCGCCGCCAAACCCGGCGGTCTGCTGGTGCAGATCGGGATCTTCTCGGTCAAGGCCAATGCCGAAAGCGCAACCGCCAAGCTTGGTAAATCCGGCGTTGTGGCCCAGACCATCGAGGAAAACTGGCAGGGCAAGAAATTCTGGCGCGTTGTGGCTGGTCCCGCCGCGTCCCAATCCGACCGCAACACGTTGCTGACGAAAATCAAGGGGCTGGGCTTTACCGACGCCTTTGCCGTCTCGAAATAAGGAAGAAATATGATGCGTTTCGCGCACCGGTTCGCCGCACTTTGCCTCACGGTGGTGACTGTCCTGCCGTTCACGGCGCCCAAGGCAAAAGCATTCGACACCTCGGCCTCGGCGGCGTGGGTCTATGATGTCTCGACCAAAACCGTCCTGATGGCGAAAAATGCCGATATTCCGCTGCCGCCCGCCTCGATGTCGAAGCTGATGACGCTGGATCTGCTGTTCGAGGCGCTGCGCGACGGGCGGGTGACGATGGACACGACCTTCTCCGTCTCCGACCATGCGCAATCGATGGGCGGCTCGACGATGTTCCTCAACACGATGGACCGTCCGACGGTGGAAGAGCTGATCCACGGGATCATCATCAATTCCGGCAATGATGCCTGTGTGACCGTGGCCGAAGGGCTGGCAGGCTCGGAATCCGCCTTTGCCGAGCAGATGACCGAACGCGCCCACCAACTGGGCATGAAGAACTCGATGTTTGCCAATGCCTCGGGCTGGCCCGACCCCGGCCAGCGCATGTCCACCCATGATCTGGGCATCCTCGCGACCCGCATCATCACCGAATTCCCCGAATATTATAAGTTCTTCGGGATGACCGAATTCAATTACAAGGACCGCGCGCCCGCGAATGCGCAAAACCGCAACCCGCTGCTGGAGATCAAGGCCGCTGACTGGACCGCAGATGGCATGAAAACCGGCCATACCCAGGAAGCGGGCTATGGTATCGTGGGATCGGCCCATCTGGGCAACCGCCGCATCGTTTTCGTGCTGGCCGGTATGGATAGCGAAACCGCCCGCCGTCAGGAGGCCGAGGCGGTTGCCAACTGGGCCTTTCGCCAATTCGTTATGAAAACCGTTGTCACCAAGGGCACGCAGGTGGCCCGCGTGCCGGTCTGGCTGGGCGCGCAGAAAGATGTCTCGCTGGTGCCTGCCGAAGATCTCGAACTGCTGGTGCCCGCCACCGCGCAGGATGCGATCAAGGCCGAGGCGCATTACACCACCCCCATCGAAGCGCCGGTCAAGGCCGGAACCAAGCTGGGAGAACTGGCCCTGACCATTCCGGGGATCGACAAGCCGAAGATGGTCGATCTGGTCGCGGGCGAAGATGTGGCCGAAGGGGGTTTCATGATCCGGATAAAAACGGCATTGTCGCGGCTAACCGCGAAGGCCCTTGAGGCCGCTAACAGCTAAGGGATTCTGATGTTCATCAGTTTCGAGGGGATTGACGGGTCGGGCAAATCGACCCAGGCCCGTCTTCTGGCAGAGGCTCTCCGCAAGGAGGGCCTCGATGTCGTTCTGACCCGTGAACCCGGCGGGTCGACCGGGGCCGAGGAAATCCGCGCGCTCGTCTTGCAGGGCGAACCGGACCGCTGGTCGCCCCATACCGAACTTCTCCTGTTCACCGCCGCGCGGCGCGACCATATGGAACGGGTGATCACGCCCGCACTGACCGCCGGCAAAGTGGTGATCTGCGACCGTTTCGCCGACAGCACCCGCATGTATCAGGGCCTCTCGCGCGGCGATATCCGCGCTTTGGTGGACCGCCTGCACGATATGATGATCGGACGCGAACCCGATCTGACCTTCCTGATCGACATCGACCCTGCAGTGGGGCTCGCGCGTGCCAAGGGACGGCAGGGCCATGAGGAACGGTTCGAGGATTTCGGGCTGGACCTGCAAAAGAAGATGCGCGCGGGATTTGTGGATCTGAGCCACCTTTTCCCCGACCGGTTCCGCACGATCAATGGCGGGCGCTCCCCCGAAGAGGTGGCCGCCGATGTGCTGCGCTACACGCAGGACATGGCCGCCGACCTGAAGAAGGCCCCCTGATGGCCCCGAGAGCCGCCAAAACCGAGCCGGGCCTGCCCGATCCCTCCTGCATCGAGGGTGCACCCCATCCGCGTATGGCCGAGGCGGTCTTTGGCCAGTCGAAGGCCGAGGCCGAGTTTCTTGAGGCCTTCCGTGCAGGGCGCCTGCATCACGGCTGGCTACTGACCGGCCCGCGCGGCATCGGCAAGGCGACGTTTGCATGGCGTATCGCCAAATTCCTGATGTCGCAGCCCGAGGCAGGCGGCATGTTCGCCCCCGAGCCGCCCGAGACCCTGACTACCGACCCCGACCATGTGGCGGTGCGGCGGATCATGGCAGGGTCCGAACCCGGTGTGTTCGAGCTCAAGCGCGGGCCGAATGCCACCGGATCGGCGCTATCTCAGGATATCCGCGTGGACCGCGTGCGCGAGATGCGCAGCTTCCTGCATCTATCGGCCAGCGATGGCGGCCCCCGTGTGGTGATCGTGGATTGCGCCGACGAGATGAATGTGCAGGCCGCCAATGCGCTGCTGAAGCTTCTGGAAGAGCCGCCCGAGCGGGTGACCTTCCTGATGATCTCGCATCAGCCTGCGGGGCTTTTGCCGACCATCCGCTCGCGCTGCCGCGAGCTACGTCTGCATGCGCTCGACCCCGAGGCGATGGCGCAGGCGCTGGATCAGGCCGAGGCAATGGACCCCGATGTGGATATGATGGCGCTTTCGGCGCTGTCGGCAGGGTCGGTGGGCGAGGCGATCCGGCTGATCAATCTGGGCGGGCTCGAGACCTATGCCCAGATCGTGGATCTTATGGCCACCCTGCCCCGCCTTGACCGCCCCAAGGCGCTGGCCTTGGCCGAAAGTTTCACCGGCCGCCAGAATGCCGAGCGGTTCGAGCTGGCGCTGGGGCTCTTGGATCTGTTCATGGCGCGGCTGGCGCGTGCGGGCGTGATGGGCCCGCCCCATCCCGAAGGGGCGCAGGGCGAGGCCAAGCTGATGGCGCGATTGTCGCCCGATCAGCTGGCAGCGATGAAATGGGCAGCATTGCACCAAGAACTTGGCACCCGCGCGCGTCATGGGCGGGCGGTGAACCTTGACCCTGCCGCGCTGGTGGTCGATATGGTTCTTAAATTAACAGCGGCGGCCGCCTGAGCCGCCCGGAAAGAGAGGCAAAGTGGCCCGCGAGACCGATATTCCGCAAATTACCGACAGCCACTGCCATCTGGATTTCGACAGTTTCGACGAGGACCGCGATCAGGTCATTGCCCGCGCTCTCGAGGCGGGCGTCAGCCGGATGGTGACCATCTGCACGCGGCTGAAAAACGAACCGCAGGTCCGCGCGATTGCCGAGCGCTATGATCAGGTCTTCTATGCGGCAGGCACCCACCCGATGAGCGCCGCCGAAGAGCCGATGGTCTCGGTCGAGGAACTGGTGGCGCTGGCCCAGCACCCGAAATTCGTGGGGCTGGGCGAGACGGGTCTGGATTACCACTACTCCGCCGATAGCGCCGAGGTGCAGAAGGTCAGCCTGAAGATCCATATCGAGGCGGCGCAGGAAACCCAGTTGCCGCTGATCATCCATGCCCGCAATGCCGATGAGGATATGGCGAAGATCCTTGGCGAGGGCATGGCCCGCAAGACCTACCCTTGCGTGCTGCATTGTTTTTCCTCGGGGCCGGAACTGGCCAAAGCCGCGCTGGAGATGGGGATCTACCTGTCGATGTCGGGCATCGCGACCTTCCCGAAAAGCCAGGAGATCCGCGATATTTTCGCCACCGCTCCCGTGGACCGCATTCTGGTGGAAACCGACAGCCCCTATCTTGCGCCCAAACCCCATCGCGGCAAACGCAACGAACCGGCCTACACCGCCCATACCGCCCGTGTGGGTGCCGAGGTCTTCGGCATGGACTACGCCGAGTTTGCAGCGCAAACGCAGAAAAACTTCGACACGCTCTTTGCCAAGGCCGCCAGCTGGAGGGCCAAATGACCCTGCGCTTCACGATCCTTGGCTGTGGTTCCTCGGGCGGCGTGCCGCGGCTTGGCGGGCATTGGGGGGAATGTGACCCCGCAAACCCCAAGAACGCCCGCCGCCGATGTTCGATGCTGGTCGAACGTCTGGGCGCGGCAGGCACCACCCGCGTGCTGATCGACACCGGCCCCGATATGCGCGCACAGTTACTGGATGCGGGCGTGGGCGAATTGGATGCCGTGGTCTATACCCATTCCCATGCCGACCATATCCACGGGCTCGATGACCTGCGCCAGATCGTGTTCAACATGGGCCAGCGTCTGCCGGTGTGGGCCGACCCCGAGACCGCTGGCCGTCTGGTCAAGGCCTTCGACTATGCTTTTGTCCAGCCCGAGGACAGCAATTACAAACCGATCTGCGAGCTGACCGAGATCGACGGGCCGTTTGTGATTGATGGGGCGGGCGGGCAGTTGCCGTTCACCCCTTTCGAGGTGGATCACGGCAATATCAAGGCTTTGGGCTTCCGTATCGGCGGGCCGCAGGGCGGTCTGGCCTATCTGCCCGATGTCTCCGAGATTCCGCCGATGGCTTGGCCCTATCTGCAAAACCTCGATATCTGGGTGCTGGACGGGCTGCGTCGCAAGCCGCATCCGACCCATGCCCATCTGGCGCTTGCGCTGGAATGGATGGAGCGCGCGGGCAACCGCCACGGCGTGATCACCAATATGCATATCGACCTCGATTATGATGCGGTGATGCGCGAGACCCCCGATCATGTGGTCCCCGCCTATGATGGCATGGTGCTGGAGCTGCCCGACGCATGAGCGCATTGATCGACGTCATCCTGCCTGTCTTCCTGATCGTCGGTCTTGGCTATCTTGCCACTTGGAAAGGCCTGTTTTCGGAGACAGCGGTTGACGGGCTGATGCGCTTTGCGCAGAATTTCGCGGTGCCGGTGCTGCTGGCGCGGTCGATTGCGAAACTGGATCTGGGCGCAAGCTTCGACTGGCGGTTGATGGTCAGCTTTTACGCGGGCGCTCTGCTGGCCTTCGGGATCGGCATTCTGGGCGCGCGCCTGATGGGCCGCCATCCCGACGAGGCAATCGCCATCGGTTTCTGCTGCCTGTTCTCCAACTCGCTGCTGCTGGGCATCCCGATCACCGAGCGCGCCTATGGCACCGAGGCGCTGGCGGGCAATTTCGCGATCATCTCGATCCATTCGCCCTTCCTCTATACGGTAGGCATTCTGGCGATGGAGGCCACACGCTCGGCAAGTCAGGGCATCAGCCTTGCGCGGGTGGGGATCAATGCGCTGAAAGGCGTGCTGCGAACGCCTCTGGTGATCGGCATCCTTTGCGGGCTGCTGATCAAGCTGGGGCAGTTCGTCACCGGCCAGCCGCTGCCGCATCCGATCTGGGCGGCGATGGATATGATGGCGGGGGCGGCGATTCCGGCGGCGCTTTTCGGGCTGGGCGGCGTGCTGGTGCGCTATCGCCCCGAAGGGGACAGCCGCGCGATCACGATGGTCTGCGTGCTGTCCTTGCTTGTGCATCCGGGACTTGCCTATGTGCTGGCGCGGTTCGGCTTTGGCCTGAACATGGACCAGCTGCGTTCGGTCACGATGACAGCGGCAATGGCGCCGGGGGTCAATGCCTATCTCTTCGCCAATATCTATGGGGTGGGCAAACGGGTGGCGGCTTCGGCGGTGCTGGTGGGCACGGCGCTTTCGACCCTGACCATATGGACGTGGATCGCCTTCCTGCCTTAATCGGGACTTCAGTCGGGAATCGTGACGATGATCACGCCCTTCTCGGTCGCCACCACGGTATGTTCATATTGCACGGTGGGGGCCGAGGGCTCGGCATAAAGCGTCCAGCCGTCTTCCTCGGTATCGGCCCATTCGCCGCCCATCGACAGGAAGGGCTCGACCGTCAGCACCAGCCCCTTCTCGATCACACGCTTGTCGCGTTTCTCGGTCCATGTCGGGATTTCCTCTGGGTATTCATGCAGCGAATTGCCCACCCCGTGGCTGGCCAGATTGCGGATCAGCGTATAGCCGCGCGGCTTGGCAAAGCGCTCGATCGCCATGCCGATGCCGTTCAGGGGCTTGCCCGCCGCGACCTGTTTCACGCCGATCTGCATGGCCTTCTTCCCGTCGCGGCACAGCTGGTCCAGCACGGGGCGCATCTGCCCCACCCCGAAACTTGCACCATTATCGGCGAAATAGCCATTTTTGCTGGCCGAAACATCGATATTGACCAGATCGCCCGCGCGGATCACCCGACCCGACGGAATGCCATGCGCCACTTCCTCATTGACCGAAATGCAGGTGGCGCCGGGAAACTGGTAGACCGCCTCGGGGGCCGAGACCGCGCCTGCCGCCTCCAGCATGGCACGCCCGATGTCATCCAGCTCCAGCGTCGTCATCCCCGGCTCGACCGCGCGAGCCATCCCCTGCAGCACATTGGCGCAGATCCGGCCAATCTCTTTCAGCCCGTCTAGCTCGGCTTCACTGGTCACAATCATATCGGGCTCCGTCTAACGTGCCTTGGCTTATCAAACCGCCACCTGATGGACAATAAACCCTTGCGGTAGAATCTACCGCAGACACGCGCTATCTATGACCGGCTGGGGGATCTTCCGGTGTTTTCGCCAGATCAGGAGAGCGATCCCCCTGAACCGGTTGTGACTCTGACCGGGATGATCAGAAAAAGCGACGGGCTGATTATCGCGAGCCCCGAATATGTGCGCTCTATTCCGGGTGGCTTGAAAAACGCCATCGACTGGCTGGTTTCGCGCGAGGAGCTTATTCACAAGCCTATCGCCTTAATGCATGCCTCCCATCGTGGCGATGATATGCTGGCGCAGCTCCGGCTGGTGCTGGCAACGGTCAGTTCCGGATTTCTGCCCGAGGTGTTCTTGAAGCTTGAGTTGCTGCATATCCCGCAACCGGAGATTGAAACCCACCTGTCACAAGATAAGCAGCGCCATGACATGGAAAACGACTTGAACCGGTTTTCCGCAGCTATTGAAACATAAAAAGGCCCGCGCAACGCACGGACCTTCTGGTTCATTCAAGCTTGCGTCTTGCCCGTTTAGCGCGGGGTGACACCGCGCAGACGTTCATTCCGGCGGCGCAGCAGCTCTACTGCTGCCAGCAGCGCGATAGAGAACACCACAAGGATCGTGGCCACTGCCAGAATGGTGGGCGAGATCTGTTCGCGCAGGCCGATGAACATCTGCCACGGCAGGGTCTTTTGCGAGGCCGAACCCACAAACAGCACCACCACCACCTCATCGAAGGAGGTGATAAAGGCGAAAAGCGCGCCCGAGATCACGCCCGGCAGGATCAGCGGCATCTGCACCTTGAAGAAGGTGCGCACCGGCCCTGCGCCCATATTCGCCGCAGCCCGGGTCAGCGAGCGGTCAAAGCCCACCAGCGTGGCCGTCACGGTGATGATGACGAAGGGGATGCCCAGAGCGGCATGGGCCAGCACCACACCGATATAGGTGCCCTGCAAGCCGACGCGGGAGTAGAAGAAATACATCCCCGCCGCCGAGATGATCAGCGGCACGATCATCGGCGAGATCAGGATCGCCATGATCGCACGCTTGAAGGGCACATGGCTCTGGCTGAGGCCGATGGCCGCCAGCGTCCCCAAAGACACCGAGATCAGCGTCGCCACCGGTGCGATCGTGACCGAGTTTTTCAGCGCCTGCTGCCAGTCGGGATTGGTGAAGAAATCCACATAATGCTTGAGCGAATAGGCATCGGGGTCCAGTGCCAGCATACCCGGCGTGAAGGTAAAGAAGTTCTCGGCGTTGAAGGAAAGCGGAATGATCGTGATGATCGGTGCGATCAGGAAGAAGAAGATCAGGCCACACAGAACACGGAACGTATAGAACCAGATCCGCTGGCCGGTGGAGGCATAGGGGGGAAGTGCGCTCATGTCTCTTATCCCAGTTTCACGTTATCGATGCCGACGATTTTGTCATAGGCCCAATAGAGCAGCATGACGGCGGCCAGAAGGATGCTGCCAAGGGCGGCGGCGAGACCCCAGTTCAGCGAGCTGGAGATGTGATAGGCGATGCGGTTCGAGATGAAGATCCCCGAGGTGCCCCCCACCAGTTCCGGCGTGATGTAGTAGCCGATGGCAAGGATGAACACGAGAATGGACCCTGCCCCGATGCCCGGCACCGATTGCGGGAAGTAGACCCGCCAGAAGGCCGTCCAGTCGGTCGCGCCCAAGGATTTGGCCGCACGCACATAGGTTGGCGGGATGGTCTGCATCACGGAATACAGTGGCAAGATCATGAAGGGCAGCAGGATATGGGTCATCGCGATGATCGTGCCGGTCTGGTTATTGATCAGCGCCAGCCGCCCGTCTTCCCCGATGATATGCGCCCAGACGAGAATATCATTGATCACCCCCTGATTTTGCAACAGCACCTTCCACGCCGAGGTCCGCACCAGAAGCGAGGTCCAGAAAGGCAGAAGCACAAGGATCATCAACAGGTTCGAGGTGCGCATCGGCAGATTGGCCAGCAGATAGGCCACCGGATAGCCCAGCAGGATGCAGCTGACCGTAATCGCCAGCGACATCACCAGCGTGCGCCAGAACAGCTTCAGATAGACCTGCTGGTCTTCGGGCTGTTTCTCGATGCCATGCGGGGTCAGTTTGTAGTCAATGGCGGTCAGGAAATAGCCGGGAGTGAATTTCGGCGCATAGGCCTTGATGGTGCCCCATACTTCGGGGTCGAGCCAGCCCTTGTCGATGGCCGAAAACTGGTCGCGGATCGAGACGGTCTCGAAGCTGCCCACCGCCGCCTTGGCCTGCGCGAAGATCGGCGCAAGCGTGCCCTCCGGCCCCGGCGCACCGGCGGCCAGATCGCGGTAAAGCGCGGTGAACAGCATATCGACCGGCTTGGTTTTGGCCAGCGTCTTGCCATCCGCCTTCAGCATATGTTCGTAATCTTTCAGCGCGCCTGCGGTTTCGGGCAGCGCATCGGGGGTCTCTTCAAGAGCCCCGGCCAGCGTCTCCCATGTGGCGGGGGCCGCCCATGCCGGATCCAGCGCCGTGAACTGCTTGGTGTAGATATCCGTATCGAACCGGTCCACACGGCGGCCCGACTTGCGGAACAGCGACGAGATCCCCGTGGTCTCGTAATTCAGCCGCGAGCCAAGACGGGTATGTTCTTTCAGCTCGGAGGCGACATACATATCGTAATAGAAAGCGGCAAAGACCTTTTCGGACGGGGCTTGGCCGCTGCTGTAATCCCAATCGTCAAGCGCCTTCACCGTCAGTGGCAGCGTGTCGGACACGATCTCGTTCTCGACCGAACGGAACAGCATATCCGCAATCGGCGCGATAAACGTCACGAGAATGAAAATCAGCAGCGGGGCGATCATTGCCAGCGCCCGCATCTTCTGTGCCCGCAGCGCGCGCGCAAGACTGCGCTTGAGTTCGCGGCTGCCTTCGCCGGAAATCTGGTCGGCGCTTTCGACGGTGTCGCTCATGTCATTGGTCCCTGTCGGTTCAACCGCCTGCCTCTTGAACTGGGCGGGTCGGAAGGCAATCGGGGGCCGGGCGTGCGGCCCCCGGAATGGTCATGATGTCAGGCGCTTACTGCGCGAGCCATGCCTGGAACTTGGCATCCAGATCGTCGCGGTAATCGGCCCACCATTCGTAGTTATACAGAAGGGTGTTTTTCGCATTGGCCGGATCGGTCGGCATATGCGGGGCCATATCGATGCCCAGCGTCGCGTGTTTGCCAACCAGCGGTGCCGAAGAGGCCCGCGCCGGACCGTAGGAGATATAGCTGGCCTCGCGGGCCAGAGCCTCGGTGGTGGTTTCCTTCTTGATGAAGTCCTTCACGCGCGCCAGACGGTCGGCGGGCAGCCCTGCCGGAATGATCCAGCCATCGATATCGAAGACCTGCATATCCCAGAGCATGGCCACCGGCTGATGCTGCTCTTCGATGACCGAGAAGAGACGGCCATTATAGGTGGAGCCCATGAAGACCTCGCCATCGGCCAGAAGCTGCGGCGTATCGGCACCGGCGGACCACCAGACAACATCCTTCTTGATGGTATCGAGCTTCTTGAAGGCGCGTTCCTGACCTTCATCGGTCTCCAGAACATCGTAAATATCGTCTTTGGCGACGCCGTCACAATACAGCGCCCATTCCATATTGTTGATCGGACGCTTCTCAAGCGCGCGCTTGCCCGGATAGGTTTTGGTATCGAACAGGGCGCAGATATCGGTCGGCGGATCGGTGCCTTCGGGCACCATATCGGTCCGGTACCCGACGGTGGTCGAATAGACGATCTGCGGAATGAAGCAGTCCGACACCATCAGATCCCCGAAATCATCCTCGGCGCTGGAGCCGTCGGCCCCTTTGACAAGATCGGTCTCGGGGTCGATCTCGGCGGCCAGCCCCTCATCGCACAGCCGGATCGCATCGGAGGCCACGACATCGACCAGATCCCAGGTCACGTTACCGGCTTCGTTCATTGCGCGCAGCTTGGCCACGGCCTCATTGGAGGATTCATCCCAATGGGCGGTCAAACCGGGATTTTCGGCGAGATAGGGCTCAACATAGGCTTTGTTCTGGCTGTTCTGGTAGGCCCCGCCCCAAGACACGATCGTCATGGAATTGGCCATCTCCTCTGCAGAGAGCGGCGCGGCAAACAGAGCCGCGGCGGTACTCGCCAGAAGGGCTTTCTTGAAAGTCATGTAGTCTCTCCCGTTGAAAAAGGTCAGGTGTTCCCGTCGTCCCTAGACGGTCCACAGGCAGATTGCGCCGCCCGCGGTTAAGAATTCGATCACAGAGGGTCGAGTGCCCGTGCATCATCAGGGTGCCAGCCGATTTTGATCTTCTGGCCTTTCGGAAGCATCGAGGCGCCCAATGTATTACGGGTCTTCATCACGAAATCTTCCGTGCCCGCGACGCGCAGGACGGTGCGGTAGATATCGCCCATATAGACGACATCAAGGACTTCGGCCTCGATCAGGTGCCAGTCGGGCGCCATACGAGCGGGGTCGAATTCGATACGTTCGGGGCGGATCGACACCAGCGTGTCCTGCCCCTCATGGCGGATATTGACCGCCGTCGCCGCGATCAGCTCGCCATTCTGCAGCCGGATGGTGCACAGCCCCGCCGCCTTGTCGAGGGTTTCGACCTTGCCTGGCAGGCGGTTGTTTTCGCCGATGAACTGCGCCACGAAGCTGTTTTTGGGGCGTTCATACAGCTCGTCGGGCGACGCGAGCTGCTGGATGCGGCCATCATTGAACACCGCCACGCGGTCCGACATGGTCAGCGCCTCGCCCTGATCATGGGTCACATAGACGACGGTGATGCCAAGGTTCTCGTGCAGTGCCTTGATCTCGAACTGCATATGCTCGCGCAGCTGCTTGTCGAGCGCGCCGAGCGGTTCGTCCATCAAGACCAGCTCGGGATCGAAGACCAGCGCCCGCGCCAGCGCGATCCGCTGGCATTGACCGCCCGACATCTGGCCCGGACGACGGTTGGCAAACGCCCCCATCTGCACCATATCCAGCGCGCGTTTGATCTTGGCCTCGCGTTCGGCCTTGCCCATTTTGCGCACTTCCAGCGGGAAGGCCAGATTTTCGGCCACCGTCATATGCGGGAAAAGCGCATAATTCTGGAACACCATGCCAATTCCGCGCTTGTGCGGCGGCACGTTGTTGATATTAGTTCCCCCAAGACGAATCTCGCCATTGGTCGCGGTCTCGAAGCCTGCAAGCATCATCAGGCAGGTCGTCTTGCCCGAGCCTGACGGCCCGAGCATCGTCAGAAACTCGCCTTTTCCGATGGACAGGTTGAGGTCTTTTACAACCAGATTCTCACCGTCGTAGCTTTTTTGCACGCGGTCGAAAACGACGAATCCGCCGTTGTCACTGTTCATAGCCAAATCGGGCTCCCCGTCGGATTTATCTCGGTTTATTGTTTTTACATTCCCGTGAGCCAACCTAACCAAGGCTCTGCCTTTATTTCAACCCTTCGCTTGGAAAGAAGGCAAAATCCGGTGAACGGCCGGTCAATGCGGAAAGTGTCTGGTCAAAATACGGCCATTTTGATGCGTGAAGCGACCATTTTGGCACCTATTCATCGCCCATCGAAAGTGCAGTTTAAAAACGTCTATAATATTAAGCGGAAAATCTGTCGGATCATTTCGCCCCAGACGCGCATTGCCACGGCGTCTTACAAGCCGGATCCATCGCGCGGGATCAGGGGGATTCGGAGGCCCCGCAGGGCCCCCGCCTTAGCTTTCAACCACGAACTGGCCCGAAACGATCAACCAGCCGGTGCCCGCGCGTGTCATGACCGAAATGAACACCGCCCCGACCCGTCCGGCATCCGAGCCATCGGCATTGATGATGCCTGACAGCACGAAACGTTGCTGCACAATCACCACATCGCGCCCCACAGGCCGGAAACGCACCTTGCCGGTGACCAGCCTCGCGCGGGAGAACGCCCCTGCCAGCTCGCCCGCCAGCAATTCGGCAATCTGTGCGCGCCCGTCGGCGGCTTCCCCCGTCAGCCCGAGGAAATCGGCATCGTCGGTAAAGAAAGACGCCATAAGCCGCGCGTCCTTCGAGCTCCACGCGCGGGTGAACGCGCGCGGCAAATCTTCGGGGCTCGGAAACGGAACCTCGATGGAAGAGATCATTCAGCAGCCTCCCTGACGGCCTTGGTCTGGTCCGGCACCATCTTGCCGGGATTAAGAATATTCAACGGGTCGAGCGCCTGTTTGATCGCGCCCATGACCTGCCATGCCGCACCATGTTCGGCCTCCATATAGGCCAGCTTGCCCATACCGATACCATGTTCGCCGGTCACCGTCCCGCCCATCGACAGCGCGCGCTCGGACATTTTGGCGGCGACCTCTTTGGCGCGTTTGAATTCATCCTTGTCGTTGCGATCCAGCATCAGAACCGAGTGGAAATTCCCATCGCCCACATGGCCAAGGATCGGGCCGACCAGCCCTGCCGCATCAATGTCGCGGCGGGTGTCCTCGACCGCCTCGGCCAGACGCGAGATCGGCACCACGATATCGGTCACCAGCCCCATACAGCCCGGACGATAGGCGATGCAGGCCGGATAGGCACCATGACGCATCCGCCACAGCCGCGTGCGGTCTTCGGCGGTGGTCGCCCAGTCGAAATTGGCGCCGCCCATCTCGGTGACCACCTCGCCGAAGCGCTCGGATTGCTCAGCCACCATCGCCTCGGACCCGTGGAACTCGATCATCAGATGTGGTTTTTCCGGCAGGTCAGTGCCGTTCATCTTGTTGAAGATCTGCGCGGTCATCGCGTCAACAAATTCGATCCGCGCCATGCGGATGCCCATCTGGATCACCATCTGCACGGTTTCCACCGCCGCATGCAGGGTGTCGAAAGCACAGACCGCCGAAGAGACTGCCTCGGGCTGGCCATGCAGTTTCAGCGTGAGTTCCGTGATAATCCCCAGCGTGCCTTCCGAGCCCAGCATCAGCGCGGTCAGGTCATAACCCGCCGAAGATTTACGCGCGCGCGAGCCGGTGCGGATGATGGTGCCATCGGCCAGAACGACCTCCAGCCCCATCACGTTATCCTTCATCGTACCGTAACCCACCGTGGTGGTGCCAGACGCCCGCGTCGAGGCCATGCCGCCCAAGGACGCATTCGCCCCCGGATCGACAGGGAAGAACAGCCCCGTGGCGCGCAGTTCGGTATTGAGCACCTCGCGCGTCATGCCGGGCTGGACGCGGACCTGCATGTCGTCCTGATAGAGCTCGACCAGCTTATCCATCCGGCTCATATCCAAACAGAGCCCGCCGTGGATTGCCAGTGCGTGCCCTTCCAGCGAAGTGCCCGTGCCCCAAGCCACCACCGGCATCCTATGGGCGGTGCAGATCTTCATGATCTGCGACACCTCTTCGGTCGTGGCGGGATAGGCCACCGCATCGGGCGGCGCGGGGGCGAACCAGGTTTCATTCTGGCCATGCAGGTCGCGATCGGCCTGCGTCAGGCTCAACCGGTCCCCCAGCAGGGATTTCAGGGCGTCGAGGGCTGCATCATATGCCATAATCTGTCTCCGGATCTTTGCCCACGGTTCTAGGCCCGGAACCGGCAAGAGAAAAGCCCCACGGACCAGATTCCGCATGCAGAGCGGCTGTGCAAACCGGCCTTTCGGCGGGGATCAGCCCGCCCCCAGAAGCTCGGCTGCGGCGGCACGGGCGGCATCTGTCACCTCGGCACCGGCGATCATACGGGCGATCTCGTCGCGGCGTTCGGTCTCATCCAGCGGCACGACCTCGGACAGCGTCATTCCGCCTTCCACCCGTTTCTGCACGCGGAAATGCTGTGCGCCCCTTGCGGCCACCTGCGGCGAATGGGTCACCACCAGCACCTGCGCCTCTTCGGCAACCCGCGCCAGACGACGGCCCACCGCATCGGCGGTGGCCCCGCCCACCCCGCGGTCGATCTCGTCAAAAATCAGCACCAGCGCATCGGCGCCTTTCGACAGCACCACCTTCAGCGCCAGCAAGAAGCGCGAAAGCTCACCCCCCGAGGCGATCTTGTTCAACGGCCCCGCAGGCGCGCCGGGGTTGGTGGCCACGGTGAAGGCCACATTATCCGAGCCTTCCACTGAGGGTTCGCCCGCCGACACACGGGTCTCGAACACCGCGCGTTCCATCTTCAGCGGTGCCAGTTCCGCCGCCATCGCCTGATCCAAACGGGTGGCCGCCTTGCGCCGCGCCAGACCCAGCCTGTCGGCCACCTCGCGATAGGCCAGATCGGCCTTGGTCACGGCTGATTCGAGATCGCGGATCCGGCCCTCGCCTGCATCCAGCGCCTCAAGCCGCGCGCGCAGTCCGGTGGCGAAATCACCCAGATCATCGGGTTGCACCCCATGTTTGCGGGCCAAAGCGCGAATGGCAAAAAGACGCTCTTCGGTGGCTTCCAGCGCGTAGGGGTCGAAGCTGAGCGCATCCAGCGCCTCTTCCACGCCTTGCGTGGCATCGCCCAATTCGATCAGCGCGCGTTCCAGCACGCTGAGAGGTTGATCGAGCCGCCCCTCGGCACGATCGGCAGCACCCTGAAGCCAGCGGTCGGCCTCGCGCATCAGCCCTTCGGCCCCTTCCGGCCCCAAGGCCTGCAAGGCGCGCGCCACATCCGAGCGGATCTTCTCGGCCTGCTGCATCACGCGGCGCTCGGTATCAAGGGTCGCTTCCTCGCCCGGCTGAGGGTCCAGCTTGTCCAGCTCGGCCACCGAATGACGCAGGAATTCTTCCTCGGCCTGCACCTCGGCCAATGCGGCCTGCGCCGCCGACAGGGCCTTGCGCGCCGCAGAACGATCTTTCCACGCCGCCGCAACCTGCGCCAGAAGCGGGGCGTTTTCGGCGAAGGCATCCAGCATCGCGCGGTGGCCTTTTTCATTCAGCAAACCGCCATCATCCTGCTGGCCATGCAGCTCCACCAGCGACGCCGAGATCCGGCGCAGCACCTCGCCCGTCACACGGCGGTCGTTGACATAGGCGGTCTTGCGGCCATCGGCGCGGTTCACACGGCGCAGGATCAGCGCGTCATCTTCGGGCAGATCGGCCTCGCGCAAGATGTCGCGCACCGGATGGCCCTCGGGCAGGTCGAACTCGGCGGTGACTTCGCCCTGTTCGGCCCCCTTGCGCACCAGTTCGGCACGCCCCCGCCAGCCCAGCACAAAGCCCAGACAGTCCAGCAGGATCGACTTCCCCGCCCCTGTCTCGCCCGTCAAAACATTGAGCCCCGCACCGAAGTCCAACTCGGTGCGTTCCACGATGAGGATATCGCGAATCTCAAGGCTGCGCAGCATGGGTGGTCCCGCTATAGGGCCAGTCGGGGCGCGGGCTTACAGCCACTGCCCCTTGATAACCTGGCGGTAAATCGTTGAAAGCCAGCTATCGCCCTTGTTTTCCGGTTCAAGCCCTTTGGCACGCAAAAGCTTGTAGGCGTCTTCGTAGAAGGGCGAAGACTGGAAGTTATGGCCAAGGATCGCCGCCGCCGTCTGGGCCTCGTCGGTCAGACCAAGAGCCAGATAGGCCTCGACCAGACGTTCCAGCGCCTCGGGCGTGTGGGTCGTGGTCTGGAACTGCTCGACCACGACACGGAAGCGGTTGATGGCCGCCGTGTAATTGCCGTGCTTGAGGTAATAGCGACCGATCTCCATTTCCTTGCCCGCCAGATGGTCGAAGGCAAGGTCGAATTTCAGCATTGCCGAGCGCGCATAATCGCTGTCGGGATATTGCTCGATCACTTCGCGCAGCGCCTGCAGCGCCTGATAGGTCAGGCCCTGATCGCGACCGACCTCATCGATCTGGTCGTAATAGCTCAGCGCCAGAAGATATTTCGCATAGGGCGCATCTTCCGACCCCGGATAGGTGTCAAGATAACGCTGCGCGGTCGAGCGCGCCTCTTCGTAATTCTTCGCGCGGTGCTGGGCATAGGCCTGCATGATCACAGAGCGCTGCGCCCATTCCGAATAGGGATAAAGACGTTCGACCTCTTGGAAGTAATGCAGCGCATCCGTCGGACGGCGCGGGTTCCCCACTTCCAGCTCGTATTCGCCGCGCTCGTAGATCTGCTGCGCGGTGAAGTTATCCAGAGGCACATCCTTGGGGCTGTCGCCTTTGCCCGAACAGGCAGCGAGGGTCGCCACCAGCAAGAGACACCCGACCCTTGTAGCCGCTGATTTGCCGTGCATCATGCCCTGCCCTATCCCATTCTTGCCCTGCCCCGATGGGCGGGATCTCTTCCTGATCTGCCCGAGGGCAGTAACGTTCAACACCGCTTAACACAGAACAATCGGCTGCGCAAAACGCCTTTCACTGCACCTTCCTAGCGTCAACGCATTGAGAAGCCAAGCATCACTGTGACAAATGAAAAAGCCTCCATGCACACAAGCGCATGAAGGCTTCACAATCGCAAGAGCGCCATGCCGCAAAGCGGCGCGAACCCACCGGATCCGTTACTGGGCGGCGAAAAGATGCGGCATACAGACGCCCGCGCCGGGGGTGGCGTCTGCCGCTTCGGAATCAAGCACGACCCACTCATAGGCGCCAGGCGTGGCGAAGACCGCGCGCAGCAGCTTGTTGGTCATCGCATGCCCCGAGCGGTTGCCCACATAGCGCCCGAGAATCGGCCCGCCTGCCAGCAGAAGGTCGCCAAGCGCGTCCAGCATCTTATGGCGCACCGCCTCGTCCTTGTGGCGCAGGCCACCGGGGCTAAGCACCTTGTCGCCATCGATCACGACCGCATTGTCATAGGTGCCGCCAAGGGCTAGACCGTTCTTCTGCATCATCTCCACATCGGCACGGCGGCAGAAGGTGCGGCTATCCATCAACTCGCGCACGAAAGCGCCGTTGGACATGCCCAGACGCTTGTGCTGATGACCGATCGCCTTGTCGGTGAAATCAATCGAGAAATCGATCTCGAGCGTGCGGTTGGGTTCCAGCCGCGCCCATGCCTCGCCCTCCGTCACCTCGACGGGGCGCAGGATACGCAAGGCGCGCAACTGGCCGCCCACTTCCACCAGACCGGCAGCGCGGATGCCTTTGACGAAGGGGGCCGACGATCCGTCAAGGATCGGCACTTCCGGCCCGTCGATTTCGATCAGCGCATTATGCACGCCGCAACCGGCCAGAGCGGCCATGATATGTTCGATCGTCGAGACGGTGATCCCGTCTTCGTTTTCGATCAGGGTGCAAAGGCGGGCATTGGTCACATAATCCCAACGGGCCGCGATCAGACCGTTACGGTCCGTCACATCCACGCGGTTGAACACGATGCCATGATCGGCGGGCGCAGGCAAAAGACGCATGCGCACGGGCTGGCCTTTGTGGAGGCCGACACCATCGAAGCTCACGGGTTTTGCAAGGCTGGTCTGCACGATCAATTCCTTTCGATTCTTAGCGACGAACGGTTGAAAGTTGTCCCTCGTTCCATCGCAACATCAGTTAAGAAAAACCTGCGACTTTCTCAACTCACTCTTTGCAACAGAATGAAACATTAACCACACGCCGTAGCGGAACCCCGCCAAGCACCCCACAACCCCCTGAATAAAAAAGAAAATAGGCCGGGAAAACCCGGCCTATTTTATGCATTTTGTGATCGAAATTTTTCAGCAAGATCGGCGCGATTGGCGTTTCTCACCGAGACATTTCAAACCGATCAGTTTGCCTGACGGCGCAGGAAGGCCGGAATCTCGATGCGATCCTGATCATTGGTCTGCTCGTCATCATAGTCTTCCGCGCGGGCCTGCGGCTGCTGCGGTGCGGGCGCCTGAGCACGCGGCTGCTGACGGGCCGGTTGCTGCGCGGGCTGCTGCGCATCATGTGCGTGGCCGGTCATGCGGTTGATCAGCGAGTTGATCCCGAAACGCGGCTTCTCGGCCTGCGGCTGCGGCGCGCGCTCTGCGGCCATGCCCTGACGCGGTTGCTGCGGAGCCACACCCTGTGCCGGCTGACGGTTCACAGCGGCCTGCAGACGGGCGAGCGCCTCGGGCGAGGGCTGACCGGGCTGACGCGGACGCGGGGCCACATATTCGGCGGCCTCTTCGGCAGCTTCGTTATAATGCGGCTGACGCGACTGGTAGGTCGGGGCCTGCTGCGGCTCTTCCTGCGGCGCGGCATATTGGGCGCGCGGCTGTTGCTGGCGATATTGCGGCTGGGCAGCGGGTGCCTCGTATTGCGGCTGGGCTGCGGCCTGACGCGGCTGCTCGTAATGACGCTCGGCCTGTTGCGGGGCCGACTGGCGCATCTCCGCCTGTGCCGGACGGTATTCCTGTGCGGCACGGTGCTGCGGGGCCTGATAGCCGCGCGATTGCTGAACGGGCTGGGCCGAGGTCACGGCAACTTGCGGCTGACGCGGGGCCGGAGCCGGTTCCTGCACATGCGGAGCAGCCGCGCGGGCTTCTTCGGCCGCTTCCTGCGGATTGCGCAGCGGCTCTGCCAGAGTGCGACGCGGCACCGGAACTTCTGCCGGAGCGGCCAGAGCGTCGATACCGGTTGCCACAACCGACACGCGCATCATGCCATCCATATCGGGGTCGAGGGTCGAACCGACGATGATATTCGCATCCGGATCAACTTCCTCGCGGATACGGTTGGCCGCTTCGTCCAGTTCGAACAGGGTCAGGTCGTAACCGCCGGTGATGTTGATCAGCACACCCTTCGCGCCTTTCAGCGAGATCTCGTCCAAGAGCGGGTTGGCAATCGCCTTCTCTGCCGCCTGGATCGCACGATCCTCGCCCGAGGCCTCGCCGGTGCCCATCATTGCCTTGCCCATCTCGTCCATCACGGCGCGAACATCCGCGAAGTCGAGGTTGATCAGGCCCGGACGGACCATGAGGTCGGTCACACCCTTCACGCCCTGATAGAGCACATCATCGGCCATCTCGAAGGCTTCGGTGAAGGTGGTCTTTTCGTTGGCAAGGCGGAACAGGTTCTGGTTGGGGATGATGATCAGCGTATCCACAACCTTTTGCAGCGCTTCCAGACCTTCTTCGGCCTGACGCATGCGCTTGGTGCCTTCGAACTGGAAGGGCTTGGTCACGACGCCAACGGTCAGCACGCCCAGCTCACGCGCGGCCTGCGCGATGATCGGTGCCGCACCGGTGCCGGTGCCGCCGCCCATACCGGCGGTGATGAAGCACATATGCGCGCCTGCAAGGTGGTCGACGATCTCTTCGATCGTCTCCTCGGCCGCAGCCGCACCCACAGACGGGCGCGCGCCCGCGCCCAGACCTTCGGTCGCCTTGATCCCCATCTGGATGCGCGCCTGGCTCTTGGATTGCTGGAGCGCCTGCGCGTCGGTATTGGCAACAACGAACTCCACGCCTTCCAGCGCCTGTTCGATCATGTTATTGACGGCGTTGCCCCCAGCGCCACCAACGCCGAAGACGGTAATCCGCGGCTTCAGATCCTGTTGATCGGTCATCATGAGGTTCAAGGTCATAGAGGTCCGCCTGTTTTTTTGGTGATTGGCCCTGTCCCGGCCGTTTGAAAAATTACCCTTATTTTACCAGAAAACGACGCGTCGTCACGCGAAAAACACGGTTAAGACACAAAATCTGGGCAGATCGAAGCGCGACTCAGCGGTATTTCGCGCAGTTCTCCGGATATGGTAGAATGACAAAAAACACCCCGGAAGACCTAGCTTTCGCGGCAGATACAGTTACGTCAACATTAAGATTGGCGCGCAAGCCTCTGGGCTTTACCAGTTATCCTTGAACCAGCGGAACGCCCTGCGGAAGCTGCGCCCGCCCAGCCGGTCGACGGGGATCTCGAAATCCCACCACTCGTCCTGCGGGTTGGTCGCATGCAGCGCCAGACCGACAATGGCGCTAAAACCGGCAGATGTCGCCTGCTGCGGCAACCCCTGCACGCGAAGCGGCCGCCCCAAGCGCACGTTATGGCCGAGGATTCGCGCCGCCATACCGTCAATACCGGGCAACTGGCTGGTGCCGCCCGTCAGCACGATCTGCTGGCTGGGCATATGCGAGAAGCCCGCCACATCCAGCCGCGCCTTGATCTCCTCGAAGATCTCCTCGACGCGGGGCCGGATGATGCCGATCAGCTCGGCGCGGGTGGCGGTGCGGCTGTCCTTTTCCCAATCGCCGGAATTGGCGGAAAGCTCGATCAGCTCGCGGTCATCCATCGAGGTCGCATGGACCCCGCCATGAATTGTCTTCAGCCGCTCGGCCAACTGGCCCGAAACCTGAAGCCCCGCCGAAATATCGGAGGTGATATGATCACCGCCCATGCGCACGGCATCGGAGTAGATCATGTGTTTTTTCATAAAGATAGACAGGCCCGACGCGCCACCGCCCAAATCGATGCAGGCGGCCCCCAGTTCCTGTTCATCCTCGACAAGGCTGGCCACGCCCGACACATAGGCAGAGCTTGCCACACCGGCCAGCTCCAGATCGCAGCGCCGGATCGCATTCACAAGGTTCTGCAGCGCGAACCCGTCCACCGTCAGCAGGTGCATATCGGTTGCCAGCTTGCGCCCCGCATGGCCACGCGGGTCCGACAGGCCCGACCGGTGATCAAGCGCGAAATTGACGGGCTGGGCATGCAGCACCTCGCGCCCTGCCCCGAAATCAGGCACATCACAGGCGGCCAGCACGCGGCCCACATCCTGCCCCGTGACCTGATCTCCGGCAATATCGATCTGGCCGGTCAGCCCGTAGCTGCGCGGTTCGCCGCCCGCAAAGCAGGCAATCACATGATCCACACGGATTGCGGCCTTCTTCTGCGCGGCCTGCACCACGGTGCGGATCGCCCGCTCGGTCTGCGCCATCGTGTCGATCTCGCCAAAGCGGACCCCGCGCGATTGTGTGGTGGCCGCACCGATCACCTTGAAGCCCGCCTGCCCCGCCAGAGGCCCGCCGCCCTCCATCTCTGCCAGACCGCTCGGCCCTTCGATTTTCAGCACCAAGCACACAATCTTCGATGTGCCTATATCCAGAAGCGCAACAACACCGCGCTGCATCGCGGCCTTGCGCATATTGCGCATCGCTCTCTGGGCTTGGTAAAAATCGGGCATAGGATGCAATCTCGGTAGCTATGGCTCAGTAATTATGGGCGATGGCGCGATAACTTTCCATCGCATGGGGTGTCAGCCGGATCGTGGGGCGATCCTTGTCACGCAAATCGATCCGCGTAAAATCACGGGCAAGCACATCTTCGGCGGTATTCATCGCCAGAAGCCGCTCGACCGCCTGTACCGGCGTATCCTGCGGCAGCATCACGCGGCGATCTCCCTCCAGAACAATGTCCCAACGCCGCTGGCCCACACGGATCAGACCGCGCGCTTTGGGCAGAAGCGGCCCCATCGCCTTCAGGATCGCCAACGCCTCGGGCACCGCCTGATTGGCACCGACACCGGCAATCAACGGCAGATCGGAGCGCGCGGCACGGTCGATCAGCGTCGCAACGCGATGCCCCCCGTGGTCCAGCATCTCCAGCCCCGTCGCCGTGCGCCACAAAATCACCGGCGTGCGTTCGGTCACCACCACATCCAGCACCCCGCCGGATTTGATGCTGATCGAGGCATCCGCCACCGCATCCAGCCGCATGATCGTCTCGCGATACTGGTCCAGATCGATATTGAAGGAAGAGACCGGCAAACCGGTCGGCAGCATCGTATAGACCGCCCGCTCGACCTCGGGGCTTGCCCCCTCGACCTTGAGTTCATTGACCATGAATTCGGGACGGTTCTGGATCGAGGCCTTGATATCCTCGTAGGTCTGCAGCATATCCGCGCGCCGACCGGAATCCCCGAAATAGATCCCCAGCCCCAGCACCACGGCAAAGGTCGGCACCCCGATACGGGTCAGCGACCGCACGATGGGCGTCAGCCAGAGCCGGTTCAGCCGGAAGGCCAGACGCGAGGGGGCAGGGTCCTTACGGCGCGACGAGCGACGCACGTAAAGCTGGCCCTGCTGGCTGCGCGAGGCACCGCCAACCGCGCGTGTGCCCGCCCATCTGCCCGCATCCGCCTTGGACGGATCATGCGACGCCCCTACCTTCCGCATGAGGCATCCTCCACCATCCAGCGGCACAGCGCAGGAAAGTCGATCCCCGCCTGCATCGCCTGTTCCGGCACCAGCGATGTCGGCGTCATACCGGGCTGGTTATTGGTTTCCAGCAGGAACAACCCCGCCAATCCGCGCGTGTCATCCCAACGGAAATCGGTGCGCGAGACACCGCGGCAGCCAAGCGCCTTATGCGCCCGCAGCGCAAAATCCTGACAGGCCGTCGCGATCTCTTCGGGAATATCGGCGGGGCAGACATGACGCGAGCCACCTGCCGAATATTTGGCCTGATAGTCATACCAGCCGGTGGTCACGATCTCGGTCACGCAAAAGGCGCGGTCTTCCATCACGGCACAGGTCAGTTCGCGCCCCGGCACATAGGTTTCCACCATGACGCTTTCGGGCATGTCATCGGAAAGCTGCGGCGGGCTATTGGCCGCCTCCTGCACGATATAGACGCCGACGGAGGAGCCTTCATTATTGGGTTTGACCACATAAGGCGGCGGCAGGACATGGCGCTTACGCACCTCGTCGCGCGCGGCAATCACACTGTCGACCACCGGTAGACCGGCCTGTGCATAGACCTGCTTCGAGCGGTCCTTGTCCATCGCGATGGCCGAGGCAAGCACCCCCGAATGCGTATAGGGAAGACGCAGCCATTCCAGCAGCCCCTGCACACAGCCATCCTCGCCCCAGCGGCCATGCAGCGCGTTGAAGACGACATCCGGTTCGATTTCGGTGAGACGCTGCGCCAGATCGGGGCCAGCATCGACCTCGATCACCTCATATCCCGCAGCCCGCAAGGCGATGGCGCATTCGCGCCCAGAAGAAAGAGACACATCCCGCTCTGCGGACGCGCCACCCATCAATACCGCCACAAGCTGGGTCGTCCTGCTCGACTTACCCGCCATACTTTGCCTCGTCGGGGTTTTCCCCGTTTTGCGCTTTTGGTTAAGCCCATCGGTTACTGCCAAAAGACGGCCCTTCTTCTATGGCCTTATCTTTCTCCGACGCGCATGATTTCCCACTGTAGCTCAATTCCGCTGTTGAGCAAAACCTTTTTGCGGACCTCTTCCCCCAAACCTTCCAGATCGGCGGCACTGGCACCGCCCGCGTTGATCAGGAAGTTGGAATGCATTTCAGACATTTGCGCCCCGCCAAGACGGGCCCCACGCATTCCGGCATCGTCGATGACTTTCCACGCCTTGAGATCATGCACGTCATCGGCCCGCCCCGTAGAGCTGAACCCCGACGGATTGCGGAAGGTCGAGCCTGCGCTGCGCTCCTTGCTGGGCTGGGAGGCGTCACGCTTGGCGATCTGTTCGGCCATGCGCGCTTCGAGATCGGCGGGTTCGGCGGGGAGACCCTCGAACACGGCATCGGTGATCACCCAGCCTTCCGGCAGCGCGCTCTGGCGATAGGCCAGATGCAGATCGGCCGCATGAAGGCGACGTGCCTCCCCCGCCCGCGTGACCACACCGATTTCCACCAGATGGTCGGCCACATAGGTGCCATAGCACCCGGCATTCATCCGCACCGCGCCGCCGACAGAGCCGGGAATGGTGCGCAAAAAGGTCAGATCCACGCCGCCTGCTGCCGCCTTGCGGGCCACATGCGCATCCAGCGCCGCAGCGCCCGCCCGAATGCGCGTGCCTTCGATCTCGATCCCGTTGAAGCCACGGCCCAGACGGATCACCACGGCGCGCAGCCCGCCATCCCGCACGATCAGGTTCGAGCCGACGCCCATCGGAAACACCGCAACCGTCTCCGGCAGCCCCGCCAGAAACGCGCAAAGATCGTCCGTATCGGCAGGCTGGAACAGCCAATCGGCCGGACCACCCACACGCAGCCATGTCAGCTCGGACAATGCGCGCTGCGGCGTCAGGGCACCGCGCGGCTGATAGGAAGAGGGAGAAAGCATATCGGTCATACAGGCGTTCCTAGCGAAGCCCTGTCAGCACGGCAAGCCCTCGCGCTATTTATCCCGATTTATCGCAGAAGGCGGATCGCGATCAGGCGTCCTGACGGTTGTCCGCCGGACGCGGCTCGGCATGCAGGCGGGCAATCAGCCGGTGCAGCGGCCAACGCAGGACCGACATCCCCGCCGCCAGCACCACCAAGCCCCAAAGCGGCCCCTGCTGATAGGTCACCGCCCCGAGGATCGGCACCCCCGTCACAATCAGCACCCAAGCCGCGACCCAGTGCCAACGTTGCGGCCCCATCGCCAGAACCGAGGCAAAGACGCCCCATAGGCAGGCAAGGGTGAGCGAGAGTGACATTATGACGGCTCCATTCCTCTGATATCGGCCTTGGACTTCGGGTCTCTGGTGACGGGACCCCGCGTCGGGTCCGGCTGCCGGAAAACAGATGCTGCCCCCCTGCAATCGGGTTGCTGGCAAGAAATGGCCGGCCCATGACAGACCGGCCCAGTGCGACATCCTGACCGGCGGACAGCCCGGACATCGTCCAGAGACAAAACATGTCTCTGTTTTTCAACGCGCAATACGCCGGTTTCCGACGGCATGCGCCACACTTGTCAAACGCCCACCCCCTTCAAGGCCGACGAAACAGATCAGGCGCCCAGCTTTGCCGGAAGCCCGTTGGCCCAGGTCGAAATCGTCCCTGCCCCGAGGCAGACCACGATATCGCCGGGGCGCGCCTGTTCACGCACCAGCCGCGCCAGATCGTCCTCGGACAGGATCGCGCGGGCATGGCGGTGACCATGCTGGATCAACCCCGCCACAAGGCCCTCGCGGGTCGCGCCCTCGATCGGGTCCTCGCCCGCCGAATAGACCTCGGCGATGGCCACCACATCGGCCTCGTTGAAGCAGGTGCAGAAATCATCAAACAGCGAATGCAGGCGCGAATAGCGGTGCGGTTGATGCACAGCAATCACCCGCGCGCCGGGCGTGCCCGAAACAGCCTGACGGGCCGCCTTCAGAACGGCTGCGATTTCAACGGGGTGGTGGCCGTAATCATCAATGATCGCCACGCCGCCCAGAACCTCGCCCACCTTGGTGAAGCGGCGGTTCACGCCCTTGAAATTGGCCAGCGCCTCGCGGATCTCGTCGCGCTTCATGCCCAGATGGCGGGCCACGGCCACAGCCGCCAGCGCATTGGACACGTTATGGTCGCCGGGCATCGGCAGGGTGCAGCCCTCGATCAGCTTGGCGCGGCCTGCCTCGTCATGTTCCTCGCCCTGAAGGGCTATGTCGAAATGCGCGATCCCGCGTTCATAGCGCAGGTTCAGCGCGCGCACATCGGCCTGAGCGTTAAACCCGAAGGTCGTCACACGACGGTCGGTCAGCTTGCCCACAAGCGTCTGCACCTCGGGGTGGTCGGTGCAGCAGACCGCCAGCCCGTAGAAGGGGATATTCGAGACGAAATCGTAGAACCCTTTGCGCAGGGCATCGAAATTGCCCCAATGCTCCATATGCTCGGGGTCGATATTGGTGACAATCGCAATCGTCGCCGGAAGCCGGTTGAACGAGCCGTCGGATTCATCGGCCTCGACCACCATCCACTCGCCCTCGCCCGCCCGCGCATTCGAGCCATAGGCATGGATCACCCCGCCATTGATCACGGTCGGGTCGAAATTGCCCTTGTCCAGCAGGGTGGCCACCATCGTCGTGGTGGTGGTTTTGCCATGCGTCCCCGCAATCGCGATATTCGAACGCAAGCGCATCAGCTCGGCCAGCATCTCGGCGCGACGCACAACAGGCAGGCCACGCTTGCGCGCCTCTTCCAGCTCGGGATTGCCGCGCTTGATCGCGGAAGAAATCACCACGACCCCCGCATTGCCGATATTCTCGGCGCGCTGGCCCTCATAGAAAGTGGCGCCCAGCTCTTGCAGCCGGTCGGTGATCTTGGAGGCTTTCGCATCCGATCCCTGCACCGTAAAGCCTTGGGTCAAAAGCACTTCGGCGATGCCAGACATGCCGATCCCACCCATGCCGATGAAATGAATCGGGCCAAGTTCACCGGGTAGTTTCGTCGCGTTCATCGCGCGTCTCCTGTCAGTTGTTCCACCATATCCACAAGCCGTGCCGTGGCATCGGTGATGCCATAGCTCTGGCTTGCGCGCGCCATCTGCAAGGCGCCCTCGGGGTTTGCAAGCACCAGGGCCACCTGTTCGGCCAAGGTCTCCGGGGTCATACGGCTTTCGGGGATCACAATCGCACCACCGGCCTCGGTCAACCCTTTGGCATTGGCGCTCTGATGGTCGCCCGCAGCGGCGGCGAAAGGCACCAGGATAGCCGGACGCCCGACCACCGAGATATCGGCCACCGAAGACGCCCCCGAGCGCGAGATCACAAGCTGCGCCTCGGTCAGACGGCGCGGCACATCATTGAAAAACGACTGGACCTCGGCGGTGATCCCTGCCTCTTCATAGGCGGCAATCACCCGCTCCAGATCTTCGGGCCGCGCCTGATGCGCCACCCGCAGATTGCGCCGGATCTCGGGCGGCAGCAGGGCCAGTGCGGCAGGCACCACATCCGACAGGATGCGCGCGCCCTGCGACCCGCCCATCACCAGCAGCGACATAGGATAGTCTCCCGGCACGATATAGGGGGCCCCTGCCCGCTCCAGCACGGCCCCGCGCACCGGATTTCCGGTATGGATTGCCCGCACACCGGCAGGCAGGTCGGTCGGCCAGGTGCCGCAGGCCACCGCATTCACCTTGGGGGCGAATTTGCGGTTGACCTTGCCCATCACGCCATTCTGTTCATGGATCGCACGCGGCAGCCCCAGCAACTGTGCCGAAGCCAATGCCGGAATTGTCGGATAGCCGCCAAAGCCCACCACAGCGGCAGGTTTATCCCGCAGGTTGCGCCCCACCGCCGAGGCGATACCGCCCAGAATTTTCAGCGGCACCAGCAGACGCGCCAGCAGGCCCCCGCGCGAAAACGTCGCCGAGCTGACCTGTTCCACCTGCACCACATGCGGAAAGCCGCCCGCATAGCGCGCGCCGCGATCATCGGTGGAAAGCTTCACACGCCATCCACGGCGCACCATTTCTTCGGCCAGAGCCTGCGCGGGGAACATATGCCCCCCCGTGCCGCCTGCCGCGATCAGCAATAGAGGTGCCGCCTCCTGTGTCATGCCAGCCCCTCTCAACCGCGTTTGTTGCGCGCCAGAATATCCGAAATCTGCCCCTGCGGGCGCGAGCGGGTCAGCGCGAGCAACATGCCCACGGCAATCCCCGAGGCGATCATCGACGAACCGCCATAGCTGACAAAGGGAAGCGTCATGCCCTTTGCAGGCAGAAGACGCACTGCCACGCCCATATTGATAAAGGCCTGCACCCCGAACGCCGCGGCCAGACCACAGCCTGCCAGACGGGTGAAGGGATCACGCTCGCGCATCAGACGCAGCATCGAGCGCATGACGACCGTGGCATAGAGCGCGATGATGATCAGCACGAGGATCAGGCCGTATTCTTCCGCCGCGACCGCGATGATAAAATCGGTATGCGCATCGGGCAGCGACCATTTCACTGTGCCCTCGCCCACGCCCACGCCAAAGAAGCCGCCCTCCTGAATGGCGTTGGTGGCATAGCCGATCTGGGTACGCGGATCGACCTCCGAGGACAGGAAGCCATTGATACGGCGGGCAAAGTGGTCGGAAAGGTTATAGGCGGTAAAGCCCCCGATGGCTGTCAGCCCCCCGATCGAGACAAGCAGCATGATCGGCGCGCCCCCGACGAAATACATCACCATCCACGAAAAGAGGATCAGCGAGGCCTGACCGAAATCGGGCTGCATCGCAAGGATCAGCACGATGATGACCATCAGGATGAAGGAATATAGCCGACCGGGCGGGCCTGCGATCTCATGGGCCGCCGCCATGAACCATGCTGCGGTCACGATGAAGGCAGGCTTGAGAAATTCCGAAGGCTGCACGGATGCAAAACCGAACGAGAACCAGCGGATCGCCCCCTTGCCGAAATCCGTGCCGACGAAGGGCAAGGCCAGAATGGCGGCAAAGCAGGCAAAGAAGGCCAGCACGCCCACACGTCGCACCTGACGCGGGCTCATCATCGAGGTCAGCAGCATGGCAACGATGCCCGCACCGCCAAAGAAGGCCTGACGCTTCACATAGTAAAACGCCTCAAGACCGTTCTTCTCGGCCAGCGGCACCGAGGCCGCAAGCCCGAGAAGCATCCCGATCCCGAACAGGATCAACACGCAAGACAGCGCCCATTTGTCAAGGGTCCGCCACCAGCGTGGAAGTACAGGTTCACCGACGCGCGAAGGCGCGGTGCCGAAAACCATATCTGTCATGGGCTGTTACTGCCGTACTGCCTCGAAAAAATGCCCGTTTTCCGGGTCTGCCTTCGATGCTAGCGCAATTTATGCCTTATGGCCAGATAAACTATGTCCGATTTACGGCGCATTTCGCAGGATTTCGCCACGAGATTGCCGCGATCTGTGCGCCAGAACGCGCGCCGCTCCTACTCAGGAAAATGCATGGCCATCCCATAAAAGGGAAAGCCTGATTTATACAACGGAAAACCTTTGCGATTCTCAGTCGGCCAGCGCCTCAACCAGCGCGACAAAATGCTCGCCGCGCTTTTCGAAGCTGCCATACTGGTCGAAGCTGGCCGCCGCCGGTGCCAGCAGCACGGTATCTCCGGCCACCGCATCGCGCGCACAGGCCGCCACAGCGGCGTCCATCGTTTCGCAGATCTCATGGTCCAGCCCCGTCAGCTGCAAGGCGAAATCCCGCGCCGAGTGGCCGATGAAATAGGCCTTTTTCACATGTTCGAGATCCTTGGCCAGCGAGGCAACCCCGCCCTCTTTCCCAAGCCCGCCCGCAATCCAGCGGATATTCTTGAAAGCCTGAAGCGCCTTGGACGCACTATCGACATTGGTCGCCTTGGAGTCGTTGACCCACGCCACCCCGCCTTTCTCGGCAACGGTCTGGCTGCGATGGGGCAGACCGGCAAAGCTGTGGAAAGCGGCCTCGATCTCGCGCGGAGCAAGCCCGATGGCGCGCAGTGCCGCAAAGGCCGCACAGGCATTCTGGTGGTTATGCGCCCCCGGCAGCCCCTTGATCGCGCGCAGGTCGATAGAGGCCACCTGCCGCCCCTTGCGCCATTCGGCCAGAAACCCCTTGCGCGCGAAAACCGACCAGCCCCAATCGCCCAGCTTGCGCGACACGGCAATACGGATCAGCCGGTCATCCTCGCGGTTGGTGGCGATCTGATTGGCCAGATAGACCCCTTCGGGCTCGTCCACACCAATCACCGCCCGATCCGGCCCGCCCTCGGCAAAGAGCCGCCGCTTGGCCGCGAAATAACCACCCATTCCCGCATGGCGGTCCAGATGGTCCGGCGACAGATTGGTGAACACCGCCACATCCGGCGTCAAGGCCCGCGCCAGATCGGTCTGATAGCTCGACAATTCCAGCACCACCACATCGCCATCCTCGGCAGGCTCCAGATCCAGCACACCGCGCCCGATATTGCCCGCCATCTGCGACCGACGCCCGCAATGGGTCAGAACATGATGGATCAGCGCGGTGGTGGTGGATTTGCCATTCGATCCGGTCACACAGATCGTCTTCGGGGCCACGTCGAAGCTGTCCCAGTCCGGCCCCGCCCAAGAGCGGAAGAACAGCCCGATATCGTTATCCACCGGCACACCCATCTGCATCGCCTGCGCGATAATCGGGTTGGGATGCGGATAAAGATGCGGAATCCCCGGCGAGACCACCAGCAAGGCGACATCCTCGAAAGCCCCCGCCTTCGACAGATCGCGGCAGACAAACCCCGCCGCCTCCGCCCGCGCGCGGCCCTCCGGACTGTCATCCCACGCCAGCACCTCGGCCCCGCCCGCCTGCAACGCTGCCGCTGTCGCCAGCCCAGAACGGCCCAAGCCCAGAACGGCAATCTTCTGCCCCTCGACACCGCGTACTGCAATCATGACAAAACCCTTCCCATGTCGCCTGTTTCCAGCTGCCCGAAATATCCTCGGGGGTGAATTGGGCCGCAAGGCCCAAAAGGGGGCAGACAGCCCCCTCTCTTAGCGCAGCTTCAACGTCGCAAGACCGATCAGCGCAAGGATCAGCGAAATAATCCAGAACCGGATCACGATCTGGCTCTCCGCCCACCCCTTCTTCTCGAAATGGTGGTGGATCGGTGCCATCAGGAACACCCGCTTGCCGGTCCGTTTGAAATAGGCCACCTGAATGATCACCGACATGGCCTCCACAACAAACAGCCCGCCGACAATCGCCAGAACGATCTCGTGCTTGGTGCACACCGCAATCGCCCCGATCGCGCCGCCAAGCGCCAAAGACCCCGTATCGCCCATAAACACCGCCGCAGGCGGCGCGTTATACCACAAGAACCCAAGCCCCGCGCCGATCAGTGCCGCCGTAAACACCAGAATCTCGCCGGTGCCGGGCACGTAATGCACATCCAGATAGGAGGTGAAATCGCTCCGGCCCACGATATAGGCAATCGCCCCCAAAGTGCCTGCCGCGATCATGGCGGGCATGATCGCCAGACCGTCCAGACCGTCGGTCAGGTTGACCGCATTGGCCGCCCCCACGATCACCAGCATCGCAAAAGGCACGAAGAGCACACCCAGATTGATCAGCACATTCTTGAACACCGGCACCGCCAGTTGCCCCGACAGATCTGCCGGATGCAGCCATGCCGCCCACACCCCTGCAACCGCCGCAAGCAAAAGCCCCAATCCCATCCGCACGCGCCCGCTGACGCCTTTGGTATTCTGCTTGGAGACCTTTGCGTAATCATCGGCGAACCCGATCAGCGCATAGCCCACCGTCACCATCAGAACCAGCCAGACATAGCCGTTATCCAGCCGCGCCCAAAGCAGCGTAGACACCAGAATGGAGGCCAGAATAAGCAAGCCCCCCATGGTCGGCGTACCGGCTTTGGCCAGATGGCTTTCCGGCCCGTCGCTGCGGATCGGCTGCCCTTTGCCCTGCGTGCGACGCAGGAAATTGATCAGTGCCGGACCGAACAGGAACCCGAAGATCAACGCGGTAAAAAACGACGCTCCCGCACGGAAGGTCAGGTAACGGAACAGGTTGAAGAGGTCGCCCCCGTCCGAAAGATTTGTCAACCAATAGAGCATTCCGTCTTATCCTTTATACCTCGGTCGAAACCGGCTGACCAAGCTTACGCAGCGCCTCGACAACAAGGCTCACCTTCGACCCCTTGGAGCCTTTCACCAAAATCACATCGCCCGCATCGACCAGATGGCGCACGCGGCTGACCATGTCCTGCGCCGTTTCATACCACTCGCCGCGCTTGGCCGCAGGCAGCGCATCGCGCAAGGCCGCCATGCGCGGACCGACCATATGCACCACATCGATCGACGCCATCGGTGCCAGACGCGCCAACCCCGCATGCATCTCCGCCTCGCCCGGCCCCAGCTCCAGCATCTCGCCCAGAATGGCCACACGGCGGCCATGCTTGACCCGCCCCACACCATCTTGCGGCATCTGGGCGGCCAGCATTTCAAGCGCCACCGCCATCGAGGTCGGATTGGCGTTGAAGGCATCATCAAACAGATCGATCCCCTGTTCGGGGTTGATCGGGTCAAACAGCACCCTCTCGCGCGTGCCGCGCCCCGCCGGTGGCACCCAATGCCCCAGATCGATGGCCGCCACCGCCTGCTCGCAGCCAAGCGCGGCGCAGGCGGCAATCGCGCCCAAAGCGTTGGAAGCAAAATGCCGCCCCGGGCTTTGTACCTTGAAAAGCAGATCCTGCCCGCGCGCATCGGCCTGCACCACGGTAGTATCGCCATGAATATCCACCCTGACCAGCCGGTAATCTGCCGCCTCATCCGCCCCGAACGTCACCACCTCGCCCGCCGCTTTCGCCGCCTGCACCAGCACGTCCGACACCTCAAGCCCCAAGGGCACGACACAGGTGCCCCCGGGCTCCAGCCCCTCGAAGATCGCCGCCTTTTCGCGGGCAATGCCGAAGAGGTCGTCGAATGCCGCCAGATGGGCCGCAGCCACCGTGGTGATCATCGCCACATGCGGACGTGCCATCCGCGCCAGCGGCGCGATCTCGCCCGGATGGTTCATCCCGATCTCGATCACCGCGAAATCGGCATCGGCCGGCAGGCGCGCCAGCGTGATCGGCACCCCCCAGTGATTGTTGAAAGAGGCCTCGGCCGCATGGGTCTTGCCCTGCCCCTTGAGCACCTCGCGCAGCATCTCCTTGGTCGAGGTCTTCCCTACCGACCCCGTCACCGCGATGACCTTCGCGCCAGAGCGCGCGCGCCCCGCACGGCCCAGATCCTGCAGCCCCTCCAGCACATCCGCCACAAGCACCAGCGGATCGGCCTCGCTACAGCCTTCGGGAATACGCGACACAAGCGCCGCCCCCGCCCCCTTATCCAGCGCCTGCCGCACGAAATCATGGCCGTCGCGCGCCGCGGTCAGCGCCACGAAAAGATCCCCCCGCGCGATCGTGCGGGTGTCAATGGAGATCCCGCCGATCTGTGCGTCAAGGGTGGCCCGTCCCCGCGTGGCACGGGCAATCTCGGCTGTGGTCCAGAGTGTCATCAGATTTTCCCATCCAGTGCAGCCACCGCAACCGATGCCTGTTCGGCATCATCGAACGGATAGACATCCGTACCGATCACCTGCCCCGTCTCATGGCCCTTGCCCGCAATCAGAAGCGCATCGCCCGGTTCCAGCTTGTCGACCGCCAGCAGGATGGCCTCGGCACGGTCGCCCACCTCGATTGCGGTCGGGCCCGCGCCCTCCATCACCGCCGCGCGGATCAGGGCGGGATCTTCGGTGCGCGGATTATCATCGGTGACAAAGACCATATCGGCATGATCGGTCGCGGCCCTGCCCATCAGCGGGCGCTTGGTCCGGTCACGGTCCCCGCCCGCCCCGACGATCACCACGATCTTGCCCAGCACATGCGGACGCAGCGCGCTCAGCGCCGTGGCCACCGCATCGGGCGTATGGGCATAATCGACAAACACCGTCGCACCGTTCTCGCGCACCGCGACTTGCTGCATCCGCCCCCTGACGGTCGTCAGATGCCCCAGCGCCTGCACCACAGACAGAGGGTCGGCCCCGCAGCCGATCACCAGCGCCGCAGCCGTCAGCACATTCATCGCCTGAAACTCGCCGATCAGCGACAGGCGCACCATCTGCGGCTTGCCCTCCCATGCAAAGCGCACATCCTGCCCTGTGGCATCGGGACGCTTGCCCAGAAGCCGCATCTCGCATTCTTCACCATGCCCCACACGGATCACCCGCTGCCCGCGGGCATGGGCGATCTCGGCCATTGCCTCGCCTTTGGGGTCATCCATATTGATAACGGCCACCCCGTCTTCCGGCAGGACACGGCCGAACAGCCCCGCCTTGGCCGCGAAATAGTCCTCGAAGGTGGCGTGATAATCGAGATGGTCTTGCGTGAAGTTGGTAAACGCCGCCGCGCGCAGGGTCACACCATCCAGCCGCTTCTGGGCCAGACCATGCGACGAAGCCTCCATCGCGGCATGGGTGATGCCGGTCTTGGCCATCTCGGCCAGAAGGCGGTGCAGCGTGATCGGCTCGGGGGTCGTGTGATTGGACGGGGCGGAATAGGCCCCCTCTACGCCGGTGGTGCCGATATTGACCGCCTCATAGCCAAGAACCTGCCAGATCTGGCGGGTGAACGTGGCCACGCTTGTTTTCCCGTTGGTGCCGGTCACCGCGATCATCGTGGCAGGCTGCTGCCCGAAAAACAGCGCCGCCGCATAGGCCAGCGCCTGCCGCGGATCTTCCGCCACAACCAGCGTCGCCCCCGCCTCGGAGAGAGCCGCCTGCACCAGCGCCGCCCCCGCGCGGTCGGTCAGAACGGCCACCGCACCTTTGGCCAGCGCGGCAGGCACGAAATCGGCCCCATGCACCTTCGTGCCCGGAAGGGCTGCAAAAAGATGACCGGGCCGGACCTGACGACTGTCGACCGAAAGCCCTGTAATCTGGCGGTCCCCCCCCGAATGCGGGGTCAGCCCCAATGCGATCAGGCTCGATTGCGGCACATCTGTCGGCATGATTATGGCTCTCTGTTTCAATTTCGGCGCGCGGCGAAAAGGGTGCCGGAGATGACGCGCCTTCCGTCAAAAGCGGCCCCTGCCCCATAGGCTTCATTTATCGCGGGCAAGTGGACAAGGTCAACGCATCGCCTGCCTGCCGCCCGACCGTATCGGCAAATTCCGACCGGTGCGGACAGGCCCCGCGACCTGCCCCGATCACTCGTCGGCGACCGTCTTCTCGCCCGGCTTCTTGGTGACCTGAATACCGGCAATCTGGTCATGCGCGGGCATCGGGCGCAGGCCCAGAAGCGGGGCACAACGGCGGATTACCTCGGCGGCCACGGGCACAGCGGTCCAGCCTGCGGTGCGGCGCGGGATCGGGCCGGAATTGTCCGAAGGCTCGTCCAGCGTCAGCACCAGCACATATTTCGGATCCGAAATCGGGAACGCGCCGGCAAAGGTGGCGATGACCTTGTCGTCATAATAGCCGCCCGTCGGCTTCACCTTATCGGCGGTGCCGGTTTTGCCGCCCACCTCATAGCCCGGCACATTGCCGAACGAGGCCGTCCCCTGCGTCACAACGATCCGCATCATCGCCAGTGCCTTGCGCGATACATCATCGCTGATCACCCGCTCGCCATGACCTTTATCCACCCCCGCCAGAAGTGTGGGTTCGACGCGGATACCGTGATTGGCAATGGTGGCATAGGCCGCCGCCAGATGCAGCGGGCTGGCCGCCAGACCATGCCCATAGCCGATGGTCATCGCCGAAACATCTCCCCATTTCGGCGGCAGTTGCGGCTGGCCCGTCTCGGCCTCGATCAGCTCGACCGAGGTCGGTTTGAGAAAGCCCAGCTTGGCAAGAAACTTCTTCTGCGCATCGGGGCCGAACATCTCGACAATATGCGCCGTGCCGACGTTCGAACTGTGTTTGATGACATCGGTCACCGTCAGATGGGCACCGTAATTGTGGAAATCGCGGATACGGAACCGCCCGACTTTCATCGGCGACTGGCTATCGACGACGGTGGTAGGGGTCACCAGCCCCATCTGCATCGCCTGCGAGACCGCAAAAATCTTGAAGGTCGAGCCCAGCTCGTAAAGCCCCTGAACCGCGCGGTTGAACAGCGGGCTGTCGGAGGCATCGCCTGTGGTCAGCGGACGCGGGCGTTTGTTGGGGTCGAAATCGGGCAGGCTGGCCATCGCCACGATCTGGCCGGTCTGCACCTGCATCAGGATCGCGGTGGCGCCCTTGGCATTCATCAGCTTCATGCCGCCGTCCAGAATTTCTTCCAGCGCCGCCTGCACGGTCAGGTCGATCGACAGCCTCAGCGGCGCGCCCTTATTGGCCGGATCGCGCAGCCAGCTATCGAATTCTTTCTCGACACCTGCCGTCCCCACGATCTCGGCAGAATTCACCCCCTCGGCCCCGAAGCGCGACCCGCCCAGGATATGGGCCGCCACGGCACCATTGGGATAAAGCCGCATCTCGCGCGGGCCGAACAACAGCCCCGGCTCGCCGATATCATGCACGGCCTGCATCTGCTCGGGCGAGATCTTCTTTTTGATCCAGACGAATTTTCGGTTGCCGGTGAAATCCTTCATCAGCCGGTCATGGTCAAGATCGGGAAAAATCTTGATCAGCTTGTCAACCGTGCCCACAGGGTCCACCATCATCGGCGGCTGTGCATAAAGCGCGTGGGTCACAAGATTGGTGGCCAGCACGCGGCCCTCGCGATCGACGATATCGGCCCGCTGCGCATGGATGCCCGAAGGGGCGGCCGCGCGCGGCTCGACCGGCTCGGAGGCCGCAAGCGAACCCATCCGCACGCCCACAACGGTAAAGCCCGCCACAAAGGCGAGCCCCATCACCAGAAGCCGCCCCTCGGCACGCACCCGCGCACGGTCGCGGGTGGCCTCGCCACGGATGCGGGTATTCTCGCGTTCGATATCGTCGGGGTTCTCGCCGCGATTGCGGGCCGAAATGATCTTTGCCAAAGGCCGGAGCGGAATGCGGATCATCTTACAACCCCTCTTTTGGTGCCTGCCCGTTTTTCGCCGCCTGACCGTTCTGCGCCAAGACATCCGGCTCCTGCGGGGCATCCGGATCCGCCATCTCGACCGGATTCGGATAGGGAATTTCCGATACGGTGGCGAATTGGTCGGCCTGTAGCGGCAAAAGCTCGAGATCGGTGAAATTCAGGTTCACCAGTTCCCGCAGACGATCGGGCCGGTTGAGATAGGCCCATTCGGCATGCAGAACGCCCAGACCCTCGTTCAGCGACGCGATCTCGCGATCCAGTGCGCGCAGCTCGTCCCGCTTGTCCTGAGTATCGTAATTGACGCGATACGCCCAGAAGGCCAGCCCCATCACACACAGAGCCGTTGCAAGATAGATCAACGATCTCATCGAGTTCTCCGTTTATGCGGCGTGGCTTTGCCAGCGGGTTCCAGAACAGGGGCAGGAAGCCCCAGCGTGCTACGGTCCGCCGGTGCGGCGGGGGTATCAAGACGACGCGCGACTCGCAATTTGGCCGAACGGGCGCGCGGGTTGTCTATAAGCTCTTCTTCGTCCGGAGGAATAGCCTTTGAGGGCTTATCAAAGCCCGGCACGGCGGATTTCTGCACTGGTGCATAGCGCGAGCCCTGCCCGCCCCCGCCAGAGCGCGCCTGCAAGAAGCGCTTCACAACACGGTCTTCCAGCGAATGGAAACTGACCACAGCCAGAAGCCCGCCCGGTTTCAGCGCGCGCTCGGCGGCTTCAAGCCCCTCGATCAGTTGACCGAATTCATCATTCACCGCAATGCGCAGCGCCTGAAAGCTGCGGGTCGCCGGATGCGACTGACCGGGCTTGGGGCGCGGAAGCGAGCGCTCGATCACCTCGACCAGCTGTTTGGTCGTAGCAAATGGCGCGATCTCGCGGGCTTTCACAATATTGCGGGCAATCCGGCGCGAGGCGCGTTCCTCGCCATAATGATAGAGGATATCGGCCAGCTCCTCCTCATCCAGCGTATTGACCAGATCAGCCGCCGACGGCCCGCTCTGCGACATGCGCATATCCAGAGGGCCGTCCTGCATGAAGGAGAAGCCGCGCTCGGCCTGATCGATCTGCATCGAGCTGATGCCCAGATCCAGCACCACGCCATCCACACGCCCCTCGGGCGCGATCCCGGCGGCATAGTCATCCATTTCGGAGAAGGTGCCATGCACCAGCTGCAGCCGGTCGCCATAGTCTTTGCGCCAGCTTTCGGCCATGTCAAAGACCATCGGGTCACGATCCACACCGATCACCGTTGCTGCACCTTCCGCCAAAAGCCCGCGCGAATAGCCGCCCGCGCCAAAGGTGCCATCAATCCAGATACCCTCGACAGGGGCCACAGCCTTCAGCAAGGGACGCAGAAGAACCGGAATATGCGGACGGCCAGGCGCGCTCATGGTTTAGGCCCCCAAAAGCGAGAGCGGGTCGAAATCATCGCCCATCTCGTCGATCCATTGATCCACATTGGCCTGATCGGCATCTTCGAAGGTCTCGGGCTTCCATATCTCGAAGGTCTCGCCGACACCGGCGAAATAGGCCTCGTTCTCAAGACCGATCTTTTCGCGCAGGAATGCCGGAAGGACCATACGGCCATCCGGATCGATCTCCAGCGGCTGCGATTTGGACAATACCATACGTTGCAGGATGGTACGGTTTTTCGAGCCGCGCGGCAGGGCCGCGATATCGGCCGCAAGCGCCTCGAAGGCGCTTTGCGTGTAAACCGTAAGCATTTTCTGATTGTCGGCCCCGTAGACGATCACCATGCGGGGGCGGTCCTGATTGGGGCGGCTCGGGTCACCGTCGGCCAGTTCTTGGCGATACGCAGCCGGGATCGACATGCGACCCTTGCTGTCCACCTTGAAGGTGTATTCGCCTATGAACATGCCCGCCAATTGCGAACCCTCTCCTGCCCCTCTCGACGCACCTTCTGCCTCTGGCCGTCGGGTGTATTGGCGACCCCGAAGGGTCAGAATGAAAACGGCGGATTGAGCTGCTGCCACTGCCCAATCCGCCGCCCTCGTTCCCATCTCTGGGCTGTCCGACTGCGCGCGCCACCTGGGGGGATGTCTGCTCGCTCGCGCGCCGGATCTCTCTTTTTCGCGTCAGGGGGTGCCTGTATGAAACTGCTCTTTTCGCCGTGAGGTCTTTGTGCCTCTATGTTCCCGCCTTTGCGATGAGTTAGGGATGCCACGGGAATTTACGGGAGGCAATAGGTTTTTAGCTAACAGTTGGTTAATGACCTTGGACAACTCTGTGGATAAGTTAACCTTCTGAGAACATGAGGGGAACGGCATAGTAATAAATCGTGGTTTTGTGAGATTCAGACACCAAATCTAGTGATGAAAAAACTTTTGCTTAATCCCGCCAAATCCCAAATGGCGGAGCGCAATGTCACCCAAAAACCACGGGTCCAGAACTTATTAACTATTTATTAACCACTATCACCGGAGCGTGATCTCTCGTGATCGGCCACCAGAGTCAAGCCCAACTCACCCTCGGAATTCGCCAAAAATTAGGCAAAATGCGCCATTTTTTATGATGCAACTGCGGGAGAAGGGGAATATGCGCGAAGCAGTTCCG